>NZ_CP120212.1:1607500-2422846 GCF_005144435.2 Agrobacterium leguminum
TACCGACACGTCGATGTCATCATGAACTGACTTGATTGTAAAAGGTAATCAGGTTGCCGTTCCTTTGGAACGGCTATGGATGAGCATAGACAATGAGAACGAAGAAGTGAATTAAGGGCATTTGGTGGATGCCTTGGCATGCACAGGCGAAGAAGGACGTGATACGCTGCGAAAAGCCGTGGGGAGCTGCGAATAAGCTTTGATCCATGGATCTCCGAATGGGGCAACCCACCTTAAATGCTTGGAAAATCCAAACCGTCTTCGACGGCTTGGGTTTCCAAGCATTGTGATAAGGTATCTTACTTTCGAATACATAGGGGTAAGAAGCGAACGCAGGGAACTGAAACATCTAAGTACCTGCAGGAAAGGACATCAACCGAGACTCCGCAAGTAGTGGCGAGCGAACGCGGACCAGGCCAGTGGCAATGATGAATAAAGCGGAACGATTTGGAAAAGTCGGCCATAGAGGGTGATAGCCCCTTACGCGTAGAACAGTCATTGTCCTTGAGTAGGGCGGGACACGTGAAATCCTGTCTGAACATGGGGAGACCACTCTCCAAGCCTAAGTACTCGTGCATGACCGATAGCGAACAAGTACCGTGAGGGAAAGGTGAAAAGCACCCCGACGAGGGGAGTGAAATAGAACCTGAAACCGGATGCCTACAAACAGTCGGAGCCCGCAAGGGTGACGGCGTACCTTTTGTATAATGGGTCAACGACTTAGTGTAACTAGCAAGCTTAAGCCGGTAGGTGTAGGCGCAGCGAAAGCGAGTCTGAATAGGGCGATTGAGTTAGTTGCATTAGACCCGAAACCGAGTGATCTAGCCATGAGCAGGCTGAAGGTTGGGTAACACCAACTGGAGGGCCGAACCCATAACTGTTGCAATAGTTCGGGATGACTTGTGGCTAGGGGTGAAAGGCCAATCAAACTCGGAAATAGCTGGTTCTCCGCGAAATCTATTTAGGTAGAGCGTCGACCGAATACCCTCGGGGGTAGAGCACTGGATGGGCTATGGGGACTCACCGTCTTACTGATCCTAACCAAACTCCGAATACCGAGGAGTACTAGTCGGCAGACACACGGCGGGTGCTAACGTCCGTCGTGAAAAGGGCAACAACCCTGACCTCCAGCTAAGGTCCCCAAGTCATGGCTAAGTGGGAAAGGATGTGAGGATCCCAAAACAACCAGGATGTTGGCTTAGAAGCAGCCATCATTTAAAGAAAGCGTAACAGCTCACTGGTCTAAATAAGGGTCTTTGCGCCGAAAATGTAACGGGGCTAAAGCCATGCACCGAAGCTGAGGATTTGCACTTTGTGCAAGTGGTAGCGGAGCGTTCCGTAAGTCTGTGAAGGCGGACCCGTGAGGGCTGCTGGAGATATCGGAAGTGCGAATGTTGACATGAGTAACGATAAAGGGAGTGAGAGACTCCCTCGCCGAAAGACCAAGGGTTCCTGCTTAAAGTTAATCTGAGCAGGGTTAGCCGGCCCCTAAGACGAGGCGGACACGCGTAGTCGATGGGAACCACGTTAATATTCGTGGGCCTGGTGGTAGTGACGGATCTCGTGTGTTGTTCAACCTTATTGGATTGGTTGGGCGGCGAAGAGGTTCCAGGAAATAGCTCCACCGTATAGACCGTACCCGAAACCGACACAGGTGGTCAGGTAGAGTATACCAAGGCGCTTGAGAGAACTATGTTGAAGGAACTCGGCAAATTGCACGCGTAACTTCGGAAGAAGCGTGACCCTTTTGTACGCAAGTATGATGGGGTGGCACAGACCAGGGGGTAGCGACTGTTTATCAAAAACACAGGGCTCTGCGAAGTAGCAATACGACGTATAGGGTCTGACGCCTGCCCGGTGCTGGAAGGTTAAAGGGAGGGGTGCAAGCTCTGAACTGAAGCCCCAGTAAACGGCGGCCGTAACTATAACGGTCCTAAGGTAGCGAAATTCCTTGTCGGGTAAGTTCCGACCTGCACGAATGGCGTAACGACTTCCCCGCTGTCTCCAACATAGACTCAGTGAAATTGAATTCCCCGTGAAGATGCGGGGTTCCTGCGGTCAGACGGAAAGACCCCGTGCACCTTTACTATAGCTTTACACTGGCATTCGCCAAGGCATGTGTAGGATAGGTGGTAGGCTTTGAAGCAGGGACGCCAGTTTCTGTGGAGCCATCCTTGAAATACCACCCTTATCTTCGTGGATGTCTAACCGCGGTCCGTTATCCGGATCCGGGACAGTGTATGGTGGGTAGTTTGACTGGGGCGGTCGCCTCCGAAAGAGTAACGGAGGCGCGCGATGGTTAGCTCAGACCGGTCGGAAATCGGTCGTCGAGTGCAATGGCATAAGCTAGCCTGACTGCGAGACTGACAAGTCGAGCAGAGACGAAAGTCGGTCATAGTGATCCGGTGGTCCCGTGTGGAAGGGCCATCGCTCAACGGATAAAAGGTACGCCGGGGATAACAGGCTGATGACCCCCAAGAGTCCATATCGACGGGGTTGTTTGGCACCTCGATGTCGACTCATCGCATCCTGGGGCTGGAGCAGGTCCCAAGGGTATGGCTGTTCGCCATTTAAAGCGGTACGTGAGTTGGGTTCAGAACGTCGTGAGACAGTTCGGTCCCTATCTGCCGTGGGTGTAGGAATATTGACAGGATCTGTCCCTAGTACGAGAGGACCGGGATGGACGTATCTCTGGTGGATCTGTTGTCCTGCCAAGGGCATAGCAGAGTAGCTATATACGGAATGGATAACCGCTGAAGGCATCTAAGCGGGAAACCAACCTGAAAACGAGTGTTCCCTATCAGAGCCGTGGAAGACGACCACGTTGATAGGACGGGTGTGGAAGCACAGCAATGTGTGAAGCTTACCGTTACTAATAGCTCGATCGACTTCTTCGTTCCCATTGAATATGTTCATCAAGCCAAGCTTGATGATCTGTTCTGTCCTGACGCCCGAAGGGCTCCGGACGGGCCGCGCCACAGGGCGCGACGACCTCTGGTCTGTATGGCTGCCATGCTCATTGTTGAGCAAAGGTGGAATACCGACAGGTCACAGAAAGACGTGTAAATTAAATAGAGCGTTCAGCTCTCCAGCTTCTCGAAACAACAGTTTCCATGTGAAAACATGGTCTGTGATCGCTTGGATCAGACGTTGCCTCATATGCGAGGTGACCGTATGGCCAATTGGTGTCCCCTGTGAGCGTCAAGCGAACAGGATAAGGTACACCAATAAACAAGCAATCATATGATCCATGCGAAACGCATGGATCATATGTTGCGTTTTGCCGACCTGGTGGTTATCGCGGGGCGGCTGCACCCGTTCCCATTCCGAACACGGCCGTGAAACGCCCCAGCGCCAATGGTACTTCGTCTCAAGACGCGGGAGAGTAGGTCGCTGCCAGGTCTGCAAAACGCAACACAAAATCTTCTCAATCACAAAAGGGGCACAAAGCCCAAATCAAAAGGCCGCAACAGCGGCCTTTATGCTATAATAAAACCATCAACGCGGGGTGGAGCAGCCCGGTAGCTCGTCAGGCTCATAACCTGAAGGCCGCAGGTTCAAATCCTGCCCCCGCAACCACTGAAACTTGAATATTTTGCCATTCAAGTCGCTTAACAGAAAGCTCCTCCGCGTAAGCGTCGAGGAGCTTTTTGCGTTTCTGCTCTGTGTCGAGTTCACCGGCGCGAAGCTTCTCCAGATAGTCGTGCTGCTTCAGTGCCTCGAACTGCTTCTCGAGAATCGTTGCTGCCTCCATCGCCGCGAGGATGCTGGCAATCCGGCCATGGACTTCGAGGGATGCCGGCTGGTGGCCAGGGGTCTTGCCGATCACCACCTTCTGAATGAACTGGCGCACGAGGTTGATGAAGGGCTGCTTCGTCTCGGTATCGGCGTGCTCGCGCAGGTAATAGAAGGCCGAATTGATGACCAGCTCGACAGCTTCAGGACTGACCTCCGCCTTCAGCTTCCTGAGCTTCTCCCCGAAATCTTCCTTCGCCGGCGTTTGCTTCAGGCGCGCTTCAAGGCCGGCCCGACGCTCCTCGAGTGTGTCGAGCATGTCATCAAGGGTGGCAAGACGCGGGCGGCCCTCGGCGGCACGATCGCTGATCTGCTGAATGATCTGGCGCTGTTCCTGTTCGGCAGCCTTCAATTCCCCGGAAATGCGCTGGCGCTCGTCGGGTTCATTCTTGACGGACGCTGTGATGTTGCGGCGAGCCTGTCCGGCGACATCGTCGAATACGCCCATGCCGAAGAAGGCGGCGGGGAGGCAGGACAGAACCCGATCCTCGAGGTTCTTGCGGAGAATGGTCTTCTGGTTGGAGCAGCAGGCACCATCGAGTGCTTCGATTGGCAGCTTGTTCTTGTGGTTGGAGCAGCCGTAGCGTTCCTTGGCCATGATGGCGTAGGAACCACCGCATTCGGCGCACTCCAGCATTCCGCTCAGCAGGTAGCTCGGCCGGTGTGTCCTGTTCAGCGGATTGGTGGTCGTCCGGGAAAAGTTCTCGAGTGTCGTCAGTTGCCTTTCTTTTACACGCGCCCAGAGTTCGTCGCTGATAATGCGCATGGACGGCACTTCCGTCACGACCCATTCGCTTTTGTCGTTGAGGCGGGCGGTGCGCCGTTCGGTCTCGGGGTTCTTGCGGTAATTCTGCTTGTTCCAGACGATGCGGCCGACATAGAGTTCGTTGTGGAGGATGCCGGCCTGCCGCTTGCCGTCACCACGGATCGTGTCGTCGCGCCAGTACTTGTGCTGCGGTGCAGGGATATGGCGCGCATTGAGGCTCGCGGCGATCGCCGCGGGACTGACGCCATTTGCATATTGCTCGAAGATCCAGCGCACGATCTCTGCCTGGGCAGGGTCGATCTCTCGCAGGCCCCTGATACGGTCGCCGTTGGCGTCGCGCTGCTGGCCGAGGCGGTAGCCGTAGGAGAGGCGGGTCGTTGCAGTGCCCTTGCGCGCCGCTGTCTTCATGCCTTCTCGTGTGCGGAAGCGACCTTGCTCGACCAGTTCGTGACTGAGCGTGGAGCGCATATGCAGTTCGATATGACTGATCTCCTGCCCGGCCTGGACGGTCCAGATCGCCGTGTCGTGGTAGCTGAGTTCCTTGAGGATTTTTGAGCTATGCTCGACATCGCGGGAGAGGCGATCGACGGTGACACAGAGCACGACATCGATCCGCTCGCGCTTTACATGCGCCAGTAGTTGCTGGATGCCGGGACGCGATGTGAAGGAGGTTCCGCTGATTGCGGAGTCGGCATAGGTCTCGACCAGCTTCCAGCCCCTGTCGGCGACAAACGTCTTGCCGAGTTCGATCTGCGTTTCGATCGACACTTCGTTCTGGCGGTCGGTGGAGTAGCGGGCATAAAACAGGACAGTCTTGGTCATCGTGGTCTCTTATATCGAGATGAAATTAGGGACATGGTAACCGGCGGCGGGGGACTTGAGAGCCCCGTCGCGATGCCGGGTCATCATGGCCCGGCAGGCGTGGGGGTGCCGGCGGCAATAATTGCCGCCGATGAAGTGCTGCTCCTGAGCGCTGGTCAGTAACCCATCGTGGCGCGGTAGGCCGCGGCCGCATCGGTGTTGCCGCCAATCCAGCCATGCTCCTGAAGCTTGAGAAGGCTGTCCACGACGCCATCGCGCGCGCCGCACCAGGTCCAGCCGGTGTCGGCGGGGCGAATGATGAAGACTTCGGTGGAGGTCACCTTGATCCGCGTCGCGCCCGTCTCCGCCTTGACGGCTTCGCGAAACAGTCGATCCAGTTCCTTGATCCGGCGTTTATGTTCGGCCGTCAGGTGCGCCGGCTGGACGCGGGACGGGGTCTTCGACGGGATGGGCGTCGCGGGGATACGGTGGGTGAGGACGAACACACGATGCACCTGCTTGCGACGCCAGGGTGCCCGGTCGATATCGACCATAAGGCCGTTATTGGTCACATCGCAAAAAAGCTCGCCACTGATCGCGACGCGGTGGTTGTTCATAAACACGACGCAAGGGTGGCTTTGCTGGATGCCCGTGCGGGCTTTGAGGTATGCCGCAAGGGTCGGACGACCTTTGATGTCGTGCCATTCGCCTGCATAGCCCAGCAATCGCAGGGTGCTCTCGATCTCGTCGTCGTGCGTCTTCGTGATCGCGGGAGCGCGACGACGGTCTACCCAGCCAGCGCCATGACGGTTGAGGCGCACGGCATCCCGGACGCGGGACATCGGCTCACCCGTGATGGAGGCCATAGCTACTGTGCCGGAATGCAGCCGGCATTTGGTGTCGTTATCGACGTCGTGGAGGTGGTGGGTCTTGGTCGCACCGAGTGCGGACGGGAGGTCGATGATGTTGGGCACGTTCGGATCCTTCGTATCCAGGGTGGAGTTGAAGGAATGCGCTCACCACTCTGGATCCTTCAGGCGTCCGTTCGCCCTCGATCCCATCTCTTTGTGCCTGAAAGCCACCACACGGATAAGGTGACCCAGGCTGGGCAATGCTCTGCAGGACGGTCCGCACCGGCCAGAGCCTCTGTAAAAATCGGTACGTCACTCGATCATCGGTGTCACGAGCGCGCCAGGAGTCCTCCCTTGCAAGATTGTCCCGGTTAGCAAAAAGCCAATCAGAAAACCAGTTTCCGCCATGCAAGGGCTTCCGCTGGTGCGCATTCCGGCCGAGGCGTTTACCTCAGCCGTCGGCGACATTATCCATACCCCTTGTGAAATCAATGCAGTGACCTTGCAGGCTTCAGGAATATTTGAAAACCTGGCTGACCAGGGCTTAATCAAATCGATAGCATTTTAGCGAATTGGATGGATGCTGATGAGTCGATCTTGGATGATCGGCCCCCCAGCACTCTGGAAATCCGATTCAGGATAAACGGCGTTTAACCGAGTAATGGGGGGAGGTGTCGTAGAGATTGCAAACGCCGTTAGGTGTTCCAGTGGCAGCGCAAGGTGAGCAGGACGGGGATCGTAGGCAGGTGGACGAAACCGCTCAGGCGCCCTCGTCGGCACCGTCAGGATAAAGCAGATGGGGCTTGCGGCGGAAGGGCCAGTCGCCATCCCGGTACTTCTCAACAAGCCCATCGAAGACGGTGAGGGATTCATGCTCGTCGAAGCCCTGCTTGACCAGCATCCTGACCACCCGTTTTTTAAACTTTCCCAGCGTTTCCGTTGCTCCCTCGGCAGCCATGGCGGAGATCGCCATGAACAGCGCCGTTCGGGCCACATCGTCGCGTCCGGGGCGCTTGGCCTTTTTGTCGGCATCACGCAGCTTCTGCTGTCGCTCGCGCTGTTTACTGTTGCGGATCTCCTCGGACTTCGCTGGCATGCACTCTTCCCCGTCAGGTCTCTGGCTACCGATGCCAGACCGTTGTCACTACTGCAACGCCGTTTGCATGGAATCGGAAATCCCGGTTTATGAATCGTTTTTTTTGGGTTCTGAATCAAATGAGCGCAATTTGAGATCAATTGCGGGCACGTTGAGACAGGTCGAGATAAGCTGGCGAGGGACAAACGGCGGACGTGAATCAAATGACCAGCGTTTGGAATCAAAAATATCGGACCTTGAATCAAATGATCGCAATTTGTCTCGACGTGCGGACACTTTGAAATGACCTGTGGGCAAGCTGAGGGAAGTCACAAGCGGCTTCCTGTCGCGCTTGCGCCTGCAGGACCATCTCCACTCCGGAATATGAGGCGGCGAACCGAAACCTTCCCGGTCGGTTCATCCGCGAGGCCGCATGTCATATGTCCCAGCCGTTCGCGCGGAATGTGCCATCTTCGGATGGAAATCGAGCGTCGCTCTTAGACGGCGAGACGCTGGCTTCGTGTTTACTTCGTCGCGTGTTTCCGTGACGGCCAAACTACTTCGTGAAGGCCTTAAATGTGCGAGGTCGCCTATCCGGCTTGGGTTTTGGATTTTGCCGTGAAATAATACCAATCGATCATGAAGTGAAAAAATTTTATAATTATCATATATCTCGATGTTTATTGATTAATATGTCGTATATCGTTGAATATGTCTGCTAAAAACCGCGGATAAATAAAGATTATAATCAACTATATACTTTAAATATGTTTTACTTGAATTTGCATTACGTCCGTATTGGCGCAATCATATAGTCATCCGATGCGTTGTTCGTCGGATACATTGTTAACGCGTCACACGGAGACTTCCATGCGCACCAGAAATACCAAGACCACTGCGACCGCCGCCTTCTCCTATAACTATGAAGAAGAGGGGATCGGGCACACGACGCGCGATCTGCTCGAAAGCAGCGCGGCTCATATCTTCGACCTCGGGCGCCGCACCACCGAGCAGACTTTCGAACTCGGCGATCATCTGGCGAAAGCCGCGGACCTGCTGGCTGATGGCCGATTCGACAAATGGGTAAAGATGCGCTGCGGCCTCTCCGCGCGCAGCGGTCGCAATTATATGGCGGTGTTCCGCAACCTCGGCCATGTTCGCGACGAACTGGTCGATCTCTCGGTCGGGGCAACAGCGCTGTTCCATCTGAGTTCGGCAACGACCGACCAGATCACGGCGGCCATTGCCTTTGCCGAGGAGAACGGGCGCCTTCAGGTTGCCGACGTGAAGGCCATTCTTGCCGGTGGCGAGGAGAGTGGCGACAAGGCCGAGAAGGACGATCAGTTCTCGACCGGCGGTGTTGGCGGACTGAAAGTATTGATTGCGGCCAAGATCCGCGATGGATTGAAGGCGTTCATTGAGCACGTTGTCACGATCTGCAAGGCGGTCGAGGCCGCGCTCAGCAGAAGCCGCGTGATCAAGGAGGCGCTGGCGAAGGAAATCCAGGACATCGCCCGCGTCGCGCGTCAGGAACTCGAAAGCCTGGCGCTGTTCATCGAGCCGGAGCTCGATTATGGCCGCAACACTCGGCCGACCAAGTTCCCGAAGAAGACCGGCTGGGCCGAGGTCAACGATACGCTCTATACATTGGATGGTGTTGATGGCTGGCCGAAGTCGAAAGACATGCGTGACTGGCTTGCGCTGCATGTCCTTCCGGTGCTCGGTTGGGCGGTGTCAAAGGAGCGGAAGCCGGAATGGCCGCTTGCGGCGCCAACTGCTCCGGCTTCCGAACCGGCGGTTCCGGCAGAAGCGGACAGCGTCGGCGATCATCACGATGCCGAGCCGGTAATGTCGGACGAGGTCTCTGATGATGCCGATGTCCCGGATGAGGTGATCGATCGGTTCGGCGCGGCGCTGGAGGAGGCGACCGGCGGCTTCATGACGGTCAGCCGTGAGGCGCCGCGAAACCGCAAGCAGTTTGCCAAGGTGCCGGCGCTTGCCGATGACAGCGTTGTCGAGGCTGAACTCGCGCCAGCCGTCACGCCTTAAGATGCAAGTTGCACGAGGGCCGGGCGACCGGCCTTCCCGCCAAACTCGGAAGGGCCGCATGTCGGCCCTTTTCCTTTTGCCTGATGATGGCGAGTGAAACGCTGAGGCCGACCGTTGCGATCACCGGAAGCGTTGATCGGCCTGGACGTTGTGAGCCCGGCGTTAACTATGTACCGGCTTTGTTCCTTTTTGCTCTCCCGGGTCCTTGAGCCCGGCTCCCGGTCCTGCCAGGTTGGGGGCGTTCGGAAGACCGGACACAAAACGGCCCAAGCCGATGCTACCAACATCGACAAGGGCCTGACCCTCAGCCTTCGCGAAAAGGAATCGGGCTATGACCACGTTTACCTCTATGACCCCCACAGGGGAAGTTCTCCGTTCGTCCGCCGCAATGGCATCGATGTTCTCCCACCGCTCATTCGGTGCTGGTGCCCGGACCGGCCTTGGCGAGCCGCCCGCGTTGCGCCGCCATCCGCATATCGTTCGCTTCGCCGAAGTGGAAGCTGATCTCGATCTGCTGATCGATCGCGCCATTGCCGCCATCGCCGACGGCGAACCCGTCGAGGACGAAATCCTCGGCCACTACGTTCACATCGCCTCGCTCGTGCGCGCCGTCTCGTTCCGTGAAGGCAAGCTGCTTGAGCAGGCGGTCGAGCGACTGGCGAAGGCCAATCCCAACATTGTTGTCTTGACGCAGTCGCTCAAGCTTCCGCTGGTCAAGGCGGCGCTCGAAGCCGTCTCCGGCAACGACTGGTCGAGCCTCGATGGGATCAAGCTTGACTGCGAGGCGCCGGCCAAAGGCAGCTATACGCCCGACCTGATCGTGGTGAACCGGACAAAGCACCTGGCCTACATTCTCGACGTCAAGCGTTCGCTCGCCTCTTACGGCGACACCAGCCGTCTCGAAGAGCTGAAGATGAAGATGATGGCCTCGGCAATGGTGTTGCCGGACTGGCTCTACAAGAACCACAAGCGGCTCATGATCGACACGGTCGAGGTTGCCATCGTCGATGGCGCCAGCCGCCCGAGCGATCATGCCACCGGCATCTGGGCTCTGTCGGAGATCGACGACCTGCTCGAGATCGACGGAGTTGCGGCCTGCATGGCAGAACTGCGTCTGCGCTTCGGCCGCCGCGTGCAGCAGCTTCTTGAGGCGGAAGCCCGTAAGGCACTGGGTGTGGTGGCAATGGCCAAACCGGATACGGCGCCCGCCGCTGCCATTATCGCAAACCGGCTGATCGCTCTGAACGGTCCGGCCCGCACTTTCGAGGAAGAGCAGGCGATGGGCGCGCCGGACGAGGATGATGGCCATTACGATCTCGGCTGCTTCGACGACGAACCGGAGCCCGCCCGCATCCGGGTCGGCTTCGCCCGCCGTCCGCGTCGGCACTGACGAGCCGCTAGCCCAACGGCTCAGCCGCGGCCGCGCCTGAAGCGCGTGGCCGGCTTCCCTCATCCTCCATTCCACGAACGCCGGATGCGATGCGCTCCGGCGAGGAGACAGTCATGTCCATCGATACCCATAGCCCGACTGTGACCGGCTTCCTCTGCGAAGCGGTCACGACCGATACCATCGCGTCGCCCTGCCTTCGCAGCAAGTCTGCGAATCTCCCTCATATTCAATCCGCCGACCTTAGCCACGGTTCGACCAACCGCGACGATCCCGCCGTTCTGATCGGGTTAGCGCTTGCCTGCGTCCGGCAAGGTCCTTTGCTGGATGGCCTTGTTCCTGAGCCTCTGATGCAGCGGTTGCGCGCTACTGCCGACAGCGGCAATGCCGCATGCCGCCTGATGCTCGACTGGCTGCGAAGCCGCAACCGGGATCTCGATCGGTCCCGGAGCGAACACCTGAGCCTGTCTGGCTCGACCGGTTCGTCGGCTGACGCGCATCCGCCACGTCGTTCGCCGCGCGACCGTGTGTTGGCGCGGATCCCGAATCCCGGTGGCATTGACGGGCGGCGGCGTGGTCGGCCGCGTCGGCGCGATCCGGTGCAGAACGCCCAAACGGCAATTATTGCCGCGGAGACGGGAGGCCGGACTGATGGATAAGCTCGCCCGACTGCTTGTTCGCCGCCTTCGTCATCTTGCCCGCCGCGAGGCGCGCCGGATCGCTCTGCGCAACGGCCTGCTGGAAAGCAAGATCGTCGATGTCGATGGTCATCTCACCTGCCGCTACAGTCCAGCCTTTGACACGACACGACTGACCGGCGATCCGATCCGTGACGATACTTGGTTCCGGCGGAATTTTGGTGATTGGCTTATCCCATCGAAAGAGACCGGCAATCCGGGGCCGGGTTCCGGTGGCGATGGTGTCGTGACCGCCGGGACCGTTCATCCGCCGTTCGCCTCGCAACTCGTGAACATCCCTCGGGTGCGTCATGGCGCAAACGGAGAGGACGCGTTGCTGAGCAACGGTATCGATCGGCGGGCCTATGCTGTCGGCCTGGTGGATCGGGCAGCCGCTCAGCCACTGGTCAGTCACATCGTGTCCGCCCTGGTTCTGGCGCGAGCGGTGCAAAGGAGCGGACGATCGCTTCGGGAGATCGTCTATACGCTGACCCGTGTGACACCGGTCGTCACCCTCCATGCGCCACTTGCAGGCTTCGAGGGGCAAGTGCTGCGGCTCCTTGAAAAATCCCGGCTGGTGCCCGGCGGCCCGTTCGCAGTCATCGAGTCGGATCACATGTTCAATGACGATCACTTCGATGTCCTCGAAGCTGAGACACGCAGGCGCCTGATGACCTTCTCGGGCGCGGGCGTGCATCGTGTCACGGGCAATGCCCTGCGCCGGCGGATGCTCAGCGCGCTGTCCCGCGACCTGTCCGTCCTCGCCATCGCGGAAAAACGGTCGGACATTCCCTCGTTGCTGCAGATCGCCGCCGACCTGTCACTGGAAACGGGAAAGCTCGACCGCAGGTTTGTTGCCGATCTGGTCGAGGTGCTTTATCCGGACACGGCAATCGAGACGCTCGGTCTGCCGTCGGATTCCGATGCGCGCTGGCTGTCGCTCGAGGATCTGGTTCTTGCCTTCCGTCCAGGGCGGCATGTTCACGACGTGCTGCATGTCCTTGCAGTGCTCATTGAGCGCAATCGCAGTGACTTTGAGGAAGAGGAGGGCGGTGGTGGCGACAAGACATCCGCATCGGCATCGTCCAGCACATCCACCGAGAAACCCCAAGGCTCGCACGAAAAGCCGAAATCGTCCGACACCGAAAACAACGGTCGCTGGAAGAAGGACAAGCCGTCGGGCTCCGAAGTGATCCAGCCGGAGGCTTTGCCGACAGCAGGTGAGATCGGCCACAAGCCGCCAATGACCGTCGAAACGCTATCCGGATATGGCAAGGCGAAGGACTGGGCGCTCGATCTCAAGGCAGACCTTGACGATTATCGGGCGAGCATCCTCTCCTGGTCGGAGATGAGCACCAAGCTTTTGCTGTCCGGTCCGCCCGGGACCGGCAAGACGACCTTTGCCCGTGCGCTCTGCAACAGCCTGCAAATCCCGTTGATCGTCACATCCGTCTCGACCTGGCTGCAGGGCGGACATCTGAACGACGTGATCGACAGGATGAGCAAGACCTTTGTCGAGGCGCGGGCCATGGCGCCGGCGATCCTGTTCATCGACGAGATCGACGGTATCGGCAAAAGGCAGCCGGCCGAGTGGGAATATGCCGACTATTGGAATACCATCGTCAACAAGGCGCTGGAACTGCTCGATGGCGCGATCAAAAACGAAGGGCTGATCATCGTCGGCGCCACCAACCGCCCTGACCATATCGACGAGGCCATCAAACGATCAGGACGATTGGAAACCCATATCGAAATCCTCAAGCCCGATGTGCCGACGCTGGCGGAAATCCTTGCCCATCATCTCGGTGACGATGTGACGTCGCTGATCCGGGAGCCAGTACAGGAAACTCGCTTGGAAGCCGATGATGGATTCTCGCTGAAGAGGATCGTTGCCGATCATCTGAAGGAAGAAGAAGACCAATGGAAAGGAGCCAGCCGATGACCGAGCAGCAGAACACCAACGCGTCGGAATTGTCGGCAGCCGCCCAACACGGTAATTCCGCCGATGCGATCCTCAGGCGTCTCGCCACGCGGGCGATGGGGCTGACAGGTGCGGATATCGAGCGCATCGTCCGGGAAGCGCGGCTAAAAGCCCGCCGCGGCAAGCGAGCGATGCGCTATGAGGATATCGAAGACGGCATCCGCGGTCATCGCCCGCCCGTGCCGCACAATCTGCGCTGGCGCTACGCCTTCCACGAGGCCGGGCATGCCGTCGTGCATCATGCGCTTGATCTCGGACCCGTTCGCGGCCTCAATATCGATACCGGCGAGGGCGGCTACAATCTCGTCGGCTTCCACGTCTGGGCCACCGACACTCTTGGTTGGTACGAAAACATGCTGACCATGCTGATGGCCGGAAGGGCTGCCGAGCAACTGGTGCTAAAACGCGTCTCCAGCGGGTCCGGTGGTACCGACGACAGCGATCTGGCGCGCGCCACCCGGCTGGCCTTCGACATGGAGCGCACCCTTGGATTCGGAACCGAACATCCGCTGCTCTATCGGCCCCATCGCGATCCGGGCGCCGTACTCGACCGTGATACCGAGTTGGCGGCTCGTGTCCATGCCAGGCTGGAAGCGGCGCTCGATCGTGCCGCGGCGATCCTCAGGAGGCGCAGGCCGACCTTCCATGCCCTCGCCAAGGCGTTGTTCGAGGCCCAGGCGATGGATGAAGAGGCGGTGCTGCAAATCCTGACAGACGGTGATCTGATGTGCTGACCTTTCCATGGCTTTAAGGATGACCTGGGGCGTTGAGTGAACCCCTCGGGCTGGACCACGGACACGGAAAAACTGATACACTCTATGGGCCTCAATTGGAGACGGCTCATGAAGCCCCGAGGTCCATATCGACGGCAATCGACGCAGTTCAGGTTGCAGCTTTACCATTATATCCGAAACGGCGTCATTGGACGACGCGACGCAGAGCGCACATAAGGCGTTTCGGCCAAGCTCATCCGGTTATGACTGACGCAGTTCGACCGTGGCGAGCTGAACGATGAGGCCATTGTTAATCTTTGGCTTAGAAGGCGGGCACTCACGTTCTAAGCGTCTCGCGTGCTCAACATTAGTTTACAAGCATTTTCATAGTTGAAACCAGCTTAGGTCAGATTCTTGAGCTGCGGCAGCGCCTCGAAGAGGTCTGCGACGAGACCGTAATCCGCCACCTGGAAGATCGGCGCTTCTTCATCCTTGTTGATGGCGACGATGACCTTCGAGTCCTTCATGCCGGCCAGATGCTGGATGGCGCCCGAGATGCCCGCCGCGATGTAAAGCTGCGGCGCCACCACCTTGCCGGTCTGGCCCACCTGCCAGTCGTTCGGCGCATAACCGGCATCGACGGCGGCGCGGCTTGCACCGACGGCTGCACCCAGCTTGTCGGCGACGGGAAGGATGACTTGCCTGAATTTCTCCGACGAACCGAGCGCACGGCCACCCGAGATGATGATCTTGGCCGATGTCAGTTCCGGACGGTCGGACGACGCCAGCGCATCGGAAACGAAGCTGGAAAGGCTTGGATCGGCCGCCACTGAGACGCTGATAACAGTGGCGACCGATCCCGCTTCGCCTGCTGCGGCAAAGGCGGTCGGACGCACGGTGATGACCTTCTTCGCATCGCTCGCCTGCACCGTCTGGATGGCGTTGCCGGCATAGATCGGCCGCTTGAAGGTGTCAGGGCTGACGACCTCGATGATTTCCGAGACCTGCGCCACATCGAGAAGGGCCGCAACGCGCGGCGTCACGTTCTTGGCCGATGCCGTCGCCGGCGCAATGATGACATCATAGGAGGGGCTAAGCGAAACGATCAGCGCCGCCAGCGGTTCTGCCAGCGCATTGGCATAGGAGGCGTCGTCGGCAAGCAGCACCTTGGAGACGCCGGAGAGTTTCGCGGCTGCGTCAGCAGCGCCCTTTGCGCCGGAGCCGGCGACCAGCACGTGCACGTCGCTTCCCGTCCCCTTGGCAATCTGGGTTGCCGCCGTCAGCGTCTTTGCCGTCAGGTCGGAAAGGGTTGCGTTGTCGTGTTCTGCCAGAAGAAGAATGGTCATGAGAATATCTCCCTTTTCCGAAACTCGGAGCATTTCCAGTAAAACTGCGCAGCGGTTTTACGTCCGGAAAATGCGTAAAAACAAAGATGCAGAGTGCGTCCGGGCGGACGCGCTCTAAAGGACGCCGTCGGCCTTGAGCTTTTCGACCAGTTCGGCCACCGAGCCGACCTTGATGCCGGCCTTGCGGCCTGCCGGCTCCTCGGTCTTCAGCACCTTCAGGCGCGGCGACACGTCGACGCCGAAATCGGCCGGCGACTTCTTGTCGAGCGGCTTCTTCTTGGCCTTCATGATGTTCGGCAGCGAGGCATAACGCGGCTCATTGAGACGAAGATCGGTGGTGACGACGGCGGGAAGCTTCAGCTCCACCGTCTGCAGGCCGCCATCGACCTCGCGCGTCACTGCGACCTTGCCGTCGGAAGGCTCGACCTTGGAGGCAAAGGTGCCCTGGCCCCAGCCGAGCAAGGCGGCCAGCATCTGGCCGGTCTGGTTCGAATCGTCATCGATCGCCTGTTTGCCGACGATGACGAGGCCGGGCTGTTCGGCTTCCGCTACACCCTTCAAGAGCTTGGCGACGGCGAGAGGCTCGACCGTCTCGTCGGTCTCGATCAGGATGGCGCGGTCCGCACCCATGGCAAGCGCCGTGCGCAGCGTTTCTTCCGCCTTGGCCGGGCCGATCGACACGACCACCACCTCGTCGGCCTTGCCCGCTTCCTTCAGGCGCAGCGCCTCTTCCACCGAGATTTCGTCAAACGGGTTCATCGACATCTTCACATTCGCAAGCTCGACACCCGAACCATCCGATTTTACGCGGATCTTCACATTGTAATCGACAACGCGCTTGACGGGGACAAGGATCTTCATGACTTTGTTCTCTCTATCTGACCCGGCCTGCGATCGGAGATCGAGATGGGTGTCGACTGAAATAGCGTCGCAATACGCCAGCGCTCGCAATTTCTTTTATGGAATTACAGGCAGCGCAAGATATGCGGGCCATTGCCCTCCCGAATGCAATGTCACCTTGCCTCTAAAGGTTGAGGGCGGACGATCATTCGGGTCGTCATGAACCATGCGAACCGTCGCGGCCTGTTTTCCGGTTTGCGGCGGCCAGACAAAGTCAGCGCCACCGATGACGAGAGCGATGCGATAACCTGCGGGAATCTGTAAGCTCGTTGGCCAGATCGAAACCTCAACCTCATAAATCTCACCCGGCACGAGTGGTCGGCGTTCATCATGTGAATGGAGGGGCTGGCACTCGGATGATCTTTGCCAGTCGAGCTTTCGTTGCGACGCGCGCAGCCATCCCTGTGTCGGGGCTGCGCAGGGATCGGTCGCTGCGAAAAAGCTGACATCCTGGCCATCCGGCGCGATAACACGGAAAGTTATGAATAGATCGGTATCTTCGGTCTCGCATGAAAGCCAGAGCTTCGCCGAGAGGGGGCCTGCCAAGATCATGTCTTCAGCAAATGTTTCCGTAGCGAGGACAATCTCAGCTTCGCCGGGAACGTACTCCGCAGTCGTTACGGCGTCGCGTGTGTGAGCAACTAAAGTTCGCGCGCCGAGGTCAAAGTAACGACGTTCCCAGCGGATATGAGGCAGCGGCCAGTCCGTGCCCTTTATTACCTCGGAAACTTTGTCGTCGACGGAACGAATTGCGACTTCAACCCTCGGTTCATCGGACCAATCGTTCTCGATGTCCTTCAGGTGAAAATCGAAGAACTTCGCCAGATAAGCGACGCGTTCAGGCGTGAAGAAGGTGAAAAAATAGGACCCGCTCTCCACTTTGAGCCATTTCTGCTCCGAAGCCAGCCCGGTCCACCCGGTGATCGTTCCGCGCAACTGCAGTCCCAGGCCACCCCAGTTGGCAATGACAAGGGATGGGATTTCAATCTGGGAAAGGTCTGCTATCCGCTCTCTGAACCAGTCGTCGAGGAGTGGATGGGCAAGCAGATCCTGCAAATAATCAACACGATTTGCCTTCAGTTCTTCAGGGGAAAGGGCTATCGCACCGTTGGCCACCGTGCCGGTATACATGTCGGTGAACGGCGTGCCGTGATTTCCGTTCTGATTGGGAAGTCCATGGCGATCCCACCAAAGCGTATTGAAGCCGTTTGAGTAGACACCGTCGTTACGGACACGATCCCGGTAAAAATCGTGAGTGCCCTGGCAGAATACAGCCGCCTTCAATCCTTTGGGTCTTTTCGCAGCGATACGCCAGTTGGTGCAGGTAATATAACCCAGCCCGAGCACACCTGCCGATCCGTTACACCAGTCCTGTGCTACGGCCCACTCAATCGCGTCGAAACCGTCTTCGGCCTCTTGCGGAGAGTTCGGCTGCATATAGCCCGCCGATTTTCCGTATCCCCGTGCGTCTATCTGGAGCATCGCATAACCCCGGGCGACCCACGCTTCAGGATCCGGGCATTCCCAGATCATATGTGCTCCCGACGATGCTTCGAGGATTTCAGGATAGCGCTGTTCGACCGTTCCCCAAACTGCAGGAAACGCTTCGCGCACATGCACGTCCTTGCCGTAAGGCGTGCATGTTACGATTACCGGGTGCCGGCCATCGCTAGTCGGTCGGAAGAGGTTTGCAATCAGAACCGTCCCGTCCCGCATCGGCACGGCGATATCACGGTCAATCTCTATGGAGGGCTTTTTTTCAGAAGGCATCATCTGTGATCCTCATCAGAGTCGAGGCGCCTGCCCGAATCTTCGCTTCCAGCGAGAGCATTTCTGGCAATACGCGCGCGAAGTAGAATTCCGCGGTCGCAAGTTTGTTTTCGTAAAACTGCCGGCTCTTGCCAGAGCCCAATTCACGCTCCGCTGCGGCTGCTGCTTGAGCCCACATGAACGCCAATGAAAGATGGCCAAGCATATTCAGGTAGTCGAAGGAGGCTGCTCCCAGTGCCTCGCCGTCTGCCCGCAAAGCGTGTGAAAGCTCTCGCGTGAGATTCTCCAGGCGGGCAAGTTCGTGCATTAATGTTTGCGACAGCGCGTTAAGCCGATTTGTTTCAGACATCTGCGCTGCGAAGTCGCGGATCAGTGCAAAATAACGATCGAGCGTCTTCGAATCGTCGAGAAGTACCTTGCGGTGCAAAAGGTCCATCGCCTGGATTCCGGAAGTGCCTTCTCCCAGGCGCAACATGCGCTCATCGCGAAGATATTGCTCTATGCCGTTGTCCTGTATGTAGCCATGCCCGCCGTAGCATTGTAACGCCATGTCGATGCTTTCGAACGACTTATCCGAAAGAAAAGCTTTCACGACAGGCGTGAGCAGAGATACCAGTTCATCGCATTCCTGCCGCGTTTTCGGATCGTCGTGTAGGGCTGCCCGCTCCAGGGTAAGTCCGATCCACAGGCAGAACTGGCGTGCGCCTTCTGTGAAAGCGCGCATTGTCATCAGCATACGCCGCACATCAGGATGTACGATAATCGGATCGCCGGCGAGGTCTGGATATTTTGCACCTGAGGCGGCTCGGCCGGCTATACGTTCTTTCGTGTAGGAAAGAGCGTGACGATAGGCGGTGTCGGCGATACCGGTCGCCATCGCGCCCGTTGCTAATCGCATTGTGTTCATCAAGACGAACATGTTCGGCAAACCCTGATTGGGCTTGCCGACAAGATATCCCGTCGCGCCGTCGAAATTGGTCACACATGTGGCGCTGGCATGAATGCCCATTTTACGTTCCAACGACCCGCAGGAAAAGTTGTTGCGGGCGCCCGCCTCGCCGGAGCCGTCGGGAAGGAACTTGGGAACGAGAAAAAGACTGATCCCGCGTGTGCCCTCGGGTGCGCCTGGGAGCTTTGCCAGAACGAGATGGACGATATTCCCGGCCATGTCGTGATCGCCCCAGCTATTGAACATCTTGGTGCCTGTGATCTTGTATGTACCGTCTTCCTGGGGCTCCGCCCGAGACCGGATGAGTCCGAGAGCCGATCCGCATTGCGGTTCGGTGAGAGACATGGCGGTGGCCCATTCGCCCGAGACGATGCGGGGGACGTAAACATCCCGCATCTCGTCCGTGCCATGATGAAGCAATATCTGATAAACACCGGGGGAGGTGGCTGGGCACATGGCAAAGGCAAGGTTTGCCGCCCCCAGCATTTCATCCATTATGTTCTTGAAAATATGGGGTAAACCCTGCCCACCGTGTTCGGGTCTCGCAATGAGCGAAGCCCAACCGCCGTCGATGAATCGCCGATAAGCTTCGACAAACCCGCGCGGTGTAGTCACGCCCTGCTGTGTCAGTTGCGCTCCTTCACGGTCGCCGCTCTCGTTGAGCGGTGCCAGAACTTCGGATGTAAACTCTCCTGCCGCCTCGATGATGGCGTTGACGGTATCCTCGTCCAGCTCTTCGAAACTCTTCAGGTCAGTGATTTCGCCTATTCGCAGGACGTCGTGCAAAAGGAATTTGAAATCTTCAATCGGGGGCGTGTAGATCGGCATCGTGAGTTCCTGGAAATGAGGCGTCAGGAATGAACTGCGAGGGCACTCGGTATGCCGGCGTCGCGCAGTGCTTTCCGATTGATTTTGTTGCTGTTGGTGTATGGGAGTGAAGCAACGAAGTGGTAGGCGCGCGGTCTTTGATAGTCGGAAAGCGCCGATTTTCGGATGAACTCGTCCAGTGTTTTTTCATCGAGCGAAGAATCGGTGCTGACCACAAACGCGTGCGGTTGTTCGCCCCATTCGGGATGCTTGAAGCCAACGACTGCTGCTTCCCGAACCAGTGGGTGTTGAAGAAGAGCTTCCTCGACTGCCGCGGGCATGATGTTGATACCGCCAGAAATGATCATATCGTCATGACGGCCCTCGAGAAAAAGGAAACCTCGTTCATCGAAACGTCCCAGGTCGCCAGATCGCCACCAGCGTCTTTCGCCGTCAAAGTGAAACAGTTTGGCTTCCAGCTCCGGCTGCTGCCATACCCCGGCCGCGACAAGGGGAGAATTCACCCATATCTCGCCGACCTCACCTTGTGGCACCGGGTCTCCCTCGATTGCGCCTGGTGTCATCAACCTGATTTCCGTGCTCGGGAAGGGACGTCCGACGCTGAGAAGCCGATCGCCCACCATATCCTTTGCGGAGATCACCGTCGCCAGACCAAGCGTTTCCGTGGAGCCATAAGCCTGAACAACATTCGGAGTGACAATCTGACGGATTCGATCAAGCGTGGTGCTGTCCATCGGCTCGGCCGCGAAGACGGCGACCTCCATGGAAGCATAGGTCGTCGGATCGGGATTGAGCGCGAGAAGCTTTCGCCACATTGTCGGAGTGAGCGCCATATGCGTGATTTTCTCATGCATGACCGTGTCGACGCACTTCTCCAAATCGAACTTCTCGACGAAAACGCTGCAACCGCCGGAATGCAGCATTGGCAGCCAGGTAACGTAACAACCGGTAAAGGCTGTGCTCAACGGCAAGATGGCGCGCGCACCCGGTCCCGTATGTCCATACATGGCGACGGCCGAACGGGCTGCCTCAACGAGATTACGATGCGTGTGGACGATCCCCTTTGGAACCGACGTGGTGCCCGATGAAAGGATGATGACCGCAGGGTCGTCTTCGTGTGGAACAGGCAGATCGCCTGCGGGAGGAAAGGCATCTGGATTGGCGTCTGTCACGGCATCGAGACTGGAAGGCTCGACCGGTTCGGCCGCCGAGTGTATCCGCAATCTTGCGAGGCGCCGGCTCATTTGTCGGGCAATCGAGGCCCCTTTGAGTTCAAGGGAGGCATCGTGGATGAGTATATCGATATCAAACTTGCTGCACACGGCTGCAAGCCCCGCATCCGATTCTCGTGTATGAAGGGCAATAGGCAAGGCACCGATACGCACAAGAGCAAGCCACGTCACGACGTGAATTGCGGACGGGATCGTCAGCAGCGCCACCGGCGTACCCGGGCCGATGCCCTCAATGCGCAATTGCGTGACGAAACGGCGCACCGTCTCGTCCAACTCACGATAGGTAAGTCGAGTTGCACTATCAACGACAGCCTCGGCATCGGGATAGCATCGCACGACGCGATCCAAGGTCGCGGTTATGGTTAAAGG
Source organism: Agrobacterium leguminum (assembly GCF_005144435.2). NCBI lineage: Bacteria > Pseudomonadati > Pseudomonadota > Alphaproteobacteria > Hyphomicrobiales > Rhizobiaceae > Agrobacterium > Agrobacterium leguminum. The sequence continues at coordinate 1,628,990 of NZ_CP120212.1, forward strand.
GCAGGCGCCACTAAATGGCGCCATCAAGCGCCGTCCCTCCGCCTCGATGTTGCGACTGAGCTTTTCCATGATCTCTGCACTCCTCAAATGCAATGGCTTGGCTACTCCCCCCCAGCCATTCAAGCTTCTCCCTGAAGCCGATTAATGTAATTATAAAATATCAGTAAGTTTGGCAAGCGAATTTCGCTGAACAAAAGGGAATTGAGATGTTTTCGTTCCTTCGTCAAAGGAGGCAGTGCAAGGCGTTCGGCGAGATTGTGCTGACTATTCAAAATGAATGACGCCAAAATTCCCGCGGTGAGGATGCATTTTGTCAGCGTCGCAGCGATTTTTCCTTCCCTGTCCACGCAGTGGAGACGTAGGGCGTGCAACATTTGAACGCAAGGCCAGAGTGATATAGCGCTTGACAATAAGCTTACTAAATATAAGGATTTATGTTCGGTATGCGTACCCGAAACACGCACTGTCCGTCAGGACTGGTTCAATTATACGACCTATGACAAAGAGGAGGGCCTGATGGCCGAGTCCATCGTACGTAAGGAAATCCGTGGCAAGATTGCCGTGGTCACCTTGAATAGACCGGAAAAGCGCAATGCATTTTCGGAGAAATTATTTATTGAGTTGAAGGATGCATTCAGTTCGTTCCCCGACGCGGTTCGGGCTGTGGTGCTCGCGGGGGAGGGAAAACATTTTTGTGCCGGGCTTGATCTAGCGGAGCATCGGCATTCCAAGCCTTTCGAGAGCTCGCTCTATTCCCGATGGAGCCATGAGATCGTCAATTCGATCCGATATTGCGGACGCCCCGTGATAAGCGCTCTGCACGGCGCGGTGCTGGGCGGCGGCTTTGAGATGATTTCGGCGACGCAGATTCGTGTGGCTGATACGACGACCTTCTATCAGTTGCCTGAGGGGCGCCGGGGGATATTCGTCGGCGGGGGCGGAACCGTATTCATCTCGCGGATAATCGGGCCGGATCGCATGACTGAAATGATGCTTACTGGACGCAAGCTCGATGCGGAGGAAGGGTACCGGCTTGGTCTCTCACATTATCTGGTGCCTGAGGGGCAGGTTATGGACAAAGCTCTGGAACTGGCCGAACATGTCAGCGGAAATGCCGTTATTTCGACGTATCTGATCATCAACGCCATACCCCACATCAGCCAGATGCCTCCCGAGGCCGGCCTGTTCACCGAAAGCATAGCGCAGGCGCTTTCGTTGACGAGCCCTGACGCAATCGCAGGAATGGAAGCTTTTCTAAAAAGGAAGCAGGATTTTGACTTCAACAAGGGTGTTGGAGAGGGAGAAAAGACGTCGGCCAAATCAACTGTCGCGCTCTGATCTCTGGATCGGATTTGTCCGGCGGCTTCCGTCTGTTCGCAAGCCAGGTATTATATAATTTGGCTTGCGTTCCCGCTTGTTGAACGTAGTCTGCCGATCAAAATCAGAGGTTCAGTTTGACACAGCAGTTTGAAATTGGCTCGACGCAACCGCAGCAGAATGAGCAAAGTCTTGATCTCTCGAAGATCGAAAACACGTTGGGTTTTTTGATCCGCACCCTCCAGCAGAGAAGCTTCAAGGCATTTCACGCCGAATTTGGAGGAATTGGTCTTACCCCGGCGCGGCATGCTATCCTGACGATGATTGGCAGCAATCCCGGCGTCAAACAGGTGCAACTCGCCAGCGTTCTCGGCTTGCACGAGCCAAATATGGCTTTGCTTGTAAAGGAATGTGAGAAGGGCGCGCTTGTCCATAGAAGCCGAAGCAAAAAAGACGGTCGAGCCATCAGCCTGACCTTGACGGACAAAGGCAAAGCGTTCCTAGCCGAAATCGAAAAAAGATCGGCGGTGGTTGATAGGCAAACTGTCCAGTTGCTTACGGATATAGAGACGACACTGTTGACGCAATTGCTGATCAAGGCTGTCGGGCCATTCTCGAGAAATGATGAAGCGGTGGAGCAGGGCGATCTGTAAGGATTTGTGGGACAAGGTTCCTCTGAGGAGAGAGCTGAAAAGCTTCCGAAACCCATACGGTCGCCCCTTCGATACGCTTGCTGAATGCCTGATCGGTTCCTGTCCGCTGTTTGCCGGGGGAGGAAGGCAATTAAGGGTTGTATCTCCATTTTTGCCGGCCCTATACGGCCTTGGTAGCCCTTCAAGATTCCCCGGCGCTCTCGCCTCTCTGTGCGACCTCACTTGCTATAAGTGAGGTTGTACGTTTTGCCGAACCCGGCTAGGTGGTCCGACGAATATTACGAGACGAGCCTCAGTGATCCGCGGCTCGGGAACTCCAACGTGAATTGCGCGGTCGTCTCGTTTATCTGCTGGATTTGGGTGTCTATTGCGCTCATCGCCGCAGCTGTCTCTTCGACCATTGCTGCGTTTTGTTGCGTACCCCTGTCTATGCTCGCGATTGATTCTTTTATCTGATGGATCGCGATCGCCTGTTCTCGCGCAGAAATGACCATGGCGTCGACGGTTTGACGGACGTCACGCACAGCATCCATTATGCTCTGAAGTTCGGAGCCAGTTTGCTCAACCAGGCTAACACCGGTTTTGACTTCGCTGCCCGAAGTCTGAATGAGCAACCTTATCTCCTTAGCGGCCGCTGCCGATCGTTGGGCAAGCTCGCGAACTTCCTGGGCAACAACGGCAAATCCTTTACCAGCATCGCCAGCGCGAGCCGCCTCGACGCCGGCGTTCAGTGCAAGCAAGTTAGTCTGGAACGCGATCTCGTCAATTACCGACGTTATCGAGTTGATCTCGCTGGAGGATTTCTCAATTTTCCTAATAGCGTCGATCGCCTGGTTCACGATCCTACCGGATTCTGCGGAATTTCTGTGTGCCACCGCGACCAATTCGCCGGCGTGTTCAGCACGGGTCGTCGCCCCTTCCACAGCTGCCGCTATCTCCTCAACGGCTGCTGCCGTCTCCTCGACCGAAGCCGCTTGGCGCTCCGTTCTCCGGGCGAGGTCTTCTGTCGCAGCACTGATTTCGCCGCTGGCGAGAAGGAGGTGCTGGACGTTGCCCTGGAGCTGAACAATCACCGCGGAAAGTTGATCGACGGCTGCATTAAAATCGGTCCGAAGCCCGTTGTACTCGGTGGGAAACTCCTCTTCTATCCGGTACTGAAGCTTGGCGTTCGCAAGATTTTTGAGTGCCGCAGCCATTTGTGACACAACAAATGCTTGCTCGCCTGCTCTTGCCGTATCTCGCGCTCTCGCGGCTGCCTCAGCATCTCTGGCCGAGACAAGGGCCTGAATATCTTGCCAAAACGCAACGGTGACGTTTCTCCCCTGGATGCACGTTGGCAGCACCGTGACGATCACGGGCAGCAACACATCATCGCTTCTGATAATGGACCACTCAAATCGAGCGTATCCTTGAGAAGCGATCATTGCGTTCAATTCCCCGACCGCGTGGTCCGATCGCCTTCCATCAGGCTGCACCTCTGGTGAAAATTGTTCCGGTTGCAGTCCCAGAAGCTGCTCTCGGCTCAATAGCAGCATCTTTTCCATGGCTCTATTGCAGTCGATAATCTTGCTGTTCTCCAATACAAAATATGCATCAGGAGAGTTCAGGAAAATAAAATGACTGACGGCATCACGAAAAGTAGTCTTTTCCTTCGAGTGAAAGAACATTCCGGCTCTCCAGTTAGGGAAGTATCGATCCGATCGTTCTCGGCAGAGGACTTCCAGTTTGCTCGGGGAGATCAACCCCATCATGGCAGCAACACGAACAGTGAAACAAAGAAGTGATCCGACCCGGACAATGCCGGGAAGCAGATGGCGTTACTCATCCACGAGCGCGGTCCTGAACTGCACAGCCGGATCAGCCTCTGCATTTCATTGTTGGCCAGTCGCAGCAGGCCCCACCTGGAGATTGACAGGTGCGGATGTTCGGGCAACCCACAGCAAACCCAAAGCCAGGATCGACAATGCGGGATAAATAGTCAGCCCAAGAGCATAGGATCCGGTGCGGTCGAAAATAGTCGCAAGAATCATCGGGCTGAGGATCGTGCCGATCTGCAGCACGCCGTACAGGGTGCCATAGATCTGCGAATAGGCGATCTTTCCAAATCGGCGCGCGACGACAAAAGGCATCATATCGAGTTCTGCGCCCTGGGCTGCGCCTAACAAAATGGCAGCAGCAATGATGAGCGATGGATCACCTTGCAAGAGCAGCAGGCAGCCGATTGCCTGACCAATAAAAAACACAAGCCCGACGATCCTGACAGGAAAACGGTCGAGCAGAGGACCGGTTATGAGGCGCGCCGCCAAGGAAGCCATTCCTGCCGCTGCAAGTGCAGATGCAGCCTGCGTCGAAGAGCCGCCGCGGTCGGTCACGAGTGCTGCGAGATGGAAATTGATCCCGATTGCTACCAGGAAGATGAGGCTGAAGCTGATCGCGAGCATCCAGAAATCCGGTGTGCTCAGCGCCTGCTTGAACGGCACATCCGGGGAAGCTGTATCCGGTCCCGCGATGCGTTCTTCCTGTGTGGGCAAAGGCCCCTTATTTTGACGAATGAAGAGGAGGAAATTGATCAATGCTGCGGCAAACGCGATCGCTCCCACCAGAACAAAGGTGTTTCTCCAGCCGCCAGACTGCAGACTCGCATTGATGATGTATGGAAACAGCGCTGTACCTACGCCGATCCCCGACGATGCTATCGCAAGAGATAGACCCAGATTTTTGTCGAACCAGCGAGGCAGAAGCCCCTGGTATGAAGGGTATGTTGCGAAGCTTCCCGTGATCGCCACGACACAGGCAAGCGCCACGAAAACCGAATAAGAATTCACCAGCGAAAACAAGGCATACGAGGCGCAAAGCAATGTGAATCCGATAAGGATGATCCGCGGCGGCCCAAATCGATCGACAAGATATCCGGCAATCGACAGGCCGAATATACTGGCAAAACCCGCAATGGAAAAAACGGCAGCAAATTCGGTTCGAGACCAGCCGAATTCCTCGGTCATGGGTCTAAGGTAAAGCCCCAATGACTGAAAAAAAATGGGACCTAGTGAGACTGCCATTCCGATAAAGCAGCCGAGCAGTACGCTCCAACGTTGCATGGTTTCCTCCCCTGCATGAAACAAAGTGCCGCCTTGGTCTGAAAGCCGATCGCGTGCACCCCATCTATATACAGATCGATAATATTTGTTGCAATATAAAATGATCGATCATATTGTGATGAATGTCATAGTCATCGATCATAGTGAGAACATGGATTTAGGGATTAAAAACAAATTTGCGATTGTGACGGGTTCGACCTCGGGTCTCGGTCTAGCGTGCGCTCAAATGCTTGCTGCGGAGGGAGCCGACGTTCTCATCTGCGGTCGTGACGATACGCGACTCCGGGCGGCCCTGCAGACATTTGGCGACGCTTCAGTGCGAGGCGCTGTCGCCGACGTCACGACAGAAGAAGGGCGCCGATCCTTGATCGAGCTATGTCCTCGGCCGGACATTCTGGTGAACAATCTCTCCGGTCCGCCACCGCGTCGATTCTTCGAGACAACCGGCGATGATTGGAGCAGGGTTCTGGCTTCCAGTATGATGGCGCCGTTGGAGATGGTGAGAGCCGTCGTTCCCGGCATGCGCCAGCGCAAATTTGGAAGGGTGGTAAACATCACATCGGCAATGGTGGCTGCGCCGCGCCCTCACCATGTCTTGTCGACCAGCGCGCGAACAGCCTTGACCGCAGCGCTCAAGGCGCTCTCTTTCGAGGTCGCGCCCGATAATGTGACCATCAATAATCTGTTGCCCGAGCGTATCGATACCCCTCGTCAGCACGAAATGGCTTGTGCCGCTATGCAGCGCGATGGACTGACCTATGAGCAGGCACGCGCCGCCCAGGTGGAAAGCATTGCAGTGAAACGACTCGGTCGTCCGGAAGAATTTGCTGCCGCATGTGCTTTCCTGTGTAGCGAATATGCCGGTTACATCTCGGGTCAGAATCTCAAGCTCGATGGAGGGTCGTCCCCAAGCTTGTTTTAGGTGTTTCCGTGCCCCGGCTTTTCGGGCCGTATAGCCAGAACTACTCGACGTGACCGTGGGAGCGGTGCGCCGAGCGATTTGATGAAGCTCTGAGGAGGAGAGTATAGTGACGAAAATCAATGTTGCGCGATTGGTAAAGCCCGGTCAACCGCTGGAATGCGGAACTGCGGATATGCCAGCGCCTGGTCCGAAGGACGTAAGAGTACGCGTGGCCGCCTGCGGACTGGTCCCCAACACCTATAATATAGTGAATGGCCGGACCCCGTTCATATTGCAGGATTTGCCCGCTGTATTCGGACTCGACGTCTCTGGTACAATCGATGCCGTGGGCGAGAACGTTTTGCATCTGAAAGTCGGAGACCGGGTTTATGTCGATCCCTTTCTGACATGCGAGACATGCCATCACTGCCGCCGCGGCAGACGAGATCTTTGTGCCTACCATTGCCTGCGCGGCTATTGTGCATGGTCACCTGAAGCGGTGCCGCTGCTTAACAGCTATCCGCTCGGGGGCATGTCGGAATACATCTTGTCACCGCATAACAAAGTGGCCCTTTTGCCGGATTCGATCGATTTTCTAACCGCCGCGCGGTTCGGTTACATCGGTACTACTTTTGGTGCCCTCGCCAAGGGTGGGTTCGGGCCGGGACAAACCTTGCTGATCAACGGCATTACGGGAACGCTCGGCGTCGCGGCTGTGGCGATTGCCTTGGGGATGGGGGCTTCCAGGATTCTGGGAACCGGCCGGAACAGGGAGCTTTTGGCGAAAGTTCGCCAAATGGCGCCGGAGCGTGTGGATGTGAAGTCCGCTGAGGATGGCGATGTCGTCTCCTGGGTACAATCTCAGACCGCCGGATATGGCGTGGACGTTCTTTATGACTGCCTGGGCGTGGGCGGAGACACGGAAAGCACCAATAAACTCATCACTGCCGTGAAGGATGGGGGCAAAGCTGTTCTTGTTGCCGGTGGCGCGGTGGGGGATGTGGGACGTCCCTATTTTGAGCATCTGATGCACGATGTTCAGATCATGGGATCGCAATGGTTCACCGATATCGATCTGGAGCGGATGATTGCCATGATAGCAAGTGGGGCCATCGACATGTCCTATCTCAATCATCGCCAGTTTTCGCTCTCAGAAGTGAACGATGCGATTAATTTCATCGGCAACCGCCCCGGGGGGTTCACCAACGTTGTGGTCATCCCTGGACAATTCGGCCAGCTGGCGTCGCTCTGACGAAATTGTGAGGTAGTCATGTCAATCAGAAGAGTTGTAACCGGACACGAAAACGGTCGATCGGTTATCGTCAGCGACGGTTCAGCGCCCACGGAACATCGATACAGCCACATTCCGGGAATGACGACGTCCATTCTCTGGGCTCACGACCTGAACGGTTCGGCAGAGCGAATTGAAGGGGCGCCGCTTGGTACAACCGCGATCCCTTATCCAGGGCAGGCCCGTTTTCTGGTCGTCGAGTTTCCACCTGATCCCGGCGTTTCGGACACCGGAATCACCGAGCCCCATTTTGATCCGGCATTGGCAGCGCAGGAACTCGCGACACATTCTCCAAGGTTTATCGAATTCTTCGAGGCCGACAGCCCTGGCATGCATAAAACACCTACGGTCGATTTCGGTGTCGTGCTGGAAGGGGAAATATGGCTGGAACTCGATGATGGGCAGCAAACTCTTTTTAGAGCGGGAGATGTCGTCGTCCAGCAGCGAACGCGCCACGCGTGGCGCAACAGGAGTTCGTCAGGGGCAAGGATGGCTTTTGCCATGCTTGGCGTTGGCGAGAACGCATAGTTCATAACGTCCGGGTTCGGCGCCGTTCGTCTGTCTTGTTCGTCAGGCATTCGGAGCCGGCCCGGTTTGGGGAAGTGGAATGTCTCTGATGATTATCATGGAACTGGCGTTTGTTGTTGTCTCGGCCAATGTTCCATCGCAAACCGGGGAGCGGAGCCGATGACAATTTCACCGTGCTCGCGACCTAAGGCCCAACTCCACACGTTCGACCGTTCTAAGGTAATGCGCGATCAGCAGTCGAACAGCAAGATCGGCATCGCGGTTGACGGTGGCCTCCATGATTGCTCTGTGCTCCTCCGTGACGTCAGGGCGGGGTGCAGAGACATGGCGCCCCACATGACGGTAGCGTTCCAGCTCATCAAACAATTGATCGCAATACTGAAGCAGGCGGGCCGAACTGCATGCGGACAAAAGCTCGTGGTGGAAGGCCTTGTGAAAACCCGTCCATTCGTCCGCGCCGGGTGCGAAGAGATCATCATCCGGCCGCTTTGTCTTCAGCAAGCGATGGCCGGCAACAACGATACGCTCCTCCCACGTCGCGTCTCCGTTCTCGATGGACTGTCGGAGAGCGATTTCATTCAGTTGCGCGCGCGCCTTGTGAAGATCCCAAAGCTCTTCGATGCTGATCGGGATGACTGCAAAGCCTCGATGGTCGCTCTGGGTGACAAGGCCCTCCGTAGAGAGGCGACTCAGCGCTTCACGAATCGGCGCCATTCCGACATCGAATCGGGCCGCCAATTGACGGATGTTAAGCTTGGAGTCCGCAGGTATTTCTCCGGCAATAATCTCCTTTCGAAGGGTGTCGTGAATACTGCTGGCCAAAGTTCGTTTGGTTACGGACACGGCTCGGTCATCCATGGCAAATTTCTCCAAATGATTGCAGCAGATCGATCATACATCGCATTTGATCGATCATTCAACAAGGGAATCCACGTTTGATCAGATTTGAGCGTTCTGCGAAAAATTATCGAACATCATGCGATGGGAGGAAAAGACCATGAGACTGCCGGATCCGGTTTTTTATCCGCCCTTTCTCATCACCCGCGCAAGTCATGTTCGTCTGACTGTAGGGGACATAGCGCGGTCCCGCGATTTTTACTGTGGTGTTCTGGGACTGATTGTATCCGATGAGACGCCGGAGGCCTGTTATCTCCGCGCCGCGGAGGAGGCGTGCCACCATTCGCTCGTTCTTGAAAAATGCCAGGAGGGCCGCGTACCCGAATGCACTGCAATCGGCATGCGGGTTTTGACTGAACAGGAACTCGACAAATCCCACGAATGGCTGCTTGCAAGGAAGTTGTCCGTGGAATGGGTCGAATTGCCGTTCCAGGGCCGAACTCTTCGCACGCGTGATATTGTCGGTGTCCCTGTCGAATTCTGTGCGACCATGGATGTGGTCGAACGTCGTTTCGGTGATCGACGCGCGCCGGCAACCTATGCGAAGCGGCTGGACCACTATCAACTGTTTTCTCCCGACAATGTCGCCCAGACGGAATTCTACACGGAACTCGGCTTCCGGATTTCCGATGCGATGGTGGCCGGAACGGACCTCGAGGGCACGTTCCTCTGGCGCAAGGGCAACACCCACGATTTGGTATTGTTTACCGGAACGGGGCCGCGCTTGCATCATTTCGCGTATGTGGTGTCGGAGCCCGCTCAGGTCCTTCGTGCCTGCGACATGGCCGGAGAGCTCGGTTACGGCCGTACAACGGAACGGGGGCCGGGCCGGCATCCGCTTGATGGGGCCTTGTATATCTATTTTCGTGACCCGGATGGGCATCGCGTCGAACTTTTCGACGGGCATTATCAGACGATCGATGCCGAGCTTGAGCCGAATGTGGTCCAGGTCAAGGACGGCGCTCAACCTTGGGGCCTGCCGGGGCAAGCGAGCTGGTTTCATGAGGCGACACCTTTTGCGGGCGCCCGGCAAACCGAACCCAAGATCAAGCGAACCGCCCCGACACTTGAAGCCTATCTGGAGCGCCAAGCGGCCGAAAAGGGAAAAGCATGAGCCTGCCGATACCACTCGATAAATGCAGCAAGATTTTCATGTTGCACATGAATTTCAAAAGCCGTGCTCGGGAGCATGGTGATTGGCCAGCCCATCCGATTTATTATCTCAAGCCACCGTCAACGCTGACATCAGGCGGTGTGCCGATTGTCATGCCTCCCGGTGTAACCACGATGCTCGGCGAAGCGGAGATCGCCGTCGTCATTGGCCGCGAAGCGCGGAACGTTTCGGAGGCCGAGGCCCTGAAATACGTGTCGCATTTCGCCGCTTCCAACGATGTCACGGTATTCGACTATGGTTGGTCAGATGCGCCGTCCCTGACGCGCTCCAAGGGGTTCGACAGCTTCACGCCGATGGGTGAGCTATTGCCGGCCGAGTCAGTTGATCCTGAAGATCTGCTGTTGCGCCTCTGGGTAAATGGCGAGCTGCGGCAGGAAGCCCACAGCTCCGATATGATTTTTCCGTTCGCACGCCTCGTCGCCGAACTCAGTGCCATCATGACCCTCAATCCGGGCGACGTGATCCTTACGGGTACACCAGCGGGAGCGCCGCTCCTGGCGGTGGGCGACGATGTCGTGGTGGAGCTCGCCGGTACTTCGCGAACGACGAATACAGTCGTTGCAGATCGGCGCAGCCAATCGGCTCTCCTTCCATCGCCGCGGGTTACGCCGCGGGGCCGGGCAGTCTCGATCGGTGCTGCGTGTCACCGTCTCAGCAAAGCGACAGCCGGCCAGCTTGCCCGGTTCGTTGCAGCGGGTATCGAAACCGTGCGTCAGAAAGCTGCGTCGATGGATGTCGCCGTTTGCCCGATTGAACTGACAGCCAGCAACCAAACCTTCGTTGGCCACGCTTTCACCTTGCGCCAGGTTCCTGCTCGGAACGCGGATAGCGCGACCTGGCCGCATGCAGCAAAAGCAGCGTTTGAAACACTGCGAGCCGTGGGGAATGGGGAAGTTATTGTCGTGGAAGGGCAGTTTTCGGAACAGCATCAAGCCGTGTTGATCGAACGTCTCACTGAAAAATCGGCAGCGGCAGTCGTTTCCGAAGCCGCGCCTTCCTCTCACTCCCGCTTTCTTCCCGTCGCAATCAACACGCCGGTGGTTATCAACGGTGTCACGGTCATGCCCGGTGACATCTTGATGTCCGTGAACGGCCGGTCGCTGCTTATTCCAGGCGAAGCCGTCGATCGTCTTCTTGAGGTGATCCCATGAACGAAACGAACTTCGATGTCATTATCATCGGCTACGGTCCGGTAGGTGCAACGCTTGCCAATCTTCTGGGGCAGGCAGGCCATAAGGTTGCGATTGCAGACCTGTTTTCGGATGTCTTCGAGTTGCCGCGCGCGGTCAATATCGACCAGGAGGTCCTGCGGTGCTGGCAGCGGATCGGACTGGCCTCGGATGTCGCGGAAGGGTGCGAACCCCATCCGGGAACCGATTTCCTTGGAATGGACGGCAACCTGATCAAGTATCTCTATTCCGCTCCTCCGCCCTATCCTCTCGGATGGCCAGCAAATCTCATGTTCGTTCAGCCGGAGGCGGAGCGTGTGCTGCGGCGTGGCGTTCGCCGGTTCCCTAACGTCACCGAGTATTTTTCGCATGAAGCGACATCCGTTTTCCAGGACGCCGAAGGAGTCACAGTGACGCTGAACTCTTCCGGTGCCAACAAAACGATTCGCGGGCGTTGGCTGGTCGCATGTGATGGCGCGAACAGTCCCGTACGTAATTGGCTGGGAATTGGTCAGGAAGATCTCGGCTTTTCCGAATGGTGGATGGTTGTGGATGCCTGGATCAAGGGAGAGACGCCGCTACCTGCGCGTACGACCCAATATTGCAGGCCGGATGCGCCGGGGGCCTATGTGATCTGCTCAGGCAAGCTGCGCCGCTGGGAGATGAAGATTCCACCTGGCGAAAACCCCGAAATCTATCGGGATTCCAATAAAATCAAGCAGCACATGACATCCTTTGTCGATCCGGAAGCACTTGAGTTCTGGCGAACTGCAATTTACCACTTTCACGCGCGGGTCACCGACCGGTGGCGGGACGGTCGGATATTCCTGGCAGGTGATGCAGCCCATCAGATGCCACCGTTTCTCGGGCAGGGATTGTGCTCTGGTGTCCGCGACGTTGCCAACCTCTGGTGGAAGCTCGACCGTGTCATCCGTGGACATTCGGCTCCTACACTGCTGGATACCTATGAGCCAGAGCGAAAGCCGCATATCCGTATTCTGACCGAAATCACCAAATCACTCGGCGAAATCGTCGGTGAGACAGATGTCGAAAAGGCGAAAATTCGAGACCGGAAACTGCGTGAGGAAATGGAAAGCGGCCGTATGGAGACAGTCCGGCAGAACCTCATCCCACCGCTGAAGGCCGGTTTTCTGGATCAGCAGGACCAGTCCGGTCTGGCCGGTTCGCTGGCTGTCCAACCGCTTCTGGATAATGGCGTGCAGGCTGTTCTCGCCGATGATCTAGGAGGGAATGGCATCGTCGTTCTGACCACGGCAGGTGTGCAGCCGGATATCGATGATCTTCTGGACAGAATAGGGGGGAAGGTTCTGCGGATCGGCCCCGGCCTGCTGGAGGATGTCGAGGACACTTTTACGAAATTTGCCGAACGTTACGGCATCCAGACCCTTATTGTCAGGCCGGATGGCTACATTTGGGGTGCGCAACGCGACGCAGCGGAGTTGAGGATGGCCGTCGGAAGGCTCTTTGAATCGCTACAAGTCAAGGAGATGACATCGTGAGTTTCATTTTCACTCCCCCCGCGACACCTTCTGTCGCTATTGAGGGCAACGGCGTACGTTTTCCGGTTCGTCGCATTTTCTGCGTTGGGCGGAATTATGCCGATCATGCGAGGGAGATGGGCAAAGACCCGGACCGGGAACCCCCATTTTTCTTTACCAAACCAGCCGATGCCGTGTGCGACAGTGGATCGCGCATACCCTATCCGCCGCTCACATCAAACCTTCATCATGAGGTTGAATTGGTCGTCGCGATCGGAAGCGAGGCGCGCAACATTCCCGTCGAAGAGGCGCTGTCGTGCATCTGGGGATATGGCGTCGGTATAGATCTTACCAGGCGCGATCTTCAGTTGCAGGCACGTGATTTAGGGCGCCCCTGGGACTGGGGCAAGGCTTTCGACATGTCCGCTCCCTGTGGACCGCTGCGAAAAGCGGATTTCGGGTATCTGCAAAGCGCGCAGATACGTCTGGAGGTCAACGGATCGACACGTCAGGAAGCGAGCTTGAACGAACTGATCTGGTCGGTGCCGGAAATCGTTTCGTTGTGCAGCGCGTCAGTCGTTCTGCAACCTGGAGACCTGATTTTCACCGGGACGCCTGCAGGCGTCTCGGCCATAACAAAAGGAGACCGACTTGTGGGTTCAATTGACGGCCTGCCAGACGTGACCATTGACATAGCGTGATATCGAAAGCGGTCTTGAGCTCTACTGAAAGGCAACCATAAGCCGGAGCGTAAGCACCCAATTCGGGATGATCTTGTCCAGCGGCTGTTGGACACATTCAGCAATCGAAGAGCAACAGAGCGGCAGTGCCATCATTGCCGTTCGTGGGGAACTATTGCCTAAAAAAGTGTGTGGAGGACACAATGCATCGCTTCAAAAAAGTCGCCTTGATAGCAACCGGGCTGATCCTGCAATACCCGTTGATAGCACAGGCAACCGAAAACGGATTTTTAGCCTACCCGCTGGGTGTCGACACGATCGTCAACGGTATTGTTCCGGCGCCAGGTCAAACCTGGATACAGAGCTACAGTACATTTTATTCAGCAAACAGCTTCAAGGACAGCAACGGGAATGACCTCATCCCCGGCTTCGATGCCAATGTTGGGGTCAATACGACCCGCCTGTTCCATACATGGGATTTGCAACTCGATCAGTTCACGGTCAGTTCGGCTCTTGTTCTTCCGGTTATCGGCACGGACATCGATACTGCGTTCAGCGACGGCGACAATTTCGCGCTCGGTGACGTGACGATCACTCCGATCTTCCTCGGATGGTCCAATAGCCAGAAAAATTTCTTTGCCAACGCCGCAATCGATTTTTTCGTGCCAACCAAAAGCGAAGTGTCGAACGATGTATTCAGTATCGCTCCCCACGTCAGCATGACATTTTTCCCGACCTCTAAACTCGAGTTCTCGACAACCATTGGAACTGAGTTTCATTTCCGAAATCAGGACACGGACTACAAATCAGGCTCGGTGTTTTTTGCAGATTGGGCCGTTAATTACCGCGCCTTCGAGGCGCTGCCCCAACTCGCTATAGGCCTCCAGGGCTATGTTGCAAAGCAATTCACCGACGACAGGATTGGTGGCGCGACGGTCGGTGACGGTTTCCATCAACAGGTTGCCGCGATCGGCCCGCAGATCGTGTATTCTGTCGGGAATAAAGGTGGCGGGTTCGCTCTCAAGTGGCAGCATGAATTCGCCGCAGAGAACAGGCCCGAGGGCAACAAGTTCTGGTTTCAGTTTCAGATACCGATCGGCAATTGACAACCTCAACCTGATGCATAGTCGTTTTGCATAAGACAGTTTTCCCTTTGGACGGAAGCGCCGGCACGACATGGTGCCGGCCCGAGGGCACTCGATGTGTTTCCCAGTGTGCGTCCATTTTCGTGACCATGAGGCGCTGAATCCATAGGTCGCGGTTAGGCTCCTTCACCTGGAGTATCATTACAAACCGTCAGTAAAATTAGCTTTGATATCACTCCCACTGTTTGAGCCGCAGGATGCCTTTTCCTTTAAATTTTTTGTGCTTCGCCAAAATCATAGGTCGATCAAAAAAACTTCTTCCATTAATGATCGATCATAAGTATACTAATAATCAGATGCCGATAAAAAATTCCTCAGTTACACAGGGGAATTGCCAGAAATAGCCCTGCCGGAAGGGAAATCGGGCTGTCGGCAGCCATGCGAGGCTGTTTTGGTAGAAACGAAAGATTGAATTTAGCATCAAAATATGCTGATGTTTTGTAAGTAATGTAGGAGGAGTGAAATGAACACAAACTTTATCGATAGCAGCGGCGACCAGGCGGCGCTTCGAACCGAGCTCGTCGCAAGGGCGGCAAAGATTGTGCCGCTTTTACGGTCTAACGGACCGAAGGCCGACGCAGATCGCAGGCTTCCGGAGGAAAGTGTATCCGCGCTGGAGGGTGCGGGGCTATTCCGTATTTGCTCGCCGCAGCGGTTTGGTGGTTATGAAGGTGATATCCGAACCTATATGGATGCGATTGCCGAAGTCGGCCGCGGCTGCGGTTCTGCTGCCTGGGTGGCATTCATCTCAAATACCGGGGCGTGGATCGCGGGATACTTTCCCGAGGACGCTCAGAAGGAAATTTTCGACGGCAACCCGGATACCCGCTTTATCGGCGTCCTTGCTCCGACAGCCACGACGAAGAAAGTCGAAGGTGGCTATGCCGTGACGGGGCGGTGGGGTTACGCTTCGGGAAGTTTGCACGCGCATTGGGCGCTCCTTACGGCGCCGATCGAACAGGATGACGGATCAAAGGGGCTGGGTCTTATCCTCGTGCCGATGAAAGAACTGTCGATTGAAGATACCTGGTTCTCCGTCGGCGTTCGCGGATCGGGCAGCAATACCGTCATTGCCGATGATGTTTTCGTTCCTGACCGCCGCGTCATTCCGCTTTCCGCTGTGATGGCCCACAACGGACTCGGAAATCCGGCTCGTACCATAGCCTACCGTCAGGCTTTTGCCGCGACAGCCGTGATCGCCGTGGCGGCGCCGGTGCTGGGTATGGCGAATGCCGCGCTGGAATTGACCCGCGAAAGGATGTCAACCGGTGGAAAGCGGATCGCCTACAGCGTTTACGACGATGTCCGCCGCTCACCCGCCATGCAGTTGCAACTGGCTGAGGCGGCCAGTCTCATCGAAGTCGGCAACACAATCGTCAAGAGCTGGTGCGATCGGATTGTTGGTTCTGCCGCCACGCTGCAGGAATTGTCGTTTAGCGAACGGGCGCAAATGCGCGCAGAACTTGGTTTGGCGATGCAGCATTGCCGCGATGGTGTCGATCTGCTTCTGTCGGTTCAAGGTGCGAGCGCATTTGCCGAGTCAAATCCGGTCCAGAGAGTATGGCGTGACATCGAGACGGCGACGCGACACGGACTCCTTTCACCAGAAGTTCCTCTCGAAATTTATGGCCGCGCCTTGTTCGAAGATTATCCCGCTTTGTCTGCATTCGTTTGAGGGTTGTTATGAGCACGTCATCTAAACTTCAGCTCAAGACCGGATCATCCATGCCGCGTGACAACTCTTCTTCCGAGGAAACTCTCGGCCTTAACCGGGAGTCTTTTCGCAACGCCATGGCGCGATTGGGTGGAGCGGTCAATGTCGTCACCACTGATGGCCCTGCAGGGCGTGGCGGGTTCACCGCAACGGCCGTGTGCAGCGTCAGCGATACCCCGCCGACGCTTCTTGTTTGCCTGAACAGAAGCGCCTCGGTCTATGATCTCGTCAAGGCCAACGGAAAAATATGCGTGAATACGCTTTCACCGGGACAGGAAGATATCGCTGCCATATTTGGCGGCAAGACGCCGATGACGGAGCGCTTTGCCGTCGGCACCTGGTCTGAAAGTCGGACAGGAGTTCCTGTCCTGACGAATGCGGTCATCAATTTCGAATGCAGCATCGTTCATTCGGTCGAGATGGGCACGCATGATGTTCTATTCTGCCGCGTACTTGCAGCAGATGTCGACATGACAGCCGGTGGTCTCGTTTATTTCGACAGACGCTTCCACGGTTTGGCGGCCTCATCGCCGGCATGACGGTTTTGTCGCCAGCGAAGAGATGGCCGAAAAAAAAGATTTGGAGGAGGCTAAACGTGATCGAATTTGAACAATACGGCAACGGTTCTCACAAGCTGATCGGTCTGCATGGCTGGTTTGGCGATGAGAACACATTCAAGGCCCTTGAAAATTCCCTGAATCCCGAGCATTTCCAGTGCGTGTGGTTAGCGCACCGTGGTTATGGAAAGTCCAGGGAAATCCAGGGCAGCTATACCATGGAAGAAATGGCAGACGACGCGCTGGATGTCGCCCGCAGCCTCGGTTGGGAAAAATTCAGCGTAATTGGCCATTCCATGGGGGGAAAGGCGGCTCAGCTCCTTTCGGCGAAAGCGGGCGGTGCTGTCGACAAATTGGTCACCGTCACACCTGCCCCAGCGATTGCCATTCCTTTCGATGAACAGACGCTCCGACTGTTCAACGCCGCGACCCATGATCCTTGCAGCCGCGCGATGGTGATCAATTTTTCGACTGGCGGGAAACTGAGCCCAGTCTGGGTGGACAGGTTTGTTAAGGATTCTATTGGGAGATCCACAACGGAAGTTTCGGCCGGATACCTTCGCTCGTGGGCGGGGCAGGACCTGTCGGGTATGGTCCGGTCATTCGATGCGCCTACTCTGGTGCTCGTGGGCGCCAATGATCCGAGCATTACGACAGAAAGCTGCAGTCTGGACTACGGCAGCAAATATTCGAACCTGAAAATCGTTGTTCTGGAAAACAGCGGTCACTATCCAATGGAAGAGATTCCGCTGACTTTCGGTGCCACCGTCGAAGCCTTTCTTAGCGTTTAGCGGGTTTTGACGATCCCGTTAGGCCATTTTCAGTAGCTCCGCCGGGTGCAGCCCAACTACAAATGCGGCTTACGGCAGTACAACGCCTGCCGTGGGCCGGGATATCAGTGACGCTGATTAACGCCCGATCCTACCTGACAGCAGCAGAAGCGAAGGGCTTCTCTGTGAAGCGTCAACAGACCTTGCGGCATCGGGCATAAAAACGAAGAGACTGGTGATTGATGAAACTGCCCGAACGCGCCGTCCCTCCGAGAGAAGCGATGGAATTCGACGTTGTGATCGTTGGCGCGGGTCCTGCGGGCCTTGCCGCCGCGATCCGGCTGAAGCAGGTGGAGCCGGAGCTTTCGGTCGTCGTTCTCGAAAAGGGCGCCGAAGTCGGCGCGCATATTCTCTCCGGCGCGGTGGTCGATCCGATCGGCATCGACCGGCTGCTGCCGGGCTGGCGCGAAGAGGAGGGGCATCCCTTCAAGACCGAGGTCAAGGACGACCAGTTCATGTTCTTGGGCCCGGCCGGCTCCATCCGCCTGCCGAACTTCATGATGCCGCCGCTCATGAACAATCACGGCAATTACATCGTCTCGCTCGGGCTGGTCTGTCGCTGGCTGGCGGAAAAGGCGGAGGCTCTCGGTGTCGAGATCTATCCGGGCTTTGCCGCAACGGAAGTGCTTTATAATGACGAAGGCGCCGTCATCGGTGTCGCCACCGGCGACATGGGCATCGAGAAGAATGGCGAGCCGGGTCCGAACTTCACCCGCGGCATGGAACTGCACGGCAAATATGTGCTTGTTGGAGAGGGCGTGCGTGGCTCGCTCGCCAAGCAGCTGATTTCCAGATTCGACCTCTCGAAAGAGCGCGAGCCGCAGAAATTCGGCATCGGCATCAAGGAGCTCTGGCAGGTCAAGCCGGAGAAGCACAAACAGGGTCTCGTGCAGCATTCCTTCGGTTGGCCGCTCGGCTTCAAGACCGGCGGCGGCTCGTTCCTTTATCATCTGGAAGATAATCTCGTCGCCGTCGGCTTCGTGGTCCATCTCAATTACAAGAACCCCTATCTCTATCCCTTCGAGGAATTCCAGCGCTTCAAGACGCATCCGGCCATCCGCGATACTTTCGAGGGCGGCAAGCGCATTTCCTATGGCGCGCGCGCCATCACCGAAGGCGGTTATCAGTCGGTGCCGAAGCTCACCTTCCCGGGCGGCGCGCTGATCGGCTGTTCGGCCGGTTTCGTCAACGTGCCGCGCATCAAGGGCAGCCACAATGCGGTGCTGTCGGGCATGCTGGCGGCGGAAAAGATCGCCGTGGCGATTGCCGCCGGCCGCGCCCATGACGAGGTGGCCGAGATCGAGGCTGAGTGGCGCGACGGCGATATCGGCAAGGACCTGAAGCGGGTTCGCAACGTCAAGCCGCTCTGGTCGAAATTCGGCACGCTCATCGGTGTCGGCCTCGGCGGCCTCGACATGTGGACCAACCAGCTGTTCGGTTTCTCCTTCTTCGGCACGCTGAAGCACGGCAAGACGGATGCGCAGAGCCTGGAACCGGCCTCAAAGCACAAGCCGATCGCCTATCCCAAGCCGGATGGCGTTTTGACCTTCGACCGGCTGTCTTCGGTGTTCCTCTCCTCCACCAACCATGAAGAGGACCAGCCGGTGCATCTTCAGGTGAAGGACATGGTGCTGCAAAAACTGTCCGAGCACGACGTCTTTGCCGGCCCTTCGACGCGTTATTGTCCGGCCGGCGTTTACGAATGGGTGGAGAAGGACGGCGAGGAAGTCTACGTCATCAACGCCCAGAACTGCGTGCACTGCAAGACCTGCGACATCAAGGACCCCAACCAGAACATCAACTGGGTGCCGCCGCAGGGCGGCGAGGGGCCGGTTTACGCCAATATGTAAGTAGGCGTTGGAGAAAGGTGAGCGTCCGGGCAGCGCATTTTCAGTTCAGACCGATACACCCACTACGCGTGCTTAGATCACGGGGGAATTCGTTATGCGGCCATCATTCAATGCAGGACAGAGTGGATGAAGGACGTTATGATGCGTCGGAACACAAGCGCGGTACGCCGTGCGGGTGAAGGTAGGGGTTAGTTAACCTTATGAGTTGACAATGGTTTCTGCAGCCGCCTGAATCGGCGGTTGACGTCTTCGTCCTTCGCTTCGGCGCGCCGGTTTGCTCGGACGAGGATGAAATGGACAATAAAACCGTACAACAGGCTAAAACGCTCGCGAATTTCGTCTGGCAAATCGCGGAAACGTTGCGCGGTGATTTCAAGCAATCTGAATATGGTAAGGTAATCCTGCCATTCGTGGTGTTACGTCGTCTCGACTGCATTCTGGGTCCCAGTAAGGAAGCGGTCTTAAAATCTTACGCCACTTTGCCGCCGGGCATTGACGAGCAAACCCGCGACATGATGCTGTATAGCGCCATCGGCGGTGGCATCCGTGTTTACAACACGAGCCCGCTGACATTCGCCAAAATCAGGGCGCAGAATCCGACCGATATTCACAAGAACCTCGTCGCCTACATCACGGCCTTCTCGGACTCGGTTCGGGATGTCTTTCTCGACAAGTTCCTTTTCACGGACCAACTGAAGCGCCTCGCCGACGCCACCATCCTATGGAAGGTGTTCGAGCAGTTCGCCGCGCTCGACCTTCGGCCAGAAGCCGTCTCGACGCTGGCGATGGGCTATCTTTTTGAAGATCTGATCCGCCGCTTCTCGGAAATTTCCAACGAAACCGCCGGCGAGCATTTCACACCGCGCGAGGTGATCCGGCTGATCGTGGACCTCATCATCGTCAACGACGACGAGAAGCTTCGGGGTCAGGGGATCATCCGGCAGATTTACGACCC
This sequence comes from Agrobacterium leguminum, assembly GCF_005144435.2. NCBI lineage: Bacteria > Pseudomonadati > Pseudomonadota > Alphaproteobacteria > Hyphomicrobiales > Rhizobiaceae > Agrobacterium > Agrobacterium leguminum. The sequence goes on from NZ_CP120212.1 coordinate 1,649,248, forward strand.
GGCGTGCGGCACGGGTGGGATGCTCGCGCTGGCCGAGGAAGCGCTGAAAGAGTTCAACCCCGATATCCGCGTCGAGCTTTTCGGCCAGGAACTGAACGGCGAGTCCTTCGGCATCTGTAAGTCCGACATGCTGGTGACGGGCCACGACCCGGAAAACATCGCCTTCGGCAATACCCTCACGCAGGACGCCCACAAGGACCGGCGTTTCCACTACATGCTTTCCAATCCGCCCTATGGCGTGGATTGGAAAAAGTATCAGGAGCCGATCCGCGAGGAAGCGGCGACCCTGGGCAAGGACGGCCGCTTCGGGGCGGGCCTGCCACGCATCTCGGACGGCCAGCTTCTCTTTCTCCAGCACATGATTTCCAAGATGCGGACCGACGAAATCGGTTCGCGCATCGGCATCGTGATGAACGGCTCGCCGCTCTTCACCGGCGGAGCCGGATCGGGCGAGAGTGAAATCCGTCGCTGGATGCTGGAAAACGACTGGATCGAGGCCATCGTAGCGCTGCCCACCGACCTTTTCTACAATACCGGTATCCAAACCTACGTCTGGCTGCTGACCAATCGCAAGGAGCGGAAGCGGCATAGCAAGGTCCAGCTCATCGACGCCTCGGGCGAACGGTTCTGGGCGCCCATGCGCAAAAACCTCGGTTCCAAGCGCCGGGAAATCCGCGATGATGGGCGCGAGATCATCGCACAGATTTTCCACGAAATGGCGAACGGCGGCGGGCCGTGGAGCGAAGTGTCGAAGATTTTCGACGCCAGCGATTTCGGTTATCGCGAGATCAGGGTGGAGCGCCCGCTTCGGCTGAATTTCCAATCCAGCCCCGAACGCATCGAGCGGCTGAAGCTTGCTAAGGCTTTCCTGAAACTGGACCCCACTGACCAGGATGACGTGTTGAACGTCATCGCCAATCGTCTGCCGACAACCCTGTTCAAGGAACGCCCCGCCTTCGAGGCCGCATTGACCAAGGCGCTCAAGGGCGCGGGTGTGAAGATCGGCGCGCCGGTCAGGAAAGCCATCCTTTCCGCGCTGTCGGAACGGGACGAAACTGCCGCCATCTGCCTCGATGGCGACGGCAGACCGGAGCCGGACCCCGAACTGCGCGACCATGAACTCGTGCCACTCAAGGAGGATTGGAAGGATTATGTCGCCCGCGAGGTGACGCCCTTCGTGCCGGACGCATGGGTGGATGAGACCTATAAGGATGACGCCGACAAGGGCGTGGGCCGCGTCGGCTATGAGGTCAATTTCAACCGCTACTTCTACCGCTATGTCGCGCCGCGCCCGTTGGCCGAGATAGACGCCGAGTTGAAGACGCTCGAGACGGATATCGCCAAACTCCTGAAAGAGGTGGCAAGATGACGCGCCTTCGCTTTGTTGCGCGCCTCAACCCGTCGAAAACAGAAGCAGGTGACCTGGCCGGATATGGGAATGTAACCTTCGCTCCCATGGATGCGCTCGCCGATGGCCTTGGCGGTCTCGATACAAGCTTAGAGCGGCCTGCCGATGCACTCGCGGACGGTAGCTACAGCTATTTTGCCGAAGGAGATCTGCTGCTCGCCAAGGTCACGCCGTGTTTCGAGAACGGCAAGAAAGCTCTGGTGACGAACCTCCCCAACCGGATCGGGTTCGCGACATCCGAAGTCCATGTGATCAGACCCAATAGTCGGAAGGTCGATCCGAACTATCTCAGATACCTACTCTCATCCGAGGCATTTCGGGCCGCTGGTAGCGCCAGCATGACCGGGGCCGGTGGGCTTCGACGCATCTCGGACGATGCGATCAAGGACTTCCAGCTTCCCGTTACAGATCTCGCCACCCAAAAGGCCATCGCCGCATTCCTCGATCGCGAAACGACCCGAATCGACAAGCTGATCGCGAAGAAGGAGCGGCAGGTCGAATTGTTGCATATGCGGGCCAAGCAGGCGGTCGCAGAACTTATGGCGAGCGCAACCGTGGAGGGCGTGGCCATTGTGGAGACGGGGCTTGACCATATTCCACGTATCCCCGCCCATTGGTCACTCCTGCGAGCGGGGCATCTTTTCCACGAGGTAGCGGAGCCCAATACCGATGATCTTCCAGTGCTCTCGGTCTCAATCCATACGGGGATATCGAACAGGCAGCTCGACGATGAGGAACGCGACCGCAAGGTAAACCTCATCGAGGACCGTTCGAGCTACAAGTGCGTTAGGCCCGGATATCTGGCCTACAATATGATGAGGGCATGGCAGGGAGCAGTCGGTGTCTCGACTGTCGATGGCGCAGTAAGCCCCGCATACGTGGTCGCGAAGCCGACACGCGACCTCCATAGCCTATATTATCAGTTTCTTCTTCGCACCGCACCCTTCATCGAGCAGATGCGGCAGGGGTCGAAAGGGATCACCGATTTCCGCTTGAGGCTTTATTGGGAGCAGTTCCGCCTCATTATCTTACCTGTGCCTCCGCTGGAGGAACAGCGTCGCATTGCGGCTGAGGCAGAGTGGGAGCTTGCCCATGCCGACGACGTAGCGGCCAGGATCGTTCGCTCCGTTACGCTCCTACGGGAACACCGCGCCACCCTCATCACCGCCGCCGTCGCGGGCCAGATCGACATCCCAGAATATCTGCCGGCAGCCATATCCACGTTAGACCGGGACAGATTCCGCCTCGTCGTCGGAGCGGAGATCATCCACCAGCATCGGCGCAATCCGAAGTTCGGGCGGGTGAAGCTGCAAAAGGAACTCTATCTCGCCGAAGCCTATCTCGGCATCAGCGAACTCCAGGGAAACTACTTCCGCGAGGCGGCGGGGCCGCTCGATCGCGCCTTGATCGAGGAGACAGAGCGCGCGGTGGAGGCTGCAGGCTTCTACAGGGCGAGCCAAGCGAATGGGGCGGGAACGACCGTCACCTATACGCCGCTGTCAAACGCCGGGCGGCACAGCGCGGAACTCAAAAGCCTGCTGGGTCCGCGCGCCGACACTCTGGGTGGCCTCATCGCCCTCCTAAGCGATTTCGGCACTGAGGCGGTCGAGGCTATCACCACCCTCTATGCCGTGTGGAACGACGCGCTGATCGACGGGCGGCAGCCCGCCGACTCCATGATCGTCAACGGTGTTCTGACCGAATGGCACGAGGAGAAGGGCAAGAAATTCAAGGACAGCGACCTTCGCCATTGGCTGGACTGGATGAAGCGCAACGGCCTCACGCCGCGCGGGGAAGGCCCCCGCACAGCCCACACCATGATGCGGGATATGTTCGCATGACGGCCGCTGATGTTTTCACCGAAGAGACGATGACCCGGCCCCTTTTCGAGGAACTTACCGGCAAACATGCCCGCGAGGATGAATGGTCCGGGCCTTACGGCTTCGCCATTGGCGGGATGATGCAGGCCAATGCCGCATCCCTTGCGGAGGAATATTTCGCCGCGGCCAACGAGCTGGTGGACGCGATCAAGGATAAGCGCATCGCCGACTATCGGATCGGCAACGCGGCGCTGTTTCTCTATCGTCATTCCTGCGAACTCATTCTGAAGGCCGCGATGCCCGACGCGAAGCGGATTCACGACCTGATCGCCCTCACCGACAGATTCGTGGTGGTGGTGAAGGAACGATACGGGCAGGACGTTCCCGCCTGGATCGTGCGGCGTATGAAGGAACTGGCCGCGATCGATCCAGGCTCGACCGCGTTCCGGTACGGCGCTTATGGGACGCCGGTCGACGCGGTCGACCAACCAATCGAGTTCGAAGCCTATGTCAGCCTATCGCACCTGCAAGCGGCGATGCTGGCGCTCAACACGGCGCTGGTTTCGGCGGTCGATGAAATCAGGGTGGCGCGGGGGGATCTGCCATGAACTATGAACAGCCATCGACCTCACACCCCTACGCCAAGGGCTTTTCCGAAGATACCGTTCACCGGGAGGAGGTGCTGGAGGTCCATCTGTGCAAGGCGCTAGTGGAACGCCAAGGTTATCGTCCCCGTCGACCCGAGGACTATGACCGCGCCTCCGCGCTCGACAAGACTCTGGTGATCGAGTTCGTCAAGGCGACGCAACCCGACGAATGGGCGAAGCTGGAAGGTCATTATGGTCCTTCCGCCGAAGCTGAGTTCTTCAAGCAGCTTGAGCAGGGATTGAAGCAGCGTGGCACGCTGGATGTGCTGCGCAACGGGCTGAAGCTGGTTCCCAACCTGAAGCTTTTCCTTGCCGCCTTCAAGCCGGCGTCCACTGTCAACCCGGCTTTGGTGACGCTGTTCGAGAGTAATATCCTCAGCGTCATCAATCAGCTTCGCTACAGTGCGAAGAACGAGAACGCCATCGACGTGGGGCTGTTCGTCAACGGCTTGCCAGTAGCAACATTGGAACTGAAGAACACCCTGACCGGCCAGAATTTCCGTCATGCCGAGCGCCAGTATCGCTATGATCGGGCTCCCGCCAATGAACCTCTGTTAACGTTCAAGCGAGGGGCCTTGGTCCATTTCGCGGTGGATCAGGACAATGTATCCATGACCACCCGTCTCCAGAACGGCAAGACCCGGTTCCTTCCCTTTAATCGTGGGCATAACGGCGGCGCGGGCAACCCGGACATCGGCGGGGAGTTTCGTGTCGCATATCTCTGGGCCGATCAGCCCGAAGGGCCGGCGATTTTCTCTCGCGACATTCTTCTCGACATTATCGGGCGGTTTCTTCATCTCGACGGCACGAACGGCAAGGAAGCGCTGATCTTTCCGCGTTTCCATCAGATCGACGCGGTTCTGAAGATGCTGGCCTATGCCCGCGTCAACGGCAGTGGCAACAATTATCTGATCCAGCATTCGGCGGGGTCGGGAAAGTCCAACACGATCGCTTGGACGGCGCATCGGCTGGTGACGTTGCACGATCCGTCTGACCAGCCGATTTTCGACACCGCGATCGTGGTGACAGATCGCGTCGTTCTCGACCGCCAGCTTCAGAACACCATTGCCCAATTCGAGCAGACGCCCGGCGTCGTCCGCAAGATTGACGGAACTTCACGGCAGTTGAAGGCAGCGATCGAGGGTCAGGCGAAGATCGTCATCACCACCATCCAGAAATTTTCGACCGAGCATCTTCGCGTCATCAGCGGACAAGGAGCGCGACGGTTCGCCGTGCTAATCGACGAGGCGCACGGCTCTCAGTCCGGCAAGAGCGCCCAAGCGTTGAGCGACGCCCTCAGCCGCGACAAAGAGGCCGGGACACCCGATGAGATCGAAGACCTGATCGCGGAATACCAGCGCCAGCGTGGTCCGCAGGTGAACATCAGCTACTTCGCCTTCACGGCCACGCCGCGCAATGTTACGCTTGAGCGTTTTGGCTCGACCGGCACGGACGGCCTCCCGCATCCGTTTCACCTTTACTCCATGCGCCAAGCAATCGAGGAGGGTTTCATCCTCGACGTGCTTCAGAACTATATGACTTACAAGGCGTATTACGCCCTGGAAAAAACGATCGACAACGACCCGGAACTGGATACGCGGCGCGCGCAACGGAAAGTCGCGCGGTTTGCGGCCCTGCACCCAACCGCCCTGAGCCAGAAGGTCGAGGTGATGGTCGAGCATTTCCAGCGCCATGTCAGGCCGGAACTGGATGGCCGGGCGAAGGCTATGATTGTGACCTCAAGCCGGGAAAGCGCCCTTCGTTATTATTTCGCGCTCAAGGGCTACATCGAGGACAAGGGATATCGCGACCTCAAGGCGCTCGTCGCCTTCTCCGGCGAGTTGCACGTCGATGGCAATACCTACACCGAAGCAGAGTTGAACGGCTTCGGCGAAAGCGAGTTGCCCAAGCGCTTCGATACTCCGGAATACCAAATCCTCATCGTCGCGGAGAAATATCAGACCGGCTTTGACCAGCCGAAATTGTCAGGGATGTATATCGACAAGAAGCTGGCGGGGTTGCAAGCTGTCCAGACCCTGTCACGGCTGAATAGGATTTACGAGGGCAAGGAACGAACCTTCATCCTCGACTTCCAGAATACGACGGATGATATCAAGGAAGCGTTCCGCCCCTTCTACGAGGTGTCCAGCCTCGAAGCCGTCTCTGACAAGAACCAAATCTATCAGTTGGAAACGCGTATCCGCACATTCGGCTATCTCGACGTCAGCGAGATCGAACGATTTGCCACGACCTTCTTCAAGGGAGCGCTGTCCACTCAGGACCGCGTGACGCTGGAATCTCTGGTCCGCAACGCCGTGGCGCGGTTTGAAGCGGAGGATGACGAAGGCCGGCAGGAAGAGTTCAGGCAGCTTTTGAGAAGCTACAAGCGGTTCTACAGCTTCGTTGCACAGATTGTTCGGCTGGGGGATACCAGTTTAGAAAAGCTCTATGCCTACACTGATTGGCTGGCCCGGATGTTACCCAATCGGGAACAGCCGCCGGAAGTCGAGATCACAGATGAAATGCTGCGCCTGCGGGCCTTCCGCGTTCAACAGAAAGAAGCTGGCTCCGCGTCGCTTGCGGCGGGCGATACCGTGCCGCTCACCGCGATCAGTGAATTTGGGGCCAAGCCCTATACCGAAGACGAGGCAAAGGCACTTTCAGAGATTGTCCGCTCCTTCAATGAACGGCACGGGACACAATTCACGGAAGAGGATTTCATCCGCCTCGAACAAGTGAAGCGCAAGGCCCTCGATCAGGAAATGGCGGCGGTATTGCGGAACAATCCGCCGGACGTTTCCCGCCCGACTTTCGTGCGCCGCCTCCTCGAAGAGACTATTAAGCAATATCAGCGCGACAGTAGCCTACAAAGCATCATTATGACCGACGCCGAAGACCGCGACCGGATATTCAATCATTTATTCAGCCGCGCGCTGCGTGAGGTTCGAGAAGATGTTGTATATTGAACGGCTCTCCGCCTTTGTTCCATTGTCCTCATGCCGGCCGATAACTGCTTTCAAAGCTAGCTGGAATAACGACAGCAATTTTATTCTTTGACCCGTGAAGCGGATGGTCCGCTTCCGGCCCCACATCGGACTTCCACGCGCGACCAACGCTGATGCTAGCTACTGATTTTATCAGACGGAGAGGCGTTGTTATAGTTCTCTAATATTTTGAGGTGTAGACGATCGATGACCACTCCCCGCCCTCAGCCGAAGCCCGACAGCCGGAAATATCAGGACCTCATTTCAGATATTGAAAAGGGCGTCATAAAGATTCCAAAATTCCAACGCGAATTCGTGTGGCCGATCGAGAAGACTGCAGCGCTGCTTGATAGTATCGTAAAGGGTTATCCGATCGGCACCTTCATCCTTTGGAAAACTAACCAGCGTATGGCGGACGTTAAGGAAGTGGGCAGCATTTCCCTTCCGCCAACGCCGGACGACCGACAGGTTGAATACGTTCTCGACGGACAGCAGCGCATGACGTCGCTGTTCGCGGCCTATCGGGGAGCAAGAATACCTCGTAGCGGCTCGAAGAAGATCACCGATTTCGCCGAGATTTACGTCAATCTCGACCCAACGCTGCCAGATGACGCGCAGATCGTCGTTCATGAATTACCCGAAAAAGCGGGCAGATGTGTTTCGCTAAAGGACGTTCTCGCGCTGAACCGCAACGTGGAAAAGCGTCTCGTTGCGGAACTCGGTCTCGGCGATGACGATCTTGACGTCGCTGACAAGTTCAAACAGGCTTTTGCGACATACGACTTCAGCCTCGTAACGCTGACGCGCGAGGACATCGACAGTGCTATCGAAGTTTTCACACGCATCAACACCGGCGGCTCGGTGCTTACTTTATTCGAGATTATGGTCGCCAAGACGTATGACGAAGAGAGAAAATTCGACATGCAGGTTGAGTGGAACAAGGTTCAGACCGACCTTGAGGAAGTAGGGTATGACGGTGTTTCGCCCTCCACCGTGATGCAGTTGCTTGCCCTCGTGCTGGCTGGCGAAGCTAAGCGTTCGACAATCCTAGGCCTAGATAAGATTAAGGTGATCGAGACCTGGCCGAAGGCAGTCGGTGCGATCAAGAGTGCGATTGACCATTTCCGCACCGCGTACCGCATTCCGGTTTCGGCGCTTCTACCTTATGACTCGCTCATTGTTCCCTTCGCGTATTGGTTCTTTGTAAAGCGCTACGAGCCGGCGGGTAGAGATCATCTGCTGATGAGGAAGTTCTTCTGGCGTTCGTCGCTAGGCTACCGATACTCTTCAGCCGTAGAATCTAAGCTAGCCGCTGACAAGCGGGCTATTGACGACATCATCTCCGGCGGGGAGGGTACCTGGGATATCCCCGTCCACATTACCGGCGCTGAAGGCCTGATCGGGATCAACTTCGCGACGGGAAACTCACTCTGCAAGGCTATCCTATGCTTGCTCGCCTTCGAGCAGCCGCGAAACTTCCACAACGACGGAACCGTTCTGCTGGACAACAGTTATCTCAAAATCGCCTCGTCCAAGAACTTCCACCATTTCTTTCCAAAGGATCATTTGCGTACAAATGGGGTAGGCAACGAAAATTCCGTTGTCAACATTACGCTGATCGGCGCCGATCTCAACAAGCGCCAGATCAACGCCAAACCACCAAAGGTCTACATCCCGAAGTTCGAGGCATCGAACCGCACGATAAGTGGCAGCCTTGCAACCCACCTAATTGACAGGCACGGCATGGGCATCGACGAGGACGACTACGGAGCCTTCCTATCAGCCCGTGCGGCGAAGCTTTGGACAAAGATTGACGAGCTGGTCCATCCGGTTTTCCAAAGTGAGGAGTGACGTAGATCGATAAGTCGTCACTGTTTTTTGTGTTCTCTCTGGCCTTGCCGAAGTAGTGACAGTTCGATCCCCCGGCTCGCTTGGAGTAGCCGTTAGGGAACGCCCTCGTGAATGCGACTATGCAATTGTCGGTCCTTTGTAGAATAAAGGGAGGGTTCGAGCATTGAATGGAGACGGCCCAATACTAGCAGCCGCTTTTCGCTGTCTGGTGTCAAAAGCTGTCAGTCTGCCGTCGGCTCCAAAGGGGAGTCATCTCCCCTGAGCTGGCTTGAGGCGGAGAATTGACAAGTCTCCGTGCAGTCAGGCCCCCGCAACCAAACATCCAAAACTCCCGCAGCAAACGCGCCGGGAGTTTTTTTGTTTCTTGCGATCCTACAGAGGCGCAAAAACTACGATCACCGGAAAATCAAGCTTCTGTCTACCCTGCGATGCAAAAGCACAACAAAGACCAAATCACGTGTTGCCAAACATTGCGACTATGAGGCTGGCAAGCCAGTACTGGATCGGTGAGGTGGACAGGTTCTCGACCAGAACATCGAAGTTGCGATTGTTCGCGTGCTTTCAGGAACTGGCGCGAGCGACACTTGGACAGCCCGAAGCTCAACTGACTGACATCAGCGCCGTGATGGCAAGAATAGAAGAGATAGTGCCGAGCTTGACCAAGCTTGAAGATAGGCTTCCCATGACCGTCCTCTATTTCTCTTGCAAGTTCATTGCGCCCGAAGCCGACTGCTCTGTGAAGTAATAGATACTTGAACCCGAGTTGCAGGAGCCGAACCCGGCCACCATTAGTTCGTCATATCAAGCAGCTGAAGAACGCGCTGCGCCATATCTGTGCCTCTGTCATCGGCGCGCCAGGCCAATAGCAATGGAACGGAAAATGTCATCGGTAGTGGGATTTTCGTCACTTTGGGGGAGGTTATTCCCACGCCGGACGGCAATATGGAACAATATCCGTGGCCGACAATCAGTTGCACTGCCACCGGTATGCTGTCGATCTCAATCAACTGCACCTTCGATAACCAGGTTGGTCCAAGCAGGTGCTCGAGAAAGCTCTCGGCCGTTTGGCGCAGTCCGGAGGCGCGGGAAGGCAGTACCAGAGGGTGCTTGAGGATCGCCTCGCGCATCTGTGACGGCGAATCTGCATCCGTCAGTTCAGGTGCTTCATGCTGCAGGAAACATGAAAGGTGGCTGCGCAGAACCTCACGGCTGCGCAGGCGGGAATTGTTGACTGGCATGTCGACAAGGACTGCATCGTACCGCTGCTGTTCAAGTCCTTCCAACAGACTGTCTGCGAGTCCGGGCTGCATCAGCAGCGGTGTGTCGAAACGTCGTGCCCAGTTGGCGGCAATGCGCGCCAGAATAATTGCCGACGGGCTGTCCGTTGTTGCGGGAGGAATGCCGCCGAATGACCAATGCCGCAGATGCCGCTTGAAACGCAGGGCGGATGTGGAGTCCAGCGCAGCCCAGATATCGCGTAATTTGTGGACGTGGGGCGATATGCGAAGCCCCTCGGGCGATGCGCGCGAGCCGCTGCGTGTCCGTTCAAAAAGCTGGACGCCCAGATTGTCTTCCAGCATCGCCATCATCCGCGTCAGCTGTGGTTGCCCGATTTGAAGCCTCAATGCGGATTTACGGATCGAGCCAGATTCGAGAATGTCCACGAAGCGGAAGAGTGCAATCAGCGACACGCTTCTCTGATAAATATCTTTCGTATGGTCATCGCCGCACGCGCCATGGATCGCGAAGATTTCATGGGCGGCCTGCGCGAAATAAGGGCCAAGTCTCCCGCCTTCCGCCGTCAGGATCAGGCCTTTTGCGCCCTGCACGAAAAGCTTGACGGAGAGGGCGGTTTCCAGGCGGTTGACGGCGTCCGATACGGTTGAAACCGGAATTCCCGTTGTGTTGGAAGCAAGGTGGATGCCGCCGAGCCGAACCACCTGGTCACATAAAAGAATCGTCGAAACCTTCACCGCCCACGCCTCGTCTTGGCCTTCCCATTTCGGCATCGTCTGTCCGGATTTTGGGATATACCACTAATTTAATTGTGCCTCATAGTCGAAATATGACAGGAGGACGACATGGCGGATTTCGATACGGTTTTGGCGGGGCGAGTCATTCTGACCGACCGCGAGATTTCTCGAGGTTTCGTGGCCATTCGCGATGGGAAAACGGCACTCATCGGAGAAGGCCCCGCGCCGGCTGGACGAGAAAATCATGATTTCGGCACCGGTCTTATATTGCCTGGCGCCATAGACGCACAGGTGCACTCGCTGTCGCAGAAGGGGGCCGAAGGTTTTGCGGCCTCGACCCGTGCGGCGGCGGCGGGCGGTGTCACGACAATCGTGGACATGCCCTATGATGAGGGCAATCTCGTGTGTTCCGCCGAGGCCGTCAGGCGCAAGGTCGCGATGATCGACGCGGAGGCGCGCATCGACGTCGCGCTTTATGGCACCGTCGATCCGCAAGAGGGGTCCGCCCGCATTGCCGAACAGGCGGCGGCGGGAGTTTGCGCCTACAAGTTCTCGACCTTCGGCACGGATCCCCAGCGCTTTCCGCGTATCCCACCTGCGCTGCTTCGCGCCTGTTTCGCCGAGATTGCAAAGACCGGGCTTGCCGCAGGCGTGCACAATGAGGATGACGCCTATGTCCGCGCCGCGATTTCCGAGGTGGAGGCATCCGGTATAACCGACTGGCGCGCGCATGGCCTGTCGCGTCCAGAACTGGCCGAGACGCTGGCGATGCTGCAGATTTATGAAACCGGCGCCGAGACAGATTGTCCGGCGCATGTCGTCCATTGCTCCGTCAGCCGCGGCTACGAGATCGCCGAGATGTATCGCAGGAATGGCCGGTATTCTTCCGTCGAATGCTGCATTCACTACCTTGTTCTGGATGAGGAGAACGATGTCGCGCGGCTTGGCGGCAAGGCCAAGATCAACCCGCCCATACGCGCCCGCAAAGAAGTGGAGGGGATCTGGCGTCATCTGGCGGAAGGGCGGGTGTCGATGGTGTCCACCGATCACGTGAGCTGGAGCGAGGACCGCAAGACCAATCCCGATATGCTGAAAAATGCCTCCGGCGTCCCGGGGCTGGAGGTGATGGTGCCGCTTTTCGTCAAGGGCGCGATCGCGCGCGGCGTGCCGCTGGTGTGGGCGGCCCGGCTTATGGCCGAAAATCCGGCCCGGCATTTTCGTCTGGATCACCAGAAAGGCGGGTTGCAGGTCGGGCGCGACGCTGACGTCATGGTGCTTGTCGATCGGCCCGTGGTGTACGACGCAGCCACCAGTCCTCACTCCATTGCGGGGTGGTCGCCTTATCACGGCATGGAACTGCCCTGGACGGTCGCAGCCACCTGGCGGCGGGGCGAGATGGTCTTCGACGGTGAAAACGTGCTGGCTGCGCCGGGGACTGGCATTTTTGTGCGGCCGCCCGAAACACTTGGTCTGCGCGAGGTGCTGTTGTGATGCGCCGCAATCTCGACGCGTCAATAAAGGACATAGAAACGGATCTCGACGCACTGGCGCAGATTACCGATCCGGAGCGCCCCTGGACCCGCCGCGCCTTCTCGCTTCGTTTCGATGAAGGGCGCGACTATCTTCGGCGACGTTTCCTGGATGCTGGACTGAATGTCGCGACCGATGCGGGCGGGAACCTGATCGGCCGACGCGAAGGTACCGAGCCGCAGGCCGGAACGATCATGCTGGGTTCGCATTCCGACACCGTGCCGGATGGCGGACGTTTTGACGGTGTTGCCGGTGTCGTCGTTGCATTGGAGGTCGCACGCATTCTCTCACGGCGCGGTGTCGCTTTGCGGCACAATCTGGCCGTTGTCGATTTTCTTGCTGAAGAGGTATCCATTTTCGGGGTTTCCTGCATCGGTTCGCGAGCGATGGCGGGCGTTCTGCCGCAGGACTGGCTGAGGCGTATAAGCGACGGGCGCGATCTGGCGACGGCCATACGTGATGTGGGCGGCAAGCCGGAAAGTCTTGAAGCTCCCTTGGCTGATGACCTGAAGGCCTTTCTGGAACTGCACATCGAGCAGGGGCCGGTTCTCGAACGGGAAAAGATTGCGCTTGGGGTGGTGACAACCATTGTCGGCATCAATCGCGTCGAGATCGAGGTTAAGGGTCGTCCCGATCATGCCGGTACGACTCCGATGGGGTTGCGCGCGGATGCCCTCGTTGCTGCGGCGCGGATCGTGAGTGAGATCGAGCGGTACGCGACGGAGCTTTCCGGTGGTCCCGGACATTTCACCGCAACTGTTGGCGAGTTCGAAATCTCCCCCAACGCCGCCAATGTGGTGCCGGGCCGGGTCCGCATGCTGGTCGATATCCGCGCCGAGCGGGCCGAGGACAAGGAAGCATTCGTATCCTGGCTGACCGGACTTGACGCGGACGGTGAAAACACGATCGAGGCGCGGCTGATTTCCGCCAATCCCGGCGTGCAGATGGATGATGGATTGCAGGAGACGCTGGCAAAGGCCGCCGACGGGCTGGACACGCCCTATCGAAAGATGGTGTCGGGTGCAGGCCATGACGCGGCATTCATGACACGGCTGTGTCCTTCGGCGATGCTCTTCGTCCCTTGCCGCGACGGCCGTTCCCATTGCCCGGAAGAATGGGCCGATGCGGCCGATCTTGCTTTGGCGGCTGAAGTTCTGGCGAACACGATTATGGAATTGGACAGAAAAAGGGAGGGCTGAAAGTGGCCAGAATTCTGACGGAGAAGGATGTGGAACCCGCGGTGCGGGGAGGCGCGGTCTATGCGGCAGGGGGTGGCGGCTGGGTCCACCACGGACGGATGCTGGGCTATGCCGCGGTGAACGCCGGTGCGCCTGAACTCGTCTCCATCGACGAATTGAACGAAGATGACTGGGTGGCGACGGCTGCCGCCATCGGTGCGCCGGCCTCCACGACGCCCTGGGAAATGCGGGGCGTGGATTATGTCAAGGCCGTGCAGCTTTTGCAGGATGAGCTTGGTGCGAAGGTCGCTGCCCTGATGATCGGGCAGAACGGCAAGTCCTCGACCCTCAACGCATGGCTGCCTTCGGCTATCCTTGGCTGCAAGGTGCTGGACGCGGTGGGTGACATGCGCGCCCATCCCACCGGCGACATGGGGGCGATTGGCATGGCCGGCAAACCGGACCAGTCGATCCAGACGGCCGTTGGCGGAAATCGCGACCAGAATCGCTATATCGAACTCGTAACGCGTGGCGCAACCGGCCGCATCTCTCCCATCCTGCGCACGGCCTCCGACATGTCGGGCGGTTTCATCGCCTCGGCCCGCAATCCGGTTCGCGCCGGCTACGTCGCGAAAAATGCCGCGCTCGGCGGAATTTCCAAGGCGCTGGAGCTTGGTCACGCAATCCTCGCCGCCGAGCCTCGAGGGCATGCGGCAGTTCTCGATGCGATCCTCGTGACCACGGGCGGCAGGATCATGATTGAAGGAGAGATCACGGCGAAGGATGTCGTTTATACGAATGAGGCTTTCGACGTCGGTACGGTCACCATCGGCAGGGGCGATGCGGCGCTGACCCTGCATGTGATGAACGAATACATGGCGGTCGATGCGGTCGATGGCCGTCGCCTAGCGACCTTTCCGGACGTCATCACCACATTGTCGCAGGGGATCGAGCCGCTGTCTGTCGGCGAGCTGAAGGTCGGCATGAAGATCCACCTGCTGCATGTCCCGAAGACCCTCATTCCGATCGGCGCGGGCCTGATGGACCCGGCGATCTATGTCCACCCCGAAAAGGTCATGGGTATCAACCTGACCAACTACGCATTGGAGGCCTGAAGATGCCGAGAGAGAATCCCCGCAATCCCGGCTTCCCGATCCCTTCAGGCCCAGAGCTTCGAGCGAAGGGCTGGCGGCAGGAAGCCCTGCTGCGCCTTATGGAAAACGTGCTGGCTGTGGGTGAAGACCCCGAAAATCTCGTCGTCTACGCAGCACTCGGGAAGGCGGCGCGCAACAAGGCCGCATATGATGCCATCGTACGCGCATTGACGACCATGGACGAGGATCAGACGCTTGTCATCCAGTCGGGAAAGCCGGTCGGGTTGATGAAGACTTCGGCCGAGGCTCCGATGGTCATCATGGCCAATTGCAACATGGTTGGCCAATGGGCCAAGGCCGAGAATTTTTATGCTCTCGAACGCAAGGGCCTCATATGCTGGGGCGGCCTGACTGCGGGGGCATGGCAATATATCGGCTCGCAGGGCGTCATTCAGGGCACCTATGAAATCTTCATGCGTATTGCCGAACGCCGCTTCGGCGGCACGCTGAACGGGCGTTTCGTATTGACCGCGGGCCTTGGCGGTATGGGAGGCGCACAGCCGCTTGCCGGCCGCATGGCGGGCGCGGCCATCCTGTGCGTGGAGATCAATCCGGAACGGGCCCGCACCCGCAAGGATATCGGCTATCTGGACGAGATCGCCAATGATCTCGATAGCGCACTGGCACGGATTGAAGAGGCACGCGCCAAGGGTGAGGCGCTGTCCGTCGGCCTTGTCGGCAATGCAGCGGAAATCTATCCCGAAATAGCCGCGCGGGGGATCATTCCGGATATCGTGACGGACCAGACCTCCGCCCACGATCTCGTTTATGGCTATATTCCAATCGGCTATGACCTGGACCGGGTGCGCCGCCTGCGCAGCCAGAACCCGGATGAGCTGATCGAGGCCGGCAGGGCGTCGATTGCCAAACAGGTAACAGCCATGCTGGAATTCCAGCGGGCCGGCTCGGAGGTTTTCGACAATGGCAACCTGATCCGCACGCAGGCGCAGGCCGGTGGCGTTGCTGACGCCTTCGACATTCCGGTCTTCACCGAAGCCTATCTGCGCCCGCTGTTCTGCCGGGCGATTGGTCCCTTCCGCTGGATGGCCCTGTCGGGCGACGCTTCGGACATTGCGCGGATAGACGAGCTGGTGCTGGAGATGTTTCCGGACAACAAGATCGTCACCAACTGGATTTCGCTGGCGCGCAAGCACGTTCCGTTCGAGGGGCTGCCGGCGCGCATCGCCTGGCTCGGCCATGGCGAACGAAGCGCACTCGCACGGCGGGTCAACGCTCTGGTCGCTTCGGGCGAATTGAAGGGGCCGGTTGCCTTCTCTCGCGATCACCTCGATTCAGCGGGCATGGCGCATCCGAACATCATGACGGAGAACATGCTCGACGGTTCTGACGCCATCGCCGACTGGCCGCTTCTCGACGCGATGTTGCTCTGCGCTTCGCGCGCCGACCTTGTCGCACTTCATTCCGGCGGCGGGGGATATGCGGGTTTCATGACCTCGGCAGGGGTCACGATCGTCGCTGACGGCACCAACGCGGCCGACGACCGGCTTTCGCAATCACTCGACAATGATACCGGGCTCGGCGTCATCCGTTACGCGGATGCGGGCTATGCCGAGGCACAGGATGAAATTGCCAGCAAGGGCATAAATCACGTGCAGATCTGACAGGTCAAAGCAGCGAGGAGAGGCCATCCATCGCCGTGAGTGGCGGAAAATTACGATCACCAATCAACACCGCCTGCCGGCACCGGCAGGCAAGAGGGGACAATAATGGAAAAAACATATCAAAATTTGTCAGTGACACCGGCCAGACGGTCATCACCGGAGCGCGCCGTTGCGGCAGCATCGATAGGCAACGCCCTGGAATGGTATGACTTCACCGTCTATGCGCTGTTTGCAATCTACATCGCCCATAATTTCTTTCCCGGCGGCGATCATACGGTCGAACTCGTGAAAGCCTTTCTCGCCTTCGGGCTAGGCTTCGTGATCCGCCCCCTGGGAGCCATCGTGATCGGGGTCTATGGCGACAAGGCTGGTCGAAAGGCAGCACTGTTCCTAACCATCATGATCATGGCGGCGGGCACCCTGCTGATCGCGGTGGCGCCGACCTATGCCGCGATTGGTGTGGGAGCGCCACTCATGATCCTTGCTGGACGAGTCCTTCAGGGCTTCTCCGCAGGTGGAGAAATCGGCGGAGCAGCCGCCTTTCTTGTCGAACATGCGCCCGCCGACAAAAAAGGCAAATATGCTTCCTGGCTCCAGGCAAGCATGGCGATTTCCAACATCATGGGTGCACTCGTCGCCTTTGCGGTTACCTCGCTTCTGACGGAGCAGGAGATCGGAGACTGGGGCTGGCGGATTCCTTTCTTTATTGGCGTATTGATCGCGCCGGTGGGTCTTTGGTTGCGCAAGACGCTGGACGAAACACCGGCTTTTCAGGCCGAACAGGCAAGTCTGGAGAACCAGTCCGCCAAAACACCCCTGAAGCTCGTCTTCTCGGACTATTTCGGCCATCTGATCAAAGGCTTCGCTTTCTCGATCCTGTGGGCGGTTTGCGTTTATGTGCTGATCATCTACATGCCGATCTTCGTTCAGCGTGCTTTCGGTTTCAGCCCTTCGGAGGCGTTTACGGCATCGCTGATTGGTAACGTCTTCCTTGCCGTCGGTTGCGTCAGCGCCGGCAGCATTTCGGACAGGATCGGTCGGCGCTTGATGCTTACCATTGCCGCCGGCGCGATGCTGGTCGCGGTCTATCCCCTGATCTGGTGGCTGCAATCTTCGCCAACGCTGACGACGCTCATCATCGTGCAAAGCCTCTTCTGCATCATGGTCTCGGGATATGTCGGGGTCGCACCTGCAACCCTGTCCGAGGTTTTCCCGACGAATATCCGCACCACCGGCATGTCATTGGCCTACAATGCCGCCGTGACGATCTTCGGAGGATTTGCCCCGGCGACGCTGACCTGGCTTGGCAGCACGGGCATCGGTTATCACGCGCCCGGATTTTACGTCATGGCCGCCGCATTCATATCGCTGATAGCGGTCCTGATCCTGCCGAAGCCGTATTCCACGAACTGAAGGAGATGGGCCGCTCAAGGCCCAGCTCCCGATTGCTCCACCCGTCATGTCTGGAAAATTTCCAGTCGAAGCGAAGCCGTTTCGACGCCGGACAGTGCTGCAAACATGACGGCATAACAATAACCAACTCAAGGGAACATCATGTCTGTTAAAAACGGGACTATTCATCGCTTCTCCATTGTCACAGCTTTTGCGATCGCCGGGCTTGCTGCTTCAAACGCACGGGCGGAACATTGGTCCATCGACGGTCAAAACCTGACCGTGGAACAGGTCGTCGGCCTGGCGCGGGACGACAGCGCCAAAATTACTCTCACCGAGAGCGCGGGCAAACGGATCGCCGAAGGCTTCGATCTGGTGATGGAGGCCGCCCTGCAAGGCAAGGCGGTCTACGGCCTGACGGTCGGCGTTGGCTGGAACAAGGATCGCCCAGTTTTCGCGATGAAGGACGGCAAGCGCGTGCTGGACGACGATCTGCTGAAACTGTCACGCGCCTTCAATTCGACATCCCTGCGCGCGCATGGCGCAGGCGTGGGCGAGCCGATGGCGGTCGAGGCCGTGAGGGCGGGCATGGCGATCCGTCTAAACCAGATTGCAACCGGCCGAACCGGCGTTCAGAGCGCCGTTGCGGAAATGTATCGACAGTTTCTGGAGCAGGGGATCACCCCGGTCGTTCCTTCACGCGGTTCTGTTGGAGAGGCGGATATCAACCTTGCCTCCCATATCGGTCTGGCGATGGTCGGCGAGGGGGAGGTCTTCATGAAAGGCAACCGCATTCCCGCAGCACGCGCCCTGACTGACGCCGGCATCGCTCCGCTCGAGCCGGTTGGCAAGGATTTCCTTTCGATCCTC
The DNA here is from genome assembly GCF_005144435.2 of Agrobacterium leguminum. NCBI lineage: Bacteria > Pseudomonadati > Pseudomonadota > Alphaproteobacteria > Hyphomicrobiales > Rhizobiaceae > Agrobacterium > Agrobacterium leguminum. The sequence continues at coordinate 1,667,677 of NZ_CP120212.1, forward strand.
AGCACGAATGCGCTGACCGCTGGACAGGCTGCCCTGCTGGCGCACGACACGGCGGGTTATCTCGAAAAGGAAGCCGTTGTCTTTGGTTTGGCACTTGAAGGTTTTAACGGCAATGTCGCCCCTTTCCTCGCGGCGACGAACGAGCTGCGCCCCTTTGCCGAAAACACATCCGGGGCACTGATGGTTCGCTCTGCCCTTGACGGCAGCTATCTCTGGTCGCCCGCGAAGGATCGGGCGCTGCAGGACCCGCTGTCTTATCGCACCATGGCCTATGTGCTTGGCGGAGCCGAAATTGCAACGCAGGATTTGACCAAGGCGCTGGAAATCCAGATCAATCACAGTGATGACAATCCGGGCGTGGTTGCGGGAGCCTTAGACGACAAGGCTTCCGGACAGGTCTCGCAGTATTTTATCGAGGGCGAAGTATCGGGAGCGATCTATCCGAGTGCGGGTTTTGAGATGCTGCCGGTAGCCTCAAGGGTTGAAACACTGAACACGGCGCTGGTGCGTCTGTCACAGGCCATTACGATGCAGACGATCCGCTTCGAAAACCCGGACATGACGCATCTTTCGCGGTTCCTTGCTGCTGAAACCAATCAAGGACATGCGTTTGGTGCGATACAGAAACCGCTCGTCGCGCTTCTGGCCGAAAACCAGCAGATCGGCGCGCAGGCCCCCGTCGGCTCGATTGCGATGGCAGGAAATATCGAGGATCTGGACAGCCACGCACCGCTTTCGGTCGCCAATCTCGGCCGAATTCTGGATAATCTGTACTGGATGTCCTCGATACAGTTGCTACATGCCGCGCAAGCCGTTGATCTACGTAAACCCGGGCAGTTGGGAGCGGGAACAAAAGCGCTGTTTGAAGACTATCGCCGGACTGTGCCCTTTGTGGCGGTGGACCGAATATACACCAATGATTTCAGTACGGGTTATCGCTTTCTGAAGGCCCGTTGAGCGGTTGCTATATTGGTGTTGAACCAGATGAGAGGACCGATGTCTTCGGCCCCGTTTCGCAAAGCAAATACTCGATGCTGCGTTGCGGCCGAAGACCTCGGCCATCCCTATTCGTGAGGAGCTCTACATGGGATTCGTGCTGCGGGTTCCTCTCGGATAAAAGCCCTGACGGCTGATCCCTTGCATATCCTCAAGACCGTCTATGGCGACGATACGCTTCGCGGAAGGCAGGCCGACATCATTCGGCACGTATGGCAGGAAGCAATGCTTTCGTTCTGATCCCGTGGATGTCCATGGCCCAGGACCTGTCCGAAGGGAACCTCAGATCCCAGACCCATCAAGCTCCCGGGCGTCCTCACCTTCCCAGGGAGCGGGCATCGTAAGGCCATCGATATTGGCTGAGGGCATAGGCATCCAGCACTTCAACTCCGGCTCCGCGTATTCGATGATCCGCCCCGGCGAAGAGTCCGAGGCACGCCAGCCTTCTGAACCGTACTGGTCGCCCTTCGACCAATAGGCAAGGTCTACCTGGGACGGCCCTTGTTCGGACGACCGGATCGTGATGAGAATCCGATCTCCGTTTTTCGGCGCGCTTGCCATATGGCGCCATCGTTGTGGCTTATCCATCGTTTCCCCCCTGTTTCGGCTTTCAAGTGTCGCCTCACCGTCCAGGAGGGTCAACTCAAACTTTGTATGACGCTGTATCTATCCGGCGAGCGTTCGATCTCCCTCCAATGAAATCGGCCCTCAACGGCTCGCGGGGCTGCGTCGCACAAAAGGTTTGCTGCCGATTCTAGGGATGCTCTTCGTCTTCGATGCTTTTGGCCAGCAAGTTTTCCGTCAGTCTCTCGAGCCGGGCAAGAGTTTCGCGGCCTCGAGTTGGCCGAGTCGTTCTTTGCCCCAGTCCTCTTTGGTTTGGCTATCCAGAAACACGCCTCGCCCCAATTACTCCGCAGCTTCGCTGCTTGCCGGCTCGTCCAGCAATGCACGATATCGATTGAGGCTTTCCTCAAGATGGGCTGCGATTGCATTCTTGGCGCCTTTGGCGTCGCCCTGAGTGATGGCGGACAATATGGACGCGTGCTCTTTGTTGATTTTTTTGAGATAGGTCTGGTAGGCGCGCGATGACTGGCGATGTTTGAACACCAGTTCGAAGTTGATATTCTCCATCACCGCTTCCAGAAAGCTTGGAAAGTGCGGATTGCGTGTGGCCCGCGCAATCGCAAGGTGGAATTCGAAATCGGCGCGAGCCTCGATTTCAGCGCTTTCAGTTTCAAGCGCTTCGAGGTGATCGTAGGCCCGTGCGATCTCTGCCAGCGCCTCCGGAGTTCGGCGCGTTGCAGCGAGAGCTGCCGCCTGCATTTCGACGCCAAGCCGCAATTCGAGAATCTGCATTGCTGAACGAATGTCTTCTATCCGGCTGATCTCAAAGTTCAGTGTCTTTGCGTCTTTGTCTGTGACAAACACGCCTGCGCCCTGGCGTGCTATGACCCTGCCGGAAACTTTGAGCGACATAAGCGCTTCGCGAATGACCGTGCGCGATACGCCGAATTCTTCGCAAAGCTGGGCGCTGGATGGTATCTTTTCTCCCGCGGAATAAAGGCCTGAGTCGATGCGCTCGTTGAGCTTTGCAACAACGATTTCCGCCAGATTGCCGCGCTGCGTAATGATCGACAATGAATGCCCCTGCTCACCTATCGGTTAAATTTAACACATATCACATATCATTCCACTTTGCGACGCATCGTTTTTAAGGCATCCGACAGCGTCTCCAGGGGATGCGGGAGCCGCCTCCGATCGATTTCCTTCACCTGAGAGCGGCACGAATAGCCCGTTGCCATCGTAACCATATCGTCGGAGCGCGCGACTTCGGCAGACCAGCTCATCCCGTACAGTTTCTCGGATATGTCGCGGTTGCGCACTTCATGTCCGAAGGTTCCCGCCATGCCGCAGCAGCCTGTGTTCGCGATTTGCAGATCCATGCCGAAGGCGTTGAAAACCGTTTTCCACTGCATCGACGAGGAGGGCGCATTGGTACGCTCCGTGCAGTGCGGCAACAGTCTGAATTGCCGGCCACTCCGGGTCACTCCCGCCGTATCCTTCAGCTTGGTGACATCCGCCAACCATTCCTGTGGAAGGAGCACATGCGTTGACGTGTTCACACCGTTCAGCTCCCTGTATTCACTGCGGAAAGCGAGCGTCATGGACGGATCGAGACCAACCAGCGGAACGCCGGTTGCAGCAAGCCGTTGAAGTTCGCCCGAGGTTTTCGAAGCGACTTTTCTGAATCGGTCGAGGTAACCGTGGACATGCAGCGCCTTGCCGTTCGTCAGGGGCGGTGCGACGAACGGGATCAAGTCGAGCAATCGCGCAACCTCTATCGCGGCAACGCCCACGGACGGATCAAAATGTGCTGTGAAGGCGTCGGGCACGAAAATGACGACGCGTTCTCGTTGATCCGGAGGCAACGACTCGATCCTATCCGGCCTTGCGATTTCGACCCCCATACGCGCCGCCAGTCGCGGGAGCGGTGAGGACGCCAGGCCGGGAAGCGCTGTGAGACCGGCCAGCCACATAACGGCCCGGCCGGGTGAACTGCAAAGCAGCAGATTATAAAGCGAGCTAAACTTGGCCATGAGCGGCAGGGTGCTCTCGATGCTGGCGACAAGCGGATCCTTCAAAGGCCGCAGGTACCGGCCGTAATAGAGGTTTAGAAACTTCGAGCGGAAAGCGGGCACGCTGACCTTTACCGGGCACTGGCCCGCGCATGCCTTGCAGGCAAGACAGGTATCCATGGCTTCCCGCACTTCATGCGAGAAGTCGGAACGATTGGCCGGATTGAGCGTGTTGAACGTGCGCCTGACAAATGCCAGGGCCTTTCCTGATTTGCCCAGTCTTTCAGCTTCCCTCCTCGGGTCGACGCCCCGTTCGGCGAGAAGCCGCAGCCATTCACGCATCAATGCAGCACGGCCCTTCGGCGAGTAGATACGGTTCCGGGTCGCTTTGTAGGACGGACACATCGGACTCGTCGCATCGAAGTCGAAACACGCACCGTTTCCATTGCAATATGCGGCATTGTCGAAGGCGGCGCGGATGTTATTGCCAATCTCCCTGTCAACGGAGCCCCGCAGGGGCACGTCGTCGATCTTCAGAAGCGGTTCATTGTCAGGCGTTGCGATCTTGCCGGGGTTGAGGCGGTTGGCCGGATCGAACGCCCATTTGATTTCCTGTAGACGCGGGTAAAGGTCACCGAAGAACTCGGGAACATATTCGGATCTGACGCCCTTTCCGTGTTCGCCCCAAAGAACGCCGCCATGCTTGCGTGTGAGGGCAACGACGGCGTCGGTAATCTCGCGAATAAGCGGCACATGGTCTTTGCGCGTCAGGTCAAGGGCTGGCCGAACGTGAAGGACCCCGGCGTCGACGTGGCCGAACATGCCGTAGGAAAGGCCGGCTCCATCGAGCAGCGCACGAAACTCTCTGATGTAGGCGGCGAGGTTGGCTGGAGGAACCGCTGTGTCTTCGACGAACGCGACGGGACGAACGGGCCCATCGACATTGCCCAGAAGGCCAACGGCCCGCTTGCGCATGGTCCAGATCGCCTCGATATCGGCAGCAGCCGAAGCGATGGTGTGGCCCTTGCTGCGAATTTCGGCCTCACCCTGCAATGCAGACGTCACCGCTTCGACTTTCAGGCGCAACTCCGCCGGATTGTCGGCCAGCACCTCAACGATATTGATGCCGTTGGTTGAATGCTCTCCATCATCGGGGAAAAACTTGGCAATGCCGCTCCAGACAATGTCGCCTTTCGCCAAACCCAGCACCTTCTCGTCGATGGTCTCGACCGAGGCTACGTTAAGCGCGGTGAGGCGCCGGGCGTCTTCCAGGGCGGCGTTGAAATCGGCATAACGAACATTCACGAGCGCCGAATGCTCTGGAATTGGCAGCAGGTTGAGTTCGATCTCGGCGATGACAGCCAGCGTGCCCTCGGATCCGCAAAGGACGGCATTGAGATCGAAGCGTCCATCGTCGCGACGGATATGCGCCAGGTCGTATCCCGTCATGTAGCGGTTGAGCCGGGGGAAAACCTCTGCGATCCTGGCGCCGTCATCCCGCGCGATGCGGTCGATTGTACGATGGATCTGCCCAATGCGATCCGTGCGGGCCATGACTTTGGCGAGCGAAACGTCATCGAGCGGGTGGGACCACCAGTCGGTTGCGTCACTCAGGATCACTCTGAGCCCGAGGACATGATTGCTCGTTTTCCCATAAAGGCATGAACCCTGACCGCACGCATCGGTCGATACCATGCCGCCGATTGTCGCTCGATTGGACGTGGACAGTTCCGGAGCGAAGAAAAGGCCGTGTTCCCTGAGCGCGACATTGAGCTGGTCCTTGACGACGCCGGCCTCCACGCGGGCGATCCTGCGCGCCGGATCGATTTCGAGTATCCTGTTCATGTGCCGCGAACAGTCAACAACCAGCCCGGTTGTCAGAGACTGGCCATTCGTTCCCGTGCCGCCTCCGCGCGCGACGACCTGCATTGTTTCGAAGCGCGTTTCGGAAAGGATGCGCATGAGGATTTTTATGTCCTCGACATCCTTGGGAAACACCACGGCGGACGGTTCCATCTGGTAGATGGAATTGTCCGTCGAAAAAACGGTGCGCGATGCAGCACCGGCATCGGCGTCGCCGGAAAACCCCGCCTCTACGAGACGTTCAAAAAAACCGGCGGTATCGGCACGAGGGGCGTCACTCGTCTGCAGCCTTGGGATCATGGGTTTTCGCAGAAAAATTTACTTGAGGTTGGATTAACTTGGCATATAAGTGATAACATACAAATAAGGCGGCGCAACTGAAATAGAGAGGTGGAACGTGAAAGATCAAACAGCAGTCATCGTTGGCGGAGCTTCGGGTCTCGGCCTGACGACGGCAAAGCTCATGGCGTCTCACGGCGTTGCCAGGATTGGCCTCATCGATAGAAATGCGGAATTGCTCGCGTCTTCGGCGGAGACTTTGCGGGCCCTCGGTGTGGAGGTCGCAACGTCGGTTGCTGATATCGCCAGATCCGAGACCGCTCACCGTGGCTTCAACGAGATTGCGGAGAGGCTGGGCAGGGTACATTGCCTGATCAACAGCGCGGCGATCTATCCACGCAAACCGATCCTTGAAATCACCGACGAGGAATGGGATCTGGAAAACGCCATCAACGTCAAGGGCACGTATCATATGATGGTGGCGGCCATTCTTCATATGCGCCAGCATGTCAATGCGCCGGAAGTGACCGGCCGTATTGTCAACGTGACGTCTGTCGATGCTTTTAAAGCGCACCCTCAAAACGCTCACTATGCAGCAACAAAAGCGGCAGTCGTCAGCCTCACCAAATCCTTCGCCGCGGAAGTCGCAAAAGATCAGATTCTCGTCAATTCCGTTGCACCTGCGGGGTTTGCCACGGATCGTGCCAAGGAACTCGGCTTTCTTCCCGAGCTTGCGAAAGCGAGTGCGTTGGGTCGCGCCGCCGAGCCTGTCGAAATGGCCGAATGGATCGTCATGATGGCGTCAAGCCGCAATACCTACGCGACTGGCGAGAACGTCGTCATCAGCGGGGGCTACATCTATGTTTGACGTCTATCGCAACGCCGTCGTCACAGGGGCGACCAGCGGCATCGGCAAGGCCACAGTGCTTGAACTCGCCCGGCGCGGCCTGACGGTCTATGCAATCGGCCGTAACCGGGAACAGCTCGATGAACTGTCCTCTGAAAAAGGTGTCATCGCGGTTCAGGCGGATGTGCGGGAGACTGAAAGGATCGCAGATGCCGTCAAGGGCGTAGAGATCGACGTTCTTGTCAACAATGCGGGCATCCTCTCCACCCGTGCGACGTTCCACGAGATCGATCCCGCCGAAATCGACGCGATGATCGACGTCAATCTCAAGGCGCCGATGCATCTCACACGGGCGCTCCTGCCGGGCATGGTTGAGCGCAGGCGCGGTCATCTGGTTTACATCGGCTCGAGCGGCGGTCAGGCGCCATATCCGAACATGGGCGCCTACGGCCCATCGAAGGCGGGTCTCAGCCTCTTCTGCGACAACCTGCGATGCGATCTTCTGGGGACGTCTGTCAGGGTAACCGAAGTGGTGCCGGGACGGGTCCAAACGGACCTCTACCGGACGGCAATGGCAGGAAACTCTGCCCGCACGCTGCTTTATGACGGCTATCGTCCTGTTCAGCCGGAGCATGTTTCATCGATCATCGTCAACGCGATCGAGCTTCCGGTATTTGTCGATGTCGCACGCATCGAGGTTTTCCCGACAGACCAGGCGACTGGCGGCGGTACGATGGTCAAGTTTCAGGAGTAGGGATGCTCGCAGCAACAAGCATTACTTGTCGAAGTCTTTCATTTTCTTGATTTCGCCGGTGCGGCGATGTGGTCATCATCTTTGCAAATATGAGGGTGATCGATGTCGAGGGCACTTGTAACAGGAGCAACAAGGGGCGCGGGCCGTGCGGTGGCGGCGGCACTTGCCTGTGCCGGCTATGAAACTTGCGCCCTTGGGCGCGACAGGCTGGTTCTGGAAGAGCTTCGCAGCGATTTCGGCGTGCTTCCCATGGCGATCGATCTGACCGATCGTGAAGCCGTGCGGGTGATCGTCGAGGGTATGAAACCCGATATCGTCGTGCACGCCGCATTGCGGTGGCCCACCGAAAAGGCTTTTGAGAAGCTTCAGGAAGCCGACATAGACATGGCTCTCGAAGTGAACCTCTCCGCAATGTTTCACCTGACGCGGTTGGTTCTGCCGGCCATGAAGGAGCAGGGGCTGGGCGCTCTGTTTGTGGTTTCGCCTCACTCCGGCGAAAGCCCGTCGATCCTGGAGCGAAGCGTAGCCGGCGCGAATGATGCATTTGTGGACGCCCTTCAAGGCGAACTGGCCGACGTCGGCATTACGGCCCAGTCGATCATTTGCGAAAAACCTCCATTTCATTCGCTGGTCGCCTCTATTCTCGAACATCTGGAAACCGTCGGTCTGGCGCCTTTACGCTACAAAGCCGACGCTCATAATCATCAGGGAACGCGCAATGTTACGTAATGGTGGGCAGCTTTTGGTCGAATGCCTGTTGGCGCTCGGTGTGCGCAAAGGCTTCGGAGTGCCGGGAGAGAGTTATCTTGCCGTGCTGGACGCGCTGCATGATACGGTCGGCAGGCTCGACTATGTCGTGTGTCGCAATGAAGGGGGCGCCTCCTTCATGGCCGCCGCCTATGGCAAGCTGACCGGTCAGCCCGGCATCTGCTTCGTCACCCGTGGCCCGGGCGCCACCAATGCCTCTATCGGCGTTCATACCGCCATGCAGGATTCCTCGCCGATGATCCTGTTCGTCGGCCAGGTCGGCACCGACATGAAGGGCAGGGAAGCCTTTCAGGAAGTGGACTACAAGGCCGCGTTTGGAACGGTGGCGAAATGGGCCGTCGAGATCGATCAGGTCGAGCGCATTCCCGAAATCGTCGCCCGCGCCTGGACGATGGCGGTTACCGGCCGTTCCGGCCCTGTTGTTATCGCCCTGCCGGAAGACATGCTGACGTCAATGACGGAAAAGGCGCCGCTTTCCGGCCCGGCCGAAATCATCGAGGCCGCGCCTTCGGAATTTGCCATGCAACGCCTTGCGACGATGCTGTCGCAGGCCAGGCGTCCCGTCATTCTTTACGGTGGCTGTAACTGGAAGGAAGGTTCGGCCAAGCGCCTTCAGGCGTTTGCGGAAGCATCCGATATCCCGGTCGTTTCTGTGTTTCGCTATCAGGACCAGTATGACAACGCTTCCGTCACTTTCTGCGGAGAAGCCGGAGTGGGTATGGTTGCATCGGTGAAGGAACTGCTGCGCGATGCGGATGTGATCCTCGCGATCAATAACCGCTTCGGTGAAAACTCCACCGATGGTTATACGCTGTTCGACGTCCCGCAGGCGCGTCAGCGCATCATCCACGTGCACGGTTCCGATCTGGAGATCGGCAAGATCTACCAGCCTGAACTCGGTATCCATGCCGGCCCGAATGCCTTTGCCGAAGCGCTCTCGGCGCTCGAACCGGTCAAGGGGCCATGGGCCGAGTGGCGAAAGAAGGGCCGCGCTGCTTACGAGGCAGGGTTTAACCTCAAGGATCTGCCGTCGCCGGTCGATATGGGCAAAGTCACCGCTTATCTCAACGAGGTCTTGCCGGAAGACGTCATCCTGACGAATGGCGCGGGCAACTTCACCGTCTGGCCGAACAAGTTCTTCAAGTTCGGCCCCACGGCCCGGCTTCTCGCCCCGCAGTCCGGTGCGATGGGCTATGGCGTACCGGCAGCCATTGCCGCCAAGATTGCCTTCCCGGAGCGCACAGTCGTCTGCTTTGCCGGTGACGGTGATTTCCAGATGAACTGTCAGGAACTTGCAACGGCCCTGCAACACGGAGCACAGCCGATCTTCCTTCTGCTGAACAACGGCATATACGGCACGATCCGCGCCCATCAGGAGCGCCATTATCCGGCCCGCGTCTCGGGAACCGAAATGGTCAATCCGGATTTTGTCGTTCTTGCCAAAGCATATGGTTTCCATGCCGAGCGGGTGACGGCGACGGCTGACTTCGCAGAAGCTTTCGAGCGTGCGCTTTCCTCCAGAACCGGTGCGCTTCTCGATCTCGATATCTCGCCGGAAGCTTTGACACCGAGACAGACCCTTTCCGAAATGCGCCAGGCCGCGCTTGCCAAGAAGGAACACGCATGACCATCGGAAACGACATCCGCCTCGGCGCAGATATCGGCGGTACGTTCACCGATATCGCCCTCGACGTGCGTGGAACGCTGTATTCGACCAAGGTTCTGACCAATTATTCGGCGCCCGAACAGGCCATTCTGGACGGTATCGACATCGTCATCCGCGATGCTGGTATCGCCATTTCGCAGATTGAGTTGATCATTCACGGTACAACGCTTGCCACCAACGCGTTGATCGAGCGTCGTGGCGCGCGCACCGCACTGGTGACGACCGAGGGTTTTCGCGACGTTATCGAGATGCGTACGGAGAACCGCTTCGAGCAATATGATCTCGATCTCGTTCTGCCCAAACCGCTCATTCCGCGGGAAGACCGGTTTCCGGTCAAGGGGCGCATCTCGGCGCAGGGTACGGAACTTCAGCCGCTGGACGAGCAGGCGCTGGAGGAAATCGCCATACGGATCGCCGCGGAAGATTTCGGCGCCGTCGCCATCGGCTTCATTCATTCCTACATGAACCCGGACCATGAACGCCGCGCCCGCGAAATCCTCGCCCGAACGCTCGCTCTGCCGATTTCGATCTCCAGCGAGGTTTCGCCGCAGATGCGTGAGTTCGAACGGTTCAATACTGTTTGTGCAAACGCCTATGTGCGCCCGCAAATGGCCGACTATCTCAATCGCCTCCAGGTCCGTCTCAAGGAAATGGGCGCCTCCTGCCCGGTCTTCATGATCCATTCCGGCGGCGGCCTCGTCTCGGTAGAGACGGCGGCCGAATTTCCCGTGCGCCTGGTCGAATCCGGCCCGGCCGGCGGTGCGATTTTCGCAGCGGATGTGGCGCGCCGCTTCGATCTTCAGCGGGTGGTCTCCTACGATATGGGCGGGACGACGGCAAAGATCTGCCTCATCGAGGATTTCCAACCGCAGACCGCCCGGACGTTTGAGGTCGCGCGCACCTACCGATTCTGCAAGGGATCAGGCATGCCGATCTCCATCCCGGTCATTGAAATGATCGAGATCGGCGCTGGCGGCGGCTCGATCGCCTGGGTCGATGCCATGGGACGCATTCAGGCAGGGCCTGAATCGGCCGCGTCCGAGCCGGGTCCCGCCTGTTACCAGCGCGGGGGCGAGCGGCCGGCGATCACGGATGCCGACCTCATTCTCGGCAAGCTCGATCCCGACAATTTCGCCGGCGGCAAGATCAAGCTGTCAACCGTGAAGGCGTCCGCCGCGATAGCCCGCGACGTCGGCGACAAGCTCAGGCTCGATCCGCTTTCGGCTGCTTTCGGTATCGTTGAGGTGGTGGATGAGAATATGGCCAATGCCGCCCGCGTCCATGCGGTTGAAAACGGCAAGAACATCTCGGAAAACACCATGATCGCCTTTGGCGGGGCTGCCCCCCTGCACGCCGCGCGGCTCTGCGAAAAGCTCGGCGTCGACCGCTGCCTCATCCCACAGGGCGCCGGTGTCGGTTCGGCGATCGGCTTCCTGAAGGCTCCCTTCGGTTATGAGGCGGTCGGCTCGCAGATCATGGGCCTGTCGGCCTTCGATACCGCCCGGCTCAACACGCTGCTGGACGACCTCAAGGAGACCGCCGAGGGTTTCGTGCGCGCCGGCACGGCTGGCAAGATCAGTCGGGAAGTGGTGGCGTTCATGCGCTATCGTGGCCAGGGTTGGGAAATTCCGGTCAGCCTGCCGGATCGTCATTTCCAGGCTTCCGACCGCGCCATGATCGAGGAGAATTTCAGGGCGCGCTATGCCCAGTTCTTCGGCCGGGCAGTGGAGGGGCCTGAAATCGAATTCGTCACATTCTCCGTCAAGGCGCAGGATGTGCGCCCCGGTGGTGAGCGCCATGCGCTGATCTCCACCGGCAGCTCGATTGACACCCCCGTCACGCGCGATGTGTTCGATCCAGCCGCGGGAGTACCCCTTAAAACGGCTATCGTGGAACGCTCGACGATCAAGGTCGGCGAGCGTGTTACCGGTCCGGCGGTTATCGTCGAGCGTGAAACCTCGACCATCGTCACCTCGCCGTTTGACGCCATCGTCCAGAGCGACGGCACCATCCTTCTGATCCGAAAGGAACTGTAATCCATGAGCCAGCTTGACGAAATCCGCATGCAGGTGATGTGGAACCGGCTGATCTCCGTCGTCGAAGAACAGGCGATGACGCTGCTGCGCACCGCTTTTTCGACCTCGGTGCGCGAAGCAGGCGACCTTTCCGCCGGTGTCTACAACGCAAAGGGTGAAATGCTGGCGCAGGCCGTGACCGGTACGCCGGGTCATGTCAACACGATGGCTGAGGCCGTGCTGCACTTCATCGCGGAAATTCCGCGCGACAAGATGTATCCGGGCGACACCTACGTCACCAACGATCCCTGGAAGGGCACCGGCCATCTTCACGACATCACCATGGTTTCCCCTTCCTTCAAGGGAGAGGAGCTGATCGGCTTCTTCGCCTGCACGGCGCATGTCGTCGATGTCGGCGGTCGTGGTTTCGGCGCCGATGGCAAGTCGGTTTATGAGGAAGGCATCCAGATCCCGATCATGAAGTTCGCCGAGCGCGGCGAGGTGAACAGGGATCTGTTGAAGATACTGCGCCTCAATGTTCGCGAGCCGAACCAGGTCATTGGCGACTTCTTCTCGCTTGCGGCCTGTAATGACGTCGGCCATCGTCGCCTGATCGAAATGCTGGACGAGATCGGCCTTCCCAATCTCGAGACGCTTGGCGCTTTCATCCTCTCGCGCACGCACACAGCGATCATGGAGCGGATTGCCGCCCTGCCGAAAGGCGCATGGAAAAACGAGCTTCTGACTGACGGTTACGACGAGCCGATCAATCTGGCCGCCGAGGTAACGATCAGCAACACGTCGGTCGATGTCGATTTTTCCGGCACGGACGCGATGAGCCGGTGGGGCATCAATGTGCCGCTGATCTATACGAAGGCCTATGCCTGCTACGCGCTGAAATGCGTTGTCGCCCCCGACATTCCCAATAATGCGGCTTCGCTTGCCGTCTTCAACGTTTCCTCTCCGATCAATATTCTCAACGCCGAGCGCCCGGCTCCGGTTTCTGTTCGGCACGTGATCGGACACATGGTGCCGGACCTTGTGCTTGGCGCGCTTGCAAAGGCGCTGCCGGGAAAAATCCTCGCCGAAGGCGCCGCAGCGCTATGGAACATCCATATTTCCGCCCGGCCGGTTGCCGGTGCACAGGGACGGCGCGCCGAGGTGCTGATGTTCAATTCGGGCGGCATGGGCGCGCGGCCGGGCCTTGATGGACTGTCTGCGACGGCCTTCCCCTCCGGTGTCCATACGATGCCGATCGAGGCAACGGAACATACCGGGCCGATTGTCGTCTGGCGCAAGGAATTGCGTCCGGATTCCGCCGGCGATGGCGAATATCGCGGCGGTCTCGGTCAGATCATCGAGATCGCGCCGGCCGATGGCCACGAGTTCGACTTCTCCGCCATGTTCGACCGCATCGGAACACCGGCGGCGGGTCGCGATGGCGGCGAACCGGGAAAGCCCGGCAAGGCCATGCTGGATGACGGAACATTGCTGCGGCCGAAAGGATGGCAGCATGTGCCCTCTGGACGCAGGCTGGTCCTGCATTTGCCGGGCGGGGGCGGTTTTGGCGATCCGGAAAAGCGCAGCGACGCGGCGAAGGCCGAAGATGTCCGCAAGGGTTATGTGACGGAGACGAAATGATGACGAGGATTGCAGACCGTCTTGCGGCGGTAAAACCTTCGGCCTCCATGGCCGTGTCGCAGGCAGCCAAGGATCTGGCCGCCACCGGGGTCGATGTGATCGATCTTGGTCTCGGCGAACCCGATTTTTCCGCCCCGGCGCATGTGACCGAGGCGGCATTCAAGGCGGCCCGTGAAAACCGGATGCTCTATACGGCCGCACCCGGCACGCCGGAGCTGCGCCGCGCCATCGTTGCCAAGTTCAAACGCGAGCACGGACTTGATTTTGCCCTCGACGAGATCGCCGTTGCCAACGGCGCCAAGCAGATTATCTTCAATGCTCTGATGGCGACCGTCAACGAGGGCGACGAGGTCATCCTTCCCGCTCCCTATTTCGTCTCCTATCCGGAAATGGCGAAGCTTTTCGGCAGCGTGCCGGTGACACCGGCTTGCGGCGCCGAAGACGGCTTTCGCCTGACGCCCGAAGTGCTGGAAGCAGCAATCACACCGAAGACGAAATGGCTGTTTCTCAACCTGCCGGGCAATCCGTCCGGCGCAGTGTACAGCGAGAAACAGCTTCAGGCCCTCGGGGTCGTTCTCGCCCGCCATCCGCAAGTTTTCGTCCTGTCCGACGAGATTTACGAACACATCATTTTCGATGGCCGCAGTTTCGTCAGCTTCGGCAAGGCCTGCCCGGGCCTGCGCGACCGCAGCCTGATCGTCAACGGCGTCTCCAAGGCCTATGCGATGACCGGCTGGCGTGTCGGTTATGCCGCTGGTCCGAAGGATATCATCAAGGCAATGTCGACCGTGCAGAGCCAGTCCTGCACATCGGTTGCGGCGGTGGCGCAGATCGCGGCGCAAGCTGCGCTCGAAGGACCCCAGGAAGAGGTCAGCCGCTTCCGTGAGGCGTTCGAGCGCCGCCGGGATCTCGTCGTGCGAGGGATTTCCGCCATCGAAGGCCTGACGCTCGATCCGCCGGAAGGCGCGTTCTACGCCTATATCGGTTGCGCGGCACTTATCGGTGCGAAGACGCCGGAAGGCGCCACGATCGCCAATGACAGCGACTTTGCAACCTATCTTCTTCGCGAGGCTCATGTCGCGGCCGTACCGGGTGCGGCCTACGGCCTGTCGCCCTTCTTCCGTATTTCCACCGCGACATCTGAAGTCATCCTCCAGGATGCTATCGCCCGCATTGCCGCCGCCGTTTCCAGACTGCAAAGCTAAGACAGGACCTCAAGGATCCCATGACAAAACCCTTCAAGACCATCCTGATCACCGGTGCGGCCGGACGGCTCGGCACCGAGTTACGCAAGGGGCTTGCGCATCTTGCAGACACGCTGCGCCTTGCTGATCGCATTGCGGTAGAAAACGTCCGCGCCAACGAGGAAGCGCTGACATTCGAACTTTCGGATGCAGCTGCCGTGATGAAGGCTGCCGAGGGTGTCGACGCCATCGTTCATTTTGGCGGCGCGCCGCTTGAGACGGGCTGGGCGACCATTCTCGATTCCAACATTCAGGGCAGTTACAATATCTACGAAGCCGCCCGGCAGAATGGCGTGAAGCGCGTCGTCTATGCCTCTTCGGTTCACGCCATCGGCTATCACGAGCTGGAAGCGCATATCGATGTCGACGCGCCGGTGCGCCCCGACAGCCTTTACGGCGTATCGAAATGCTTCGTGGAGGCACTAAGCCGGTTCTACTGGGACAAGTTCGGCATCGAATCCGCCTGCCTGCGCATATTCTCGTCGTTCCCGGAGCCTGCGGACCGTCGCATGCTTTGGTCGTGGCTTTCGTTCGGTGATTGCGTGCGCCTCGTCGAAGCCAGCCTGACGGCTCCGCGGATTGGACATACAATCAGCTTCGGCATCTCCGATAATAAAGTTAAGCCCGTGGACAATTCCCTGAGCGGCCACATCGGTTTTCAGCCGGAGGATAATTCCGAGCGATTTCGCGCCGATGTCGAGGGACGGACGGCGCCGAATGACCCCAAGGCGCCCGCCACACGTTATCTCGGCGGCTGGTTCGTCGATCTCGGACATCCTGACGATGAGGTCTCCAAATGAAAGACGCCTATGACGTGGTGATCGTCGGCGGAGCGGTCATCGGCTCCGCTGTAGCCTATTATCTCGCCGCCAATCCGGACTTCAAAGGCTCCATTCTGGTCGTGGAGCGGGATCCAACCTATCTGACTGCATCGACATCGCTGTCGTCGTCATCGATCCGCACGCAGTTCTCCAATCCGATCAACGTCAGGATCAGCCAGTACGGGTCCGAGGTGATCCGCAATTTCGGCGAGATGATGCAGGTCGGAGATGACAAGCCCGATCTCGGCTTCCATTCCGGCGGCTATCTCTTCCTTGCCAGTACGCCGGAGCAGGTGGAGATTCTGCGGGAAAATCACTTAGCGCAAAAGGCATGTGGCGCCGATGTCGTTCTCTGGAACAGGGATGAACTCGGTGAAGCCTTCCCGCACCTCAATGTCGTCGACATCGAACTTGCGTCCTACGGCCGGTCCGGCGAAGGCTGGTTCAACAATACCGGTCTGATGTACGGCTTCAAGAACAAGGCCCGCTCGTTGGGTGCCGAATATGTCACCGGCGAGGTGGTTGGGATCGGTCGTGAAGGCGATACCGTAACACAGATAACGTTGAAATCCGGCGCCGTGGTCAAGGCTGGTACAATCGTCAACGCATCGGGCCCGCGTGCCGCTTTGACCGCCAGAATGGCCGGTCTTCATATTCCGGTTGAACCCCGCAAGCGCACGCTTTTCGTCTTCGATTGTGCGAAAACGCCGGAAGGCACTGCTGCAGTCAACCAGGGTCGGTTGCCGCTGATGATCGACCCGAGCGGTGTCTTCTGCCGTCCCGAGGGTCGTTTTTTCCTGTCCGGCTGCCCACCCATTGAAGACCCGGCAGCGGACTGGGACGATTTCGAACCGCGCTACGAAGAGTTTGAAGAAATCATCTGGCCGGCCCTTGCCGAACGGTCAGCCGCTTTCGAGGCGATCAAGGTCGTGAACCAGTGGGCCGGTCATTACGACTTCAATACGCTGGACCACAATCTGGTCGTTGGCCGTCATCCACAGGTTCGCAACTTCATCTTCGCCAACGGCTTTTCCGGGCATGGCCTGCAGCAGGGACCGGCGACAGGGCGCGGCGTTTCCGAACTGATCGTTTATGGCGAATACCGGACACTGGACCTGACGGAAGTCGGCTTTGAACGCATTGTCGAAAATCGACCTTTCCTTGAAAAGGCGGTGATCTAATATAAAGCGCTTATCCGATGCACACAGCTCGGATAAGCGTCGGAAATCTCGTTTCGCAGCGGAGGTGAAATTGGCCGGGCAGCATATGCGACTTCCCCCTTTGAATGCGCTACGCGCCTTCTGGGCCGTCATGCGGCAGGGAAGCTTTCGTAGTGCTGCCGATGAATTGCTGGTCACCCCGCAGGCCGTGAGCCAGCAGATCAAGTTGCTGGAGGACATTCTCCATGTGCCGCTCTTCGAGCGCAAGGCGCGGGTGATAGAACCCACGGAACAGGCCATCGTGCTGTCCCATTTCATCGAGGCGGGTTTCGATGAATTCACCGAAGGCATTCGCCGCGTCACCAATTCCACTTATCGAAACCGTATCAATATCAATGTCAGCCCCTATTTCGCGACCCGCTATCTCATGGAGAGACTGGAACGATTCCGCGAATTGATGCCCGGCGCGGATATTCGCATGACAACCATGGTCAGCATCCGCGATTTCGCCGCTGACGAGGTGGACGTTTGTATCCAGTGGGGCTTCGGGGCCTGGAAGGATTACGATTGCCAGCTGCTGGTGCGTGATCCGAAGATCATTTGCTGCGCTCCCGAACTCGCTGAGCGGATTCGGGAGCCGAAAGACCTTACGGCGTTCACACTTTTACATCCCGTTATGGCCAGAAACCTGTGGGGCAAGGTGCTGAGACACCTGGGGCTGGAGCCGGCGGAAATCGCCGGCGAAATCGAGTTTCAGGATGCTGCCACCATGCGCCGGGGAACGGTGTCGGGTCTCGGCGTCGGGCTTGTGTCGAGACTTGATGCCCTGTCCGACATCAAGGCGGGCAGGCTGGCCGCTCCCCTGGGAATCGACCGGCTGGACGACATGGAGGAGCGAGATGTGCCCGGGTTCTATCTCGTTGTGCCGCGAGCCCACAAGCGGGTCAAAATCATCTCGACGTTCTGCGAGTGGATTTGTGCGGAGGATTGGTCCTCCAGACGTGAATTCGACTGATTTTTCCGCCCTCCGAAAACCGGAACGCACAAATGCGCCGACGCTTCTCTTGACGCGGCGATGCAAGATTTTGTCGCCTTGCTGCGTCAGCAGGGAGAGAAAGTAAATCTTGTCTATCGCTGTTGTTTCTTGGTTTGGTCAGGACCGCAAGTAATGCAGTCTTTCTTCTGGCCGGATGGACGGAGAACGACAGAAATCCCTCTCAAACGCGCCCTCGATTAAGCTCCTTTTCCCTGGTTGTCGCGACAGGCCCCGGGGATGGCTATCGCAACAAAAAGAGAGAGCAATTCTCCGGGCAGCTAACGGTCATTGGGCCAAACCAGAGGGATTTAAAAAATGAATTCTATTTCGAAGCTTCTTGCGGGCGCTGCTTTCGCGTCGGTTCTTGTCGTCTCCAGCGGATATGCTGCAGACACGATCAAGATCGGCGTTGCTGGCCCGATGACAGGTGCCAATGCCACTTTTGGTGAGCAGGTGTGGACCGGTGTTTCTGCCTATATCAAAAACGTCAACGAGGCCGGCGGCATCGATGGGAAGAAGGTGGAGCTGGTCAAGGGCGATGACGCCTGCGAGCCCAAGCAGGCTGTCGCGGTCGCCAATCGTTTTGTCGACCAGGACAAGGTGCAGGCGCTCGTCGGCCACTTCTGCTCGTCCAGCACCATTCCCGCATCGGAAATTTACAACGACGCCGGTATCCTCATGGTTACCCCGTCCTCGACCAACCCGATCGTCACCGATCGCGACCTCGAAACGGTGTTCCGTACCTGCGGTCGTGACGACCAGCAGGCCGTGGTTGCCGGCTCGTTCATCCTCGACACGCTGAAGATCGACAAGATCGCTCTTATCCATGACAAGGATACCTACGGTCAGGGCCTCGTGGATGCGTTGAAGAAGACGCTTGCCGATCGCAAGGTCGAGCCGGTTCTTTATGAAGGCCTGACGCGCGGTGAACGCGACTTCAACGCGCTCGTCACCAAGATCAAGAGCTCGGGCGCAAAAGCCGTCTATTTTGGCGGCCTCATTCCTGAAGCCGGCCCGCTCATCCGCCAGATTCACGAACAGGGACTGGACGTCGCCTTCGTCAGCGGCGATGCGCTTGCCCAGGCCGAAATCGTGACCGCAGCCGGCGGCGCGCAGAACCTCAAGGGTGTCTATTATTCGTCGGCGGCAGATCCAAAGGAAGATCCGGCATCCGCGGATGCACTTGCGGACCTCAAGAAGCAGAACATCGCGCCCGACAACTACACCTTGTTCGGTTATGCCAGCGCCCAGACCATCGTGGCGGCCATTCAGGGCACCAAGGATGGCAAGATCGAGGATCAGGTGAAATGGCTGCACGCCAACACGGTCAAGTCCGCGGTCGGTAATCTCGGCTGGAACGACAAGGGCGACGTGAAGGACTTCAAGTTCGTCTTCTACTCTTTCGACGACAAGGGCGCTCCGGTTCGCAACTAAACGATCCTGTTACCGGGGCCGGTCGGCATGGCCGAGCCGGCCCCGCCTGCGCAGGCAAAAACAATCAAAAAAGGGGTTCGCCATGGATTTTTACATCTTGGCGCAGCAGCTGATCAACGGGATCACGCTGGGCACCATTTATGGTCTCATCGCCGTGGGCTATACCATGGTCTATGGCGTCATTCGCATGATCAACTTTGCCCATGGCGACGTTTACATGGTCTCTGCCTACGTCGCGGCGATCGTGCTTGCCGTCATCAGCTTTTTCGGCATCCAGTCAGTGCCCTTCGCGCTGATATCCATTCTTGTCATCACCTGTTTTATCACGGCGGTCTACGGCTGGGCGATCGAGCGCGTTGCATACCGGCCTTTGCGCGGTTCGACCAAACTTGCGCCGCTGATCTCGGCCATCGGCATTTCGCTGATGCTGCAAAGCTATGTTCAAATCGCCCAGGGCGCCCGTGACCAGGGCGTTCCGATCCTGATACAGGGCGCCTTCCGCTTCGGTGGCGAAGAGCACTTTGCGCAGATTACCTATATGCAGACCATCATTCTGGTCGCATCGCTGGTCGCCATGGGTATCCTGACCTATGTGATCAATCATACGCGCATCGGACGGCAGTGCCGCGCGACCCAGCAGAATCGCCAGATTTCCGCGGTGCTTGGCGTCGATACCGATCGCATCATCTCCACCGTCTTTGTCATCGGCGCATCGACTGCGGCAGTCGGGGGCACGCTGGTGACGTTCAACTATGGCTCCTTCAATTTCTTCATCGGCTTTGTGATGGGTATCAAGGCCTTTACCGCCGCCGTGCTCGGCGGGATCGGTTCGCTCCCCGGCGCGGTGCTGGGCGGTGTTCTCCTTGGGCTGACCGAAGCGCTTTTCGCCGGTTACGTCAGCACCGACTACAAGGATGTTTTCGCCTTTGGCCTGCTGATCGTCCTTCTCTTCTTCCGCCCCTATGGCCTGCTCGGGCGGCCTGAAATCCAGAAGGTGTGAGGAGGCCATGATGAACACGCATGAAAACCCTCTGCTGAAACTCGGCAAGGAAGCCCTGCTGACCTTCTGCGTTTCGCTCGTGCTGGTTGGGCCGATTTCCGGCCTGGTGCTCGACGGCTTCACCTTCCGCAACGAACTTGTTCACGCGGTTCTGATCGCAGCCATCATTACCATCGGCAGGGTCGTGCTGTCAGTCGCCTCAATGACGCCGGCCGGCCGGCGTATCTCGGCGATACTGAGCCGCAGCGGCGGTGGCGTGACGGTGCGATCGGGGCAGGAGCGTTCGCCTGCTCTGCTCCTTGCGATCCTGTTTCTCGCCGGTCTCGCATTGCCTTTCGTCGCCGACAAATATTTTTTGGGTATTGCCATCCTCGCCCTGATCTACTGCCTGCTGGGTCTCGGCCTCAATATCGTCGTTGGCCTTGCCGGTCTGCTGGATCTCGGTTTCGTTGCCTTTTATGCGGTCGGCGCTTATCTCCTGGCGCTCGGCTCGCAATATCTCGGTCTCGGCTTCTGGAGCGCGCTGATTATTGCTCCGTTCCTGGCCGGCCTCTGCGGCATGATCCTCGCCTTTCCGGTTCTGAAGATGCATGGCGATTACCTTGCCATCGTCACGCTTGGTTTCGGTGAAATCATTCGTCTTGTGCTCAATAACTGGCTGGCCTTCACCGGTGGTCCGAACGGCGCACCGGTGCCACCACCGACCCTGTTCGGCCTCGAATTCACCCGCACGGCGCGCCAGGGTGGAACCCCCTTCCACGAGGCGTTCGGCATTCCCTACAATGCCGATTACAAGTTCTGGTTCATCTATCTGGTGCTGTTCCTCGTCGTCTGCGCGGTGATCTATGCGGTGCAGCGTTTGCGTGTCATGCCGCTCGGCCGCATGTGGGAAGCCCTGCGCGAAGACGAGATCGCCTGCCGCTCTCTCGGCGTCAATCACGTCTTCGTCAAGCTTTCCGCCTTTATGCTGGGCGCTTCGACCGGCGGCCTCGCCGGTGTGTTCTTCGCCGTCCATCAGGGCTTCGTGAACCCGACATCCTTCACCTTTTTCGAATCCGCGCTGATCCTCGCCATTGTCGTGCTCGGCGGTCTCGGGTCGACGGTCGGAGTGGTGCTGGCGGCTCTCGTCCTGACCATTCTTCCCGAGCTCCTGCGCGATTTCGCCGAGTACCGTGTCTTCGTTTTAGGCGTGCTGATGGTGGTGATGATGATCTGGAAACCGCGCGGCCTCGTCCGTGTCACGCGGCCGGCCTTCTTCCCGTCCAAGTCTGCCGAACGGGCGTCGTCTCCTGTTCTTGGCGCCAATGCGGAGGCAAGCCGATGACCGCACCGCTCCTTGAAGTTTGCAATGTCACGATGCGTTTCGGCGGCATCGTTGCTAACCGCAACGTCAATTTTTCCGTCGAAAAAGGCGCAATCACCGCGTTGATAGGCCCCAACGGGGCCGGTAAGACCACGATGTTCAACTGCATCACCGGTTTTTATCGTGCGAGCGAAGGCAATATCCTTCTGCATGGCGAGAACGGTGCGCAGGATATCGGCGAACTGATCGCCCGGCCGATTACCGGCGGCTCGCATCTGGCGACCCGTGCCGGCATCGCCCGCACCTTCCAGAACATCCGATTGTTTCGTGAGATGTCGGTGGTGGAAAACCTTCTCGTGGCTCAGCACCGGCAGACCGCCAACAATCTGCTGAGCGGTGTCTTTTCGACACCTGCCTATCGCCGCGCCGAACGCGAGGCGGTCGACCGCGCCTATTATTGGCTGGAGCGCATGCATCTTGCCGAGGATGCCAATCGGCTTGCCGGTGAACTGCCCTATGGCCGCCAGCGACGGCTGGAAATTGCCCGTGCCATGTGCACCTCGCCAAAACTGATCTGCCTCGACGAGCCGGCTGCCGGCCTCAATCCGGCGGAAACCAGGGAATTGTCCGAGGTCCTGCAGATATTGCGGGCCGACCATGACCTGACAGTGCTGGTCATCGAGCACGACATGGGGCTGGTGATGCGGATTTCGAACCATATCGTCGTGCTCGACCACGGCGAAGTCATATCCAATGGCACGCCTGACCATGTGGCAAATGATCCGGCCGTGATTGCCGCCTATCTCGGCGTCAGCGAAGAAGAGGTCCAGTGATGCAGCAAACCCCGCTTCTCGAATTCGTTGGCGTGCATACCCATTACGGGCCGGTCGAGGCCCTGAAATCCGTCGATGTGCATATCCATTCCGGCGAGATCGTCAGCCTGATCGGTGCAAATGGGGCCGGCAAGACGACGCTTCTGTCGACCATCTTCGGATCGCCGCGGGCAACTGGTGGCCGTATTCTTCATCGCGGAGAGGACATCTCGCGGTTGTCGACCCACCGGATCGCCAGACGCGGCATCGCATTGGTGCCGGAAGGCCGGCAGATCTATCAGGACATGTCGGTCGAGGAGAACATGATGATGGGGACGACGCCAATCGGGATGGAACATTTCAACGAAGACAGGGCGACGATGTTCGACCTGTTCCCACGGTTGAAGGAGCGCCGCAACCAGATGGCTGGCACCATGTCGGGCGGCGAACAGCAGATGCTGGCGATTGCGCGCGCCATGATGGCGCGGCCCGAACTGATCCTGTTCGACGAGCCCTCGCTTGGCCTTGCGCCGCTCGTCGTCAAGCGCGTGTTCGAAGTTCTGTCCGAGATC
The DNA here is from genome assembly GCF_005144435.2 of Agrobacterium leguminum. NCBI lineage: Bacteria > Pseudomonadati > Pseudomonadota > Alphaproteobacteria > Hyphomicrobiales > Rhizobiaceae > Agrobacterium > Agrobacterium leguminum. The sequence goes on from NZ_CP120212.1 coordinate 1,690,464, forward strand.
GCCAGCATGGGCAAAACGATCTTTCTGGTCGAACAGAACGCCAATCATGCGCTGAAACTGTCGCAACGGGCTTATGTGATGGTCAACGGACGGATCCATCTGTCTGGAGAAAGTGCAGCGCTTCTCGACAATGAAGACGTCCGCAAGGCCTATCTCGGCCTGCACTGAGCAGGCTCCGCGAGCAGGCTTTGCCATGCTGCATGCTTCAGTTGATACCGACCGAAATTTTCCCACCCACGCCTGAGGAAAGCCGCCGATGAAGATCCTTGTCCCCGTCAAACGAGTCGTCGATTACAACGTTAAGATCCGCGTAAAATCGGATGGTTCGGGCGTTGAGCTTGCGAATGTGAAGATGTCGATGAACCCGTTCGACGAAATCTCGGTGGAAGAGGCGCTGCGCCTGAAGGAAGCCGGCAAGGCCGAAGAGGTTGTAGTGGTCTCCATCGGTCCGGCCAAGGCGGAAGAGACGCTGCGTACCGCGCTCGCCATGGGCGCCGACCGCGCCATCCTGATCGAGACCGACGAGACGGTCGAGCCGCTCGCCGTCGCCAAGCTTCTGAAGGGTGTGGCGGAGGCTGAGCAGCCCGGCCTCGTCATCGTCGGCAAGCAGGCGATCGATGACGATTCGAACCAGACCGGCCAGATGCTGGCAGCATTGCTCGGCTGGGGCCAGGGCACCTTCGCCTCCAAGGTCGTACCGTCCGATGGCAAGGTCGCGGTCACCCGTGAAGTCGATGGCGGTCTGCAGACGGTTGAACTGAAGCTTCCCGCCGTCGTCACCACCGATCTTCGTCTCAATGAGCCGCGTTATGCTTCGCTGCCGAACATCATGAAGGCGAAGAAGAAGCCGCTCGACAAGAAGGCGCCGGCCGATTTCGGCGTCGATGTTTCGCCGCGCCTGAAGGTGCTGAAGACCGAAGAGCCGGCAGGCCGCAAGGCCGGCATCAAGGTCGGCTCGGTTGCCGAGCTGGTCGAAAAACTCAAAGCCGACGGCGTCCTCTAAGGTTTCGGAAAAGGGAGATATTCTTATGGCCATTCTTCTTCTGGCAGAACACGACAACGCAACCCTTTCCGACCTGACGGGCAAGACGCTGACGGCGGCAACGCAAATTGGCGGCGACGTCCATGTTCTCGTCGCCGGTTCCGGTGCAAAGGGTGCAGCTGACGCAGCGGCGAAACTTTCCGGCGTATCCAAGGTGCTGCTCGCCGACGACGCCTCCTATGCCAATGCACTGGCAGAACCACTGGCGGCGCTGATCGTTTCGCTTGCGCCTTCCTATGACGTCATCATTGCCCCGGCGACCGCCTCGGCCAAGAACGTGACGCCGCGCGTTGCGGCCCTTCTTGACGTCGCGCAGGTCTCGGAAATCATCGAGGTCGTCAGCCCTGACACCTTCAAGCGGCCGATCTATGCCGGCAACGCCATCCAGACGGTGCAGGCGACCGATGCGAAGAAGGTCATCACCGTGCGTCCGACCGCCTTTGCAGCCGCAGCCGAAGGCGGCTCGGCAGCGGTTGAAACCATTGGCGCTGCTGCAAACCCCGGCCTTTCCAGCTTCGTTTCCGATGCGCTGGCGTCGTCCGACCGTCCGGAACTGACATCGGCCAAGATCATCATCTCGGGTGGCCGGGCGCTCGGTTCCTCGGAGAAGTTCAAGGAAGTCATCCTTCCCGTCGCCGACAAGCTCGGTGCCGCCGTTGGCGCCAGCCGTGCGGCCGTCGATGCCGGTTATGCGCCGAACGACTGGCAGGTTGGCCAGACCGGCAAGGTGGTTGCGCCGCAGCTTTACATCGCCGCCGGCATTTCCGGCGCCATCCAGCATCTGGCCGGCATGAAGGATTCGAAGGTCATCGTCGCCATCAACAAGGATGAGGAAGCGCCGATCTTCCAGGTGGCAGACTATGGCCTCGTCGCAGACCTCTTCGAGGCGCTGCCGGAACTCGAGAAGGCGCTGTAGTTTCATCACGCCAACATGGAGGATTGCCGGAATGAAAATGCCATTTCAGATCAGCATCGATCATGCCGAGCAAATTCGAAGAAATGAAATCGCACCCGCCGTTGATGAAGCGAAGAAGCCTTCCCAAAACCGTAACTTGCCCGACAGAAAATGTGAGGGAATGCAGCAGGGTTTGTTTGCCCGCATCCGCCGATTTCTCAAGCATGTATTTTTGGACTGACCGCGCAAAATGGCAACTCCGTGCATTGCGCCCGAACGCGAAGCGATTGAATTCGACGTTGCGATCGTTGGCGCGGGTCCTGCGGAGGCACCTGCCACTGTGACAACGGGAGCGGGCAATGCAGGGTTTCCGATCCGCCGGCGGCTTGCAACGACTTAATGTCGCTGTTTTCAGCTATCCGAAATCTCTTCGTCCCGTTGCAACACAAACGCTCCGCACTGTCACTGGCAGGAACCGCCTCTCCTGATTTCAGGCTTCGACAGCTTCGCTGACATCATCCAGAAGAAAGTGCACGATCACATAGCGTGTCGTGTACTTCTGACCGCTATCGGAGACGCTTTCGATGCTGCCGCCGTCGGAGGGGTGCCATTTCTGGTAGTGGGGGTTGTTGGCGATCAGCGTAATCGCCTTGTCGGAGAACCTGCCGTTCAGCCGGTAGCGGGCCTCTGCGAGATGCCAGATATTTTCAAAATCCTGCTGGCTGATCCGGGCTTTCAAGGCCTTTCTGGATATTGTTTTTCCGGGCGAACCATCGTCATGCGCCGCCGATGGAATATGTAGGTCAACCTCTTCTGCACCGTCCAGCAGAAACGCAAATTCGTCTGGCCACATCCGTCTCACGTATCGCTCCTCCCAAAGCTTACCGCCCTACAGCGCCATCATGATAGCGCCTCCGCCGCGAGAGGCAATGGCGGATATGCACCTGTGTTTCCCTCGCGCGCCCTCAATCGATGTCGCGAGTGCGAATGCCCGGAACTTGAAATTGGTCGGAAGATCGTGCTTGTTCACGGTCAGCAGGGCACGTGCGCGTCCCCGCCGGCCAACGAACTGTATCGAGGAGTAAGGCATGAAGAAACTCATCAACGATCCAGCCACCGTTGTGCGGGACATGCTCGAAGGCGTGGTGGCCCTCAGCCCCGCGACGGTCCTGCTTGCGGATGAGAATGTCGTTATCCGGTCTGGCCTTCTGGCCCCGGAAAAGCGCAGGGTGGCGGTGCTGTCGGGCGGTGGCAGTGGCCATGAACCAGCCCATGCGGGTTATGTCGGCGCGGGCATGCTCACCGTTGCGGTGGCAGGCGATGTCTTCACCTCGCCAAGCACCGATGCGGTTCTTGCCGGCATCAGGGCTGCGGCCGGACCCGCCGGCGCTCTGGTTATCGTCAAGAACTACACCGGCGATCGGCTGAATTTCGGATTGGCGGCCGAGCTGGCGCGAGCTGAAGGAATTCCGGTCGAGATCGTGGTCGTTGCCGATGACGTTGCGTTGAAGGACACAGTTCCCGACGATCGCCGCCGGGGTATTGCAGGCACAGTGCTTGTGCACAAACTCGCCGGCGCGGCCGCGGAGCAGGGGCTTCCCCTTCAAGAGGTGGCCCGCATCGCCCGGGAAGCCGCCGGAAAATTGTCCTCCATGGGAATATCGCTGGGGTCCTGCACGCTCCCTGCCGTCGGCAGGCCGGGCTTTGTCCTTGGCGACGCTGAAATCGAAGTCGGGCTCGGCATCCATGGCGAGCAGGGCGTCCGGCGGATGTCCATCGCATCGGCGGACGAGCTCGTGAAGCTGGTCCTCGAGACGATCGAAGCCGATGGCAGGCTGAAGAGCGGAGACCGGGTTGCGCTTCTGGTCAACGGACTGGGATCGACGCCGCCAATGGAACTTGCGGTCGTGGCGCGATCCGCCGTCACACGCCTGGAAGCAAAGGGCGTCGTGGTCGAACGGGCATGGGCGGGTACCTTCCTCTCCGCCCTCGACATGCCCGGCTTTTCCCTGTCGGTCATGCATGTGGACGACGCAATGCTCAACCTCATGGATGCGCCAACAGACGCCGGCGCATGGCCGCGCGGCGGTGCGGTGAACCGCAACCGCGTCTTGCCTTCGGCAGGTGTCGAGAAGAGCGTGACTGCGGAAATCAGGATAACTGCCGCCGGTGAGCGACTGCGTTCTGCGGCGGAGCGGGTCGCCCGAGCCCTGATCGTCGCAGAGCCTAAACTGACGCAGCTCGACAGTGTTACGGGCGACGGTGACCTTGGGACAAGCATGGTGCGAGGCGCCGAAGCAATATTGGCGCTGCCCGGGGAGAGCTTCGCAGATGTGTCCGGTGGCTTGATGGCGATGGCAAACGCGATGCGGAAGGCAATCGGTGGAAGCTCCGGCCCCTTTTACGCCACGGGCCTGATGCGCGCTTCGCGCCATCTTGCCGGGATCGAAAAGCCGACGGCCCAAAAGATGGCGGAGGCGTTCGTGGCTGCCGTTCTCGCGGTCTCGGAACTCGGTGGTGCGAAACCGGGGGACCGTACGATGATAGATGCGCTTCATCCGGCGGCAGAGACATTCCGGGACAAGCTCGCAGCCGGAGCTTCGGCCGACGTGGCCTGGCGATCCGCCTCGGCGGCAGGCATCGCAGGCGCCGAGGCGACGGCGTCGATGAAGCCGCGGCTCGGGCGCGCGAGCTATCTTGGCGAGCGGGCTATAGGACATCCCGATGCGGGAGCGGTCGCCGTCAGCATCTGGCTTGAAGCAATCGGGAACGATTAGCGTCGATGGGCGGCGGGCCGGATGAGAAAGCGGATTGCCGCCGTGGCCGCGACGCTCAGATGCGCCGCGCCTTGATCGTGTTCATGACGAAGCTGGTCTCGATGGTCTCGACGCATTTCAGCTTTGCAATCTTGTCCTTGATGAAACGCTCGTAATCCTCCAGCCCACCGCACATGACCTTGAGCATGTAGTCTCTCGGACCCGTGACCAGATGACATTCGAGAACCTCGTCCCAGTCAAGAACGGCCGCCTCGAACATCCGGATTTCGTCATCGTGCTGGCGGCTTAGGCGGACGGACGCAAGGGCGGTCATGGTCCATCCCTCGATTGCCGGATTGATGATCGCGGAGTACCCTTTGATGGCGCCCATCTCCTCCAGGCGTCGAAGCCGCCGCAGGCACGCCGATGCGGACAGTCCAACCCGCTCGGCAAGTTCGTTGTTCGTGATCCGCGCATCGGCAGACAATTCCTTGAGTATCCGCCTGTCGATCGGGTCTGCAATTTTTTGCGACATAAATGACCGTTCTCCGCAATATATTGCTTCATGAGACAACTCGACGCTTCAGAATGCAAGGTATTTTGGTTTCACTGCGTGTAACCTGCAGGTAGTTCAACGCCAGCTGAGGGATCATCGGAAATGACCGCGCCGCATCCGTCCAAAACCCATATCGGCAACCACGCTCTCCATCCTGAAACCCAGATGCTCAATTACGGTTATGATCCGGAATTGTCGGAGGGCGCCGTAAAGCCTCCCGTGTTCCTGACATCGACCTTCGTTTTCAAGTCGGCGGAAGACGGGCGCGACTTCTTCGACTACGTCTCCGGGCGCAAGGAGCCGCCGGAGGGCAGGGGCGCGGGCCTCGTCTATTCGCGCTTCAACCATCCGAACAGCGAGATCGTCGAGGATCGTCTTGCCGTTTATGAGCGCACGGAGAGCTGTGCGCTGTTCTCCTCGGGCATGTCCGCCATTTCAACAACGCTTTTCGCCTTTGTGCGGCCCGGTGACACCGTGCTCCATTCCCAGCCGCTGTATGGCGGCACGGAGACCCTGCTGGCCAAGACCTTCCATAATTTCGGCGTCTCGGCGGTGGGGTTCGCCGATGGTGTCAGCGAGACCTCGGTGATGGCTGCCGCAGAAGAGGCGATGGCGAAAGGCAGGGTCTCCGTCATCCTCATCGAGACCCCCGCCAATCCGACAAACAGCATTGTCGATATTTCGATGATGAGCCGGGTCGCCGACGTGATCGGTAAAAGGCAGGGGCACAGGCCGATCATCGCCTGCGATAATACGCTTCTCGGCCCGGTGTTCCAGCGGCCCATCGAATACGGTGCGGACATCTCGCTCTATTCGCTGACGAAGTATGTTGGCGGGCATTCCGACCTTATTGCCGGGGCAGCTCTCGGCCGGAAGGATATCATGAAACAGGTGAAGGCGTTGCGTGGAGCAATCGGCACGCAGCTCGATCCGCACTCGTGCTGGATGCTCGGACGTTCCCTTGAGACGCTGCAGATCCGGATGGAGCGGGCGGACAGCAACGCCAGGGTCGTGGCGGAATTCCTGAATGCGCATCCCAAGGTCGAGAAGATCCATTACCTGCCGTTCAGCGATCCGGCATCCGCGGTTGGCAGGGTGTTTGCCGCCCAATGCACCGGCGCGGGATCGACCTTCTCGTTCGACATCGTCGGCGGGCAGGCCGCATCTTTCAAATTCCTCAATGCGCTCAACATATTCAAACTCGCGGTAAGTCTCGGCGGCACGGAGTCTCTTGCCTCTCACCCCGCAACGATGACGCATTCGGGAGTTCCTGCCGATGTCCGCCAGCGCATCGGTGTGCTGGATTCCACGATCCGGCTGTCAATCGGCATCGAACATCCCGACGATCTTGTCGCCGACCTGACCCTTGCCCTGGATCAGGCCTGACGAAAACAGGAACGCCGCTTACCCCACGCGCCACAGAAATGATTGAAGGCTGCCCTCAGGTTACAAACCTGGATAGGGTCACTCACGGTCGCGTTGCGCGGCTCGCTTTCCAACGCCGCCGATTTGCGGCATTACGTGTTATGAAGTGAAGTGTGCAAGATGAATGTGTCGGGGGGCGCATGAAACTCAGGAGCCAGATTCTCGCATTGGCCATCGGGCCTCTCGTTCTTGCGATTATCGTCATCACAGCGCTGATTACGTGGCAGTCCATGACGTTGGCGCGCACGAGCATCGATGCGTTCGAACGCAACATGCTCGCTGCAAAGGAGGCTGAACTCCTTAACCTCACCAATCTTGCCCTTTCGGCGATCCGCTCGGTCTATGACAGGGCAGGGCCTGATGACGAGGCCGCGAAGGAAGAGGTCAAGCGCATCCTGACCGGTCTCGATTACGGCACTGACGGCTATTTCTTCGTCTATGACTATGACGGGCTGAACGTGGTCCATCCGCGACAGAATTTCCGTCCGGGGAACAACTGGCTTGATCTCCACGATCCCGATGGCAACCGGGTGATCTACGATCTGATCGTCGAGGCGAAAAAGGGGGGAGGGCTGGTCCAGTACAAGTGGGAAAAGCCCTCCACCAAAAAAATGGCCGACAAGCTTTCCTTTGCGGCCGGCCTCGACAAATGGCGCTGGATGATAGGTACCGGCGTTTACCTCGACGACGTTTTTGCGACGACGGCGGCGGCGAAGGAGGAGTTGCGGCATTCTATCACCTGGAACTTCCTGATCGTCGCCCTGTTTGCGGTTCCCGCCGTATTGCTGGTCTTTGCCACCTGCATGCTGCTCAATCTGCGCCAGCAGCGGCTGGCGGATGGTCGGCTCAAGGAATTGATGCAAAGGATCATCGATACCCAGGAGGAGGAGCGTCTGCGCATTGCCCGGGAGCTGCATGACGGCATTTCCCAAAATCTCGTCGGCGTGCGTTTTGCGATCGATCTCGCGCGGCGCAAGGTCACGCCGGATAATGTCGGCGCTGTCGAGGCAATCGGCAAAGGCGCCATTGCGCTGAACGAAGCGATCAAGGAAGTCCGCCGCATCTCCCACGATCTTCGCCCGCGTGTCCTCGACGATCTGGGGCTGACGGCAGCTCTGGAATCCCTGATCTCGAGTTTTTCCGAACGCACGGGAATTGCGGCGACGCTTGAATCCGTGGCCTTCAAGCATATGCTTGTCCCGGAGGCACGGGTTGCGCTTTACCGTGTCGCACAGGAGGCGCTGACCAATATCGAGCGCCATGCCGACGCGACGCAGGTCGCAATCCGGTTTTCCAGCCGCGATGAACGGGTCCAGATGGATGTCAGCGACAATGGCCGTGGATTTCCGGCCGTTCGGACAGAGAACGGGATGCCGGCGAGCAAGGGGCTCGGTTTGAGAAACATGCAGGAACGCATGACGCATTTCGGGGGCAGGCTGGATGTCGAAAGCTCCGCCAGGGGAACCGTTCTGCGGGCGGTGCTGCCCATCACAGCCATGAAGGATCGCAATAGCGGCCTACAGGAGGCCGCCGAGTGACCGTTCATCCGATCCGTGTGTTGTTGATCGACAACCATCCTCTGGTTCTGGATGGATTGAGGGCCGTCCTCGAGACTTATGAGCATCTCGCAGTCGTTGGAACCGCGGTGTCCGCCATGGCCGGTATCGACGCGGCTGTCGCCACGCGGCCCGATGTGGTGCTGATGGATATCAATATGCCGCAGATCAATGGCATCGATGCCTTGGAATTGTTCAAGGAAAAACAGCTTTCCGCCCGGGTGCTGATGCTGTCGATGCATGACAGCCGGGAATATATATCGACCTCGGTCATGTATGGTGCGGCCGGTTACATTCTGAAGGATGTGGCGACCGAAGAAATAGTCGCCGCAATCGAAACCGTGGCTGCCGGCGGCACCTATTTTTCCTCTGGCGTTCGCGATGTGCTGATGGAGGGGTCTTCGGGCAGGCTGAAGGCGCTGACGACACGCGAGCAGGAAGTTCTGTTGCTGATCGCGCGCGGAAAGAGCAATCGCGACGCTGCCCTGGCGCTCGACATCGCCGAGCGCACGATGGAAACCCATCGCAAGAATATCAAGAGGAAACTGGATATAGCGACGACTGCCGGTCTCATCCGCTATGCGATCGATAACGGGCTTATCAAAGAATAGCCGCTAGAGGTCCGAGGCCCCGGAATGTCGCCATCCAGGGGCCTCGGTAAAGTCTATGTCGGCTTATTTGCCGGCCGTCTGCATGGCATAGCCGTAGCTGTCATAGGTATATTCGGCAACGCGGAACCATTCGAAGCTCTCGTCGCGGAACTTCTTCCAGCCCGGATAGATCTTGGCCCATGCGGGATGCTTCTGCGTGTACTCGTCATAAAGCTCGAAGGTCGCCTTGTAGGCGGCGTCGAGCACATCGCGGGGCAGCGGGCGAAGCTGCGTGCCCTTGGAAACCAGCGAGCGGATCGCATCCTTGTTCTTGACGTCGTACAGCGCCTGCATGTTGATGTTGGCGGCCTTGCAGGCGGTGTCGAGCGCTGCCTTGTATTCATCAGGCAATGCTGCGTATTGGTCCTTGTTGACGAAGAAGTGGATCGTCAGCCCACCTTCCCAGAACGCGGGATAATAGTAATAAGGCGCGATCTGGTAGAAGCCGAGCTTTTCGTCGTCATAGGGACCGACCCATTCCGCGGCATCTATGGTGCCCCGTTCCAGCGCCGGATAGATGTCGCCGCCCGGAAGCTGCTGCGGCACCGCGCCAAGCTTGGCGAGCACCTGTCCCGCGACGCCGGCAATACGCATCTTGAGGCCCTTGATATCCTCGATGCTCTTGATCTCCTTGCGATACCAGCCGCCCATCTGGGCGCCCGTCGCTCCACCGGGAATGCCGATGACGCCGTAATCGGAAAGGAATTCGTTGTAAGCCTCGTTGCCGCCGCCATGGTAGAGCCATGCGTTCTGCTGGCGGGCGTTCAGGCCGAAGGGGATGGTCGAACCGATGGCGAATGTCGGATCTTTCCCGGTGAAATAATAGCCGCAGGTATGGGAAATCTCGACCGTATTGGCTTTTACGGCGTCGATGGCCTGGGCGCCGGGAACGATTTCACCGGCCTGGAAGACCTGGATTTCGAACTTGCCGCCCGTAATGGCCTTCAATGCATTGGCCATGACGACGGCGCCGCCATAGATCGTGTCCAGATTGTTCGGGAAGCCGGACGTGAGACGCCAGCGAATGGTTGGCAAAGACTGGGCTATGGCGGGTGTCGCAAGTGCCGAAGCAGCCGCAGCCGCCCCTGCAAGTACGCCGCCCGACAAGAGTTGTCTGCGACCTGGGTTGACCTTCATAGATTACCTCCTCCTATTGAACGTCAGCGATGTTTGTTGCGGCGGGCGCTTTTGCGCCCGGCCGATTGTCAGGGGGTGGCCGGCTTTCCGAAGCTCGGTGCGCTGTTGCCGGGTGCCGAGAAAGGATTGGCGAAGGGATCGGCGTCCGTTCCCGCACTCGGCATGGGAACGTTGATATGGACGGACGAAGGATCCGCCACCTTGGCGCCTGACTTGTAGTGCATCACGATGCCGGGGAAGGCGATGATGATGACGACCATGGTCAGCTGGATGAACAGATAGGGAATGGCGCCCAGATAGATCTGGGACGAGGTGACCGGTTGGATGGTCTGTCCCGTGATCCGGTCCTTATAGGCCCGCGTCGGTGCGACGGACCGCAGGAAGAACAGCGAGAAACCGAAGGGCGGGTGCATGAACGACGTCTGCATGTTGACCGCCAGCATCACACCAAACCAGATCAGGTCGATGCCAAGCGCATCGGCGACCGGCGCCAGCAGCGGGATGATGATGAAGGCCAGCTCGAAATAATCGAGGAAGAAGGCCAGGAAAAAGACCAGCAGGTTGGCGACGATCAGGAAGCCGATCTCGCCGCCCGGGATCGACGTCATCAGATGCTCGACCCAGACGTGGCCGTTCACGCCATAGAAGGTCAGGGAAAAGACGCGCGCGCCGAGCAGGATGAGCAGCACGAAGGACGACAGCTTTGCCGTGGCGTGGAGCGACTGCTGGATCAGGCCGAAATTGAGCTTGCGGTTGGCAAGCGCAAGGGCGAGCGCGCCGACAGCACCCATGGCGCCGCCTTCCGTGGGGGTGGCGATCCCGAGGAAGATCGTGCCGAGCACGAGGAATATCAAGACGAGCGGCGGCACCAGCGAGGTGATGACCTTGAGCAGCAGCTTGGTACCGCGCAGGGTCCGCGCCTCCAGCGGCAGGGCCGGGACTTTCGCAGGGCTGATGATCGAGGTCACGATGATATAAAGCGTATAGGCCGCCACGAGCATCAGACCCGGAACGAGCGCGCCCTTGTACATGTCGCCCACCGAACGGCCGAGCTGGTCGGCCAGCACGATCAATACGAGGCTGGGCGGGATGATCTGCGCCAGTGTGCCGGAAGCCGCGATCGTGCCGGCGGCGACCTTGCGGTCATAACCATAGCGCAACATGATGGGAAGCGAGATGAGGCCCATCGAGATAACCGAGGCGGCGACGACGCCGGTGGTGGCGGCCAGAATTGCCCCGACGAAGATCACGGCAAACGCAATGCCGCCGCGGACCGGTCCAAACAGCTGGCCGATCGTGTCCAGCAAATCCTCCGCCATACCGCTCTTTTCAAGAATGAGCCCCATGAAGGTGAAGAACGGTATCGCCAGCAGCGTTTCGTTCGACATCTGGCCGAATATGCGATCGGGAATGGCCTGGAACAGCGTCGCCGGCAGCAGGCCGAGTTCGATCCCGATGAAGCCGAAGAAAAAGCCTACAAAGGCCAGCGCGAAGGCCACGGGATAGCCGAGCAACAGCACGATGATGAGCGCCGCAAACATGATGGGCGCGAGATTTTCCGCAATGAATGCCATTATTGTTTTTCCTTCGATCAGAGCATTGCCGCTGCGGCATCGGCCTCTGCAACGGGATCGGGGATATCGCCGCGCAGGATCGCGACACGCTTGATGAGTTCCGAAACGCCCTGAATGGCGAGGAGGCTGAAGCCAATCGGTATCAGCGCCCAGACGGGCCATTGAATGAGGCCGCCCGTGTTGTTTGAAACCTCACCGGAAGCAAGTTTCTGCAGAAACACCGGCCAGGAGAGATAGACCGTGATGAGGCAGAAGGGCATGAGAAAGAAGATGGTCCCGAGTATGTCGACCCACAGCTGCCCCTTGCGCGGAAGATTTCCGTAGACCAGATCGACCTTCACATGCTCGTTGTTAAGAAGCGTGTAGGCGGCGGCGATCAGAAACACGGCGGAAAACAAATACCACTGCGATTCAAGCCAGGCGTTGGAACTCATCGAAAACGCCTTGCGCATGACGGCATTGATGGCGCTGATGAAAATAGCCGCGAGAAGCAGCCAGGAAATGCCTTTGCCAATGGCTGCATTGGCGGCATCGATGGCGCGCGAAACGGCCAACAGAAACTTCATGATATCCTCCCCGAAAGCGGCCGCGTACTCCTCAATACGTGTGTGACCGCCATAATTCGGGCAGGATAACCACGGTGGCCTGACGCTCAAGGGCGCGCGCCGGCGAATTTCCTGAGACGTACCGAGAACTGGGTATGAGCAAGACCAAAACCCGCATCGGGGCTTAATTTCGCTTCCCGCTGCCGGCCCAAATGCGTGGTTGCACGGTCAGCTACCATGTCACTATTTGGCTGCGGTCGCCTCTTTTACCGCCAGCTCCGCCATGGCGAGTGCAGCATCGCGGGTTCTGGCCGCCGCGACAAATCGACCGTTGTGGCAAAAGCTCGCGCCTTCGACGCCGCAAACCGCTTCCAGATCTTTGTCCGTCAGGCCGGCCCAGGCCGCCGGCAGATCCGCCCGCAGTTCAAAGCCTTCATCCGCGCGGCGGATGCCCGTCAGGCACCAGTCGTTGTTGCGTGGATGAACGACGAAGAGCAAATGGTCGGCACCCGCCTTCTTGATGGCGGGCCGAAACGGCATTCCCATCGGCAGTTCCAGAATATGTCCCTCGCCGGCATCCACGATAGCCTGGCTCACGAGCGCTTCAGCTCGCAATTTCGCGGCGCTGTTGGCAATCTTTGCCTCCACGAAGCTGCGGGCGATGGCCAGCGCCGCGTGGAAACTGCGATTGTCCGCTTCGGGATCTGTCTCGTCGAAAACAGGTTTCAGAGTTTCTAGCAGGACTGGCAGGATCAGCCCGGCGAGTGCCCCCGCGGTGGAGGGGCTGAGCGCGCCATTGTCGACCAGATCGACCGGCAGCACGAAGCCGGCATCGAAAGAGGCGTGAACGGTTTCGATATGGTCTTCAGGAACGCCGAAGGCGGCAAGATAATCGCGGCCGAAATGCTTCCAGATCAGTCCGAACGAACTATAGGGCTGACCGTCCTCCCGCAACGGTGCGCCGCGCTGGTGGTGATCGAAGGCGCCCTTCGCCGCGTCATAAACACCGCCGACGTCATAGACGATGCGGTCTGCGCCAGGTGCGATCCATTCGGGCGCCCTGCTGCGGATCAGGCGTGCCTGCGGGAAAAGCCGGGTCAGCACGACGCTCGACAGCAGTTCGTCGGCATGGAAGCCACCGGAATGGGTGACGAGGAAGTCCGGGATCATGTCAGGATGCGCCTTGTTGCTTGCGGAAGCTCCGCCTGGGAGTGGCACCTGATACCCTTTGCCGGACTGCATCTCAACCCGCCATTCGCCATGGAGGCAAAAAGCAACGATATGCTGGACGTCGTGATCTGAATGAAAGGCGATTTGTCACCGCGTTTCAAGCCGTTTTCAGGATCGACAGGTTGGGTGCCGACCGGTCATTCCCGCTTGTTTTCCAGCGGTCAAAGGCGGCGCGTCCGAGAATGGCGACCGAGGTGTCCTCCTGGGGAGCATGGACGAGAACCGACTGGATATCGCGGAAATGCCGCTCGAGGCCGAGATCGGCGTTGAGGCCGGGATTGCCGATGCCGCGAACGGCTATCTGGACGGCGTCGCGGATTTGCCGGCCGGCGAGAAGCCGGGCCCTTATCAGGTGTTCCGCATCGCCGATATGGTTTGCGAGCGCGCCAAAGATGATCTGCCGGGCGCCGGAGACCAAAAGGTCGATCTCGCCCGAAAGCGTGACAAAACGTTCTGTCCGCGCAATGGCATGGCCCAGATTGGCGGGCACGCGTTCATGCGCGAAGCGAATGAACGCTTCCTGAGCGGCCTCAGCCGCACCCAGATAGATTGCGGTCAGCGCAAGCGTCATCGCCGCGTGGCCGCGATTATCCTGCTGGGCAACGGAGGGATCAACGAGCTCAAGCACATTTTCTGCCGGGATTTCAACGTCGGCATATTCGACATCGTGCGAACCGGTCGCCCGCATTCCGAGGCTCTTCCAGTTCTCTATGATCTTGATGCCGGGCAGGCCATTGGGCACGACGAAGGTGCCGACGCGAGCCTGAGCCTCGTCGGTGTGCGCCCAGACGAGGAAGTGCGTGAGGCCGTGTGCGCCCGTCACGAAGCGCTTGCGGCCCGTGATCGACCAGCCATTTGCCGTCCGGTGCGCACGCGTGGCCGGCAATCCGCCACGGGCCGGCGAGCCCAGCTCGGGCTCCACACGCGCGGCGTTCAGCAGCAGCGGCTGGTGTTTGGCCCTGGAAAGAAGGTCCCTGTAAAGTCCGTCGGGCCAATGGCCCTTCGCCGCCTGTCCCAGATGAGTAAAGATCGTCATCGCGCTGATGAGCGCCACAGAGGGATCGCCGCGTCCCAACGCCGCCAGAATATGGGCTGCGGTACTCAAGGTTCCTCCCGGGCCGCCGTAACGCGTGGCCACGGTGCTCTCGAGAAGTCCAGCCTGATGAACGGCGCGAATACCGGCCCAGGGAAACTGACCGGTCTGATCCGCATCCGGTGCGGCTTCGGAAACGGCGCGCACGGCGGCGTCAAGTGCGGTGGGATCATAGGACATGCGGTAACGGCTTTCTGAAGGTCGGCGGGCGGGATCATCCGTTGCGGGCGTGGATGATCCCTGTCCTGGAAGAAGAGGTGGATGGGTCCGACGGCGTGGCCGGACCGCCGTGATCAGGCGGCTGCCTTCTTCTTTGCCTCTTCGCGTTCACGAATGCCCTCGCGGACGAGGGGCAGGATGTATCGCCCGTAGTCGACGGCATCGTTATAATTGTCATATCCACGGATCGAAATCAGATCGGCGCCGAGATCGATATAGTCGAGAATGGAGTCGGCGATGGTGCGCGGCGATCCGACCAGAGCGGTTGTTGCGCCGCTTGCATTGGTCGCGGTGACCGTCGGATACCACAGTGCGCGGTCATGGACATCGCCACGTTTGGCGATATCGAGCAGGCGCTGGGAGCCGATATTGGCGGGCGGTGTTGCGTTGACCGGCGCGCGAGAAAGACCCTTCTGGCGGTTCTCGTTCAGACGGTCGAGAACCCTGTGCGCCTTATCCCAGGCCAGTTCATCCGTTTCAGCCACGATTGGCCGGAAGGTAACCCAGATGCGCGGGCGATCGGTTCGGCCGGCTTTTGCGGCCTCGGCATAGATACGGTCGATCTGCTGCTTGGTTTCAGCCAGCGGTTCGCCCCAGAGTCCGAAAATGTCGCACAGCGAGCCGCCGATACGATAGGCGGCATCCGATGAGCCGCCGAGCGAAATCGGGATCAGGCCGTTGGTGGGGCGCACGGCGCTGCGAAACTGCTTGAACTGGTAATATTTGCCGTCGAAATCGAATGGCTCGGTCGAGCTCCAGGCAAGGCGGAGAATGCGGATATATTCTTCCTGTCGTTCGTAACGCTCTTCCTTGTTGAGGAAATCTCCCTCACGCGCCTGCTCCTCGTCGCTGCCGCCCGCGATGAAGTGGACGACGACGCGCCCGCCGCTCAACTGGTCGAGCGTGGCGAGGGATTTGGCGGCAACCGTCGGATAAACGGTGTTGGGCCGGAGCGCGACGATGATCTTGATGTTCTTCGTATGCGCAAGCACCGTCGCGCCCAGTGTGAAAGGATCGAATGAGGAAGAGGAATAGGGGATGAGCGTGTAGTTGAAACCGTAATCGTCCAGCGCACGCGCATAACGTTCCAGGAAGAGCGGATCGACCGGAGCATCCGGGATGGGGTTCAGATCATTGGACGCGTTGGGAAAGCTGACGCTGATGAATTCCGCAGCCATGGGAGCTCCTTGGTGTTTCTGGGTGTCGGGTAAAAGCTAAAGCCGGCATGGCATATGAGGAAGACAGGTCTTTCTATTTCTATGGAAAATGTAGAAAATATTGCCTGACTATGCTGGCGGTCTAGAACCCTGGATTGCCGCCTGTTCCGGCTCTCGGTGATCGGAAGCGGGTTTCCACCCAAGAGAGGGGGCAACCGTTGTCGCAAGATCGGTGAGCAATCTTATGTTTTCGGACAGTCCGAAAGCGGGAGGCAGAAACAGGACGAGTTCATCTGCGGCTGCCAGTCCCGGGTCGCTCAACACCGCCTCTATGACAGCATCCGGTGTGCCTTGAAAGACCGGAGAAATCATCGCGCCAACCGGCTGGCCGGCAGGAGCCAGCGCACCCTTTGGGCGTGAGGCGGCAATTCCCGCCGTGCGGCGCTCAAGATCGTAGGCCGCGTATTTCTCGCGCAGCTCCGGGGTGGTGCCGACCAGAACGGAAGCTGCAACGGCGACCGGCGGCGGCGTCGTTTTCCAGATGCGAAGCCAGTGGGTGCGATAGGCATCGATGATCCGCGCCTGATATTGACCGAAAGTCTCGCCTTCCTCCTGATCGTGAAGGACGGTTCCTGAAATCAAGCCGATCCCGAGTTCGGCGGCCTGTATCGCTGAATCGAGGCTGGCGGAGCCTTGGCGGATGCGGCTGCGAAGGGTGGGGCTATGTGGCGTTACCCGCAACTCGGCTCCGGCAGGTGCGCCCGTGTCCCGCTCCGTAACGATGTGCAGAAGATCGCCGGCAATGGCGGCGAGGAAGCGCGACTGGCGCCGCTTTGCCTCTGTCCGGGCATCGGTGTCGACGGTTCCGAAAACGGCGTCGAAGGCGCCGTTGGCTCCGGTCGAAATGGCAAGTTCGAGCCGGCCGTCGATCAATAGGTCGGTCGTTCCCGCCGCCTCGGCCAAAAGGATCGGGTCCTGATAACGCATCGGGATGACGGCGGAGCCAAGTGTGATGTGCCGCGTATGCTGGCCGACTGCCGCAAAGAAAGGTAACGGGGAAGAAAGATAATGGTCGAAGTGACGCTGATAGGCCCAACCTGACTGATAACCCAGCCTTTCCGCCTGCCTGAACAATTCTATGCCCTGCCGCAACCCCTGTGCCGGACCGTCATCGTCGTTGAACGACACCCGCGTATTGAAGCCAAGCCGCTGTTTCGGTCGAAACAACGCGGGAAGGTCGCGGGAAGCTGCTGCAATATTCATGCGAGTTGCTCCTTGCGCAGAGCGTGCCGGACCGCGGGAACGCGAACCGTCCCGGCAATGCCCGACGGGATGGAGTTCAGCAGGGACGCGGTATATTCGTGTCTCGGATTGCCGAAAATCTCGGTGACGGCTCCATGCTCGACGATGCGTCCCCGCTGCATCACCGAAACGCTGTGCGCAAGTTGCCGGACCAGGGCGAGGTCGTGCGAAACGAAAACATAGGTCAGGCCGAGCTTGGCCTGCAGGGACAGCAGAACCTCGACGATATCCGCCTGCACGCTGACATCGAGAGCGGATGTGGGTTCGTCCAGCACGATCACGTCCGGTTTGAGGACCAGCGCACGGGCGATTGCCACACGCTGCCGCTGCCCGCCGGAGAGGGCCGACGGTTTGCGCTCCAGGAGGTGCTCGCTCAGGCCGACATTCGCGAGAGCTTCCCGTACCCGCTCGGAGCGCTCTTTCGGCGTCCCGATCTCGAACCGGTCGAGTGGTTCACGCACAAGCTGCCCCACCTTCCATGTCGGGTCGAGTGACGTAAACGGGTTCTGGTAAACCAGCTGAAGATGCCGCCAGACGGACCGGAGCGAAGCCTGGCTTTTGCTCGTGACGGTCTCGTCGGCAACCGTGATCGTGCCGCTTTCAGGCTCTTCGAGCCCCAGCAGCAGGCGGATCGTCGTGGTCTTGCCGGAGCCGGATTCGCCGACGAGGGCATGGGTTGTGCCCGCCGGAACCGTAAACGAAATATCGTCCACCGCCGTCAGGGTTTTGCCATCGACGGTGAAGCGCTTGGTGACGCCGTTGACGGCGATCTTTGGCGATTTGTCGCTCTCGAGAAGGCTGAACCCCGGATCGCGGAATTTGGCATAACGCTCCGGGTTGAGCGCGGGCACGTCGCCATGGAGCTTTTTGGCATAGGGTGAGGAGGGGGAGGAAAAAACGGCCGACGTCCTGCCTGCTTCCTGCACGACGCCGTTCTTCAGCACGACGAGATTGTCTGCCCTCTCCGCCGCTATTGCGAGGTCGTGGGTAATGAGAAGCAGGCTGATATTCAGCTCATCCCGAAGGCGGGAGAGAAGATCAAGGATGCGCTTCTGGATCGTTACGTCCAGCGCCGAAGTTGGCTCGTCCGCCACCAGCAGTGCAGGGCGGGGCAATATTGCGAGCGCGATCAGCACGCGCTGCAACATCCCGCCGGACAGTTGATGTGGATAGGAATCGTAGATCCGTTGCGGATTGTCGAGGCCCACCTTGGCGAATGTTTCGAGAATAAGTGTCTTGCGGATCGAAGGGTTGGCTTCTTCCGTCAGCGCTGCGGCCTCTAGCGCCTGCGAGCCGATTGTTCTTACCGGATTGAGAGAGTTGCCCGGATCCTGCGGCACGAAGCCGATTTCACGGCCGCGAAACGGCCTGAAACGCCGTTCCGGCAGTGCGAGAATGTTCTGCCTGTCGAAAACGACCTGACCCGTGGCGTTCGCACCGTTGGGAAGAAGCCGCAGCACGGCTTTCGCGATTGTCGACTTTCCAGAACCGGATTCCCCGATGAGGGCAAGGCTTTCGCCGCGCCCGATTTCGAAACTGACATTATGGACGACTTCCTGCCGCCCGTAGGAAACGGCAAGATTTTCGACCGCGAGGAGGGGCGTCGCGTGTTGCGGAGACGCTGCCACGAACTCGGGACGGATTGGCGCTGTTTTCAGTGCGATTTGCGAAGCCATCGGCTGATCCTGTTGACAGAGAGGACGGTCACGATCGTAACGAACGCGGGCGCATAAACGAGCCAGGGCCATTTGAGGTAGTCCTTGCCGATTGAAATCAGCAGGCCCCAGTCGGAGGAAGGCGGAGGGTCGCCGTAGCCGAGGAAGGCGAGGCTGGCGATCACCAGAATGGACTCGCCGAATTGCAGCACGGCCAGCGGCAGCATCGAGCGGGATGCGTTTGGAAGGACGTGTCTCAAAACGATGTAGCGGCGCGAGCCACCCGAGAGAAAGGACGCCTCCACGAAGGTCGCCTGACGGGTCTTGATGACCTCGGAGCGAGCCACGCGGGCGAAGAAGGCGATGGCCGATATGCCTGTCGCAATCGCCGCATTGATCGTTTCGAAGCCGATGGCCGTGACGATGATGACCGCGAGCAGGAACTTCGGGATGGACAGCAGCACGTCGACAAAACGCGCAAAGACGATATCCACCCAGCCGCCGAAAAATCCGGCGAGCAAACCGATCAACCCGCCGATGAAGACGCCGATGACGACAGCGACCAGGGCGCTCGATACGGATGATGCTGTGCCATAAACGACCCGTGTATAGAGATCGCGCCCCAGATGATCGGTGCCGAACCAATGCGCTAAACTTGGCGCAAGAAGCTTGTCGGCCGGAACGCCGTTGATCGGGCTCTGGCTGGTGAACAGTTGCGGCGCAATCGACCAGGCGACGACGATGGCGATGACGAGGAGGGAAAGGGCGACGGTTGCAGTGATGTTGAGAGCTTTCAGCTTCTCGACCGGATTGCTGCCGGAGACCGGGTTGGAGATAAGGCTCATGGCTTGGCCCCCGTTTCAAGGCCAAGCGGCGTGTCGTCGGCGGTTGCCAGACGCCGCTTTCGGCCAACGATAATTTTCACCCGCGGATCGAGCAGCGGATAGAGAAGATCGGCGATGAGGTTGACGACGACGAAGACCACGGCTCCCAGCGAGACGATGGCCTGCAGGACAGGCAGGTCTTGCGTGCTGACGGAGCGCTGTACGAGACTGCCGATGCCGGTGCGGCCGAACACGGTTTCCGTGATCAGCGAGTTGCCCAGAAGCTCGCCCACGGTCAGGGCGATAACCGTCACCACCGGTAGCGACGCGGGTTTGAGCAGATGTGTCGTGAAAAGCCGCTTCGGCCCGATGCCGCGGCTGCGGGCAACCGCCGCGTAATCCTGCTCCGCTTCATGATCGAGATTGGCGATCAGGACTTCCGCGATCTGTGCGGAAAACGGTATGCCGATGGTGATCGCCGCAAACAGTGTCGCCCAGAAGCTGTCGGGCTCGATGACCCGGAACAGCCTCAGCTGAAAACCGAAGAGATGGATCAGAAACAGGCCGATGACGAAATTGGGTGTCGACAGGAACAGCGAGGGGAAGGCCCGCAGCAGCCCCTGCCCATATCGTTTCGGCACGACCTGTGTGCCATAGGCAACGGCGAAGGCGAGGATCAAGGCGACCGTCAGCCCGGCGGAGGCCAGAACCAGTGTCGATGGCAGCACCTCGGCAATCAGGGTCGCGACGGGTCGATTGGAGCGCATGGAAATGCCGAGGTCGCCCGTCAGGAATGCCGACAGGGAGTGCCAGAGCTGCACGACGATCGGCCTGTCCAGCCCCTGTGCAGCAATGATCTCGGCGATCTCCTGCTCGGTGAAACCGTTCTGCGGGTTGCGCAGAACGCTGGTGATCGGGTCGCCAGGCAAAACGCTGACGACCACGAAGGTGAAGACATAGGCCAGAAGGATGACGACGATCGCCTGGCCGAGCCGCTTTGCGGCGTAGGTTAGGTAGGCATTGCTCATGCCGTCACCTCCTTGACGTTACTCGGTGGGTGCTGGCCTCATTCGGCAATGAACGCTGTGTAATAGCTGGCGTAAGCGACACCGTTGTAGACTTCGCCCTTCAGCTTCGGCGATTGCACGTAAATGCGCTGAACGATTTGCGTGCGCGGTATGAAGTATCCCTGTTCCAGCAGATATTTCTGCAGGCTGTCCAGAAGCGGCTTTCGGTCTTCGACGGAACCTGCGCCGGCGATTTTGTCGCGCAGATCGTTGAGCGTCGCATCGCGCTCATCGAGCGCAAACCAGTTCTCGCCATTGTTGGCGTTGGTCAGGATGCTGGCGACGGTGCCGGCGTCGATGAAGCTGCGCGTGACTTCATATGCGGGAACTGCGGCGCCGCCGAATTTGACCTTCTCGCCGTAGGTCACGACATCATAAGCCCTGATGTTGACCTTCCATCCGAGCCGGCCGAGCTGCTGGGCAATCAGCTCATCGACGGATTTCGAGGTTGCCAGATAAGGATTGGAATGGATCGTCAATTCCAGCGGCTTGCCGTCTTTCACCCGAACGCCGTCCGCGCCCTTGACCCATCCGGCTTCGTCCAGAAGCTTCTCCGATTTGTCCGGGTTATAGGCGAGGAGATCGCTGTGATCCGTAGCGCCGGGGACGTTGCTCTGGATGAACGACGTCGCAAGCTTCCAGTCCTGCGTATAGACGGTGTCGATGATTTCCTGACGGTTGATGCCTGCCTGGAGCGCCTGGCGCACCTTCACGTCATCATAGGGCTGTAGCTTGGTGTTGACCGCCCAGCCGTTGACGAAGCCGAGATAGCGCGGGGTCGCAACAGTGAAGCCTTCTTCCTTCAGCGATTTCAGTTCCTGGGGCGAAGCATTGTAGGCGACGTCCGCCTGACCGGACTGAACGGAAGCGACGCGGAGGGATGGCTCCGAAACCAGCTTGTAGGTGATGGTATCGAGATAGGCGGGTCCGGTATGGCCGACTGCGGCCGGACCCCAATTATAGTCCTTGCGCTTGACCAGAGTGACATGGTCGCCCTCTTTCCAGGACTCCACCACGTAAGGTCCGCTGCCGGCGGTCTTGCTGAGGTCTGCCTGCTGGCCGGCAGGCTGGGCGATGCTCTTGGGAGAGATCAGGATGGAGCCGTGATAGCCAAGGGTTGGAATAAATCCGAGCGTGGGCTTCTTGAAGAATACCTTGACCGTCGTGGCATCGACCGCCTCGGCGTGATCGTAGGTCTTGGGGAAGAGGCCGATCGGGTTGATCCCCTCGCTCTTGCGGCCGGCATACCAGATGTCGAGATTGGCGACGACGGCCTTCGCATCAAGCGGTTCGCCATCCGAGAAAGTCACGCCGCTCTTTAAGTGAAGGGTGAATTCCGTTGCGGTGTCGTTCTGCTCCCAGCGTTCGGCGATCCATGGGCTGACTTTACCTTCCGCATCGACGTAAAGCAGCTTGTCCGTCACATGCCCCCAGATGTGGCCCTGGAAACTGGAGATGGCGCTGTTGTTGGGGATCCACGTGTCGCCCAGTGAATCGATCAGAAATGTGATGTCACCGCCATCGCGCGGCGTATCCGCAGCCACTGCGCTCAGAGGTGCCGCTGTCGATAAAAACAGCGAGGCGGAGACTGCCAGAGAGGCCGTGAAAAGCAGCCGGCGACGCGACAGGGAGAATGAGAAAGAACGTCTTGTCATGATATGATCCTGAAAAATTCAAAGTTTTTTCATTGCAATTTCGGCATCTCCTGCGGACGCACATGCGGCCGCCGTCATTGGCAGCAGGCATGTCAAACCGTTGCCGCGTCGGCCTTTCAGCCGAGCGGGAGAATGCTTGAATTCATTGGGCAGTCGGGTTGGGCGTCGCGAGGGTTAGCGAGCGGCTCGTGGGAGTTCGCTTGGCTGAGGAGCGCGCCCGCTTCTACATATTCCAGTCATGACGCGGTCCCTCGTTGCGTGTTTATCTTGCCCATAAACTAGCAGCCGGGCGTGAGGGAGAAAGACTGGTTATTCTTTTTCTATCGATTTAGTGAATTATTTTATCGCCATTTTGCCGACTGTTTGGATTGGCGTTTCAGACGCCCTTGAATTGCCGTCTCGCTCCGGTGGTTGATGGTGGCCTGGCGACGAAGACGCTTTGTCACGCGGCGCAAATGTCATGGCTTTGAAAACCCTGACGGGCGGCAAGTCGCCGGTGAAAAGCTCGATCTCCACCTTGGCGATCTGGCCGGTCGAACCCTGCGACAGTTTCGAGGTGCCGATGTCGCGGGTCAGGATATTGGGATTGCCATGGATGCAGATGGAATTGTCCACTGCGGCATCCTGTGGCTCGAACCATGCGCCGGTGGCAAGCTGCATCACGCCCGGCATGACGTCTTCGCTGACGACGGCGCCAGCGAGACAGCTGCCGCGCGCATTAAAAAGCCTGACGACGTCGCCGTCAGATATTCCACGAGCCGAAGCGTCGGCCGGATGGATGCGGACAGGTTCCCGATCCCTGATCTTGGTCGAACGGCTGAAATCGCCGTAGTCCAGCTGGCTGTGCAGACGTTGATATGGCTGATTGCAGACGAGATGCAGGGGATGGAGGCGGGCATCATCGGGCGTCTCCATTCTTGGCGGATACCAGCGCGGATGACCTTTGCAGTCATCATATTCGAAGCTCTCGACAGTCTCTGAAAAGATTTCGATCTTTCCTGACGGCGTCGCCAGCGGCTTCGTTCCGGGGTCCTGAAGGAAAGCGCGCGCCGGGCCACCGTCGTCTGGCTTGACTGGAAGGAGAAGCTCTCCCCGCTTCCAGAAGGTTTCAAAGTCCGGTGCGTCGTGGCCGCCCGCCGCAAGCGCCTGGCGGGTCGTTTCGTACAGGAAGGCGAGCCATTCTCCGCTGCTGCGGTTTTCGGTAAAGGCATCGAACCTGCCAAATTCCCGCGCAATCCCGGCGAATATCTCATAATCGTCGCGTGCTTCGCCGACGGGGTCGATCAGCCGCTTCATGGCGATCATCAGGGGATCGCGATCGGCGGCACCGATGTCGTCACGCTCAAGCGTGGTCGTGGCGGGCAGCACGATGTCGGCGTGTCGCGCGGTGGAGGTCCAGGCGGATTCGTGGACGATGATCGTTTCGGGACGCCGGAAAGCGGCTCGCAGCCGGTTGATATCCTGATGATGGTGAAATGGATTGCCGCCCGCCCAATAGACAAGCCGGATATCGGGATAACGAAGCGCGTGCCCGTTGTAGTGGAACTCGGTACCGGGATTGAGCAGCATATCGGCGATGCGTGCACAGGGAATATAGTCCGGCACGGGGTTTTTGAATTGCTGGAGCGTTGGCAAGGGAACGGCGAGCAAGTTCTTGCCGATATTGCCCAACGCGCCGAGGGAATAGGAAAATCCGCCGCCGTCCAATCCGATCTGGCCGAGCATGGCGGCAAGGACGATGCCCATCCACACCGGCTGTTCGCCATAATCGGCTCGCTGAAGCGAGTGACTGACCGTGATCAGGGTTCTCGAACCGGCCATCCTGCGCGCCAGCTTGCGGATCGTCTCCGGGGCGATGTTGCAGATCGCGGCCGCCCATTCCGGGCTTTTGTGCTGGCCGTCCTCCCTGCC
The DNA here is from genome assembly GCF_005144435.2 of Agrobacterium leguminum. Classification (NCBI taxonomy): domain Bacteria; kingdom Pseudomonadati; phylum Pseudomonadota; class Alphaproteobacteria; order Hyphomicrobiales; family Rhizobiaceae; genus Agrobacterium; species Agrobacterium leguminum. The sequence continues at coordinate 1,714,713 of NZ_CP120212.1, forward strand.
AAGAAGATAGTTTTCGAACCGGTCATATCCAACCGTATAACGCTCCAGAAATGTCCGGTCGTGCAGTCCTTCCGTGACGAGGACGTGCGCAAGCCCGAGCATCATCGCCACGTCCGTACCGGGAATAATAGGAAGCCACTCGGCACCCGCATCAGCGGGAAAATCGTCTGCCAGGGGGCTGACGAATGTGAAATGCGCACCGCGAGCGCTCGCGCCGGCCAGTTTCTGTCGAATGGTGTGCGTGCTGATCCCTCCGCCGTGGACATCGGCATTCTTGATCGCCATCCCACCGAAGGCAAGCACCAGCTCGCTGCTGCGTTCGATCGCATCCCAGGTCACGCTCTTGCGGTCGAAGCTGTCATACGGTCCAAGCACATGGGGAATTATGACCATGGCGGCGCCGGAACTATAGGTGTTGACGGACCGGACATATCCGCCAAGGACATTCAAGAAGCGGTGAATCTGGCTTTGTGCGTGATGAAACCGGCCGGCGCTCGACCAGCCATAAGAGCCGCCGAATACCGCGCTTGGACCATGACGGTCATAGACCCGTCTCAGCTCATCCGCGACCAGCTTCGTCGCTTCGGCCCAGCTGACTTCGACGTAATCGTCAGCGCCGCGTCGCTGCGCGTGGCCGGTCTCGCGTTCGAGCCAGCCCCGCCGAACGGCAGGCCGTTTGATGCGAACGGGGCTGCCGGCAATCGCCGGAAGATTGCCCAGCAGCGGTGACGGATGCGGGTCACCGGGATGGGGCTCGATTTCCAGTCGCCCATTTGCAAGTCGCCCGGAGAATGCCCCCCAGTGGGAACTGTGAGTTTTGAAGGAATTCATCGCATGGCCTCACGATCATCGACTGCAAAGTGGCAATTCTAGTTCGGCAGGATTTTCCCCGGATTCATGATGCCGGCAGGATCGACCGCATGTTTGATGAGCGCCATCAGATCGACCGCGTCGCCATGTTCCTCGCGCAGATAAGCGATCTTCCCGGTGCCGACGCCGTGTTCGCCGGTCGAGGTGCCGCCGACAGACAGCGCATATCGCACCATCTTCTTGTTAATGGCCGCCACTTCGCTGAGCTCTTCCCCACTGCCGGGATCGACCGCGAAGACGACATGATAATTGCCGTCGCCGACATGGCCGAGGATAGCCGCCGGTACGCTGCAATCCTTTAGAAGTTCGCGGGTCTTCAATATGCAGTTGCTGAGCTGCGAGACCGGAACACAGACATCCGATGACCAGCCTTTGGCGTTTGGCCTCTGCGATACGACGGCATAAAACGCATTATGCCTCGCTTTCCAGAGACGGTTGCGCTCTTCGGGCGCATTGGCCCACTCGAAATCCTTGCCGCCATGTTCCTCCACGATGGCAGATACCATGTCGACCTGCTCCTGAACGCCGGCGGGCGAGCCATGAAACTCGAAAGCCAACGTATCCTCGATCTTCAGGTCCAACCCGGAATAGGCGTTGACGGCCCTGATCAGGCCACGGTCCATAAGCTCCATGCGGGCGACCGGGATGCCAAGCTGCACGACCTGAATGGCAGCCGCCACCGCCTGTTCGACGCTTTCGAAAGAGCAGAGTGCGGCCGAGATGGTTTCCGGAATTCCGTAGAGACGCAGCGTTACTTCGGTGATGATCCCCAGCGTTCCTTCCGAGCCCACGAACAGCCGCGTCAGGTCATATCCGGCGGAAGATTTTCTGGCGCGGCCGCCGGTCCTGATGATCTGACCGGTCGGCAGCACCACGGTCAGCCCGAGCACGTTTTCCCGCATGGTTCCGTAGCGGACGGCATTTGTGCCCGAAGCGCGGGTTGCGGCCATGCCGCCAATCGAGGCGTTCGCGCCGGGATCGATGGGAAAGAACAATCCCATGTCGCGCAGATATGTGTTCAACTGCTCCCGCGTAACACCGGCCTCAACCGTGCAATCCAGATCGTCAATGCTGATACGGGCTATCTTCGACATGCGCGAAAGGTCGATCGAGACCCCGCCATTGACAGCCGTCAAATGTCCCTCAAGCGAAGTGCCGGCGCCGAAAGCGATGACGGGCACCCCTTCCGCCGCACATAGCCGCACGATCTCGGATACCTCGGACGTGGTTTCAGCGAAAGCGACCGCATCGGGAAACACGGCTGCGTGATGCGCTTCGCCGCGCCCATGCTGCTCGCGCAGTGTCAGTAACGTTGAAAGACGTTCCCCGAGGAGGTTCCGCAGCGATTGGATGAGAGGAGATGAGAGGTCAGGCATAAGAAAATTCCATGGGAATCTGCATTGAAGGCGAAGCGCTTTGCCCGGCAGATCGCCAGGACTGTCTCCGCCTTCTGGCGGCGATATCAGGCGGCGAGCTTTTCTCCGCTGAGATGACGCTCGAGGAACGGAAGGCTGTCCTGCCCCCAGTAGAGTTCATCCTGATAGCGATAGGTCGGCACCCCGAACACACCGGCTGTCCTGGCCGCTTCGAAGCTGGCCTTTTGCAATGCCGCAACCGCATCGCTTTGGCCGTGCTCATCGAGGGCTGCAGCATCAAAGCCTGTGGCCGTTGCAATCGCCCGGCGGACGTCCGCCTTGCCAATGTCTTCCCCGCGAACCCAGAAGGCTTCCTGAAGCGCAGCTGCCAGCTTCAGCCAGTCCTCGCCCGTTTCTATCGCCGCGGCAACCATCAGGCCGGCCGGTGAGGGATCCGAGAGAGCGGCGCGATTGTCGAAATTCAGCACTTTTCCGCGCAATGCCGCCCAGCGCTTCAAATCGCTGATCCAGTATGCGCGTCTGGCCTCCGGCCGGTTTCGCGAATAAATGCCGCCATTTTCCTCGATCAGCGAAATGACATGGGGGCGGATCGTGGCGCCCTGTTCTTTCGCCAGCGCAGCAAACGGTTCAAGACCGATGAAGGCCCAGGGTGAGCCGATGCTGAAAAAATAATCGATCGTCTTTGTCATTGTCTGCTGCTTTCAGTTGGGTTGATCGGTGGAGGCGGCCGTGTCGAAGACGGAGAGCGCACAGTCACGCGCAATCAGCACCGCTTTGGGATCGCGCCCGACGGCGACGGTCGCTAAGGCCCCTTCGTAGAGGAGCGAAAGATGGGCGGCGGCAATCTCCACGGTGCTGCCGGCTCTTGCCAGAACAGCGGCAAACACGTCCCTGACCTTCGCCTTATGGGCACGCGCAACGACCACGACGCGCTCGGATTCGCCATGTTCCGCAACCGCAAGAGCGAAGGCGCAGCCGCGAAAATCCGGGCTGTCGGCCTTTTCGTGGAGTTGCTCGAAGATCAACCGGATCTGCTCCTTAGGAGCCATGTCCGCATCCAGCACTTTCTGAAGCGAATAGATCACGCGCTCATGACGTGCTTCCAGATAGGCCGCAACGAGGTGATCCTTCGACGGGAAATGCCGGTAGAGCGTCGCCTTCGCAACATTCGCTTCTTCGATGATCCGATCTATGCCGACAGCCCGGATGCCCTCGCGATAGAAGAGCGTGCCAGCGGCGGCGAGGATATGGTCTGATATGGCTTCTCGCATTATCGTTTCACACTGTCGTTTGATAAATCGCACTGCTATGGGCCGCCGGTCATGAAGAAGCGGCGGGATTGGCATGCGCCGCCCGGTCCGGGGCGGCGAGGAGAGACGTGATCGCATCGAGTGGCAGCGGCTTTGAAAACCCGCCCTGATGCGCCAGTTTTCCGGCAAGCGTTTGAACGGCTTCGTTATAGGGCGTCGGAACATTGTGAATCCGGCCCAGCAGAACGATTTCGCCGTTGAGGAAATCCACTTCGCTCGAGGCTCCGCGCCTGAAACTCTGCCAGGTCGATTGCTGGCCCGGATGGATTCCGCTGTTCGGCGCAACCCGCCAGTTCGAAATGTCGACGGTTCGCTCGGAGGGCGAGGCAAGGGTGTAGCCTGCCGAGTCCAGCACATGGCGGGCCTCATCCACCAGAGCGGCGCTGATCCTGTCGTTCAGATCGGCCGGACCGTCGAAAAGTTCGAGGACGTTGCGAACGTTGTGAAGGAGCTTTGCTGCTTTCCAGCGGCGGATATCGTCGCTCGCCTCGGCAAGATATCCTGCGCTGTTCAGGTCCGCCGCGACCTGCGCGGTCACGTCATCCTGTCCAAGCGGAAAGCGCCCGACTGTCACGATGCCCAATTGCGGCTCGCCGCCCACCACCACCTTGCCGGTTTCGGTGAACCGCGCCGGTGTCAGAATGCTTGCACCATAGACCCGGGCAAATGTTCTCAGGGCATTCGCTTCTGTCGCCAGTCCGTTTTGAAAAGTCACGATAGGCAGGTTTGCCGCTGCCGGTGTCGCCGTGTTCGAGACACTTTGCCAGGACCAGAAGGCGAGCGCGCTTACGGCATCCTGAGCTTTCACCGTGAGCAGGAGGATATCGTCCGGCGTCAATTCCGGAAGATCCGTCAGGTCGAAAACCTTCAGATCGATCTGCCGCGTCTCCGCCGGGCGCTGGAAGGTGAGGCCATGCTGCCTGATATGGCTTATCTGGGCGCCCCGTCCGAAAAGCGCATAGTCAATGCCGGAAAGCGCGAATTGTGCTGCAAGGCTCGCGCCCACCGCGCCGGCGCCAATGATAACGTAACGTGGCATCTGTCGTTTTTCGTCCTGTCTTTTACGCTCCGGATTTTCCAGAGGATTTCGGTTATTGACTGGTTCGGCGGTCTGTGCGGGCGGCGATTGAGGACGGTGGCGGGATGCGGTTCAGAAGCAGTCTGGAACGGATCGTAAGGCCTTCGAGCGGTATAAAGGAAGACCGGTCATTCTATATCTACTAATTTTATAGAAAATCAGTTCCCGAAATCGGCGATTTCGGGAGAGATTGCGCTGCCCCTGGCCGGGCGCTTCGCATTGCCGAGCCGGAGACGCCTCTGCGTTCAATACCGTCAGCCGCAACGGAGTTTATTTGATGCCGAAACCGAGGCGACGCAATGTCTGGCTCAGTTCCGCGCGGCCCTTCAGCGCGGCGGCGTTCTCCACACGCTGGGCGATGGGCGCCGTCCAGCCGTTTTGCGGCAGGCCCTGTTTTTCCTGAAACACCTTCAAGACTTCATCGTAAGAATTGAGATCGTCGCGTGTCGGTTCCGAATAGGTTTCATGAAACAGAATGGATGATTGCGACAGGCGCGGTTTGACATCGGTTTTCACCGCCGGGTCGGGATAGCCGACCGTCAGGCCAAAGACGGCAACCGTCTCGGGGGGAAGGTTCAGTTCGCGCGACACGTCCTCCGGTCTGTTGCGGATACCGCCCACATAGCAGGAGCCAAGACCGAGTGAATCAATTGCGGCAACAGCATTCTGCGCTGCCAGCGCCGCATCGATGGCGCCGATCAGGAAGCTTTCCAGATAATCCAGCCCTTCGCCCTTGTTGCCCTGGTTTGAAGCGACCGTGCGCAGCCGCTTCAGGTCGATAAGCCAGATGAGGAAAACAGGTGCATCCTTTATATGCGCATTGCCGCCCGTGAAGCCCGCCAGACGTGCCTTGCGCTCCTTGTTCTGAACCGCCACCACGCTCCACGCCTGAAGATTGGACGATGTGGGTGCAGATTGTGCGGCTGCGACCAGAAGTTCCAGGCTGCCCTGCGGCAGAGCTTTCGGCAGATAGGCGCGGGCGGTGCGGTGGTTCAGCAAGGCGTCGATGGTGTCGTTCCAGAAAGGCGGAGAAAAATCGGCCTGCGTTCCATAGCGGGCTTCAACACGCTGCTGCGGTATTTCCAGTTTGGTAATCGGACTGGTCAGGGTCATCGCTAAGAAACTCCGTAATGCTGGTGATGGACCGCAGGGCCCATGGCGGGGATTGGAAAGCCTGTGAGGTGTATCATTTGATATGCTTCACCGACCCATCTGCCGAGCAATGTCCTGCTCAATCTCGATTTTTCAGTGAAACAACATTTCCACGGGAATTCAAAACGAAACGCCAGTGCGATTTCCTCCTCATTCGTCATCGGCCGCAGGGAAGCAACGAGGATTTGGGTCAAATGGATGATTCGGAACAAATTTTGGCGCGTGTTTGCATGCGTTCTGAAATAAAATTCTGCAAGAAATGTTTTCTTTGGCGGCAAAGAAGAATTTTCTTCTTATGGAAACCCTGATTTGCCCTGATGCTTTTGTCATCGAAACGACGTTTTCAAACGGGGATTTTCATGACGATAGGACGCCGCCAGTTTAACAGGATGCTTCTTCTGGCAACGGCAGGAACGGCCCTGCCGGGGTCTCTATTCGCGACGAATGGTGACGCGGGCCGGCCCGTCTCCGGCGGTACGCTCAGGCTGCTCTATCGTGTCGATCCCGGCAACGCGCTTTTCGCCATCAACACCTCATCGGGGACCGGACAGGCAATCGGCCCGAAGATCGTTGAAGGACTTCTGACATTCGATTTCGACCTCAAGCCGCAGCCGCTGCTGGCGACGGAATGGTCCGTTTCGGATGACCATCTTCGTTACACGTTCAAACTTCGCCCGAATGTGAAATGGCACGATGGTCGGGATTTCACCTCGGAAGACGTCGCGTTTTCGATTTTCCGCCTGAAGGAAGCCCATCCGCGCGGCCGTATCACCTATCAGAACGTCGAGGCGGTGGAGACGCCGGATCCCCTGACCGCCATTATCGTGCTGTCCAAACCGGCGCCATTTCTGATCGCCGCGCAATCGAGTTCGGAATCGCCGATCGTGCCGAAGCATATTTTCGAAAAGCTGAAGCCAGCCGATGGCCAGACATTGCAGACCGCGATTGGCACCGGCCCTTTCAGGTTGACGGAGTGGACGCCGGGCAGCCATCTGATCTTCGAACGAAATCCCGACTATTGGGATGCCGGCAAACCTTATCTCGATCGCATCATTCTGCGCATCATCACCGATCCGGCCGCGCGGGCGGTGGCGCTGGAAACGGGAGAAGTGGATATTGGCGACAACCCGGTGCCGCTGGCGGATCTCGAGCGATTGAAGCAGAACCCCGATCTCGTTCTGGATACGAACACCTATGCTTATGCGGGCCCGCAGCAGCAGCTGTTTTTCAATTACGATAATGAAATTTTCCGCAAGAAAGACGCCCGCCTGGCCATTGCGAAGGCGATTAATCTCGATGAAATCGTCAATGTGGCGCTCTTCGGTTATGCGCAGATTTCGCCGAGCCCGGTCAGCACCGCCCTGCCGAACTGGTATGATGCGTCCGTCAAGGCCCATGCCTATGATCCCCGGGAAGCGGAAAGATTGCTCGATGCGGCGGGATATCCCCGCAAAGACGACGGCAAGCGTTTTCCGGTGCGGTTGACCTATAATTCCTATCTGACGCCCGGCTTTGCCGATGTCCTTCGCAGCCAGCTTGAAAAGATCGGCATCGCCGTCGAAATCCGCAAATACGACCTGCCGACCTATCTGAAGACGGTCTATACGGACCGCGCCTTTGATCTGGTGGTGGAGTCCCTTTCCAACACCTTCGATCCGTCGCTCGGCATCCAGCGGGCCTACTGGAGCAAGAATTTCAAGATCGGGCTGCCCTTTTCCAACGCGGCCAACTACGCCAATCCGGAGGCGGATGCGCTTCTGGAGGCGGCGGCGATCGAGCCCGATCCGAAAAAGCGCTGGGTGACCTGGAGCAGGTTCCAGCATCTCATCCATGACGACGTGGCCTCCGTCGATCTTGTGGCGGCGGGAAGCCAGATCGTGGCGCACAGGCGCGTGCGGAACTACGTCACCGGCGCGCAGGGGCTGAACTGGAGTTTCGGCGATCTATGGCTCGATCCGACCGCTTGAAACCCGATGTGAAAAACCAGAATTTGTCAGGAGGATATGCAATGTCCGTACATGCCGTAACCAAAGACCGTCTCATCGAGTGGCTGACAGATGGCAGGGAACTTGCCGTTCTCGACATTCGCCCCGCAGACGAAGTGGGGTATGCTTCTCCATTGTTTGCGACCAACCTTCCAGCCGAAAGGCTGGATGCGGAAATCGACCGCTTCATTCCGCGTCCCGTCGTGCGGACCGTTCTGGTGGACGATGGCAAGGGAAGCGCGGAGCAGGCGGCGGAACGGCTGGCCGCCAGAGGCTGGAGCGATATTCACTTTCTGCGCGGTGGAATTCCGGCATGGATCGACGGCGGCATCGACGCCCTGCCGACATTCGATATTCCCGGCGTTCCTTTCGTTCAGAAGGTCCGGGGTGAAAAGAACACACCCGTGGTTTTCGCCCGTGAACTGAAGGCGTGGCAGGAAGCCGGCGAAGATGTTGTCGTCATCGACACCCGCACCATAGCGGAATATGAAAAGGCGCATGTGCCGGGCGCCATCGGCGTACCCGGTGCCGAGCTTCTGCTGCGGTTTTCCGACCTCGTGCCATCACCCAAAACACGGGTTGTCGTCGCCTGCGCGGGCCTTCCCCGCGCGATCCTCGGCGCGCAGACCTTGATCGATGCCGGTGTTGAAAACGATGTCAGCTATTTGCACGATGGCACGCGCGGCTGGACCGATGACGGGTTTGAGCTGGAAACGGGGCGCTCGCATACATATCCGTCCGTCAGCGACGACGCGAAAAATATCGCGAAGACGCGTCTGGAGGCATTTTCCCGCGATGACGGGCTGCAGTTCGTCGATCGCACCACGGCCGAGACATGGCTGCGGGACACGGCGCGAACGACCTATTTTCTCGACGTGAGAACACCGGAAGAATTCGCGGCCTCCCACCTTAAAGGTTCGATTTCTTCGGAAGGCGGCCAGCTTCTCGGTGTCGCCTATCGTACCATTGCCGTGCGCGGCGCACGGGTCATTCTGGTGGATGACCTGCTGGGCGCCCGCGCGAGGGTCGTTGCCCATTGGCTGAAACGCCGGGGCTTTGAAATCGCTCTTCACCTGCACGACTTCGAGCAGGGTGCCGAGGCGGCAGCCGCATAGGTTTTCCTGAAGGCTACCGTCACTTTCATGTCTTCGATTACCGCCGCGCCTATCCCGTTTCATGAAGAGCCGATCTGAGCTTTCGGCAGGCGCGGCGATGAGATTGTGAGGGGCAGTGCTGTTGCGACCACCGGCACGATCAATGCGGACCATGCTGCCCCGTAGCCAAGATGATCGACCAGAAGGCCGAATATATAGGGGCCGATTGCCATGACACCCAGGCAGATCGTGGAAGCGAAGGCAATCGTAGACGCTATCGAACCTTTCGGTGCGCTTTCGGCGATCTGCAGAAGATAAAGCGGAAACCACCCGATCCCGAACATTCCCAGCACGACAAGCACGACGAGGATAATAGGTGCCGGAACGCCGATGGGCAGAGCCGCGAGGATTGCGGCAGCGCCTGCGGCAATGACGGATACCAGGCCGAAGGATTGCGTGCGAAGGCCGGGTCGGAAACGGTCGCTGAGCCATGGCAACAAAATCCGGCCAGGAATGCCCGCAAGCTGCGTTGCGGCAAACATGGACGATGCGGCGAAGAGGCCAAGCCCCAATCCATCCGCCATGAAGCCTATGACGTGTGCGGTGAGGGTGAATTGAAATGCCGACATGGCGATACCAAGCCGCAATACGGGCCAGAAGCTCGGATTCTGCCCGACCTCGCGGGCGAGTTTTGTCAGGGGAAGCGGGCGCTCGGTTTTTGCGGCCACATCGCCTCCCTCGCGATAGAGACCCCAGAAGAGTGTGGCGCCCATGACGGAAACACCGGCGCAGAGCCATGCTGCCGCATGCCATCCATAACGAACCGCCATGAACGGGAGGAGGGCGGCCGCGATCATCGTTCCGAAAGGAACCGCGGCCTGCCGAAACCCTGTCGCTATGCCGCGTTTGGCAGGCGGGAACCAGCGCATGATCGCCCGCGTGCCGCCCGGTTGGACAGCGGCATAGGTGCCGCCCAGAAACGCGATGCACAAAAGCAGCGCGGGCAGGCTGTTTGCTAATGCCGCCGCGCAGGCCATCGCAAGCGCCATGCCGAGCATGGCAATGCCGACGATGCGGCGCTCACCGTGAATATCGATGGCGCGGCCGAGCGTGAACATCGTCACGATCTGCACACCGTTCATGACCGTCACAGCCAGTGATGCGGATGCGAGGGAGATGCCGAATGCTTCCCGCCAGAAGGGCACGAGGATGTAAATCCCCTGCGATACGAACGAGCCGGCGGTTTGCGTTGCGACGGCGACGGCAAGGACTGCCCAGATCCGGCGGTCGGCGGCTGGCGTGGGCGAGGTCGAGGAAATCTGTGAAGACACGAAAAGCTCCTATCGAGAGTTTTCGTGCAATAGCGCTCGCGAGGACCCGATAGAATTAGGGGCTTGCGCATTTCAGCGATAACAGCTTGTTATGCTAAACATGCGCTCATTGGATCCCGAGGCCGTCGAGGCTTTTCTTCTCGTTGCCGAATTGCAGTCGTTCACACGGGTTGCAGGCGTGATGAACACGTCACAGGCCGCGATATCGCTGCGCCTGCGCCGGCTTGAGGACATGTTGGGGCATCGCCTCGTCGAACGGACGCCGCGCCGCGTGCGTTTGACGGCCGCCGGCGAACGTTTTCTGGAGCCCGCGCGGGCTTATGTCGCGGCCGGTCGTCGTGCGCTGGATGTCTTTGGGCAGGAGCCGACCCGCCTCGCGATCGGTTTCACGCATCATTTGATCGGGGCCGATTTGCCTCGGATACTCCGGGTGATCAGCGAGCGTGAGACGAGCGTTACGCTTCATCTGCGCACGGCCGGCACCAGGACGCTGCTTGAGCTCTACGATGCCGGCGCGCTCGATGCGATCGTCGTGTTGCGGCATGACGATATCCGACGCGATGGCGAGTTGCTGTTTCAGGAAAGCTTCGGCTGGTACTGCAGCGCGGATTTCGATCTGCCTTCGAACCTGCCGGTGCCGCTGGTGCTTCAACCGGAGCCCTGCAATTTGCGAGCCATGGCTCTTCGGGCGCTGGAGGCGGCGGACATCGCCTGGCGTGAGGTGTTCGTCGGAACCGGTGCAACGGCGGTGGGAGCGGCTGCCGAAGCCGGGATCGGCGTCGCACTGCTGGCGCGAAGTGTGGCGCCTGCCGGTCTGCGGGAGGTGAGGGACGGCCTGCTCCCACAGCTTTCAAAACTGGACGTGGTGATGATTTCCGCGGTTACCGGCGATCACGCGAACGCCGTGCTGCGACGGATCACGCGGGCATTTCAGTCCCCTCGAATTTGAATTGCCTATTTTCGAATTTCATCTTCGACCGTGATTGAATCTCATTGGTAACCTTACTAACATGTTAGATACATGCATTGGAGGTTCGCTCATTGGTAGAGAAAAAGAAGAAGGATGGTCGTAGCCTGAGAAATGCGGAGGGGCACGTCAATCAGAGAGACCGCGCCTATTCCAGTTTCACGGAGCACCTTCTTTCCCGCCAGCTTCGCCCCGGACAATTTGTTTCGCAACGGCAATTGGTTGAGCTTACCCAGTTGCCGCTTGCGGCGATCCGTGAGCTGATCCCGCGCCTTGAGGCCGAAGGGCTGCTGGTGACGGTTCCGCAGCGTGGTATGCAGATTGCCCAGGTCGATCTCAATCTGGTGCAGGATGCATTTCAGGTCAGGCTGTTTCTGGAAAAGGAGGCGGTCCAGATATTCGCGAGGCTGGTTAGCGATGAGACGCTGGAGGCCATTCGGCAGGAACATCTGGATATCATCGATGCCTGCAATGCCGAGCCGGACGCCAATCACGTCTCCAGAGCCCTTGTGGACAGGGCGCAGGAACTGGATTCCCGATTTCATCACGGCATGATCGATTCCCTGCAGAACTCAATCCTCACCAATATCTACCGTGTGAACGCCATAAAAATCAGGCTGATCCGCCAGGCACATACGCAGCTCAATCCTCCGCTCGTCCTGCCCACGATGTACGATCACCTGAACCTTCTCGATGCGATTGCCTCACGCGATCCGGCCGCTGCCGCCGCCGCGATGGAGCAGCACATTCACAATGCCAAAAACCGCGCGATCGCACGGTAGCCGCCCTTCTGGCGGGCCTTTCGGGCTGTTTCCCTATGCTTGGGGCAGCCACGCCAGAGCGTGACGTCCAATGAAACCGCTGCCGAATGCATAAGGGTGCCGTAGGTGGAATGTCACTATAAATCAAGGTAACATGTTAGCTATTGCGGCAGTGAGATTTTCCTGTTAGCTTCCGCCTGTCTTGAGGGAGGAGATGCGGTCGCGCAACAAATCCGCGCCGACCGGGAGGGAGAGGTATGCGCCCGCATTCTCATCCGGGGGCGATACGTCATTGAGGAAAATAACCGAGATTTGGGAGGATATGATTGACATGAAATTTTTCAGGAACAGTCTGGCGGCCGCGTCAAAACTGGCAGCCCTTGCATCATGCGTCGTTTTTACCGGTTCGATTGCGGGAGCCGCCGATTTCAACTGGCGTTCACAGGAAGGCCAGACAATAAATGTTCTGTTCACGAACCATCCCTGGCCGAATGCCATCAAGGATATGACCAGTGAATTCACGGAAAAGACCGGCATCAAGGTTCGCGTCGAGATTCTCAACGAAGACCCGATCCGCGCGCGTCTGTCGACGCTCATGCAGGCCAGGTCATCCGATGTCGATGCCTTCATTTCGCTGAAAATCCGTGAGGGCGCGGTCTACAACAAGGCTGGCTGGTATGCCGATCTCAACCCGTTGCTGAAGGATGCGAGCCTGACGTCGCCGGATTTCAATTTCGAGGATTTTGGCGAGGGGCTGCGCAAGAACGAGATTTTTGATGGCAAGCTGACCGGCGTGCCGATCAATGTCGAAGGTCCGCTGTTCTACTGGCGCAAGGATATTTTCGCCAAGTGCAACGTTCCTGAACCGCAATATCTCGAAGATATTCCCGCCGCCGCAAAAACAATTTCGGAATGCGACAAGTCGGTCAACGCCTGGACGGCGCGCGGCGTGCGCAATGCGATACCCTATCCGATGGCGTCTTTCGTCTTCAATCTTGGCGGCGACTTCAAATCCGCGGACAAGACCAAGCCGGGCCTGTGCCAGGAAAAGACCATAGCCGGCCTGCAGATGTATGGCGATCTTCTGAAAACCTATGGCGCCGTCGGTGCTTCCAACCATTCTTTCCCGCAGGTCGTCGAGCTTCTCGGTCAGGGCAAGGTCGCCATGACGCATGAGTCCTCCAACGAATTCTCCAATATCGTCAAATTCCCCGGCCGCGCTGAAGATCTTGCCATCAAGGTGCTGCCGCCCGGCAAGGAAACCGGCATTTCCAAGCCCGTCGCCTTCGGCTGGGGTCTGTCGATGTCGAATTTCTCCAAACGCAAGGAGGCCACCTGGCTGTTCATGCAATGGGCGACGTCGCCGGAGATCGAGGCCCGTCTCATTCAGGCCGGTGTCGCGCCGCCACGCAGTTCGGTCTTTGACGGTGCGGATATGAAAAAATTCACCGACGAATTGCCGATCCGCAAGAGCTGGGCCGACGCCATCAGGCAGATCAGCAAAACCGGCACCGGCGACTACGCATCGCCGACCGACAAGGTGCCGCAGACCCGCGAGATCATCGGCAAGGTGGTTCAGGATTACCTGCTCGGCAACAATACGATCAAGGATGGCGCCTGCGAGGCGGACAAGGCCCTGTTCGCCCTGCAATAATTCGCCGGCTCTGGGAATTCCTCCCGGGAAATCCGGTTCCGTGCTGCAAAGTCCGGAGCCGGATCCCCGACGGGAAATATTGCTCTCCCCAATCGTTGCACAGGCCGCCGGTCAGTTTCACGGCGTGCGGTCTGGCGCGGCTTGGGCCACGCAATTGCAGACACAAATATCATTTTCATGAGGGATCCCCGTGTGATGACCGCTCCGATGCCTTCCCGCATCTCCGGCCCCGGCCAGACCGTTCTTTCCTTTCGCTGGATGATGGCGCCCGCCGTGGCATTCGTCGGCTTGATGATCGTTTTCCCCATTCTTTATGCGATCTGGATTTCGCTGCGCGAAAACTCGCTCGGCATGGACGACCGTTTCGTCGGTCTTGCGAATTATCTCGAGCTGCTTTCCGACGGGGAATTTCACAATGCCTTCATTCTGACATGGGTGCTTTATGGACTCGCGCTCGCCATGCAGATGGTGATCGGCACCTGGCTCGGTTTCACCCTCAACAGGGTGCGTAGCGCGCGCAATCTCGTTCGCACGGTGGCTGTCATGCCCTTCATGATGCCGCCGGTGGTCGTGGGCATGATGGCGATCGTCATTCTCGATCCGGCCGTCGGCGTCGCGAACTGGCTGCTCGGGCAGGTGGGAATCGGCCCGAGCCTCTGGCTCGCCGATCCCAAGTGGGTCCTTCTGACGGTTGCCACCGTCGACACCTGGCAATGGTCGCCGCTGATCGGACTTCTGGTTCTGGGCGGCCTTCAGTCCCTGCCGACGAAGGTGTTCGAGGCGGCGGAGATCGATGGCGTGATCGGCTGGAAGAGGCTCGTTCACATCACCCTGCCGTTGCTTGCACCGACGCTCCTGTCCGCCGCGATCCTGCGGTCGGTCGACCTGCTGCGTTTCTTCGACGTGATCTACATCACCACGCGCGGGGGGCCGGGCAATGCGTCGACCACGCTCAATATCTATGCCTACCAGCAGGGCTTCGAGTTTTCCCGTTTCGGCTACGCTTCGGCCGGCATGATCACGCTCGCGGCCGTCGTCATGGTCACCGTCGTCGCCTTTTCCCGGCTGCGACAGGCCGTCACCTGGTAAATCGAGGAGGAATTTTCATGCACGAACACGAGGCATATCAGCCTTCCCTTGCCGAAAGACTGCGCGGCGGCCTCAGCACCGCCATTCTCGTCATCGCCGCGATCACCCCGATCCTCTGGATGATCCTGTCGTCCTTCAAGGATCGTTACGAGGTGACGAAGCTGCCGCCGAGCCTCTTTTTCACGCCCACGCTGGACAATTACCGGCAGCTTTTCGAGCGCACGGAATTTCTTTCCAATACGCTGAATTCGCTCATCGTTTCGACGGGCGCGACATTGCTCGGCATCCTGCTCGCATTTCCGGCGGCCTTTGCCGTCTCCTGGCATCGCACCACATGGCCTGCGACACTGGCGCTGTTTTCGCGCATGGCGCCGGGCACGCTGTTCCTGCTGCCCTGGTTCATCATCTTTTCCGAACTCGGGCTTGTCGGTTCCTACACGGTGTTGATCCTGACCCATGCCGTCATCGCCATGCCGGTCGCCCTGTGGACGATGCTGCCCTATTTCGACGCCATGCCGCGTGAACTGGTGGAAGCCGCCCAGATGGACGGTTGCCGTCCGCTGTCGGTGCTCTGGCGCATCGTTCTTCCGGTGGTCATGCCCGGCGTGGTGGTGTCATCCATTCTCTGCTTCATCTTCACCTGGAACTATTTCCTGTTCGCTCTGGCGCTCTCCGGCTTCGACACCAAGACCGCCATCGTCGCGTCGTTCAATTTCATCGGCGAGGGCGTCACCAACTGGGGCGCGCTGATGGCCGCCGCAACCATGATCGCTCTTCCGCCGCTCATTCTTACCCTGCTCGTCCAGCGCCGCCTTGTCGCGGGCCTGTCCGCAGGGGCAGTCAAAGGATAATTCCATGGCCACTCTTTCCATTCAGAACGTCGTCAAGGCTTACGGCGCGCACCGTGTCATCCATGGCCTCTCCTTTGATATTGTCGATGGCGAATTCATTGTCTTCGTCGGTCCTTCCGGCTGCGGAAAATCGACGCTGCTGCGCATGATTGCCGGCCTGGAGAATTTTCAGGAGGGTTCGATCTCCATTGACGGAACGGTCGTCAACAGGCTTCGTCCGTGGGAGCGGGATGTGGCGATGGTGTTTCAGGAATATGCGCTTTATCCGCATATGACCGTGGAAAAGAACATCGGCTTTGCCCTGCGGATGAACGGTGTGCCGGAGGCGCAGGTGAAGCAGCGCGTCGAAGACGTGTCGCGCACCCTGCAGCTTACCCATCTGCTGAAGCGACGCCCGCGCGAACTTTCCGGTGGCCAGCGCCAGCGTGTGGCGATGGGGCGCGCCATGGTGCGCGGACCGAAGGTTTTTCTCTTCGATGAGCCGCTCTCCAATCTCGACGCCCAGCTGCGTGTCGATCTGCGTGCGGAAATCAAGCAGCTCCACCAGCGGCTCGGCAGCACCATGATCTATGTCACCCACGATCAGGTGGAAGCCATGACCATGGCCGACCGTATCGTCGTGCTGAAGGACGGTCACATTCAGCAGATCGGTGCGCCGCAGGAGCTTTACCGCAACCCGAGAACCCGCTTCGTCGCCGGTTTTATCGGTGCGCCGGCCATGAATTTCCTGCCCGTGCAGCTTTCGAAGGGTGTTGCGACCCTGCCGGATGGCACGCGCATCCCCGTTTCGGTCGAACGCCGGGACTACGAAGGTGCAGCGGAACTCGGCGTGCGGCCAGAACATCTTTCGCTGGATTCGGCCCATCGGGCCTCGTCGTCCGCCACGATTTCCGGTCCCGTTCAACTGATCGAACCATTGGGGGCCGACACGCTCGCCTTGCTGGATATTGCCGGCAACCGGCTGAATTGCCGCCTGCCGGGCGATATGGCGCCTGCGCCGGGCGAAATCCTGACCATGAGTTTCGATCCCGATCGCTGCGTTCTGTTCGATCAGGCCGGTGCACGTATTTAATTCCGATTTTCCGAGAGACACTGCAATGAGCAAGACCGTACTGGTAACGGCAACGAATTATTCCCGCTATTGCGCGGACGCCAAGGCGATGCTGGAGGCGGAAGGTATCGACGTCGTTGAAAACGGCTTCGGGCGGCCGATGACATTTGACGAATTATCGGCAAGACTTGGCGATGTCGATGCCGTTATCGCCGGTGTCGACACCTGGAACGACCGTGTTTTTGATCTTGCCCCGCGACTGAAGGCGATTGCGCGTTTTGGTGTCGGTGTCGATAATATCGATATCGATGCGGCCCACCGGCATGGCATCGCGGTGACGAATGCGCCGGGCGGCAATGCCAATGCGGTGGCCGAACTGACGCTCGGGCTGATCCTTTCGGCAATGCGCCGGATACCCTATCTGCACGATGCCTTGCGCGGTGGCGCATGGGACCGTTTCGTCGGGCAGGAACTGATCGGCCGCCGCGTCGGTCTCCTCGGTTTCGGTAACATCGCCCGCAAGATCGCGCGCAAACTCTCCGGTTTCGATGTGGAGGTGATCGCTTACGACAAGTTTCCCGACCAGGCTGCCGCAACGAAGCTTGGTGTGCGGATGTGCGAGATGGATGAGGTGCTTTCGTCTTCCGACATTCTCGTGATGATGATGCCGAGCCTGCCGGAGACACGCCGTCTCATGGATGCCGGCCGTTTTGCCCGGATGAAGCCCGGCTCGATTTTCATAAACACGGCGCGCGGCGCCCTTGTGGATGAGAAGGCGCTTTACGACGCCATCGTCAGCGGCCATCTTCAGGCAGCGGCGATCGATGTTTATGAGATGGAGCCTGCCTTGCCCGATAATCCGCTCTTCACCCTGCCGCAGATCGTCACAACGCCGCATACGGCGGCGGAAACCTATGAAACCTACACGTCTATCGGCCGGATTACCGCCGAGGCCGTGATCGATGTGCTCGCGAACCGCCAGCCACGCAACCAGCTCTGATCCACGCCGGCAAGGCTTCCGCATCGGAATGCCGGAACCACATATGTTTGACAGGACGAAAACAATGACCAAGCGTATCGAAGGCATCATTCCCGTGATGATTACCCCCTTCAGGGGCGGCAAGATAGATTTCGAGGGTGTCGCCAATCTCGTGGAATGGTACATCGCCAATGGATCGGACGCGCTGTTTGCCGTTTGCCAGTCTTCTGAGATGATGTTCCTCACCCTTGAGGAGCGCGTGGAACTGGCTGCTTTTGTTAAGAGGGCCGCAGCCGGCCGCATTCCCGTCATCGCTTCAGGCCATATCAGCGAGGCGCTTGAAGATCAGCAGAAAGAGCTCAATGCCATCGCGCAGACGGGTGTAGACGGCATGGTGCTTGTCACCAACCGGCTGGATGCCCGGCAGGAGGGCGGCTCGAAGTTTCTCGACGATCTCGGCTGGCTCCTCGAGCGTCTGCCTTCCGATCTGCCGCTTGGTCTCTACGAATGCCCGGCGCCCTATCGCCGTCTCATGACCGATGCTGAAATTTCCTTCTGCGCCAATAGCGGTCGTTTCGTTATCCTCAAGGATGTCTCCTGTGATCTTGAAACGGTCAAGCGGCGTTTAGCGCTCACCGCGAATACGCCGCTTGCCATCGTCAACGCCAATGCGGCGATTGCATTCGACGCCATGAAAGCGGGATCGCGCGGTTTCACCGGGGTCTTCACCAATTTCCATCCCGATCTCTACAAATGGCTGCTGACGGAGGCCGGCCGGCAACCGGAACTGGCTGACGAGCTGTCGGTCTATCTGGCGCTCGCCGCCATGGCGGAGCCTATGGGCTATCCCAAACTGGCGAAGCTCTATCACCAGCGCCTCGGCACCATAAGCGACATCGAAAGCCGTGCGGTGACGTTCGATATTCAGGAGCGTTTCTGGGCGATAGAGGCTCTTCTGGACAAGATCATGCAGGGCACGGAGGAATTCCGGCGACGCATATCCAGATAGCGGGTTCCCCTGTCATCAACGGGCAGACAAATGGGGAAAACAGTTCTGGCGGCCATGGCATGTCATGTCATGCCCAGCCTTTCAGCGCCCGCCCGGAATAATAGCTGGGCGTGGTGGCGCGGTAGATCGGTATGCTGGCGGCGCCCAGATGAGGCAAGTCGCTCATGATCGATTTGCGTATTTCCGGCGGCTCGACGAAAAAATCCTCGCCGAGTATTTCCAGAGAACCGATACGCCGCACGATATGTTCGAGAATCCAGTCCGGCAGCGATCCACCGAAAATAATGGCTGCCGGATCCATCGTGCGGGCGACCGTCAATGAAAGCAGACGAAGCTGATCCGTTGCCCGCTCCAGCCAGGACACCATGGCAGGATGGTCGGCATAACTTTCATCAATGTCCTTCAGGCGTCGAATGCCGATGCCTTGAGCAGCCAGAGTGTCGCACAGGTCCTGTCCCGAGGGGCGGGGATGGGACTTCGGAAACAGTCCGCCGAACTCGCCGGCATTGCCATTTGTGCCGCGATAGAGATGGCGCTGCACCACCAGGGCGCCACCGATGCCATATGTCAGCCAGATCATCGCGAAATTGCGGATATTGCGGCCTGCACCGTAATAGAGTTCGGAAAGAATGACGGTATTGCCGTCATTTTCGTGAAAGACCGGGAAATCGAAATAGGGCTGGAAGTCCTTCTCGACGTCGATGTCGCGCCAGCTTTCGAACTGCTTGATGCGAAAGACATGGCCGCGATCCCGCTTGAAATGGCCGGGAAAGCTGATGCCGCAGCCCAGCACATCTTTCTTTCTTATCTTTGCTTTTTCAAGCACTTGCCGGGCGGCGGCCTCGGCCATCTCCATAATATGCTCGAAACTGTGCCCTTCCAGTTCCGATCTGATTTCCTGCCTTATCGTGCCATTGAGATCGGCCACGCAGACACGCAGATCGTCTGGATTGAAGTAGACCCCCAGCGTGAAAAGCCCGTTCGGGTTGATTTCGATGGCGGTGGACGGTTTCCCCCGTTTGCCGTCATTGCGGGCCTCCTCCGCTTCGACGATGAGGCCGGATTCCAGGAGATTGGCCGTCAGGCGGGTAAGGGTCGGTGCGGAAACATCCATCTCCCGCGCCAGCTCGATACGCGACATGCCTCCCTTGCCGCGCAAAATCTCGAGCAGACGCCGCTCATTGTAGCCGAGATCGATCAAACAAGTCTCCCCGCGAGAAGTTACGCCGGATGATTAGCGCAAATTGTGCGATTGTACACCTCGTTTTGCCGGAAAACCTGCCGCCGAGAGCGGGCGGCTGAGAGCGAAAATCATAAAGAATTGTGTTTTTTCAATCGGATATTTTATTTTCGCATTCAAAATAAATTCCGGCTTGACTAATTAATTTACGTAAAGAAAATAAATAATAGACAGCGGGTGGCGACAGGCAAAATCAAAAAGAAATCATGTCGCAAGGCCGGTCTGTCAGGGAACAAAAAAACGGAGCCCCCTTATGCGTAAATCATGCACTATTTTCGCGCGCCTTTTTGCCGGCGCCACTTTCCTTGCCAGCGCGGCTTTCGCTCATGCCGAAGGTACCGTCGTGGTCTATTCCGCCGCCCCGCAGCAGCTTATGGACGAGTTGCTGCCCATGTTCGAAAAGAAAACCGGCACCAAGGTCGAGCTTGTCAAAGCCGGGTCCGGTGAGCTGATGAACCGCATCAAGGCGGAGAGCGGCAAGGCGGCGGGCGATGTGATCTGGAGCGTCGACGGAACGGTTATCGATTTCTCCGCTGACCTTTTCGAGCCATACAAGCCGGTTGAGGCTGCGTCGATCAACCCAGTCTTTTCACCGAGCGCGAACTGGGTGCCTTTCACGGCTGTCGTCACGGCCTTTATCGTCAATAAGGAGGCCCTGAAAGGCGCTCCCGTTCCGACGTCCTGGGCCGATCTCGCAAAGCCGGAATATAAGGGCCTGATTTCGTCGGCCCGCGCCGATCAGTCCGGCTCGGCCTATATTCAGATGGCAACGGTATTGCAGGATTTCGACAGCGAGGAAAAAGGCTGGGAAATTTATACCGGCATTCTCGGCAACTCGGTTCTTTCCACGTCTTCAGGCGCGGTGCCGCGTTTCGTCAACGATGGCGAACAGGCCGTTGGCATTACGCTGGAGGATGCCGCGCTCCGCTACAAGCTCGGCAGCGCGCCGGTCGAAATCGTTTATCCGAAAGAGGGTACGGCAATCGCGCCTGACGGCATGGCGCTCGTGAAGGGAGCGCCGAATGCCGGCAATGGCAAGGCCTTCATCGATTTCATCGTCTCCAAGGAAGCGCAGGAAATCGTGGTGAAGGCGGGTCGTCGCTCGGTTCGAACCGATGTCCCCGCCAATCCGGCACTCGTTCCGCTTTCCGATGTTCCAGACGCGAAATACGATTTCAAATGGGCTGCGGACAACCGCGCGCGCCTGATGGAAAAGTGGAACGAGACATTGCTCGACGTTCAGTAAGATAATTGCCGGGGACGGCGCAGAAGCGACCGTCCCCCTTTTATCCCATTCACAATTCGCTTTCGTTTTGTCCAGCGTGGTCACCGGCCGTGCAGGATCTGTCATGGAGCAGCACATGGCCGCCGTGGAAATTACCAGCATCAAGAAGAGTTACCGGGATGTCGTTGCCCTCTCCGACATCAATATCTCCATCCCCTCGGGATCGTTTTTTACGCTTCTCGGTCCGAGCGGATGCGGCAAGACGACCCTCCTGCGCACGATCGCCGGCTTTCACCAGCAGGATAGCGGCAGCATCAGCATCGAAAGGCAGGCGATCGAACATGTGCCTGCGCATAAGCGCGATGTCGGCATGGTCTTTCAGGATTATGCGGTCTTCCCGCATATTTCCGTATTCGACAACATCGCCTTCGGTTTGAAGCAGCGCAAGGCGTCTTCCACCGAGATTCGCGAACGCGTCGGCAAGATTCTCGACATCGTACAGCTCGCTCCCTACGCCAAGCGCATGCCGCATGAATTATCCGGCGGTCAGCAGCAGCGTGTCGGCTTGGCGCGTGCGCTCGTCATCAATCCGAAAGTGTTGTTGATGGACGAACCACTATCCAACCTCGATGCGAAACTGCGCGTGGATCTGCGGCGCGAGCTGCGCGAAATCCAGCAGGCCATGAACATTACCACGGTCTACGTGACCCACGATCAGGAGGAGGCGCTTGCCATGTCCGATCTGGTCTGTGTGATGTATGGCGGCGTCATCCAGCAGGCCGCAGCGCCCTGGGAAGTCTATAACAACCCCGCCAACCGTTTCGTCGCCTCATTCGTGGGGGCAAACAATTTCCTGACGCTGGATCGTTCGGGTGGGCAGACATCCATTTCCGGGCACAAAGTGGGGCTGCCGCAGGTTGATGCCATTGCGCCGCAACGAACGGTCGTTGCCGCCATCCGTCCCGAAGCGATTACCGTTGGCTCGCCCACGACCGAAGATGAACGCCGCATCGAACTGCCTGTCACCATAAGGCAGGTCAGCTTCACCGGCCGCGAGATGAATGTTGCCGCGGTGTTGTCGTCGGGAGAGGAAATCGAGGCGATCACCAAGCCGTCGCCCGATATCATCGCCCTTCAGCCCGGCCAGAAAACGGTTTTCTCATGGGCTGCGGGCGATACCAAGCTCTTCGGTGAGGGCGTTACCGGGGAGCGCCTGTCATGACGGATATGACCGCGACCGCAACCACGGGCGGCTTCCGCCTGAGACTGCCGGGCTTCTGGACCAGCGTGACGGCATTTGCCGTTGTCATATTGGCGCTCTTTTTGATCCTGCCGATTTTCAGCGTGTTCTTCATCAGCTTCTTCGACGCCAAGACGGGTGATTTCGGTTTCGGCAACTATGTTCAGGTGCTGACGCGGCGTTTTTATACCGTGGCATTGTGGAACACCCTTGTCATCGGCGTGCTCGGCATGTTGGGGGCCTGCCTGCTCGGTATTCCGCTTGCCTTCTGCACCTCGCGTTACCGCATCAAGGGCCGCACCTTCATTGCCACCTTCGCGGTGCTGGTTCTGTGCGCGCCGCCCTTCATCGGCGCCTATGCCTGGATCATGCTGTTCGGCGCCAACGGTGCGGTCACCAATCTCCTGTCTTTTGCCGGCATTTCACTGCCGACCATCTACGGGATACCGGGCATTGTGATGGTCTTCAGCCTGAAGTTCTTTCCCTATATCTTCCTGATGACGGAAAATGCGCTGAACACCATCAACAAATCCTATGAGGATGCGGCGGAAAACCTCGGCTGCACGGCGTTCGAACGCTTCCGCAAGATCACCTTGCCGCTGGTCTTTCCGGCAGTCAGCACCGGCGCGATCATCTGCTTCGTATTGTCCATCGCAGACTTCGGAACTCCGGCAATCCTCGGCAAGGGCATCAGGACGCTCTCGACCATCGCCTATGCGCAATACACCTCCGAAATGGCCGGCACGCCGACCATGGCAGTCACGATTTCCATGGTGATGATCGCCATTTCCATGGCCGCACTTCTGTTGCAGCGGCACATTCTCGCCAAGCGCCGTTATGCCAGCTCATTGACCAACCGGCCGGTAAAGCGCTCCATGCGCCCGCTGAAATCGTTTATTGTGCACGGTTTCTGCTATCTGGTTGTCTTTGTCGCCATGCTGCCGTCCCTTACGGTCATCTACACATCGTTTCTCGCGACGAACGGTCCCGTCTTCACAGGCGGTTTCGGGTTGGACAGCTACGCCCGCATTCTTCGCGATTCACCGCAGGCGATTGCCAACAGCTTCACCTTTGCGATTGCCGCCGTGGTGTTGATCGCCATCGTTTCCGGCCTGCTTTCTTTCATCGTGGTCAGGCGGGACAATGCAGTATCGGGCTCGCTCGATCTTCTGCTGATGGTGCCCTATCTGATACCCGGCGTCGTCATGGCGATCGGCTACGTCACGACGTTCCGTTATCCGCCTTTTGACATTACCGGCACGGCACTCATCATCATCCTGCTGGTGTTTATCCGCCGCCTGCCTTACGGCGTCCGCTCCACGACCTCGATCCTGCGGCAGATCAAGCCTTCCATCGAGGAGGCTGCGGTCAATCTCGGCGCTTCGCCGGCAAAGACGTTCATATCGGTGACGGTGCCGCTGATGTTGCCGGGTCTCATCATCGGTTCCTTGATGAGCTTCATTACCGCCATCAATGAATTGTCCTCGACGCTGATCCTCTACACGGCGCGGACGATTACGATGCCCGTGCTGATCTATATTCAGGTGATTGACGGCGAGTTCGGCACGGCCGCGGCTCTTTCCACCTTACTTCTCGTCAGCACCGGACTTTGCGTCTTCGTCGTCTTCCGGCTTTCGGAAGACAAGGAAGCCTCTTTCGTCTGAAACCATCAAATATCATTCAAAACTGCAGCAGCGGCGACCCATGTGTCGCCGCCAGCCTCCCTCTGCAAGGACACCAAAAAGATGAATATCGCGAGCTTTTCGCAATCGAAATACAAGAACGCCGCAAAGCCGGGGGACGATGTGGCGCTTCTCATTCCCGGACGGGTTCTGGCCGTTTTCGACGGTGCGACCGACCCGACCGGAGCAAGTTACGGTGGGCTGAGTTCCGGCCGCATCGCGGCCCTTGCCGCCGCCAATGCCGTGGCTGAGATGAGCCTTGACGGCAGGCTGGAAACGCTCGCCGCGCCCGCGCTTTTTCAGAATATCAGCGATATCCTGAAAAAGGAGGCGCAGCGCATCAATGCCGGCCATCCGCCATCGACCACATTGGCGATCGTCGCGGATATGGGCGACAGCTTCCGCCTGCTGCTTGCCGGCGATTCCGGCGTCAGGATCAACGGCACCCGTCTGTTTCAGCACACAAAGCTGATCGATACGGTAAGCACTTCGGCGCGTATATTCGTGTTCAAACAGCTTCTCGCCGCCATCGGCGATGGCGATGCGGCCGAGGCGCGCACGCGCGCGACGATCTTCTCAGGCCTGCGTTCGGCTGTCGCAAACGGTATCATGACGGCGCGGGATGCGGAAAATGTCGTTATTGCCGCGGCCGGGATGAGCGGCCTTGAGAACGACATCGAGACGGTCGAGGAATTCCTGATGGGTGGAATCCGTGTCCAGCCGCAATTCGCAAACCGGCATGGGCATGTACTGGGTTACGCCTCGGTGAATGGCGGAACCGTCATGCAGGAGGGGACGGTTGACGTCCGCATCGCCAAAGACGGGCTCTCGAGCGTTGAAATATTCTCCGACGGCTATTTATCCCTACCGGCGGGGACGGATGTTGCGGCCTGGGAAGCGGAATTCGCGCGTGTCGAGGCGGCGGATTTTCACAAGCTGCGCGAATATCCGTCCGTCAAAGGTTCGACAACGGCGGAATTCAGCGATGACAGGACCGTCATTTGCCTCAACCTGGTTCAAGGATAGTCCAGTTTACGAACCTCATGTGAGCCGGCCGACATCGCATATCGATGTCGGCGTCATTCGCGGTCGGTCAGCTTGAGATGTTTGCTGACGGAGACGGCCATGCCGCGCCGGCTGACGCCAAGCTTCGCGTAGATGTTCTTCAGGTGGAATTTCACGGTCGCTTCCGAAAGGCCGAGATCGCGGGCCATTTCCTTGTTGCTGCGGCCTTCGGAGAGAAGTTTCAAAACGGTGGTTTCCCGCCCGCTCAGCAGTCCGGCGGCATGTGTTGTGCCGTCGTCATTGCCGCCCAGCGGCATCACCATACGTGGCTGGCGGCCAAGGCCGTGTCCGACGATGCGGCTCATGAATTCCACCGCGTTCGGGCTGAATACCTTCAGGCCGAAACGGCGCACGATGGCGCGCAATGTGGTGGCAAGATCGTGCCCCTCATCGGTAAAGAGCTGCGTCGCCTCGTGAGCGCGGGCAAGGGCGATGGCCGATTGCAGATAGGCGAAGGCCTGTTGTTGTCGGCCTGCTTTCCACGAGGCCTGTACCGCCATGATTTCGGCCAGCATGCGGTGATAGGCGCGGCCGGAGGCCTTGGCGGAAAGGATCAGGGCTTCGAGCCTTAGCAATGCCTGCGGCGCCTGCCCCTGCGCAAGCGCGAACCGGGCGCTGGCGATGTCGAAATCATAGGCCTCGCGCCAGGTCCAGTTTCCGGCACCGCCCGCCTGTTTCAGGGTTTCCACCCGTTCCATCGCCTGCGTCGCCGACTCGATCATGCCGGCCCTGACGAGCAGATCGACACGCATGATCGCAGCCGCGGTCTTCAGGCGGGGCAGGTTGCGCTCCACCGCCACTTCCTCCGCCTTGTCGATTGCGGCTGCGGCGGCGTCGAAGCCGCTGACCTGAAGACGGCTGCGGGCCAGCAGCCAGAACAGGCGCATGAAAAGGTCGACCCAGCTTTCGCCGCGTATCAGCGGCTCCACGCATTCCGTCAGGGTTTGCTCGACATGAAGCACCTCACCCTGCTGATAAAGCACATCGGCTGTTGCAAGGCGGACGATGGCGAGCAGGTTCCTGTCCGTCCAGTGCACGCGTTCCACCAGTTCCTCGGCCTCCCGGCAAAACTGCAGGGCTGCGGAAAATTCACCGGTCAGCGTGCTGACGAGGCCGAGGTGGATGAGCATGAAGACCTGGGCATAGGGCGTTTTCTCCTCGCGGTAATATCCGAGCGCCTTCAGCGCCGCCCGCCGCGCTTCCTCAAGCTCGCCGGTCCGGGTGTAAATGATGCAGAGGTGGTTGAAGAGCCAGGCGAGTTCCCACGTGGCATGCGGCGGCAGGGCGGCGGCGGCCCCTTCCAGCCGTTGCGCCTCGGCAGGGCTCATGCGGCGGTCTTCATAAACATCGATCAGGCTGTCAATATGGTCGAGGACGCTACGGTCGACGGCGGCAAGTGCGGCAGCGGACCATTCGCCGTTTTCTTTCAGAATATCGAGCCGTTCGCGACCGGCCGCCGCATTGCCGCGCTTGGAGAGCACCACGGCATAACAGACCATCAGGCCGGGCGATGCATGCAGGATTTCCGGCGGAAAATTATCGATGAGGTGCTCCAGCACCTGATGCCCGGCCCGCAGGAAAATATCGACGCCGCCGGCCTTGCCGATGATTTCTTCCGCCATATGGAAATCGCCGCTCTGGGCGGCGTGGGAAACGGCGCGTTCCAGATGGGCGCGGGTTGCAAACCAGAGGGCGGCCTGGCGATGCAACGCCTTCTTTTCCGTTTCCGAAACGAAGGCGGTGTCCCGTTCGAGGCAGGTGCGAAGCACGGGGTGCAGGGAGAGCCAGCCATTCAGCCCGTTTTCGATAATGGGATGCATGGCCTCCAGCATGGCCAAATCCTCCTCCGTCAAGCCGGGCAAACCGAGGTCGGAGGCGAGATCAAGACGAAATTCCGAGAAAGGCGACAATCGGCGCAGGGTGGACAGGAGCGCCGGAGAAAGCCGGTTGATGACGGTTTCGCGCGTGTAGTCCATCAGATCGGCATGGGTCCCGGCGAGCAACAGGCGCCGCTCTTCTTCCGTCGGGCCTCCGGTCACGATGCCGGTGGCGAGTTGCGCCAGCGCGGGCCAGCCGCGGGTGATTTCCATCAGGGGATCGACAAGCGCCGCCATCGCGCCACGGGCCAGAAGCCGCCGCAGGTCGGATCGCCCGAATTCGAGCTCTCGCGCCGTCACCTCCGTCAATACCCCGCGTGCCTTCAGCCGGGCAAGCGGCAATTGCGCGGGAGAACAGGACGAGCAGGCGATACGGAGCGCATCGGGCGCGGAAAGAATGAGCTGCTCCAGAAGCCGGTATCGGCTGCCGGTATCGATTTCGTCGACATTGTCGATGAAAAGAATGGTCAGACCCTCACGCCGCGCCACCGCTTCCATGGCGTCCGTCATCGCATCCTGCGTGTCCGCCATTGTGGCAAGGCCAAGCGATTGACGCAATTCACCGACGAAACGCTCAGGGGACGCAATTCCGGACGCGTTGAGCCAGGAACAATGGGAAACCGCCGTATCGCGCATGCCCGGCAAAGTGAGAGTGCCGTCCACCAGACGTTCATAGGCCGCTTTCATCAGGGCGGTCTTGCCGAAACCGGGCGGGGCGCGAAGAACGACGATCTGTCTGGAAAGCCCTGCGGCCAGCTTGGAGAGCAGATAGGGTCTTTCGATGCCTGAAAAAAGCATGCGCGGCGGGCTGAAGCGCAACCCGGCGCCGGTAAAGGTTCTTACGGCATGCAACGGCTTTTCACGCAAGACACGGCTCGGCATCGGTCCTCTTTCGTCACTGAACGACCGGCCCCAGCCGGAATGATGTCCGGAAAGGGCAGGGCATTATCAGCGCCTGATGCCGGGCGTTCGTCAAGAGCCGAGTGGCCGATAGGCTTGCGGCAGGCCGAAGGCGGCGGGACCGAAGACGGCCAGCGCTTCCGGCGTGCGCATGATGGGCGGCACACGCACGGCAAGCACGTTCACGCGTTGTCCATAACGCAGCCTCTCGGTGGTGATGGCTTCGGCCGTGTCGATGTCGAGCACGGTGATGAGATCGGGGACGATCGCCAGCACGCGTCCGCCTTCTTCCTCCGCCACGAGGTTTTCGTTCTGGATGCGGATTTTGACTTTCGGTTTCGAGGTGTCGAAGGGTTCGATGGTGGCAATCCCGACCGACCAGCCGTTTTCCTCCTTGCGGGCGACATCGCAGACTTTGCCGGAGGTGATGATTTCGGCATGGCCATAATGCGTGCCCGCAAAAAAATCGACAAGCGCCCGGACCGGGTCGAGATGCCCTGCGGCCGCCTCGCGCAGTGTCCGGCCAATACCGATGGCGAGCGACATGGTTGCCGGCACCGAAACGCGTTTTGCCGTTTCGCCATCCATGCCGTAATTGACGATATAGGCCTGCCCGCCCATGCGGATGGTCACGCCGCGGGCCAGCCACTCGGCCTTGGCGGCGTCTTCGGTCTCGATCAGCACGCGGTTGCCGCGTTCGTCCGCCACCGCCACCGGGCTTGCCGGCACGCCGTAGACGTTGAAGGTTTCCATTTCAAGCTGCGGGAAGGCGCGGCCCATGCCGTCCGCATCGATGACGGGTACGCGCTTTTTGGCCGCCAGCACGATCGGTATCATGGAATTGATGCCACCCGCCTCGAAGGGAATGATGGCGCCGACATCGATGCCGGTGTGGTCCTCATAGGTCTCAAGCGCAAGGTCGCCCTCTTCGCCGGAGGGGATTTTTTCGATGAGGATGGTGGGCGCTCCCATTGCGCCGCAGGCGACGACGGCTGCACCATCGGGCACCGCGTCGAGCGCGATCAGGTCCACTGGTCCATATTTTTCGATGGCGGCCTTGGCCAGAAGCTTGCCGATATAGGGATCGCCGCCGCCGCCGGTGCCGAGAACGGCCGCGCCGACGGCCAGATCGTCTATGTCCTGCTCCGTGATGATTGCCATGTCAGTCGATCTCCTCGATGGAGGTAAAGGGTTCCTTCAGGCCGAAGCAGGCCGGGCCGAACACGTTGAGCGCTTCCGGGGTGCGCATGATCTCCGGCACCGAGACGGCGACCACGGTGACGCGCTGGCCGTAACGCAGGTTTTCGCTGGTGATTGGCTCGGCGGTTTCCGTGTTCATGATCGAGATCAGGTCCGGCACGATGGCTCTTACCCTGCCATCCTGCCTGGCGATCAGGTTCTCGTTCTGGATTTCGATTTCCATCTGCGAAGTGAATGGCGCGACGGCTTCGATGCGGGCGCGGCCGATGGTAAAACCGGCTTTGGTTTCGCGCATCACATCGACGATCTTTCCCTTGAAGATGACGCGGCCGTAACGGTAAAGCGTGGACGGTAGGAAACCGAGAAGCGCCTCGATGGGATTGATGTGGTCCTCCTGCGCCTTGCGCAACACCTTGCCGATGTGGATCGCCAGCGTCAGCGTATTGGGAATTGCCGTGCGCTTCACCTCCGCCCCGCTCATGGCATATTCCGCAATATAGGCGCAGCCGCCCATGCGAATGGCGACAGCGCGGGAGAGCCATTCCATCTGTCTGTTGTCGACGGCTTCGATCAGCGCGCAATCGCCCCATTCGTTGCTGACCGCCATGGGGGAGCCGGATATGCCGTAAACGCCGAATGTCTCCATTTCCAGAAACGGAAAGGCGCGACCCATGCCGTCGGCATCGACGATGGGCAGACCGAGCCGGGCGCCGACGACCAGCGGAATGGTGGAATTGATGCCGCCTATCTCGATGGGCATGGTGTAGCCGGCTTTTTTGCCGAGCCGTTTCTCAAGGCGACGGAGCGAGAAGATGGCCTCTTCGCCGGAGGGGATTTTCTCCACCAGCACGGTCGGCGCACCCATCATGGCTGTCGGGATGACGAGGCTGTCATCAGGCAACTCGCTGGGGTCGATCAACTCGACCTCGCAGCCTTCGTCCAGGCATTGCTGCACCATCATGCGCCCGACATAGGGATCGCCGCCGCCGCCGGTTCCGAGAAAAGCCGCGCCGACGGCAAGATCGGCAAGATGTTCGCGTGTGAGTTTCATCGCCATGCCCTCAACCGATCACTAGGTCGCCGACCGCCTTGACGCGGATGCGAGTGGCGCTGCCGGGCAGATAGGCAAGCGGCACTTCCTCGATATCCATTATCTTGACGGAGGCTGCAGTCGCCCCCGCCTTTACCGCCCGTTCCGAAGCCTCGGCCTTTGCGCTCGCCAGAACGGCGTCACGCGAGGTGCCTTCCAGCGAGAAGATGCGATCCACCTCGCCGCCCACCTGTGCGATCGCCGCGCCGATGGCATTGGCGACGGAGGCGTTTTGTGGCCTCAGAACCTTGGATGCCGAAGGCAGATCGCGTGAGACCAGAATGGAGCCGCCGCCCACCAGAATGACGGGGAGCGGATCGGCGCTGGTCTTCATGCGATCCACGGCCTCATCGACCATGCGATGCATGGTGTCGAGCGCGGTTTCGATGGTTTTTGCGGGAATATGCGCAACGCGGGAGCGGTCGCCAATATCCTCCAGACCGGCCGCCACGACGATATCCGTGGTTGTTAGGGTATCGCCGCCGAAAACCAGCGCCTTGCTGGTGATCTCGTAACCGACGGAATCGGGACCGATGCGCTTACCCTCGTCACGCACCAGCGAGCCGCCGCCAAGCCCGATGGCCAGCACGTCCGGCATGCGGAAATTGGTGCGCACACCGCCAATATCGACGGCAACCGCCGATTCTCTCGGAAAACCGTGCACGAGCATGCCGACATCCGATGTCGTGCCGCCAATATCCACCACCATGGCTTCCTTGACACCGGCCAGCATCGCAGCGCCGCGCATGGAATTCGTGGGACCGGAGGCGAAGGTAAGGACGGGATAACGCTCCACATAGTCGGGAGACATCAATGTTCCGTCGTTCTGGCTGATGAAAAAGGGTGCCTTGATGTCGAGCTCCTTCAGCGCGCTGCGGAAGGAGGAGACGACCTTGCGGGAAAGCTCGGCCAGTGAGGCATTCATGATCGAGGCGTTTTCACGCTCGAGGAAACCCACTCTGCCGATTTCATGGCTGAGCGAGATGGCAATGTCGGGAACCGCATCGCGCAGGATTTCGGCGGCGCGAAGCTCCATTTCCGGCGTGACCGGCGAAAAAACCGAGGTGATGGCCGCCGTTTTCAGGCCGCGTTCGCGTACGGTGGCGGCAACCTCCATCAATCCCTTTTCGTCGAGAGGCGCGATGGTGCGCCCGTCGAATTCATGTCCGCCGCGCAGCATGAAGGTGTGGCGGCCAAGCGTGTCGGCCAAGTCCTTCGGCCAGTCGGTCAGCGGCGGCAGGCCCTTGGTGGCAGGCAGGCCGAGCCGGATGGCGGCGACTTCCAGCAGGCGCTTGCGCTCAACCACGGCATTGGTGAAATGGGTCGTGCCGATCATCACCGCCTGAATTTGCGAGACGGATACGCCCGTCATGCCAAGAAGCTTGTTCAGCACCGCCACGATGCCCGAGCCGACATCGGCGGTTGTCGGGCTTTTGCAGGCGCCGATGACCGCTGCCCCATCCATAAGGGCGGCGTCGGTATTCGTGCCACCCACATCAATGCCAATACGCATGTCTTTCTCCTGTCGATTGACAAGGGAAGGGCGCCTGCGCGGCTGGTCACCGCACATTGCATCCTTTCCCGATTTTCTGGTTCCGATGGCCGGGTCTCAGGCCACCAAGACTTCGGATCGTTCCGGGTCCCATGTCACGCCGATCGCCTGTCCGGGCGACAGCCTGGCGAGATGGGACTGGTTCTGCCGTTCGGCGACAATATCCTGCCCGCCGACCGAAAGATGGTAGCGGACAAGGGCGCCCTGATAGGTTTCAGAGACGACGGTTGCCGGAACGCCGGTGCCGGCCTCGCCGATGATGATGTTTTCCGGCCTGACGACGAGCTTGACGGCTTTGCCATCGGCGAAGTCTTCGGCGGGAACACGTGTCAGCGCCACGGTGTCGCCGAAGCTGACCACCAGACTTTCGCCTTGGCGGCCCCTCACTGTTGCGTCGATGACATTCGACTGGCCGATGAAGGTGGTGACGAAAAGCGTCTTCGGCGTCTCGTAGATTTCCTGGGGCGTGCCCACCTGCTCGACTCTGGCTTTCTGCATCACGCCGATGCGGTCGGACATGGTGAGCGCCTCATCCTGATCGTGGGTCACGTAAACGGTGGTGATGCCGAGCTTCTTTTGCAGATCCTTGATCCAGTATTTCATTTCCTCCCGCAGCGATTTGTCGAGCGCCGAAAGCGGTTCGTCGAGAAGCAGGATGCGCGGTTCGGTAACCAGCACGCGGGCAAGGGCCACACGCTGCTGCTCGCCACCGGAAAGCTGGCGCTGATAGCGGTTTTCATATCCCATCAGCCCGACCTGGCGTAACGCGAAGGCGACGGAGCTGTCGATTTCCTCTCTGGATTTCTTTCGCAGCTTCAGGCCGAAGGCGATGTTTTCCGCCACGCTCATATGCGGAAAAATCGCATAGTTCTGGAAGACGATGCCGATGTCGCGCTTTTCGGGCGGCAGATGGGTGACATCATCCGATCCGATCAGGATCTGTCCCGATGATGGGCGGATGAATCCGGCGATCATGCGCAATGTCGTGGACTTGCCGCAGCCCGAAGGTCCCAGCAGCGAGAAGAATTCGCCCTGCTCTATATGCAGATCGATGCCTGCGACCGCGACATTGTCGCCATAGGATTTGACGAGGCTTTTCAGTTGAATATCCGACATCGGCTTCCGTTGTCCTTTCCCTCTGGGGCGTGGCCGGCGGGACCGGCCACGACGTTCTGCGGGTGCGAGGGTCAGCCCGCGAAGATTTCGTTCACGGTCTCGACGATATCGTCTTCGTTTTCGAGATAGGCCTTCCAGTCCGGCAACCAGAAATCCTTGGTGGCGTCGGCGCTGTTGACGATGCCGGCCTTGACGAGATTATCCGGCAGGACGGCATTGGAGACGGTGGGGCGCAGGTAGAATTCCTTGCCCATATTGGTCATGAAGGACGGCTCCAGCGCACGGTTGAGAAGCGCATAGGCAAGCTTCTTCTGCGTCGGCTCGGAATAGCGGCTGACCGTGTAGGTTTGGGTGAGGATCGGCTGGAGTTCCTTCCAGTACATGACGGCGAAAGGCGCGCCCTTGTCGCGGGCCTGCATGGGTTCGGCGTCGCTCTGCACCGCCATGACCACTTCACCGCGATCCATCAGCGTCTGCATGTTGCCGGTGAAATCCGAAATCTTGGCGGGCATCAATTCCTTCATCGCCTTGTAACCGGCATCGAGATCGTACTGATCCTTGCCGAACAGCGAGCAGGCCACGAGGAAGAAGTCCATCTGCAGCGTGTTGGAGGTGATGTAGGTGCCGCGCTTGCCGGCGAATTCCGGCTTCCACATGTCCTTGAAGCTGGTGGGCGGCGGGGTAACGAGATCGGTGCGATAGGCATGCACATACTGGTTGAAGGCCCAGGTGACGCCGACACCGTTCGAGGTGGCAAATGGCCAGAGATTTTTGCCGTTTGGCACATTGGGAAGGATTTCGTCGATCGTGTGGAAGAAATCGCCCGCCGCCGCCGTCTTGAACATTTCCGGCAGGTTCCAGTTGGTGATGTCGAGCGGCGGTTTCTTCGGCCCGTTGGCGACGAATTTCGGAAACCACGGCCAGGTGGAATCATATTCGATCTTGCAGTTGAAATCTTTCGCGAAGTCGGTCAGCAGATATTTGTGCACCAGCTCGCCCCAGGGGCCGCCCCATTCGCCTATTCGCAACACCGCGCCGCCGGCATCGAAAACGGAACCGTCATAGGTCACGTCCTGCGAGAAGGCGTGGTTGATGTTGAAGAGCGGCAGGGTTGCTGCTGCCGCGCCGATCTTGAGAAGCTTGCGGCGGTTGGGATCGAATGTCATTCCTGTCATGTCCATGTTCCCCTTGTTTTTGAATCTATGGATACGGGTATTTCATTGAATGTCCGGCGGAGCCCTAGCCGCCGAAAATGCGCTTCAGATTGATGAGCCTGGAGGTCGCCACCATCGAGACGACGACGAGAAGGATGGCGAATATGCCTGCCGCCGCCGCGGTGGGTTCGAAGGCGTAACGCAGCGCCACATACATCGCCATCGGCAGCGTCTGCAGGTTTGGCGTCGAGAGAAACAGCGTCACCTCGAACTGGCCGAAGGAAATGATGAAGGCGAAGATGGTGCCCGCCGAGATGGCCGGCGAAATGATCTTCAGCGTCACGAGGCGAAAAGCGGTGAAGGGAGACGCCCCGAGCGACCGCGCCGCCTCTTCCAGGCTGCGGTCGAAGCCGACGAGTGCTGCGGTGACCGTGGCGATGACGAAGGGGCAGGTGACGATGACGTGGCCGATGATAAGCCCTGTCATGCTCCGTGCGAGCCCGATGCCGGTGGTGACGTAGAACACATAGAGCGCAAGGCCAAGCACCACCCCCGGCAGGACGATGGGCATCATAAAGAAGGCGCGCAGCGGTGCGACAAGACGGCTCGACGACCGTGTGAGGAACAGTGCCGCCATGGTGCCGAGCACCGTCGAAATCGCTGTCGAGATGCCGGCAACGAGGAAGGAAACGCCATAGGCCGAGAGAAAGGTCGGCGAGGTCAGGAAGGCATAGACCCAGCGCAGGGAAAAACCCTGCGGCGGAAAGGTCAGATAGTCGCCGGCATTCAGGCCGGACAGGATGACGATGATGACGGGGACCAGCAAAACCGTCAGCGTCAGCACCGACAGAAGTCTGAAAACAAGCGGAATGGATGATTCCTCACGCATCAGCTGCGCCCTCCCGTGGTGCGCATGGCAGCGCGGTGATAGACGGCGATCGCCATCAGGCTGGTGACGAAGAGGACCACGGCGATTGCCGCGCCGAATTGCCAGCGGCCGGTTTCCGCCACCTGCTGGTAGATGTGGATCGGCATGACCATGACCTTCCAGCCGCCCATCAGCGCCGGCACGACATAGGATGAAATGGCGAGCGCGAAGACCAGTAGTGTGCCCGCCAGGATTCCCGGCATGGAAAGTGGCAGTACGATGGAGAAGAAGGCCTTCGTGCGGGAGGCGCCAAGCGATCTGGCCGCCTCTTCCAGCGCCGGATGGATGGATTTGATGATGCCGATCAGGGAGAGGATCATGAAAGGCAGCGTGATCTGCACCAGCCCGACCACGACGCCGAAAATATTGTACATCAGCGGCAGCGGCTGCGAAATGATGCCCATGCGGATGAGCGCGCCGTTGATGAGACCGTTATCGCCCAGAAGTACCATCAGCCCATAGAGCCGGATGACCATGTCGAGCTGCATGGACGATAATACGAGGATCATCAGCAGGGTGTTACGGCCGGGATTGACCGTTTTGGCGATGACATAGGCAAGCGGATATCCGAGCACCAGGCAGACGAGCGCCACCACGGCTGCAATGCCGACGGAACGCAGGATGGCCTCGTAATAGATGGCGCGGGTGAAGATGCGCACGAAATTGTCGAAGGTGATCGCGCTCGACAATGTGATGACGCCGGCCACCGATTTGTTGAAGGCGAGGGCGAAAAGCGAGGCGGTGGGCACGACGAAGAAGGCGATGAAAAAAATCAGGGCGGGCAGCAGGAGCAGCCAGAAGCCGAAACCGTCGCTGGAGCGTTTTGGCGCCGGCGAAACCTGAGCGAGGGGCAGGCCGTCCATCTGCTTGTCCGTTGTCGTCATTGCGGATACCGCCATGTTGCGTGATCTCCCGTCATTCGGCCGCTTGCGGCAACATGGCCCTGTGCAGTGCGTCGTAGCCGATCAGTTCCTTTTCCGGCGGTGCCGGATAGGTCATCTTGCTCTGGGAAAGGCCGGCGCGGACGAGGCCGGCGGCAATGGAAACGGCTGTCGGGATGGGATCGACGACGGGAACGTCGATGCCCTCGGCAAGCAGCCCTTCACGCAGGCCGGCGGCACATCCCATCAGGCCGGTGCAGCCGAAGATCAGGGCTTCCGCGCCATTTTCCTCCACCGCTTTCCTGCCTTCCTCGACGAGGCGGCGGGCGGTGGCGGCAAGGTCCGCCTCGAGATCCAGCACGGGAATATCGACACTGCGCACCGAGGCCAGCTTGCTGGAAAGGCCACAAAGGGCGGCGGTGTTTTCAAAAGACGGGATCAGGCGGCGCATGACGGTAATGACGGAGAATTTGTGTCCCAGCATGGAAGCAACATGCATGCCGGTTTGGCATGGCCCGAGAACGACCATGCCGGAAATCTCCCGTGCCGGGCGCAGGCCGGGATCGCCCATGCAGTCGATGATGACGGCATCGACGCCTTCACGTTCGGCGCGGGCTATTTCAAGCAGGGTGCCGGGAACGGACATCGCCGCCTCGAACTCGCTTTCGATCGAGCCCGGCCCGGTGGCTATTTCGGCGTGGGAAAGGCTGATGCCGGGATATTCCAGCGCCTTGAGATCCGCCAGCTTGCGAAAGCCGCGCGTTACGATGGGGGATACGACACGAACATGGACGTCACGCATTCTCGATATCTCCTTCAGCACCGCAACGACTTGCATATGCGGGCAAAACCAGGCCTGAAGTTGCGTATCCGACGCTTGCCGAGCTTCCGGTGACTGCGCCGCTTGTTCCGATGCCTTACGGTGCATCGGCTTGCCGCCGGACGAAAGAGCTTAGGCGAATAGGGGCTTCACTCTTTTGGGTGGGTAGTATGGCTGGTTTGAAAGTGCAGTACCTATCCGTTTAGATAGGTGTTGCTGCATAAAACAGATGCGCCTCCGATGTTTGACTAAACATTGGGCGATCAAAGTCGTAAAATGAGGCGCTTTTGGCGTTTTGCGAACGGTTTAACCGTAAGCGGGCTTTACGGGAGGCGCAGCGCCCGTACCCAGTCGTGACCCGAGTGCAGGCGCTCGAGGCAGTCTCGCAGCCAAAGGCGTTCCGCAAGAGGTAGCTTTGGCCGGGCTTTTGCGAAATCGTCCTCGTCCTTGGGGCGCCTGTGCTTTGCCTTGAACAGAAGCACGGCGGAGGGATTGAGATAAGGGATGCCGTCTGCGGTCAGCGACACCATTTCGATCCGCGGCCGCGTCATTTCCGGATTTCTCTTGTAAACCCAGGTGTCATTCGTCCCCGGCTCGATCATCATATCGGCGCGCCAGCACCCGGCAGGGCGATCGAAGCACCATATTTGAAAAATCTCGGGAGCCGGGTGCTGGTCCGCCGGCAGCGGTTCGATAGTGCCATCGTTGACAGTATAGAACTCCATGTCACCCAGTGTCCGGCGAAAAATACCCAGATTTTCGCGCAGGACCGTGAATTCGAGATCGTCATGCTCACGCGTCTTGCTCCCCTGCCACAGATCGAGAGCCCAGCCGCCGACAACGCACCATGGCAGCGATACGCCGCCCAGTCGCTGGGACAGTTCGGCAGGGCTCCAGGGGTTCCACGCATTCTGGTCCGGCACTAGCGGGTGATCACTCATCATATACGGTCGCTTCCATGCAATTTTCGTATTGCCGTTTATTTGCCGATGGCCTCAAGGCCAACGCTTCAGCAGCCCCGCCAGAAGCGTCAGCGCCTCCGTGAGATCGTCGAATGACGGGCCGCCGAGGCAGAGCCGAATACCGCTCGCCGGATCGCCGGGATTCACCAGCATGGATTCCGGAGGGGTCAACTTGATACGCATCGCCGTAGCGGCGAATGCGAAACGATTGGCGGCGTCGCGTGCCATCGGCAGCCAGACGTTGTATGCATCGGGATGCGAGCCAAGCTGGTTCGTGCCGAGCAGTGAAACCGCCAGGCTGGAGCGCCGTCGGGCCTCATGGCGTAAATCCCGCTGAATTGACGAGATGATGCCGGAGGTCAGCCAATCTTCAACCACCGCGCAGGAGAGTGCGGATGGGGCCATCGGCATGTCCTGCAGAAGGTCTTCGGCGGTGTCGTGCAGCCCTGCCGGTAATGCAAGCACGCCGATCTGCAGGCCGGGACCAAGGGACTTGGAGAGCCCGTTCACATGAAACGAGATTTCAGGAGCCAATGAGGCGAGCGGCGGCAAGGCCTCGGCCGACGCCGCATAAACACCGTCCTCGATGATCCATACGCCCGCCCGGCGGCAAATATCCGCAATGACCTGCCGCCGCGCTGTACCCATGGTGACGGTTGTCGGATTATGCAGCGTCGGCGTCAGATAGACTGCTGTGCCGTTACGTGACGCCGTATCGGCGAGCGCTGCGGCAAGTGCTTCCGGCACCATGCCTTCGGCATCGATTTCGATACCCTGCATCCGGTATCCTTTACGCCGGGCCAGTGCGATCGCGCCGGGATAGGTGATCCGTTCGGTCAGGAGCAGGCCCTTCGGGCCGCAGGCGAGATCGAAGGCCAGGGCCAGCGCCTGGCGGGCGCCGCTCGTCAGCACCAGATGTGACGGATCGACGGTCAGACCCAGCGTTTCTAGCCAGTGGGCCAGAAGGCGGCGGTGTTCCAGATGTCCGGTGGGCGGGGCGTAAAAATTGATGTGATCCGCATCGATCCTGCGGGCGATCCCCGTTAGCGTCCTGGCCAGAATGCGGGCGTTGAGCGTGGCCGGCGGCGCATTGGAGGAGAGGTCGAACTGCCGATCCTTGTGCGCCTCCTGGAGCGCGACGAATGTTCCCCGCCCCTTGACGCTGCGTGTCAGTCCTCGCCGTTCGAGCACTGAATAGGCTTTTGTCACCGTGCCGAGCCCCACCCCCAGTTTCCATGCGAGATCGCGATGGGCGGGCAGACGGTCACCGCCCGTCAGCCGCCCCTCGATGATGTCATCGGCAAGAGCAAGCACCAGCCGTTCTGCGGCATTCGCCTCAATATCTGCAAGACGGGGAGTCCATGGGGATTGCAGCAGCACAGCCTTACCTTCGATAAAAGTGTCACGTTACACTATTTCAATAAACAGCAAGTGTAACATAGGCTATGACGACGCTGATTGAAATCCACACTTTACGGCGGGCAATCGGCCATCATGCCGGCGCTTGGAGGATCGAATGTTCAGCCATGTAACCGTCGGAACGCGTGATCTTGAGCGGGCGGAACGCTTCTACGATGCCGTGCTTGTCCCGCTCGGCCTGACGCGGCGGGTCGTTACCCCGGATGGCGGGCCTGCGGCGCTTTGCTGGGTGGCAGCATACTCCCCGTTGCCCCGCTTTTATGTCTATCGTCCTTTCAACGGCGAGCCAGCCACGGTTGGCAACGGCGGCATGGTCGCCTTTCTGGCGCCGTCGAAAGAGGCGGTGGAGATGGCCTATGCCGGCGGCCTTGCGCGTGGCGGCACGGATGAAGGAGGTCCGGGGCCGCGCCCGCATTACGGAGACGGCTATTTCGGCGCCTATCTGCGTGACCCTGACGGCAACAAGGTCCATATCGTTCATCGCGGAGACCTCCAGCAATAGTGCTGGGGAAGTGTCCTGCTTCTGGAGAAAATCGGAATGATCGCCAGCCAGATCGCCCTCGTCTACGGCACCTATATCGTCGCCACCGCCAGCCCGGGGCCAAGCAACATGGCGATCATGGGCACGGCAATGCGCGATGGCCGTCTGCCCGCCCTCGCTTTGGCTGCCGGTGTCATCACCGGCTCGCTCTTCTGGGCGATCCTTGC
The DNA here is from genome assembly GCF_005144435.2 of Agrobacterium leguminum. Classification (NCBI taxonomy): domain Bacteria; kingdom Pseudomonadati; phylum Pseudomonadota; class Alphaproteobacteria; order Hyphomicrobiales; family Rhizobiaceae; genus Agrobacterium; species Agrobacterium leguminum. The sequence goes on from NZ_CP120212.1 coordinate 1,754,329, forward strand.
TGCGACGGGCATGTCCGCCGTGCTGGCTGCCTATGCCCAGGCGCTTTTCATCATCAAGATATTTGGCGGCGTCTACCTGCTGTATCTGGCCTTTCGAGCGGGCATGTCGGCCCTGAAGCCGGTCTCCGACCTTGTGGGGACGAATACCGGGCGTGCGACGCCGCCCTATCGGGCGCTCTACCGGCAGGGTCTCGTCATGCATATCGGAAACCCGAAGGCGATCATGGCGTGGATAGCGATCATGTCGCTGGGGTTTCGCGAGGACGCGCCGGCGGGCATGTTGCCGGCGATCGTTGGCGGCTGCGCCCTTCTCGGCGTCATCGTATTCGGCAGCTATGCGCTTCTCTTTTCCACCGCCTCGATGATTGCGCTTTACACCAGATTGCGGCGCTGGATCGAATCCGTGCTTTCTGCGGTATTTGCCGTTGCGGGGTTGAAATTGCTTCTCTCGCAGAGCTGACAGCCCCGCCGTCCGCGTTGCCGATCAATCCCAACTGAAAGAGCCATGCCATGAGTCTTGTTATCCATATGATCGACGTGTTCGGCTCCGGGCCGCTTTCCGGCAATCCGCTGGCGGTCGTCATCGGCGCCGATGCTTTGTCGACGGATGAAATGCAGGGATTGACGCGCTGGTTCAACCTTTCCGAAACCACCTTCCTGCTGCAACCCACCCATGCGCAGGCTGATTACCGGGTCAGGATATTCTCGCTGGACAGGGAGTTGCCCTTTGCCGGGCATCCCACACTGGGCAGCTGCCATGCCTGGCTCTCCGCCAACGGCATGCCAAAAAATCAAACCGCCATTGTTCAGGAATGCGGTGCGGGACTGGTCACGATCCGGCGCTCGCATGGACGACTTTGTTTTGCCGCTCCGCCGCTTATCCGTTCCGGCGTCCCGACGCCGGCCGAACTGGAAGAGGCGCGGCAGCTATTGAGGATCGAGGCTTGCGATATCATCGATGCCGCGTGGATCGATAATGGTCCCGGCTGGCTGGGGATCAGGCTGGCATCGGCCGAAAAGGTGCTTGGCCTCGACCCGGCCCGCAATTGGCCCGGCCGCATCGATATCGGTGTGGTTGGCCCTCATGCGCAAGGCGGCGAGACCGCCTTTGAGGTTCGCGCCTTCTTCAGCGATCATCTGGGCGTCATCGTCGAAGACCCCGTTACCGGAAGCCTCAACGCCTCGCTGGCGCAATGGCTGTTCGCGACGGGCGTGGTTGGCGAAGACTATGTCGCGGCGCAGGGAACGCGCCTTGGCCGCCACGGCCGCATCTACCTGACGCGCGACGATGCCGGCCAGATATGGGTTGGCGGCGAGACGCACACGCATGTCGAAGGCCAGCTGCAAGGCCTTTGAAAAGACAGACGAAAACGAGGTGAATTTGATGAGTAGCAGTGTTTACCGCCCCATTTCCGAACGCGTATTGGCGGATGATTGGGGACGGCTGACCAAGTATGAGTATGAACTTCAGCTGAGGGACGGAAGCTGGCAACGGCAGACCCGGGAGGCATATGATCGCGGCAACGGGGCGACATGCCTGTTGTACAATCCGGCAAGCGACAATGTCCTCCTGACTCGCCAGTTCCGGTTGCCCGTGCTTTTGAATGGCGGTCTGGAATCGCTGATCGAGACACCGGCGGGGCTGCTGGAAGGCGCTGACCCGGCGACGCGCATGCGTGCGGAACTGATCGAGGAAACCGGTTATGAGGTTTCCGAACTTACGCATCTGTTCGATATCTATATGAGCCCCGGATCGGTCACGGAATATCTCGCCTTTTTCTACGGCGAATATGCCGAGAAACATAAGGTCGGGGCAGGCGGCGGTTCAGCGGACGAGGGCGAAGACATCGACGTGCTGGAAATCGCCTTGCCCGAGGCGATGCGGATGATCGGCCGCGGCGATATTCGCGATGCCAAGACGATCATTCTGATCCAGCATCTCGCCATCCGGCTCTTGCAGGAAAAGATCGCGGCACGCTGATCCTCATCCAATGCCTCCGGTCCGGGGCGTGAGCGCCGGATCAACCCGATCATTGTTTTGAAGTTCAAAAATACGAAGGAGTTTCAGCATGGGTATTGCGCCGCTCAGCCCCGTTCACGCATCCACCGCCTCGGCAACGGACACCCTGAAAATGCTGGTACGCTACAAGGCCTGGGCGAACGGGTTGACGTTCGGAAGCGTGATGGAGCTGCCGGAAGGTGAAGCCCTTCGGCAGAGGCCGACGCGGTTCGGAAACATGGTGCATACGCTGAACCATGTTTATGTGGTGGACGATATTTTCAGGCATCATCTACAAGGAAAGAAACACGGCTACACCGCCCGCAACACCGACCATACGCCCGCAATTGGCGAATTATGGGAAGCGGTTCAGGAAATGGACCGCTGGTATGTCGATATGGTCGACACCTGGTCGGACGTAGACCTCGCGACAGCCGTTCATTTCGAATTTGTCGGAGGAGGGGAAGGCGTCATGACCCGCGAGCAGATCGTGCTGCATATCGTCAATCATGGCACCTATCACCGCGGCTTTGTCGGCGACATGATGTATCAGGTGCCTTTTACGCCGCCGTCAAACGATCTTCCCGTCTTTATCAGGGATCATTGTCGAGGCGCTTACTGAGCGCTTGCCGTCGGTGCGATCACCGGGCGAAAAGATTGGCGGCCATATAGTCCACAAATGCTCTGACTTTTGGAGAGAGATATCGATTGGTCGGCCAGAGGACGCGGAAGGTCCCTGTGTCGGCCATATAATCGTCCAGCAGCGATACCAGTTTCCCTTCAGCGATTTCGGATGTCACCGCGAATGAGGGCAGACATGTTATCCCGAATGATCGTTCCGCAAGGTAGATCAGGGGCTCCAGCGTGCTCGCAACGGTGGCGACCGGAATATCGATCCTGATTTCGCGTCCTTCGCGAACCAGCGGCCACGGCTCAAGCTTTCCGGAATTGGCGAAGCGATGGTGGAGACAGCGGTGCCGGACAAGATCTTCCGGAACCTCCGGGCGTCCATGCGTCTTGAGGTAGTCACGCGCCGCCACGACGCTGTGCCTGAAAGTGCCGAGCTTGCGGCTCATCAGCCGTGTGTCCCTGATCTCGCCCGTTCGGATGACGGCGTCGAATCCCTCTTCGATGACGTCAACCAGACGATCGGTAAAATCGAGGTCGAGGCTGATTTCGGGATATGCCTCCATGAAGGCGGATATCGTCGGCATCAGAAGCATGCCCGCAAGCGGAAGGCTCACACGAAGTTGCCCGCGCGGAACGGCCTGCGATCTCGACAGTTGCGCCTGCACGGTCTCATATTCGGACTGGATGCGCCGGCATGTGTCGAGGAAGAAACTTCCGTCCTCCGTCAGGGCCATGCTGCGTGTCGAGCGATTGAACAGTCTTACGCCCAGCTCCTCCTCCAGACGTGCAATGGTTTTTCCGACGGCTGATCCGGAGATGCCGAGGCGATGCCCGGCGGCAACGAAGCTTCCCGCTTCCGCCACCTGAATGAATATGCCGAGTGTTCCGAGCTTGTCCATGACGCCGCAATTAAGGAATTTTTGTCCGGTATGTTAAGAATAGCAGCTCGTTTATCCGCTATTTTGCTTCCGATATCCAGATGTCGCCGCGGCTGAAATGGCCCGAGCTTCAAATGGAGATAACTCATGGAAACGAAACCTATCGCAGCTTTTGCGGGCTCTCCCGCTCCCACGACCTTCGTTGTCAACGTCATTCATGCGCATCCGGGAAAGCAGGACGAAGCCTTCGCCATTATTCAGGATGTCGTTCACTATGTTGCCGAACGAAAAGAAGGGTTTCTCTGGAGCAGCCTTGCGAAAAGCACCGACGGAGAGACCGTTGTTAATGTCGAGGCCATTCAGGGAACCGGCAATGTCGACGAGTTCTTTTCCGATCCGCAATTCGTCGAAAAATTCCGGAAACTGGACGCCGTCTCCAGGAGCGAGTTTCACACATACACCGTCGGCGATCTGGTTCTCCCGAAGCCCATTGCTGAGTGACGGATAGAGCGCGTTCGGTTCTGAAAACGTGCCGGTCAGGTGGCGGCCGGGGGGCTTCCCCCGGCATTGGAACGGAAGGCCGTCGCCGGGCCATGGTCAAAGCACTCGATCAGCATTTCGGTCAGCACCCGGATTTTTCTTGCCGGATGCTGGCCGGGCGGTCTGACGACAAATATTCCCGCTGGCGGCGGCGGATAGCGTTTCATGACGCGGACCAGTTCGCCCGAGTCCAGATGATCCTGGATCAGATCGTCGGGCAACACGGCGATCCCCAGACCGGCAACTGCGGCGACGGCGAGGGCGGCCCCGTTGTCGGCTTTGAAACGTCCCTGTGGGCGAATGCTTGTCACCCTGTCTCCATCCATCACCTGCCAGGTCTCCGTTCCCTGCATGAGCGCCTGATGAGTTAGGAGTTCTTCCGGTGTCTCCGGAGAGCCATTGGCCCTGATATAGTCCGGGCTGGCGACGAAACTTCCGTAGAGGGGGCCGACGCGTCTGGCGACAAGGTTGGAATCCTGAAGGTGGCCGACCCGGATCGCACAATCATACCCTTCTGCGATCAGATCCACGAAACGATCCGTGTAACAGGTCTGGATCTGGAGTTGGGGATAGCGGCACGCCATTTGCGCAATCACCCGTGCGAAATGCGTCGGGCCGAAAGAAAGCGGCGCAGCAATCCGCAGACGCCCGCGGAGCTCGCCAGCCGGAAGAATTGTCTCCCTCGCCACATCGATTTCGGCTGAAATCCTCGCCGCATAGTCCCTGAAGGTTGCGCCCGCTTCTGTCAGGGAAGCGCCGCGTGTGGATCGGGCCAGAAGCTGGACACCAAGCTCGGCTTCAAGCCGCACGAGCCGCCGGCTGACCATCGACTTGGAGATGCCGAGCCGCATTGCGGCTGAAGTGACGCCTCCCGCATCTGCAACTTCGACGAATGTCCGAAGATCTTCGATATCCACTCAGCGTTCCTCATTCTGCGACACAGCTCAGCGCTGACAAGGACTACCGCATCATAAACAGGAATGACAAGTTTCGTCCCGCGGCAACGCCCGAAGGGGCGCATGTCTTTGCGCAAGCGCTTCAATAAACCGCCAACATAGGATGAACCCATGACCTTTCGTAACGGCCTCGATTCACTTCTCCGCCCTGAAGATTCCGTCCTCGTTCTGATCGATCATCAGCCCTATCAGCTCGCGAACCTGAACAGCCACGATCCGCAGGCTGTGGTCAACCTCACGACCGCACTGGCGAAGCTGGCAAAAGCCTTCAATGTTCCGACGGTTCTCACCAGCGTGATTGCGGCGCGCGGCGGACTTCTCTTCAAACAGATCACCGATGTGTTCCCCGGCCAGGAAGTCATCGATCGCACCTGGGTGAACACCTGGCAGGACGAGAATGTGGTGAACGTCGTCAAGGCGACCGGCCGCAAGCAACTGATCATCGCCGGCCTGTGGACCGAGGTTTGCGTCGCAATGCCCGTCATCCAGGCAGCCGGCGAAGGTTGGGACGTGACCGTGATCACCGATGCGTCGGGCGGGATTTCGAAGGAGTCTCACGAAGTTGCCATCCAGCGCATGATCGCGGCCGGTGCGAACCCGATGACCGTTATGGCGCTCGCCGGTGAATGGCAGCGCGATTGGGCGCGCACCGAGCATGTCGAGGAACTGACCGAAATCCTCATCCAGCACTTCGGCGGCAGCGGCATCGCCTATCTCTGGGAACAGCAGCTTCTCAACACGCCGGTGCCGGCCACAAAGGGCGGTCACTAAGAACCGGGCAGGGATGGCGCGGGCGTCTGTTGGCTCCCGCCATCCCGTCGCCTCAAGGCTATTCTCCCACCCTGCAAACGAGGCCGGCGCGATCCCCATGAGAAAGGGAGGCGCCGGCTTTGATCGCTTGCCTATGGGCGCGCGCATCGGACATACTGCCCCTTGAACCACAAAGGCCAAGGGCAAGACGAAGCCAGAGACTTGGAGCTGGATCGCGGAGCCATGCGAGAAGATTGAGCCCATGAATACGCGATTCCTCGAAACTTTTCTCTGGGCTGCTCGATTGAGCAGCTTTTCGGCAGCCGCGGAACGTTTGCACACAACGCAAGCATCGGTGTCCAACCGGATTGCCGCTTTGGAGCGGGAGCTCGGTGTCGTGCTATTCACGCGCGATGTGCGCTGCGTCAACCTGACGCCCGCCGGTCGTCTGGCGCTGCAACATGCCGAAAAGATCGTCAACCTCACCGGCGAGTTTCGGCAGATTGTCAGTAACCGCGAGGCGCTGAGGGGTACGGTGCGGATCGGTGCGGCCGATACGATCGTCTATGCCTGGCTGCCGCTGCTTATCCGCCGCGTGAACGAGCAATATCCCGGTGTCAGCCTCGATCTGACCATCGATACCAGCCTGAAACTCTCGCAGCGCATTCAGAACGGCGAGGTGGATGTCGGTTTCATCATGGGGCCGATCATGGCTGCGGATATTTATAATTCACCGCTCTGTACATTCGAATCCTGCTGGGTCGGCGCGGTCGAACTGCCGCTGCCGGAAACCGGTGTCACGCTTGAAGATATCGCGCATTTTCCGCTGCTTACCTTCTCGACCGGCTCACAACCGCACCAGGCATTGCGGGCGCTTCTCGATTCCCATGGCCTGTCCGATAGCCGCATCTACAATTCCAATTCGCTGTCGATCATGACGCGCCTTGTGGCCACGGCCGTCGGGGTGGGCGCCTTGCCGCGCGTTTTGGTGGACGGCATCATCAAATCGGGCGAAGCGCGTATTCTCGACATCACGCCGCCGGTGCCGCCTCTTACCTTCCACACGGTTTATCAGGAGCGTGGCGACAACGCGCTTGCCCGTGCCATTGCCGACATGGCGACGGAAATCGTCAGTGAAACCACCACACAATGGATGACGGCCGCAGCTTAAATTTTATGCTGCAACGCAAAATGATTAATCTATAAGCTTACCTTATGGGTTTCGATAGAGTTTTTCCGTTTGTCAGGAAAACAGTTCCCGTTCTTAATTCTCCTCGCAACATGAGAGGAGAGCAACGTGAAAGTCTCACTTGTTCAAATGAATACCCAGAACGACAAGGCAGAAAACCTCAAGGTTGCTGCCGATTTAATTGAGAAGGCAGTCAAGGCGGATAGTCCTGATCTTGTTGTTCTTCCGGAATACTTCGCATTTCTTGGAGATAATCCTCAGGAAATGCATGAGAGCGGGGAAGAATTCCCCGGCGGCGAGATTTACTCGCTGCTTTCGGATCTGGCCAGAAAGCACGCGATCACGCTGCATGCCGGTTCCATCGTCGAGAAGGAAGGCAACCGCTTCTACAATTCGACGCTCGTTTTCGGCCCGGACGGCAAACAGATCGCCCGTTACCGTAAAATTCACCTGTTCGATGTCGATACGCCGAACGGCATCAGCTACCGTGAATCCGATTCCGTTGCCCGTGGCGAAGAGGTCGTGACCTACAAGGTTGGCGACAGGACGGTCGGTTGCGGCATCTGCTACGATATCCGCTTCCCGGAACTGTTCCGCGCCCTGCGGGACAAGGGTGCAGATGTTATCGTTCTGCCCGCGGCTTTCACTCTGATGACAGGCAAGGACCATTGGGAAGTGCTGGCCCGCGCCCGCGCCGTCGAAACCCAGACCTATTTCCTCGCTGTCGGCCAGATCGGCACCCATGCAGGCGGCAAGAAGGCCTGCTGGGGTCATTCCATGGTCATCGATCCGTGGGGTCACATCGTCGCGCAATGCTCCGACACCGTCGGAACTGCCGGCGCCGCTCTCGACTTCGACTATTCGGCCAAGGTGCGCGCCAACGTGCCGGTGGCGAACCACCACGTTCTCTGATCGGAGAAAGACCCAATGTTTATCGTCAACCCCATGCCGGAACAGATCGGCACCGACATCATCGAGCTTCTTGAAAAGGTCGAAGTCGCAACGATCGGCCATGTGCTTCATTCCGGTTTCGTCGATCCTGAAATCCGGGCCGTTCTTCCGGGCAAGCGCGTGGCGGGCACCGCCGTCACGCTGCGCATCCCGAATGCAGATTCGACCATGCTCCACTACCTGACGCAACTCGTGCGTCCGGGCGATATCGTTCTCATCGACCGTTGCGGTGATACACGCCACGCCTGCTGGGGCGGCGTCATCACCAACACCATGAAGATGGCGGGTGTGAAAGCCGGTGTCGTCGATGGCCCGGCGACCGATTTCTCGGAGTTCACCAAGGTCGACATGCCAATGTGGTGCCGCGGCCCGTCGCCCATCACCACCAAGATCCTTGGTCTGGAAGGCGCGATCAACGTTCCGATCAGCGTCGGCGGCCAGATGATCAATCCGGGCGATGCGATCCTGTGCGACGAAAGCGGCGTTGTCGCCCTTCATCCGAGCCAGGCCCGCGCCATGGCGGAACGCGCCATCGGCATGCAGGAAGCCGAGATCGTGCTTCTGGAACGCCTGCGCAACGGCGAGAAGCTGCCGGATATTTCCGGCGCCAATAAATTCGTCCAGGCCAAGCTGAGCGCCTGACACAATCTTTCGGGTGGCGGATCCGTTCGCCACTCCCAATAACAATAGAGGAGAACAGGACAATGAAGAAATCGATACTTCTGAGTGGGATTCTCATGCTTGGCGCGGCCGCCCTGCCGGCGCACGCCCAGCAGACCGTGACGTTCCTCGGCTATAGCGGCCTTTTCCAGGAGCGTTACACCAAGGCCGTCATCGAGCCTTTCATGGCCGCCAACCCGGATATCAAGGTAGACTATTTCCCGCAGCAAGGTTCCGCCGCCATGCTCGGCTCGCTGCGTGCGCAGAAAGCTGCTCCGCAATCCGATATCGCGCTGATGGACGTCTCCGTCGCCAAGACCGGCACGGACGAAGGCCTGTTCGACAAGGTCGATGAAAGCGTTACCAAGAACGTTGCCGACCTCTATCCGAACGCCCGCTTCGAAGGCGTCGCCGGTGTCGGCGTGACTTTCGACAACCTCGTTCTCATCTACAATACCGATGCAATCAAGACCGCACCGGATAGCTGGAATGCCCTGAAAGACAGCGCCTTCAAGGGCAAGATCGCCATGCTGAGCGCTCCTGACATCGTCGGTATCGGCACGACCATCATCATGGACCACATGAATGGCGGCACCGACTTCATCAAGAATATCGACGCCGGCATCAATGCCATGGCGGAAGTCGCGCCGAACGTCCAGACCTGGGAACCGAAGCCGGAAGTCTATCCGACTGTCGTCAATGGCCAGGTGTCGCTGGGCGTGGGCTGGAATGCCCGCAGCCAGGTGAATGCCGATGGTTCCAAGGGCAAGATGAAGGTCGTTCTTCCGAAGGAAGGCACGATCCTGCAGATCAATACGCTCAACCTCGTCAAGGGCGGCCCGTCGTCCGAGGCGGCCCGCAAGTTCATCGATTACGCGCTGAGCCCGGAAGCCCAGGCCGCCTTCACCGCCGCCATGTATTATGCGCCGACCAACGCCAAGGCCACGGTGGCTCCCGATGTCAGCGATCGCACGGTCGTCAAGGCGATGGACAAGGTTATCCCGGTCGACTGGATCGGCCTCTCGAAGGTTCGTGACCAGATCACGCAGGACTGGCGCCGCAAGGTCATCCCGCTCAGCCGCTAAGGCTTTCGCGTCTCTGTCGTGAAAAATGGCAAGACTTCCGCATCCCCTTCGGGCGGATGCGGAAACGGCATGGGCTCCGGCTCATTTCCTCCGTCGGTGTTGGGATCGATGGAGGGGAGTGGTCCGAAGGCCTGCATAGGGAAAGCGCTGCGCAGAGCGCAGGTGAATTTCCGCCGCGATTGCATAGATCAAGGGACAGGGCATGTCCGCGACCCGCCGGGATGGGACATGTTCTGGAGAAAGGCAAAAAGCCAGAATGGGAACTTCAGACATCATGCAGCCAGGATTTCTCTCGATTCGTTCATTGACCAAGCGCTACGAAACCATGGTCGCCGTGGATAATCTCAATCTCGAGATTCCCAAGGGCGAACTGGTTGCCTTCCTCGGTCCATCCGGCTGCGGCAAGTCGACATCGCTGCGGATGATTGCCGGCCTTGCCCCCGTGACGTCAGGTTCGATCCTGATCGACGGCAAGGATGTGACCCAGCTTGCGCCCTATAAGCGCGATATTGGCCTCGTTTTCCAGAGCTATGCGCTTTTCCCGCATATGACGGTTCTCAAGAACGTCATGTTCGGTCTTGAAATGCGCAAGGTACCGGCTGCCGAAGCGGAACGGCGTGCGCGCGAAGCGATTGCCATGGTGCGTCTGGAAGGGCGCGAGGACCGCCGCCCCGCCCAGCTTTCCGGCGGCCAGCAGCAGCGCGTCGCACTGGCGCGTGCACTCGTCATCCAGCCCTCCATCCTTTTGTTCGATGAACCTCTTTCCAATCTCGACGCCAAGCTGCGCGACGAGATGCGCTCTGAAATCCGCCGCATCCAGAAGCAGCTTGGCATCACCTCCATCTTCGTCACCCATGATCAGGTCGAGGCGCTCAGCATGTGCGACAAGGTCGCCGTGCTCAATGGCGGGCGTCTGGAACAGCTCGGCACGCCGCGCGATCTCTACGAGCGCCCTGCAACGGCTTTCGTCGCCTCCTTCGTCGGCCGCACCAACAGGCTGGTCGGCAATGCCGTCGGCGATCACATCACGATTGGGGATGCGGTATTGCGTGCGCCCGGCTCGCACAACGGCACCATCGACCTTATGGTACGGCCGCACCGCATGGCCATGACGGTTGCCGGTGACGCCGCACCCGATTTCGACGGAGCGCCGGTCAATCGCATCGCCGGTGAGGTTCGCGATGTCTATTATGCAGGCGATATCCTTCACTACGAGATCGCCGCGGGCGGACAGACATTGTCGGTGGAGCGTGCGACTTCGGGCGGGGAAACACCTGTGGCGGCGGGCAGCGCGGTCAGCCTCGTCTGGCGCGTGGAGGACACGCTGGTCTTCGGAGCAGGCCAATGACAGCGGCGGTCATGATCACGGCTCCCGGCAGCCGCACATCCTCCATGGTGTTTCTCGCAACGCTTCTTCTCGGGCCGATCATTGCGGTCAATGGGCTGGCCTTCGTGATGCCCGTCTTCAACCTGCTCCTGCTTTCCTTCCGTGAAAGCCTTGGCGGCGGCGGTCTCGGCGAGGCCCACACGCTCGACAACTGGTCGTCCACCCTGACCGACGGTTTTTATATCGAACTGATCGGCCAGAGCATCCTGACAAGCCTTCTAATCACGGTTCTCACACTCATCGCCTCCTATCCCATCGCGCTTTATCTTCACCGGGCGCAGGGCCGCTGGAAGACGCTGCTGCTGGTGCTCGTCATTTCGCCATTGCTCACCTCGGCCGTGGTGCGCACCTATGGCTGGATCGCGATCCTTGCCGATGACGGCCTCATCAACAACATCCTCTTCGCACTGGGCGCTGAAAGCGGCGTGCGGCTGCTGTTCAACAAGGTCGGCGTCGTCATCGGGCTAACCGAAATCCTGATGCCCTATATGATCTTGGCGCTGCTTGCCGGTTTCGGCAGGCTCGATCCGCGTGTCGAAGAGGCGGCGGAAACGCTCGGCGCATCGCCGTGGAAGGTTTTCTGGCGGATCATCGTGCCGCTTACCATGCCCGGCGTCGCCCTCGGCTGCCTGCTTTCCTTCGTTCTCGCCGTCAGTTCGTTCATCACCCCCAAGCTGCTTGGCGGCGGACGCGTCTTCCTTCTGGCGACGGAAATCTACGATCAGGCCATTGTGACGCTCAACTGGCCGCTTGCGGCGACGCTGTCGATGATCATTCTCGTGATTTTCGGCGCTGCCCTGGTGCTCTATTCCCGGCTTCTGCGGGCCATTCTTTAAAAGGAGATCGAAGATGGAAGAACGTCCCGCTCCGCTGGCGCTGAAAATCGTCGCCTTCATCATGTTCCTTTTCCTGCTGGCGCCCGTCGTTCTCGTCGTGCCGATCTCGTTTTCGGCCGATAGCTACATGACCTTTCCGCCCTCCGGCTGGAGCCTGCGCTGGTATGTCGATCTCATGCACAATTCCAAGATGATGGGAGCGCTCGGCACCAGCACCCTTCTCGCCGTCATCGTCACCGCGCTCTCCATGCTGATCGCGCTACCGGCCTCCTATGCCATCGTGCGCATGCGGGTGATCGGGGCGGATGCGCTTCTCGCCTTCTTCACCGCGCCGCTGCTTCTGCCCACCATCGTTCTCGGCCTCGCGATCCTGATCGTCTTTGCCGGTGCCGGCCTGCTCGGCACCTTCACAGGTCTGGTGATTGCGCATCTCATCATCGTGCTGCCCTATGCGCTGCGTGTTCTCACCACCTCGCTTGCCGGCCTGCCGCTGATCTTCGAGGAGGCCGCTTCCACGCTCGGGGCATCGCCGCTCACGATTTTCCGACGCGTGACCATGCCGATGATCGCGCCGGGCGTGGTGGCGACGGCGGCGCTTTCCTTTCTGGTGTCGTTCGATGAAGCGGTGATTTCGCTGTTCCTCACCGGCCCACGCATCACCACGCTTCCCGTCGCCATGTATCAGCACGTGGAAACGCAGGCCGATCCGCTCGTTGCAGCCATTTCCGTTCTCTTGATCGTGCTCACCCTTGCCGTCGTTCTCATCGTCGACCGCACGGCGGGCCTGACCAAGACTTTCGTGAAATAAAGTCGCGGGGCCGCTGGCTGGCGCTGGCTGCCCCTACTGGCATAGGCGCGAATTTCACTCCCGTTTATGAACGCCGCTGCTGCATCGGCGCGATCCGTCGCGCCCGTTGATTTCGCTTTGAAAGACAAAAGCAAAGGGAAGCCCATGGCTGAAACCCCCTCCACGGAATTTGATGTCGCCGTCATCGGCGCCGGCGTCGTTGGGTGCGCGGTCGCCCGCCGTTTCGCGCTGGCCGGTGCGAAGGTGGTGGTCATCGAGAAAGGCTCCGATATCCTCTCCGGCGCCTCCAAGGCCAATAGCGCCATCCTCCATACCGGCTTCGATGCGCCGGAAGGCAGTCTGGAACTGGAACTGGTGAAGGCAGGCCGGGCGGAATATCTCTCCATTCATGGGCAGATGGGCCTCAGCCTCGTCGAAACCGGTGCGCTGGTTTGCGCCTGGAACCCGGACGAGGCGGAAAAACTGCAGGCGATCGCCGATCAGGGGCGGCGCAACGGCATCGCCGGGCTTGAGCTTCTCACAGCGGGGCACGTTCGTGAAACCATGCCGGGCCTGTCCGACCGCCTTGTCGCCGCGCTCGACGTTCCGGGCGAACATATCATCGATCCGTGGTCCGCGCCGCTCGGCTATCTCACGCAGGCGGTGGCGCTCGGCGCGCAGCTGGTGCGTAACGCGGAAGTTCTGTCCGGTGTATTCGACGGCACGTGGCTGATCGAGACGACGGCAGGCGTTATCCTTGCCGCGAGTGTCGTCAATGCCGCCGGGCTGTTCGGCGATATTGTCGATGCGCGTCTGGGGCTTCCGCCCGACTTCGCCATCAAGCCCCGCAAGGGACAGTTCGTGGTGCTGGACAAGGCTGCCCGCCGGCATGTGCCGCGCATCGTCCTGCCCGTTCCCACCGAAATCACCAAGGGCATCGTGGTTTGCCCCACCGCCTTCGGGAATGTTCTCGTCGGCCCGACGGCGGAAGAGCAGGAAGACCGAGAGCGCGCGACGGTCGAGACGGCGACGCTGGAAGCACTGCTGGAGCGCGGTGCGGAGATCGTTCCGGCGCTGGCCTCCGTTGCCGTGACCGCCGTTTATGCTGGTCTGCGACCGGCGTCTGAAAGGAAGCATTACCGCATTTCCGCCCGGCCGGACCGACGCGCGATCACGCTCGGCGGCATTCGCTCCACGGGCCTCAGCGCCGCCCTCGGTCTGGCGCAACATGCGCTGAGGCTTCACGAAGGTTTCGACACGCATTTTATCCCACCGCCCTCGGCTCCCGACGTGACGATGCCCAACCTGACCGAAACCTGCGAGCGGGACTGGCAGCGTGCCGATCACGGCGAAATCGTCTGTCATTGCGAACTCGTCACGCGCCGCGAGATCGAGGCGACCTTTTTAAGCCCGGTGCCGCCGGGCGATTTCGGTGGGCTGCGGCGGCGCACCCGCGCCGGCATGGGCCGCTGTCAGGGTTTTTATTGCAACGCCCGGCTGGCCGCGATGACGGGCGACCGCCTGGCGACCCCGCTTGCCGTTCGCGAGGGAGGCGACCGATGAGTGCGGATGTGATCGTGGTCGGCGGCGGCCCGGCGGGCATGGCGGCGGCACTGGAGCTGAAAGCGCGCGGTATCGCCCGCGTGATGATCCTTGACCGTGAGCCGGCCCTTGGAGGCGCGACCCGGCATTGCCTGCATTCGCCCTTCGGCATGCGTGAATTCGGACGCGTCTATTTCGGTCCGGCCTATGCGCAACGCCTGCAGCGGCAGGCGCAGGATGCGGGTGTCGATATCCGCACCGGTCATTCCGTGGTGGAACTCGGGCAGGATGGCGCGCTGCTGGTGACGTCGGCGCGCGGCGTCGAGACGCTAAAGGCCCGGCGTATCGTGCTTGCGACCGGCGCGCGGGAAAAACCACGCTCCGCGCGACTTTTACCCGGCGACAGGCCGGTAGGTGTGGTCACCACCGGCACGCTGCAATCCTATGTCGCCTTTCACGGCATCATGCCCTTTCGTCGGCCGCTTATTATCGGTTCGGAACTGGTTTCCTTTTCCGCGCTTCTAACCTGCCTGACGCATCGCGCCCGGCCGGTGGCGATGATCGAGCCGGAATCGCATCCGCTGGCGCGGTCGCCTTTCCATTGGTTTCCGCGACTGGCCGGGGTGCCCTTTTATTGTGGTGCGGTACTCACGGATATTCGCGGATGCGGCCGGGTCGAAGAAGCCGATATCCGTCTGGCGGATGGTCGCATCATGACGGTTCAATGCGACGGTGTTCTGATCACCGGGCGGTTCACGCCGGAGGCAGCGCTTCTCAATGCATCCCCCGTGGATGTTGCGGCAGGCAGCGCCGGGCCGCTGATCGATCAGGACGGACGGATGCCCAACCCGATATTCTTCGCCGGCGGGAATGTCTTGCGAGCCGTGGAAACGGGCGGCTGGGCGTTTCGCGAAGGCCGTCGGGTTGGTGCGGCGGTGGCTGACGATCTCGTTCGGGAACCATGCGGCGCGCCGGGGGTGCCCGTCACCTTCGCCGATCCGCTCAAGCTGGCGGTTCCCGCCATGTTGCGGCCGGGTGGGCTCGACAGACCCGCATTTCGCGATTTTCAGCTTCGTTTCACCAGACACGTCCAAGGCCGGCTTTCGCTGCATCTCGATGGAACGGAAGTGTGGAACAAGACCGGCCGGTGGCGTCCTGAACGCCGTGTGCTGGTGCCCATTCCCGGCGCGGCGTTTGAAGCGGGGCGGATTGCCTTTCATTTTCGGGAGACCAATTGATGCGCATTGCCGCAATCGATCAGGGAACGACATCGACCCGGTGCCTTGTGGTGAGCGATGGCGGCACGGCGGAGGTCGTGGCCAGCCGGCGTCACGCGCAATTTTATCCGGCCGCCGGCCATGTGGAACATGATCCGGAAGAACTGCTGGGCAACATCCGCGCGGTGCTGGCTGCCGCCGGGCCGGTGGATGCCATCGCCATCGCCAATCAGGGCGAGAGTTGCCTGGCGTGGGATGCCGTGAGCGGTGAGGCGCTGTCGACGGTCATCGTCTGGCAGGATGCCCGCACCGCCGAAGCGCTGGCCGCCATGGCGCCTTCGGCAACGGATCGTTCGAAAGAGATTTGCGGGCTGCCGCTCGATCCCTATTTTTCGGCCAGCAAACTGGCCTGGCTGGTCAGGCACAATCCGGCGGTGGCCCAGGCACGCGCCGTAGGCCGTTTGCGGCTGGGCACCACCGATGCGTTTTTTCTGGACCGGCTGACGGGCTGTTTCCGCACCGACCTTGCAACGGCGTCGCGCACGGGGCTGCTCGATCTCTCAACCGGAGACTGGAGCCCGGAACTCTGCGCGCTTCACGGCGTGCCGCTGGATTGCCTGCCCACAATCGGCCCTGTCGATGGCGGCTTCGGCGCGGTCGAGGGAACGCCTATCCGCGTTTCCATCGTCGATCAGCAGGCAGCGCTTTATGGGCATGGCTGCCGCAAGGCCGGCGATTGCAAGATAACCTTCGGAACCGGAGCCTTTCTGCTGGCCGTTGCCGGTCACGGGCGGCCGGCGACGGGAGAGCTTCTGCCGACCATTGGCTGGCAAATGCAGGGCGCCCCCGCTGTTTTCGCCATCGAAGGCGGGATCTATGATGCCGGCGCGGCGCTTGAATGGGCGAAAAAGATCGGCCTCTATGCTGAAAATACCGAACTCGACGGTTTCGAGGGACCGTCGGCCATTCGTCGCGGCCTTGTCTTCGTGCCCGCCCTTTCGGGCCTTGCCGCGCCCTATTGGGACAGGCAGGCCGTGCCTTTGTTCATCGGCATGAACCACGCGACCGAGCGGCGTGACATGGTGCGCGCCGTGCTGGAAGGCATTGCCCTGCTGACGGCGCGGTTGGTCGAGGCGGCATCGGCCGTCGCCCCCATAGGCGACACGATCTCCATCGATGGCGGCTTGTCGAACAGCCGTTATTTCGCCCGCTTTCTGGCCGCCGCCAGCGGTCGAACCATTTGCGTGCCCGCCATGCGCGAGCTGACGGCGCTCGGTCTGGCGGAACTGTGCGGTGTCGATGTCGCGGCCCTGCGAGGCGATGCCGAGATATTCGCGCGCGATGGATCGGTCGATGCCGAAGACCATGCCCGCTTCGCACGCGCCATAGACAGTGCACGGAGCTGGCAACGATCCAAAACCTGCACAAGTGCGGTTCCGTCGACCGTGCCGGCGGCGGGCGTCTGATTTCTCCAATTTAAAGAACAGGCGACAAAGGCGACAAAATTTGATAAATTACAAAACAGCCGGTTGCGGTTTGACGCGTCGATAGAAGTCACCGAGCGTTCCTGTACCGCCAGCCGGATCATGGCGCAGGAGGAGAAGTGCTATGACGGCATTCCATGTCATGGCCGGTGCGAGTGGTGAATTTGCCCGCCCGGAAGTCCGCAAGGTTGGCATCCCGGATATTGTGGATGCGTTGAAGCTGGGACTTGAGGACTTTAAAGAAAAGCCGTCCCACTATGTTTTTCTCTGTCTTATGTATCCGATCGCCGGTGTTTTTCTGGTGATGTGGAGTTCCGGCGCCAATCTGCTGCCGGTTATTTATCCGCTGATGTCGGGTTTTGCACTGATTGGTCCGATCGCGGCCATCGGGCTTTATGAAATCAGTCGACGACGCGAGCAGGGATTGGATAGCTCCTGGCGGCATGCACTGGAGGTTCGTCACTCTCCGGCCCTGCCGTCGATCATCGCGGTCGCCGTCATGCTGTTCGTGCTTTTCGTCGTCTGGTTGATTGTTGCGCAGAGCATCTACACTGCGACTTTCGATGCGACCGGTCCGGTTTCGCTCTCCACCTTTCTGTCGGACGTATTGACGACCTCGCAAGGTCTCTCCCTCATCGTCTGGGGCAATCTGGCCGGCTTCGTTTTCGCGGTCGTCGTGCTGGCGACAACGGTGGTGGCGTTCCCGCTGCTGCTCGACCGGGATGTCGGCGCAGTCGCGGCGGTGGATGCGAGCATCCGCGCCACGCTTGCCAACCCGGTTCCCGTGGCGCTTTGGGGATTGATCGTCGCGGCCTTGCTCGTCGTCGGCACGATCCCGGTATTTATCGGCCTCGCGGTCGTCATGCCCATCCTCGGCCACTCGACCTGGCACCTCTATCGGAAACTGATCGTGTCCGATTATCCAAGCCGTAAGCCCTGAATTCGTAGAGGAAATCTATCCGTAGATCATCCTTCCTGCCGTTGCGGCCCCGCTGAGGGGAGCCGCGGCGGGTGGGATGACCATGGAGAGTGCGGCGATGCCATGTGATATCGTTTTCTTCCGATCTGTCTGCTTTTCGCGATTGCCTTACCGATTGAGGCCGTAGCACAGGAAGGAGACGCTGCCGCAGGCGCCACCGTAATTGCTCGCCTGATCAATTTATGAGATAATTCTAATATACTTCGCGATGGGGTTGTAGAAGTATTCGTGGCCGGGTCACGGGAGGAAACGATGGCTGTCGTTGTGATTCTCGTTCTGCTGGTGGTGGGATCGATCGTATTCCACCTGCTAAGCCCGTGGTGGTGGACGCCGATAGCCTCGAACTGGAGCTATATCGACAATACGATCATCATCACTTTCTGGATCACCGGCTTCGTTTTCTCGGCCGTTGTGCTGTTCGTCGCCTATTGCGTGTTCCGCTTCAAACACCGCGCCGGAAACCGGGCGGCATACCAGCCCGAAAACAAGCGCCTGGAATGGTGGCTGGCGGGTGGAACCGGGGTTGGGGTGGCTGCAATGCTTCTGCCGGGCCTCTTCGTATGGAACCAGTTCGTGACCGTCCCGGACGGTGCGAGCGAAGTGGAAGTCGTCGGTAAGCAATGGCAATGGAGTTTCCGCCTGCCGGGAGCGGACGGACGGCTCGGACGGGCGGATACGCGCGCTATTGCACCCGACAATCCGCTCGGCCTGAACAGGAACGATCCCGCAGGAATGGACGATGTCATCGTTGAAGGCGGTGAGTTGCATCTGCCCGCCGGCAGGCCGGTGAAGATGCTGCTGCGCGCGGTCGATGTCGTGCATGATTTCTACGTGCCGGAGTTCCGGGCCAAGATGGACATGATCCCCGGCTCGGTCACCTACTACTGGTTTACGCCGACCCGGACGGGAACCTTCGAGGTTCTCTGCGCGGAACTGTGCGGTGTGGGCCATCCGCAGATGCGCGGCACCGTCGTCGTCGATACCGAGACCGATTATCAAGCCTGGCTGCAGCAGCAGCCGACTTTCTCGAAATTGCTGGCTTCGGCGGAAACGCCGGCGGCCAGATAAGCGCCGCGCATATTGGAAGGGAAGACCGCATCGGGGGAACAGGGAGGATGGAACATGGTCGAGATTGGATCCGGCGCCGGGCAGGTCATTCAGCCCGCTGAAGTCGAGGACGTCGAGCTTTATCACCCGAAAAGCTGGTGGACGAAATATGTCTTCAGCCAGGATGCCAAGATCATTGCCATTCAATATTTCCTGACAGCCATCGCAATCGGCATGGTGGCGCTGGTGCTTTCCTGGCTGATGCGGCTGCAGCTCGGTTTTCCCGGCTATTTCTCCTTCATCGATGCGGAGCATTATTATCAGTTCATCACCATGCATGGCATGATCATGGTGATTTACCTGCTCACCGCGCTGTTTCTCGGCGGTTTCGGCAACTACCTGATCCCGCTGATGCTCGGCGCGCGCGACATGGTGTTTCCCTATGCCAATATGCTGAGCTACTGGCTTTATCTCTCCGCCGTCCTTGTGCTGGTGGCCGGTTTCTTCGCGCCCGGCGGGCCGACGGGCGCCGGCTGGACGCTCTATCCGCCGCAGGCGCTTCTTTCGGGAACGCCGGGAGGGCGCGACTGGGGCATCATCCTGATGCTGTCATCGCTGATCCTGTTCATCATCGGCTTTACTTTGGGCGGGCTGAATTACGTCGTCACCGTGTTGCAGGGACGCACGCGGGGCATGACGCTGATGCGCATGCCATTGACGATCTGGGGCATATTCACGGCGACCGCCATGGCGCTGCTCGCTTTCCCGGCGCTCTTCGTCGCTGCCGTCATGATGTTGTTCGACCGGCTGCTCGGCACGAGCTTCTTCATGCCGGCCATCGTGGAGATGGGCGAACAATTGAAGCAGGAGGGCGGCAGTCCCATCCTGTTCCAGCACCTGTTCTGGTTCTTCGGCCATCCGGAAGTCTATATCGTCGCACTTCCCGCCTTCGGCATCGTCTCGGATCTGATCAGCACCCATGCGCGCAAGAATATCTTCGGTTACCGCATGATGGTCTGGGCGATCGTCATCATCGCGGCGCTGAGCTTCGTCGTCTGGGCGCATCATATGTATGTCAGCGGCATGAACCCGAATTTCGGGTTCTTTTTCGCAACCACGACGCTGATCATCGCCGTGCCGACGGCGATCAAGGTCTATAACTGGGTGCTCACGCTCTGGCGCGGCGATATCCATCTCACCCTGCCGATGCTGTTTGCGCTCGCCTTCATCGTCACATTCATCAATGGCGGATTGACCGGTCTCTTCCTCGGCAATGTCGTCGTCGATGTGCCGCTTTCGGATACGATGTTCGTGGTCGCCCATTTTCATATGGTGATGGGGGTCGCGCCGATCATGGTGATCTTCGGTGCGATTCACCACTGGTATCCTAAAGTCACAGGCCGGATGCTGAACGAGGCGATGGGGCACGTCCATTTCTGGATCACCTTTCTGGGTGCTTATGCCATCTTCTTCCCGATGCATTATCTCGGGCTGATGGGCGTGCCGCGCCGCTATTACGAGCTGGGCGAAACCGCCTTCATTCCAGATTCGGCGCACACGTTGAACATATTCATCACCGTGGCCGCGCTCATTGTCGGTGCGGCGCAACTGCTGTTCGTGTTCAATCTCGAGTGGAGCCTGCGCTGGGGCAAAAAGGCGGTCGGCAATCCGTGGCGGGCCACGACACTGGAATGGCAGACGCCGCAGACCCCGCCGGTTCATGGCAACTGGGGCAAGGAACTGCCGGTCGTTTATCGCTGGCCGTATGATTATAGCGTGCCCGGCGCGGCTGAGGACTTCCTGCCGCAAAACCAGCCGGCTGCGGCCGGGCCTTCCGAAAGGGTCCTGTCATGAGCGCCATCCTCGTCTTCATGGCCGGAATCGCCGGCATCATCGGCTGGTGGATGGCGCGGCAGCGGCTAGCCTCGAAGCCCTGGCTGGAAGTCGGTCTGGCAGGCGATGCGCCGCAGATGCAGGGATCATCGGCGACAATCGCGAAAGTCGGACTTGGGATATTTCTGGCGGTTGTCGGTGCCTTGTTCACCTTGCTCATCAGCGCCTATCTCGGCCGCATGGGCGGCGCCGACTGGTGGGGTATCCCGATCCCCGGACTGTTATGGGTGAACACCGCGGCGCTCGCCGCCAGCAGTCTGGCGCTGCAATGGGCGAAAACTGAAATCCGTCCAGATCGTCGCGACAGGCTGAATGCGGCTCTTGTGACAGCCTTTGCGACGGCTGTTTTCTTTGTCGCCGGTCAATTCCTGGCGTGGCGGCAACTCATCTCCGCAGGCTATGTTCTGGCGGATAACCCATCGAACAGCTTCTTCTACATGATCACCGGCCTGCACGGCCTGCATATATTGGGCGGGCTCTTCGTGCTTGGACGCACCGCAATCCGTGCCCGGAGCGAGCCCTTGTCGGCAAGGATGCGCCTGAGTGTGGAGCTGTGCGCCATCTACTGGCATTTCATGCTGGTCGTCTGGCTGGTCCTTTTTGCGCTTTTCGCCGGCTGGGCGAATAGTTTCGTCGATCTCTGCCGTCAATTGGTCACCTGAGGAGTGTCGATCATGGCCGCATCCATGGAGGAAAGACCGGTAAGTGATCCGCATCTGCGGCCGGCGGGATTGCGCGGCGTCGCCGCCGATCTGTCATCGGACCAGCGGGCGTTCAAGAACGTCTCCTGGGGCAAGGCGATGATGTGGATATTCATCCTGAGCGATATCTTCATTTTCGGCTGTTTCCTGCTGGCCTATATGGCGGCGCGCATGTCGGCCACCGCGGCCTGGCCCAATCCTAGCGAGGTTTTCGCGCTCACGATTGCCGGCCGGCACATTCCGTTGATCCTGATTGCCATCATGACCTTTGTTCTCATCAGCAGCAGCGGCACGATGGCCATGGCCGTCAACTTCGCCTATCGCCGCGACCGTCGCAAAACCGCCGCGCTGATGGTGGCGACGGCGGCGCTTGGCGCGACATTCGTGGGAATGCAGGCATTCGAATGGAGCAAGCTGATCGCGGAGGGCGTTCGTCCCTGGGAAAACCCGTGGGGTGCGGCGCAGTTCGGTTCGGCTTTCTTCATGATCACGGGCTTTCACGGCACCCATGTTTCCATCGGCGTCCTGTTTCTTCTCATCGTCGCGCGCAAGGTGTGGCGGGGAGATTTCGATGAGGAAAGGCGGGGGTTCTTCACCAGCCGCAAGGGGCAATACGAGATCGTCGAGATAACCGGGCTTTACTGGCACTTCGTGGATCTGGTGTGGGTCTTTATCTTCGCATTCTTCTATCTGTGGTGAGTGAGGATGGCATCATGGCACAGCAACAGTCACAACAGGGACAGCAGCATCCGATAAGACTTTACATGGTGGTCTGGGGACTGCTTTTCGTCCTCAGCGCCTTCTCCTATATGGTCGATTATCTCGGCATTCAGAGCTATCCGAGATGGTCCCTGATCATCCTGTTCATGATCCTGAAGGCGGGGTTGATCATGGCGATTTTCATGCACATGGCCTGGGAACGGCTGGTCCTGATCTACGCCATCCTGCTTCCACCGCTTCTCGTGCTCGTCTTCGCAGCCCTGATGGCCTCGGAATCCAACTATACGGCTCTTACCCGGGTGACCTTCATGGGCGCCGGTTCTTGAGACCCATTTGCGCCGGAATGCGTGGGGCCTCAACCGATCTGAAATCCGTGGGCCAGCGGGTCGCGGTCATCCACGAATATCGTGTTGTGCCCAATGATCCGCGCCCAGCCTGAAACGCTCGGGACGATGCCCCTGAAGCCGCCGATTTCCGTGTCCTGCTCGATCCTGCCTTCGAAGATCGTGCCGATCAGGCTTTCCTGACGGAATGTGTCCCCGGTTTTCAGACGACCCTTGCCATGGAGTTGCGCTATGCGGGCCGAGGTGCCGGTGCCGCCGGGCGACCTGTCGATGGCCTTGTCACCGTAAAAGACTGCGCCCCGCCCATCTGCATTGGCGGAAACCGGTTGGTCGCACCAGATGGCGTGATGCACGCCGCTTATTCTTTCATTTTCTGGATGAACCGGATGGCAAAGCTCAGAAAGCGCGGTCCGCAGCTTGCGGCTGAGATCGACGATATCGCTGGCCGACATGCCGTCGAGACCGGGCCAGACGGCTTGCGGCTCGACCACCGCATAATAATTGCCGCCATAGGCGATATCGACAACGAGCCTGCCAAGACCGGGGACCTCGACCTCCAAGTCGGCGGCGTGAAGGTAGCTCGCGACATTGATCATGCGGACGGATTCGACGAATTCTCCGGGCTTCTCATATTCGATATCGACCTTTCCCGCAGGGGTTTCTATCGACAGTCTTCCCGGCACTCTCGGGGTGACGAGACCCTCCTCGATTGCCGCTGTCACAAGACCGATCGTGCCGGCGCCGCACATGGGCAGGCAGCCGCTGACCTCGATGAATATCACGGCGAAATCGCAGTCTTGCCGATGCGCCGGATAGATGATCGCGCCTGACATCACATCGTGCCCGCGTGGTTCGAACATCAAAGCCTGCCGGATCCAGTCATGGTCCCGGACGAATATGTCGCGACGCTCGGCTATGGGGAGATTCGGCAAGAGCGGTCCGCCGCCAGCCACGAGGCGAACCGGATTTCCGCAGGTGTGGGCATCGATGCAGAAGAAGCTCTTGCGCATGGGGTGTTTCTTCCTAGTGCGCGCCGCTTCCTGCAACCGATGTCCGGCGGCCTCGCAACGCCCCTCTGGACAGGCGGTCGAGGAAAATGGCGATGGCGACGATGGCAAGGCCGGCCCTCAGGCCCGGACCCATTTCCATGCGCGTCAGACCGCGCGTGACTTCAGCACCCAGTCCACCGGCTCCGACAAGCCCTGCGAGTACGACCATGGCAAGAGAAAGCAGAATGCACTGGTTGAGGCCGACCAGAAGCGTGGGCGTGGCCGACGGGATTTCGATCTTGAACAGGATGGACCGGGGTGAGGCGCCCGTCGCCTGCCCAAGCTCCAGAAGATCCTTGGGCACCTGGTTGAAGGCGAGCGTCGTGAGACGCAGCATGGGCGGGACCCCGTAAACGATGGTCGCGATAATTGCGGGAACACGGCCGAGGCTGAAGATCATGACGGCCGGGATCAGATAGACCCATGGCGGCACGGTCTGCATGATGTCGAGCACTGGGCGAAGGTATGTTTCGAACCGCTTGTAGCGCGACGCCAGAATGCCGAGCGGGAAGGCGACCGATACCGAAATGGCCACGGCCACGGTCACCAGCGCCAGCGTCTGCATCGACTCCCGCCACAGGCCCGCGAAGAAGCAGAATGACAGCGCAGACACCGTCACCATCGCGGCCTTGAGGTTGATGGCGAAGAAGGCGAGCAGGGTCGCCGCAGCGATCAGGGCAAAGGCGGGCGGATAAAGCAGTGCGGCTTCGATTGCACCGAGAACCGCCTCGACGATATTGGTCACCTCTGCGAAAAACGGGTGGAAATTGGTGTTCAGCCAATCCACAGCGGGGGCGAGATAGGTGCCCGGTGAAAACCGGAAGAGATCGAAGTTCATCTTGCACCTGCCTTGACGCGGCGGGCCGCGCTTTGCGTGAGCCGGTCCAGCACCATGGTCAGAATGACGATGGCGATTGCGGCATTGATGGAGGTGGCGACATCCAGCGTGCGCACGGCCCCATAGATCGTCTCGCCGAGGCCGCCGGAACCGACGATGCCGGCAATGACGACCATGCCGAAGGCCATCATCAGGCTCTGGTTGATACCGGCCATGACGCTTGGAATGGCGAATGGCAGGCGGATTTTCGTGAACATCTGCCAGGGCGTCAGTCCGCTTGCGTGACCGAGTTCGATGAATTCCCGGGGCGTCATGCGGATGCCGAGCGAGGTCAGCCGGATGGCGGGCGGCATGGCGACGATGAAGGTGGCGATGAGCGCGGTCGCCGGCCCATATCCCAGAAGCGCGATTGCAGGCAGAAGATAGATATAAGGCGGCATGGTCTGGATCAGGTCGAGGACGGGTTCCAGCACCCTGTCCAGCGATTTGGCGAAGCCCGCGAGGATGCCGACCGGTATTCCGACCAGCAGCGCGAGAATTGTCGCCGTGGCGACGAGCGCCAGCGTGCTCATGGTTTCGGTCCACAGTCCCATGGTCGCGCAGAACAGCAGCGCAACGCCGGCAAGAATGCCGGCCGTCAGGTTGATCAGCCGCCAGCCGAGCAGTGCAGCGACAAGCGCGATGACGACCGGTGGGGCAAGCTGGAGAAACCAGAGGATGCCGTCATAGCTGCCCTCAAGCAACCGGCTGACGAAATCGAACAGCCCTTCGCCGTTATCGCCGATCCAGCCAAGCGCATCCTCCGTCCAGGTGTCGAAACGGTCGGTGATGATCGAAGTATCCATGACCATCCCTCCGCCTAAGCCGCCGCGAATTCTTCGCCGGGCGTTCCGGCAACGCCGCGCAGCAAGCCGCGTGTCGTGACGACACCAATCACGGCATCGTTCTCAACCACCGCAACCGCATCCTGGTTAGACTGCATGGTCAGGTCGATCAGCGCCCCGATGTCGGCTTCCGGCGAGGCCTTGAGCAGCGTGCCGATATCGCATTGCGGCTGCGAGGCTGCGAATTCGGTGACCGGCTGCATGACCGAATGCGCCTTCACCAGATGAATTCTGGAAATGCCCGCGACGAAGTCGGCGACATAGTCGTCGGCCGGTTTGGTGACGATATCCTCGGCGGTCCCGACCTGTACGATGACGCCGTCCTTCATGATCGCGATGCGGTCGCCGATGCGGATCGCTTCCTCGAGGTCGTGGGTGATGAAGACGGCGGATTTGCCGAGCGATTTCGTCAATTGGCGGAACTCATCTTGCAACTGACGGCGGATGAGGGGATCGAGCGCGCTGAACGGCTCGTCCATGAGAATGATTTCGGGGTCGGCGGCCAGCGCACGGGCAAGGCCGACACGCTGCTGCATGCCGCCCGACAATTCTGCGGGATAACGTGACGTCCAGTCGGCCAGCCCGACTTTCTCAAGGGCTTCGCGCGCCACGCGGTTGCGTTCGTCCTTCGCGACGCCGCGTACTTCAAGACTGAAACCGGCGTTTTCCAGCACGGTTCGATAGGGCAGCAGCGCCACGCTCTGGAAGACCATGGCGATGTTGCGGGCGCGCAGCTCACGCAGTTCGGCGGCGTTGAGCCTGGCGATATCCTTGCCCTTCACCGTGATTTTGCCGACGCTCGGCTCGATAAGACGGTTGAGAAGACGGATCAGGGTCGACTTGCCGCTGCCTGAAAGCCCCATGATGCAGAAGATTTCGCCTCGGCGCACCTGAAGGCTGGCGTCGGAGACGCCGACGACACAGTCGAAATCCTCCAGCACCTGCTTCTTGGACAATCCGCGTTCGGAGACGGCCTTGACGGCGGCCTGAGCACGCGCACCGAAAATCTTCCAGACGTTCTGGCAATCAACCAACACTTCGTTGGAATCATTCATCATAGCATCCATTGCGTTCCCCACGGGCCTGCTCGGGCCGGCCTTCAAGTTTTGGAAATCCGCGTGCGGGCCACCCTGGCGGCCCGCACGTTCAAGGTCATTCGCTCTTGATGTTTTCCCAGCGCTTCAGAAGATCGGCGTGGCTGTCGGTCCAGTCCTTGACCGCCTGATCCATCGTCTTGCCGTCGTTGACCGCGCCGTTGATCGCGGTGATATCGGCGAGCGGCACATAAACGCTGGCGATCACTTCGCGGGCATGCGGATATTCCGCGGAGAAGCCTTTCTGGCCGATCCAGTAATAGCCCTGTGCCGGCGGGAAAATGCCCTTGGGGTCCTTCAGGAATTTCAGATCGTATTTGTACATCATCCAGGAAGGCTCCCAGATGGCGACGGCGACCCATTCCTTGCGGTCGATCGCCGATTTGAGCGCGGCGGTCATCGCCGCTGTGCTGCCTTCGACGAGGGGCAGTTTCAGACCGTATTCCTTCACGGCGCTGGCGGCATCCCGCATCAGGCCGGAGCCGGGCTCGATGCCGACGATCTTGCCGCCGAATTTTTCGGCATTGTCGTTCAACTGATCGATGGAATCGATCGTCACGTATTTCGGAACCGCGATTGCCTGATAGAGACCATGCGAAACGGGAGAAATTTTCTCCAGACGCCGCTTGTTCTTGTCCCAGTAGTCCTGTGCGGCATAGTCCGTCTGCGAGGCCATGATCTGGATGTCGCCTTTGGTCAGCGCGGCATAGGCGATGCCCCATTCCGAAAAGGAAACGACCTTGACGCTGTAACCTGCGTCTTCCAGTACTTTTTTGGTAATTCCGGTGATGGGTGTGAGATCCTCCCAGGACATCGTACCCATGGTAATGGTCTTTTCTTCCGCGTGAGCGGAGAATGCCGTCATGCCGACCATTGCGGCCGCACAAAGCGCCTTCCATAAAGTCTTCATTTATCTTCTCCTAGTTTTTGTTCCCATTCTTATCGAAGACCTGCCGCCGGCTCGGTCTTCCCATTGCGCGGGAGGGTTCATCCCTCGCGGCCTGCACGCAATTCCTGCAAACGGATCACCGAATTGATTCCCAGCCACGCGAACGGTTCCGGCGGCAGCCGGGAGGGCTGAGGGTGATCCATGTATTCCTGAAGGTGCCGGGAGGTGTTGCCGGTCGCCAGTTCCGCCGCCATCATGCCGGCGAGTGTGCTTTTCACCGTGCCGAGACCATTTTCGCAGCAGGCGGAAAAAAGCCCTTCTTCGATCTCGCCGAAAGCGGGCACGTGGTTGCGGCTGAGGCAGATGCGCCCGGCCCAGCTATGCTCGAACGCTATGCCCTTGAGACCGGGAAAGCGGGCGTCGAGCGAGCGCCGATGCGCGTCCACCATCTTCGAGAGCCGCTGCTCTCTCAGCGAAAGGGTGGTGTCGTAGGTATATTTCGTGCGGATTGCGATGCGCGACTGGCCGCCGGAGGTGATCTTCCTGACGGTCGCCCCCATGGCGTCGGCGGGAAGCAGCGCCCAATTGTCATGTCCGGAAGTCTTGCGGCCGAAATCCTCCGCAGGAAACGGCGCCGTCATCGAGGCATAGGCGAAGATGTGCATCAGCCGGCCTTGAAAGTGGCCGAAATCATCGATGTGCCCGTTGACCCCGAGAACGACCTTTGGGGCGGTGACGCTGCCGCGCGGGCACATGGCGGTCCACACGCCGCCCTCACGTTTCAGGGCGGTCACCGGCGAATGTTCGAACAGGTCCACCCCGCGCGAAAGGCCGGCGGCGAATTCGCGGATATAGTCCGCCGGCTGGATCAGCACTGCGCCCGGCGTATAAAGCCCGCCGAGATAATACTCCGATCCGGTCAGCGCGCGCATCTGCGCGGCGTCGAGGAAACTGTGCTTCTCGCCAGCGTTTTTCAGCGACAGGCCGAAACTTTCATTGAGCTTCATGCCGCGTGCGGTTGCGGCGGCATTTATCTTTCCGGCCGGATCGAATGTCTGGTGCGACATGCCGTATTCCGCGGCGGCTCCGGCGGCGAATTTTATCGCCGAGCGGTTCTGTTCCATCTCGACTTTGGTGGCATCGGCAGCGCCGCTCGAATATTCACCGGATGCGAGATTGTGCGGGACGTCGATCATGAAGCCCGAATTGCGGCCCGAGGTTCCTTTGCCCACCTCGCTCGCATCGAGAATGACGATGCTGTCGCCGGGGCAAAGCTCCAGCAGACGGCGGGCGGCGGAAAGACCGGCAAAACCCGCGCCGATGATCAACCAGTCCGCCGTGACGTTGCCTTCCAGGCTGCGGACCGGGAAGGAACGTTTGCTGATCGCCTCCCAGCCCGAGATGCCGTTTTCGACCGGCAAACGTTTGACGGACCGGCTCGTCATCTGACCGTCTCGTCCACCGAACGATCCGATATGTCGATCCAGATCGTCTTGAGTTCGCAATAATTGTCGTGCGCGAAAATCGATTTGTCGCGCCCGCCGAAACCGGATTCCTTGTAGCCGCCGAAGGGCGTTGTGGCGTCGCCCTCTCCGAAGCAGTTGACGGTTACGATGCCGGCGCGGATGTCGCGCGACAGCCGGATCGCCTTGCGCAGGCTTGCGGTATAGACGCAGGCCGCAAGGCCGTAATTGGTGTCGTTGGCGAGAGCCACCGCCTCGGCGAGCGTGTTGAAGCTCGTCACCGACAGGATCGGGCCGAAGATTTCTTCCTGGAAGAGACGGCTCGACGGCGTCACACCGTCGACCACCGTGGGTTCGATGAAGATACCCTTTTCGGTCTTGCCGCCGTGAACGATGGAGAGCTTTTCGGTCTTCACGTCGTCGAGGAAGGAGTGAACCTTGTCGAAATGGGCCTTGCTAACCAGCGCGCCGACACGGTTTTCCGGGTCGAGCGGGTCTCCCATCTTCCATTCGCGCATATAAGCGCCGATCCGCTGGAGCAGCTCGTCCTTGATTTTCGCATCGACGATCAGCCGCGAGGAGGCCGAGCAATTCTCGCCCATGTTCCAGAATGCGCCGTTGACGACTTGTTCGGCAACGAGATCGAGGTCTTCGGCATCGTCCAGCACCACCGCCGGGTTCTTGCCGCCGCATTCGAGCACGACGCGCTTGAGGTTGGAATCGGCGGCATAACGCAGGAACCGCCGTCCGGTCGGTGTCGAGCCGGTGAAAGCCACCATGTCGACATCCATATGCATGCCGATCGGTTCGCCGACTTCCTTGCCGCCGCCGGTGACGACATTGAAGACGCCGGCGGGAATGCCCGCCTCATGGGCCAGTTCGGCGACACGCAAAGTCGTCAGCGTCGTTTCCGCAGCCGGCTTGACGATGACCGAGCAGCCGGAGGCAAGCGCCGGGCCGATCTTCCATGCCAGCATCAGCAGCGGGAAGTTCCAGGGCAGGACACAGCCGACGACGCCGACGGGTTCGCGCACGATCATGGCAAGCGCGTTGCCGGTGACCGGTGCAGTATTGTCGTAAAGCTTGTCGATCAGCTCGGCATGCCAGCGAATGGTATGGATCGTATCGGGAACGTCGACCGTCTGGCACTCGCGGATCGGCTTGCCGCTGTCGAGGCTTTCCATGACCGCCAGTTCGTGCCGGTTGCGCTCAAGCAGTTTGGCGAATTCCAGCAGGATTTCCTTGCGTTCCGCAGGTGCGAGCTGACGCCAGCGGCCGTCTTCGAAGGCTTCCCGCGCTTTTGCGACTGCGTAGTCGACATCGCTTGCGTCACAGGCGGCGATATCGGCGAGTTTCTCGCCGGTGGCGGGGTTGGTCGAGACAAATGTCTTGCCGGATTTGGCCGGGATGAAAGCGCCGTCGATGAAGGCGTTGGCGGGCAATTGAAGATCGGCGGCAATCGCCCGGTATTCGGCGGCGGTCAAAGGTTCATGCATGATTGGCTCCCGACGTGATCTGGGCAACGGTGCGCTTCAGGGTGGCGACGACAGTCTGGAGAGTGCGTTTTTCCTCGGAATTGAGCGGCCTGAGCGGCGCGCGGACGGGACCTGCCTTCAGGCCGATGATCTCGCAGCCGTGCTTGATGGACTGCACGAATTTTCCGCATTCGAGGAAATCCATCAGCGGCAGCATCGCGGTCATGATCGCGCGGCCCTTGTCGAAATTCTTTTCCAGAACGCAGGCCTCATAGAGCGCCACATGTTCGCGCGGCAGGAAATTCGAGCCTGCACAGACCCAGCTCCGCGCCCCCCAGGCGAAGAACTCCAATGCCTGGTCGTCCCAGCCGCAGGAGAGCGCGATATGCGGGAACTTACGGGCGAGGCGATGCAGATTGCCCATGTCGCCGGAGCTTTCCTTGATGGCGACGACATTTCTCGATTTTCCGACGCGGGCGAAATAGTCCTCACCCATCATCACACCCATGCGGGCGGGGTAGTTGTAGAGCATGATCGGCAGGTTGGCGGCGCGGTCGACGGCAAGGGCGTGGACGGCATTTTCGCGCTCCGTCGGCAGGGCATAGGGCGGAGAGGAGACGAGAATGGCGTCTGCCCCGATTTCCTTCGCGGCCTTCGCATATTCAATGGAATCCTCGGTGCGCGTGGCCCCGGTGCCGACGATCAGCGGTAGCCGCGAGCCGATCACTTGCCGGGCGTAAGCCGCGAGATCGAAGCGCTCCTGCGCCGTCTGAGCGTAATATTCACCCGTGGAACCGCCGACGATGATGCCATGCACCTTCGCCTCTATGAGCTGTTCCAGAACGGCTGCAAAACCGTCACGGTCGATCTCTCCCTCCGGCCCGAGCGGCGTGATCGCCGGGGTATATATGCCTTCGAACTTCAAGACGATTTCTCCATCGCTGCAACGGGCACCTCGACGAGGGCATCCGCCTTC
Source organism: Agrobacterium leguminum (assembly GCF_005144435.2). Classification (NCBI taxonomy): domain Bacteria; kingdom Pseudomonadati; phylum Pseudomonadota; class Alphaproteobacteria; order Hyphomicrobiales; family Rhizobiaceae; genus Agrobacterium; species Agrobacterium leguminum. The sequence goes on from NZ_CP120212.1 coordinate 1,785,572, forward strand.
ATTCCCTGTGGTGCGATGAACATTTCCATGTTCTCGCGCGACAATTCCCAATGTTCGAAGACCAGATCGACGACCGCGTCCTCGTCATGCTTTTCAATCGCGGCGATGAAGCCGTCATGGTGCTCGACGGCCAGTTTCAGGCGCTCGCGCATGTCGTCATTGCGGGGTCGGTAAAAGGTGTGGCCGATGCGGGCGTGGTCGATCAGCAGGCGGCCGAGGCTTGCCTGCAGGTAGACATTCCCGGACATGTCGCCGATCAGGGCGTGAAAATGGTTGTTTTCCACCACCATGGACGGAGCATCGCCCGTTGCGCTCGCCTTGCGGAACCGTTCCTGCGTGTCCTTCAGTTCACCGAGCTGTTTCGGCCGGAAATTCTGCACGGCGAGGCGGCCGATCGCGGCATAGATCATCGGGGCGACGAGAAAGAAGTGTCGCAGAGTCTGGTGGTTCATCGGAATGACGCGCGCACCGCGATTGGCCCGGATATCGATATAACCTTCACCCTCGAGACGGCGGAAGATTTCCCGGACAGGGGTGCGCGAAAGGCCATAGCGCGCGCCGAGGCTCACCTCATCCAGATCTTGGTCGGGGTCGAGTTCCATCGTCAGAATCTGGTGCTTGATATCTTCGTACAAGCCATTCTTGCCGTTCTTCATCCAAACCTCCTGCCCAAACCGGTGCGGGCGCATTCCATTCATGTCGACGATGAAAAGCTGGCACGGGTTCTCGAATGAGTCAATGAAATTGTATAATTTCGTTATACATTGCTTATAAGAAAATTATTCATTTTGAGGAAATCGCACACCAAAAAGACGTGCAATATATTGAATATATTGCGCTTTAAGGAATGTTCGTTGTTTGCGAAAGCTCGATGATCCTGCCCCGTCGCACCCCCTGCCGTGCGGCAGAAGGCTGGTTCACACCGGTGACTGAAGGATGTTCAGGATTGTGGAAGCAGGACGCCGACGGCGAATTCCTCGTCGGTTGCGACGTGGCCGGCTTGAGTCTTGCGATACTCGCTGGGGGTGAAACCGCGCTCGGCTCGTAGCGTGCGGGAAAGGTGCGGCGCATCGCAAAAACCGGTGGCGAGCGCAATCTGGGTGATGCTGTCACGCGTCGTGCGCAGCAGCGACAAAGCGCGATCCAGCCGCAGTTCGAGATAGACCTTGGAAGGCGTTGCGCCCAGGTCGGCGAGGAAACGCCGTTCGAGGCTGCGGCGGCCAAGGCCGAGATCATTCGCCAGTTCCAGCACGGTTCTCGGAACCTCGATATTCTGCTGCATCCGCAGGATCGCTTTTTTGACGAGGGGATCGTTGGCCTTGCGTGCGCTCTGCTGGCCGGGTTGAGGCTTTTCGCCGCTTAGCGCGCTGTCGATCATCATGATGTTGAGGCTTTTGATGGCGGCGGACTGGCCGACATGACGCTCGACGAGGAAGGCTGCCAGATGCGCGGCGCCGTGGCCGCCGGAACAGGTCAGCCGGTCGCGGTCGATGACGAAAATCTGGTCGGAGATCATCTGGACGGTATCGAAACGGTCGAGAAAATCCTGATGGTGGAACCAGCTCACACAGCAGCGATAACCGTCGAGCAGGCCGGCCTCGTGCAGGATGAAAACGCCGGTGCACAGCCCGACGATGGGAACGCCGGCCGCCGCCCGCTCTTTCAGGAAGCGCAGCGCCTCCTGCGGCAGGGCGCTGTGATCGCTGATCAAGCCGCCGACAACGACGATATAGTCGTAGTGCCCGGCGTCCATCAGCCGTGTATCTGGCTGCACCTTCACGCCGCAGCTCGACTGCACGCTGCTCATGGTTGCCGAGAGCACCGACCATTCGCACAGGATAGGCCGTGAACGGTCCGCCTCATCGGCCGCAAGACGCAGCACATCGACGAAATTCGCGAAGGCCGACAGCGTGAAGCGGTCTGCAAGCAGGAAGGCGACGCTGAGGCGTTTTCTGGCGCGGTGTGAGGTCATGACGCAAATATTCATGCAAACAGACGCGATTGTCCAGCCGGGGCGCGGCAAATGCTCTACCCTTTTTTTGTGCCGCATTGTCCGACGCCGAAGCGAGATCGCTTCGGCTGGAAATGCTCCAGCTTTTACGACACGAGATTTTCCAACCATCGGGTCCGCTCATGACGCGTTTTAATGCCTTCAATCTTTTGCGGAATGCCCTGACCGGCCACAAGAACTGGGACGAGCAATGGCCCGACAGTCAGCCGAAAGCCGAATATGACGTGGTCATCGTCGGCGCCGGCGGCCATGGTCTGGGCGCTGCCTATTATCTGGCCAGCCAGCACGGCATCACCAATGTCGCCGTCATCGACAAGGGCTGGCTCGGCGGCGGCAATACCGGCCGCAACACCACGATCATCCGCTCGAACTATCTCTATGACGAGAGCGCCCGTCTTTACGATCACGCCGTCGATCTGTGGGAAAATCTCAGTCAGGAATTGAATTACAACGTCATGTATTCAAGGCGCGGCGTGCTGATGCTGGCGCATAACGTGCATGATGTGCAGAGCTTCAAGCGCCACATCCATTCCAACCGTTTGAATGGTGTGGACAATCGTTGGCTCACCCCGGAAGAGTGCAAGGACTATTGCCCGCCGCTCAGCATCGCGCCGAATGCCCGCTATCCCGTCATGGGCGGCGCGCTTCAGGAACGGGCCGGCACGGCCCGTCACGATGCCGTCGCCTGGGGTTATGCGCGCGGCGCCGCCGCCCGTGGTGTCGATATCATCCAGAACTGCCCGGTCACGGCCATTCGCCGCAACGCCGACGGCTCCGTCGCGGGCGTCGAGACGGCGAGGGGCTTCATCAAGGCGAAGAAGGTCGCGGTTTCGGCTGCCGGCCACACCTCGGTCGTCATGGACACGGCTGGCGTGCGTCTGCCGCTGGAAAGCTATCCGTTGCAGGCGCTGGTGTCGGAGCCGATCAAGCCGATCTTCCCCTGCGTGGTCATGTCGAACGCGGTCCACGCCTATATCAGCCAGTCCGACAAGGGCGAGCTGGTGATCGGTTCGGGCACGGACCAATATACCTCCTATTCGCAGCGCGGCGGCCTGCCGCTGATCGAGCATACCATCGCGGCCATCGTCGAGATCTTCCCGATCTTCAACCGCATGCGGATGCTGCGTAAATGGGGCGGCATCGTCGATGTGACGCCGGATCGCTCGGCCATTCTCGGCAAGACGCCGGTTGCCGGCCTTTACGTCAATTGCGGCTGGGGTACCGGCGGTTTCAAGGCCACGCCCGGCGCTGCCCATACCTTCGCCTGGACCATCGCCAAAAACGAACCGCATCCGATCAACGCGCCGTTCACGCTGGAACGTTTCCGTTCCGGCCGCCTGATCGACGAAGCGGCCGCCGCCGCCGTGGCGCACTGAGGATAGAACCATGCTGCTGATCCGCTGCCCCTATTGCAACGAAACACTGCCCGAAGCCGAATTCACCTATGCCGGGCAGGCCCATATTAGCCGCGCCGCCGATCCCTCGTCGCAGACCGATGAACAATGGGAAGAATTCCTGTTCATCCGCGAAAACGTCAAGGGTCCGCATTTCGAGCGCTGGCGGCACCTGCATGGCTGCGGCCGCTTCTTCAACGCCGTGCGCGACACGGTGAGCGACCGTTTCCTCACGACCTATCGGGCGGGCGAGCCGCGTCCTGAACTTTCTTCCCTGACCCGTGCACCAGCCAGTTCCGAGGTGTCGAAATGAACTCCTATCGCGTTTCCGGCCGTGGCCGTGTGGATGCCGCCCGCTCCGTGAGCTTCACCTTCGACGGCAAGACCTATCGCGGTGTGAAGGGCGATACGGTCGCCTCCGCACTTCTCGCCAATGGCGTGCATCTGATGGGCCGCTCGTTCAAATACCACCGCCCGCGCGGCCCGGTGGCGGCGGGTTCCGAGGAGCCGAATGCGCTGATCGGCACCCGCCGCAGCGTCGGACGTTTCGAGCCGAACACCCGCGCCACGGTGCAGGAAATCTGGAACGGGCTGGAAACCACCTCGCAAAACAAATATCCGAGCCTGAAATTCGATATCGGCGCGGTCAACGACATGGCCTATATGCTGTTTTCGGCGGGCTTCTATTACAAGACCTTCATGTGGCCGAAGAGCTTCTGGAACAAGGTCTATGAGCCCTTCATCCGTGCGGCGGCGGGTCTCGGCGTTTCGCCGACGGAGGAGGACCCCGACACTTATGCCTCGCGCAACCTGCATTGCGATGTGTTGATCGTCGGCGCCGGTCCCGCTGGTCTCGCGGCGGCGCGTGCGGCGGCGGTCGATGGTCTGAAGGTCGTGCTGGTCGATGAAAATGCCGAAGCCGGCGGCACGCTTTTGTCCGAACCGCAGGCGAAGATCGACGGCAAGCCCGCATGGAACTGGCTGGCGGATGAGTTGAAGGCGCTGAAGGAGCGCGGCGTCCGGGTCATGACCCGCACGACGGCGATTGCCTATTACCACCAGAACATGATCGGCCTCTGCGAAAAGCTGACCGACCATCTGGAAACCGTGCCGAAGGATACGCCGCGCGAACGCCTGTGGCGCGTTCGGGCACGTCAGGTGGTGCTGGCGCAGGGCGCGCTGGAAAAGCCGCTGGTCTTCCATGGCAACGACCGGCCGGGCGTGATGCTGGCAGGCTCCGCCCAGACCTATCTGAACCGTTATGGCGTCAAGGTCGGCAACAGGCCGGTGGTGGTGACGAGCCATGATAGCGCCTGGTATGCCGCCTTCGATCTTCACGGCGCGGGCGCGCGTGTTCAGGCCATTGTCGATACCCGCGCCAAGGTGCGCGAGGAACTGGTGAACGAAGCGCGCGCGCTCGGCATTCCGGTCAAGCTGTCGCATACGGTCACGGCGACCTCGGGCCGGCTGCGGGTCAAGTCTGTCCGGGTCAATGCGGTTAGTGGCGCGTCGGTCGGTGCGGGACAGGAAGTTGCCTGCGACGCGGTGCTGATGTCGGGCGGCTGGACGCCGTCGCTGCATCTCTTCTCCCATACGCAGGGCAAGATCGCCTGGGATGATGAACGGACTACGTTCCTTCCTGCCCTCACTAACGAGGATTGCGTGATTGCCGGGGCCGGGCGAGGGCTGTGGGGCATCGAGGTGGCGCTGAAGGACGGTGCGGAACGGGGCCGTGAAGTTGCCGCCGCACTCGGCAAGGCCGCCAATAGTTCCAGCCATGCGGTGGAACATGATCGTACCGGCAGCGGCGTCTCGCACACGGAACTGCTGAGCGACCGCGATGCCGGCAAGGCCAAGGCTTTCGTGGATTACCAGAACGACGTGACCGCCAAGGATCTGAGGCTCGCCGTGCGTGAGGGCATGCGCTCCATCGAGCATGTCAAGCGCTACACCACCAACGGCATGGCGACAGATCAGGGCAAGATGTCCAACATCAACGGTCTCAACATCGCGGCGGAAGCGCTGGGCAAGCGCCAGCCGCAGGTGGGGCTGACCACCTTCCGTCCGCCTTATACGCCAACGACCTTCGGAGCGTTTGCGGGTTATCACCGTGGCGCGCATTTCGAAGTGACGCGCAAGACGCAGATCGACGGTTGGGCTGAGGAGCATGGCGCGGTTTATGAGCCGGTCGGGCAATGGCGTCGCGCCTGGTATTTCCCCAAGCCGGGTGAAGACATGGATGCGGCGGTCGGGCGTGAATGCCGGGCGGTGCGCCAGAGCGTTGGTATTTTCGATGCCTCGACGCTCGGCAAGATCGAGGTTGTCGGTCCCGATGCGGTCGAGTTCATGAACCGCATGTACACCAATCCCTGGACGAAGCTTGCCGCCGGCCGCTGCCGTTATGGCCTGCTGCTCGGCGATGACGGTTTCATTCGCGACGATGGCGTCATCGGCCGCATGACCGAGGACCGTTTCCACGTCACTACCACCACCGGCGGCGCCGCGCGAGTGCTGAACATGATGGAGGATTATCTCCAGACCGAATGGCCGGATCTCAACGTCTGGCTGACCTCGACCACCGAACAGTGGTCGACCATTGCGCTGAACGGCCCGAACGCGGCAAAGCTGCTTACGCCGCTGGTGGAAGGTGTCGAACTGACGGAAGAGGCCTTCCCGCATATGTCCTGCGTGGAATGCACGGTGGCCGGCATGCCGGCGCGGCTGTTCCGCGTCAGCTTCACTGGCGAAATCGGCTTCGAGGTCAATGTGCCGGCGCCGCTCGGCCGCAAGCTCTGGGAAATCCTGTGGGAGGCTGGCCAGCAATATGGCATCACGCCTTACGGCACGGAAACCATGCATGTGCTGCGCGCCGAAAAGGGTTACATCATCGTCGGCCAGGACACCGATGGCACGGTTACGCCCTATGATGCGGCGATGGGCTGGGCCGTGGGCAAGAACAAGCCCGATTTCGTCGGCAAGCGCGGCCTTGCCCGCCCCGATCTCGTCGCCAAGGGCCGCCGTCACCTCGTCGGTCTTCTGACTGAGGACCGCTCGAAGCTGGAAGAGGGCGCGCAGATCGTCTTCGATCCGAAACAGCCGATCCCGATGAAAATGGTCGGCCATGTCACCTCGTCCTATCATTCGGATGCGGTTGGCCAGCCGATTGCGCTGGCGCTGGTTGAGGGCGGTCATGAGCGGATGGGCGAGACCGTCTACATTCCGATGCTGGACCGCACCATTGCCGCGAAAATCACCGGGATGGTCTTTGTCGATCCCGAAAATACCCGCCTGAAGATTTGACCTGGAGATGACAATGAACATGCGCGTTTCCTCCCCCGTTCCCGGCACGCTGGCCGAGAGCAAAGCTGCCCGGGTCAGCGTTCTGACCGCGCAGGCGCGGCTGTCGCTGCGGGCGCGCGGCGATCTCGCCCCGCTCAACGCCGCCCTTGGCCTTACCCTGCCGGACCGGATCGGCCTCCGCGCCGCTTCAGGCGACATCGAGGTCCTGCGCCTTGGCCCCGACGAGTGGACCGTGCTTGCACCTGTCAGCGCGGTCGACGGGCTGATCGCCGCCTGCGCAGGTGTTTACGCCAGCCATCCGCATAGTCTCGTCGATATTTCCGGACGAGAAGTGACGCTCCTGATCGAAGGTCCGCAGGCTGCCGAATTGCTGACGCTGGGCTGCGCCCGCGATATCGACACGATTGCCGTTGGCGAGGGACGCCGGACGATTTTCGACGGCGTCAGCGTGGTTCTCTGGCGCGATGCGGAAAACCGTTTCCGCATGGATATCTGGAACAGTTTCGTATCGCATCTTGGCCATCTGCTTGAAACCGGCTGCAAGGAACTTGCGGCGGACATCGCCTGATCTCAGAGGAGAAAACAATGCTCGACCGCGTGTCACATAATACCGTTTCGGACACGGTGATCGCCGACGCCATCGCCGAGGAACTCGATCGCCAGAAGACGCAGATCGAGCTGATCGCTTCGGAAAACATCGTTTCCGCCGATGTTCTGGCGGCGCAAGGCTCGGTGCTGACCAACAAATATGCCGAGGGCTATCCCGGCAAGCGTTATTACGGCGGCTGCGAATTCGTCGATAAGGTCGAGGCGGTCGCCATCGACCGGCTGAAGCAGCTCTTCGGTGCTGAATTCGCCAATGTGCAGCCGCATTCCGGCGCGCAGGCCAATCAGGCGGTGTTTCTGGCGCTGCTTCAGCCCGGCGACCGGATCATGGGGCTATCGCTGGCCCATGGCGGCCACCTGACGCACGGTTCGCCGGTCACCATGTCCGGCAAATGGTTCGATGTTGTCTCCTATGAGGTCGATGCCGAAACCCATCTGATCGATATGGAGAAGGTTCGGGCACGGGCGCTGGAGACGAAACCGAAGCTGATCGTGGCGGGTGCATCGGCCTATCCGCGTCAGATCGATTTCGCCGGCTTCCGCAGAATAGCCGACGAAGTCGGCGCTTATCTGATGGTCGATATGGCCCATTATGCCGGGCTGATCGCCGGTGGCAAATATCCGAACCCGGTGCCGCACGCCCATGTCGTCACCTCCACCACCCACAAGACCCTTCGCGGCCCGCGCGGCGGCGTTATCCTCACCAACGATGCAGATCTCGCCAAAAAGCTCAATTCGGCGGTATTCCCCGGCAATCAGGGCGGTCCGCTGATGCATGTCATCGCCGCCAAGGCCGTGGCTTTCGGTGAGGCGCTGCGCCCGGACTTCGCGGATTATGCCGGTCAGGTCATCGCCAATGCGCAAGCCTTGGCCAAAGTGCTGACGAAGGGCGGTCTGGGGATCGTCTCGGGCGGAACCGACAGCCATATGGTGCTGGTCGATCTGCGCCCGAAAGGTGTGACCGGCAAGATCGCCGAAATCGCGCTGGAGCGGGCGGGGCTCACCTGCAACAAGAACGCCATTCCCAACGATCCGGAAAAGCCCTTCGTCACCTCGGGTATCCGGCTCGGCAGCTCCGCCGGCACCACGCGCGGCTTTGGCGTCGCCGAATTCGAACGGATCGGTGCGCTGATCCTGCGTGTCATCGATGCGCTGGCGGCGAATGCCGAGGGTGACGCCGCAATCGAGGCCGACGTGCGGGCGCAGGTTGCAGCGCTTTGCGACGCCTTCCCGATCTACGGTTCGTAAATGTTCCTGTCGGTCTTCGATATATTCAAGATCGGCATCGGCCCATCGTCCTCTCATACGATGGGACCCATGGTCGCGGCCGCCCGGTTTCTTGACGATCTGCGCGGCGGTGACAAGTTCCCGGGGGCCGGAGACCTGTTCGGCCTGCGGGCGAGCCTGCATGGCTCACTCGCCTTCACCGGCAAGGGCCATGCGACGGATCGCGCGGTCATTCTCGGCTTGTGCGGGCTGAAACCCGATACGCTCGATCCCGACCGGGTGGAGGAGATCGAGGCGGAAGTGCGCAGGACCGGCCTCGTCGAGCCCGAGGGGCTGCCGGCGCTGCGGTTCGATCCGGACAGGGATCTGGTCTTCGATTATGGCCCGCCGCTTCCCGGCCATGCCAACGGGCTGGTCCTCACCGCCTGCGACCGTCAGGGCAACACCTATCACCGGGAGGTCTATTATTCGATTGGCGGCGGCTTCGTCGTCACCGAAACGGAGCTGCAAAGGTCGGCCGGGGGATTGAGCGCCGGCAAGCAGCAGCCGGTGCCCTATCCTTTCAGCTCGGCGGCGGAAATGCTGCGCATGGGCCGTGCATCGGGAAAGACCATCGCTCAGATGAAGCGGGCGAATGAAGAGGTTGTTTACGGGCCGGAACTGGATGCGAGGCTGGACCGCGTCTGGGAGGTGATGGAAAGCTGCATCGAGCGGGGCCTGACGCAGGAGGGCATCCTGCCCGGCGGGCTGAAAGTGAAGCGCCGGGCGAAGGCTATCCATGCGCAACTGCAATCCGAGCGCGGACTGAACCTTACCCAGCCGCATCAGGCCAATGACTGGATGAGCGTCTACGCCATGGCGGTAAACGAGGAAAACGCCGCCGGCGGCCGCGTCGTCACCTCTCCCACCAATGGTGCTGCGGGCGTGGTGCCGGCGGTGGCGCGCTATTATCTCGACCATTGCGTCGGTGCGCACCGCGAAGGCATCCGCGACCTTCTGTTGGTGGCGGCGGCAATCGGCGGTCTCATCAAGCACAATGCCTCGATTTCGGGGGCGGAAGTCGGCTGCCAGGGCGAGGTCGGTTCGGCGGCGGCGATGGCGGCGGCGGGGCTTTGCGCGGTTCTGGGCGGCAGCAACGCGCAGGTGGAAAACGCCGCCGAAATCGCACTGGAGCATCATCTCGGCATGACCTGCGATCCGGCGGCCGGGCTCGTTCAGGTTCCCTGCATCGAGCGCAATGCGCTGGGCGCCATCAAGGCCGTCTCGGCGGCCAGCCTTTCGCTGCGTGGCGACGGCACCCATTTCATGCCGCTCGACAATTGCATCACCGTGATGCGCGAGACCGGCCGCGACATGCATGTGAAATACAAGGAAACCTCGCAGGGCGGCATCGCCGTCAACCTGCCGGAGTGCTGATCCATCAAGGGGGAGCAGGATTTGACCACCTATATCATGAAAGTCGCGTGCCCGGCGCGCAGCGGCATCGTCGCTGCCGTCTCCGGTTATCTCGCCCGGTCCGGCTGCAATATCAACGACAGTTCGCAATTCACCGATCAGGAGACGGGCCGTTTCTTCATGCGGTTGAGCTTCGTTTCCGAACAGGGATCGGGACGCGATACGCTGCTTGACGGGTTCGGTCCCGTCGCGGCGGACTTCGATATGGATTATGACATTCACGACCTTTCGCGAAAGACGAAGGTCGTCATCATGGTCTCGCGCTTCGGTCATTGCCTGAACGATCTGCTCTATCGCTCCCGCATCGGTGCGCTGCCGGTCGAGATCGTCGCCGTGATTTCCAATCATCTGGATTATCAGAAGCAGGTGGTGAACGAGGATATTCCCTTTCACCACATTCGTGTCACGCCGGAAACGAAGCCCGAGGCGGAAGCCGCGATCCTGCAGGTGGTGCGGGATAACGGGGCGGAGCTCGTGGTGCTGGCGCGTTACATGCAGGTTCTGTCGGACTCGTTGTGTCAGGAAATGTCAGGCCGTATCATCAACATCCACCATTCTTTCCTGCCGTCTTTCAAGGGCGCCAATCCCTATAAACAGGCCTATGAGCGTGGCGTGCGGCTGATCGGTGCGACCGCCCATTACGTCACCGCCGATCTCGATGAAGGGCCGATCATCGAGCAGGATACGATCCGCGTTACCCATGCCCAGAGCGCGATGGATTATGTCAGCCTTGGCCGGGATGTGGAAAGCCAGGTTCTTGCGCGGGCCATCCACGCTCATATTCATCACCGGGTCTTCCTGAACGGAAACAGGACGGTCGTTTTTCCCGCGTCTCCCGGAGAACATGTGTCTGAACGCATGGGCTGAATGCGGGTTCTTGCGGAACCGTAATTCGCGTCCTTTCTCAGTGGCTCGTCGTCATGTCGTCGCGCCAGTAACAGGCGTTGAGATAACGTTTCTTGGACAGGACCGACAACTTGTCCCGAAAGTCCTGCCATTGGGAGAACGCATTGGCGAGCCACAGGAAATAATCGCTGGTGGAAGCGGCTGTCTCCATCGCCGCCCCGCCAACATGTTCGATGAATTTTGCGGGAGATACCGTCGAGCGTGGCAACCAGCATATTTGCATGCCGGGCGGCGCGACGATGTCATATAGAGAATTCTCGGCCCGAAGGAAAATCTGGCCGTTAACATCCCCGGGCAGGTTCTCGCAGATGCGGGCGATGGCGGGTAAGGCCGTTTCATCCCCGGCCAGCAGATAGTTTTTTGCGGGCTTCATTCCCAGCCCGCACGGGCCGGACATGCCGCAAAGCGCGCCGGGACGTGCATTCCGGGCAAAGGAACATCCCGGCCCCGCATCCTCATGCAGAACGAAATCGATATCGATAAAACCGCTATCGGGATCTATCGCCCGGATCGTGTAATAGCGGACGTCGAAGGTATCCGCGGGTTCGGCAGCATTTCTAGCGGCGGGCAGATTGCGGTCGAAGCTCTTGTTCTGCTTTGCGAAATAAAGCCTGACATGGAGGTTTTTCAGCGTATTGAAACGGTGAAGACCGGTGCCGGTAAAGCGCAGGCGCTGCATGAATGGGGTGAGGCGCTGGCTGTCGACCACTGTCAGAATCCTGAAACTGTCATCCGCGAATATGGTCATGCGCGCCTTCCGATAAGTACAAGCAAAAACGGCCCGCCAACCACCGTCGCCAGGAGGCCGGCGGGTATCTGAAACGGGAAGATGAGGTTGCGCCCCAGCCAGTCGGCGATGAGCAGGATAAGCCCGCCGATCAGCGCCGCCGCCGGCAATTGCGTGCCGGCGCGCTGGAAACCCGCAAGCCGCGCCAGATGCGGCCCCATCAGGCCGGCGAAACTCAAGGGGCCCACGAGGATCGTCGCGCTTGCGGTGAGAATGGCGGAAAGCGAATAGAGACCGTTACGGCTCGCCACGACAGAGACGCCGGTATTTCTGGCGATATCTTCACCAAGCGGCAGCACTTCCAGCCAGCGGCGAATGAAGGGGGTCAAAGCAAGCCCAACAGAAAGCAGGACCGCCGCCATGACGGCTTCGCCCGGCGCGACGGCATAGGTGGAGCCGGAAAGCCAGGCGAGAAGCTGACCGAGCCTCGGGTCCTGCGATGTCATCAACACCGCCATGACGAAACCGGAGACGGAACTGAGAGCGATGCCGATCAGCAGCAGCCGGTCGCCGGAAAAACCCGGCTTGCGCGACAGGGTCAGCATCAGCAGCAAAACCGTCAGCGAACCCGCCGCACCTGCGAGGATTTGCGCGCTACGGGTGGGGGCGGCAAGGGTAAGAAGAACCAGAATGACGCCGAGCATCGCCCCGGAAGAGACACCCAGCACCTCCGGCGATGCCATGGGATTGCCGGTGACGCGCTGCAGAATGGCGCCGGCAAGTGCCAGCATCGCCCCACCGCTGAAGGCCGCGAGCGCCCTCGGCCAGCGCCAGCCGAGACCATGCAGATCGTAAAGTCCCGATAAAAACCAACCCTCCGTGTTTTTCCCGACGGAGAGTGCGACGCCTGCGGCGACGCAGAGAATGGCGATGAGACCGAGCAAAGCCGGCACGGGCGAGGCGAGACGCGCTGCCGCCGGCTGCCCCCCCGGCTGCGGCGGGGCCGGCATCTTCAGCCGCCGGATCAGCGCGAACATCAGCGGCGCGCCGAGAAGAGCGGTGACGGCGGCGGTCGGGAACAATCGATAGGTGACGGGGAAAAACAGGACGATCTGGTCGGTCAAGGTGAGCAGCAGCGCGCCAAGCGCCGCCGAATAACCAAGCTGCGCCGCCATTCGTCTTGCGCCGCAGGCGCGCGCCAGCGCCGGGGCGGCAAGGCCGATAAAGCTGATGATGCCGACGGAGGCGGTGACCACCGCCGTCAAGGCCGCCGCTACCACCAGCGTCAGCAGGCGGTAGGCGGCAAGCGACAGGCCGAGGCTTTTTGCATTGGCGTCCTCAAGCGTCATGATCGTCAGGGGGCGAAGAAGCAGCGCGACTGCGAGGACGAGCACGGCGAGACGGGGGGCCAGAAAGGAGACGGCGCTCCAGTCCTGCTGATCGAGATATCCAGCACCCCATAAAAAGATGCTGACGAGAAAATCGTGGTTGAACAGCACCAGAACGGCGCTCGCAGCACCGCAATAAAGGCTGACGATCATGCCTGCCAGCGTGACGGTGACGGGCGACAGGCCTTTGCGCCAGGAGAGTGCGAGGATTGCCAGAAGCGACAGCGCCGCGCCGGCAAAGGCGATCCATTCCGGTGCGCCCATCCATTGCGGGAACCAGAGCGTGGCGACGGCAAGCAGCAGATAGGAACCTGCCGAAATGCCGAGCGTCGCCGGTTCGGCAAGCGGATTGCGCAGAATGTTTTGCAGGATCGCCCCGACAAGGCCGAGCGTCGCACCGGTCATCAGCGCCACCACGATCCTCGGCAGCAAGGTATTGTGCAGCAGCACCTGCGCCGTCATGTCGGGATCGGGAAAAAACAGGGCTGCAAGCGGCGTCCCATCGGGCATGCGCAGGAACAGGTTGAAGCCGGTAAGGCCGGCGCAGACGATGGCGAGCGATGTGACGACGATCGCGGATATGTTCGCCGTCCGCTTCATGGCGATGCCTCACCGGCAAGGGCTTCGGAAACGAGGCGGGCGAAACGTCTTGCCGGCGGCAATCCGCCGTAAAACAGCACGTCCCTGATACGCGCCAACCGGTTTTCGCGAATGAAGGGCAAGCTTTTGATGACCGGCGCGCTGAGAAGCGTATCCAACTTCTCGCTGCTGGTATCGCCGATGCACAGAAGCCGCGCCTGCGGATGGCGGGAAAGCTGGTCGGCCGTCACTGTCGTATGACCATATTGCGACGTGTAACCATCCCAGGCGTTCTCGATGCCGAATTGATCGAGAACATTCTGGAAAAGGCTGTTCCTGCCGAAAACCAGCAGTCGCCTGCCATCTATGACCGTCGCCAGCAGCAGAGGCCGTCCGTCATAGGCGGAGAGCCGTGCGCGTGCCTGCTGCATCTCCGCGTCGAAACTTTCCTCAAATGCGTCAAACCGGCCGGGATCGCCGATCCGCGCGGCGAGCGCGATGAGAGCGTTTCTGCCACTGACTAAATGGTTTTCACCCGCAGTGATGCCGGAATCGAAAAGGTGGGTGGGGGCGATGGCGGCAAGCCGGCCGGCAGCCATGGTGAAATCGTCGCTGTGCAGGATGAGGCTTGGCCGAAGATAGTCCACAAGTTCCAGATTGGGCTCGGACCGCAATCCAAGCTCGGCGACCGAGGGCGACAGCGCCGGTTCGACGACGAGGCTGCCATAACGTTCCAGTTCCGGCATGGCTGCGGGCTGCACGCCAAGCGCCAGCAGGTTCTGCCCGCTCACCCAGTCCATGGCGACGATGCCGCCGGAACGGGCGGCCGATGACGGCCGGTTTGTAAGGAAAAAAGCACCTGTCCCACAAAGCAGCGCTCTGCGGGACAGGGAACTGCGCAGCATCATCAGAATTTCGCCTGAACCGAGAAGGAGACGGTTCTCGGCGCACCGAGATAATAGCTGTTCTGCCAGTAGTTCTCATCGGTGATGTTGCTGACATTCAGCCGGAATGTCAGCGGATTGCCGAAGTTTTCGGTGGTATAACGCAGGCCGAGATCGGCCGTGACATAGGAGGAAAGGCGGTCGTTGTTTTCGGATGTCGCCCATTGTTTGCCGGTGTAATAGAGGCCGCCGGTCAGGAAGAGACCTTCGACGGTGGGAACCTCATATTCGGCATAGACCTTGGCCAGAACATTGGCGACGTTCATGGGGCGCTTGCCGTCATAGGTTCCGCCTTCGACCCTGGCGTCAAGGAATGTCACGCCGCCGAGAATGGTAAGGTCGTCCGTCACCTTGCCGGTCGCCGTGAACTCGATGCCGCGATGGCGCTGGCGGCCGTCCTGCGTGTAGACATTGGCATCCGTCGTCAGTTCGTAGGCCTTGGAGATGTCGAACAGCGCCGCCGTCAGCAGCATGTCGCCGACATCGCCCTTGATGCCGATTTCCTTCTGCTTGCTGACCATGGGGGCGAGAATCTGCCCGCTATTTGCGGCCGTGTCCGGCGCAACGCCGCCCTGCTCAAGGCCTTCTATATAGCTGCCGTAGAGCGTCACCGCCTCCACCGGCTTGAAGAGCAGCGACGCCGAGGGCGAGAGCCTTGCTTCATCGTAGTCTGGTGCGGAGCGGGCGCCGCTGCTGTCCAGCGACTGGCTCTGGATCATGCTGTAATTGGCGCCGACGAGGGCCGACCATTGTTCGTCGAATTCGATCTGGTCGCCGACGACGAAGTTATGATTGCGCACATAGCCGGACTTGTAGAGCGTGCCGGTGTTTGGCGGGAAAGTCGGCTCGGCAATATGCCGGGGAGAGGACAGGGGGAAAGACGGCTGCCAGCCGGTATTGGGATTGTAAGTCGTACCCCAGTCCTTGCCCTGATACATGTAATAGCCGGCGGTCAGCTTGTGGGAGACCACGCCGGTGTCGAAAGAGACGTCAGCGAAAAAGTTTGCGGCGTCGAAGACGTTTTTTGTCCTGCCGGAGCGAATTGCAATCTGGGAATATTCCTCCGCGGACTGGACAAGATTCATCGTATGATCCTGAACCGGCCGGTCGATATATTCCCGCATATATCCGCCGCGCAGGGTAATGGCGTCGTTCACATCGTAGGTGAGCTTGGCCGAGTATCGTTTTTTCTCGATTTCGTCGTGAATCCAGGGCTGGCTCCAGTTCCTGCTGGCGTCGGGCGCATCGCCATGCAGCACGCCGTCTGCGAAAGCCCAGTAGGAGTTGGCGGCGTCCAGCTTGTATTTGCTGTAGGAAGCATTGAGTTCCAGCTTCAGCCGGTCGGTAATGTTCCAGTCGAAAGCGCCGCTTGCCAGAAAGCGGTCGACCTTCTGGTCATCGATGGCGGTGTCGCCCGCCGAGCGGACGATATTGAGGCGATAACCCATGTCGCCTTCCGGATCGATGCGGCCGCCGAAATCGCCATGGACGAAGGCCTGCGCGCCGCCGTAATTGCCGACCGTCACGCTGTTCAAACGTTCCTGCGTCGGGCGCTTGTAGACATAGTTGATCATGCCGGCGGGCGAGGCCGCGCCATAGAGAAAGCCCGAAAGGCCGGAAAGAACCTCGGTGCGCTCCTTGTCTTCCAGCACCGTCGCGTGGCTGTAGGACCGGCGGAAGCCGTCTTCGGCGGTGTCATAGGTGGTGAAGCCGCGAATATTGGCCATCGGCGCCCAGCCGGACATCTGCGGCGTCTGGCTGCGGATGGTCGGCAGGACGCGGTAGATATCCTCCGGGGATTGCGCCTGGATATTCTGGATCAGCTCCCTCGGCGCGACGGTGACGGAAAACGGCGTATCGCGAATGGCCGTCTGTCCGAGCAGGCCGAGAGAGGACAGGGTTTCCGTGCGGTAGCCATCCTGCGCCAGCCCGTCCTGCTGCAATACGGAGGCGCCGCGCGTGCCCTGAACCGTAATGGGTGCGAGGAGGGTGGAGTTCCCGGCTGCCGCAGCACTTGCGGCACTGACCGGCGCGGCGATGATGACGGAGGTGGCGTCGGTGAAGGAATAAACGAGGCCGGTGCCGCGCAGAAGCTCCACGATCGCCTGCTCGCGGGTTGTCGCGCGGCTGACGCCCTGCGAAAGTTTTCCGCGTGCAATCGAGGCATCGTAGGAAATCTGCGTTCCCGACAGTTTTCCGAAGGTTGCCAGCGATTTGTTCAGCGGGCCGGCCGGAACCGAATAAACCGCCTGCGCAAAGGCCGGCTGTGCCGCGATGCCGGCGGCGAGCGCCGTGGTCGTCGCCAGAAAGGCGAAAAACAGCGCGCCACGACCCTTACGACCCCTGTTTGTACCCTTATGAGCCGATGAGAACTCATTCCCCATGTGAAAGCCACTCCATTAAATCTGTCCCCGGAGACCGGCCGGCCTATGCTGGCGACGGGTTCTCTGAGGACAATACGAATGGCGTTCGAAAATTTTCCTCTTTTTCTCAAGTTTTCTTAGATGGAGGAAATAACGGTCAAAAACGGCGTGACGGCCCGCACCTTGCCGCCGAATGGCCGCACCACCGCATCGAGCGCGCGTATGGGGTCGGCAAGATCGAAGACGCCGCTGACGACGTTGTTTTTCAGGGCAGGGGTGGCGATGACCACCTTGCCTTTTTGCCAGCGGGCGATGCGATTGACCACCGCCGCGACCGTCTCCTTTTCGGCAATGAGCATGCCCGTGCGCCATGCCGCGATTTCAAAGGCCTCCCTGACGCCGCGATCCATACGGCGCGATGCCTGATCGTAGGTCAGCCAGTCGCCAGTCGCCAGTCTCTCTCCCGCGGGAGAGGGCAAATTGGGCGATGTGGCCAGAACCAGCCCATGATCGACGGAGACGGAGATGGAGAGATCGTCGCCCGAAACGTCAAAAGCGGTCCCGAGCGCCGTGGCGGTCAACGGTCCGTAGGCGACGGAGAAGGGGCGCGAGGCGTCGGGTATGACATCGAAATAGGCCATGCCGGCAAGGAGGTTCACCCGTCTTGCCCGCTCACCGAAATCGATGGCGATTGCGCTGTCCGGTCCGAGCGTGACCATGCTGCCGTCCTCGAGGGGGATTTCTCTGATCTCGGCCGTCGAGGTCAGGTAGTCGGCGCGGGCGCGTAACGTCACATAGGGTGCCAGCACCGAACCGCCAGCCGCCGCACCGAGACAGAGTACGCCACCGACAAGCAGAAGACGCCGGTTGGGATCGAAGCCTTTTTGCGAGGAGCGGGCCTCCTCGGCCAGAATCTGGCCGGTCATGCCGTGGATCGCGGCGACCTTCGCCCAGGCGGCGGCATGGGCCGGTCCGCGCTCGATCCAGGCGCGTGCCGTTTCGATGGCGACGGGATTGCCGGGATCGTTCTGCAGGCGAATGGCAATATCCGCAGCTTCACGAAACAGGCGCCGTTCTTCCGACACTTCGTTCATAGGGAGCCTTTCAGGATTGCCGGAGACCGGACAATGTCACAGCCTTTGATATATACGAATGAGAGGCCGCATATTTCCGAATGAAAGAAGTTTAATGCGCAGGCCGGCGATTAAACGGCGATATCTGGAGCAAGATGACGGTTCCCGTCCTCTACAGACCGTTCAGCCGGTCCTCTATGTGTTCGTAGGCGTCGCGGATCAAAACCCAGGTGCGGGTGGTGGACATGCCGAGCTTCTGCGCCACTTCGCTGATCGTCAGGCCGCCCATCCGGTGCAGCTGGAAGGCCTCGCGCACCCGCCGCGGCAGTTCCGCAAGCGCCTGTTCCACCAGCTGCAGCCGCTGGCGGTCATAGACGATGGTTTCGGCCGATGGCGACGGATCGATGATGGCATCGAAGGCATTTTGCGGCAGGTCGACACGGCGGAGACTGCGTTCGCGGCGATAATGATCGATGCTGAGATTGCGCGCCACCGTATAGAGATAGGATTTGGGATTGTGGGAAGCGGCACTTGCCGGCGGTGGTGAGGCAAGCACCTTCAAAAACGCATCCTGCGCCAGATCGGATGCCGTTTCAGGATCGATGCCCCTGCTGCGCAGGGACCTGACGATGCCCTTCGCATATAGCCGGAACAATTCCTGCAGATCCCAACTCAAGAGCCTTGCCTTCCGGTAATCGACCCCGTGCCTGCCCGGTGAACGGACGGTCGGTGTGTCGAACGATGCAGCCGTCGGTCGATTATGTGCAATCGGTGC
The DNA here is from genome assembly GCF_005144435.2 of Agrobacterium leguminum. Lineage (NCBI taxonomy): Bacteria > Pseudomonadati > Pseudomonadota > Alphaproteobacteria > Hyphomicrobiales > Rhizobiaceae > Agrobacterium > Agrobacterium leguminum. The sequence continues at coordinate 1,804,320 of NZ_CP120212.1, forward strand.
CGAATTCGAGAATATGCGAAGCGACGGCTTCGACAAGCAGGATCGCCCCGCAGGCATGATATCATCGGCCGTTGATGTTGCCGGTATCATGCTTGCGGGGCGACGGTAAAGTAAAACAGTCGCTGTACTATGGATTAGTCTGTGACCTTTCCTCCGTCTATATCAATTACCGCGACGAACGATGCAGACTGCAGTAGAGGTTGTTATTCGGCGGGCTGCGCCACGGCCTCCATATCCGACCGTCCGCGATCTCCGGAGAGGCTGCGCTGTCCCAGCGTGATGATGGCGACTGTCGAAAGGCTTGCGGCGACGGAGACCCAGAAACCGTTATCCGGGCCGAAATTGTCGATCACCCAGCCGGAGACGAAGGCGCCGAGCGCCATGCCGATACCAATGCCGGTCATTACCCAGGTCACGCCTTCCGTCAGCATCGATTCCGGCACGCGGCGCTCGATCAGGCCGAATGAGGTGATGAAGATCGGCGAGATTGCAACGCCGCTGAGGAAAACGGCGAAAGCGAGAAGCGCAACCGAGGTGTTGGCGACAAGCAGCGGCAGGGCGGTGAGCGCAAGCACGCTGACGGCGATCAGCAATTGCCGTTGCAGCGGCATTTTGGGGTTGAGCGCGCCGAGGATGAGGCCGACCACGAAGGAGCCGATGGCATAGACGCCGATGACGAGGCTGGCGGCTTCCGGTTGACCAAGCGCCTTGGTGATTGCGACGGCACTTACCTCGGCCGTGGCGAAGGTTGAGCCGACGAAGATCAATGCAAGCGTGATGATCTGGACCGGGCGTAGGAAGATGGCCGAACGCTGCCGGCGGCCGCTTTCAACCGGCCGCACCTTGGGCTCGGTCGAGCGTTGCAGAAGGAAGGCAAAGGTGCCGAGCGCCAGGAAGGTAGTGCTGATCATCATGCCCGCTTCCGGAAAGAGCGAAACCGCAAGGCCAACGGAAAGCGAGGCGCCGGAGATATAGACAAGTTCGTCGGCGGCGGATTCGAAGGCGAAGGCGGTGTTCAACTCCGGCCGGTCGCGGAAGATTTCCGTCCAGCGGGCGCGCATCATGGCGGGAATGCTCGGCATGGCGGCGGCGAGGAAGGCGGAAAGGAACAGCGTCCAGGCGGGCCATCTCTGATTTGTCGCGATAATCAGCGCCGCAAAGGCGATGACCGAGACGATGGTGGCGGGGATGAGGACCTTGCTCTGCCCCTTGCGGTCCACCAGCCGGGAGATTTGCGGGGAGAGGGCGGCATTGGTCAATGCGAAGGTTGCCGAGACGGCGCCGGCCAGCCAATATTCGCCATGAGTCTGGGAAAGCATGGCGACGATGCCGATCGGGGCCATGGCAATGGGAAGGCGGGCGAAGAAACCGGCGGCGGAAAAGCCTTTTGCGCCTGGAGCCCGGAAAATTTCTCTGTATGGATTAGACATCGGGATGCACCTTGTTCTAAGGGTGTCCACCACATACATACGTGGCGTATGTGAATGAGATAATTGCATACGACGCGTATGTCAACTAATATACGCGTCGTATGTGAAAAATGGAGAAGAAATGCGCAAACCTCGCAGTGAAATGATTGCCGAGACGCGGGCGAAGCTTCTGGCTGCCGGCCGCAAGGCCTTTGGCAGCATCGGTTATGCGGAAGCGTCGATGGACGACTTCACCGCCGAAGCCGGTCTCACCCGTGGCGCGCTCTATCACCATTTCGGCGACAAGAAAGGCCTGTTGCTGGCGGTTGTGGCCGAAATCGATGCGGAGATGACGAAGAGGCTCTGCGACATCTCCTCAAGGGCCGCAACCCGGTGGGAGGGTTTCGTCGAGGAGAATGTCGGTTATGTGCGCATGGCTCTCGAACCGGAAATCCAGCGGATCATGTTTCGCGACGGGCCGGCGGTGCTCGGCGATCCGTCGCGCTGGCCCAATGCCAATGGCTGTATCTCGGCTGTCGCCCGAAGCCTGGATGCGCTCCGGGAAGAAGGCACCATCGGCGACATCGATCCGGAGGCATGCGCCCGCTTCATCAATGCGGCGAGCAGCAGCGCCGCCCAATGGATAGCCAATTCCGACGACCCGGAAACGACCTCGAAACGGGCTGTCGGCAGTTTCCGGACCTTTCTGGAGGGATTGCGGCTCAGGAAAGACTGACCCGCATAGCTGCCTATCTGTTATTCCGGGTCGGCGAGGCGATCATCACGGAAAATGTGTAGAAAGATCTGGAATAGACACAGATCATGTTATTGGTAGCACCTGTTTGACACCTCTGAGGTCAAGGTTATGGTCGACAAGCCGTCGGAAAAAGCGTCCGGAAGCGCGCCATCGGATCAATCGCCGAAGCTTCTTTCGGGCGGGAATCCCCAGATTGCAAAAGGATATGGCGACGCGCCGGTGCAGGCCTATATCGCCGCCATGCCGGGCTGGAAAAGCGCGGTCGGTGGCCGTATCGACAGGTTGATCGAAGGTGTCGTGCCCGGCGTGCGCAAGGCTGTGAAGTGGAATTCGCCCTTCTATGGCATGGAGGACGATATCTGGTTCCTCAGCCTTCACTGCTTTACGAAATACATCAAGGTGACCTTCCTTAACGGCGCATCCTTGCAGCCTTTGCCGCCCGGCACCTCCAAACATCCGAAAGTCCGTTACCTCGATATCCACGAGGATGCGTTTGATGAAGCGCAGTTCGTGGAGTGGGTGAGGCAGGCCAGCGTGTTGCCCGGCGAAAAAATGTGAGCGACGGGGTTTACCGGTGCGACAGGCTTTTGGGCATGCGATGATCGCGAAATGGGCGGACGAATCAGGCCGGTTTTCCTGCCTCTTAAGGATCGCGCCGCGCCGCGGATGATGAGAAATCGCGGGCTGTCCGATACAGTTTTTCCGGAGTGAAGAAAAACCGGCCGATCCGGCCGATTTCTGTTTACTTTTGCCGGGGTTGCACGCCATCACGCTCACTGAATTCGCTGCCAGACGTATCGCAAACCACGGAGGATGAGATGAAGGCACTGGTGCTGGAAGAAAAAGGCAAGCTCTCGCTCAGGGATTTTGACATTCCGGGTGGAGCAGGATCCGGTGAACTCGGGCCCAGGGATGTGCGCATCCGCACTCATACGGTCGGCATCTGCGGCTCGGACGTCCATTATTACACCCATGGCAAGATCGGTCATTTCGTCGTCAATGCGCCGATGGTGCTCGGCCATGAAGCGTCTGGAACGGTGGTCGAAACCGGCGCCGAGGTGACGCATCTGAAGGTGGGTGACCGCGTCTGCATGGAGCCCGGCATTCCCGATCCCACATCGCGCGCCTCCAAGCTCGGCATCTACAATGTCGATCCGGCTGTCCGCTTCTGGGCGACGCCGCCGATCCATGGTTGCCTGACGCCTGAGGTCATTCATCCCGCCGCCTTCACTTACAGGCTGCCCGACAATGTGTCCTTTGCCGAAGGCGCCATGGTCGAACCCTTCGCCATCGGCATGCAGGCGGCGCTCCGGGCGCGTATCCAGCCGGGCGATATCGCTGTCGTCACCGGGGCAGGTCCGATAGGCATGATGGTGGCGCTGGCGGCGCTTGCCGGCGGTTGCGCCAAGGTCATCGTTGCCGATCTCGCCCAGCCGAAGCTCGATATCATCGGTGCCTATGATGGCATCGAAACCGTCAACATCCGCGAACGCAATCTCGCCGAGGCCGTCTCGGCGGCGACCGACGGCTGGGGCTGCGATATCGTCTTCGAATGCTCGGGCGCAGCACCCGCCGTGCTCGGCATGGCGAAGCTGGCGCGGCCGGGCGGCGCGATCGTGCTGGTCGGCATGCCTGTCGATCCGGTTCCGGTCGATATTGTCGGCCTGCAGGCCAAGGAACTGCGGGTCGAAACGGTTTTCCGTTACGCCAATGTTTACGACCGGGCAGTTGCGCTCATCGCCTCCGGCAAGGTCGACCTGAAGCCGCTGATTTCCGCGACCATTCCCTTCGAAGACAGCATCGCCGGCTTCGACCGTGCGGTGGAGGCGCGGGAAACGGACGTGAAACTTCAGATCGTGATGCCGCAGTAAAAGATCGCGTGCCGACCGCCGATGTCTGCCACCGATGATTGAGTGGCAGAGATGCTGCGGAAAAGTATGAGTGCGGCCTGCCGTTGTCCGGCGGTCCGCACTCCAAAAATTTACCGGATATCGCCTCCGGGTGAGCATTGTTTGAGCGGATCACGCCGAATTATGCAAAAAAATCGGCGCGGCCGCCGAGTTTTTGGCCATCCCCATCCGGCGACTATTCAATTCCCGACAAAAAAGAGTCAAAAAAGTATCGGTAATTTCTTCGGCGTGATGTGGAAGCACAGATAGCGCACGCCATATGCTCCTCATCAACGCCTGGGACGAGCCATAAAGAGGAATGGCTCTGCTCCGCAAATGCGGCGGACGTGTCGATGGGAGGAACTATGATGCAGCCCGATCTGGAACTGGTGCACATCCGCAAGGGCGAATCCTTCGCCGCCTGGCGGCATGGCTATCCGTTCCGCACCGTGCGCTGGCATTATCATCCCGAATACGAAATCCACCTCGTCGTCGCCACGTCAGGCACGTTTTATATCGGCGATTTCGTCGGCCGTTTCGGCCCCGGTCAGCTCATCATGACCGGTCCCAATCTCCCCCAGAACTGGATCAGCGAGATCGAGCCGGACGAGATCGTGCCGACACGCTCTCTCGTGATCCAGTTTCCGGAGGCTTTTATCGAGGATGCCTGCACCTCCATGTCCGAGATGGAGGTGGTGCGTGCGCTGCTGGACCGCAGCCGCCGCGGCATTCTGTTCGACGATGAGACAAGCGATCGCGTTCGTCCGCTGATCCTTCGGCTGATCGAGGCGCAGGGGCTGACGAGGCTCGCGCTTTTCTGGGAAATTCTCGATCTGCTGGTCAACGCGCCGTCTTGCGAGGTGCTGGCAAGCCTGAGCTACGAGCTGGACCTGACCGGCATTGGCGACAGCGGCATCAACCGCGCGCTGTCGCATCTGCGCCAGCACCTGACCGAGCAGGTCGAGGAAATCGATCTCGCCGAGATGGTGGGCCAGAGCCCGAGCGCCTTTTCCCGCGCCTTCAAGCGTCACACGGGAACGACGCTGGTGCGGTATCGCAATCAGTTACGCATCGATCTTGCCTGCCAGATGCTGCTGGCGGATCAGGAGGTCAAGGTGGCGGAGGTCTGCTACGATGTGGGCTTCTCCAATCTTTCGAATTTCAACCGGCATTTCCTGAAATTGAAGGGAATGTCGCCGTCGAGGTTCCGCACAATATTCGCAGCCCAGAAGGCAGCGGTCATGGCGGATTAAACCAGCGACACATCGCCGATTTTTTAGAATTCGGGCAGAGGGCTGTCCGGAAACGGGGTCTTGTTGCCCCAATTTTCCAACCGGGAGGAAGAGTGAGATGAAAATGAAGTCCAAGTTTCTGATGGCGACAGCCGCAATTGCAATGATGGCCGCTCCGGCGCTGGCGCAGGAAAAGCTGAAGATCGGCATGACCTTCCAGGAGCTGAACAACCCCTATTTCGTGTCGATGCAGGAAGCGCTGAAGGAAGCCGCCGCAAGCATCGGCGCCGACGTTGTCGTGACTGATGCCGGCCACGATGTGGCAAAGCAGATTTCCGACGTCGAAGACATGCTGCAGCAGAAAATCGACATCCTGCTCTTGAACCCCACCGACAGCGCCGGCATCGAAGCCGCCGTTCACGCCGCCAAGGCTGCCGGTGTGACGGTGGTTGCCGTCGACGCCAACGCCAACGGCCCGGTAGACACCTTCGTCGGTTCGAAGAACCGCGATGCCGGCTACATGTCTTGCAAATATCTGGGCGAGGCCCTCGGCGGCAAGGGTGAGGTCGCGATCCTCGACGGTATTCCGGTCGTGCCGATCCTGCAGCGCGTCGAAGGCTGCAAGGCGGCGCTTGCCGAATTCGCCGACATCAAGCTGGTCGATACGCAGAACGGCCGTCAGGACCGCTCCGTTGCGCTTGGCGTCGTTGAAAACATGATCCAGTCGCATCCGAACCTCGCCGGCATCTTCTCGGTGAATGACGGCGGCGCGATGGGCGCCATGGCCGCGATCCAGGGTTCCGGCAAGGACATCAAGCTCACCTCGGTGGATGGTGCTCCGGAAGCGGTGAAGGCGATTGCCGACGGCACGCCCTTCATCGAAACGACTGCGCAGTTCCCGCGTGACCAGGTTCGCGTTGGCCTTGCCATGGCGCTGGCCCAGAAGTGGGGCGCTCGCGTCGTGCCGAAGGAAGTGCCGATCGACGTCATGGTCGTCGACAGCAAGAACGCCGGCGAGTTCAGCTGGTAAGAACTCCTCCCAGGTCCCGTCCCCGTCTTGTACGGGGGCGGGGCAGTCCCGACCATTGAGGAGGGTGAAATGCTGGAACTGAATGGAATAAGAAAAAGCTTTGGCAAGATCGAAGTCCTGCGCGGCGTCGACCTTCAGGCGCGCGCCGGTGAGGTGCATGCGCTTCTGGGCGAAAACGGCGCGGGCAAGTCGACTTTGATGAAGATCCTGTGCGGCATTTTGCAGCCATCGGAGGGAACGATCCGCATCGACGGGCAGGATCGCCGCTTCGCGAATTATGACGAGGCGATTGCCGCCGGCATCGGCATCGTGTTTCAGGAATTCAGCCTGATCCCCTATCTCAATGCCGTGGAAAACATGTTTCTTGCCCGCGAGATCCGCGGGCCGCTGCGCCTTTTGAACAAGGGCGCGATGCGCAAGCGCGCGGCCGAGATCATGAGCCGGCTGGCTGTGGATGTACCGCTTGATGTGCCGGTGCATCGTCTTTCCGTTGCCCAGCAGCAATTCGTCGAAATCGCCAAGGCGCTGTCGCTGGATGCCCGTATCCTCGTGCTCGACGAGCCGACGGCAACGCTCACCCCCTCCGAGACGGAACACCTGTTCAAGGTCATGCGCGAGCTGCGGCGTCAGGGTGTGGCGATCATCTTCATTTCGCATCACCTCGAAGAAATATTCGAGATTTGCGACCGCATCACCGTTCTGCGCGATGGCGAGTTGATCGGCTCCTGCCTGACGTCGGAGGTCGATAACGATCGTCTGGTCGAGATGATGGTCGGCCGGCGCATCGAAGCCAGTTTCCCGCCGAAGCCGCAGCTCGATCCTGCCGCCGCAAGCGTGATCGAAGTCGAAGAGCTGCAATTGAAGAAAGGCGGTCCCGTTTCGCGCTTTGCGTTGCGAAAGGGCGAAATCCTCGGCTTTGCCGGGCTTGTCGGCTCGGGCCGCACGGAAACGGTTCTCGCCATGCTCGGCGCGCATTCCGCCTCGCGCCGCAAGATCAGGGTCGACGGTGTGGACACGCGCTTTTCCGGCCCTGATGAGGCGCTGATGCGCGGCATCGGCTTGCTGCCGGAAAGCCGCAAGGAGGAGGGGCTGATCACCAGCTTCTCCATCCTGCAGAATATTTCGCTGAACAATTATCGCAAATACCGCAAGGCCCACTGGTTCCTCGATCTCAAAAAGGAACTGGAGCATACGACGAAGGCCATGGCGCAGGTGCAGGTGAAGGCGCAGGGACCTTATGCCCGCGTCGATACGCTGTCCGGTGGCAACCAGCAGAAGATCGTCATCGCCCGCTGGCTGAACCATGACATGCGCGTGCTGATCTTCGACGAGCCGACACGCGGCATCGATGTCGGCGCAAAGGCGGAAATCTACTCGCTGATGCGCGAATTCGCCGCCAGGGGCCATTCGATCATCATGATCTCCTCGGAGCTGCCGGAAGTGATCGGCATGTCCGACAGGGTCTGCGTCTTCCGTTCCGGCGGCATCGTCGCCACGGTCGAGGGGGAAGACATCAATTCAGAAACAATAATGACAAACGCCACCACCGGGAGAGTTGAACATGTCGCTTGATGCAAACACCGGCACTGCCGCGAAAACGGGCGGCTTCAGTCTCGGCAACCTGCTGCGTTCGCCGCTTGCCCTGCCTCTGGCGGGCCTGATTGTCGTATCGATCCTGATGGGGCTTGCGAGCGACAATTTCTTCAGCCTCAACAACATCATGAATGTGCTGCGGCAGGTTTCCGTCGTCGGCATCCTCGCCGTCGGCATGACCTTCGTTATCCTCACCGGCGGCATCGATCTGTCGGTCGGCGCGGTCATGGCGCTTGTCGGCACATTGTCCGCCGGCCTGATGGTGAATTCGGGCCTGCCTGCCTCGGTTGCCCTGCCGGCCGGTCTCTTCATCGGTCTCGGCATCGGTATCTTCAACGGGGCGCTCGTCGCCTGGGGCAAGATGCCGGCCATCATCGTCACGCTTGCGACCATGGGCATGGCGCGCGGTCTCGGCCTCATCTATTCCGGCGGTTATCCGGTCAGCGGCATTCCGAGCTGGATTTCCTGGTTCGGCGTCGGCCGTATCGGCGTCGTTCCGGTGCCGGTCGTCATCATGGTGGTGATCTATGCCATCGCCTGGGTGCTGTTGCAGCGCACGGCTTTCGGCCGCCATGTCTATGCGCTCGGTGGAAACGAGCTGGCGGCCCGTCTTTCGGGTGTGAAGACGCAGCGCGTCAAACTCGCCGTCTACGGCATTTCGGGTGTCACCGCAGCGCTTGCGGCCCTCATCCTTACCGGTCGTCTGATGAGCGGTCAGCCGAATGCCGGCGTCGGCTTCGAACTGGACGCCATCGCGGCGGTCGTTCTCGGCGGCACGGCGATTGCCGGGGGCAGGGGTCTCATTCTCGGCACGCTGATTGGTGCGGTACTGCTCGGCATCCTCAATAACGGCCTCAACCTGATGGGCATCAACCCCTATCTGCAGGATGTCATCAAGGGCGGCATCATCCTGCTGGCCATCTATATCGGGCGCGAATGGCGCTGAGCCGGCCCGGAAATATCTTCATAAACGCAGGAGAATTAAATGTCTGAATCGCTGCAAGGCAAGATCGCTGTCATCACCGGCGCCGCATCCGGCATCGGGCTTGCCACCACCGAAGCGCTGCTGGAACAGGGCGCAATCGTGGTCATGGTCGACTGGAACGAGAAAGCCTTGAATGAACTCGCTGCCAGGCTTGGCGAGCGCGCCATCCCGCAGGTCACCAACCTTCTGGATGCCGACAGCTGTAACGCCATGATCCCCGAAATCCTCGGGAAGGTCGATCATATCGACATTCTCTATTGCAATGCCGGCACCTATATCGGCGGCGATCTCACCGAAACGACGCCGGAAGCCATCGATAAGATGCTGAACCTCAACGTCAACGCCGTCATGAAGAACGTCCATGCCGTCGTGCCGCATATGTCAGAGCGCAAGACCGGCGATATCGTCGTCACCTGCTCGATTGCCGGCCATTTCCCGACCTATTGGGAGCCGGTCTATTCGGGTTCGAAATGGGCGATCACCAGCTTCGTGCAGGGCATGCGCCGCCAGATGATCCCGCACGGCGTGCGTGTCGCGCAGGTGTCTCCCGGCCCGGTCGTTTCCGCACTTCTCGCCGACTGGCCGGAGGAAAATCTCCGCAAGGCCAAGGAATCGGGCAGCCTCATCGACGCGAGCGAAGTGGCCGATGCCGTTGTCTACATGCTGACGCGCAAGCGCACGGTCACCATCCGCGACATGCTGGTCTTGCCGACCAACTTCGACCGCGTTTAAAAATCTCTGGAGCGGCGGGACAACCGGAAACGGTCCGCCGCTCAACCCTGTTCAAGCACCGGATGATCCGCTCCGAGGAGTATCGCAAATGGCTTCCTATCTGATTGGCGTCGATGTCGGGACCGGCTCGGCGCGCGCCGGTGTCTTCGATGTCGCGGGAAAGCTTCTCGCCACCGCCAAACGCCCGATCGGCATGCATCGCGAGGATGGCGGCATTGCCGAACAATCGAGCGGCGAAGTATGGCAGGCCGTTTGCGACAGCGTCCGGGAAAGCGTTTCCCGCGCCGGCATCGATCCCGCCGAGGTCGCCGGCATCGGTTTCGATGCCACCTGCTCGCTGGTGGTGCGCGGACCGGAAGATGAGACCCTGCCGGTGGGCGCGCCCGATCATCCCGAGCGCGACATCATCGTCTGGATGGATCACCGCGCCGTCGAACAGGCGGAGCGCATCAATGCCGGCGAACACGCCGTGCTGAAATATGTCGGCGGCCGTATTTCCCCGGAAATGCAGACGCCGAAACTGTTGTGGCTCAGCGAAAACAGGCCCGACATCTATGCGCGGGCCGAGCACTTCTTCGATCTCACGGACTTTCTGACATGGAAGGCTTCGGGCGCGCTTGATCGCTCCGCCTGCACGGTGACGTGCAAATGGACCTATCTGGCCCATGAGAACCGTTGGGATGCGGAGTATTTCACCCGCATCGGGCTTGGCGATCTCGCCGAACAGGGTTTTCGCCGCATCGGTCAAAGCGTCGTCCATCCCGGCACGGCGCTGGGTAACGGTTTGACGGAAGATGCTGCAAAAGCCATGGGTCTGGTTGCTGGCACCGCGGTTGCGGCAGGTCTGATCGATGCCCATGCCGGCGGCGTCGGCACGGTGGCTGCGGGCGGCGATGCGTCGCGATGCCTCGGTTATGTTTTCGGCACCTCATCCTGCACCATGACGACCACCACCGAACCCGCCTTCGTGCCCGGCGTCTGGGGCCCCTATTATTCGGCCATGGTTCCGGGCGCCTGGCTCAATGAAGGCGGCCAGTCTGCCGCCGGCGCGGCCATTGATTATCTGGTGCAGCTGCACCCGGCCTATGCCGAGGCGAAGGCGCTTGCCGCTAAGGAAGATAAAGCATTGCCGGTTTGGCTCGCTGACCGGGCGCTCAATCTTGCCGCATCCGCTTCCGCTGCCGCAAAGATCGCCGAGGATTTTCATGTGGTGCCGGAATTTCTCGGTAACCGCGCGCCGTTTGCCGATCCCCATGCCCGCGCTGTCATTGCCGGTTACGGCATGGAGACGGGCGTGGATTCCCTTGTGGCGCTTTATGTGGCCGGCCTTCTCGGCCTCGGTTACGGGCTTCGCCAGATCATCGAAACACAGGCCCGCAACGGTGCGCCGGTGGAAACCATCAGCGTCAGCGGCGGGGCAGGCGCCCATCCGCTCGCAAGACAATTGCTGGCAGACGCCACCGGACTTCCCGTTGAGCTTAGCGAATGCGAAGAGCCGGTGCTTCTCGGCTCGGCCATGCTGGGTGCCGTCGCCGCCGGAACCTATCCGGACCTTATCGCCGCCATGCCGGCCATGTCCCGCGTCGCTAGCAGTTCCGCACCAGATCCCGCTTTTCAGCAGGTGCACCAGTCCCGCTACGATGCATTTCTGGCGCTGCAGAATGCCGCGCGCGCCATTCGTGCCGCCAGCCATTGAACCACGTCACAAGGCCATATCGTCCGGCCGTATCGGCCGCAAAATAAAGAGGATTCCATGCAGTTTTCCGGAAAATCCGTCATCATCACCGGCGCAGGCAAAGGTATCGGCCGCGCCTGCGCTCGCCTGATGGCCGCGCGCGGTGCGGAAGTGGTGGCGATCAGCCGCACCCAGTCCGATCTCGACAGCCTGAAAAGCGAAATCGGCGGCCGTTCGATCCGCGTCGATCTTGCCGATGTCGCCGCCACCCGCGCCGCCATGAAGGAAGCGGGTCCCTGCGATTTCCTGATCAACAGCGCCGGCATCAACGTGCTCGAAAGCGTGCTGGAGATGAGCGATGCGGGTTATGAAGCCGTTCTCGGCATCAACCTGCGCGCGGCTTTGGTCGCATGTCAGGAATTTGCCCGCGCCCGCGTGGCGAAGGGCGGCGGCGGCGCCATCGTCAACATCACTTCCATCGCCGGTCACCGGGGTTTCCAGGATCACCTCTGCTACGCGGCCTCCAAGGCCGGGCTGGAAGGGGCGACCCGCGTTCTTGCCAAGGAGCTTGGCCCGCACGGCATCCGCGTCAACGCGGTTGCGCCCACCATCACCCTCACCGAACTGGCCGCGGAAGCATGGAACGATCCGGCGAAAAGCCAGCCGATGATGGTTCGCCATCCGCTCAACCGGTTCGCCGAAGCGGAAGAGGTGGCTCAGAGCATCGCGCTGCTCCTGTCGGATGACAGCCGCATGATTTCCGGAGCCGTATTGCCGGTCGATGGCGGTTTCCTCGCCGTTTGATGTCTTAGGGAAGTCTCAGGCGCAGGCGCCTGCCCGAAATAAAAGAACGCCCGGCAAACAGCCGGGCGCTCATCTTGATGAATGACAATGCTATTAATGACGATGCTCGGGCATGTCCTTTAGCTGGTCCTTGGTCCATGAAGTGACCGCGTGGACATCGCCGTCCTCATCCCGCATGAAATCAAGATCGCTGAGCGGTACTGCGACCGGCTTTGCGCCGATACCAAGAAAGCCGCCGACATCGATGATGGCGGTGCTGCCGGCCCCGACGCCGTGGACATGATCGACCTTGCCGACCTTGTGATCGTCTGCACCATAAACGGTGGCGCCTTCAAGAACGGACGGCGTCAGTTCCGTTGCAACCAGGCGTACGTGATTGGTGTGATCCATTGTTCTTGCTCCTGTCTTGGTTTGCAGAAAACAAACTCCTCCATCGCAAAACCGTTCCATCGAATGTCGCTGGCCGTGCCAGTCGGTGAAGACAGGTGATTTCTCATCGGTACATTGTTGGGGTTTGCGGCAGGCGGTTCCGAAAAGGTTGCGGAATGGTCACACCTTTTCTCCGGAAGACAAGTTTTCGCTAAATTGCAACCGCTAAAGTTGTTGCGATGACGTGTCTGGATGTTATCTCTGCGTCAGGTTGAATCATCAAGGGGATGAGGGATGAAAAAGTTGGGGGCGGTTTTGCTGGTGGCTCTTTTGAGCGCATGTGCAAAGCCATCTGACGGACCGACCGCAGGCAATATCCGATCTGCGACTTTCCCTCGAACCAACGAAAAAATCCCCGTCATCGAGCTGGCTAATGCGCCGGCGGCCACTGTATCCGCCGGAAGCCTGCAGAATGCCTCCGGCCCCGGCCTCACCGCGCTTCGCAACACCGGTTACAACGCCCAGAGATTGCGTCGCGGCGACGTGATCGACATCACCGTGCTCGATACCGGCGAAGACGGGCTTTTCTCCCCGACGCAAAGCAAGACGCTCAATCTCGGACGCTTTACGGTGGACCAGAGCGGATCGGTGAATATCCCCTTCGTCGGCAAACAGAGGGTGGTGGATTCGACGCCCGAGGGGCTGCAATCGCAGGTCGTTGCCGGGCTCAAGGGATCGGCTGTGAACCCGCAGGCGGTTGTCACCGTCGTTGACAAGCCGACGAGCGCCGTCATGCTGAGCGGTGCGGTGAAAAACCCCGGAAAAATAACGCTCACCGCCCGTCAGGAGCGGGTGCTCGATGCGCTCAATCAGGCCGGCGGCCCGACCGTCGCTCCGGGTGCTGCCACGGTCACCGTCGTTCGCGGCTCGCACAGGGCGAGCGCGCCGCTTGACCGCGTTATGCGGGAAGACCGCCAGAATATCCGCCTGTCACCGGACGATCAGATCATGATCGATGGCGATGCGGCGAGCTACACCGCGCTCGGCGCTTTCAAGAGCGCCGGCGAATTCCAGTTCGAAGCCGGAAAACTGACCCTCGCTCAGGCTGTCGGCCGCGCCGGCGGATTGCTGGATGACCGTGCGGACGCGCGCAATGTCTATGTTTTCCGCAACGAGATCGTTCAGGTGCCGTCGGCAACCGCATCGGGCGCGAAAGGCCCGGTTGCGACGGCCACGACCATGCGGCCGGTGATTTATCACGTCAATATGCGCGATGCTTCCAGCATTGCCCTCATGCAGCTCTTCCAGATGCAGAAGGGCGATGTACTCTATGCCAGCAATGCGCCGCTGGTGGATTCGGCCAAGCTCCTGACCGTGTTCCAGAAGAGCGTGCCGACGGCGGCAGCACCGCTTCCCGGCAGCGGCAACTGACCAGTGTGGCGCTACAGAAGCTGTAGCGCTTCCATTGCCGATTGCGGTCGCGACGCGGGTTCGTCGTGGCAACAGGCGTCCGCAAAATCCGCCAGCCTTTGCGTTGTTCGTATCTCATCCGTAGCGATAAGCCGCCGGGCAAGCCGCCCCACGGAGAATATATCCTGATCCGGCTTCGCGGTTGCGTCCCGCATCCGTTCCGGTGCTGCAAATTCGCGCGAGGCGGCAAAGCTCATGCCCCGGTCCGTGTGTTTTTGGCCGATCTCCAGCGCAATGCCGAAATCGCCAAGCCTGCCCGTTTCGAAATCACCGTCCTCCAGTAGAATATTGGCTGGCGTGACATCGCAGTGGACATATCCCCTTACGTGCATGGCGCTCAGCCCTTCCAGCATGCGGCGAAGGATTGTGATCGCCTGCGGCGCGCTAACCGGCGGCTGCGATGCAAGCGAGGCCAATGATTGCGGGAACCATGGCTGTAATAGGCCCGGCCGGCCATCGGCCAGTCTCAGCAGCGCCGATGTTTCCACCAGACACGGATGGCGCAATGTCAGGCCGACCTGCGCCTCCTCGCGTAATCTTTGCAGCAGCGCCGCGTCGTTTCTCAACGCCGGCGGCGTGGTTTTCAGGGCGTGAATGGAGCCGAGATCGCGGTGCCGCACTTGCAGCAGCAGCGTGTTTTCGCTTTCGTAGGCAATCCGTTCAAGGGCAAAGCTGTCGGCGATCCAGTCGGGTTTCGCGTCGGAAAAATGCGAGATTTTCCGGTCCAGCGCATTTCTGACCTGATCGATCAGGTCTTTCTGTTCTTCGGTGGGCCTTTCCCGCGTGCCGTCATGGCGGATGGTTTGCCACAGATCGGAAAAGCGCTCGGCGACCTGCGGGTAGGCAGGCCCGTCGCCCGGTTGTTTACCCTTGCTCAAGCCGGTTTCCAATCACGATGGCGCTGACATTCTCGCGTGCGTCCTCGATCAGCGCTTCCTGGATCAGGGCGCTGGCGCAATCCTTGATCGGGGTGTTGCCGACAATCTCGGCAATGGCCCGCTCCTTCAGGATTTGTACCAGCGGATAGCTGCACAGGAGCAGCCTGTCCTGCGACCCCCAATCTTCCCCGACGATATCCGGCCGGAACTGCTGGGAAAGGCCGACACATTGCGCGAGCTGCCTTTTCATGCCGACAACGACGTGATCGCGCGAAAGCTGATGCATGGTTCCGTTTTTCAGGAGATAGGCGCGCGCGTCGCCGGACCACAGGACACTCAACCTGCGGCCGATAATGGAGGCAATGATGACGCTTGCCATCGGCCTGCCGTCGGCGCCCATGGTTTGCCGGGACAGAAGCAGGCTGTTGACGGTGCCGAGCTTTCCCCTGATCTGCTGCGCCATCACCTCGGGGTTTTCGGCATCGGGCGTTTCGGCAAGAATATTTGTGGCCAGACGTGCAGCTTCCACGGCGCTGTGCGTGTCGCCCTGTCCATCTGCTATGGCGAAGAGGGCAGGGGTCTGGGAAACGAAAAGCGAATCCGCGTTCAGGGAAAGCCGTGTTCCGGGGTGCGTGGCATAGCTGTAGACGACCGATGACGGCTGTTCGGTTGCTGGCGCGGGCGCGGGCGTCATCACGGGCGGAGTTTTGTGTTTTGCACTTTCCTGCGCCTGTACGGGTATCGAGCCGTCCTCATCGCCCTTGCTTGCCATGTCGCTGAAGAGGCGCAGGAAATCGGAAGCTTTCGGTTTGCCGTCGAATTTGAGACCGCGGGCGCGGCGGCTGACGGGATCGATGCGCCACCAGAGGCTGGTCGGTGCACGGCTGCGCACCATTTCCGGCGCGTCATCCTCTTCCCGAGGTTTCGGCAGGCGCAGTTTTTTTACGGAGGTGTTAAACCGGGACATATCGAAATCGCCCGTCATGGATGTTTCGGCCAGCGCCTCGGCGGCCATGAACCAGGTGTCGTCGAGATAGAGGGTTCTCGGATGTTTCCGGAAGCTATTGAGCTGGGCAATGATGGCAAGCGGATATTTGCGTCCCACCCGGTCTGCACTGGGCACCAGCACGCCGGCATAGGCGCAGTTTCCCCATATGCCGCTTTCGATGATGAAGCGTATGGGCGGCGATGACGTAAATATTTCGGGCCATCGGCCCGAAAACAGGTCCGCGCAGGCATGCAGGCCGGATCGCATCCAGTTGTCAAACGTCCCGATCAGCTCCCGTTCAAGCCCGTCGGAGATGAAGTCGCCATGGCTGGGGACCTTGCCGAAGAAGCCGATGCGATCGCTTTCCGCTGCGGTTTCTGCGGGCCTCGATGCCTGGTTGGCCATCAGTCGTTATTGACCGCGGTGCTTTTCGTCGTTGCTTTCATCATAGATCCCCTCCTTAAAAAATGGTGCGCCGCCCCGCCGCTAAAATTGTGCGGGGCAGGCAAAGCCGGCGATGGCGTCCAGCCTGAACGGGTTGAGAACCGAGCCGAACTGGATATCGAATTCGGCAGCCTGAGCGCCATTCGCAAATCGCACCCGCAGCAGGTCGCCCGACTGGTTTTCGATATCGGCGCCGTCGAACAACCGGAATGGCGACCAATCGCCGTTTTCGGTTTTCGCCTGCTGCCAGCCGCCCGGCTGGAAGGCGATGCGCGACAGGCTCGCCGTGTTTTCACGCGACGGCCAGGTGATCGATTTCGCCTGAATGGGGCCGTGATAATAAACCACCCGCTCGCCTTCGATTTCCAGCATCACCGCGCTGGAGGCATTGGTGAGCGAAACGGGTTTGACATTGATCGACACCGCCGGCGTCTCGCTGCCATTCGGGAAAAAGGCGCGCGAAATCTTGTCGGCATTTTCGAACTGGGCGACGGCGCTGCTTGGAATGCCGGCGGCGCCGAAAGTGCCTTTCCAGCTCCAGGGGTTGGTGGTCTTGTCGACAAAGGCTTCCATTCGCTGTTTGAAGAAGGACTGGAAAACCCCGGTCGGCCCGAAGAGACGGGTGAAATCCGCGATGGCGACATCGCGGGAAGATGACCTGTCGAAAGGATAACGCCCGGTCACGATGGAAGAGCACAGGGATGCCGCATCGGCCGCCCAGAGTTCGGCAATGCGGCTGCGGGCGGATTTGACTGCAAGCGAGCCGACATCTGCCGCCACGCCCGCCACCCACACATCGAGGGGCGCCGGCAATTCACGGGCCTGCTGCAACAGATCCTGATTGGCCTTGGTGAGCTGGCTGTCCACGTCGAACACCTTGGCGACCTCGTCGGAGGTGGTTGCCGAGCGGGCAAGCTGCTCGTTCAGCATCTTGAAATGCGCGAGCAACTGTTCCGATGGCGAGCCGCCGGCCTTGCCGCCATTGGCCTGCTCGCCCGTTGTGGCCGCACCTTTCGCCGCCAGCATGTCGCGCAGTCTCGCATAGGGATCGGCTGCGTTCACCGTGGCGGCCAGAACGGCTGCCGTCGCGTCGCCTTCAGCGGCGGAGGCGAGGGCGGCGGGGTTTGCTCCGGGGCGCAGATCGGTCGCCTCCGCGATCGATCTGGCAGCGTCCACCACGATATTGCGTTCATTGGCAAGCGCGCGGGTTGTTTCCACCGCGTCGCCAAGGGTCTGGGACGGCTTGACCCGAAGGTCGGCTAGCGTATCGGCCCATTTTTTCTCGAAACGGTCGAAATAGATTTGCAGCGCGGCCTGCGCCACCTGTTCGACCGTTGCGCCACGGAGTGCATCATCGGAACCGCGCACCCATCCTTCGGAAAGTGCGATACGGGCCGCATGGGCGACCTGCGGAATAACGACGCTGCGATATCCCTCCGCCGTGAAAAGACCTTCGATGCCTTCCGCCATCGGCGCTTTGCTGCGCCGCTCGAAGGCGCGCTCGCCCAGCGGGCCGAAGGCCGTGGCTGGTGTCCATTCCATCAGTTCCCGCGCCTGCGGAAGACCGGCGAGAATATCATAGGCGCGCGTGCCGACAGCCTGGTTGCGGATGGTTTCACGGGCAGTGGCGATGAGCCGTGCGTCTAGCTCAATCGGGGCGAGCACGCCGTCTGCAAGCGCTTTCGCATGCTGGTCGAGCGCTTCTCTCGCCGCCGCCCTTCCATCGCCGGGATAGAGGGATGCGAACATCTGGTGCGTCTGCACGGTCAGAAAATCGGGGTCCAGCGCACCCATGCCGCCCAGCATTCCATAGAGCTTCAGCGAATTGAAGGTGCGCGTGACATCCTTTTCGTCTTTCAGCTGTTTCTGGAGCTGCACGATCATGCGCGGCAGGAGCAGGGCGTTGAGTGCGCGCTGATAGGCGTCGCGCTGCCGTCCGGCGATCTTGTCTTCCTGATCGAGTCCGAAGCTGACATTCCACACTCTCTCGCGGGCAAAGCCGGAATTAACATCGCGCAGATTGTCGAGCGCCGGAAGGATGCGGAGAAAATCGGCGTCTGAAACATCGCGCACGGGAATGCCCTGAACGAGTTGTTCATAAGCGCCAAGTTTGCGATCCGCTTCGGCAAGCGCTTGCGTATTGGCGAAGTAGGTGAAAATCCAGCCGGTGAAGACGATGGCGACCGCGGCGGCCGAAACACCATAGGCGATGCGCCGCACCAGCAATTGCCGGCCGGAAAGGCGCTTGTCGCGCATCACCAGCGCGGCTTCGGGGAAGATGACATCCTTGAACAGCCGCGACAGGAAGTAGCTTCGGCGGGTTCTGGCCGCTGCGGGAGATCTTTCCGTTTCCGGCTGCGTTCCCGAAGCGAGATAAACGCCACGCAAAAGCGGCGCTTCGATGAGCGGAGACCGTGCGCAAAGTTCGGTCAGGGCCTCATGGAGCCGGTCTTTCAACCGCGCAAGTTCGGCAGGGAAACGGAAGATGCGGCCGCGCGTCTCGGCATTCTGCTCCTGCTGCAGGCGCTCGATCAGCATCGCATCGACCCGCTGTTGCAGCAGTTCGAATTCTTCCGTCAGGCGTTGCGGCAGGTTCTCGGCGGTATGGCTCTCATCCAGCTTGAAGGTGGTGCCCCACACCTGCTGGCGGTCGGTCTTGTTGAAACCGTCGAAGAATTCGACGAAACCATGCAGCAGATCGGCCTTGGTCAGCACGATATAGACCGGAACGCGGGCATGCAGATGTTCGTCCAGTTCCGAAAGCCGTTGGCGGATGGAGCGCAGTTCCTGCCGTTGTTCCTCGGGATCGCGGGTGAGAAGATCGGGGATGGACAATGTCACCAGCGCGCCATTGATCGGCTGCGACCGGCGATAGCGTCTCAGAAGACCGAGGAAACCTTCCCAGCCGGCTTTGGATGAGCCATCGAGATCGTCCTGCGTGGTGTAACGGCCGGCGGTATCGATCAATATCGCCTCGTCGGCGAACCACCAGTTGCAGTTACGCGTGCCGCCGATGCCCTTTACTGCGTTTTCGCCGAGCGCATCGCCGAGCGGAAATTGCAGGCCGGAATTGGTGAGCGCCGTCGTCTTGCCGGAGCCGGGTGCGCCGAAGATCACGTACCAGGGAAGATCGTAAATATAACCGAAACGCTTTTTCGTGACCCGCCGCAGCAGCGCCAGCGCTTCCTTGAGACGCATCTGGATTTCGCCGACTTCGGCCTGGCGGTTGGCCAGGGCTTCGCGCTCGATACTGTCGACGAGTTCCTTGTCCTGCTTGCGGCCGCGATAGATGGTGACGGCGATATAGATCAGCCATATGGCGAGAACGATGCCGATGGCGATGAGCCGGGCTTGCGTCGTTCCCAATGGCTTGAAATCGCCCAGCGCGACCAGATAGCCGTAAAACCAGATGACGATGCAGAGCGCGACCACCCACAATAGCGACAGGAAACGGCGACCGATGAGGGCGGCATAGCTCTCGACATAGGATCGGATCGTATAAAAATAGCTCAATGGATTCATGGCTGTGCCTCTTGCGGCTGCTGTCCCGAACTGTTCTGGATGGTCGGCGAGAGAATGCCGGCGTCGCTCAGTTTTTCATCGGGATTGGTCAGGACCATGATTTCCGTTCTGCGGTTGATCTGGCGGCCTTCCTCCGTTTTGTTGTCGGCGATCGGGTCGCTGTCGGCACGGCCTTCCGTCAGGATCGCTTCCGGGCCGGCAAATTGTGAAAGAATGTCCCCGACCGCCTTGGCGCGGGCTTCGGAAAGGTGCCAGTTCGATGGAAACTCCACCGTCTTGATCGGCACGGTATCGGTATAGCCGATGACGACGGCGCGGAATTTTTCAGCCGCAAGCGCACCGCCGATACGCTGGATGAGATCGCGGAACTGCGGGCTGACATCGGCGCTGCCGGTGGAGAACAGGCCCGAATTGTTGATGCGAATACGCAGCCGGCCGTTCACATCCGCCAGCGTGACAAGCTTCCTTTCGACTTCCGGCTGAAGGAAGGCCATCAGCTTTTCAAGCCGGGAGGGTTGCCGTGGCTCGACCGGCTTCGGCGGTTCCACGACCTTCGGCGTTTCGACCTGCGGCGGTGGCTGGGGCGGGCTTGCGATCAGCACGCTCGGCGTCTCGTTCGGCGGCAGATGGGCGAGCCTCTCGAAAGTGACATCGGATGCGTTGTTGAGCGACAGCGTGAAGAAGAGATAACCAAGCGCGAAGGCAAGCGCCATCAGGGACAGCAGGGTCCACAGCGCGGCGATCGTGCGCAATGGCGTATGACGGGCTTCCACGCCTTTCCAGTGCGGCGAAAGCTCCCGTTCGAAGGTGCCGTATTGGCCGATCAGAGTCTTGTAGAGGCTGTCGCGGATGCGCGAAAGCTCCAGCGCACCCTTTGGCGAAACGCGGGTGCGCCCTTCGAAAGCCAGCGACAGGCACAGATAGATCAGCAGCAGCAGATCCTTGCTGGCGCCGGGCGACTGATGGAAATGGTCGAGAATGTCGAAAACCCGGTCGCCGCCGGTGACATCGTTGTGGAAGGTGGAGACAAGGCCGGAGCGCGCCCAGCCTGCCCGCACGCCCCAGGGTTTGCTCAGAACCACATCATCCACCGTGGCGCAGACGACATAATGCGCCGCTCTTGCCCGCTCGGGGCTGATGCGGGCGGAAGCGAGGTCGCGCTCGTAGCGGGTGATGGCCTCAATGCAGGCGCGGCGAAGCTGATCGGGATCCGGCTCCGCATCGCTGAAGCGCAGGAGATGCGCGAGGTTGAGAAGGGGAGCGGCCGATTGCACCAGCGTCGGCACATCGCCGCCGCCGAAATGGAAACCGGAGAGCAGTTGATCGACCGGCATGGCGGCCGCGCCTGCCTTCGGTCGCCCGGCCGGCGCGTCCGTCTCGACAATGTCTTCGAGGATCGCCGCCATGTTGCGGGCGTTCTGGTTGCGTCGGCGGCTTTCCTCGGTGATTTCGACCACCGTCGGCAAATCCTGCCAGGAAGAGGAGTTTTCCTTGCTCATTCGCGTAACGCCCACATTTCCATCTCAAGCCCGGGGAACTCGCCTGCCAGATGCAGGGCAATCGCGCCGGAGGTCTCAAGCTGCTTCCAGAGGGGTGATTGCGTGTCGATCTCGAAATAGACGGTGCCGGACCGATAGGGCAATTGCCGCGGCAGCACCGGCAGGGAACGCACGGGAATGCCGGGCAGCGCCACGTTGACCAGTTCGGAAATCCGCTCCACCGGCCCAACCTTGATCTGTGCCGGCAGGCGGCGGCGAATGTCTTCGGCGGCCATATCCGCGCGCACGGCAAGTACGAAGCCGGCGTCGCGCAGCAGCGTGCGGTCGTGGATGGTGCCGACGCGGACGCCGTGGCGGCGCTCCACCAGCTCGATAGCAACGGCCGCCTGTTCCAGAACCGCTGACAGCGATGTGCGCAGATCGTCGAAAACCGCCCCGAAGGTGGCTTTCAAGTCCTCGTGCCGATAGGGCGGGAAATCCGTCGCGCGTTTTTTGTCCGTGGTAAAGGTCGCAAGCTCGCCGGCAAGCTGGATGCAGTCTTCGTAAAAGCGGATGGGGTGAAAACGCGTGGCGTTGGCGCAGCGATGCGCCAGCAGCGGATCGGCCCGGTTGAGGATTTGCAGCAGGAAATAATCGCCCACTTCCGCCGTTCCCCTGATCGTCGGATCGCCGATGCGTTCGGCAATCGCCTGGGCGCGGTGGCGCACGATCCCCAGAAGCTCCGTCAGCAATTCGTTGAGGCGGGGCGCCGCCGCGCAGCTGAGGCTCGGAGGAATGAAATCCGGGTCCAGAATGACCGCGCGGTCGGAGCGGACCTCAATGACCCTTGCAAGACCGATGAGATCGTAACCGGAAAGATCGTCGCCGGTTTTCAGGAATTTCAGGCTGAGACGGCCGACATCGATGGGGGCCACGAAATCCGTCTCGATATTCGTGTCGGAGACCTCATAGCTGGAGGCGGTGAAGCGCACATTGTTCGCATCGTTGCGGCCGCTGGCGGACGTGTCCGCCTTGCCCGGCTGCCGGGCCGGCAGGGCGAGATAGATAACGGCGTTCTTGACGCTTTCGTCGAGATCGAGCGGCGGCGGCAGGTCGGAATCCTCCGGCGCTTCGAAAGGCGTTCCATCGGGAAGTACGCCGCGCAGGTTCGACAGGGCGAATTGCCCTATCGACAGCGCGCTGCGGTCCACGCCGATTTCGGCGATGCCCCACGGGTAAGGCGAGAGGTTGCGCGTGGTGTTGCGCACCAGCCGTTCGGTCCAGCGGTCGGATTGCTGAAAATGCTGAACGCGAAGAAACATGCCCTCGCTCCAGGCAACACGGTTCTCATGTCTCATCGTGGTTGTTTACCCCCTTTGCATCGGCCGTTATCGCGTCAGGTTCCTGCGTGGGCGCGGCCTCACCGCGCGCTGCCCGCTGCAGGAACTGCCTGACCGGCAATGGACGGCCGTTTTCCTCAAATTGCTTTTTGTAAGTGGACCAGTAATCGGTCTTCATGATCAGCCCCTGCCAGTCGCGGCGCTCGATTTTGGCACGAAGATCGTTGCCGGCATCGACGGAGGCTTCGAGAAGCCTCGGCTCGAGTTTTTGCGTGCAGCCGTGGATCAGGGTCTCAAGCGAGACAGCGAGCCGCCGCTGCTGGCGGATGAGCGTTTCCACCCGCTCGCTCAGGGAGGCTGACGAACCGTGGCCGGTGCGCTCGCCTTCAATGTCGAGAATGGCCAGACAATCGGCGCTTTCCTGCTCCAGCGCGGTCAGAAGATCGCCGATCTCCTGCGCGGTCGAACCATCAGCAGTTGATGTGTTCTCTAGGGTCAAGTCTTCGCCTGCTTCCGGGAAAACGCTGTCGAAATCCTCGTTACCTGAGGCCGAAACCGGACGAGAGATCATCACTGGCGTGTTCAGTGCGTCGGTATGTTCGTGCTCGCTGCTTGCAACCGGCTCCTCGTCCCAGTTATCAGGCAGAACGGCGCCTATTCCGCGCGCCGCGGGCGGTTCGCTCCAGCCGATCTCGACATTTCGCGAAATGGATTTCGCCTTCAGCTTCGCGCCCTCGCGCCATGTTTCGGACCAGTCGTTAGCGGAGGCGGTGTTGCCCATCACGCCGCCGGCCGAACGGCCGTTCGGGGCGATGTCGGCAAGGATCGCCGAAATGGTCAGCGGCTCGTCACTCATGCGCAGGGAAGCATCGGGATCGGAAAAATCCAGCTCGGCATCGCCGCTGATGGCGACCTGAAAAACCTGCCCGCCAATGTTGATTTGCGAACCGTCGCGGAGACGCGCGCTTTCGCCTTCCAGCAGCAGGCGGCCATCGACCAGCGTGCCGTTCGCGCTCTGGTCAAGGATCGTAAAACCTTCGCCGTCGCGGCTGAGCGTGCAGTGCAGCTTGGAAACGCGCCGCTCATTGTCGTCGATCTGCCAGTCGCAATCGCGAGATCGGCCGATGACGCGGCGGCCGCGCTCGAAGCTCCACTGACTGGCTCTTGCGGCTCCGATATTTCGTGTGTCCTTGAGTGCAAGCTTCATATCCATGCCCTCACGCGGAAATCGCCGAGCCTTCCCGCTCGGTCACCACAGCATCGGCGCTGTCTTTTTCTGCGGGCGCCACGCGAGCCCAGCTATTCCAGCCGAGGCGGGCAGGGGCATCGGACTGGCCGAGGCGGCAAAAGGGAATGTCCTCCTTTTTCAGGATCACCTGCACATCGAAATGCAAGGCGCTTCCGACGAACAGGCGTGTCAGCGAAAATATCTCCGCAAGCCGCTTCGATCCGGGCGTCAGGGCCAGATAATCCGCATAGGCAACGGGACCGATCACGATCCGGAAGCCGCCGCTCATATCTTCGACAGCGCTTCCCGCCGTCGTGTTCTGTCCGAGCCTCAGCCCGGATGCCTGTCCGAGCTGGCTTTGTTCGTGAAGCGGCAAAGCCACCCATCGCCGGCGAAACTGTTCGACATTGACCGGAAGTCCCGTGAATTCGCAAAGCATCGAGGTGAGGGCCGAGACATTGCGGTTGCGGCCGGCCAGAAGGCCGCTGAACCGCAGGAGCGCATCTTCGCTCACGCCCGCCTTTTCCACCAGACCGGCTGTGCGGAACCCGGTGAGTGCAAGCAGGGTTTTACGAAAACCGTTCTCCCTCTGCTCGGCCGACCAGCGCAATCCCCTCGCGAGGCGGTATTTTTCCGTTGCGGATACGAACAGTTCGCTGAACCTTGCCGCGAACAGATTGAAGAAGCTTGCCAGTGCACCGGAGCGATTGCGCTCTTCCCGCTGCAGCAA
Organism: Agrobacterium leguminum; assembly: GCF_005144435.2. Lineage (NCBI taxonomy): Bacteria > Pseudomonadati > Pseudomonadota > Alphaproteobacteria > Hyphomicrobiales > Rhizobiaceae > Agrobacterium > Agrobacterium leguminum. The sequence continues at coordinate 1,828,873 of NZ_CP120212.1, forward strand.
TTCGCCATAGGCCGGCGGTAGCGAACCGAGCGGCCCGACAATGGGCGCGAAGGCGGATTTCAGTTCGGCCTGGCCGCGTTTGCGGTTGAAACCGCTGATCGCCAGCGGGGTCGGCTGTGTTCCGCCATGGGCGCCGACGACAATCCCGTCATCCGCCGAAACGAGCTGCGCAACGCGAAACGCGGTGGCGGGCTCAAAGCGGCCGGGATCGTCGCTGAGAAGCGCCGCCTGCCGGTCTTTCATGGTTGGCGTTTGCTGTTCCATCCCGGTCTCCTAGAGCAGCGGCCGGTCGGCCGCGCGGGCTGGCCAGCGGGCAATCGGTTTGGAATGGCCGCGCATCGTCGCCGTCAGCCGGGTGAAACTGTTGATCGAGGTGTAGAGCCCGAAGAAATGATTGAGGACATTGGCGAAAACAAATGCGGCAGGCCGCGCGATCAGCGCGGGGTCGAACTCCACGGTGATGTCCGTTCCCGGCACCATCGCCGAGCCGATCCGGGCATGGGAATTCTGCGCCTTAACATTGCTGATCGCCTCCACGAGCTGCCGGGTTTCCGGGCTGTCCCTGAAGGAATAGAGCGAGAGAATGTCCTTCAGCGGCGCGCCGCCGCTGTCGGTGAGGGAGAGGTGGTTAAGGAGGAGATGCGAGATCAGCCGCCATTCACGCGCGGAGCGTTCGTTGACGCGGATCGCCGCCGTCGGCGGCATCAGCGCATGGATGGATTTCACCGCCTCGTTGCCGGTCGAAAGCTGCAGGAAGGGGTGGCCGCCGCCAAAGGGAAGCTGGCTTGGCAATTCGCGATTGATGCACAGCGTATCGATGCTCGCCACCATGTCGAGCGGTCCCAGCGGTCCGCGCTTCTGATCGACGAAGGCGATGTCCGTATCGGAGGAACCGTCGTCGTCGAAACGGCGCTGTATCTGCCAGAACACGTTCGCGCCGTTGTTGCGCTGGGTGCGGCCGAAGAACGGGGAGGTCTTTTCGGTCTGCCCGGAACGGCTGGTCAGTTGAACGTTTTCGACGGCATAGATTTCGCGGGTCCGCTGCCGCCGTGCATCCGGCAGCAGCCGGTATTCCGTGCGCGTGCCATCGAGGCTGAGCGGTTCGCAGCTTTGTTTGAACAGGTTGATGACCGGCGAGGCGTTCAGCACGAAATCCCGGACCGATACCATGCGCTCAAGCTGCGTGTCCGCCGCATCCAGATAGATGTAAAGTTCGCAATCGCCGCCGCTCCATTTTTGTAGCCCGTCGATATCGAGAAAGAGAAATTTCTGCGGCAGCGCGAAGAATTCGGTGAGAAGCCGGTATCCGTCAAAACTGTTGGCCGGATAGGGCAACATGGCCTGATCGCGCGTATAACCCGATGGCGTGAGATTGCCGGCGGGCAGGAAAACGGCTTCCTTGTCCTCGGCGTGCCGCGCAAGCGCCATGCCCACGCAATGATTGGTCAAAAGCTCGTAAAGCGCCGTGGCCTGCTGCCATGCGGCGGACAGAAAAATCTGAAGCTTCGTCAGGCCCATTTCCGGGAAAGTGCCGCCGCGCGGCGCCGTGCTGCGCAGCGAAAGCCGCAGGCAGCTGGCGGCGCCGGCAAACGAGGCCGAAAAAGGCGCGTCGATCGGCTGGCCGGAAAGCGTTGCGGCTGCGATTTGCAGCGGCGCGATCTCCACCGCCTGCGTGGTACGAAAACGGCAGCTTTCGCCGCCGACGGGCTCGGCGAGGATTTCGCTGTGCCGGGGAAGCGTCTGCACGGTTGCGAGCGCCGTGCTTGGGGTGAACTGAACCACGCTCATGGACGGGATCGGCGCAAGATAATGCGGGTAGAGCGTTTCCAAGAGGCTGTCGGACAGTTCGGGAAATTCGTCGTCCAGCTTCTGGCGCACACGGGCGGCGGAATAGGCGAAACTCTGGATCAGCCGCTCGACATGCGGATCGTCGGCAACATCGCCCGTCATGCGCAGCCGGCCGGCAATCTTCGGAAACGCCGCCGCAAAACGCGATGCGCGTTTTCGGAGCGCGAAGAGTTCGTCATTGTATTTTTCGAGAAAGCCGTCAGCCATTCGTCGCCTCCACCAGGAATCGCTGTGTGGACGGATCGATCCGGGATTCGAAGCTGATCGGCGGCATGCCTTCCTGAAGGCGGAAACTCGCCTGTATGCGCATGCGAAGCGCCCGGTCGCCATCCGTGCGGTTTTTCAGGATCGTCACATGCACATCGCCAAGGCGGGTTTCGAACAGGGAAATCCGCCGCTCGATGCTGCGTGCGAGCCGCGCCTTGGAGGCATCCGTTACCAGATTGGCCGAAAGAATGCCGTCCACGCCATAGCTCACCAGCGCATCGGTAAGCTCTTTCAGCGCCGCCGGCGGACCGGCGGGGTTACGGCGGGTATTGAGCAATGCCTCGAGATCGCGGCGGATCACCTCGCGCATCTCGCGCGCCTGATCCTTCAGGCTGACGAGCATATCCGTTTCCGCATCCGGTGCGTCATCGAGCAGCCGGTCCAGAACGGAGCGTGACAGCGTTCTCTGCCGCGCGCGATATTGCTCGAGCGGATCAACCACGGGCGATCTGCCTTTCATCGTCGGAGGCGGCGGAAAGGGAGCCGATTTCGTGGAACGGCACCATATCGTCGCCAATCAAAAGGCAGCGTTGGCCCTGCCCGGTTGCCAGAGGCTGGTCTTCCTCGCTCCATCGGGTTTCCCGGCCGAGGAGGAGGCTGACATCGTCCTTCGCACCGTGATAGATCGCCGGAAGCAGCACGGATGCGACCGCGCCGTCGCGCAACGTCAGCTCAGCCCCACGAAAAGCAAGGTCGCGCGGGCGGCTCATAGGGTCGATGGCGAGGCTTTCTATGCGACCGTAATCGATCCACAGGTAGCGGCCGCCATTGGTCAGCACCTCCAGCGCATGCGGAATCCGGTCGTCCAGATCGCGAATATCGCCGGCGCTCTTGCCGTTGCGGCCGATTGGTACATTGCCGCGTTTTTCATCGAGTTCAGCCAGTGCGGTTCTGGCGGCATCCGCATCGCCGCTGCGTGCAGCGATATTCGCCCGGATGGCCAGCTGATCGAATTCGGACGGACCGCCGGGGAAATCCGGCACCGCGCCGTTTTCGAACCACGCATTGCGTGCGGCCATGGCGCGCAGTTGGTGGCGAAAAAGAGAAAAGCCGACGCTTTCCTGCGGCGAGAATGTTGCGGCCAGATTGCATTGCGCATCGGCCTTCTCATAGTCGCCGGCAAGGACCAGCAGGTCGATGTAGAAATGGCGGCCATCCTTGTCGGTTGGCTTCGTTTTGACGTGTTCGCGCGCAAGCCCGATCGCGTCCTGCAGCCGGTCATCGTCGAGAAGGCGGGAAATATCGTCGCGCAGCGTCATGCGGGTATCCTTTGCGGCTCGGCCGGAGACCGGGATGCGGCGGCGGGCGGCATCATGGTTTCGGCAATGAGGTGGAAGCTCGTGGAGACGTCATCGAGCTGGAAATGCGGCTGAAGGCGCACGGTGCAGGAGAATGTTCCGGGCTTGCCGGGAACCTCGAAGACGTTGATCCCGGCGGAGCGCAGCGGGTAGCGCGTGCGCAGCGCCGCTTCGGCATCGTCATTGCCGAGCGTGTAGGAGGAAAGCCAGCCTTCCAGTTTGCGCTCTATCGTCGAGGCATCGCTCAGCTGGCCGATATCGTCGCGCATGATGACCTTGAGGTAATGCGAGAACCGGGAGGCGCACAGAACATATTGCAGCATGGCCGCGAGGCGGGCGTTCTGTCTTGCCGCTTCGCTGGAATAATGGCCGGGTGCATGCAGGGACTGGTTGGCGTTGAAGATCGCCATGCCGGAGAGATAGGTGGTGGAGACGGGCACGATGCCGAGATCGGAAAATTGCTGTTCCTGCCCGGTCGTCAGCTGCACTTCGACGGGCGGCTGCGCGGAAAGGCCGTTGCTTTCGATGCCGAGATCGAGCGGCGGCAATTGCCGGGAAGAGAGCATACCGCCATCCACGGCATCCTGCGTCACACCGCGCAGATCCGCAAACCAGCCGGAATCGACGAAATTGCGCACCACCACCGTTGCGAAGGCAAAGGCGGCATTGCCCCACAGCAGGGTCTCGCCGCTTTCCGCCACATGCTCGCGGAACGGAAATCCGTCATCGCGCTCCCGCGCATAGGGCCTGTAGGGCGAGCGCAGCAAAACGCGCGGCGCAACAAGGCCGACGAAGCGGGAATCGTCGCGTGCGCGCAGCGCATTCCACCGCAGCCGCGATTTATCCTGCTTCAGCGAGGAAAAGTCGTGAACCCGGCTGAGTTCGGCGAAGTCCTGCAGGCCGACGGCGGAAGGTGCGGCCGCCGCGACGAAGGGGCAGAAGGCGGCCGCAGCCACCATGCCGATCTGCGACAGCGTGGTGATGGAATCGGCGCCCTGAAGATCATCGGGGGAAAAGGCGTAGTCGCCGATCAACAGGCCGACCGGCTCGCCGCCCGGCATGCCAAATTCGCGATTATAGACGACTTCGAAAAGATGGCTCTGGTCGAAGTCGGTGGCGCGTTCCGTGTTGCGGGCAAGATCGCGCCAGCTGGCATTCAGCATCTTCACCTTGACGTCGGCGCCGCGGCCAGCCTCACGAACGACCATGGCAAGCCCGCGCCATCTCGCTTCCATCGCCTGAAAATCAGGGTGATGGAGAATGGCGTTCACCTGGCCGGTCAGCGCATCGTCGATGAGGGCGATGAGCTGGTCGACGAAAATGCGGGCGTCCGGAAAGGACTGATGCGCCATGAGCGGGCTCCGGGTGACGAACGGGGCCGGGGTGGCGGACCACCCCGGTCCGGGTTCAGTTCTTGGACGGAATGCGGGCGACCATGCGCAGCGAGGTCGTCAATTCTTCCATCTGCAACCAGGGCCGCATCCATGCGACCGCATTGTAGGCGCCGGGTTTGCCCGGCACTTCCTGCACGGTCACCTTGGCGTCGCGCAGCGGATATTTCGCCCGGCTTTCTTCGCCCGCTTCGTCATTGGCGTTGACGTAGTTGGCGATCCAGCGGTTGAGCCAGACTTCGCAGTCGGATGCTTCCATGAAGGAGCCGATCTTGTCGCGGCCCATCACTTTGAGGTAATGCGCGAAGCGCGACGTGGCCATGATGTAGGGCAGGCGGGCCGAAACGGCGGCGTTGGCCGTGGCTTCCGGCTTGTCGTAAAGCTTCGGCTTGTGCGCCGTCTGGGCACCGAAGAACACCGCATAATCCGTGTTCTTGTAGTGGCAGAGCGGCAGGAAGCCGAGCTTGCCCAGTTCCGCGTCGCGGCGGTCGGTAATGCCCACTTCCGTCGGGCATTTGAGATCGAGATCGCCGTCATCGCTGGAGAAGACGTGCATGGGCAGATTTTCCACCCGGCCGCCATTTTCCGCACCGCGGATCGCCGTGCACCAGCCGCTCTTTGCAAAAGCGTCGGTCAACTTCGTTCCCATGACATAGGCGGCGTTCATCCAGCAATATTCGTCATGCTGCAGGTCGCCATTCACCGCACCCCTGGTTTCGTCATAGGCGAAATCGTCGATCGGGTTGGTTTTCGGGCCATAGGGCATGCGCGCCAGAACACGCGGCAGAGCGAGCGTGACGAAACGGGAATCGTCGCTTTCGCGGAAGCTGCGCCACTTGGCATATTCGACCGTATCGAAGATCTTCTCGAGATCGCGCGGACGGGCTAGATCGCGATAATCCTCGAAGCCGAACATCTGCGGGCTTGCCGCCGAGATGAACGGTGCGAAAGCCGCCGCCGCAATCGACGAAACCCCCTGCAGCAGCTGTACGTCATCAAAGGAATTGTCGAATTCGTAATCGCCGATGATCGCGCCGAGCGGTTCGCCGCCGGGGGTGCCGAATTCGTCTTCGTAGATCGCCTTGAAGAGACGCGACTGATCGAATTCCACGGCCTTTTCCAGATCGCGCGCCAGTTCCCGTTTGCCGGCGTTCATGACGCGGATCTTCAGGTTGACGCTCGTTTCGGAATTCTTGACGAGATAGTTGAGCCCGCGCCAGGTGCCTTCGAGCTTGGCGAATTCCGGCGCCTGCATGATGGCGGCGAGCTGTTCGGAAATCGTCCGATCCAGTTCGGCAATCGCATGGTTGAGGGTGACGGTGAGGTTGCGGTCGTATTTGACCGTTCCCTTCAGCGCCTGATCTGTCAGCGTGCGCAGAAGATTTTGCGCGCGGTCCGGTTCGGTCTGGCGGGTTGCGGCAACCACCTTGGACAGCAGTCCCTGATCTTCGGCGGTCGTTGCCTGTGCTTCGTTTTTCAGCAGGCTTTCAGCGCTCATGTTTCAGTCCTTCCACATGCGGCTTTGAAAAAAAATGCCGCTTGAACAGTTGAAGCCCCGCAATCGGGGCCGTTCGGGGAGGTTTTCCTCCGCACAGGCGATTATTTGCTCGCGCCGTTCTTTTCCTTGAGTTCGGAAACCAGCGTTGCGAGATCGGTCTTGTTCTGCAGAATATCTTCCAGCATCCGCTCCAGATCTTCCGAGCGGTCGGCCTTGGAAAGCAGGTCGCGCAGCTCGTTGCGGGCGTCCAGAAGCGCCTTGAGGGCGGGAACCTGCTGCACGACGGCGCCGGGTTCGAAATCGTCCATGCTTTCGAACTTCAGGTTGACCTGCATGTCCGTGCCGTCTTTCTGCAGCGTGTTGGCAACGGCAATGTTGAGGCCAGGCGTCATGCGGCGCATCACCTCATCGAAATTGTCGCGGTCGATCTGAACGAATTTACGTTCGCCGAACGGCTTCAGCGGCTGGGTCGGATTGCCCGAGAAATCGCCGAGAACGCCGACGACGAAGGGCAGTTCCTTGACCACCATCGCGCCTTCGGTTTCGACTTCGTATTTGATGTGGACGCGGGGCTTGCGAACCCGTTCCAGCTTTTCGTGTACACTTGCCATTTCAACCTCCTTGATGCCCCTTGGCATGGCTGACTGTTACGGGACGGCGTTTCCGTCCCTTGCCTCGTTATTTTCCGTTGTTGTCTCCGCCGGGCTTAATCCCGGCGGCCGTCAGAACTGCATTGCGGGCCTGTGCCTCGGGCAGAAGCTCCGCCAGCAGTTCGGAAAAATCCATGCGCCCCCTGCGAACCAGCGTTTCGATGGAAAGAGAGATCGGCGAATGCGGTTCGGTTCGGCGAAAGTAACGCGCAACCGAAAGAAGAGTTTCAAACGCTTCATCGCGTGACGATATGCCTTCCGGTGACGTCGCGGCTGTTCGTACCGCCGGTTGCCCGTTGTCGTTGGTTCCAGGAACCGCGGCTGCCGCCTGCTCGACCGGTGCCGGTTCCTGCTCGCGCCCGCCCAGCGTGCGGATGGCCGCAGCAGCTTCGATGAGCGTGTTGCGGATGTTGGAGCTGGGTGGCGCGGACTGGCCGCAGCGTTCGGAAAGAACCGCCATGATGGCGTCGAAGCTGGAGAGGCAGGCGTTCACCTCCGCCAGATGGGAAGACATGGCGGCAACGCCTGCTTCGGATGCCAGCCGATACAGTTCTTCGCGCCGTTTGCTCTCGTTCGGTCGCTGCGCCAGCTGGAAATCCCAGAGGCTGTGCTCTCCAAATTTCCCTCCAGGGATCAGCGGCGCAAGCCGGAGCGGCTGCACAAGCGTTCCCTCGGTACCGATGCCGTTCAATCCCGCAAAAGGTGCAAATTTTTCCTCATCATTATCATCGCTGATGGAGCGTAATGAGTCCCAGTGGTTGTAAAAAAGATCGCCACAAAGCTCATAGATTTCGCGCAGTCCAGGAAAGCCACGCAACCTCAGGCTTGCTTCGGCAAGCCACGCCAATATTTCTATGTCCTTGCTTTCGGAATATATAATCTGCAATCCAAGATTGCTGACACTGTCCCAGCTACTGGAGATCTTTAAGTTATCCTGTGGGGACGCGGCGCGCTCTTCTGTGCGTGCCTGGTTTCTTTCATCCTTAATTCTATAGTATATTTCACGCGTTCTTGAATCGTTGCGGATATTTTCTCCGCAATCTCCAAAAAATTCTATATCTCTTTTAACATGCGGCGCGTTCAAGAGCAGTCTATCCCCAGAAAATAGTAATGGATTTTTTGTAGTTACTTCCCTTACGTAAGGCTATTCCTCAGACAGACTTATTCAAAATGTGTCTAAATTGTGGCGTCTACTGCCTAATCTAACCCGATAAAAAATAAACTTCGGGGTGGACAACCCGGTTTCATCATCATAGTTATTCCACGTCACGTTGTGGAATGAACCCGGGCAGGAGGCTCATTGCATGTCGCATATCGATCTCAATCGCCTCGTTGAAGCGCTTGAGCCTGACCTGCGCGTCACCCTTGAAGCTGCGGCTTCTATTGCGGTGCGTATGGGGCACAGGTACGTGGATATCCCGCATTGGCTGCTGGCGGTTGTAGATGCCGGCATCTATGCGAAAACATTCGAGGAATTAAAAATTCCACTTCCGGTATTGCAGGCGGAAATCGGCCGCAGCCTGGAAGAGGCCGTTATCGGCGATGGCGAGGCTTTGTCGCTCTCCCAGAACGTTCTGACGGCGGGCCGCGAGGCATGGGTTCTCGCGTCGCTGGAGGCCGGGCGCGACCGCGTGACGCTTTGCGACCTGCTTCTGGCGATGGACGAGGAAACCTCGCTCCGCTCTTTCGTCCGCTCGGCATTTCCGTCGCTGAAGGCGATGGATCGCGCGGCTCTCGTACGCCTTCGCAGTTCCGTTGAAGACAACAGCGGAAAAGACGTTTCTTCCTCGACGGCGGGTGCAGCGCCGACCGCCGGCCAGAACGATTTTCTGCGCCTTTACACCCAGGACATGACCGCCGACGCCCGGAACGGCAAGGTCGATCCGGTGATCGGGCGCGATGATGAATTGCGCCAACTCGTTGATATTCTTACGCGCCGTCGTCAGAACAATCCCATTCTGGTGGGCGAGGCCGGTGTCGGGAAGACGGCGGTCGCGGAAGCGCTGGCGCTGGAAATCGCGTCCGGAAATGTGCCGGAAAAATTGCGCAACGTCCGCCTGCTGAACCTCGATATTTCGCTGCTGCAGGCCGGCGCGGGCGTGAAGGGTGAGTTCGAGCGCCGTCTTCATGGCGTGATCGATGCCGTAAAACGCTCGGCCGAGCCGGTCATCCTGTTCATCGACGAGGCGCATGGCCTTGTCGGCGCAGGCGGTGCGGCCGGACAGGGCGATGCGGCCAATATTCTCAAGCCCGCTCTCGCGCGCGGCGAAGTCCGCACCGTCGCGGCCACGACCTGGAGCGAATACAAGAAATATTTCGAAAAGGATGCGGCGCTGACGCGTCGTTTCCAGCCCGTGCATGTGCGCGAGCCGGATGAGACGACCGCGATCCGCATGTTGCGCGGTGTCGCCGACAGCTTCGTCAGCCATCATAACGTTGTGGTTCGTGACGAGGCGATTGTGGCGGCGGTGCAATTATCCGCGCGTTACATGCCGGCGCGGCAATTGCCGGACAAGGCCGTCAGCCTTCTCGATACGGCTGCGGCTGCCGTTTCGCTGGCGCGGCAGACCCTGCCGGAACGGCTGCGCGCCATGGAAAGCGAGCGGCGTCTTCTGACCGATGAGTTGAACTGGCTTCTGCGTGAACCGCAGGATGCCGAGATGCACAGCCGTATCCAGTCGATACGCGACGAAGTCGAGAAGCTCGAGAGCGGAATCGACGATCTGCGCGGCCGTTACGATGCGGAAATGGCTGAACTCAGCGAAGAGCAGCCCGTTGAAACCGGCGCGTCGAATGTGTCGCGTTTGCGGCCTGCGGCTGAGACCAAACCGGCAAATGCCGAAAGACTAGTGCCGACGGTGGTCGATCGTGAAGCGATTGCATCCGTCGTATCGCGCTGGACCGGAATTCCGCTCGGTAAACTTCTGGCCGACCAGATCGAAAGCGCGCGCACATTGGATGCGCGCATGCGCCAGCGGGTTGTGGGGCAGGATGCTGCAATTACCCGCATTGCCGATGCCATGCGCACCGCCCGTGCCGGGTTGTCCGATCCGCGTCGCCCGCCCGCCGTGTTCTTCCTCGTCGGCATGTCCGGAACGGGAAAGACCGAGACGGCGCTGTCGCTCGCCGATCTGCTCTATGGCGGCAACAGCCATCTGACGACGATCAACATGTCGGAGTTCAAGGAGGAGCACAAGGTTTCACTGCTTCTCGGTTCGCCGCCCGGTTATGTCGGTTTCGGCGAAGGCGGCGTGTTGACGGAGGCGGTGCGCCGCCGGCCGTTCGGCGTTCTCCTTCTCGATGAGATCGATAAGGCCCATCCCGGCGTCCAGGATATTTTCTATCAGGTGTTCGACAAGGGCGTGCTGCGCGATGGCGAAGGCCGCGATGTCGATTTCAAGAACACCACGATCTTCATGACGGCCAATACCGGTTCGGAACTGCTGGCCGCGCTCTCCGCTGATCCGGATACGATGCCGGAAGGCGAGGCGTTGGAAGCGCTGCTGATGCCGGAGCTGACCAGACAGTTCAAGCCCGCATTCCTCGGGCGCACGATCATCCTGCCCTTCATGCCGCTCGGTGCGGAAGAGCTCGCAAGGATCGTGGATATGCAGATCGGCAAGATCAGGGAGCGTGTTCTCGCAACATACGGCGCCGACCTGACCCTTTCCGATGCCGCGCGCGACGCGTTGGTGGCGCGCGCCGGTGCAAGTGAAATTGGCGCACGCGCCATCGAAATCATGATCGGCAAGGATCTCCTGCCGCCTCTTTCCAGCTTTTTCCTCGAAAAAGTCATCGCGGGAGAACGCGTGGGCAAGATCGTTGTCGATTTTGGTGAAAACAGGTTCGGCATTCGTGCCGAAGCGGCTGGGGAAACAGATGAATTCGCCGCGTCCGAAGAGGGTGGGGTGGATAAAGTTGCCGCGTCGGATGGGGCTACCCGACGCATGCGGCATTAAACGAAGGGTAACGCGGCCTCGAAGCAAGAGGTCATTTCAGCTACAGGAGCTTACAGCATGCCAATTTATCTGCAGATTGACGGTATCCAGGGCGACGCCACGCATGAGGAACACCGCAAGTGGATGGACATCGAAGCCATTCACTGGAACGTAGCGCGCAACATGAACACGTCTGCCGGTTCTGCTGCAAACCGCGAAGCATCCGAACCGACCATTTCGGAAGTCATTCTGACCAAGGTTAGCGATTCTTCTTCCACCAAGCTTTTCCAGGAAGCCTGCGCCGGCCGCACTGGCAAGCTCGCAACCATCCATCTGGTGACCACGGGCAATCCGGGTAACACCTATATCGAGTATCTGCTGACGAACACACTCATCGCCAGCTACTCGGTGGATTCCAGCGGTGACCGTCCGGTGGAAACCATCAAGCTCAACTTCACCAAGATGGAAGTGAAGTACACGCCGTTCGACGACAACAACTCGCCGCAGTCTCCGATGATCGCCTCTTACGATCTGGCGACGACGAAGGCCGCTTGATAGCGACGCGACCCGGTGCCGGCATTTGCCGGCACCGGAACGTTTTCATTGCAGTTTTGCAGCTCACGTCGTGATGTTTCTCATCCACGTTGGACGAGGCGGGTTTTTCATGCGCTCCCTATATGCGTTTTTTGTTTCCGTGCCGGTTGTTCTGGCTCTATCCGGTCTTTCGCCGGCGGGTGCCGAGGAACGGACATGGATATTCTCCGGTGCTGAACTCAAGCAGGCCATCGAGGGCAAGCTTGCCCCGGAAGTGTCTGATCCGGAAATGCGGCGGCTGGTTTCCGTCGCAAAATCGAGCGCCTATATCGCCGGTGTGGCCGATCTGACAAGCGGATCGGACTGGTGCGGTGCGGGTGCCGTGGCACCCCATGAACTCACCGACCGGATTTACACCTATCTCGGCGATCTTCCTGCGGAAAAACTGGATGAACAGGCAGCCACTCTCGTGCGGGAGGCGCTCAAGGTCTCCTTTCCCTGTGAGCAGAAAAGTAACTAGTGGGATGAACCATGCGTGTTAACTTTGACACTCTCTATAAGAATTATCCGAGCAGCGACCCGTCGCATCCGAACTATCTCAGCCAGCGTGATCTGTTCACGGAAATCGGCTGGGACGATTTCATCGGCAATCCGAACTATCACAATACCTGCGCCATCCGCGTCAGCATCGCTTTCGTGAAGTCGGGCATCAACATCGTGCCCGCCTCGCACCGCATCCAGAAGGCCCCCCATGCCGGTAAGGGCATAGAGGTGAACATGCGCCGCCTTGCCACCCTGATGAAGCGGACGAGCTATCTTAGCGAACCCGAGCCTTTCACCTCAGCGACGGCGCGTAACGGCATCGGCGCGCGCAACGGTGTCGTGGCGTTCAACAATATCCCCGGCTACACCGGCGGCGGTCATATCGATCTTGTGCGCGGCGGCTCGGAGGCCACCCAATGCGCATCGGCCTGCTACTACAATTCGGAAACGATCTGGTTCTGGCCCCTGCAATCCAGCCGCGGGTCCTGATTAGGAGTATCCCATGAACGACCAGCCGTCTTTTTCCGATTTCGTTCAGGCGAGCCGCGTTCTGAAGGTGTCTTCGCCACTCGGCGAAGACCAGCTTCTGCCAGAGCGCCTGTCCGTCGAGGAGGGCGTATCGCAGCTCTTCGACATTCGCCTGACCGTGCGGGCCAAGAAGGAAGCGGTCAAGCCCGAAGAACTGATCGGACGGCTGGTCGATATCTCCATCGAGATAAGCCAGGGCGACGGCGATGGCGGCGGTGTTCGCCGCCCCTTCAACGGCCTGGTGACGGAGCTGCATGAAGGCCCGCCGATCACACGCGGCATGCGCTCCTATGCGCTGACGATCCGCCCGCAAATGTGGCTTCTGTCGCGGCGGTCGGATTGCCGTATCTGGATGGACAAGACGGCGGTGGAGGTCGTCGAGACGCTGTTTTCCGAACACGGCATTCCCGCGCCCGACACATCGGGCATCATCTCGCCACCGCCTGCACAGCACTACAGCGTACAATGGAACGAGACCGATCTCGATTATCTCACCCGCCGCTTTGAAGAGGACGGCCTGTTTTACTGGTTCAGCCATGAGGATGGTTCCCACAAGCTGCATGTGGCCGATAGCGCCAGCGGCTGGCTTGGGCCATCGCCGGCCGCCCAGGGGGAGGGGACGGTGCGCCTGGCGCAGGGGTCGTCGGATCGCAACCACATCAACGACTGGGCGCGGCGTTTTTCCTATGTCTCGGGCCAGCGTGCGGGTGCGGACTGGAATTTCGAGACGCCGGGCATGGTGCCGGGCACGATGACGCCGTCGCTGGTGCAGATGCCGGATGCGACGAAGCGCGAGCTTTACGAATATCCGGCCCGCATCAAGACGGTGGAAGAGGCCGAGCGCGCGCAAAAACTGCGCACCCAGTCCATCGAAGCCGATCATGACCGGGTTTTCGGTTCGTCGACCTCGCGCATTCTGGAAGCCGGCCGCCGCTTCACGCCTTACGAGGTCGCCCATCCCGAACACGCCTATGAAGAGCATGTGATCATCAGGGCAAGCCACAGCGTCGTCGACCTTTCCTACGAAACAAACGGCAACGAGCCGGAATACCGCAATCACTTCGAGGCAATTCCCGCCCGTGTGCCGCTGACGCCGCACCGGTCAACAAAACGCCCGCGCATCGAAGGCACGCAGGTGGCGATCGTCGCCGGCCCTGAAGGCGAAGAAATCCATCCTGACCAATATGGCCGCATCAAGCTGTGGTTCCCGTGGGACCGCAAGGCGAAGAAGGATGGCACGGATACGTGCTGGGTGCGGGTCAGCCAGGCATGGGGCGGCGGTACATGGGGTGCGCAGGTCATTCCGCGCATCGGCATGGAGGTGATGGTCGCCTTTGTCGATGGCGACCCGGACAAGCCGCTGGTCATCGGCGTGGTCAACAATCCGGCCAATTCCGTGCCTTACGACCTGCCGGCCAACAAGACACGCATGGTGCTGCGCTCCAACAGCCACAAGGGCGACGGTTTCAACGAAATCACCTTCGAGGATGAGGCCGGCAAGGAGAACCAGTTCTTCCACGCCCAGAAGGACCAGACGACGCGGGTATTGAATGACCGGACCAAGCGCATCGACCGGCATGAGGTCGCCTCGGTCGGCGGCAACCGCGCGGTGGAAGTTTCCGGCAACCAGAAACACGAGATTGGCGGCTCGGTAAACACCGTCGTCGGCGGCACGGGACCGATGGCGATGATGGCGATGGCGGGCGTGCAGGCGCTCTCCGGACAGACGGCCGGCCTTCTTTCGCAGGCCGCCCAGATCGCCGGCGGCGGTGGCCCGGGTGTCGCGGCCTTCGCCACCACGCTCGCCTCATCCGCACTCGGCTTCCTCGGCGCAGGCGGTCTTTCATCGCGTGAGGGTGTCGTTTCCGGCTCAAGCCCGCGCGCGGATGCGGGTACGGCGCTTGCCGGCTCCGGCTCGGGGGTCGGTTCCGATGCTTCGGGATTGTTTCCGCTGCCGGGCATCATGAACACGATCGTCAGCACGTTCAAATCCGATAGCGTCGGTGTGGCGCGGGCTGAGCAGATCGGGGTCAGCAAGGTTACGAATGTCGGCCAGACGTCGCTGGAGAGCGTCGGAAAGACAAAGAAGACAACCGTTGGAGAGCGTTACGAAATAAACGTTGGCAAAGCCATTTTTACGCAAACTGAAAATCACACGGTGATCGTTAGCGACAAGATAGTGCTTGCGGCGCCCGGTGGCGTCATCGAGATCAACAAAAACGGGGTGTTTATCAAGGCAACCAAGTTCGAGGTCAAAGCAAATGCTGTGAACTTCAAGCGGGGCAGCGCCGGCAAAAACACGAACAAACCTTTTGCTGAAGACTGCTCGAAGAAGTAGGGGTTGGCGTGGAACTCAATAGCGAGAAGAGGCAGGAAGTTCTTTCCAAACTTCGGGAGGAGCAGGGGAGTGGGGGAACTACTCGCCTTTATGCCGTTGTCGATGCGTCCCGGGCGCCCATGATTATTCCACCAGCACTTCAAGCCATGACGGACAAGGTCGCATGTCTTTACAGAGGCAACGCGCTTGAGGAGTTTGGAGACGATACGGCTTGGGTCGCAGAAATGACATCTGACGAAAGCGTATTGCAGTGGCTTATCGACAATGGCTTTGGCAAACGCTGGTCAATTTTTCTGCGAACGTCGCATGCATTGGAGGATGTTATTCGGCATTTGAGGAAATTTACGATGGTCAAAGATAGTGAGGGGACTGTTCACTTCTTTCGTTATTACGACCCACGAACGCTGCGCCAATATTTGCCAGTCCTAACATCAGAGCAGGCCGCTGTTTTTTTCAACGGAATTGAGTGTTTTTATTGTGAAAACGACCTGAAGGCGGGAGAGTTCCTCAAGTTCCGCTTTGGAAATGGCATTGTACATCGTGAGATCGTTTTGCCTTCCGGAGGCGCAGGTCAGGCAAAGGCAGTTGAGAGGGCATTATCATGATCATTGAATTCGATCCGCGTCAGATGAATGCGATGCTGCACGATGACGACGATTTTACGAATTATTTCACCAGAGAAGTGATGCCAAAGCATCTACCCAGTTTCGCTGATATGGCGGGGTCGCCCCAGGCTACCGAAATGACACGCTGGGGCAGACGCTATGCGGAGCATTTCGGCTTTTCCGACCCAGTTTATCAAATTCACTTTGTCGTTTTGATGTGGCGGATCGGCCCGGATTTCTTTCTCTTCGAACCGTATAAATCCATCCTGGGAGACCGAAGCCAAACCGAGGAACAACGTATCGAGCGCTGTAACCTTGAGCCAACCATGAGCCAGGAGGGAAATGCGATTGCGCGGAGCGACAACGCCTTCTGGTTCCCGCAATATATGAAGAACAACATTCTCGGCGTCCCTTATGACGACATCGAGGAGGAGTTCGAGCGTGAGCGTGCTGCCAAGGCGAGAGACATTCAATGAGCCAGCACCTCGATGACCTCGTCAATGTTCCTGACACGCGCGAGCTTGAACTGGCCCGCCGCGATCTGGACATGCTGAACCAGCGCTATACCGAAATCGCGAAAGAAGCGGGCTGGCTGGCTGCTTCGTCCGTGCCCGTGGTGGGCGGTGTCGTGGATGTTGCGAGCGCTATTGGAAACGCCTGGACCGGCAACTGGGCAGATGCCGGGCTTGATCTGGTCGGTCTTATTCCTGTCTGGGGTGATGGGGCCAAGGCCGCTGCCAAAGGTACCAAGATCGCGCGGTATGCCGAAAAACTGATGAGCCAGGTTGCCGCCGCTCAGCGCAAGGTCAAAGCGCTCGAAGACCATGTACGAAAGTCGGCGGCGGCATCGAAATATTGGGCTTCCAAGCGCGGCGAAGCATACCGCAAGCTTCAGGAAGATTTGAGAAAATGCAATACGAAGGCATGCCGTCAGAAAAAGATCGACGAATATAAGAACGGCGGCAAATACAAGAACATTCCACGGGAGGGGAAGTGGTCTGGAGAGCCGGGCAACAGCAAGTGGTCCCCTGAACCGGGGACACCGGCCGATAAGGCGCTGAAAGAATATGGACAGGATGGCGTTCAATACCGAAATGGTAAGCCCGATTTCTCGCCCTTCAGCCAAAAAGGCCCGGACGGCAAGCCCATCGAAGCACGAATCCCTGATATGCAGGGTAACCACGCCGCGCGAAATGGCGATTTCGGGCAAGCGAGAACAGCGATGAAAGAAAGGTATGGCAGCTGGAACGCTTCCAAGATGGAGGATGGTTACACATGGCACCACAATGAAGATACATCAACGATGCAGCTTGTTGATGAACGAATCCATGCCGTAAAGTCGGGTGGGGGTGCACATACCGGTGGCGCTTCAGCAGTAAAAGACCCTGCCTATTGAGGAAAATATTATGAGCGTTACTTTGGATGAAGCAATCGCCAGAATGCAGGAAACGGGCGATTGGTCTTTTGAGGAAGACTCTCTCTGGTCTGCCCAAGACATTCTCGAATTTGAGGACTACACCTCATTGTCAGTGCCGGAGCAGCTTGTTGCGGTTCTCATGCGCTATGGCTGGAACGGCTTCGAACAACCCGATATCTACGCAAATTTTATTGTGACGTATGAGGATGGCGCGCGTTCTGCGCACGAGGTCCAAGTCCTGGTTTCTGGCAAGAAGCGGTTTTATGATCGACACGACATGTTCATAAGCAACTCCACGTGGCCTGACCAGTTCACCTTGCCAATGATATTCTTCGGCACCGCTGACGGTGGGAACTCGTATTTGTTGATGAATGGTCGAGATAAGACCGACAACCGAGTATGGCTGTGGGAACAAGCGTCGGATCCCTTCGGCACGGGAAATAACACGCGCGGCCTGGGTCTCGCAGCCCCGTCTCTTTATGAGTTTTTCTACAATCTTAAAAAGGCCGACGAGATATAAATGCTTGGTCTGCACGAAAAATGGCGAGCAACCTTCATCGAATCCTGGCCGGACGAAGTGTGCGAGTTGGGATTGCCCTTCGAGCAGTTGCTTATTTCGGAGCAGGATCGCGCCGCGATAGGAAGTAGAACTGCGGCTTTCCGCGAGCTGTTCGACATAGATGAACTCACCCAGCTATCAGATGAATTTCGCATAGGCATAGATGCCAAAACGGCGGTTTTCAAAGACGGCGCTCATTTTCGCTTCGGTGGATGCAGTTTCAAGCAGCCCGGACAATACCAAAAGGGGCCGATCTTCAACAGCGCCCAACTCATGTCTCATATATTGCGGGATAACCCCCGTGTGGCGGGACTTCTTGCCAGTTCACTTCAAGATAAATTTGACGTTTGCATGTTCATACGGCCTTGGAAAGACATTCCCAAATGGTCTGAGTTCAGGCTCTTCATGAAAAACCGGGAATTCCTCGGCGCTTCGCAGTATTTTCATACGGCTTTTTTTCCTGAGATAGAGGCAAATGCCAAATCCATCGCGGCAGCTCTGGTGGATTTTGCGGACCGTTTCAGGGAGGTCGCTCATATTGATGATGCTATCGTCGATATTTACCTGAAACCCGGCGATGTCGCCGGATTTGAAGCTGTGCTTCTGGATATTAACCCGCTCATCGTGCGGTCCGACCCGTGCCTTTTTCAATGGAGGAACGGGGGGGATTTTGACAGGGGGCTACGCTTCCGGGGCGGGAATAATCGAGTGCTCGCCATAGCACCGTTGCCTTTTACATGTGCGGCTTGATTTAGTTGAGAAGGAGGAGCCAATGACCGCCAGCCCAGTCTCTCTTAAAGGCCACATGCATGTCTGCCCCAAGGTCGATCCCGGCCCAAGACCGCATGTTGGTGGTCCCGTCATCTCCACCCAACAGAGTTTTGTTACGGTTGAAGGAACGCCGGTCGCAACTGTCGGTGATACCTGTTTGTGCACGGGAGTTCCGACGACCGATACAATTACTGCCGGCTCGTCCTTTGCCGTTATTGATGGAAAGAAGATAGTGCGGCAGGGGGATGCATGCGCGCATGGTGGAAGATTGGTGCAGGGAACCTCCTGGATTACGTTCGAGTAATCTGAAATACGGTGCCGTGACGACAATCTGCCTCATGCAATTGTTTGACTAGCGGAGCCTGTTTCTGCGTTTGCCATTGGAAATTCTGCCTCTAGTCACCTGCTCCGAAAGAAACGCACCGATATCCTCTTCCCGAAGCGGTGGCGCATAGATATAGCCCTGCACCAGCGTGGCGCCGAGGCCTTCGAGTGCGGTGAGCTCGGCTGGTGTTTCCACCCCTTCCACCACGCATTCCAGTTCCATGTCCCGGCTGAGGGTGAGAAGGGATTTTACGATTTTGTAGCTGGCCGGTTTTTCGTGCAGGTCCGTGACGAAGCTGCGGTCGATCTTGATCTTGGTTAGCGGCAATGCGTGCAGTCGTGTCAGGCTGGAATAGCCGGTGCCGAAATCGTCCAGCGATATGCCGCAGCCGAGACGCCGCAGCATTTCGACCGATTGCCTGACCTGTTCGAAATCATGGGCAAAAGCCGTCTCGGTAATTTCAAGGTCCAGCCGTCGTGCATCGAAGCTGCTGTTTTCGATGATGCCGAGCAGGGAAAGCACGCCCTCATGGGAATTGAGGTCCTGGGCCGAAAGGTTGAACGACAGGCGCAGTGACGCTTCCCACTCGGCGGCGGAGGCGAGAGCCATCTTGAGAAGCGGCCGCGTCAGCGAACCGACGATGCCGGCCCGTTCCGCGATGGGGAAGAACTGGCAAGGCGGCACATGTCCGAGAACCGGGCTGTGCCAGCGCGCCAGCGCTTCAAACCCCGCCGTCCTTCCGTCGCGTATATCGACAATCGGCTGGAACACGACCGAAAGCTCGTTTTCCATATCCCGCTGTTTGAGCAGGTGCTCGACGCGGGCTTCAATATTGATTTGCTTTTCGTGCTCCGCATCGAACAGAACGGCATCGCCACGCCGGGTTTTCTTGGCGTGGTAAAGGGCATAATCCGCCCTGTCGAAAAGCTGTTCAAGCGTGGAGGCGAGGTTCGGAAACACGGCAATTCCCATGGAAGCGGAAACATGCACGGTGCCTTCTGGCATATGGTAAGGCGCCCTCAACTGCTCGGAGATCGCATTGGCATTTGCGACGAGTTGCGCGTCATCCGGTATGATCGGGGCGACGATGGCGAATTCGTCACCGCCCAGCCGAAAGGCCCTGCTGGCTTTCAGATTGGCGGTGAGGCGTTTGCTGACATTGACAAGCAGCCTGTCTCCCACGGAGTGTCCGTAAAGATCGTTGACGGGCTTGAACCCGTCCAGATCGATCACACCCAGCGCCAGCCGGGTTCCGTTGGCCCTGGCTTTTTCGAGTTCGGCTTCAAGGTGGGCGAAAAAGGCGCGGCGGTTGGGCAGTTCCGTCAGGCTGTCGATATTGGCAAGCAGCAGGTTTTCGTTGCTGAGCGCTTCCGTGCGCTGTTGTGAAATGACCATGCGCTCGAAATTGCGGTAGTTGGTCAGCAGAATGGACATCATGCCGGTGCAGACCAGCAGCACGTTGATGGCGATGGCAACAAATGTCGGTTGCTGCGAGGCCAGAAAGAAGGCGATGAAGGCGCCATTGACGATGAGCGTCACCATGAAGGCGGCCGAACGCACATACATCAGACAGAAAATGCAGGAAATGACGGTAATCGCCATATAGAAGGCGACGTGGGATTGCGTATAGGCATCTCCATAGGGCACCAGCAGGAAAGACCAGAGCGTGAATGCCATGGCGATGCCGGCAGCGAGGCGATTCGTGCGCCGAAGGGCTGCATGCGCCACCCGCGGTTCGGGATCCATGCCGCGCGTCCTCCACCAGAAGGCGACCCTGAGCGTGCAGCCGAGTGTGAAGAGGGCGGGAACTCCAACGGTGAGCCAAAGCGGCGCCAATCGCATATGCGTCACGGCAAGCGCCCATGTGCTTGAAAGCAGGATGAAATACATCATCGGCATCTGTCGGGTGAAAGCGCGGTACTGTGCTTTCAGCAGATCAGGATTGTCGGACCGGACGGACATGAAGTCCTGCAGTTTTTGAGTGGCGGTCAGTATTTTCATTCATGGCTCTTCAAGTACAGAGCGGCATTCGTAACATAATTCCCGTTACATCATTGGAAATACACAGGGTTAACCGACAGACAACTACATCAACCGCAAGATGCAGGCGCTTCGCTTCGCAACATTCCAATGTTTTCAGTATTAAATGTTTCCTGCGGGGATATTCCTGATCGGGGAGGAAGCCCTTTGCTTCATGCCACGTGTTGCGGCGAATCCATCGAATTGGCATGATCGGTCCGCCCGCTTCCAATGTTCATCAGCTCCGTTTCAACGCCCCTTGAAAAGTTTGAACGCGCGTGCAATATGAACGCGTGTTCAAACTTTGAGAAATGGTTCTTGCGCATGGATTCGATCCACTATCCCGATACATTGGCGGCGCGTGCCGAATTGTGCCGCAGCGTTATTCTTTCCGCCGGGGAGCTGGTGCTGAAAGGTTTTCAGGGCGAGGCGACGCGCAGCTTTTCGATGAAGGGGCCGCAGGATTTTCTGACGGTGACGGATGCTGCCTCCGAAGCGCATATTCGCGGCGCGATCATGGCCGCTTTCCCGGAAGACAGTTTTTTCGGGGAAGAGGGCGGCGGCGAGATCGGTGAGCGCGTCTGGGTCGTGGATCCCATCGACGGTACCGCCAATTTTGCCCGTGGTATTCCGCATTTCTGCATCTCCATCGCCTATGTCGAAAACGGCCAGACCGAAATCGGGGCGATCTATAGTCCCGCCCTTGGCGAGCTTTATTTCGCCCGTCGCGGCGAGGGAGCGACGCGCAACGGGCAACCGATCAGGACTGCGGAAACGGAGCGCTTCGATGCGGCTTCGATCGAGATGGGGTGGTCCACCCGTATCGCGAATGCGACCTATCTCGATGTCGTCAGGAAACTGCTCGATATGGGCGCCAATGTCCGCCGCGCCGGCTCCGGCGCGCTGGCGCTTGCCTATGTGGCTGATGGCCGTTCCGATGGCTATCTCGAATTGCACATGAATTCATGGGATTGTCTTGCGGGGCTGCTACTCGTCAGCGAAGCTGGCGGCGATGTGTGTCCTTTTCTGGAGATCGGCAGTCTCCGGGAGGGCGGGCCGGTACTTGCCGCAGCCGCCGGTGTTGCCAAAGGCGTCAGCCAGGCATCGAATATAGCGCTCGCCGCGCGGCAGCTGTCGGATCGTCCTCGGGCGGTATCGGCGTGATTTATGGCGGAGGCCCTTTCGCTGAGGGGGCCTCGTGCTTCGTGCATGTGGAGGAATGAAATGGATGGACCCGTTTATGCCCGGCCCGCAATCAGCCTGATTGCGGAAGGGCTTGGCCCGCACAATGCCGCGCTTTACATTGGCGGCAGCGATGGTGCGAGCGATCTCGGGCTCCTGCGCCGGCATGGCATCACCACCGTCGTCAATTGCGCCGTCAATCTGGATATCAATCTCGTGCAGGCGGTGGCGGAAGAGGGCGACAGGCGCGCCGTGGGTTATGGCGATATCCGTTATTACAAGCTCGGTCTTATCGATGGCGAGGGCAGCCCCGACACCATGATGCTGGGCGCCTATTACATTCTCGACGGCGCGCTTCGCCAGACCATGCCGAAGCGGGAAACCTATCCCTTTGCCGATGGCGGCAATGTGCTCGTCAATTGCCGCAGCGGCCGCAGCCGTTCCGTCTCACTGGTGGCGCTTTTCCTGCACAAGCAGCAGCCGGATCTCTATCCGACCCTCGACGATGCGCTGGCCGTGATCCGCACGAAACGGGAATTGCGGCCTGACGAATGGTTCGAGACGCCGAAACCGATGCTTTACGCCGCCGCCCGCCGTGCTTCCGACTGGATCGACATGGTCGAGGGCAGAAAGACCGCTCAACCATGCTGACACGCACGCTTCCCTCCGTTGCCGTCATTGCCGACGCGCATTTCCATGACACGGCAGCCGATTTCGGATTTCCCGGCATCGAAATCGATGGCCGGCGCATCACCATGCGCAGTTGGTCGGATACGCGTGAATCCACCCGGGTTTTCAACGAAAGCGCCGATGCATTGCATGCGGCGCTGGAAGAGGTGCGGCAGCGCGGCATTCGCCATGTGGTGCTGCTTGGTGACTATACCGATGATGGCCAGCGGGTGACGACTGAAACGTTGAAGAACATCCTGCAACGCCACAGCGACGCCCACGGCACGGCCTTCTACGCATTGCCCGGAAACCACGATATTTTCGGCCCGTGCGGCCGGCACCATACCAAGGAGTTTCTGACGGAAAACGGCAAATGCCTTTCCGTTTCAAGCGATGCCCGGCGGGCCGGTGAGCGCGTCGTCGTGAGCGACGGGATGTATTGCGAAGGTTATCCTGCAGGTCTTGGCCCGATGGCGGCTTTCGGTTATTTCCGCCAGCCGGATTATCTGCATTGGGAAACACCCTTCGGTGTTTCCGATGCGCCTGAGGATCGGCTGTACGCGGTGCGCTCACCCGATGGGCGCAATGTCTACCGCCTGATGGATGCCTCCTATCTGGTCGAGCCGGAGCCGGGCCTGTGGCTGCTGATGATCGACGCCAATATTTTCGAGCCGCTCGATGGTGAGTTCGAAGCGGGCGAGGAGGCGGCTTTTATCGACAGCACCTCCGGTGGCTGGAATGCGCTTTTGCGCTGCAAGCCCTTCCTCATCGACTGGATCGCTGATGTGCGCCGCAGGGCGGAGCTGCACGGCAAGACATTGCTCGGCTTTTCCCACTATCCGGCGCTCGATCCTTTCGATGGCGCAAGCGGTGCGGAAGGTGCCCTGTTCGGTGAAACCAATGTCGTGCGCCGCACGCCGCGCAAGGCGGTGGAGGATGCGCTGTTACAGGCCGGGCTTGCCGTCCATTTCAGCGGGCACCTGCACGTGGAAGGCGTGACCCGGCGCGGGGAAGGCGAAAACTCGCTCACCAATATCGCCGTGCCGTCGCTCGTCGCCTTTCCGCCCGCCTTCAAGGTCGTCCACCCGTCGCGGCAGGAAATCCTTGTCGAGACGGTGGAGATGGCCGCGCTGCCGGTCAATGGCCGCATTTGCGAGGGTTATGCACAGGAAACCGCACTGGCGGGCGAGGCGAACGACCGGGCTTTTGCCGCCGGCAATTACGGTGAATTTCTGTTGGGCCACAAGCGGGCGCTGATCAGGCACCGTTATTTCCCCAAGGAATGGCCGGCCGAGGTCGTCACGGCAATCGCCGGCAAAAGCGTTCGGGAGGTTCTCGGCCTGCTTGGAGGGGAAGGCCAATCTTCGTCTGATGCTGCTGTCCTGTCCTTGGACCTGCCGATATTCGAGCTGATTGCCGACTGGTATTGCCTGCGCCAGGGCGCAGGCCTGGCACTGCCGCACATCGCGCCGCAACGGCTTTCCCTTTATCGAACGCTGGCGGAGCGCTTCGGCCGAGAGCCGGATCGTCACGATGGTTCGGTCGAAAGCTTTCTCAAAATCTTCTTCGGAGCCCTCGGCCTGTTTCTCGAGCGTGCCGAAAGCAGCCCGCGCGATCTGGAGCTTGGGCTTGTACCGCAGCGTAAACGGGTTGCGGTTTGATCTGAAGATTTTTGCCCGGAAGGACATTTGGTCTAGCGGGCGGTGATGCGCTCGACCATGGAAACGGGCACGACCTGAAGCCGGGTTTCCGGCTCATCGCTGTCGAGCGCGGTCAAAACCTTCTCGGTCAGCGCGTCGAAAGACTGGGCAACGGTCGTCAGCTGGTAGCTTTTCCAGCCGGCCTGCGGAATATCGTCGAAACCGACAATCGAGATATCTTCCGGCACCCGGCGGCCCATTTCCAGCCGGGCGGCGTCCATGAAACCGAGAGCCAGCAGATCGGTCACACAGAAAGCGCCGTCGATGGACTTGTCCGCGAGCAATTCACGGCCGGCCTGATAGCCACTGTCATAGCTGGTGGGGCCGCCGCACCATGGAACTACCTGGATACCCTCCATGGTCATGCGCTCGGTGAAAGCGTTGACGCGGCGCAACTGCGCGGGCGTCTGGCTGCCGCTGGAGACAACCGCAACCTTTCCGCACCTGGCAGCCAGAAGCCGCATGGCGGCCAGGTTGGCGCCGTGAGAATCGTCGCTCAGCACCATATTCGTATCGGTGCGGTCCAGATGCTGGTTGATGAGGATGAGGCGCACGCCGTTGGCGATGCATTCGTCGATAATAGAGGCCGGAGGTTCACCGGAAAGAACGATGATGGCCTGCGCGCGGAATTCGAAGAGACGCTCGATGAGTGGTGCGATGTCCTTGCGCGCATCTGCCGCATTCAGCAACAGGCATTGCAGGCCACGGCGCAAGAGACCGATGCTGAGGAAATCGAGCTGTTTCGAAATGAAGGGAGAACTGAGATTTGCTCCGACAACACCAACGAGGTTGGAGCGGTCGTTATTGAGGCCCTGCGCCAAACGGTTGATGCGATAGCCAAGTTCCTGTGCAGCTTTCAACACCCTGCGTCGGACGGCCTTGGATACGCTGCCGCCGGGAGTGAAGGTGCGTGAAACGGCGGAGCGTGAGACACCCGCCTTTTTTGCTACTTCTTCGGCCGTTACGAACCCTTTCGCCATTCAATCCCCCGTTGCGAATCCACATGTCTGATAGCACAGGTCAGATTGCAGCGACTATTCCAATCGAAATATTTCGGGTGCTGTGGTCGCGGTCAGTTTTGCGGTTCCAGCGCGCCTGCCGCCGCCTCGGCACGCGCGGCGGCCTCCTTTGCCTCCCGCTCGGCGCGGGAGGCCGCTTCCGGGTTGCTCGAACCGTCATAACCTCCCATGGCGCGTTCCCCGATGGCGATGTGGACATCCTTGAGTTGGACGATGACAAGACCGGCGAGGATGGCTGCGCCGATAAGGAATACTGTTTTCCCGTTTATGGTCATTCGACTCCACGCTTCGTGTTTGCCGGCGGAGGAAACAGCCGGCAAAACCGCCGCTCAGCGGGTCAGGAGGCCGATGCCTGTTTCCGCATCGAACAAATGCATGTCGGACGGGTCGATGTCGAGGCCGATCGTTTCACCGGCTTTGACTGCGCTGCGTCCCTGCACCGCGATGACCAGCTCGGTGGAGGTTCCCGTGGTGAGGAAGGTGGCCGAACCGGTCGTTTCCACAGCGGAAACCGGCAGCGCCAATGTCGCTCCGGCTGCTGCGGCCGGCCGGATATGTTCCGGCCTGATGCCGACGATCACATCTTTGCCGGGCGGCAGGGAGGCCGGATTCCCGATCGATTGCTGCGGTTCGCCTTCGCCGAACACGAGCTGAAGGGATGCGCCATCCGGGCTGACGGTCGCCGGAATGAAATTCATGGCCGGCGAGCCGATGAAGCCCGCAACGAAACGATTGACCGGGCGGTCGTATAGTTCCAGCGGCGTGCCCTGCTGCTCAATCAGGCCATCGCGCATGACGACGACGTGATCGGCCATGGTCATCGCTTCGATCTGGTCGTGGGTGACATAGACCGAAGTGGCATGCAGGCGATCGTGCAGCGCGCGGATTTCTTTGCGCATGTGGACGCGTAGCGCCGCATCGAGATTGGAAAGCGGCTCATCGAACAGAAAGGCCTGCGGATTGCGGATGATCGCACGGCTCATGGCCACGCGCTGGCGCTGGCCGCCGGAGAGTTCGCGCGGATAACGCTTCATCAGCTTTGAAAGACCTGTTGTGGCGGCGACTTCTTCCGCCGCCTTGCGGGCCTCGGCCTTCGCCACGCCGCGCATACGCAGCGAATAGGTGAGATTTTCCTCCACGGTCATATGCGGGTAGAGCGCATAGGACTGGAACACCATGGCCACATCGCGCTTGCGCGGCGGCACGCCGTTCATGAGCGTGCCGGCAATGCGCATGTCGCCGGCCGATATGGTCTCCAGCCCGGCGAGCGAGCGCAGAAGGGTGGATTTGCCGCAGCCCGACGGGCCGACAAGCGCGACGAAAGTGCCCTTCTCGATGGAAAGGTTGATGTTCTTCAGCGCATGAAAGGCGCCGTAATATTTGTTGACGCCGGAAAGTTCGATCTGAAGGGTCATTTGAGCGCTCCCGATGTCAGGCCGGATACGATGCGGCGCTGCAAGAGAATGAAGAGGGCGAGAATGGGTGTCACATACATGGT
Source organism: Agrobacterium leguminum (assembly GCF_005144435.2). Lineage (NCBI taxonomy): Bacteria > Pseudomonadati > Pseudomonadota > Alphaproteobacteria > Hyphomicrobiales > Rhizobiaceae > Agrobacterium > Agrobacterium leguminum. Next base: position 1,855,470 of record NZ_CP120212.1, read on the forward strand.
CGCATAGGCCATGATGTTGTTCCATTCGCTGGTGTTGGGGCCCATGAAGGAATTGAGGCCGACGCTCGCCGGCTGCAATTCGGCCGCCTGGATCATCGATTTCGAATAGACGAATTCACCGAAGGCCTGCATGAAGATGAGGATGGCGCTGACGAGAATGCCGTTTCTGGCAAGCGGCAACACGATGTTGAAGAAGGCGCCGACCCGGGAATTACCGTCCACCAGCGCCGCCTCTTCCAGTTCCTGCGGCACGGCCATGAAAGTGGCGCGCACAAGCACCACGAAGAAGGGCATGCTTTTCGCCGCAATGGCGAGGATGACCGACAGGCGCGGATAATCGAGAAGCCCGAATTGCGAGAAGCCGACGAAGATCGGCGTGATCATCAGCGATGCCGGCAGAACCTGCAGCATGAGAATGAGGAACAGGCCGATATCCACCCAGACATTGCGATAGCGCGCCAGCACATAGGCGCAGCCGACGCCGAGAATGGTGATCAGCAGCACTGCGCTCGAAGCGATCAGCACCGAATTCCACAGGTATCGGCCCATGTTGCGGCTGTTCCAGACATAGGCATAGGTCTGCCATTGCGGGTCCGTGGGCCAGAAGGCGGGCGGATTGGCGAACATTTCCGAGCCGCTTTTGAGCGAGGTCAGATACATCCAGTAAAGCGGGAAGAGGTAGATGATGGCGAGCACGATGGCGATGGCCAGCATCAGCCGGTTGCGGGTCGTGATACTCATCCGCGCACCTCATGCCGTGTGGAGCGCACATAAACGATGGAGGCCAGCATGACGAAAACGATCATGATGACGGAGATCGTAGCGCCCTTGCCGAAATCATATTGCCGGAAGGACAGGTCCCAGGCCCAATATTGCGCCACGTTGGAGCTGTTATTCGGTCCGCCATCGGTAATGGCGGCGAAAAGATCGAACTGCTGCAGCGTAAAGATCAGCCCGAGCGAGACGATCGCACCGATGGTGGAGCGCATCATCGGCAGGGTGATGGTGTAGAAGCGCTGCCAGGCATTGGCGCCGTCCAGCTCCGCGGCTTCGTAGAGATCGCCGGGAATGGAGGCGAGGCCGACGGAAAGCAGGATCATGTTGAAGGAGGTGCCGAGCCAGATATTGGCGATGACAACGGCCCAGAGCGAAAAATTCGCATCGGAGCGCCAGAAGATATTGCCCGATATCAGGCCGCTTTCCCGCAGGAAGAAATTCAACACGCCGAAATCGCCGGACAGGATCCAGTTCCAGATTGCGCCCACCACGAGGCCGGGCATGACCCAGGACACGAGAAAAAGGCCGCGCAGCCAGGTGGCCCCGGGAAAATTGACCCAGAAGAACAGCGCCAGACCGAAGCCGATAGCGAATTGCCCGGCAATCGAGGCCACGACAAAGGTGACGGTGTTGAAAAGGATCGGCAATGTTTCCGGCTGCCGGAACAGGTCGACGTAGTTCTTGAAGCCGACGAAGGGGCGCACGAAGGTGCCCAGGCTGAACATGTCGACTTCCTGAAAACTCATGACGATGTTGTAGATGAGCGGCAACCCCGCCATGACGAACAGGAAGCCCAAAGGAAAGGCGACAAGGACGATATCGAAACCGCGACCGTCACTGACGCTGGAAAACAGTTTTTTCATGAAACATCCTCGCAAGCTCCAGTCGGGGCCGCCGCCGCTTGTCGCGACAGGCAGCCCCACCGGGAGGAACTCCTTGGGTGGAGGCCGGAGAAACCCGGCCGCCCGCCCGGATCAGCCTTCGACCAGCTTTATCTTTTCAGCGGCCTGGTCGAGCGCGGCTTTCGGCGTCATCTGTCCCGACAGGGCGCCCTGAATGGCATCCTGAATCGCCTTGGAAATCTTCGGCCATTCGGGCGAGGGGCCGCGCGGCTGCGCATATTTCAGCTGTTCCACGAAGGTCTTCAGCGCCTCATCCTTCAACGCATTGCCGGTCGGCGGAACGGGAATATCCGAGCGCGCCGGCAACTGGCCGAAGTTCTTGAACATGTCCTTGTCCTTAGAGGCGAAGAACTCGATTGCCTTGAAGGCCTCTTCCGGATGTTTCGTCTTGGAAAAGATCGCCCAGTTATAGTCACCCATGGCCGAAGACCGGGGGGCGTCGGGTGTGGGCACCGGCAGCAAAGCGACACCCCAGTCGAACTTGGCGTCCTTCAGCATGCGGTCGATTTCCCATGGGCCGGAAATGACCATGGCGGCGTTGCCGGCGTTGAAGGTGGCGGTGGAGTCCCATTGGCTGCGCGTCAGCGTATCCGGCGATGCCAGCTTTTCATCCAGCATCAGCTTCCACGTTTCGAGCGCTTTGACCGCACCCTCGGTATTGATGTTCTTGTAGGTCGCGCCTGCCATCTGCGCCCAGGGCAGGAACTGGAAGGTGCCTTCTTCATTCGCCTTGGCGCTGAAGCTGATGCCGTAGATGTTCTTAGAGGGGTCGGTCAGCTTGCGGGCCGCTTCCACCAGCTCGTCCCAGGTTTGCGGCGGTTTTGCTGCGTCCAGCCCTGCGGCCTTGAACAGGTCCTTGTTGTAATAAAGCGCAATCGTGTTCGTGGCCTTCGGCACGCCGAAATATTTGCCGTCCCACATCACCGATTTCAGAGGTCCCGGAAAATAATTCTCCGTCTTGATGACATCCGACTTGGCGATCATGTCGGTCACATCGAGAAAGGCGCCGCGTGCGGCGAACATGGCGTGGTTGGGGTTGTCTATGGCGATGATGTCGGGCGCATTGCCGGTGGAATAGGCGCGCATGGATTCGCTTACCACATCATCGAACTGCAATTGCCGGTATTCGATCTTGATGCCGTTATTGAGCGCGTTGAACTCTTTGATAAGGTTCGGCGCGGGCTGGATATCGCGATCCAGCGACCAGAGGGTCAACGTCACATCTTCCGCCTGCGCCGCAATAGCGCCGGCGGACACGCCCGCCAGCAGAAACGCGCCGGCCATCATGCATTTCGCGATACCCATAATCTCCTCCTCTTGGTTATCGTCTCTGCAATTTTCGAAAACCTTCTCCCAAAAGGTTTCCGTTATGTCGGATCGACGACGAAATCGCCGCCTCGGCATTTCTTCAGATAATTGAGGCCATGCACCTGGCCCGTCATTTCCAGCGCATCGCGATAGACGGGGTCATGCCAGCCTTCGATGTCGATGGAGCCGGACCAGCCGGCAAGGCGCAGTTCGGAAATAATGTCCGTCCAGTTGCTGTCGCCGAAGCCCGGCGTGCGCATGAAGACGAACTTCTCCTTGCCAAAAATGCCGTGCTCACGAATGACATCCCAGCGGATGGTCGCGTCCTTGCCATGCACGTGGAAAATCTTGTCCGCCCATTTGCGAATCTGCGGCAGCGGGTCGATCAGATAGACCATCTGATGGCAGGGTTCCCATTCGATGCCGATATGCTCATCCGGCGTTTCGTTGAACATCAGTTCCCAGGCGTCGGGGTTATGCGCGATGTTCCAGTCGCCGGTCTGCCAGTTGCCGTCCATGGCGCAGTTTTCAAAAGCGATCTTCACGCCCTTGTCGGCGGCGCGTTTTGCAAGCTCGCTCCAGATTTGCCTGTATCGGGGCAGGCTTTCCGGCAGCGGCCTGCCGCGTAGCCGGCCGGTGAAACCCGCAACGCAGGTCGCGCCGAAATGGTGGGCATTGTCGATGCAGTCTTTCCAGCCCTGCAATGTCTCAAGGTCGATGTCGGTCTCCTCCAACGGATTGCCGAACATGCCGAGCGTGCTGATGGTGATGTCGCGCTCACCGATAGCCTCGCGGCAGCGCTTGCCGAGTTCGGCAAGGTCCTGACCGTTGGTGGTCTGCCAGAAGAACGGCTCGAAGCTTTCAAAGCCGAGATCGGCGATCTGGCCGATGCGTTCGGCCGCCTGTCCCTTGGTGGCGCTGACCATGGTGCCGATGCGAATGGATGTTGCCGGATTGCTCACGTCTTTCAGTCCTTATGCTGCAATGGAAACACGCTGGCCGAGGCGGGCGCTTTCAATCGCGCCGATCACCATGGCAAGGCTGTTGATGTTGTCGAAGGAGGCCGTTTCCGGCATCTCACCCGTGCGGATGGATTGAAGGAACGAGAGAATAACACTGGCATGGCCGCGCGTGTCCTTCTCGGAAACGGCTTCGGAAACGTTTACGGTCCTAAAGCCCCGCAGCAGCCCCTGTTCGTCGCCGGCCACGGAGGCGGAGAAATTGTCTTCCCCGTCCCAGAGGATCATGCCCTTGGAGCCGATAAGCCGCCAGCGCGCTTCCCAGCTAGTCCGCTCGCCTTCGGCGCACCATGAACCGCGATAGGTGAAGACGACATCATTCGAAAACTCGAAAATGGCGTTGGCGCTTGCGCCATGGGCATACCATGAGCCGGCCGGGTTCTTTTCCACGCAGAAGACGGAGAGGGGTTTTTCATTGGCGACGAAACGGGCCGCATCGAAGGTATGGATCGCCATGTCGAGAAGCAGGACGTTCTTCATCTCCTCGCGGAAGCCGCCGAAATGCGGCCCAAGGAAGAAATCGCAATGGATGGCCGTCAAATCGCCGATGACGCCGTCTTCCAGCGCGCGGCGCAGCCGCCGGATACCCGCCACAAACCGCCGGTTTTGCACCACGGCATGAATTTTACCGGCTTTTTTCGCCAGTTCTACCAGCGTGGCGGCTTCCTCCATCGAGGCGGCAAGCGGCTTTTCGCTGAGCACATGGCACCCGGCCTCAAGACCGGCCTCAACCACGGCGAAGCGCGCCTGCGGGATGACGATATCAAAAAGGATGTCGGCTTTCGTTTTGGCGAGAACCTCGCGCAGATCCGTGCCGATGACCGCGTCGGTAAGGGCGAATTCTTCGGCAAGCGCGCGGGCCGTGTTCTCGTTCAGGTCGACCAGACCGGCGATCCTGATCGCGCCGGCGATTTCCGGCGTGGATTGAATGGCGCGCAGCCAGCCTTTGGCCATGGCTCCGCACCCGCATAAAACGGCATTGAAAGTCATCTCATCTCCCCGGACTCTTTCGCAAACTCCTCTTTGCGCAGAGCGTCGTAAACGTTTACGAGACTATGCCGATGATGTTAGATATGTCAAGACCGTTAAGGGGCGCGTCGATTGCGCGCCGGGCCTGGGAGGGGAGTGCATGAAAGGAATTCGCCAGCTTGCCGATTATCTGGAGATATCGATAGGCACTGTTTCCCGTGCCCTGAACGGCAAGCCGGATGTGAACGAAGAAACGCGGCGGCGTGTTCTCGAAGCGGCGGAAAAGCTTGGTTATGTCGCCAACCAGTCCGGTCGTAGCCTCAGGCAGGGAACCACCAATGTTATCGGCCTGATGACCGGCAGCGACGCGCAGACCGTGGAGAACTCCGACAACTTCTTCCTCGGTGTGACGGACGGTCTGCAAAGCGTGTTCTCCGGGCATAATCTCGATCTCATCGTTCTGCCTTGTCCGGGGGAAGAGGATCCGGATGAATATCTGAAGCGCATGGTGGCGCGCCGCATGGTGGATGCGATGATCATTTCCGCGACGCGGCGGATAGACAAACGTGTGGATTTCCTGAAGCAGACCCGGCTGCCTTTCGTGGCGCTCGGACGGACCGCTTCCAGCGACACTCACGCCTGGATCGATCTCGATTTCGAGGGCGTCGCGAAAAATGCGGTCGACCGCCTTGCCGCTGCCGGGCATCGCTCGATTGCTGTGGCGGTGCCCGACAGCGATATCAATCTCGGTTATGTTTTTCTGGAAGGATACAGGCGCGCGCTGGAAGACAATGGCATCGCCTACGATTCCTCTTTGGTCATCCGCGCGAAATCGAGCGAGCAGGGCGGTTATCACGCCGCCAGCGAATGGCTGCAGATGCGGCCCCGGCCAACGGCGATCGTGCTGATCTATGAACTGATGGCGGTCGGTCTTTATCGCCGGCTTGCGGAAGTGGGCCTGAAACCGGGGCGCGATCTCGCCGTCATCGGCTTCCGCGATGGCCCGCGCGGCCAGTTTCTGGAACCGCGGCTGACCAGTTTCCGCATGTCCCTGCATGATCTCGGCGTCACGGTGGCCCAGACGCTGTTATCGACCATGCCGGCCTACGCGCCCTTTTACCCCGATCAGGCCCGCCATTGCGTATGGCCCATGCTTCTGGTGGCCGGCGAGAGCGACCCGGCCCCCGCCCCATAGCCGGCGCTGCGCGGGAACGTCAAAGCTTGAAGCCGTCAACGCTCACGACGCCGAAAGGATTGAATTTATATTCGTCTTCCTCATACCGTTCGTCGTCGGAGAGGGAGGCGCCACGGTCCTTCAGGGTGGCTTCAACGCCTTCACGCGCCATTTGCTCGGCGGTATCGTCTATCAAGGCGGCTATCTTCAGCTGTTCGGCGTTGGTGGACGGTTGATCCCCGTCTTTTTTGGTGAAGCGCACCTGCACATCGGGCAAGCCGATCAGGTGAAACCCGACGCTCGTCATGCCTTCGGCATCGTCTCCTATGGGGCGGCGTGCGAAAGCCAGGCGGCAGGTTCTGGCAAGCGCCATCCCGTCATCGGCGGCCGCTTCGCCGCGCGACTGCTCGTAAAGCTGCTTCCAGCGCCTTGCGCCATGGGCGACGCCCGCACTTTCACCCTTCACGGCGACAGCGCCGTGATCGAGCATGTGCTGTACGAATCCGAGGGCCTTTGCGGATGTCTTCACGGCTGTTTCGGCATCCATGGACGGGCCGAGCACATAAAGAACCGAGCCGTGCGCGGCGACGGCTTCCTCATCCTCCGGCTGGTAGGCATCGGGGTCGACGCGATCCCAGCAGACATTGAACGAGCGTTCCATTCGGTCGTCCGCCTCATCCTGTGAATAATCCTCGTCGAGACTGAAATCGGGCGCAAAATCATCAATGGCGGCGCGGGCGCTCTTCTGCAGCGCCGCTAGCCCATTTTCCGCGCCAAGAAAGCAGAGGATATGCCGGGGTTTGTATTCGGAACGGGATTCGGCAAAGGCCACAGGCTTGCCCGATGCTGCGCCGAGAGACGGCCTTGCCAGCACAAGACCGCCCAGAAATGCGAGAACGCCACGACGCCCGGAATTCATCCGATACCCCCCAAGGTTTCCATCAACAGGATGAGGGGGTTTTACACCGGCATATATAATTCAGGCCATATGGCGTTCGATATTTTTGGCATCGCGGTTTTGCGACCCGGAACGAGCCGCCGGCCTGAGCCGCTGTGTCATCCGGCAGCGACTATTTCGTGGTGTAACCGCCATTGACCAGAATGGTCTGGCCGGTCATCCACCAGCCATCCGTGACGAGGAAGCGGATATAGGGAACGATGTCCTCGATATCGGTGAGACCGGTTTTCGAGAAGCCGGAAAGAGCGGCGGCGCTCTTGTGATAGGCCTGCGCCTCCGGCGTTTCCTGACCGTAGAAGAATGGCGTGTCCATCGGTCCGGGGCCGATTGCCGTCACGGATATGCCGCGTTCGCCAAACTCCTTGGCCGCCGCGCGGGTAAAATGTTCCACCGGGGCCTTGGTGCCGGCATAGCTGGCGTAGAAGGGTGTGAAAGCGCCCAGGAGCGATGTCACGAGGGTGCAGATCTTGCCGTTATCGCTGACGTGGCGACCGGCCTGCTGGAGGAAAAAGAAGGCCGACTTGGCGTTAACGGCAGTCATTTCGTCATATTCGGCTTCCGACGTGTCGAGGATCGGCTTTTTCAGCACCTTGCCGACGGTGTTGATGGCGATATCCGGGCGGCCGATGGCGGCGACGGTATCGGCAAGCAGCTTTTCAACCGCGCCTGCCGTGGTGAGATCGGCCTGAAGGGCGACGGCCTCAGCGCCGGCCGCTTTCACGGCGGCCACCGTTGCCTCGGCATCGGCCCTGGTTGCAGCGCTGTTGTAATGGATGGCGATGGCGCGGGCGCCCTGGCCGGCAAAATCGCGGGCAATCAATCCACCGAGATTTTTCGCGCCGCCGGCGATGATGACGGTTTTGCCCTTGAGGGAATGGTCTGTCATGGGTCGGCCTCCTTTTGCCGTGCTCGGCCAACTGGCGGCCGCTTTCGTTGCAGCAGGATATCGTCTAGCTTTGCGTGATAAAGGCGCTTACTCTGACATGACTTGTCAGAAAAACCGCACAATAGGGTGTTTCCGGTTGGACCGTATCGACCTGTTCCGCATCTTCACACGCGTCGTTGACTGCGCGAGTTTCACGCGGGCCGCCGATACGCTAGGCATACCGCGCTCTTCGGTTTCGGCGGCGGTGCAGGAACTGGAAGGGCGTGTCGGTGCGCGGTTGCTGAACCGCACGACGCGCAAGGTCTCGCCAACCGAGGATGGTTCGGCCTTTTACGAGCGCTGCCAGCGGCTGATCGCCGATGTCGAAGATGCGGAAAATCTCTTCCGGCAGACGGCGGCGCAGCCTTCGGGCCGGTTGCGGATCGACGTGCCGGGCCGGATCGGGCGGCTGGTCATCGCACCGGCGCTGCCGGAATTTCTCGACCTTTATCCGCAGATCGACATAGGCCTCGGCGTTACCGACCGCGCCGTCGATCTGGTGGAAGACAATATCGATTGCGTGCTGCGCGTCGGACCGCTCAGCGATTCCGGCCTGATCGCGCGGCCGATAGGCAAGCTGCCGCTGATCAATGTCGCAAGCCCCTCCTATCTGGCGCGCTACGGAACGCCGAAAACGCCCCACGATCTTTCCCGCCACTGGGCGGTCAATTACGCGTCGCCCTCCAGCGGGCGGGTGGAAAACTGGGAATGGATCGAAGGTGAGACGATGCATTCGCTTTCCATGCGCGGCCGCGTCACCGTCAACAATGCCGAGGCCTATATTGTCTGTTGTCTTGCCGGTCTCGGCTTGATCCAGATACCGGCTTACGATGTGAGGCCGCATCTGGAGAGCGGCGAACTCATCGAGGTCATGTCGGCCCATCGGGCCGAGCCAATGCCGATGACGTTGCTTTATCCCCATCGACAGCATCTGTCGCGGCGGCTGCAGGTCTTTGCGGAATGGCTGGAGGCCCTGCTGCGGCGACGGCTTCTGTAGCCCAACATGCCTGCTGTGGCGATGCTCCAGCCTATTTTTATCATAGCGAGATTCGGCGTTATAAAGTGCAGCCGCTTGCGCCATTTTGACCTCCGCCAGAAATCTGAAGGGAGGCGCATATGCTCACGATCAATTCACAGGAAACAGCCGGGCTTTTGCCGTTTGACGGGCTTATCAAGGCCCTTGCCGCCGCCTTTGCGGAAGGCTGCGAGATGCCTGTGCGGCACCACCACACGATAGATGTGCCAAATGAAGCCGCCGCGACACTGCTATTGATGCCCGCCTGGCACGGCGCACGACGGTCCACACGTTATCTGGGGATCAAGATCGTCACCGTCTTTCCCGGAAACGCCGGCAGAAACCTGCCGGGATTGACCTCGACCTATATGCTTTACGATGCGCAGACCGGCATTCAGCTGGCCACGCTGGACGGTAATGTCATCACCGGCCGCCGGACTGTTGCGGCGTCGGCGCTTGCAGCGGACTATCTTGCGCGCAAGGATGCCAGCCGGCTTCTGGTGCTGGGCGCCGGCCGTGTCGCGAGCCTCATTCCCGACGCGTACCGGGCCATCAGGCCGCTCGAGCAGGTGGCCGTCTGGGATATCGATCGTGGCAATGCCGAGCGGTTGGCGCAAACCATCGAAGCGTCGGGGCTTGCGGCCACGGTGGTCGATGATCTGGAGAGGGCGGTTGCCGAGGCCGATATCGTCAGCGCCGCGACGCTCGCCACCACGCCGCTCATCCGGGGCGCGTGGCTGCGCCCCGGCACGCATGTCGATCTCATCAGCGGCTTCACGCCCGGCATGCGCGAGGCGGATGACGAGGCCATAAGCCGTGCCTCGGTCTTTATCGATACGGAGGAAGCGCTGCACGAAGCGGGCGATCTCGTTCAACCGATCGAAGCGGGCCTGTTTTCTGAGGAGAGCGTCAGATCCACACTTGCCGGACTTTGCAGGGCAAACCGGTTTGCGCGCAGTAGCGATGATGAGATCACGCTCTATAAGGCTGTCGGAACCGCGCTCGCTGATCTTGCGGCGGCCACCCTGGTTTATGAAGCTGCGACGCTGAACGGAAAAGGATGACAGACATGGCTAAACGCGAAATCCTTGAAGTGCCGGTGGTTTCAGAGGCGATCCGCCGGCTGGGCGCGCCGACCTCGGCGCTCGTCCGCTCCGGCAACATCGTCGCTACCTGCGGCATGCCGCCTGTCGATCTTGAGACGGGCGACATCGTCAGGGGCGATATCGCCGCCCAGACACGGGCCTCGCTGGAAGCCCTGCGGGTGACACTGGCCACAGCGGGCGCCACCTTCGAAGATGTGATCAAGACCACCGTGTATGTCACCGATGCAGCATTGATGGGAACAGTGAACGACATATACCGCGAATATTTCGCAGCCGGTTTTCCGGCGCGCACCTCGGCAACCATCAAACCCTGGTCCTTGCCCTTCGATATCGAAATCGAGTGCCTTGCTGTCCTCTGAGGGCAGGCGGGCATGAAAAAGGGCGCGTCGGCCGGATCGGCTGACGCGCCCACATGCATTTCTTGGGGCGCAAGATTGCGGGCCGGTTTTACGTGGACTGCTCCAGCGGTGAAAGTCCATAAACCGCTACGATATCTTCCCCCTTTTCGAGCCTTGCAACGATGCCGGGCTCCTTTTCCTGAATGGCGAGAGCCTGCCGTGCTATTGCCAGTGCTTCCCCGGGTGTCAGGATGCTGACGCCGTTTTCATCGGCCAGCACGATATCGCCGTTCTGAACCCTGACCCCGCCGCAGACGACCGGCCCTGCGACATTCCCCCGGCCTCTGAGCTTGGTGGTGACGGGCGAGCGTCCCCGGCACCAGACCGGCAGGCCGGCGCTGCGGATCGAGCCGATATCGGTGACATAACCATCGAGAATGATGGCGGTAACACCGCGCGCGAGCGCTGCAGCGGTCATGACCGCACCCCAGCAGGCGTGCCGGTCGTCGCTCAGTCGCTCGATGACGAGGATATCGCCGGGCATGGCGCGGGAAAGGGCATGCGGAAGCGCCGTCCCGTCGTCTCCCGGCAGGCTGACGGTCAATGCGCGACCGGCGATGCGAACGCCGTCGATCACGCATTGCATCGCCGGATCCATGAATCCATCCGATCTGAAATGGCCGATTGTTGCTGTCTCGACGCTCCGGAGCAGTTCGAGCGCCTCGTTGATTGTGTCGGGACTTTCCATGGGTGTCTCCAAAAGAAAGACGCCGGCGCGGGGGCCGGCGTCTGTGATATGGCAATATGGATCAGTTGGTCTTGGCCAGATCGCGTTTCACGGTTTCGGTCAGCGCCAGCAGGGCGACGGCCGAGAGCAGGGCGGAGCCGATCATGTACCAGGCGACGGATGCGCCGCTGCCGGTGGCGGAAAGCAGCCATGTGGTGATGACGGGTGTAAGCGCGCTGCCCAGAACCCCCGAGAGCATATAGGCGATGGACAGGCCGGAATAGCGGACTTTGGTGCCGAAAAGTTCGGCGAGGAAGGTAGCGATCGGGCCGTAATTGGCGGCAAAGGCCGTCATCATCAGCAGGTAGCCCGCAAGTGCGCCGGCAAAGGTGGCGGTATCCATCAGCCAGAACATCGGGAAAGCGACGAGCGCTTCGGCCAGAATGCCGCCGAGAATGACCGGCCGGCGGCCGACCTTGTCGGAAAGCAGGCCGAAGAGCGGCAAAAGGAAAATACACGCCATGCAGGAAATCAGTACGATCACCAGCATCTCGTTGCGGGAGATGTTGAGCGCCTGCGTGCCATAGCTCAGGCCGAAGGCGACGATGAGGTTGAAGGACGATCCGGTGGACATGGTGGCGATGCCGCCGAGAAGGACCGTTTTCCAGGATTTGGAAAGCAGCTCGAAAAAGGGCACGCGCACGGTCGCCTCTTCCGTCTTCACCTTGGCGAAGGACGGCGTTTCGGCGGTGTTGAGCCGAACATAGGCGCCGACGGCGACCAGAAGAATGCTGACGAGGAACGGAATGCGCCAGCCCCAGGAAATCAGGTCCTCGGGCGCCATGGTGAAACCGATGGCAAGGAAAGCGAGGTTGGCGATCAATGTGCCGGCCGGAACGCCGATCTGCACCCAGGAGCCATAAAGGCCGCGTCGATTCTGCGGCGCATGTTCCACCGCCATCAGCACCGCACCGCCCCATTCGCCGCCGAGCGCGAGACCCTGCACGACGCGCAGCGCCAGAAGCAGGATGGGCGCCCAGACGCCGATCTGTTCGTAATTCGGCAGAAGGCCGATGGCGAAGGTCGCGACACCCATCATGACCAGCGAGACGAGCAGCATCGACTTGCGGCCGATCCTGTCACCGAAATGGCCGAAAAGCGCTGCCCCGACGATGCGGGCGAGATAGGCCGAGGCGAAGGTGCCGAAGGCCAGAAGCGTGCCGACGAGTGCATCGAAACTCGGAAAGAAGACCTTGTTGAAGACCAGCGCCGAAGCGGTGGCGAAGACGAAAAGATCGTACCATTCGACGGTGGTGCCGATGACGCTTGCGACGGCGATCCGCCGAACGCCAACCGGCTGTTTCTCGACGGAGCCCACGAGTGCGGTTTCCCCTTGCATGAACATTCCCCTTTATGTTGCTGTGAAGGAAAACGGGGAAACGACGAAGCGGAGCGGCCTCACGCCGAAGGCATGAGATGACGATAGCCATTTCCGGCGGAGCAACCGTTTTCGGTTCTCTCCGTCAGTCCGATATGCTGCGATGTTCCCCTGTTTTGCGCAATGATGGGAAAGCGGGAGGCTCCCGACAAATAGATAATGCAGATTTCTTCCATAGGGCCGCGCTATAGACCAAATCCTGGGCATTTTCGGGCATCGCGGCGCCGTCTATGAATTTTGAAATAGATAATAAAATCAGGGAAATATCGTAGGCGCTGTTTTTCTTTGCCGCTCGGCTGCGCAGTCCCTGCCTGTGTTTTGACCGGCTGAAATTTCTTTTTCGGCCGCAAAGACCGCCACTCTTATTCTAAGTATCGAATCTATCTATTTTTGAATTTTCCGGTTTGGTCTTATCCCCTTTGCCATTCCACGGAGTGAAAAGAGGTCGTCTGCGGGCTGCCGGCTACGCCGGGGCATTGCTGCCGCGAGACCATAACAGGGGACCGAAATGAAGAGATTGAGCAATATCCGGCCGGACATGTCACGCCTTTGGGCGACGCTGATGCGTTCCGCCGAAATCGGCGCGACCGAAAAGGGCGGCCTGAAGCGGCTGGCGCTTTCCGACGAGGATGCGGCGATGCGGCACCAGTTCATTCACTGGTGCGAGGAGGCGGGCCTGACGGTCAGGATCGACGCCGTCGGCAATATCTTCGCCGAACGGGCAGGAACCGATGCGGATGCGAAGCCCGTGCTGGTCGGCAGCCATCTCGACACGCAGGTTCATGGCGGCCGCTTCGACGGTATTCTTGGTGTGCTGGCCGGGCTGGAACTCGTGCGCACGCTGAACGACCATGCGATTGCCACACGCCGGCCGATCACCCTTGTGAACTGGACCAATGAGGAGGGCGCGCGTTTCGAGCCGCCGATGATCGGCTCGGCGGTTTTCACCGGCGCCAAGGCGGCGGAATTCGCCTATTCCCGCAGGGATCGCGATGGCTTTACGCTTGGCGGCGAGCTGGAGCGCATCGGCTTCAAGGGTAAAGACGCGATTTCGGCGGAGGCTTTCGACAGTCTGTTCGAACTGCATATCGAACAGGGGCCACGATTGGAGGCAGCGGCCAAGCAACTCGGCATCGTTACCGGCGCTTTCGGCGTGCGCGGTTTCGTGGTGGAAGTGCACGGCGAGACCGGCCATGTCGGCCCGACGCCGATGCCGGCGCGCAAGAATGCGCTGGTGGGTGCCGCTGAGGTGACGCTGGCGATCAATGAGATCGGCTGGGCCAATCACGAGACCGGCGGCAAGTCCACGACGATGCGCATCAGGGCGGAACCCAATCTCCTCGGTGCGCTGCCGAATTTCGTGGAAATGACCTGCGACATGCGCCACCCCGACGATGCCGTTGTCAGCACCATGTTCGAGGCCTTCAAGGCGAGACTTCCCGAGCTGGAAGAGCGCTCGCGCTGCAAGATCGTCGTCAAGGAAGGCTGGGCCTATGGTGGCATGCATTTCGACGCCGGCTGCATCGAACTCATCCGCAATGCCACCGATGCTTTCGGCTATTCCTCAATGGACCTCCTTACCGAGGCCGGGCATGACGCCATGCATGTCGCCGAATATCTGCCGACGGCGATGATCTTCACGCCGTGCGAGGGCGGTCTTTCCCATAACGAGGCGGAAAACGTCACGATTGCCGACATCGAGCCCGGTGTTAACGTGCTGGTTCAGGCCGTTCTGGAGCGCGCGAACCGCGCGGACTGATGCTGGTGCGCTTTCGCTTTTCTGCGAAGCGCGAAAAGGCTCCAGCACTCTGTTTTAGCGTATTCCCGGCCGGCAGCGCCGGGGTCCGCTTTGGCTGGAAAATGCTTTAAATGGAACGGTGAAAAGCGGGATCGCTTTTCGCCGTTTTCCTATTCGCTCCCCGTTTCCACAAGGGCCGCCGCCGCCTGCGCATCGAAAAGCTCGTTTTCGAAAATAGTCAGGAATGCCCGCTCGGCGCCGCCGAGGTCCATATCGGGGTTGCGAAGAAAATAGGCGTCGGCTCCGAGCGAATCCTGAAGCAGCGGGATCTGCCAAAGCTCGTCTTCCTCAAAGCCGCGCGCCGCATCCAGCGGCAGAATGCCCACGCCGATGCCGGCGATGATCATTCGCCGGACTTCTTCCATATGCGGGCTGGAGCCGACCGTCCATTTGCCGAGCCCCACGCCGTCGCGAAGGGCGATCATCGGTTCCAGCGCGCCGCCTTCCTGGCTGCAGGTGAAGGCCACGAAGGCTTCCTGCCGCAATTCCTCCATGGTGATGTCGCCACGACCGTAAAAGGGATGGGAAGCACCGCAATAAATGCCGAATGTTTCCCTGAGCAGGAATTTGCAGTCCATTCCGGCAAGCGGTTTCGGCAGCAGGCAAATGCCGAATGGGGCCTGTTTCTGGCCGATGGCGCGAACGATATCCTGCGTATTGGCGACATCGATACGGATGGTGACGGATGGATGACGCCGCCGCAACTGGCGCAGCGCCTGATCGAGCTGCGGCAGCACGAGATTGGTGACGATGAGGACACGCACCTGACCCGTCAAATCGTCCGCCTCGGTCGAGAGTTTTTCGCCGATGCGCTCGACCCGCAGGAAAATTTCAGCACATTCCTGACGAAGCATTTCGCCCTGAACCGTCAGCACGAAACGGCGGCTGTCGCGCTGGATCAACTGGCACCCCAGCGTTTCCTCCAGCTTTTGCAGCGCGGCGGTTACCGAGGGCTGGCGCACGAAAAGCCGGTTGGCCGCCCGCGTGATGCTGCCTTCCTCGACAATGACCAGAAAGGTCCGCAGCAGGTTCCAGTTCAGATGCTGGATGCGGGGGGCATAACGTGACAACGATGCGTTCCTCGAATGAATTGCGGTTGCATCTTATAGCTATTTTTTCCGGCGAAAAACGTCCACCGGCTGCAAAGAGTGGCGCTTTTGACCGGGGACGCGATTTTATTCTCCGGCGGGCCTGCGGAAAGCGGCCCGCCACGTCGGCGCGGCCGCGTCAGCCGCCATATTGGTCATCCGTCACCTGTTCCATCCAGTCCACCACCTTGCCGTCCTTGACCTCCTGAAGTGCAATATGGGTCATGGCGACATCGGGTGCTGCCCCGTGCCAGTGCCTTTCGCCCGGTGCGAACCAGACGGTATCGCCGGGGCGGATTTCCTCCACCGGGCCGCCTTCGCGCTGCGCCCGGCCAAAGCCGGAAACCACAATCAGGGTCTGGCCGAGGGGATGGGTGTGCCAGGCGGTGCGGGCGCCGGGTTCGAAGGTGACCTGAGCGCCCTGAACCCGCTCGGCATCAAAGGGGTTGAAGAGGGGATCGATGCGGACCTGCCCCGTGAACCATGCCTCGGGGCCTTTCGCCGATGCCCGTGTTCCTGCGCGCAATATTTCCATTGGTCGTTCTCCTGATGGCTGACTCGAGGCGATTTGAAGCGGGAATCCTCCCATTGTCCACAGTGAAATGAAAACCGATATGATCTGCCGGCCAAGGACGTTTTCCGAAGCTCCGTGCCGCGCCGGTTCCGGCCCATGTCTCGTTTTTTCAAGCCTTTTCCGCAGGTCGGAACAGCTCATCCGCCGCCGTTCCACGCGCTTCGATAAAAATCATTCTCGGGATTGACTCATTTATGAAAACGGTTACATTCGCCGATGTAAACGGTTTCATTTGTTAAAAACCGTGCTTGGAGGAGCAAATTTCATGTTTAGACATTTGATGGCTGCTGCCGCGATGGTGCTGGCGGCGGGCACGTCGGCGCATGCCCAGGAGCAGAGCTTCAAGATCGGTCTTTCCAATTCTTTCGTCGGCAGCGAATGGCGCACGCAGATGATCGAAGAGGCTCAGGCTGCCGCGAAAGCGTGGGGCGAAAAGGGCGTCAAGGTTGAGGTTGTCGTTCAGAGCGGCAATGTTGATGTGCAGGGGCAGATCGGCCATATCCGCAATTTCATGAACCAGGGCGTTGATGCGATCCTCATCAATCCCGGCAGCCCGACGGCCTTCGATCCGATCTTCGCGCAGGCCAAGGCGCGCAATATTCTCGTCATCGCAACCGACGCCGAAGTGTCCTCGAAGGATGCGCTCTATGTCGGCATCGACCAGAAGGCATGGGCGGCGCAATCCGCGCAATGGCTTGCGGATGCGCTGAAGGGCAAGGGAAGCGTCGTCGCCATCAACGGCATTGCCGGCAACCCGGCAAACGAAGCCCGCGTCGCCGGTTATCGGGAAGTGTTCAAGAAATACCCTGACATCAAGGTGCTGAACGAAGCCAATGCGAGCTGGGATCAGGCGCAGGGCCAGCAGGCCATGCAGAACCTGCTCGCCACCTATCCCGATATCAGCGGTGTCTGGGTGCAGGACGGCATGGCGGACGGCGCATGGCGCGCCATCGAAGCCGCCGGCAAGACCAAGGACATTGCCGCGACCGGTGAAATCCGCAAGGACTTCATGACCCGCTGGGAAAAGGAAAAGTTCAATTCCGGCGCTTCGGTCAATCCTCCCGGCGTCATGGCCAGCGCGCTCAACGTCGCTGTCCTGAAGCTGCAGGGCAAGGAATTCAAGGACGGCATTTTCGGCGGCACCTATGGTAACGCCATCTATATTCCGATCCCCTTCGTCAGCAACGACAACCTTGCCGACAACATCAAGGCTGCCGATGGCAAGCCGGGCTACTGGTCCGTCACGGCGACCGTGACGCCGGAACAGGCCGGCGAGTTCTTCAAGTAAGAGCCGTTTCGGGTCGGCGGCGAAAAGCGCCGGCCCGAATCAGAATTTCGAGTGCGGACCGGGCCTTGGTCGGCCGCCTGTGACAAGCATTATTCGGGGACATGCGATGGCGAACGCTTTGGAAGCGGCCGGCATAACGAAGAATTTTGGCGCGGTGCGCGCGCTTTCCGACGGCAGGCTGACGGTTGGTCGCGGTGAAATTCACGCGCTTCTGGGCGCCAATGGCTGCGGCAAGAGCACGCTCTGCAAGATCGTTGCGGGCGCGGTTGCGCCGACCAGCGGCACGATCAGGTTCAATGGCGAAGACGTGCGCTTCAAAAGCCCGCGGGACGCCGAAAATGCCGGTATTGCGCTGTTTTATCAGGAACTCAGCCTCGTTCCGCAGCTTTCCGTCGCCGACAATATTTTCCTCGGCCGAGAGCCGAAACGTGGCATCTTTGTCGACGGCAAGGCGCTGAAGGCCGAAGCGGCGAGACTGATCGCGCTGTTTGACGGCGTGGCTGGCGAAGGGCTGGAGCCGGATGCGATTGTCGGCAATTTGCCGCCCGATCAGCGCCAGCTCGTCGAAATCCTCAAGGTCTTTGCCCAGAATGCCAGCCTGATGATCATGGACGAGGCGACAGCGGCGCTCGACGGCCGCCAGTCCCAGCGCTTTTTCGAGATTCTCCGGGCCAAGAAGGCCGAAGGTGTCTCCACCATCATGATTTCCCATCGTCTCGACGAGGTTTTCGCCGTATGCGACCGCATCACCGTCATGCGCAACGGCGTGACGATTTCCGAACTCGATACGGCAGCCACCACCCGTGAGGCCGTCGTGCATGACATGGTCGGCGATGTTCGGGCCGCTCCTGCCCGTCAGAAAGGGCGTTCGGCTGCTGCGCCGAGCCTGAAGCTGGCGGATGTGGCGGGTGAGGGCGTTCGCGGTGTCACTCTGGAAGCGTATCCGGGCGAAATCGTCGGTCTGGCCGGCCTGCAGGGTCAGGGCCAGTCGGCCTTGCTGAAGGGTCTTTTCGGTGCCAGCCCATTTGCTGCCGGCCAAATCCGGTTTGAGGGTCGTGAAATCACCATCGGCAAGCCGTCGCAGGCGGTTCATAGTGGTTTTGCCTATGTCTCTGGCGACCGTGGCCGTGATGCTTCCCTTCAGGGTCGGTCGATCTTCGAAAATCTCGTTGCGGCGCTGATGGTGCGCGAAAAGATGCGGCTGGTCCGTCCCGCGACGCTGAAGCCGCGCGTGCAGAAGGTCGCGGATGACATGAAGACGAAGTTCGCCGGCCTGGATATGCCGATAGGCACGCTTTCGGGCGGCAACCAGCAGAAAATCTTCATCTCCCGCTGGCTCGCCACCGCACCGAAACTGCTGCTGCTCGACGATCCGACCAAGGGCATCGATCTTGGCGCGAAGGCCGATCTCTTCGCCCTGATGCGGCAGCAGGCCGATGCCGGTGCGACCATCCTTCTTTATTCCTCGGAGGATGCGGAAATCCTCGAATATGCCGACCGCATTCTTGTGTTCAACGGTGGACGCATTTCTGCGGAACTGACCGGAGCCGACATGACATCCGTAAACATGACCCGCGCCGCCTATGGAGATGCCGCATGAGCGCCTCCGGTTTTCTGCGCAGGCAGCCATGGGTCATCACCCTCGTCGTACTGGCGCTTCTCATCGCCGTGAACACGTTTCTGCAGCCCTCCTTCGTTCAGCCCTCCGTGCTGCAATCGAACCTGACGACGTTTCTGCCACTGATCCTGGTGGCCATCGGCCAGACCTATGTCATTCTGGCGGGAGATATCGATCTGTCGGTCGGCAGCATCGTGGCGCTCACCAATGTCGTCACCGTCAGTGTCATCGCAGCACTCGGCGGCACGACAGGCGCCGTCTTCGCCGGCATGGCGGCGGGTGCGGCTGTTGGGCTGCTCTGCGGACTGGTCAATGGCCTCTTCATCTCCGGCCTGCGTTTCCAGCCGATCGTCACCACCTTCGCAACCGGCATCATCTTCGCCGGGCTGGCGATCTGGGTTCTGCCGCAGGCCGGTCTTCCAGTGCCGGAAGCCTATTGGCAGACCTATTCCGGCAGCTTCATCGGCTTGCCCTTCGTGCTGTGGGTGCTGATTGGGGGCATCGCCTTTACCCTCATCGTGTCGCGCATTCCTTTCCACACGCATCTGCTTGCCGTCGGCGGCAATCGCACCGGCGCCTTCCAGACGGGTCTGCGCCTTTCCGGCATCCGCATCGGCGCATATATGATCTCCGGCCTGTTTTCGGCGCTGGCGGCGCTCTGCCTCACCGGTGAGACCGCTTCCGGCGACCCTCTGCTCGGTGCAAGTCTGGCGCTGTCTTCCATCTCGGCCGTGGTTCTGGGCGGCACGGCGCTTTCCGGCGGTTTCGGCAGCTCGACAGGGTCGATTGCCGGCGCGCTGGTGCTGGGCATGATCGGCAATGTGATTTTCTTTGCGGGCCTGCCCTTCGAGTACCAGACACTGGTGCAGGGTTTGATCGTGCTGACGGCGCTGGCCGGCGGTGTTCTGGTGACGAGGCGTTGATATGACCAATCCCGGCTTGCAAATCAAATCCATCGTCACCGATCCCCTGACCATCGCCATTGGTGCATCGGTCTTCCTGCTGCTGGTCGGCGAGTTGTTGTCGCCCGGCTTTGCGCAGGGTTCGCAGATCGTGCGGCTGTTGACGATTGCCGCCATTCTCGGCATCGTCGCGGCGGGGCAGAACCTCGTCATTCTCGGCGGGCGCGAAGGCATCGACCTTTCCGTCGGCGCGATGATCTCGCTCGGCGCCGTCCTTGCCGGCAATATGATGAACGGCCAGAATGTCGGCATTCCGCTCGCCATTCTGGTTGCCGGCGGCATTCCCTTCCTGATCGGCCTGATCAATGGCCTCGGCATTACCTTCGTGCGCATTCCGCCGTTGGTCATGACGCTTGGCATGACGGCGGTAATCCAGGGCGGGCTGGTCGTTTATTCGCAGGGTGTTCCCTCCGGTGCTGCGGCCCCCTTGCTGGCAGGTTTCATCAACCGGCCGCTCATTTTCGGCATTCCCGGTGTGCTTTTCGTCTGGCTGGGCATTGCCGCAATCATGCTGTTCGTGCTGCGCCGCACGGCCTTCGGTTTCGCCATCTACGCCATCGGCTCGAACGAGCGGGCGGCGACGCTCACCGGATTGCCGGTTTCCCTGATCCGCACGCTGCTTTACGGGCTTTCCGGCCTGTTTGCCGGGCTGACCGGGGTGTGCGTGATCGGTTACACCGGCACCTCCTTCATCTCCGTCGGCGACCAATATGTGCTTCCGTCGATCATCGCGGTCGTCATCGGCGGCACCTCGCTTGCCGGCGGCGCGGGCGGATATGTCGGAACCATGGCCGGGGCGGTTGCGCTCACCATTCTGCAAAGCGTACTGATAACGCTCAACCTCGATGTATGGGCACGGCAGATCATATTCGGTGTCACGTTGCTAGCGCTGATGCTGCTTTATGGCCGCCAAAAGCAGTTGCGTGTGTGACAGATGAGCAAAGACCAAGGTTCGAATATCAGGGAAGTGGCAGCTCTTGCGGGCGTTTCCATCGCGACCGTATCGCGGGCGCTGCAGCAACCCGACAAGGTTCGCCCGGAAACCCGCAAGAAGGTTTTCGACGCCGTGCGGCAGGCCAACTTCGTTCCCAATGCGCAGGCGGCAAGTTTCCGCCGCCAATCCAACAACACTGTCATCCTTCTCGTTCGCGATATCGGCAACCCGTTTTATCTCGAAATCTACAAGGGTGTTGAGGAAGCGGCGGGCGAAGCGGGCTTCAAGGTGCTGATGGGCGATGCCCGCAACGACGAGAACCGCGTGGCGACCCATATCGACATGGTGCGCCAGAAACATGCCGACGGCCTGATCCTGATGACCGGCCAGTTTCCCGCCGAGCTTCTCGATCAGGGCGACGCGCTGCCGCCGATTGTCATCGCGTCGGAAACGGTACCCGGCCTCGCGCTGCCGACCGTCAAGGTGGACAACCGCGCCGCCTCCAAAAACGCCATGCGCCACCTCATCGAGGCGGGACATCAAAGGATTGTGCATCTGGCCGGTCCGGTCCCGGAAAGTCTGGCGCAGGAGCGTTTCGATGGTTATCGCGCGGCACTTGCCGAAGCCGGCATCGCTTATGCCGACGAACTTGTCGTGACGGGCGATTACAGCATCGAGGCCGGCCGTCAGGCAATTGGCAGCCTTCTCGAAGGCGGTATTGCCTTCACCGCGATCTTCGCATCGAGCGACCAGATGGCGATTGGCGCGATCAGCGAGTTGCGTGCGCGCGGCGTTTCGGTTCCGGCCGATGTCTCCGTTATCGGCTTCGACGACATCATTTTCGCCAATGCTTTCGAGCCGCCGCTGACCACGGTGCGCCAGCCCCGGCAGGAAATGGGCCGCAGGGCGATGGCGCTGATGGTCGACCGGCTGAACGGCAAACGCACGGCCGAGACCATCGTGCTGGATACGGAACTGGTGGTGCGCGGTTCAGTCGCGTCCTGCCGCCCGCCGCATCGGTAGCGGCCAGACTGTGAATGCAAGGAGTGTAAGGACATGAAGACGATCAAAGGCCCGGCGATTTTCCTCGCGCAATTTGTCGGGGACAAGGCCCCCTTCGACACGCTCGACAATCTCGGCCAATGGGCGGCTTCCCTCGGTTACAAGGGCATTCAGGTGCCGACCGATCCCAGGCTCTTCGATCTTGAGAAGGCTGCTGCATCCAAGACCTATTGCGACGATATCAAGGGCCGGCTTGCCGAGATGGGTATCGAGATCACCGAGCTTTCGACCCATATTCAGGGCCAGCTCGTCGCCGTTCACCCGGCCTATGACGAAATGTTCGACGGTTTTGCACCCGCTGAACTGCGCGGCAAACCCAGGGCGCGGCAGGAATGGGCGGTCAACCAGCTGAAATATGCGGCGAAAGCCTCGCAGCATCTTGGCCTCAAAAGCCACGCCACCTTCTCCGGCGCACTCGCCTGGCCCTTCGTTTACCCATGGCCGCAGCGCCCGGCAGGCCTCGTCGAACTGGCATTTGCGGAGCTGGGCAAACGCTGGACCCCCATTCTCGATGCCTTCGAGGAGAGCGGCGTCGATCTCTGCTATGAGCTGCATCCCGGCGAGGATCTGCATGACGGCATCACTTTCGAGCGTTTCCTCGAGGCTACCGGCAATCACCTGCGCGCCAACATCCTCTACGATCCCTCCCACTTCGTCCTTCAGGCGATGGATTATCTCTATTTCATCGACATCTACCACGAGCGCATCCGCGCCTTTCACGTGAAGGATGCCGAATTCAATCCGACCGGCCGTTCCGGCGTTTATGGCGGTTATCAAGGCTGGGTCGACCGGCCGGGACGTTTCCGCTCGCTCGGCGACGGGCATGTCGATTTCGGCGCGGTGTTTTCCAAGCTCACCCAATATGACTTCGATGGCTGGGCGGTGCTGGAGTGGGAATGCGCGCTGAAGCATCCGGAAGACGGCGCGCGCGAAGGCGCCGGCTTCATAGAAAACCACATCATCCGCGTGACCGAACGGGCTTTCGACGATTTCGCCAAAAGCGGTGTCGATGATGCCGCCAATCGTCGCCTTCTCGGTCTCTGAAAGGAAACATCATGTCCTCCGCAACAGCAAAATTCGATAGCCGCCGTATTCGTCTCGGCATGGTCGGTGGCGGTCAGGGCGCCTTCATCGGGGCGGTGCATCGCATCGCGGCCCGGCTGGATGACCGTTACGAACTGGTGGCCGGCGCGCTTTCCTCCGATCCCGCACGCGCTAACGCTTCGGCAACCCTGCTCGGCATTGCGCCTGAGCGTTCCTATGCCTCGTTCGAGGACATGGCGGCGGCCGAGGCCGGACGCGAGGACGGTATCGAGGCAGTCGCCATCGTCACGCCGAACCATCTGCATTTCGCCCCGTCCAAGGCCTTTCTCGAAGCCGGCATCCACGTCATCTGCGACAAGCCGGTTACCGCGACGTTGGAGGAAGCAAAGGCACTGGCCGAGATCGTCAGGGCATCCGACAGCCTGTTCGTCCTGACGCATAATTACACCGGCTACGCGATGCTGCGGCAGATGCGGGAAATGGTGGCGAGTGGCGAAATCGGCAAGCTGCGCCATGTTCAGGCCGAATATGCACAGGACTGGCTGACCGAAGCCGTTGAAAAGACCGGCGCAAAGGGGGCGGAATGGCGCACGGACCCCAGCCGTTCCGGCGCGGGCGGAGCAATCGGCGACATCGGCACGCACGCTTTCAACGCTGCCGCCTTTGTGACGGGTGAAATCCCCGCAAGCCTTTATGCCGATTTGACCTCTTTCGTTCCTGGCCGGCAGCTGGATGACAGCGCCAATATTCTGCTTCGTTATGCAAGCGGCGCGAAAGGCATGCTCTGGGCAAGCCAGATCGCGGTCGGCAATGAAAACGCCCTGTCGCTGCGGGTCTATGGCGACAAGGGTGGGCTTGAATGGCACCACCGGGTGCCGGATGAGCTGTGGTTCACGCCTTATGGCGAGCCGAAGCGGCTGATCACCCGCAATGGCGCGGGTGCAGGCGCTGCCGCCAACCGCGTCAGCCGCGTGCCATCAGGGCACCCGGAAGGATATCTCGAGGGTTTTGCGACGATCTACCGCGAAGCCGCAGATGCAATCATCGCAAAGAGGGAGGGAAAAACGGCCGCCGGGGATGTGATTTATCCCGGCATAGAGGACGGCCTTGCGGGTCTCGCATTCATCGATGCGGCCGTTCGGTCCAGTCGGACCTCGTCCTGGGTCGGGATCGACATCTAGCTCACCCAATATCGGGGACGGACGACGCAGGGCACAGGAGGCGGTGCCCGGCATGACCCGGCCAGACGGCCGGGAAAAGCAAGGGCACGCGTGTCGTCATATTGATCAAACGGAAAGGGAGTTACGCGTTTGAAAACGTTCAAGTCAAAATTCGCTGGCATGGCATTCGTCGTCGGACTTGCGGCCGGTTTCGCAAATCCGGTTTTCGCCGATGACAGCAAGGTGCTGCCGATTGCCGCGCAGATGTACACGCTGCGCAATTCCGGAACGCTGGAGGAGCAGCTTGCCATCCTCAACCGCGCCGGCGTCTCCGCCGTGGAAACGGTGGATATGCAGAAGGTCAGCGCCGGCGAACTGAACACGCTGCTGGAAAAGCACAAGATCAAGGTCATTTCCTCGCATGTGCCGATCGACAAGTTGCGCGGCAATCTCGATGAAGTCATCACCGAGCAGAAGGCCGTCGGCAATCCCGTCGTTACCGTGCCGTTCCTGAAGCCGGAAGACCGCCCGAAGGACGCTGCCGGCTGGACCGCCTTCGGCAAGGAGCTTGGCGGTTACGCGGACAAGCTTTCGGCGGCGGGCCTCTCCATGGCCTATCACAACCACGACTTCGAGATGGTCAAATTCGACGGCAAGACGGCGCTGGAACTGCTGCTCGACGCGGCAGGCCCGAAACTGCAGGCCGAAGTCGATGTCGCCTGGGTGGCGCGCAGCGGCAATGATCCGGCCGAATTCCTCGGCACCTTGAAGGGCAAGGTTTTTGCCATCCACGCCAAGGACAACGCGCCTGCGGGCACGGCGGAAAATGAGCGCGGCTTTGCGACGCTCGGCACCGGCGTTCTCGACTGGAAGACAATTCTGCCGGCGGCCAAACATGCCGGCGCAAAATGGTTCATCCTTGAGCACGATCTTCCGCTCGATGCCGAAGCGGTGGTGACCAAGGGCAACGCGTTCCTCAACGAACGCCTGCCGACCATTCAGTAAACACTGCCAGTAAAACCAGAACCGCTCCCCGGCGGCCGGTTTCGGCGGGGAGCATGAGGTTCGACAGACGCATGACCAGTTTCCGCCGCGTCGCGACGGGAAGCGCTTTGCTCTGTCGTTTTTTCAAGCACATATCGGAGGAGTTATCATGGCAGACAATCATTATGACGCGATTGTTGTCGGCTCGGGCATCAGTGGAGGCTGGGCCGCAAAGGAACTCACGCAAAAGGGCCTGAAGGTCCTGATGCTGGAGCGCGGCCGGAATATCGAGCACGTCACCGACTATCAGAATGCCGACAAGGAAGCCTGGGATTATCCCCATCGCAACCGCGCCACGCAGGAGATGAAGGCGAAATACCCCGTTCTCAGCCGCGATTACCTGCTGGAAGAGGCGACGCTCGGCATGTGGGCCGATGAGCAGGAAACGCCCTATGTCGAGGAAAAGCGCTTCGACTGGTTCCGTGGTTACCATGTCGGCGGTCGCTCGTTGCTTTGGGGCCGCCAGACTTATCGCTGGTCGCAGATCGATTTCGAGGCCAATGCGAAAGACGGTATCGCGGTCGACTGGCCGATCCGCTATGAAGACGTCTCCCCCTGGTATGACTATGTCGAACGCTTTGCCGGCATTTCCGGCAGCCGCGAGGGGCTGGACATTCTTCCCGATGGCGAATTCCTGCCGCCCATTCCGCTCAATTTCGTGGAACAGGATGTGGCCAGCCGGCTGAAGAAGGCGTTCAAGGGCACGCGCCACCTCATCAATTCACGCTGCGCCAACATCACCCAGGAACTTCCCGATCAGGAGCGCACGCGCTGTCAGTTCCGCAACAAGTGTCGGCTGGGCTGTCCCTTCGGCGGCTATTTCAGCACGCAGGCATCCACCCTGCCTGCGGCAGTCGCCACCGGCAATCTCACGCTCAGGCCTTTCTCCATCGTCAAGGAAATCCTCTACGACAAGGACAAGAAGAAGGCTCGTGGCGTCGAGATCATCGATGCCGAAACCAACCTGACCTACGAATATACCGCCGACATCATCTTCCTCAACGCCTCGACGCTGAACTCGACATGGGTGCTGATGAACTCGGCCACCGATGTCTGGGAAGGCGGCCTCGGCAGCAGCTCCGGCGAACTCGGCCACAACGTGATGGACCACCATTTCCGCATGGGCGCGACCGGCCAGGTGGAAGGCTTCGAGGACTTCTATTTCAAGGGCCGCCGTCCGGCAGGCTTCTACATTCCGCGTTTCCGCAATACCGGCGACGACAAGCGCAAATATCTGCGCGGTTTCGGCTATCAGGGTTCTGCCAGCCGTTCGCGCTGGGAGCGGGAGATCGCCGAACTCAATATCGGCGCCGACTACAAGGAGGCGCTGACCGAGCCGGGCGGCTGGACCATCGGCATGACTGCCTTCGGAGAAATGCTGCCTTATCACGACAACCGCGTGAAGCTCGATCATGACAAGAAGGACAAATGGGGCCTGCCGGTCCTCTCCATGAATGTCGAGATGAAGCAGAACGAACTCGACATGCGCGAAGACATGGTCAATGACGCCGTCGAGATGTTCGAGGCGGTCGGCATCAAGAACGTCAAGCCCTCGCGGGGCAGTTATGCCCCCGGTATGGGTATTCACGAAATGGGAACGGCCCGCATGGGGCGCGACCCGAAAACCTCCGTCCTCAACGGCAACAACCAGGTCTGGGATGCGCAGAACGTCTTCGTGACTGACGGCGCCTGCATGACTTCGGCCTCCTGCGTCAACCCGTCTTTGACCTATATGGCGCTGACGGCGCGTGCCGCCGATTTTGCCGTTTCCGAACGCAAGAAGGGGAACCTGTGATGAACAGACGCGAACTGCTGAAACTGATAGCCATTGCCACCGGCCTTCCGCTGATCGGCGCGGATGTCCTCACGGCTGCCGAAAACGCCGCCAAGCCCGCCGGCGCTGCCCACGTCTTCACCCCGGAGGAAATCCGCTTTCTGGACGAGGTGGCGGAAACCATCATTCCCCGCACCTCCACGCCGGGGGCGAAGGATGCCGAAGTGGGTGCCTTCATGGCCGTCTATGCGGCTGATTGTTACACCGACGAGCAGCGGACACTCTTCCTTTCGGCGATTTCCGAAATCGAGAAGCGCAGTCAGGCCGAACACAAAAAGGCCTTTCTGGAGCTGACGCCGGAACAGCGGCAGGCGCTGCTTGCCGCGCTGGACAAGCAGGCGAAGGCGGAACAAACGCCGGCAAAGCCGCACGCCTTCACGCTGGTCAAGCAGTTGACGCTGCTTGGTTTCTTCACCTCGAAGATCGGCGCCACGGAAGTTCTCGTCTACGACGAGATTCCCGGCGGTTTCGAAGACCGCGTTCCATACAAGAAGGGCACGCCCGCCTGGGGCACGACCTGAAGAGAGAACTGTTGGCCCGTCCGCATTCGCGGGCGGGCCACACTCAAGCGGCAAGACAAGGATGACACGATGCGCAAGACAATCATCATCGCGGCGGCTATGCTGACCGCAAGCACCGTTCCCGCTCTTTCTGAGGGCGATGTTGCCAAGGGGGAGGCGGTGTTCAAGCGCTGTTCCGCCTGTCACGCCATAGGCGAGGGCGCGAAAAACAGGGTCGGCCCGCAGCTTAACGGCATCATCGGCCGTGCGGCAGGCGGCGTGCCTGACTATACTTATTCGGCTGCGATGAAAAAAGCGGGCGAGGACGGTCTCGTCTGGACACCGGAAGAATTGCGGGATTTCCTGAGCGCGCCCAAAAAGAAAATACCCGGCAACAAGATGGCGCTGGCCGGCATCAGCAAGCCGGAAGATCTGGACAATCTCATCGCCTATATCGAAAGCGCCGCTTCGAAGCCCGCTGAGTGAGAGCAGCACGGCTGCCCGGTGGAAGTAAAGCTCCTGGCGAAGGTCAGGCGCCTGCGCGCTACACCTGGCTCACTTCGCCTTCCGCCAGCTGGGCGAGGCCCGGCAGATTGCAGACCAGAAGCTTCTGCCGCCCGCCCTGCACCAGCCCCTTGCTCTCCCAACTGCTGAGGATGCGGGAAACGGTGTGCAGTGTCGTGCCGGTCATTTCGGCTATATCCTGTCGCGAGATCGGAAAGTCGATGCGGATACCGTCCAGCTCCTTGCGGCCCGCCTGTTGGGAGAGGCGCAGCACGGCGTGGGCCACCCGGCGCTCCACTTCCTGCGTCGACATTTCGCGGATGCGCGTATGGGCTTCCTCGAGGCGCTGGCCGATGGTCTGCATGGCGGAGACGGCGAGATGCGGGTTCTGCTCGACGAATTGCGGCCAGAGGTCCGTCTGCCAGGACAGTATGACGCTTTCCGCAGCCGTCGTGGCGGTGCCGGGATAATCGGACCGTTGCAGCGCCCGGGCGAAACCGAAGAGATCGCCGGGATGCACCACGCGCACGATGATCTGCTGGCCGTCATGGGTCACCTGCGTCACCTTCAGGCGGCCGTGGATGAGCAGGAAGAAATGCGTGGCCGGCTGGCCCTGCTCGAAAATGGCTTCGCCCGGCGGCACCAGCCGGGATGTGGCGTGGGTCAGCAGTCCGTCCAGCTCATCGTCGGCCATCTTGGCAAACAAGGCCAGCGACCGGATGACGCTTCGGTCAATCTTCACTTGCACCCTCTCCGGTGATTGGCCGCCGCCCTGGTTCCCGCAATGGGCACCCCGGGTGTCGGCCTCTTCTGTATCCTCACAATACAGCACTATCACGGGCCGAAGAAGATCAAATGATATGAATCAACCAATTGTTTTTATTGACGATTATCAAGAAAATGGAGTGGCTGCGCCAAGCTTTTCGAGAAGCGGCGCATACCAGCGCGTATCCCTCACCAGCCGGAAACCCAGATTGTCCGGCGGCACGCCAACGGCGCAACCGCCGCTTTTCGGGTTTTTGACGAAGGCGCTCATCGCCGCCCGGTGTTTTCCCGAAGTGACGGGAATGCCGCAGGAGGCGACGCTATCGATCGCCTCGCCATCCTTGCCGAATGTCACGCGGTGGCTGCAGCTGGAGGTCCATTCCCAGACATTGCCGCCGAAATCGGCAAGGCCATATTCGTTTTCGCCGAAGCTGCCATAAGATTGCGGAACGGGGTTGCCCGAGGCCTTGCGGCTGGTCTGCCGCTCGTAATCCGCCAGCCAGCGCAAAGCGGGGTTTTCACTATCCGCAGCCACACCGAGCGTCTCATCCGGGAAAAGCGACCCGGCGGCAAAAGCAAGTTCGGCATCGCTTGGCAGGCGCCAGACAGCGCCTGTCCGTTCGCTCAGCCATGCCGCATAGGCGTGGGCGTCATCCTGGCTGATGCCGGTTGCCGGTATCGCGCCGCCGATCGGAGCGGCGAAGCCGGGTTCCGGCTGCTGACAGCCACCTTCCGCCACGCAGCGGGCATAATCCGCGCTCGACACCTGATATTTCATGATCGTCAGATTTTGCCGCATCGTCACGTCGACCATCGGCCCATCGACGGCATAACCATTGCGGAAATATTCGCCCTCCGCCCGATAGGTGAAATGTCCCGCGGGTACTGTAACGACCTGTGGAGCCATTATGGCCACGCGGTCATCAATGCCGCTGCGGATGATCCCGGACTGAAAACCGATGGCCGTTGCCAGCAGCGTGGCAAGCGAAAGCGGCAAAAGAAGCGAGACGGCATTTGGGAAATGGTTGTTGCCGGGAATGCCCATGGGAACCTGCCTGCGTCAAGAAGACGCCAAAGTTCGGACCTGCTTTCAGGCCGCATAGCAGAAGGGGGAGCGCGCCGCGACCGCTGGCGGCGGCGCGCTCCCGTTTGTGTCAGATGCTCGAGGGGGCGAGCACCGCCTGCATCAGGTTGTTGTTCCACTCACCCGTCACCTTGAAGTGGGCGGCCGCGCCCAGTTCGAAGGCTTCGATGAGGTTGTGGTTGACATAAGCATAGATGCCGGGCTGCTCGAAGGTATAGAAGGCCGCGCCCGCCGTACCGCCGGGAATGAACCAGGTTTCCTGGTCGAGATCCGGTGGGTTGCGGAACTTGCCCGTTGCCCAGACATAATCGCCATGGCCGCCGATGAGGTGCGGACGGGTATCACGGTTTGCCTGCGAATGGACGATCAGCACCTTCTCGCCAACGGCGGCCTGAAGGGCGTGTTCCCCCGTCAGGGCGCCGACTGCGCCGTTGAAGACGATGTGGCTCGGCGTCAGCTTGCGCATCACCTCCAGCGTGTCGGCCATGGCGTCGCCGGCGCTTTCATATTTCTTGAAATTGCCGTTCTCGTCGCGGGGAACGTAGAAGTCCTGCTCGCCGACATAATAGACCTTGTCATAAACAAGCTCCTTGCCGTGGCCGTCCGTCAGGCCCTCACGCGGTAGCACCATGATCGCGCCATTCATGCCCGAGGTGACATGCCACGGCACCATGCCGGGAGGTGCGCAGTGATAGACGAAGACGCCGGCCTTGGTGGCCTTGAACCGCAGGATCGCCTTTTCACCGGGGTTGACGATGGTGAGCCCGCCGCCGCCGAGCGCGCCGGTGGCCGAGTGGAAATCGATATTATGCTGCAGCTCATTGGTATCGGGGTTGATGAGGGTCAGTTCGACATAGTCGTCCTGGTGCACCACCATCAAGGGGCCGGGAACCGAGCCGTTGAAGGTCATGGCGTGGACCTCGGTGCCCTTGTCGTCGAGGATCATCTTCTGCTCTTTGATCGTCAGCGTGAACTCGACGATCTTCGGTCCGCCTTCGGCTTTCTGCGTGTGGGCGTGCACGAAGGGCGGCTTGACGAGATCAACCTTTGCGCGAGGCAGCGCTGCAATCTCCGCGCTCGTCAATGGCTTGGCTGCGGCCTTCTTTTCCTCTGCCGCGCTCGCTGCCGATGGCATGATGACGGGAGCTATAGCCCCTGCAAATGCTGCGCCTGCGAGAATATTACGCCGTGTGATGTGGAAGGTTTCCGTCATCATTTTTCTCCTATCCCTCTTGGGGCAGAGCATGTTTCGCTCTGTCACAGCATTTGTAGCGGAAGGGCGGAAATACAATTTGAGATGGAGCAAACTTCGCTTTTGGCACCCTGCGACATTTTGGCAGGCGGCTGAAGGCCGGTGTGGAAGCGTCGCACCGCCTCTTTGCCTGTTCGCAAAGAAGCCGGACGGGCTTGGGTCTAGACATATGTCAAGACCAAGCAAGGAGCATTATAATGAGTGGCAGCCAAACCGTTCTCACCCAAGGGCGCAGCCGGCCGAAGGGCGGCATTCCACGAGGGCTGGCGCGCACCGGCCCGGTTATCTTTTCTTACGGCTTCCGGCCGTTTTTCCTCGGCGGCGCCCTCTGGGCCATCGTGGCGATGGTGTTGTGGATCGCAGCCCTTTCCGGCTTCATCGACCTTGGCGGGGATTATGGCGCGCCGAACTGGCATGCCCATGAGATGCTGTTCGGTTTCGCCTCGGCGGTGCTGGCCGGTTTTCTTTTGACGGCCGTGCCGAACTGGACGGGGCGGCTGCCGGTGTCGGGCAAACCGCTGGTCTGGCTGTTTGCGCTCTGGTGCGCCGGCCGGCTTTTCCTGCTTGTGCCGGATAAGGTGGGCGTGGTCACCGCCGCAGCTGTTGACGGGCTTTTCCTGCCTGCGCTTCTCACGATCTGCGCGCGCGAGGTCATTGCCGGGCGCAAATGGAAGGACCTGAAGGTGCTGGGCGGGCTGCTGGCGCTTTCCGTCGCCAACATCGTATTCCACGTTGCAGCGATTGGGGGCGATCATAGCCAGATCGCGACCCGCCTTGCCGTCTCGGCCTATACCGTGCTCGTCATCATCGTCGGCGGCCGTATCGTGCCGAGTTTCACCCGCAACTGGCTGAACCGTTTCGGCCGCACGGATTTTCCCGTGCCTTATAATGGCTTCGATACTGCCGCCATCCTCACCGGAATCGCGGCGCTGGCCGTCTGGACGATAGAGCCCGAGAGCAGGGTGGTCGTGCCCACAGCACTTCTGGCGGCTTTCATGCACGCCGTGCGTCTGATCCGCTGGCGTGGCTGGACGACCTGGCCGGAGCAGGTGCTGGTGGTGCTGCATGTGGCCTATGCCTTCATTCCCGTCGGTTTCATTACCATGGCGCTGGCGGCGCTTGACGTGATGGACACGCGTTCCGTCCTGCATGTCTTCACCGTCGGCGTCATTGCCTGCATGATGCTTGCGGTGATGACGAGAGCGAGCCTTGGCCACACCGGACGCAAGCTCGCGGCCAGCAGGGTCACCATCGCCGCTTATGTGGCGCTGATCGCTTGTGCGCTGCTGAGACCGGCAGCCGAGTTCTTCCCCGGTGCGATGATGCATCTTTATGCCTGCTCGGCGATCCTCTGGATCGTGGGCTTCGGTCTCTTCTGCGTTGAATATGGACCGATCCTGATGCGCGAGCGCAAACCGTTGAAAGCCTAGAAGGCTTTCATTGCCACACCGCCAAAACGAAACGCCCCGGAAGCAATTTCCGGGGCGTTTCGTTATCTGGGATACCCGATGGCTTAATGCGCGCCCGCGCCGGCACGGATGAAGATGCGAAATGCCGTGCGCGCTTCGTCGAAATTGCCGGCCCATTGGTGGCCCCGGGCCAGAAGCTCGGGGTAAAGAAAGGTCGGCTCCTGCGGCATCAGCACGAAGATCACGGCGCCCGGCGGAAGGCGGTCGAGTGCGGCAAGCGTGCGGCTCGCCTGGCCTTCGGCCGTTTCGTCGCTGAGATCGAGATAGATGACCGGATCGGGCCATATCTGCGGCTCCTCGGCATTGCCCGCAAGCGCTGGCGAAACGGAAATCTGCTCGGCTTCAGTGGATTGCGGCGTGAACAGCACTTCCCAGTCGCCGCCGCCGATTTCCCTCACCTGATGGTCGAAACCGCGTTCGGCCATCACCTTGAACAGCGGGACGGGCCGGAAGGTGGCGTATAAGCGCAGCGCCTCACCGGGAGCAAGCCCGGCCACGGCTTCCATGATGGCCGGAAAGGGCTCGCCGCCGCTCAGCAAAAGCGGCCGGACATCGAGTTCCCTGATCATTTCCGTCATTGCATCACCTCATCTATCGGCTGGCGGCGGCAAAGGCCGGCCGCCAGAGGTCTTTTCACCATGCCGCTGGCGCTGAGGTCAATGCTCGGAACCGCAGCAGCATTCGCAGCCGGACATATCCTCGTCGGAACCTTCGGCCTGTTCTTCAAGCCGGCCGATATCGAGACGCCAGACTTCCGGACCCTGTTCGAGATATTCCCAGCCGAATTCACCGGGGAAATTGGTGGCGAGCTGGTAAAGCAGCGGACGGGGATCGTGATCGCTGGTGATCTGCAGCGATTGCCCCTGAGCCAATGCGCCGAGCGCGCCGAAAATGCGCGGGTGGCGTTCGCGATGCGGAATGATGCGCACATCGATATTGGTTGCGGTTTGGGCTTCGGACATAAGCTGGCTCCACGGCCGCGGATGAAACTATGTCCGGCGGTGCGGCCGGCCGGCGGACTGGAAAAACCTATCCACCGTGCCGTTGGGAGACATTGTCGCCGCGCAAACAAACCTGAGATTCGTCAGGTTCGTCTGCGCGACAATCAGCCGGCAAGGCTGCGATAGATTGCCGGCAACGCCGATGGCAGCTTGGCGATCCTGCTGACGATGGCATAACCGTTCTGGCCGAACATGGCCGGAATATAGGATTGCGCCTTGCTGTCGACGGTCACTCCGAAGACACTGACGCCCGAGCGCCGCGCCTCGGAAACCGCGCGGCGGCTGTCCTCGATGGCGAAGCGGCCTTCGTAGTGATCTACATCGTTCGGCTTGCCATCCGTCAGCAGCAGAAGCAGCTTGCGGCGCTCCGGCCTCTCATGCAGCTTGGCGCTGGCGTGGCGGATGGCGGGGCCGATGCGGGTGTAGAAGCCGGGCTTTAGCGCCGCGATGCGCCGTTCGACAGCGTGGCCCATCGGCTCATCGAAATCCTTCACCGTCTCCACCCGCACCCAGGAACGGCGGCGGGAGGTGAAGGTCAGGATGGAGTGACTGTCGCCGCAGGCGGAAAGGCCGTGGGCAAGCACCAGCAGGGCTTCCTTCTCCACATCGAGAACTCGGCGATTGTCGAACCAGGCATCGGTCGACAGCGATACGTCAACGAGGATCGTCACGGCAAGATCATGCGCCTGCGGGCGGCTGGCCATATGGATGCGGTCGCTGCCCTGTCCGCCGGCGGCGATATCGCTTCTGGCACGAACCACCGCGTCAAGATCGAGATCGTTGCCGTCAAGCTGGGCGCGCAGCATTTCGTGACGCGGTCTCAGCACCTCGAATTGCCGCCTGACCCGGCGGATGAGGCTTTTAGTGTCCGGGTCGGGTTCCGGCGCCGTCTCGGTATCCTTCGCCGGTCCGGCGATCACCCGGCAATGATGGGCGAGATAGGTGCCGCTGCGATAATCCCATTCGGGATAGGTGAGCTCCGCCGTCAGCGCGGTATGGTTCAGTGCTTCGGGCGGCAGGTCCAGATCGAAGCGGAAGCGGGCGGAAGGCCGTCCCTTCCTTTCACCCAGCGTCATGTCATCCAGCTCGTCGGCCGCACTGCCATCGGCATCGTCGCTGTCGTCGCCCGGCCGGTCGACATCGACCATCTCAGCCATGGCGAGGATTTTTTCGAAACGGTTGAGGATGAAGGGGCTGCGTTCCGTCTGCCGGTTCTCCGTCTTTTCGCGCACGGCGATATGACGGGCGGCCTCCGCCCCCTGCAGCGCGGCGCTCGCGGCCGGCTGGTCCTCGCTTTGCCGGGCTTCGGAGGTTTCGCGCAGCAGCGTGTCTGGCCACAGCGGCACCGGCAGCATCGGCAGGTAGCGTGGCGGTGCTTTTTCCGGAAGACCGGCGGGCGGCGGATAGCCTTCGATCCCTGCCGCATCGGCCAGCATGGAAAGCACCCGTTGTTCTACCTGCTGTTCCACCTGTGGCAACGGCCGTTTCTGCCGTATGGCAAGCATGGCGGCGCATAGCCGGCGATAACGGGCCTTCATGCCGGGAAAAGCATGGGTTACGGCCTCTGCCAGTTCTGCGGCGCGGTCGAGCCGGGCAAGATCGTTGCGCAGCGGATCGGCGGCCACGACCGGCTCAAGCGGCATCATCGCCATGGCGGCGGCGAGCCAGAGATAAAGATCGCGATTGAGGTGGCGGTCGGGAAATAGATCGAGCACCGGCGGCAGCATCAGCGTGGCGTGATCGCGTCCGGGCTGGGCAAGTTTTTCTTCGCCAAGGCCCATGCGCTGGCGCAGCCTCAGCCGGTGTGTGGAGGTGCGGGCGCGGGCCGGGGCGATCTGCACCGCATGTTCACCGCCAAAACCCCGGAAACAGATGGCCAGTACAGCCTGCATATCCTCCAGTTTCACGGCATGATCCGGGAAGCGCAGCCATGTGCCGGTTTCGCCGATCAGCCTGTGCCAGGCGCGGCCGACGGTTTCTTCCAGTTCCAGAAAGTCCAGCATGGTTTATCCTCACCGCCTATCGGATGATCGCATCCGCCACTTCATGCAGCGCGGATTTCACATCCGGCTCGTCGGTCAGCGGTTCGATCATCGCCGCGCGCACGGCCTGGCGGGCGGGAAGGCCGGTATCGATGAGGCTGGCGCAATAAACGAGCAGGCGGGTGGAAACGCCTTCTTCCAGATCGTGGCCTTTCAGACCGCGCAGCCGGTGGGCGAGATCGACGAGTGGCTCGACATCGCGCGCATCCAGCCCGCTTTCATGCGAAACGACGGCGATTTCCTGCTCCTTGGGCAGAAAGTCGAATTCGATGGCGACGAAGCGCTGGCGGGTGCTGGGTTTCAGGCTCTTTAAAAGGTTCTGGTAGCCGGGATTGTAGGACACGACGAGCATGAAGCCGGAGGGCGCTTCCAGCACTTCGCCGGTGCGCTCCAGCGGCAGGATGCGACGGTCATCGGTGAGCGGATGCAGCACGACAGCCACATCCTTGCGCGCTTCCACAATCTCATCGAGGTAACATATGCCGCCCTGGCGCACGGATCGCGTCAGCGGGCCGTCCATCCACACGGTTTCGCCGCCTTTCAGCAGGTAACGGCCGGTCAGATCAGCGGCAGCAAGATCGTCGTGGCACGAAATGGTAGAAAGCGGCAGGCCAAGTTTCGCCGCCATATGGCTGACGAAACGGGTCTTGCCGCAACCTGTCGGGCCTTTCAGCAGAAGCGGCAATTGCCGCACCCAGGCGCTTTCGAACAGCGTGCATTCATTGCCGAGCGGGGTGTAGAACGGCGTGTCCGGCAAAGGCTGCGGCGCGGGGCGGAAAATCGTATTCATGGTCATCTCCATGGTTGGTGGTAAGGAACCGGCTCTCCGGGGGAAAAGGAGAGCCGGTCCGTTTCTCATTCGGCGGGCTGCACGAGGCGGGCGACGTCACCCTGTTTCTGCTTGCCCGGCACCAGGACTGCCCAGATGAACATGATTGCCGAAATGAGAACTGCGAAACCGGAGCCGAGGCGGATCCAGTAGAAGATCGCCAGCTGGTCCTGCACATCCATGAAGCTTTCGCCCATGACCCGCTGAAGCTGGATCTGCACCACGCCGGCGAAGGTCAGCGCGAAGGTCATCACCGACATGGCCGTGCACATGACCCAGAAGCTCGTCATCGAGAGCCACTGGTTGTAGGGCGCGCGTTTCTTCATTTCCGGCACGGCATAGGCCATCATGGCAAGGTTCAGCATCACATAGGCGCCGAAGAAGGCGAGGTGCCCGTGGGCGGCAGTGAGCTGCGTGCCGTGGCTGTAATAGTTCACCGAAGACAGTGTGTGCAGGAAACCCCAGACGCCGGCGCCGAAGAAGGCCATGACAGAGCAGCCGATCGACCAGAGCAATGCCGCGCGGTTCTCATGCTTGCGGCCGGCCTTCCAGGTCATGACGAAGGTGAAGATGACCATGGTGAAGAAGGGGGCCACTTCCAGCGTCGAGAACAGCGAGCCGATCCACTGCCAGTAACCCGGTGCGCCGATCCAGTAATAGT
The DNA here is from genome assembly GCF_005144435.2 of Agrobacterium leguminum. Lineage (NCBI taxonomy): Bacteria > Pseudomonadati > Pseudomonadota > Alphaproteobacteria > Hyphomicrobiales > Rhizobiaceae > Agrobacterium > Agrobacterium leguminum. Next base: position 1,892,639 of record NZ_CP120212.1, read on the forward strand.
GGTGGCCGGTGCCGAGGATGCCCGAGAACAGGGCGAGGCCGACGATGACATAGAGCCATTTTTCCACCACTTCGCGGTCGATGCCGTTGAGCTTGATCATCAGGAAGGCGAGGATCGAGGCCATGATCAGTTCCCACACACCTTCCACCCAAAGATGGATGACGTACCACCAGTACATCTTGTCGAGCGCGAGGTTCATGGGGTTGTAGAAGGCGAAGAGGAAGAAGATCGCCAGACCCCAGAGGCCGAAGAGCAGGATGTTTATGACGGTGGTCTTGCGGCCCTTCAGCGCCGTCATGGTGATGTTGAACAGGAACATCAAAACGACAAGCACGATGCCGACCTTGATGGCGAAGGGCTGCTCGAGGAATTCGCGGCCCTCGTGGATGCGGAACATATATCCGACCACGGCGACGGCGGCGGCCACCAGGAAGATCCAGAACTGCGCGATGGCGAGTTTGGGGCTGTAAAGCTCGGTTTCCGTTTCTTCCGGCAGAAGATAGAAGGTCGAGCCCATGAAGCCCATCAGCAGCCATACCACAAGGGCATTGGTGTGGATCATGCGCACGATGTTGAAGGGCAGAAGCTCGGAAAGCGTATTGGGCAGCACGTAGATCGTCGCGGCGACGACGCCGAACAGGATCTGCGCCACGAACAGCCCGATTGCGCCGTAAAAATACAGCATGGCGACTTTTTGCGTCTGGTATTTCATCTCGTCATCTCCTTGCCGTCAACCTCAACCCGCATCGTTCGGCGGCCAGTTCTGCGTCTTGATCCGGCTCGTCCATTCAAGGAAATCGACGAGATCATCGAGTTCCTGTTCGGTGAGATTGAACTGCGGCATCTGGCGGCGACCTTCGATGCCGGTGGGCTGGGCGGCCATCCAGGCCTTGATGGAATCGCGCGCCGTCTCCTTGTCTTCCACGCCGCCATAGCGCTTCCAGACATTGCCGAGTTCGGGCGCGAAATAGGCGCCTTCGCCGAGCAGCGTGTGACAGTTGATGCAGGAGTTTTTCTCCCACACGTGCTTGCCGCGCGCGACGCTTTCGGTCAGCGTGCTTTCATCCGTCGAGGTGGTGCGCATGTAATAATGGCTATGGGCCGTCAGCCCGACGAATATGGCGAAGAAGAAGATGGAGCCGCCGTAAAAGACGTTTCGCGCTCCTGTTTTGGTCAGGCGTTCTGCCATGCCAATGGTCCTTTCCATCCGGAAGACCGCTTATGCGGACTGGCTTGATCGAACCCTCTTGCCGGAATTTGCCGGCAGGCTTCGGGTCTCGCCCCTTTCTAGCCGCTGGCCGCCGGCGTTCTTTGCCATTTGGCAAACAAGTGGAGAGGTGGTGTGGTCCGCTTTTTCAGAGCGACAAAATGCCCTGCAGGAACGCCCGCAACAGGGCTGCGGCGGCAAAGATGGCCGGCCATGCCAGAAGTGCTGTGCGCAGCAGGCCATGCTCTTCGCGAAAGCCCAGAAAATCGTCGATGACGCGTCTGGATTTCAGGAGCGCGAAAAGCAGCATCAGGCAGGCGGCGGCGACCGGCGGCAGAAGCGCCGCTTTCCACGATGTCACGACGGCCGTACCGGCGAGAACGAAAATGGCGAGTGCTGCAAAACTTCTCGCAAGCTGGCGGGAGGTGCGGTGGATCATGATGTCAAACCAGATAAATAACGGGAAAAATGACGATCCAGACCAGATCAATGACATGCCATAGCGTCGTCACCAGCGTGACGTTCTCGTTTTTCGGGAAGACTGCGACGAGAAACAGCAACACGGCCACGAAGACGACATGCAGCAGGTGGAAGCCGGTGAGCAGGAAATAAAGCTCGAAGAAAGCGCCATAGGCTGGATCGGACGCGAAGGCGATTTCGGTGGAATATTCATGGAGCTTCACACCGGCGAAAGCGAAACCCAGCAGGCCGGCAAGGACAAGCGCCCGCTTTTTGCCCGCCAGCGCCGTGTAGCGGCTGGCTGCGACGGCCGCCTGCCAGCCGCTTGCCAGCAAAATCAGGGTGTTGAAGCCGGCAAGCTGCGGCTGCAGATGCTGGCGGGCGGCGGCGAAGGCCTCGGGATTGAGGGCGAAGGCGATGATGAAGGCGCCGGTCAAAGCACCGAAGGCGGCAAGTTCGCTCCAGACCAGAATCCACAGGAGCAGATTTCCGCTTTCCTCTTCCGTATTTGTCGCCATGGCCTTGTCCGTAATTGTAAAACAGCAAGCCACGCTTAGGCGTCCTCAAACCCCGCTTCTTTGCGGTCGGTCAAAGAAGGGAGCGCGCAAAGTCCTATTGTCATGACAAAGCGCAACTCTGGAAAATGGAGCTCCCCATGAACGACGCACAGGTCGGGCTGATTGTCGCAACCCCTGTTATCATTGGCTTTGCGGTGCTGTTGTACCGTATGGGAGTGTTGCAGCGCATGGGCGCGGTTTCCGCTGTGCTTGCCTCCGTGGCCATTGCTTCGGTGCTGTTCCTGAACCAGTGAGAAGACAGTCGCATGCTTGAACTTGTCGCCGCTCTTTCGCTTTTCGTGGCGCTGCATTCCATTCCCGCCGTACCTGCCGTGCGCGGCCGGCTGATCGCGGCCATCGGCAGGCCTGCCTATTTCGGGGCTTATTCCGTCGTCTCGCTTCTGACGCTGGGCTGGGTATTTTATGCCGCGCTGTCGGTCGATTATATTCCGCTCTGGGATGTCGCGCCCTGGCAGGCGCATGTCACGTTTCTCGCTGCCCCAATTGGCCTGTTTTTCGTGCTGGCAGGCCTCTTCAGCGTCAATCCGCTCTCCATTTCCGTGCGGCAGGGGCAGGAGCCCGGGGCAATCGTGCGCATTACCCGCCATCCTGTCCTTGTCGGTTTCCTGTTCTGGTCGCTTGGCCATGTCGTGCCGAATGGCGACCTGCGCTCCGTCATCCTGTTCGGCGGCTTTGCACTGTTTTCGATGGGCGGAATGGCCATGACCGAAAAACGTGCGCGGAAAAGACTGGGTAATGCGTGGAACTTGGCGGCTGCCGGAAGCGCTGTGGTTCCCTTCGCAGCGATCCTTTCCGGCAAAACCCGCATCGCCGTGGATGGGCCGATGCTGCTTGCCGCGGCGCTGACGGGGTTGACGGTGTGGTGGCTGCTGGCCGGCGGCCATGCCATGCTTTTCGGCGCGGACCCCATGGCCTATCTCTGATCGCTTAGCGCGCCTTCACCATATGCGGCTGCCATATCGGCGCCTGTGGCGCGGAAGCGATGCCGAGCTGATCGATGGCGCGGGCGGCGAATTGGTCGACAATATCGTCGACGCTTTGCGGCCTGTTGTAAAAGGCCGGCACTGGCGGCATGACGATGGCGCCAGCCTCCGCCACCGTGCACATGTTGCGCAGATGGATGAGATGCAGCGGCGTCTCGCGCGTCATCAGCACAAGTTTCCGGCGCTCCTTCAGATGCACATCGGCGGCGCGGGTGAGGAGATTGTCCGAAAGCCCGGTTGCAATGGCCGCGAGCGTCCGCATGGAGCAGGGGGCGACGATCATGCCGGCCGTCGGGAAAGAGCCGCTGGCAATCGCCGCGCCGATATCGTCGATGGCATGATTGACGCTGGCGAGCGAAAACATCCGCCCTATGGCTTGCGCCCCTTCCTCATGCAACACGGTGCGTCTGGCGGATTGCGACAGGACGAGATGGATTTCGACGCTTTTCATCCCGGCAAGGCGTTCGATGATACGCAGGGCGATGCCGGCACCCGAGGCGCCGGTGACGCCGACCACGACGCGGCACGGTGTCATGGCCGTTCTCCAAGGCCGAGATCGCGCCACATCAGATCCACTTTTGCGATCACGTCAGGCGTCATGGATAGCACGCGGCCCCATTCGCGCTCCGTCTCCGGCGGTAGCTTGCGGGTGGCGTCCAGCCCCATCTTGCCGCCGAGACCGGCTTTAGGAGAGGCGAAGTCGAGATAATCGATGGGCGTATCGTTTATGATCATCGTATCGCGCGAGGCGTCGAAGCGGGTGGAGAGCGCCCAGATGACATCCGCCCAGTTGCGCACATCAATGTCGGGATCGACCAGAATGATGAGCTTCACATAGCTGAACTGCGGCAGCATCGACCAGAGGCCCATCATCACCCGCTTTGCCTGTCCCGGGTAACGCTTGTCGATGGATGCGACCATGACGCGGTAGGAACAGGCCTCCGGCGGCATCCACAGATCGACGATTTCCGCAAACTGCTTTTTCACGAGCGGCAGAAAAATCTCAAGCATGGCTTCGCCCAGAACCGAAGGCTCATCCGGCGGCCGGCCGGTATAGGTGGAAAGATAGATCGGATCGCGACGCATGGTGATTGCCGAGAGCGTCATGATCGGGAAGGATTCGACCGAATTATAATAGCCGGTGTGGTCGCCATAGGGGCCTTCGAGTGCCGTTTCCGTTGCAGATATGGTACCTTCCAGCACGATTTCGGCATTGGCTGGCACCGGCATCGGCACGGTCAAGGCTCTGGCAATGCGGCTTTTCAAGCCGCGCAGCAGGCCGGAGAAGCCAAGCTCGCTGATATGGTCGGGAAGCGGCATCACGGCGGCGAGAATGGTGGCAGGATCGGCCCCAATGGCGACGGTAACGGGCATATCCAGCCCGCGCGCCCGCCACAACCGGTGGTGATGCGCGCCGCCGCGATGCGCCAGCCAGCGCATGATCACCCTGTCCGGGCCAAGCACCTGCATGCGGTAGATGCCGACATTGATATCGTCGGGATCGTCAGGCGAACGGGTGATGACCAGCGGCCAGGTGATGAGCGGGGCCGGCTCGCCCGGCCAGCACCATTGCACCGGCAGGCAGGCAAGATCGACCGCATCACCCGTCAGTACCTTTTCCTGCACCTGCGCGCGCGAGACGTTGCGTGGCCGCATGGATAGTGCGGCCTTCAGCAAAGGCAGCTTACCCCATGCCTCTGCCATGGATTTCGGCGGCTGCGGCTCGCGCAATTCGGCGAGCTTTTGTCCAAGTGCAGGCAGGCCGCCGGTTTCCAGCCTGAGCCCCCATTCGATGCGCTGCCGCGCGCCGAACAGATTGGCAAGTAGCGGTATCTCCCGCACCTTGCCCTCATGGTCGACAGGTCGCTCGAACAGCAGCGCCGGCCCGCCATCGGCGAGCACGCGGCGGTGGATTTCAGTGATTTCGTGCACCAGCGATACCGGCTGGCGGATTCGCCGCAGCTGCCCGCGCTCTTCCAGCAGCCGGATGAAACCGCGCAGATCGGCGATGCGGATGGGTCTCGTTTCTGTTACTTCGTTTCTCATGCCGCCTGTTTGCAGGCGCCAGTGCGGCATGTCCTTGCGCTGCCGCAAATGCGGCTCAGTGCGAACGAAGATAGTCGGCGAGAACCAGGGCGTGGTTGTGTTCGGTATCGTGGGCGGCATAAAGCAGCGTGACCCGGCCCTTCGCCATCAGCTCCTTCATGTGCGCCACGGCATCGGGATTGGCGGAAAGCTCCTCATGATAATGCCGGGTGAATTCCTCAAAGCGAGACGGCATATGGGAGAAGTTCTTGCGCAATTCGTTGCTGGGCGCGATTTCCTTCATCCACAGGGAAAGCTTTGCGTTTTCCTTGCTCATGCCGCGCGGCCACAGCCTGTCCACCAGAATGCGCGCGCCGTCATCGTCGCTGGCGGGTTCGTAAATCCGTTTGACCCTTAAATCGGACACGGGTGACCTCCTTCGCTTGGCAAGTGAATGATTTATAGCGGCTTTTGTGAAGGTGCACCCGAAAATTTCTCTGTCTTTGCGTTCGCTCAAACCGCCATCCTCGCGCTGCGGTTAGGTTGCCGCCCGCAACTGAGCCGACAGGACCTTTCATGAGACCTTTTCCCGCCGCCATCGCCCGCCCCATGAATTTTCTGCCCATTGCCGTGGTGCAGCGAGCGACGGCGGCGATGCTGGCGCAGATCATGAAGCGGCATCCGGATATGTTCGTCCGGCTCGGCGAACATCGTGGCAAGCGCTACGCCTTTCTGCCCGTCGATCTCCCCTTCGCCTTCATGGTCGAGCCGGCAGGTCCCGCCATCACCGTCAGCCGCAAGGCCCGCTTGCCGAAGGCGGACGCGGCGGTCGAGGGACCGCTTTTCATGCTGCTTGCGCTGATGGAGGGGCGGCAGGATGCCGATGCGCTGTTTTTTTCGCGTGACCTGAGCGTGACGGGTGACATGGAGGCGATGCTGGCACTGCGCAATGCGGTTGACGATAGCGGCATCGACCTGCCGCGTGATCTCGGTGCATTTGCCGGGCCTTTCGCGCCAGTGGTAACGAGTCTCGCGAACCGCCTGCGCGGCCATGTTCTATCCGAAACGCGGGGAGGTGAGGCATGGAACTGATCTGTCCTGCGGGAACGCCTGCCGCCTTCCGCGAGGCCGTGGATGCCGGGGCGGATGCGGTCTATTGCGGGTTTCGGGATGAAACCAATGCCCGCAATTTCCCCGGCCTTAATTTTTCCCGCGAGGAACTTGCCGAGGCCATCGTTTACGCGAAAAGGCGCGGCGTGCAGACCTTCGTGGCGCTCAATACCTTCATGCGCGCCGGCATGAGGATATCTGGTATCGCGGCGCGGCCGATGCCGTGAAGGCGGGGGCGGACGCGCTTATCCTTGCCGATTTCGGCCTGATGGCGCATGTGGCGGAACATCATCCGCAGCAGCGCATCCACGTCTCCGTGCAGGCCTCCGCCTCCAATGCGGACGCGGTGAATTTCCTCGTCGATGCCTTCGGCGCGAAACGCGTGGTGCTGCCGCGCACCCTGACTATCCCCGACATCGCCCGGCTGGCGCGGCAAATCCGCTGCGAGATCGAAATCTTCGTGTTCGGCGGTCTCTGCGTCATGGCGGAGGGGCGCTGCTCGCTATCCTCCTACGCCACAGGCAAGTCACCCAACATGAACGGCGTCTGCTCGCCGGCAAGCCACGTCCGCTACCGGCAGGACGGGCAGGCGCTGGTGTCGGAACTTGGCGATTATACCATCAACCGTTTTCCGGCCGGCGAGGCGGCGGGTTACCCGACGCTGTGCAAGGGCCGTTTCGAGATTGCCGATGACAGGTCCTATGCATTCGAAGATCCGGTGTCGCTTGACGTGATGGACCAGATCGATGCCTTGCGCGAGGCGGGGGTCAGCGCGCTGAAGATCGAGGGCCGCCAGCGCGGCAAGGCCTATGTGGCGGAAGTGGTTTCCACCCTGCACCGGGCGCTTGCCGCCGGTGCTGAGGAGCGCGGCAGACTGCTTTCCCGCCTCCGGCTCCTGAGCGAAGGCCAGCGCACCACCGTCGGTGCTTATGAGAAACGCTGGAGATGACGGCGATGGCAAAACCCGCAAAAGCCACATTGGCGCTCGGCCCGGTCCTCTATCTCTGGCAGGGCGAGAAATGGCGCGATTTCTATTTCCGTATCGCCGATGAAGCGCCCGTCAGCCATGTCTATCTCGGTGAAACCGTCTGCTCCAAACGGTTTCATTTCACCGAGCCGCATCTGGCAGAGGTGATCGAGCGGCTGGAGAGTGCGGGGAAACAGGTGATCCTCTCGACGCTTTCACTGGTGACGCTGGAGCGGGAAAGCCGCCACCTGCGCGGCCTGATCGCCGATAGTCCCTATCCGGTCGAGGCGAACGATCTTTCCGCGCTCGGCATGTTGCACGGCACGCCGCATGTCGTCGGCCCGATGGTGAATGTCTATAATGCCGCGACCGCGCGGTTGCTGTCGTCTCGCGGCGCGAGCGCCATATGCCTGCCGCCGGAACTGCCGATGACCTCGGTGGAGCGCATCGTGGCGGAGACGCCTGATGTGGACTTCGAAATCTTCGCCTTCGGCCGCCTGCCGCTCGCCATTTCGGCGCGCTGCGCCCATGCCCGCGCCAAGGGCAATATCAAGGATAATTGCCAGTTCGTCTGCGGCGACGATCCGGATGGATTGCCGGTACGCACGCTCGACCGGCAGTCGTTTCTGGCGCTGAACGGCGTACAGACGGTGTCGCATACCTGCCAGTCGCTGCTTGGCGAATTGCAGGATCTGGCCGCCGCCGGCATTTCCCGCTTTCGGCTGTCGCCGCAGGACTGCGACATGGTTGCGGTGGCGCAAATCCATGACGATGTTCTGGCCGGCAGGCGGGAGGCGGAGGACGGTCTTGCACGTCTCGGGCAAATCTATCCGGACGTGCCCTTTTCCAATGGTTTTCACCACGGGCAGGAAGGGGCGGTCTGGATCGCCCGCGCCCGCAACACGGCGCATGGGGTGAATGCATGACGACGAACGGGCAAAGTGAGCAAATGCTGCCCGCAGCGACGCCGGGCGGAGCGGATATCGCGGCGGCAATCCATCTGGTGCGCGACATTGTCTTGCAGAGCGCGCTTGATTGCGGCTGCCGCGACAGGGTGCACGAGGCGCTGCGCGAACTCGAGGATTTTGAGCGCCAGCGCAATATCGTCAAGCTTCTGGCCGCCGCCCGCGAGGAGCGTCGCAAGATCGCGCTCCTGACCGAGATGCTCTGCGATTTTGCCGAAGACGACACGGTGGATCAAGGCGTGGTTGAAACCGCAAGCCTGATGTTTCTCGATATCGCCGCCGCCGCTCAGGAGGGCTCGCGGCTCCTGCGGGACGCGCTCTCACTCAAGAAGGGCGAATAATCCCTGTTTTCGGCTCTGTTTGATCCTGCGCAAAGAGCGGGCGCTTGCAAAATGTCATTTCCGGGTTGGTGACGCGCCGGGACCGAAAAACGGTCTGAGCGGGCGTCACGCGCATCAGGGCGCTTCCGGCGCGAAAGGATCAGGACCATGGCCCATCTCACCCGTCGTCAGGCTCTTTCTGCCCTTTCGGGATTGACGGTCGCGACACTTGCCGCACCGCATGTTGCGAAGGCGGAAACGCCGCTCACCTTTTATGGCCCTCCGGCCGCGCCCTCCGCCGTGCTGGCCCATGCGGTAAAGGGCGGGTTCCTGAAGGATGTCGCACCCGGAGCAGTCTTCAAAGCCTGGAAAACGCCGGATGAAATGCGCGCCGCCGTCGCCTCCGGCTCCATGGGGGCGGTGGTGATGCCGAGCTACGGCGTCGCCAATCTCCATAATCGCGGTCTCGGCCTCGGGCTGTTGAACGTATTGACCACGGGCCTGCTCTATATCGTTTCGAAAGACGGGACGTTGAACTCCCTGCAGAGCCTTTCCGGCAAGACCCTCGCTTTGCCGTTCAAGAACGACATGCCCGATTTTGTGCTGCGCCGCCTAGTTGCCGAAAACGGCCTGAAGCCCGGCGACATCAAGCTGGAATATGCCGCTTCGCCGCCGGAAGCCGTGCAATTGCTGCTGACGGGACGGGTGGATGCCGCCCTGTTGAGCGAGCCGGCCGCGACCGCCGTGCTCATCAAGGCGAAGTCGTTTTTCATGACCGTCCATCGCACCATCGATATTCAGCGGGAATGGGCGAAGGTGGCCGGCAAGGCTGAAATTCCGCAGGCTGGCCTCGCCTTGACATCGCCGGTCCAGCAAAAACTCGGCAGGGCCGGCATCGAGGCTTTGCAGGACGCCATGGAGACGGCGCTTGCCAGCGCCATGGCCGATCCGAAGACGGCGGCTGATGCGGCCGCTGATGCCTTGGGTTTCCCGCCGGAAATCATCGCCGCTTCCTTTCCGACAAGTCATCTGTGCGCCCTTAAGGCGAGCGCTGCGCGCGCCGATCTCGAGGCGTTTTACGATGAGCTTGCCAGGGCCGACCCGGCAATTATCGGCGGCCGGCGGCCGGATGACGGGTTTTATCTGGTGTAGCAGGCATGAACCGCATTCTCGAAAGTCTTGGCTGGATGGGCCGCTATCTCTGGGCGGGCTGGGCCGGGCTTTCAGGCATTTTCTGTTTTCTCGCCGCCTGGCAGGCCGGGCATGAGATTTATGGCTCCTTCATCCTGCCTTCGCCGGGAGAGACCTTCGCGGCAATGGGGCTTCTGGCGGCGCGGCCGGATTTCTTCGCCATCCTGTCGCAGAGCGCCGTCAGGGCCCTGACCGGTTTCGCCATCGCCGCCGGCATCGGCACGGTGGCGGGCGTGCTGGCGGGTTATTCGTTCGCGGCCATGCGGTTGATGAAGCCTGTCGTCACCGTTCTGCTCGGCGTGCCGCCCATCGGCTGGATCGTCCTTGCGCTCATCTGGTTCGGCTCGTCGGGGGGCACGGCTGTCATGACCGTCATCATCGCCTCGGCTCCCGTGTCTTTCGCCGGTGCGCTGGAAGGTGTCGCCAAGCGGGACCGTCAGCTGGAGGTGATGGCGCAGGCCTTCGGCGCTCCGTGGTTTTACCGGCTGCGCACTGTCACCATGCCGCATGTGCTCTCCTACCTTTTCCCGGCCTGGACGACGACGGCGGGAAGCGCGTGGAAAGTAACCGTCATGGCCGAGCTCCTTTCGAATTCCGGCGGCATTGGCGGCGAACTGGCCACCGCACGCGCGCTGTTCGACATCGCACAGGTCAGCGCCTGGCTCACCATCACCGTCGCGCTGGCGCTGCTGACCGATTACGGCCTGCTGCATCTGCTGCGCGAGGCGCTGGAACGCTGGCGCGCCGCCGGGTTGCCATGGGGTGTCAAACGATGAGCGACCGTTCCATCCTGCGCTTCGAACATGTCGGCCATGCCTTTCTCGGTCGCAGCCTGTTCGAGAATTTCGATCTCGGCATAGCGTCGGGGGAAACCGTGGCGCTGCTTGGCCCCTCCGGCAGCGGCAAGACGACGATTTTGCAGATCGCGGCTGGTATCATCGATCCTGTTCGCGGCCGCGTGCACCGCCATTATCGCCGGCAGGGGCTGGTGTTTCAGGAGCCGAGGCTGCTGCCGTGGATGACGCTTATCGACAACATCGCCTACGGCCTTGCGGCGGCAGGCATGCCGAAACGGGAGCGGCGCGAAAGGGCGGGCCTTTTTGCGCTGGAGGTCGGTCTGGAGACGGCGGATTTTGGCAAATATCCGGTGGAACTCTCTGGCGGCATGCGCCAGCGCGCCGGCGTGGCGCGGGCGCTCGCCGTGGAACCGGACATGCTGTTTCTGGATGAGCCCTTCAGCGCCGTCGATGTCGGCCTGCGCCGTCATTTGCAGGAGCTTCTGGTGGGCGCCGCTCGTCGGCGCGGTTTTTCCACCCTTCTCGTCACCCATGATCTTCATGAGGCGTTGCTGGTTGCCGACAGGCTGATCGTGCTCTCCGGCGTCGATGGCCGAGTCATTGCCGCGCATAAGCCCGCAGGTTCGCCGGGCCGGCGCATGGCGCGTGCGGTTTTCGACGAAGCGGAACGCCTGTCCGGGAGCCCGGCCTTCGCCGAACTGTTTTCAGCAAAGGAGCGGGTGCGATGAGGCAACTCCCCATCCTTTCCGAAGCCCTGCGGCTGTTTTTCCCTCTGGCCGCCCTGCATGGCGCAGGCTGGCCCTTCCTGTGGATCGTCATCGGTGGTTATGCCCTGCCTTTCGCCGATGCAGTGCCTGCATCGCAATGGCACGCCCATGAAATGATCTTCGGCACCTATGGCATGGCGCTTGCCGGTTTTCTTGGCTCGGCGGTGCCGGAATGGACGGATACGAAGCCGGTGCAGGGACGAACGCTGCTTCATCTCGCCGGTCTCTGGCTGCCGGGCCGCCTTATCGGCTTTCTCGGGATGGAGGCAGGGAGCCTGTTTGCCGGGTTTTTCGATCTCGCCTTTCTGCTCGCGCTCTCGATTCTCATCGGCAGGGCGATGCTGGCGCGGCGCACGATGATACACCTGGCGTTCCTTATCTGGCTTCTTCTGTTTACGGCGGCTGAAGCGGGTGTGCGTTATGCCTGGTGGAGCGGCGATCTCGAACTTGCATCCCGCTTTCTGGAAGCGGCGCTGTGCATTTTCACCGTGCTGTTTTCACTTTCCGCCGCGCGTATCAATGTGGTCGTCATCAATCTGGCGCTCGATCCGGGCGGCGAGACCACACGTTACCGGCCGCATCCCGGCCGCCAGCATATGGCAGGCGCCATGGTGACGCTTTACATGGCGGCGAAACTTTTCTTTCCGCAAAGCGATGTCTGCGCCTGGCTTTCGCTTGCGGCCGGTGCCGCCTTTTTCGACCGGCTGGCGGAATGGTTCATCGGGCGCGCCGTCTTCAAGACCGAGGTGCTGTTGCTTGGCCTCGGCAACGCCTTTGCAGGCGCGGGTTTTCTGGCGCTCGGCGCGACACGGCTCGGTTTTCCCGTCACGCCCGCCGCAGGGCTGCATCTGCTGTCGGTCGGGGCGCTGGGATGCGCCATCATGGCCGTCTTCATCATTGCCGGGCTGCGACATACGGGCCGCAATCTGACGCATCTGCCACGGCAGGCGCATGCGGCCGCCCTTCTGATGGTGATGGCCGGTCTGGTCCGCATCCTGCCGGAATTCGATTTTGCCGCAACATTATCACCCTATCACCATGGCCTCAGCGCCGTTTTGTGGGCGGCGAGCTTCGGGGTCTGGTTGCAGGGCTTCCTGCCTTTCATGCGCGCGCCTGGCATCGATGAGGCGGGGGCATGCGGATGAGCGAGACCTTGTCCAGCCGCGGCGACATCACTGTTCCGGCGAATTTGTTTATTTTTTCAGCAAAAGCACAATGTGAAATCAGTGACTTAGAAGAGGGATATTGATGAATGTTAGTTTTGATAAATAATCAATAAAATCAAATGGTTGAACATATTTTCTTTTTGGTCGATTATCACTCCAACCGAATAGGGAAACGCGAATATGCCTAAAATAGTCGCGCCTCAACACGCAGATGAAAAGCCGAGCCGGACAAAGGAACTTGTGACCTTCGCCGTTCTGGCCTTTGGAATCTGGCCCATTCTGGCGGTCGGATTTGTCGGAGCCTATGGCTTTATCGTCTGGATGTTCCAGATCATTTACGGCCCGCCGGGGCCGCCGGGCCATTGAGGGCGAGATGATGATGGAAGTCTCTCTCAGCCGGCGCGATTTTTTGCGCGGCGGACAAAAAAATAGACCGCGCATCTGTCCCCCCGGGGTCGCGTTGAGCGACCTCGCCGCGTGCAGCGGTTGCGCAAAATGCGTCGAGGTCTGTCCCACCGGCATCATTGCCATGGCGGACGGTCTGCCTTCCGTGGATTTCTCCGCCGGGGGATGCACCTTCTGCGGCAAATGTGCGGAGGCCTGTCCCGAGCCTGTCTTTACCGCCCCCGCGGCACAGCGCTTCGATCATGTCATGGCGATCGGTGAGGGGTGTCTCGCCTTCGGCAATATCGATTGTCAGGCCTGCCGCGATGCCTGTCCGACCGAGGCCATCCGGTTTCGGCCCCGCCGTGGCGGCCCCTTCGTTCCGGAACTGCTGGAAGATGCCTGCACCGGTTGCGGGGCCTGCGTGTCCGTCTGTCCCGCCAGTGTGATCGAGATCAAAGAGAGAGCCACGGAGATGCAATATGCCTGAAAATACAGGCCGGTATCATGTTTCAAGTGCCGTGGTGGCGGTGATGCCGCAGATGCGGGACGCCGTGCTGGCAACGCTTTCAACGCTCGACAATGTCGAGGTTCATGGCGAGGGCAACGGCAAGATCGTCATCGTCATAGACGGCACGAGCACCGGCATGCTGGGCGATACGCTCACTTATATTTCGACACTCGACGGTGTGATTGCCGCCAACATGGTTTTCGAACACGTCGATACAGAGGAGACAAGCGGCGATGAGCAGCGAACTGACGCGGCGTGATCTATTGAAGGCCCATGCCGCCGGCATTGCGGCGGCAACGGCGGGCATTGCGCTGCCGGCCGCCGCCCAGCCGGTGCCGGGCGGGGTTTCCGCATTGCAGATCAAGTGGTCCAAGGCGCCCTGTCGTTTCTGCGGTACGGGCTGCGGCGTCATGGTCGGCGTCAAGGAAGGCAAGGTCGTCGCCACCCATGGCGACATGCAGGCGGAGGTCAATCGCGGCCTCAACTGCATCAAAGGCTATTTCCTGTCCAAGATCATGTATGGCAAGGACCGCCTGCAAACCCCGCTTCTGCGCAAAAAAGGCGGCGTCTACGCCAAGGACGGCGAGTTCGAGCCGGTGAGCTGGGATGAGGCCTTCGACATGATGGCGCAGCAGTGCAAGCGGGTGCTGAAGGAGAAGGGACCGACCGCCGTCGGCATGTTCGGCTCCGGCCAATGGACGATCTTCGAGGGCTATGCGGCGACCAAGCTGATGCGCGCCGGCTTCCGCTCCAACAATCTCGATCCCAATGCCCGCCACTGCATGGCGTCCGCCGCTTACGCCTTCATGCGCACCTTCGGCATGGACGAGCCGATGGGCTGTTACGATGATTTCGAACATGCCGATGCCTTCGTGCTCTGGGGTTCGAACATGGCGGAGATGCATCCCATTCTGTGGACGCGCATTGCCGACCGGCGTCTGGGCTTCGATCATGTGAAGGTGGCGGTGCTTTCGACCTTCACCCATCGCAGCATGGACCTTGCCGATATTCCGATGGTCTTTAAGCCGGGCACGGATCTCGTCATCCTCAATTACATTGCCAACCACATCATCAAGACCGGGCGCGTCAACGAAGACTTCGTGAAGAACCACACGAAATTCGTGCGCGGTGTCACCGATATCGGTTATGGCCTGCGGCCCGACAATCCGGCGGAGGTGAATGCCGCCAATTCCGCCGATCCGACCAAGACCGAAGCGATCGATTTCGAGACCTTCAAGGAATTCGTCTCCGAATACACGCTGGAAAAGACCGCCGCCATGACCGGTGTGGAAGCCGGCTTCCTGGAGGAGCTGGCTGAGCTTTATGCGGACCCGAACCGCAAGGTAATGTCGCTCTGGACCATGGGTTTCAACCAGCATGTGCGCGGCGTTTGGGCCAACCAAATGGTCTACAACATCCATCTTTTGACCGGAAAGATTTCCGAGCCGGGCAACAGCCCGTTCTCGCTTACCGGCCAGCCATCGGCCTGCGGCACGGCGCGCGAGGTGGGCACCTTCGCCCATCGCCTGCCGGCCGACATGACGGTGACCAACCCGGAACACCGTAAACATGCCGAGGAAATCTGGCGCATCCCGCACGGCATCATCCCGGAAAAGCCGGGTTACCACGCCGTGCAGCAGGACCGCATGCTGCATGACGGCAAGCTGAATTTCTATTGGGTGCAGGTCAACAACAACGTTCAAGCCGGTCCCAACACCAAGAACGAGACCTATCAGGGCTATCGCAACCCGGAAAACTTCATTGTTGTTTCGGATGCCTATCCAACCATCACGGCCATGAGCGCCGACCTCATCCTGCCCGCCGCCATGTGGGTGGAGAAGGAAGGCGCCTATGGCAATGCCGAGCGGCGCACCCATGTCTGGCACCAGCTTGTCGAAGCCGCGGGTGAGGCGCGTTCCGACCTCTGGCAGCTGGTGGAGTTCTCCAAGCGCTTCACCACGGATGAGGTGTGGCCGGCGGAGATACTGGATGCCAATCCCGCCTATCGCGGCAAGACGCTGTATGAGGTGCTCTTCAAGGACAGCGATGTCGGCAAGTTCCCGTTAAGCGAGATCAACGGCGAATACGAGAACCAGGAAGCAAAACACTTCGGTTTCTATCTGCAAAAGGGTCTCTTCGAGGAATATGCCGCTTTCGGGCGCGGCCACGGCCATGATCTGGCGCCTTACGATGCCTATCACGAGGTGCGCGGCATGCGCTGGCCGGTGGTGGATGGCAAGGAAACGCTGTGGCGTTACCGCGAAGGTTACGACCCCTATGTCAAACCGGGCGAGGGCGTGAAGTTCTACGGCAACAAGGACGGCAAGGCGGTCATCATCGCCGTGCCCTACGAGCCGCCGGCGGAATCCCCGGATGCGGAATTCGATACCTGGCTGGTGACGGGCCGTGTGCTGGAGCACTGGCATTCCGGTTCCATGACCATGCGCGTGCCGGAACTCTACAAGGCTTTCCCGGGCGCCCGCTGTTTCATGAATGCCGACGATGCGCGCAAGCGCGGGCTCAATCAGGGCGCGGAAATCCGCATCGTTTCGCGCCGTGGCGAAATACGCTCCCGCGTGGAAACACGCGGCCGCAACCGCATGCCGCCCGGCGTCATCTTCGTTCCCTGGTTCGATGCCAGTCAGCTCATCAACAAGGTGACGCTCGACGCAACCGATCCCATCTCCAAGCAGACGGATTTCAAGAAATGCGCAGTCAAGATAGAGCCGGTCGCATGATCAGGAAACACGGATGGATGATCGCCGCTTTCGTTGTTGCGACGGTGGCGACGGGGGCCGTTGCGCAGATGGTGCCGGAATTGTCCGGCCCGCGCGGTGACGCCATGCAGACCGAGCCCGCCAAACCCCTGCCGAAATGGGTGATCGACGATTTCAGGCGCATGCGCGCTTATCCCGAACAGCCGCCGGTCATCCCGCATTCGATCGACGGTTACCAGCTTTCGGTCAACGCCAACCGCTGTCTCTCCTGTCACAAGCGCGAATTCACGCAGGATTCCGGCGCGCCGATGATCAGCGTCACCCATTACATGACGCGCGAAGGCCAGATGCTGGCGGATGTTTCACCGCGCCGCTATTTCTGCACCGCCTGCCATGTGCCGCAGGCCGACACTCGGCCGCTCGTGCCCAACACCTTTCAGGACATGAGCGAAATGGGCGTCAAACCGGCGGGTAGCGAATGATGATCGCCCGTGTGAAAAAACTTCTCGTCTGGCTCTGGGCGGTGCTGACGACGCCGGCAGGCACGCTCAGCCTTGCTTTCCTCACACTCGGCGGCTTTGTCGGCGGAGTGATGTTCTGGGGCGCTTTCAACACCGCGCTCGAAATGACCAACAAGGAAGCCTTCTGCATTTCCTGCCACGAGATGCGCGCCAATGTTTATGAGGAACTGACGCGGACGGTGCATTTCTCCAACCGTTCCGGCGTGCGCGCCTCCTGCCCGGATTGCCATGTGCCGCATGAGTGGACGGACAAGATCGCCCGCAAGATGCAGGCCTCGAAGGAGGTCTGGGGCAAGATTTTCGGCACCATCGATACGCGCAAGAAGTTCCTCGACAAGCGGCTGGAGCTTGCCCAGCACGAATGGTCCCGCCTGAAGGCCAATGACAGCCTGGAATGCCGTAACTGCCATTCCTCCGCCGCCATGGACTTTACCAAACAGACGCAGCGCGCCGCCGATATCCATTCCAAATATCTGCTGACGGGCAAGGCCACCTGCATCGATTGCCATAAAGGCATCGCCCATGAATTGCCGAATATGGAAGGCATAGACCCCGGCTGGAAAATGCCGCCTGCGCTCAACGACCAGCCGGGGCCGACGGCCTCTGCCGTCGATGACCTGCGGCGCGCGATGACGGATGTGCACCGGAACGTGTTCTGATCCGCCTGAAAAACCAAACGCCGTGCATCCCTTCGGGCGAACGGCGTTTTCGTCAGTACAACCGGATCGCAGCTGTCGCGGCGATCCGGTTGCCAATATGTCTGTGGCTTAGCCGATCTTCACATTGTCATCGCGCTTGATGGCGATGAGGGCCGAGCGCGGGAGCTTGCCTTCGCCATCCGGGAAGGGGGCATCGGGGTGCTGGATGCCGACGAAGTGGGTGCGCTTGTCGCCGGACCATGTCTGGCCGGTGACTTCGGAACCCTTAGGCGCGGTGAGGAAGCGCTCGATACGGCCGGTGGCCGGGTCGCCAGCCAGCATCTGGTTGTTGCCCTGGCCGGCGAAGTTGCCTTCATTGGTGTCCTCGCCATCGGTCTGGATCCAGAGCAGGCCGGTGCTATCGAACATCATGCCGTCAGGCGAATTGAACATGTTGCCTTCGTTGATGTTCGAAGAACCCGCATAGGCGTCCTTGTGAACGGAAGGGTTGCCGGCCATGCAGAACAGGTCCCACTTGAACTTGCCGTCCGCATGGTCGTCATTTTCCGGATACCAGCGCACGATCTGGCCGTATTCGTTCTTTTCGCGCGGGTTGGCGGCATTGATGGCCATGGCGTCGCCGCCGGCATTGGCGCGCAGCTTGCCGTCCTTCATTTCGCCGCGGCGGCTGTTGTTGGTCAGCGCGCAATAGGCTTCGATGGCGACCGGGTTGATGGCGACCCATTCCGGGCGGTCCATGGTCGTTGCACCGACCTTGGAAGCGGCCTGACGGGTGAAGACGCAGATTTCGTCGATCTTCATGCCGGTGGTTTCAGGCGTCAGGGCGAGCCATTCGCCGGCGCCGTCATCGGAGAATTTCGCGACGTAGAGCGTGCCTTCGTCGAGCAGCTTCGAGGTGTCGCCGCCCGGCACGTAGATGCCGTTGGAGACGAATTTGTAGAGGAATTCGCCACGCTCGTCGTCACCCATGTAAACGACGACACGGCCGTCACGGGCGATCACCACGGCGGCGTTTTCGTGCTTGATGCGGCCAAGCGCGGTGCGCTTGATCGGGGTGGAGGAGGCGTCCGAAGGGTCGATCTCGACCACGTAACCGGCGCGGCGCGGTTCGTTGGGGTTCTTGGCGACGTCGAAACGCGCGTCGAATTTCTCATAGGCGTAGCGGGTTTCGGCGACGATGCCGTAGCGCTTGTAATCGTCAGGCAGCTTGAAGGCGGCATCGGTGGTGCCGAAATAGCCGTTGAAGTTTTCTTCGCAGGTGAGGTAGGTGCCCCAGGGCGTGCGGCCGGCGCCGCAATTGTTGAAGGTCCCGAGACAGTCGACACCCTTCGGGTCGGCGGCGGTCTTGACGAGATCGGAGCCTGCGGCCGGGCCGGAAAGCTTCATCGGCGTATTGTGGTGGATACGGCGGTTGAAGGGGCTGTCGAGAACGATCTTCCAGCCATCCTTGTCTTCCGCGACTTCCATGACGGTGACGCCCTGCATGTTCTGCAGGATCTTCACGTCGTCGGCCGTCTTCGGGTTGCCTTTCTCAGCGTGCGGAAGGTTGATTTCGGGGTTCACATATTCATGGTTGACGGCGATCAGCTGGTGGCTGCCGACCACGAAGAGTTCCATGCCGTCGGTGTTCTCGCCGAAGACCTTGTCGGAGTTTTCAACGCTGACGCCCTTGGCGGGGTCGAGATCGGGAACGTTGGAGAACAGCGGCTGGCCCCATTTCGCCAGCGGCTTCCAGTTATAACCTTCCGGAACATGGATGGTGTTGTCGGTGGCGGCGGCAACCGGCTTGAAGGGGAAACGGCCGACGGCGGCTTCCTGCGCTTCGGCCGAGGTGCTGCTCATCAGGTTGCCGAGCGTGCCCATGGCGGCCGCGGCCGAACCGAAGGCAAGCACGCCGCCGAGAAAGCCGCGGCGGGAAATCGCGGTTTCGACGACGCGGTCGAAATCGGTTTCGGCCGGCGGCGGGTTCTGCAGTTCGTCCCACTCGTCCCAGGACAATTTGCTCGTATCGATGTCGGTCATAGTCTGTCTCCACCGTTGCTTGTTTGGAATCATTCCAGCAAGGTGCCTACCGTCCCAATATTTCATGCGGATGACGGAAAGGGCGGTATCGACGGTCATTTTCCCTGCGCCGGGGCCGCTTTTTTCGTCAGCGCCGGATCAGGATGCGGGTGACGAGAAAGCCGTCGAGGCGGCAGAAACGGAAGGGAATCTCCGTTCCCCTGCGCCATTCGCCGCCTATGTCGGCGGTCAGCCGCAGCGAGGCCGAGCCGTTGTCGTCGAAGCCGGATAATTCCGCCGCCTCGAAAAAGAAAAACCGTTTCACTGTCGGATAAAGCGCCTTGAACAGGCTTTCCTTGGCCGAAAAAATCAGACCGGTCATGAAGGGGTCTATGGCGTTGCCGAGGCTGTGGCGTTCATTCGCCGTCAGGGCCTGCGTGGCGATATCACAGGCCTCCTCTTCATTCAGAAGCCTTTCAATATCGATGCCGATACCGCGGAACCGCTCCGAAGAGCCGGCAATGGCAATCGCCCGCTCATGGCTGTGGGAAATCGCGCCGATCACATCTTCGGGCCAGAGGGGTGCGCGGTCCTCACCCATGCCTGGAAAGGTGGTGCGGCCGGTGAGGCGGCGGATGGCTTCTGCCGCGCATCTGCGCCCGGCGATGAATTCCGCCTTGCGTCTGGGCAGGGCGTGTAAAAGCTGCGGCGGCAAGGGAGGGACCTCGCCGCCGCAACCCTCATCGGCGCTGTAACGAAGGGTGAGGCAATGGCAATCGCAGCTGTCGTCCGGCCAAGGCCAGATGGCCTCCGGTGGATCGCCGGAGACGGCTTCGCGATGAAACGCCGTTGCAATGGCCATTTCCGTCACCTTCATCCAGCGGCCTAGATCATGCGCTCACGCTTTTCGCCCTCCCGCTCCCGTTCAGGCCGCAAGCGTTGCGCCGCCATCGACGACGATCTGCTGCATCGTCACATGGCCGGCCTGATCGGAAGCGAGGAACAGCACCGTATCGGCGATATCGTCCGGCCTCGCGATCTTGCCGAGCGGAATGCCGAGCTTGAACTGCTCGGGCAGGCCGGCGACCAGCCGGTCCTTGCCGGAAGGATCGCTCAACATGCCGGCAAGCATCGGCGTATCGGTGGAGCCAGGTGAAACGACATTGCAGCGCACGCCATAAGGCGCAAGCTCGAGGGCGGCGCAATGGCTGAGGCTGACCAGCGCCGCCTTGGAAGCGCAATAGGCCATCATGCCGATGCGCGGCACGACGGCTGCATTGGAGCCGACATTGACGATGGCGCCTCGCCTCTGCCGCTTGAAGGTGCTGCTCCATTGCCGCAGCATATAGAACGGCCCGGCAGCGTTGACATCCATGCAGGCTTTCCAGTCCGCCGGCGTCAGGCTTTCGCTGTCGCCGAGCCGCAATATGCCGGCGGCATTGACCAGAATATCGAGCCCACCCCATTCGCTCTCGATCGCCTTGCAGGTCGTCTCCACCGCCGCCGCATCGGTGATGTCGAGCGCGATCTGGCGGAAGGGGGCCTCCGCCATGTCGGCCAGAAGGTCGAGGCCGATGACCTCGGCCCCTTCCTCGATGAAACGTTCGGCGATGCGGCGGCCGATGCCCTGGGCCGTGCCCGTTACCAGCACGCGCCGTCCGGTAAATCTCTGTTGCGTCATCTTGTCCGTCCGCTCAGGCTGCGAGCCGCTTTTCGTCGATCAGCGCCCACCAGGCGGAGAGTGTCGGCACACGGGCAAGCTCATCGAAGCCGACGGTGACACCGCGCTCCTTCAGTTCGCCGGCAAGCTTCATCACCTGCAGCGAATCCAGCCCGTAGAAGATCAGGTTTTCATCGGGGTCGATATCGCTTTCATCCTCCACCATCTGCAGGACGCGGGCTTTCAGCCATTCGCGGGTGCCGGTGGCCTCGCCTGCACCGACAAGGCTTGCGGTGTCGATCACCACGCCGCAGCGCGTCGCCACATATTGCAGCGCCATGCGGTGTTCGGCCTCGGAAAAATCGGCGACGCCGTCACCGATCATGAAGGGCTGAATATCCTTCATGAAGGCTTCCACCGCCGTCATCATGCAGCCGATATGAGCGTAAACGCCACCGACGATGATCTGGTCGCGGCCCCAGCCTTTCATGCGCTCAGCTAGGTCGGAACGCTGGAAGGCGCTGTAACGCCATTTGGTCAACACCACGTCGTCGGGCGTCGGCGCGAGCTTGTCGACCACCTTCTGCAATTCCGGATCGACGACGGTGAGACCCGGTCCCCACATGTCGTTCAGGAGCGCGCGGTCGCCCGGCGGCTGGTTATGCGGCTGGGCGGTATAGATGACCGGCACGCCGTTCTGAACGGCCCATGCCTTCACCTTGGCGAGATTGTCGATGAGGGTGGTCATCAGCTTGCCGTCGGCCTCGTAGAACCGCAGGAAATAACGCTGCATGTCGTGAATGAGCAGTACGGCGCGTTTCGCATCGGGCTGCCATTTTGTCTTGTTGGCCGGAAAGCTTGCGGCGACCGGCATCGGATAGTCGGAAATGGTGGGGATCGTCATGATGACCTCGGTTTTTTGCTGCGCCGGCTCGGGCGGCGCGTAATCTTTGGAATGGGGACGCCCTTTCGAGCGTCCCTTTCGGTTGGCGCTGCTTGTCAGGCGCTGATGGCGACGGGGGCTGTCAGCAGGTCGCGAAGGCGCTTCTTGTCGATCTTGCCGACGGCGGTGAGCGGCATGGCCTCGATAAAGCGCACACGGTCCGGCAGCTTGTAATCCGCGACGCCGAGACCGGCGAGATGCTGGCGGATGGCCGGCGCCTTGAGCGCGGGATTGCGGGATACGACGAAGACGCAGCTTTTTTCGCCGAGAAGCTCGTCCTGCATCGCCACCAGCGCCGCGTGCGTCACATCTGGATGCCGAAGGATCAGGTTTTCCACCTCTTCCGAAGCGACCTTTTCGCCGCCACGATTGATCTGGTCCTTCACCCGGCCAACGACCCGCAGATAACCTTCGGGCGTGCGCTGCACAACGTCGCCGGAATAATAGAAGCCGTCCTTGTCGAAGACCCGGGCGCTGTGTTCGGGCGCGCGGTAGTAGCCCCGGAACGTGTAGGGGCCACGGGTCGCCAGCATGCCGGCTTCGCCCTCGGGCACGTCATTGCCGTCCTCATCGACGATGCGGATTTCGTCATCCGGGCTGATCGGCCTGCCTTGCGTGGTGAAGACAATATGGTCGGGGTCACCGAAGCGGGTGTAGTTCACCAGACCTTCCGCCATGCCGAACACCTGCTGCAGGTCGCAGCCCAGCACCTCCGGCACCTGGCGGGCAAGCGCTTCGGCGAAGCTTGCGCCCCCGACTTGCAGGAGCTTGAGGGATTTCAGCCGTTCGCGATGGGCGGGAGCCGCCTGCAGCCACAGCGCCACCGCCGGCGGCACCAGCGGCACAATGTCGACGCCGTGTTTTTCGATCAGATCGAAGCAGGCAAGCGGCTCCGGATTGGCGGCCATGACCACCGCACCGCCGGCGTGGAACACACCGAGCGCGCCGGGCGAACTCATCGGGTAGTTATGCGCCACCGGAATGGCGCATAGGAAGCGGGTCTGCGGCGAAAGTTCGCAAATCTCCGCGCTGGCCCGGGCGCTGTAGTCGTAGTCGTTATGCGTCCGGGGGATCAGTTTCGGCGTTCCGGTGCTGCCGCCGGAAAGCTGGAACAGCGCCACCTCATCGGCGGCGGAAGGGGCGTAAGCCGGTGGATTTTCGGCCGGGGCGGCCAGCTTCTGCTCCAGGCTGCGCTGCGGATCGGTTTCGCCGAGCAGCAGGGTCACGGCAAACTTTGGAGAGGCCGCCTTCAGCGCCCCCACAAATGTGTCATCGGCGAAAAGCTCGTGGCTGCGCGAGGCGATCACCAGCTTCGGCGCGATCTGCTCCGCATAGGAGGTCATTTCCAGCCGGCGATGGCTGAAAAGCGCATTGACGGGGGCGGCGCCGATTTTGATGAGCGCGAAAAAGACGAGATAGAACTCGGCTATGTTCGGCAACTGCACCAGCGCCGTATCACCCCGGCCGATGCCTGCGGCGGAGAGATGTCCGGCCAGATTGGAGGATTGCCGGTCGAGATCGGCATAGCTGAAACGACGGTCGCCGCAGATCAGCGCAGTCGCATCCGGCCGGCGCTCCACCTGTTCGGCGAGAATGCCGCTCAGCGGCCGGTCGATCCAGTAGCCGCGTTCGCGGTATCGGCGAACGAAATCCTCGGGCCAGCGTTGGAATTCGATTGTCATGGTTTGTCCCTGGAAAAATTAGGCCGCAAGACCGCAGGCGTTCAGCATGGTCTTGAGCTTGGTCTGCACCTCGGCCCATTCGGATTCGGGCTCCGAGGCCTCCACGATGCCCGCGCCGGCGAAGAGCCGCACGGTTTCCCGCTGCACGGTGCCGCAACGGATCGTCACCACCCATTCGCCATTCCCTTGCGAATCCGTCCAGCCGACCATGCCGGTGAAGAGGCCGCGCTCGAAAGGTTCGACGAAGCGGATGAGGCGATGGGCGCGCTCGGTCGGGAAGCCGCAGACGGCTGGCGTCGGGTGCAGCAGGCAGGCAAGCTGCAGGGCATTGGTTTCCGGATCGGCGAGACGGCCTTCGATGCGGGTCGAAAGATGCCAGAGTGCCGCCGTGTTGATGAGGGAGGGTTTTTCGGGAACATCGAGTTCCGCGCAGACCGGCGAAAGCAGCGAGCGGATATCCTCGATGACGAGGCTATGCTCGTAATGATCCTTTTCCGAGGCCGAGAGCCGATCCGCATTGGCCTTGTCCGCCGCCGGATCGACCATGCGTTTTGCCGATCCCGCCAGTGGGTTCGAGATGATTTTCTCGCCCTGCTTGCGAATCAGAAGTTCCGGGCTGACGCCGATCAGGTCGCCGCCATCGGGCAGCGGAATGCGGAACTGGTAACCTTCGCGGTTCTGTTTGGCGAGGCTCGCCAGCAATCTTTCGACATTGACCTCGGAGGCGAAAGTCAGTTCACGCATGACGGAAAGCACCGCCTTGCGGACTTCGGAATGGCGGAAATTGACGATGGCATGTTCGACGGCGTGCTTGAAACCGCTCTCGTCCGGCAGGCTGTTCTGGCCGACAAGTGCGGGCATGGCCGAATCGGCGACGATCGGTTCCTCATCCTTGGAATTCCATTCATAGTTGTATGGAATATACAGGCATGAAGGTTCGCTGACATCGAAGGGGATCGCGCCGATGGCGATGGGGTTCTCCTGTCCCTCCCGCTGCGCACGCTCGAAGGCGCCGGCCAGTGCCTGCTGCAGCGGGCTGGCAATGTCTTCGCCGCCCCGGGCGGGAATCGCTATCTTTTCGCGAATGCCCTTGGCGCGCAATTGCCCGCTGCCGGAAGTAAACAGAAATTCTCTATTAAATTCAGTAATTTCGTCGGATTCGACGTCATTCGTCCTGAGTGCTCCCGTTTTCATGGGATGCCTCCTGTGCGAGTGGTTGACGATGGCTTATACTTGAGTATGCTAATCATGTTTTGTCAACCGGTTCAAATTCACATGCTAAATTTAACCCCCATGCAGGTGGCCTATTGGGTCGGCCGCGAGGCGGATGGAATACTCGGGAAAGTTACGCCGCATCTCTACCTCGAATTCGACGGGCAGGCGGTGGATGCGGAAAAACTCGCCGTTGCCGTGGAAAGGCTCTGCCGGCGTCACCCCATGCTGAGCCTCAGGATCGATGCTGAAGGCGATCAGTCCGTCGATCCTGCCGGCCGGCCGCTCCGCCTCGATGTGGAGGACATGGCCGCGCTTGATTCGGAGGCGCTTGCACGCCGTCTTGAGGCGAAGCGTGAGGAATGGAGCCATCGCCGGGCCGATCTACGCATTGCCGCACCGGCGGCGATCTCGCTCAGCCTGTTGCCGGAGGGACGTTGCCGTCTGCATGTGGACACAGACATGCTGGCCGTCGATCCGGCCAGCGTGCGGATCGTGATGGAAGACCTTGCCCGCTTTTACGAGACGGCGTCAGGCGCAGCCGAAACCCAGACTTTCGAACCGGTAACTCCGTCGTTTTTCGACTGGGCGGAACGTCTCATGTCCGATCCGGACTTGAGGGGCTTGCGCGAAAGGGACCGCCTGTGGTGGCGGCAACGGCTTGCCGATGTTCCGGACGCTCCGCCGCTGCCGTTTCTGTCCGATGACCCTTCGCGCGCCGTTCACACGGACCGGCTCGCCACGCTGCTTTCAGCGGCCGAGCGCAGCAGCCTGGAGCAGACAGCGCGGCGTTTTTCCGTGACGACATCGACCCTTCTGCTCGGTGTTTTCGCACTGGCGCTGTCGCAGGCGGCAGGTGTGGAAAAATTCCGGCTTTCCGTGCCGGGTTTCTGGCGCGCGCCGCTGGTGCAAGGGGTCGATGAGATCGTCGGCGAGTTTTCCAACGTGCTCGTGCTCGGCGTCGATATCAGGCCTGAAGAAACGCTTGAAGCGCTGCTCGGCAGGCTATTCGATGAGATGAACGGGCTTCTCGCACACCAGTCCTATCCGGGCGTCAGCGTCATGCGCGATCTCTCCCGCCAGCGCGGTGGATTGCAGACCTCACCGGTGGTTTTCACCGCAGGAGTCGATCTTCCGGGTGGGGAGCTGTTTTCGGAACGGGTGGGGCGAGTGTTCGGTCCGATGGTCCACACCGTCTCGCAGGGGCCGGGGGTGGCGCTGGATGCGCAGGTGGCGGCGGTGGATGGCGGTCTGCTGATCAACTGGGATGTGCGGCTCGATGCGCTGCCGGAACGCTGGCTGCGCGCCTTGTTCGAAACCTACGTCGCTCTTCTTCGCCGGCTTGCCGAAAGCCCCGATCTCGCTTGCGAAAGCGTGGAGCGATTGGTCGCGCAGCGGCCGGAAACGGCAGCCGAGGCAAAAGGAAAACCCATGGAACGTCCTCTCTCACCCCTGCAACAGGCCTATCTGCTCGGGCGCGGCACCCATCTGCCGCTGAGCGGCGTGGCCATGCAGGAGTTCCGCGAATATCGCGGCGATATCGACCCGGAACTGCTGCGGTCGCGGCTTGCCGCGATGGTCGCGAGACATGAAAGCCTGCGCACCCGCATCGATGAGCGACGGCTGGTGCAGATGGTCTCCGATGAGCCGAAGATCAATCTCGATCTCGTCGATCTTTCGGCCCTGTCTCTTCCGCAAGCCGAGGCAAGGATCGACACAGTGCGACGGGATTTTTCCCATGCACATTTCGATCTCGCAGCCTCGCCATGGCAGGTCACGGTGTTTCTTACGCCGGATGCAGGGCCGACGGGGCATAAGGTCGTGGTCTTCCTGCGTTTCGACGCGCTTATCCTTGATGGGCGGGCCATTGCCAGCCTCGCGGCGGAACTCTTCGATGGCGTCGTGCCGCCGGAAGCCGCCGCAACGGTCGAAACGCCGAAGGAGGATATCTCGGCGGCCCGTGCCGGGGATGCCGCCTATTGGGCTGAAAAGTTGAAAGATGCCGAGGTGCCCTCGCAACTGCCGTGGAAAGCACCGCTCGAAACCATTCCCACCTCGCGTTACAGTCGCCAGAGCCTGACTGTCGAAAAACAGCGTTTCACCGCCTTTTCGCGCATCGGTGCGAAAGAGCGGCTGTTCAAGAATTCGGCGCTGACGGCCGTTATCCTCGATGTGCTCTCGCTCTGGCTTAACGAAGGCGCGCTCGTCGTCGGCATTCCCGTCGCGCCGCAGGTGGAAGGCGCCTTCGCCAACCGCTCCAGCTTCATCGCCGTCCAATGGGATGCGGCCAAGAATAGCTTTGCGGAGCGGGCGGCAGGCCTCCAGACGGATGTGCTGGAAGGGCTGAACCATCTCGCCTTTTCGGGTATCGATCTCAATCGTGTGCTTCTCAATGCCAATCCGGGCGGGCTGGCCTTGCCGGTGGTGATCACCAACGGTCTGACCTGGCCGACGCTTTCATCCGAATCGACGATGCAATGGACCGGCGGGCTTACCCAGACGCCGCAGGTGGCGCTGGATTTCCGCTTTTCGCAGAATCCGCAGGGCGATCTCGTGCTCGATATCGATTATGCCGAGCAGGCGATCGATGCGGCGACGGTGGCGGATATTCTCGCCGCCATCGAACGCGCGATTGCCGGGATCGCCAATAGCGGCGCTTTCTCCTTCAACACACGCGATATTGTCGACCTGTCCCATTACCGGCTGAACGGCGACGAAGGAAACTTCGTCTGCCCGCCATTTCTGGAGCGGATCGCCGGCCATCTTTTCGAGGGCGACCCATCGCGCACGGCGCTCGTCAGCGGCAAGCGGCGCATCGCCTATGGCGAACTCGGTCAGATGGTGGCAGGAGCGATGGCGGGCCTTAAGGCGCGCGGCATCGGCCGCGGCGATGTCGTGGCCGTGTGCCTGCCACGCAGCCCGGAACATACGGCCATCACGCTCGCCGCAGCGCTGATGGGTGCGGTCTGGGTGCCGGTCGATGCCGGATCGCCGGAAGATCGCCTGCGCTACCTGCTGACCAACTGCCGCCCGGCCGTCATCGTCGCCCGCAGCGTTCCGCAGGGTTTCGACGCTGTCGATCCGGCAGAGCTTCTGTCCGCGCCCGCACCGGCTGGCGCACCCGTTACCATGGCGGAGGTGGCGGCGCTTTCCCAAAGCGAAGAGCCTGCCTATTATCTCTATACCTCCGGCACGACGGGCAAACCGAAATGCGTCGTGCTTTCCAACCGCGCCACGGCCAATGTCGTTGGCAGCACGCTTGCGGAATGGGCGGTGACGGATAGCGACGTGTTCATCTCCGTCACGCCGCTGCATCACGACATGTCCGTCTTCGATGTTTTCGGCGCGCTCGTCGCGGGAGCGACCCTGGTGTTGCCGGAACCGGGCGAGGAAAAGGATGCGGTGCGCTGGAACGAGCTGGTGGCCGAACATGGCGTCACGCTCTGGTGCTCGGTGCCGGCCATCCTCGAAATGCTTCTCTCCTGCCGCCGTGGCGACCAGCTTGCTTCGCTGCGGCTCGTCGCGCAGGGCGGCGATTACATCAAGCCGATGATCGTCGAAGAGCTTCGCAGATTGAAGCCCGGCCTGCGGCTGATATCGCTCGGCGGGCCGACGGAAACCACGATCTGGAGCATCTGGCACGAGATCGTTGCCGAAGATGTGGCGGCCGTGCCCTATGGCCACCCGCTGCCCGCCAATCGTTATTTCGTCCTCAACGATCAGGGCGGCCATTGCCCGGCCGGTGTCGTTGGCCGCATCCATACGGCCGGCGTGAATGTGGCCATCGGTTATCTCGAAGATGGCGCGATTACCCAGACGGATTTCGTGACAGTTGCCGATCCGGAAGGAAAGCCGGTGCGCGCCTTCCGCACCGGAGACCGGGGCCGTTACCGGCCGGATGGCAAGATCATGTTTGCCAGCCGTGTCAATGGTTACGTCAAGGTGCGCGGCGTGCGCGTTTCGCTGCCGGATGTGGAAAACGAGCTTATCCGCCATCCTTCCATCCAGCGCGTTCTGGTGGTGGACTACGGCATCGAACAAAAGGGCGAGGCGGCCATCGGCGTGCTGTACGTCGTTGCGTCGGGCCTTGAACTCTCGACCGCCGATCTACGCAATTTTGCCCGCCAGCATCTGCCGGAATCGCATGTGCCCGGCCGGTTTCTCAAGGTCGACGATCTGCCGCTCTCGGCCAATGGCAAGCCGGATCGCCGTCGCGCCCGCGAATTGCTGACCGGTGCTACGGAACCGGCAAAAATCTCCGCCCCTGCGGCTCCCGCCGTCGATCAGGGCGACCGCCGGGTGCTGGATATCTATCTCGGCGTGCTGGGTAAAAAACCGGCGAATGTGGATGCGAACAGCGACCTGCTGGCGCTCGGTCTTCTGCCTTCGCATCTGAAAACCGTCTCGGCTGAAATCCGCACCGCCTTCGGCGTGGAGCTCACACCGCAGCAGCTTTTGCGGTGCCGCAACGCCAGACAGGTGACTTCGCTCCTGGCCGCCCGGGCGGCGTGAACCCAATCATTTCGGGCGGCACTTCGCGCCCGATAACGGAAATTGTGCAAGGAAAAACAGATGGCGCATATCGATCCTGCCGGCGGCTGGCTTCCACTGACGCAGCCGCAACTCGATTTCTGGGAGGAGTTTTCCTTCCATCCCGACGAGCCGGTTTCCACCGTCGCCCATTATATCGATCTTTCCGGCGCGGTGAATGAAAGCGCGCTCATCGAGGCGATCAAACGGACCGTGCGCGAATCCGAAGTCCTGTCGATCCGTTTCCGTATCGGCGACGACGGCGAGACGCCGCAGCAACGCTGCGACCCGAGCCATGCCCCGGTGGTGGAGCTTGTCGATCTCCGTGGCGATGCCGCTCCTCTGGAAGAGGCGCTGCGGCGCATGAACGCGGATGTGGAAGCAAGGCTCGATCTCAGAACCGACAGGCTTTCTGCGCAGCTGCTCTACCGTATCGCCGACGATCGTTACCTCTGGTACATCCGCGCCCATCATATCGTCGTGGATGGTTATGGCCTGACGCTGGTTGAGCAGCGCTGCGGCCAGCTTTACGGGCACTATTGCGGCAAGGGCGAAGCGGGTCCGGATTTCCATCCCTTCGGCGATTTTCTTGCCGAAGAGGATGCCTACAAACAAAGCCGGCGTTTTGAGAAGGACCGCGATTTCTGGGAGGCCTATCTTGCCGCACCCGCCGATCTGCCGGTGCTGGACAAGGATTGCGAGGATTATGGCGGCGGCGGCCTGCATACGGACGCGGCCTTGCCGCAGGGTTTCAGCACGCGGTTGCAACAGGTGGCGGGCGCAATGGAGATCGGCTGGCCGGACCTTCTGGTGCTGCTTTCCGGCCTTTATCTCCACCGTGTCCTGCCGCGGCCGGATCGCGATGCGCTGACCTTGTGGCTGCCTTTCATGAGCCGCTGGGGCAGCGTCGGCGCGCATATGCCGGCCATGCTCGTCAATATTTTGCCCTTCCATCTCACCATCGAGCCGGGCGAGAGCCTCGGCGCATTTCTGACGCGCAACGCCGCCAATCTGCGAAAGCAGCGCCTGCATGGCCGCTACCGCATCGAGCAGATCGCCGCCGACCGCGAAATCCCGAAGGGCCGGCGCTTCTTCTTCTCGCCGCTCATCAATGTCCTGCCCTTCAGCGCGCCGGTCTTTGCCGGGCTCACCGTTATCAGGCACATCCTCGCCAACGGTCCCGGCGACGGGTTCAACTTGACCTTCCGTGGCGAAGATGACGGCAGCGAGCTGAACCTGCATATCGATGCGGACTCAGCACTGACGCAGGCGGAGGATTTCGCCCGTTACCGCGAGGAGCTGCCATTGTTCCTCGATGCCATGCTGCGCGAGGAGGCGCTGACGCTTGCGGCGGCGGAGGCGTCCACGGCGTTCCGTCTGGCGGTTTGAGGGGAAGGCCGATAACCGCTTCCCCTATACTCCACGTCATCCTCGGCCTTGTGCCGAGGATCTAATCACGTCCAATAAGTCGAGGCGCTGCAGATGCTCGGGACAGGCCCGAACATGACGGAGGTGGGCTTTCAGGATTTTGCCAACAAATTGAACCCGGCTCCGCTAAGGCGAAGCCGGGTTTTCCTTGCCCAATTCCAGCTCAGGCGAGTGTCGTCAGCACGCGGCTCGAAGCGCCGGCTTCGGCAAAGCGGCTGAAGACGCCGCTGGTGGTGTTGCGCAGCCGTTCGACGTCCTGCGGGCCGTAGCGGTCCGAACGGTAGCTCATCAGCACGCGAATGGAGCGCTCGCCGCCGATCGTCTCTTCCATCACCTCGAATTGCAGCCCCAGCATGGATTCATGCTTGTCGGGGTCGATCTGGCGGAACTCCACCGGCTTGCCCTCCGGCCCGGCAAGGGTGCCGTTCAGCTTGTTCTTGGCGTGGATCTGGATGAAGACCTCGAACAGATGGTCGCGGCCGGGCGTCATGCCCAGCGCTTCCTCGACGAGATCGATCGGGATTTCGCTATGTTCCAGCGAGCCGTTGATGGTGTTCTTCACCGAGGAAATCAGGTCGCCGACGGTCATGGTCTCGCCGAAACGCACGCGATGGGCGACGACCGTGGTGAAATAACCGATCGTATCGAAATAACCGCTATCGGTGCGGCCCGAAGCCGAGGTGCCGACCACGAGATCGCTCAGCCGGCCGAGATGGCGCAGCGATGCGGCGATGGCGGCATAGACCACGTTGAACAGCGATGCGCTGTTCTGCTTGGCAATGGCGTAAAGCCCGTCGCTGACATGTTTTTCCAGCTTGAACTCGATCCAGCCGCCTGCCGGTGCTTCGTCCTGCGATGCCTCGTGCGGCGTGCCGTCCTGTCCGTTGAGGGTAAGGCCTTTCGGCGCATCCCGCAGCATATCGGTCCAATAGGCAAGGTGACCGGCATTGACGCCTGACGCGACCTGTTTTCTCGCAAATTCATGGAAGGGCGCCGGCTTGGTGGCAAAGACCGGAGCCTTGCCCGCCGCCCTTGCCCGGTAGGCTTCGGTCAGCTCGTCCATCATCAGGTTCACCGACCATTCGTCGAGTACGATGTGATGGAAGAGGAAGGAAAGCACCTGGCGGCCGGTCTGCGCATCCTTAAGGAAGCGCAGCCGCATCGGCAGTTCATGCGCAAGATCGAACCGCCAGCCGGCCTCCGCGTGCCGGTCCACACCTTCGCTTTCTTCGCTGGTCCAGAACCATTTGTAACCGGGCAGGTCGTGCATCGGCACGATCTTCTGCAGAACCGTATCGTCTTCGACGTAAAAATGGGTCCGCAGGCCGGGATGGCGCTCGATGATATCGAGGAAGGCGCATTCGAAGGCATTCTCATCCACGGGATCGAGGAAATCGAGCGCGAAGGGAATGTTGAAGATTTCGCCGAAACCGAAGGCGGCATAGGCCTTCCAGAGCGACATCTGCGCCAGCGAAAGCGGTGCGGTGAGCGAGCCGCTCGCCGTCGCCTCGGCCTGCGCGGGTGCTGCGGTTTCGAGCCGGGTCGCCTGTTTTGCGAGCGAGGCGGCGGTCGGGTAGCTGAACAGGTCGTTGAAGCGCAGCTCAATGCCGTGATTGCTGAGAAGGCGTCCGATGATACGCGTCGCAATCAGCGAATGGCCGCCGAAATCGAAGAAATCGTCATCCGGCCCCATGTCGGGCGAGACGAGCGCTTCACGGAATTCCGCAAGGATCGTTGCGACGGTGTCGTCGTCGTTCTCACCGGAAGCAGCGGGCGAAAGGGCCGCCTGCTGCGGTGCTGTCGCGGCGTTTTGAGGGGCGATGCCGGAAAAATCCGCGCCGCCTTCGAGATGGCTGACGAAACGCTCCAGCAGGAAGGCCGTCGCATGCGGCGATGTCTCCCTGCCGCCCGTTAATTCGAGGCGGATGTCTCCGGCGGCTGTCGGACCGGCGGCAAGCGTCAGGCCGAGACCGGATTGCAGGGAGGGCAGGGGCAGGTGCTCAAACTGGAGCCCATGCTCCGATATGGCCTGAACGGGTGTTGCAAGCGCCTGCAGCGTGAAGGTGGCGGTTCCGCCCTCATTGTCGTTTCGCTGCTCCAGACCGGACAGCACGGCTTTTTCAGCCTGTTCGGGCGTTTGGTCGCGGGAGATCGCTACCCGTGCCGCAGCCTCGACTGACATCGGCATCGAAGCGCCGACGCAGGGCTCCAAGCGCAGGGTTACGGTCTCGGGACCGCCGTTTTTTGCCAGGAAAAGGGCAAAACGCGATCCGGCGCGGGCCAGAAGCGCATTCGTCGCCGTGGAGCTGTTGAGGCCGAGCAGGGTGGCGGGAAGATCGACGCCGTGGCTGTGGCTCGCCGGCCTGTCGATCCCGTTTTGCCGCAGCGCCACGACGGTCGAGCCGGAGGCCGGACGTTGCAGCCAGCCGAGCGGAAGCGGGTCGACACTGTTACTTTCGACCACGCGCGGCGAAAGCGGTTTCGGTGTCTCTCCGGCATAGGCCGCCGTAATGCCTTCCAGCAGGATTTGCGGCGAGAGGACTTCGCCAAGCAGGCCGTGGACCAGAAATGCCAGCAGGATTTCTCCTTCGCTTAAGAGCACGACGGCCTGAAACGGCGGGTCGGTCTCGGCATCGAAGGGCCGTGCCTGCAGGTCGTGCAGCAAGGTCAGGGTCTCGCCCGCCGATGGAACATGTAGCAGCTGCACGATCGATGCGGACGGGGCCTCGATGCTCTTGGCAAGCGTGCCGTCCTCGCCGAAGGCAAAGCGTGCACGAAGTTCGGGCCAGACCTCGCAAACCGTCTTCAGCGCCGAGGTCAGACGCAGCAGATCGCACTCTTCACCGATGCGATAGGCGAGAAGGGCCCGGAAGACCTGATCGGGATCCTGAAACTGCTCGAACCAGACCCGTTCTTCGTATTGGCTCGGCGGGGCTGCATCCCCCCTGTCGAAAGTTTCTTCGATGCGACGTGCGAGCATACGCGTATTGTCTGCTGCCATGGTCCTCTCCTTGGAAATATTCGGGAATCGCGCTCCGGCGCGAAAAGTGCTGTGTCGTGGGATCAATGTCCCGCGCGCGACCGTTCGATGAGCGCCTGCCAGGCGGCAAGCGTGGGCTGCCGGGCCAGATCGTCATAATCGAGCCGTGTCCCGGCAAGCTGTGAAAGCGGCGGCATCAGCCGCATGAGGGCAAGCGAATGAAGCCCGCGACCGAACAGGTTGTCCCCCGGTTCGATGGCGCGCACTTCATCGTCGAGAACCCTGGCGATAAGGGCCTTGAGTTCCGTCATCATCGTTTCCGCCTCCGGCATGGCGTCCGCCGCGATTGCCGGTTCATTCATCGAAATGATCGTGAACGCCGCTGGCGCCGCGCCGCCAGTAACCGGAAGCGCGAGTCCATTTGGGGTTGGCGCCGAATTCTTCGACCAGAAGGGCGCGAACCTCCTTTGCGGCCTTCGATTCGCAGGCGACCCAACTGAAGAAATCGCCCTTCGGCAGGTCGAGCTTGCGCAGAGCGTCCGCCAGCGCGTCGTGGTCGGTTCCATTCTCCGTCTTCTGCGTCACCCAGACGATAGACGCATCCGCCTTCGTCGTGAGCTCCAGCCGGTCGGCATCCGTCTCGACCTCGATCAGCGCCACGACGCGGGTGCCCTCAGGCATTTCCTCCAGACGCCGCGCCAGCGCGGGAAGGCCGGTATCGTCGGCAATCAGCAGGTGCCAGTCGTAGGTGAAGGGAACGGTGAAGGAGCCGCGCGGACCGGCGATCCACGCTTTGTCACCCGCTTTGGCGGCTTTCGCCCAGTTGCTGGCGGGGCCATCGTGATGGGTGGCGAAATCGATGGCGAGTTCGCCCTTTTCGGCGTCGAAGCTGCGCGGCGTGTAGTCACGCGCCAGCGGGCGCGGCGCGCCTTCCGGGAATTCAATGCCGTTCGGGCCGATCACCGGCAGGCTCGGTTCGGTTTCGCCGGGCTGGGCAAAGAACATCTTGACGTGGTCGTCGAAACCGAGGCTCGCAAAGCCCTCCAGTTCCGGCCCGGTCAGGACGATGCGGACCATGGACCGGCTGAGCTTTTCGACACGCGCGACATTGAGCGCGCGCAGCGCGACGGCGTGGCGATGGCGTTTGGGAGTGCGGTCCGGAATGGGGGAATCCATGGTTTCTGGCATGCTCATGCTGTTGTCTTTCCTGGGATATCGCCGGCGGGTTCGGCGGTCTCGCTGTCCCGGGTCGGCGTGCCGGACGATCGCGCGTTGGGAATCTCATCCGGCGCGATATTCCGGCGTCGTTGCGTCAAGATGCGCGAACCATAACAGGCGGTTTCGGCCCCGGCAATATAACTTTCTCCAAAAACTCAAGTTTATACCCGGCACATAAATCGTGCCGGGATTGGCTTTGGATAACGCCGTTCAGCGGCGGCCTGCCCAGCTTTCCACCTCATTCAATGTGTGCAGGGCGCTCGGAATGGAAGGCGTCGTGACCCTGGTGGAATCGAGGAAAACGATCCTTTTCTCGCGCGCCGGTTTTACGAAACGCTCCCAGCCGGGAATGATCTTTTCAAGGGCGGCGCGCGTTCCGGCCTCGCCGCGGGCGGGGCTGGTATAGCTGTTCATCACCACCAGCAGATCGGGATTGAGCTTGCCGAAGGCATCGGCGCTCAGCGGCATCATCAGGGTCGAGCCCATTCCGCCCGAAGAGGCGGCGTTGTCGATCTTCAGGCGGGTATAACCCAGATCCTCCAATGCCTGCACCGCGCCGGACATGTCGCCCACCGCATTGATCTGGTCGGTCAGCAGGATCGCGAGATAGGTCTTGCCCTTGATATCGTCGCCCAGCGTCTTTTTGACGGCGGCGAGCTTCGTGTCATAGGTCTTCCGGCGCTCGGCAAAGACATCGCTTCGCCCGACCAGGGCGGCAAGGTTTTCTTCGACGCTGAAACCGTAGGCATGGCCGGTGCTGACCTTTTGCAGATAGACGGGGGCGACGGTGGAGAGCTGTTCGGCCTTGCCGCCATCCATTTCCGTGGCGACGATCAGGTCCGGTTGCAGCGCCCGCAGTTTTTCAAGGTCGATCTGGCCGACCGCGCCGAAACCCTTCGGTTTCGTGCGGCCCTCACCGAGAACGGTGTCGACGAAATCGACGGCGGTGGCGAATTTGCCGTCGCTGTTGCGGCCATAGGCGCCGACCACATTGGCGTCGAGATCCATCAGCGGCACGCCGAGCAGCGGCTCGTGCATGACGACGATGCGCTGCGGCTTTGCCGGAACGGAGACGGTGCGGCCGGCGGCATCGGTCACGCTGCGCTCGGCGGCGAGGCTGGTTCCGGCGGCCAGAAGTGCGGCGATGAGGATGGCAATTCGCATGGCATTCCCTTTATTCGATGTCTTCAGTGGCTATTGGTTCTGCGCAACGCCTGAAGGCGCAGCGTGAGGATGAAAAGCGGCACGCCGATCAGCGTCAGCGCAAGGCCGATCGGCATCGGCGTATCGGCCACCAGCCCGCGCGACAGCGTATCGGCGGTGACGACCAGAATGCCGCCGGTAAGCCCCGACAGGAAAAGCCTGGCGCGGCCGACGGCGGGCGAAACGAAGGTGGCCAGATGCGGGGCGATAACGCCGAGAAAGGTCAGCGGGCCGACGGCGGTAACCGAGGAGGCGCTGAGGATGACCGCAAAAACAATGACGAGCGGGCGCGAATGCCTGACGGTTTCACCGAGCGCCATGGCCATTTCATTGCCGAGATCGAAGACCGCGAGCGCCCGGCCGATGAGAAAAATACCCACGAGGCTTGCGCCAAAGAGGGGCGAGAAAACGAGGATGGTCGACCAGCTTGCCTGAAACAGCGAACCCGCCATCCAGTCGGCCAGCGACAGCGAGGTTTCGGCCGGCGTGTAGAGCAAAAGGACGGAGGAGACGGAGGAAAGCGCCGATTCAATTGCGATGCCCATCAGCAATATAGCAAGGCCGCTCGAGCGTTCCCGTCCGACGAGGGCGATGAGAAGGAAGGCGACGGCCAGACCGCCGCCGACGGCCGCAAGCGCCACCAGCGTCTTGGGTGCGGCCGGCACCAGCACCAGAAGCAGCATGATGGTGGTCATCGACCCCTGGCTCAGACCGAACAGGCCGGGATCGGCGAGCGGATTGCGGGCGACGGATTGCAGCATGGCGCCTGCCAGCGCCACGCTCCAGCCAGCCATGAAACCGAGCAGGATACGCGGCAGCCGCACCGTCCACAGCGCATAGGCCTGATCGTCGCCGAGGTGCCCGCCCACCAATCCGCGCAGGAGATCGGCGAGGCCCGTTTCGGTATTGCCGAGGCTGACGGACAGGGCAGCGAGCGCCAGCGCCAGCACCATCAGCGCAAGGCCGGCCTTCAGATTGCCGATGCCGATCTGCAGGCCACTCGGCAGCCGCAGCACCGCTTTGCCGTCGGTGGCGAAATGCCGTTTCATGAAAGCCCCCTTCATGACAGCCCCCTCGCCGAAGGCGACAGATAGAAGCGCTTGACGATGACGATGAAGACGAGGCCGCCGAGCAGGTCCATGAACAGCCCGGTATTGACCACATAGGGCGCAAACAGGGTTTGCGCGCCAAGATCGGCCAGCACGCAGAGGCCCGCGCCGACAAGCGCGGAGGCCGGCAGGGCAAGCGTGAAGTTCACGCCGACCAGCGGCCGGATCATATGCGGCACGATGAGGCCGACGAAGCCGATGGGGCCGCAGATCGCCACCGCCGAACCCGAGGCCAGCATGGTGGCGAAGAGCGCGACCCGGGAAATGCGTGTGACATTCACACCGGCGGAGGCGGCCTTTTCCGCGCCCAGCAGAACCAGCGTCAGCGGCCGGGCGACCGCCCACAACATGACGAGTGCAATTGCGCCGATCCACCAGAAATCGAACAGGCGCTCGGCATAGACGTGATTGATATTGCCGCCCACCCAGCTGAGGAACTCGGCGCGGCGTGTGGGGTTGGAGAGAAGCAGGGCGTTGGTCACGCCGATCAGCAGCATGGAAACCAGCGCGCCGGAAAGGATGAGCGACAGGCCGCGCGGATCGTTCGCCCGCCCGGCGAGGCGCGCGACGATGAAGCAGGCGGCAAAACCGAAGCCGGCGCCTGCGAGCGCGGCAAGGCCCTGTATTTCCGGAGAGAAATCGAACACCAGCGCGCCGGCAATCACAAAAAGCGTCGCGCCGGCATTCAGTCCCAGGGTGGAGGGCGAGGCGAGGGGATTGCGCGCAAGCCCCTGCAGCACACAACCGCTGACGGCCGTCGTCGCCCCCACATAGATGGCAATCAGCGCGCGTGGGATTTGCTGATAGAGAAGCACCGACTGCTCATAGCTGTCGGCCTCGCCGCGCCAGAGCGTCGCCAGTATTTCGGCAGGCGGCATGTCGCCGGACATTACCAGCAGATTGATGGCGAGGATGGCGGCCAGCAGCAGCGCGGCGACGAAAATCAGCGTTATTTTCGGGGTCATGCCGGAATGGCCTGTTCCTGCCGCTCCAGCCGGGGCACGCAGATGAGCCGCCCCTGCCGGGAGAAGATATCGGCTTCGAGATCGAAGACCTCGGCGACATTTTCGGGTGTGACCGTTTTGGCAACTGGCCCGGATGCCAGAACCCGCCCGGCTTTCAGCATAATGACATCATCGGCGAAGGTGGAGGCAAGGTTGAGATCGTGCAGCACGACGATGACGGTCTTGCCATGCCTGTCCGTCAGTTCGCGCACGAGGCCGAGAACGGCATATTGATATTTCATGTCGAGATGATTGACCGGCTCGTCCATCAGGATCACGTCTGTATCCTGCGCCAGCACCATGGCGATGAAGGCGCGCTGGCGCTGGCCGCCGGAAAGCGTGTTGACCTGCGCTTTCGCCTTGT
The DNA here is from genome assembly GCF_005144435.2 of Agrobacterium leguminum. Classification (NCBI taxonomy): domain Bacteria; kingdom Pseudomonadati; phylum Pseudomonadota; class Alphaproteobacteria; order Hyphomicrobiales; family Rhizobiaceae; genus Agrobacterium; species Agrobacterium leguminum. Next base: position 1,931,300 of record NZ_CP120212.1, read on the forward strand.
CTTCCAGCCCGACGGTCTTCAGCGCCTCGGCAAAAAGCGCGCGGTCGCGTTCGGTCGGGCCGCCCGCAAGGCCGTAACGGGCGTAACCGGCAAGCTCGATCAGCTCACCGAGCGTCATATAGTCAGGGCAATGGCACTCCTGCGGCAGATAGGCGATGCGCCGCGCCAGTTCGCGGCGTCCGATCTCGCCGATCGAACGCTCACCGAGCCTTATTGCCCCCGATGACAAAGGCACGAAACCCATGATGGTCTTCAACAGCGTCGACTTGCCGCAGCCATTGGGGCCGACCAGCGCGGTGACGCGGCCGTTCTGGAAGCGGGCGGAAAGCCCCCACAAGACGGGAACATGTCCATAGCTGGCGTGAAGGTCCGTGGCGTCAAGCACCGGATACAACTCCTGTTATTCATGCGCCCATGCGTCGAGACGCCGTACGGTCGTTATAAGTATTTGAATTTAAACATCGAACCCGTGGAAAAAGCATTTCTTTCCGGCAGGCGCGACGGTGTGGTCTTGAAGCGACACTAAACTATAGTAAAACTCTCCACAAATCGAAATTTGCCGATTCAACGTGCGGATTTCTTGCCGGTTATTTCAGTCGAGGTGCATCATGTCAGTCGCAGCCAAGCTTCATGTCGGCATGTCGTTGGCCCCAACCTGGCTCAGCGGCGAGGCATGGCGGCGCGCGGACAGCGATATAAGCGGGGTGTTTTCCAGCGATTATTTCGTCGATCTGGCGCAGCGCGCGGAGGCCGCGCATGTGGATTTCGTGTTTCGGCCGGATACGCTTTTTCTGCGCACCGAGGGGCTGGAGACCGGCGGCGGATTTGCCAGCATGGACCCGACCATGCTTCTTGCGGCCATTGCACGGGAAACCAGCCATGTCGGGCTGTTATCCACCGTTTCGACCACATTTCTGCCGCCCTATGTGGTGGCCCGCCAGATCCAGTCGCTGAACTGGCTGAGCAATGGCAGGGCGGGGTGGAATATCGTCACGGCGCTTGAGGGGCACGAAAATTTCGGTCTGAAAGAGATGCCTTCGCCGCAGGAACGCTACGAGCGCGCCGCCGAATTCACGCAGGTAGTGCAGCAACTCTGGGCGAGTTTTCCGAACGAAGCTCTCAAACTCGACCGGGAAAGCGGGCGGTTCGCCGATTCTTCGCTGGTGCATCCGGTGGCGCATGAGGGCAGGCACTTCAGCGTTAAAGGCCCGCTCAACCTGCCGTCCCATGCCAGCCGCATTCCGCTGGTGCAGGCGGGGGCCTCTCCAGAGGGGCGTGATTTCGCTTCGTCGGTGGCCGATGCTGTCTTTGCCTCGACGCCGGACATGCAGGCGGCAATCGAACTCAGGGCGGATTTGCGGCGGCGTGCCGAGGGGCATGGCCGAGACCCCGACGGCGTGAAGCTGATGCCGGGCCTCAGCCTCTACCTCGCGGAGACCGGCAGGGAGGCGCTGGAACTCTTCGCGGAGACCCATGCCCGCGCCAACCGCGCCCGCGCCTTTGCCGCCATCCGCGATATGACGGGTCTTGATCTCACGGACTGGCCGCTCACGCGGATCGTTACCGCCTCAGACCTGCCGCCGCCGCCGGAGACACCGAGAAGCCGCACCCATGCCGGCCTGCTACGCCGGCTGATCGAGCGGGAGACGCTGAGTGTTGCGGAATTATTGCGGCGTCCGGAAGTAATGGGGTCGGGCCATTGGCAGATCATCGGCACCGTTGAAGATGCCCTTGAGGCCATCCGTGAATGGGCGGTTGCCGGTGCGATCGACGGTTTCGTCGCGGTGCCCGGCGGTTCGGTGGCGTCCATGCGGCTGGTGCTGGAGCGGCTGTTGCCGAAGCTCGCCGATGCCGGGCTTTTCCGCACGGCCTATTCCGGCCGCACCTTTGCGGAGCATCTGGCCGAATAGGCTTACGCGCCGCCGGATTCGGCCGTCGCCTGTCCGGCTGCTTCGATCAGTCGGGAAAAATGCCGTTCGGTCTCGGCGGTGGCCACGAAGGATACGGTGGTGACGACACAACAGAGTTCGCCCTGGGCGTCGAAAACCGGCGCCGCCTTGCCCGTTAGGGCGGAGAACAGATGTTCATTGAGTTCCGCGCCACCCGCTTCGCGGATGGTTTCCAGAATGCCGGCATCGGGACGGGAGCCGCGAAAGGCAGCCGGTTGCAGCCTGCGCACGGCGGTTATCCTGTCCGGCGGCAGGTAGGCCTGAAAAACCAGCCCGCAGGCGCTGTTGTCCAGCGGCAGAACATCGCCGAGCGCCACGGTGCTGATGGAAAAGCTGGCGCTTCTCGCCCATCGCACCACGGTCGGGCCGCGCTCGGTCCAGATCGCCACGCCGCAGCTGGCGCCGATCTCGGAGGCAAGCGCATTCATCTGGCGGCCGGCGGTTTCGACCGGATTGATTCGCCTGAGCGCGCTGATGCCTATTCCGAGCGCCGCGGGTCCGAGATCGTAACTGCCGCTTGCGGGGTCCTGTATCACCAGCCCCTCCCGCACGAGGCTTTGCATGTAGCGATGCGCGGTGGAGCGGCCGGTGCCGGCGCGTTTGGCCAGTTCGCCAAGTGCCAGCGCCCTGTCCGATCTGGCGAGAAGATTGAGGAAACGCGCCGCGATCGACACCGACTGAATGAGGGCAGAGCGCTTTTCGCCCTCGTTTTCCGGCAGATTGTCCGAATCGTCATCCATGGCGTTCAAGCGCGTGCCCCCCGTTTTGTTGAGCATGCCTAACGCATCGGGCCGGAAATCGGAATCGATTTCTGCGGACGGAACCATGCTGTTCCCTTTCGAAACGCTGCGGGTGAGCAAGCGGCGGTCGGTAAACTTTGTTGTAAATATGGCACATCCCGTTACGGAAGCCTTTTTGTCCGCAATACAGAACGCATTCTCTATTGCGAAACGGATAACGCTTCCGTTACTTGAATATGACTTTAATACTCATGTTTATTAGGGGTGTGTGATGGGGTTTAGCTCTAACGGTCGTTTGATGAGCGGGGTCAGCGCTCTGACGCTGGCGACATTGTTTGTGACGCCGGTTCTCGGTCAGGATCAGCAGGCGACGACGGCGGGCACCACCGTCCTGAAGCCGATCGTCGTGACCGGTGAAAAAGTGGCGCGCGACATGAAGAACACGGCGTCGTCCGTTTCGGTCATATCCGGGGATAAAATCAAGAAGGAAAAGACCGGTGACCCGACCGTATCGGAAGCGATCAAGGATATTCCGAACGTCGTTTACACCGACAATGTCAGCGCCCCGATCATTCGCGGACAGGATACGCAGGGACCGAATACCGGCTCCATCGCCTTCTTCACCGGCACGGTGCCGCGCGCGACGATCAATGTCGACGGCCATTATCTCGGTTATAACGAGTTCATCTATGGCGCGAGCTCCATCTGGGATGTCGAAAGCATCGAGGTGTTCCGCGGCCCGCAGACCACCTCGCAGGGCGCCAACGCCATTGCCGGCGCGATCCTCGTCAACACCAAGGACCCGACCTTTACGCCCGAAGCCAGCTATCAGGCGGAAATCGGCAATTATCACCAGAAGCGCGGTTCCTTCGCCTTTTCCGGTCCGCTGATCGAGGATGAGCTGGCGGCGCGCATGGCGATCGATTATTCCGGCCGCGACACCTTCATCGACTACATCAATTCCGCCTTCGCCCATGAGGGAACGGACCAGAACTTCAAGGAATTCAACGGTCGCTTCAAGCTTCTGTGGGAACCGTCGGAAATTCCCGGCCTCTCGACGAAGCTCACCTATTCCTACAACGCCTCCAACCGGCCGAGCCAGGAAGCGGCGTCGCGCCCCTTCGAGGATCTCAACCACGTCACCACGACGATGCCGAATTTCAGCCAGTACACCAATACCGGCATTCTCGACATCAATTACGATTTCGAAAACGGCGTGAAACTGTTCAACCAGACGCAGTTCTCCTCGTCCATTGCCAAGCGCCGGGTCGGCATTGCGAATACGGGTGATGCCGATATCGACCTGAAGAACACGTCCCATGAAACACGTGTGACCTTCGGTGATCAGGAAGACGTGCTGAGCGGTGTCGCGGGTATTTATTACGCACATACGAAAGCCGACGAGGTGCTTTATCTGCGTGGAACCTCGCGCTTCAACGATACCAAGGACAATCTCGGCCTCTTCAGTGAGTTGAGCTATCGCCTGACCGATCAATGGACCCTGACCGGCGGCCTGCGCTACCAGCAGGACCAGATTCAGCGCAACGGTTATCGCACATTGAGCGCGACCTCCAGAAGCTCGGTCAATTATGACGAAACCTTCTCGGAAATTCTGCCAAAGGCCTCGCTTGCTTACGCCATCAATGACGACTGGACAGTCGGCGGCCTGATCAGCCGCGGTTACAATCCCGGCGGCGTCGCATTCGACCTGACGACCAGCAAATGGCGCACCTTCGACAAGGAAACCATCTGGAACTACGAGCTGTTCACCCGCGCCAGCCTGCTGGACGATACGCTGACGGTAAACGGCAACCTGTTCTACATGGACATGAAGAACGCCCAGTTTAACGTGCCGGTGGTTGTCTCCACGGGCATCAGCGAATCCTACACCGTCAATGCCGAGGAGGCCCATGCCTACGGTCTGGAAATCGGCGTGGATTATCAGGTCCTCGACAATCTGACGCTGAAGGCCAGCGCCGGTCTGCTGAAGACGAAAATCGACGAGATTTCCAGCAATGCCGCCTATGTCGGCAAGGAATTCGCCAAGTCGCCGGGCTACAGCTTCACCGTCGGCGCTAGCTGGGACGTGACGGATAAATTCACCGTTTCGGGGCAGGTGCGCCATCTCGACGGCTATTATTCCGACACGGATAACAAGGCCGTTTATGCAATCGATCCCTATACGATTGCGGATGTGCGGGCGAGCTACAAGTTCCAGGAGGAGCTTGAATTCTACGCTTACGTCAAGAACGTCTTCGATGAGCGCGCACCGACGCTGATGAAGGAAAACCGTGGCATTGGCGGCATCGAGGCGAGCATGACCGAACCGCGCATGTTTGGCGTCGGTATTCGCGGCACGTTCTGAGCGATTGCCGGATTTGAAAAGCAAAAGGCCTTCGAAGCGATCTTCGAAGGCCTTTCTGTTTCAGGGGACTGTTCCCGATGATACGATTTGAGCTTGCCGCAGAGGGCCGGCTCACATTTGCCGGGGCGTTATGCACTCTCCCTCCGTCATTCCGGCCTTGAGCCGGAATCCAGCCAGCCCAAGTCCTTGGGCTGAAAGGAGTCTTCCCGCCACGCGGACGCGCGTCGGCTGGATTCCGGCTCAAGGCCGGAATGACGGTGAGAAGAAATGTCGCCGTTTACTATGACCGACGCCGTCCCCGCTCCGGTCCATAAGCCTCAGAAAAATGCCTGAATGCCCGTCTGCGCCCGGCCGAGGATCAGCGCGTGGACGTCGTGCGTGCCCTCATAGGTGTTGACCGTCTCGAGGTTCTGGGCGTGGCGCATGACGTGATATTCGATCTGGATGCCGTTGCCGCCATGCATGTCGCGGGCCTGGCGGGCGATATCCAGCGCCTTGCCGCAATTGTTGCGCTTGATGATGGAGATCATTTCCGGCGCCATCTTATGCTCGTCCATCAGTTGGCCGACGCGGAGCGATGCCTGAAGGCCGAGCGCGATTTCGGTCTGCATGTCGGCGAGCTTCTTCTGGTAAAGCTGCATGCCGGCGAGCGGCTTGCCGAACTGCTTGCGGTCGAGACCATATTGCCGGGCGCGGAACCAGCAATCTTCCGCAGCCCCGATGACCCCCCAGGAAATGCCGTAACGGGCGCGGTTGAGGCAGCCGAACGGGCCTTTCAGGCCGGAAACATTGGGCAGCAGCGCGTCTTCGCCCACTTCCACGCCGTCCAGAACGATCTCGCCGGTGATGGAGGCGCGCAGCGACAGCTTGCCGCCGATTTTGGGAGCGGAGAGGCCCTTCATGCCCTTTTCCAGCACGAAGCCCCTGATCTGGTTGTCATGGGCTTCCGATTTCGCCCAGACGACGAAGACATCGGCGATTGGCGCATTGGAAATCCACATTTTCGAACCGCGAAGGCGATAGCCGCCGGCGATTTTTTCAGCGCGGGTCTTCATGCCGCCGGGATCGGAACCGGCATCCGGCTCGGTGAGGCCGAAACAGCCGATCAGCTCGCCGGAAACGAGGCCGGGCAGGTATTTCTTCTTCTGCTCGTCCGAGCCATAGGCGAAGATCGGATGGATGACGAGCGAGGACTGCACGCTCATCATCGAGCGGTAACCGCTGTCGATCCGCTCTACCTCGCGGGCGACGAGGCCGTAAGCCACATAGCTGGCATTGGCCGCGCCATATTCTTCCGGCAGGGTGACGCCGAGCAGGCCGGTGCGGCCCATCAAGCGGAACAGTTCCGGTTCGGTGGTCTCGGAAAGATAGGCCTCGGAGACACGCGGCAAGAGTTCCGATTTGCCGAAGGCGGCGGCGGCGTCGCGGATCATCCGCTCGTCGTCGTTCAGTTGGTCTTCGAGCAGAAAAGGGTCCTGCCAATTGAATGCTGCGTGTTCGCTCACGTGATGCCTCCGGATTTGCTGGTCGGATTATTGGTATTCGGACCAGTCGGCACAAGCCATGTTTACTCATTTTTGCATTACATATAGTAATGGCTCATGACGTCTCTCAGTCGCAAACTCCTGCCCTCCACCAGCGCGCTCGCCGCCTTCGATTCCGTGGCCCGGCTCGGCAGCTTTTCCGCGGCCGCCGATGAGCTTGCCCTGACGCAGGGGGCGATCAGCCGGCAGGTTATGTCACTGGAAGAACAGCTTGGCGTGCGCCTGTTCGAGCGCGGCGCACGCGGCGTGGCGCTGACGACCGAGGGCCGCGCCTATGCAAAATCGATTGCCTCCGCCCTTGGCGAGATACGCTCCGCGTCGCTGCAGATCATGACCAAAACGCATGGCAATACGCTGAACCTCGCCATGCTGCCCACCTTCGGCACCCGCTGGCTTCTGCCGCGTATCCCGGATTTCGTGGCGAACCACCCCGAAATCACCATCAATTTCGCCACCCGTATCGGGCAATTCGACTTTGAGCGCGAGCAGCTCGATATGGCGATCCATATCGGCCAGGCCGACTGGCCGGGGGCGGAAAGCACCTTTCTGATGCATGAAATGGTTGCGCCGGTGTGCAGCCCGCAATTCCTCAGCGCCCATCCCGTGGAAAGGGGAGAGGATATCGCCGCCCTGCCGCTGCTGCACATGGCCTCGCGGCCGGGCGCATGGGGTCACTGGTTCGAAAGCCTCGGCCTGTCGCTCGCTTTGCCGCAGGGCATGCGCTTCGAACAGTTTTCCAGCGTGGCGCAGGCCTGCATCGCCGGGCTCGGCGTGGCGCTCATGCCGCTTTTCCTGATCGATAACGAGCTGAAATCGAAGCAACTGGTAAAAGCCTTCGATCATCAGGCCAGAAGCCCCAGCTCCTATTATGCCGTGGCGCCGCTTTCGCGCGCCAATCACGTTCCGGTTGTGCTGTTTCGTGACTGGCTGGTGCGGCAGGTTGAGGCCTATCATGCCGCCCGCAATGCGCCCCTTTCATAAAGCCGTGGCAGAGACGGTTTAACGGATGCTGATCCTCGCGGCGATAAATGCCGGCAGGGGGAGGGAAAATCGCGGCAAGTCGGGCTATGAAATCGGTCATGAAACCAAAAAGGAAGCGCGGCCGGCCTGCGCATGAGGATATTCTGACGCCCGCCGAATGGCGGACCGTTCATGCCGCCCAGCACGGCATGACGAACCGAAAGATAGCCAGCCGCCGTGGCATCAGCCTCGATGCCGTCAAGTTTCACATCGCCAATGCGCTCGGGAAGCTTGGTCTCGAGAACAGGAAAATGCTTTTGCGCTGGTTCGCCGTGCCGGTCGACAGCGCCTTGGGAAAACAGGGGAACCCGATGAATAAAAATATCGCGCTCGGCGCCATTGGCCAGATCTCCCGTTCCGTCAGCGATCTGCCTGCGGCAGAGGCATGGTATCGGGATGTGCTCGGGCTAACCCATCTCTATACATTCGGCGATCTGGCGTTTTTCGATTGTGGCGGCACGCGCCTCTTCCTTTCGGTCGATGGGCGAGGGCCGACAAATGCGGTCATCTATTTCAGGGTGGATGATATCGGCGCCGCTTATGAAGGGCTGTTGTCACGCAACGTCGAATTTAAAAGTCCTCCGCATCTCATTCATCGTCATGGCGATGGAACCGAGGAGTGGATGGCCTTTTTCAGGGACCCGGATGGTGGCATTTTGGCAATCATGTCGCAGGTCAGGCCGCAGCAATGATCCCATCCGGCCGGTAGCCGCTGACACGCCCGGCTACAATCTTTCCCGTTTCCGGGGATAGCCCTGATTTTTGTCACCGCCGGACTCGACAGGGCGGCCTTGCTCGATTATCGTGATTAAACGTTTAATCAGCCCTTCCGGACCATCATGGCGTCGTCACGGCCTGCCACCAATCTGAGCGCGATAGCAGCGGCACTCGGCGTGTCGGCGGCAACCGTGTCCAATGCGCTGTCGGGCAAGGGCCGCGTTTCGCCGGAGCTGGTGGAGCGCATTCGCAAGACGGCAAGCGAGCTGGGCTATGTGCCGAGTTCGGCGGGCAGGGCGCTGCGCACCGGCAGAAGCGGTGTTCTGGGGCTGGTTCTGCCGGATATTGCCAATCCTCTCTTTCCTCAGATCGCGCAGGCCATCGAAAAGGCGGCCGTCACTGCCGGTTACGGCGTGCTGATCGCCGACTCGCGCGGCGAGATCGCCATGCAGACGGATGCGATCAACCGGCTGATCGAGCGCGGTGTGGATGGCATGGTCATCGTTCCCCGTCGTGGCACGCGCATTGCGGATGTCGATTGTCCCGTTGCGGTGATCGACAGCCCCTCGACGCCCGGCAACACGGTCGCTGCCGACCATTGGGATGGCGGCCGGCAGGTGGGCGAATATCTGGCGGGGCTTGGCCACCGCAAGGTGGTGCTGGTGGGCAAGAACCGCGATTCCAACGTGCAGAACGACCGTCTTGGCGGCATTCGCGATGGTCTTGGCAAGGCGTGCGTGACGCAGACGCTCTGGGTGGACGCCATTGAACAGGCGGGCGGCGCGGGTTGCCGGCTTGGTCTTGCAGAGAAGGTTGCCGAAGGTTTCACCGCCTTTGCCGCCGTATCCGATCTGCATGCGCTGCGCGTGCTCACCGAATTGCAGCGCGAGGGCATCGAGGTGCCGGAAGAGGCCAGTGTCACCGGCTTCGACGATCTCATCTTTTCCGCCGTGGTCACCCCGCCCTTGACGACCATGCGCATGGATATGGGCCGCATCGCCGATCTCGCCGTCGGCGCGCTGCTGCGCGCGATAGACGGCGCGGGCGAAAACGGCGTCGCCGTCGATGTGACGGCGGACATCTCGAAAGTACCGATGGCGCTGATCATGCGCGGCTCCACCGGCAAGGCAAAGCATGATGCGATTGAAGCCAAAAAAACGACAGCAGGAGAACTCACACCATGAAAAAAATCATTCTTGCATCGGGCGCCGCCCTGATGCTGACGATGGGCGCCGCGCAGGCGCAGGACAAGACGCTGACGATTTCCGTCTACGCCTTCGCGCAGGACGAATTCAAGGAACTGGTCTATACGCCGTTCGAAAAGCAATGCGGCTGCAAGCTGGTCGTCGAGACCGGCAACAGCGTCGAGCGTCTGGCCAAGATGGAGGCCAACAAGGCCAATCCGGTGGTCGATCTCGCCATCGTTTCCATGGCGGATGCGCTTTCCGCCACCCGCAAGGACCTGATCCAGAAGATCGATGCTTCCAAGGTTCCGAATATCGAAAAGCTCTATGACATCGCCAAGGATCCGAATGGCGACGGCATGAGCGTCGGCGTCAATTTCTACGCCACCTCCATCGTTTACCGCACCGACAAGATTAAGATCGACAGCTGGGCCGATCTTTTGAAGGACGGCATTGTCGACCACGTCGCCTTCCCGAATGTCACCACCAATCAGGGCCCGCCGGCGCTTTATATGCTCGGCAAGGCCATCGGCAAGGACACGCCCGACCTTTCCGGCGCCATCGAGGCCGTGGGCGAAAAGAAGGATGACATCGTCACTTTCTACGTCAAATCCTCGCAGCTGGTGCAGTTGATGCAGCAGGAAGAAATCTGGGCAGCCCCCATCGGCCGCTTCTCCTGGGCGCCTTTCACCAAGCTCGACCTGCCACTCGCCTGGGCAACGCCCAAGGAAGGCCAGACCGGCGGCATGAATGTGCTCGTGGTGCCGAAGGGTACGAAGAACGAAGATCTGGCGTTGCAGTTCATGGATTTCTGGCTCTCGACCGACGTTCAGAAGGCGCTGGCCGAAAAGCTGGTGGACAGCCCGACCAACAGGGAAGTCAAGGTTTCCGACGAGGTGGCGAACAACATCACCTATGGCGACGAAACCGCAAAAAGCCTGCAGCTCATTCCTTCCGACGTGACGCTCGATAACCGCGACAAGTGGCTGTCGGAGTGGAATTCCAAGGTCGGCCAGTAAGTCTTTCACCGTTTGGAATGGGGCACCTAAACGTCCGTCAGGGCGGCTCCATTCCCGGAAAAGCGGTTCGGTCGTCCCCTGACCGCTTTTCCACCTTCCAATTTCGCAGGCCGGTGCGTCCGGCTGCCGTAACAACCGGCCCTCAGGCCGTTCAGGGAATAAACCCATGTTTCAGAACCGGGCCGAAGCGCTGGCGCTTGCCTTGCCCGCCGCAATTTTCGCGGCGGCGGTCTTTCTTGTGCCGGTCTTCATCCTGCTGTCGGAGGGCTTTCGCACCGCCGATGGCTGGACATTGGCGGCTTACGCCGATTTCTTCACCGATCCGCTGAACCAGACGGTTTTCCTGCGCACCCTGAAGCTCGGCGCGCTTGTCACCATCGTCTCGGCGGTGGTGGGTTATGCGGCGGCCTTCGCCATCATCAACCTGTCGCAGGGCGCGAAGGGACACGTCGTCAATCTGGTCGTGCTGCCGCTTATGATTTCGCCGGTTGCCCGCACCTATGCCTGGATCGTCATTCTGGGGCGAACCGGCATCGTCAATCAGGCGCTGCAGGCCGTCGGCCTCAGCGACGGGCCGATCCGTATCCTGTTTTCCGAAACGGCCGTCTTCATCGGTCTTCTGCAATTGTTCCTGCCGCTGATGATCATCTCGCTCATCAGCGCGCTGGAGAATATGCCGAAGGATACGATTGCGGCTGCCCGCGTTCTCGGCGCAAGCTGGCTGCAGGTGTTCTGGAAGGTTATCCTGCCGCTCACCAAGGAAGGGCTGGTCGTCGGCGGCACGCTGGTCTTCACCGGTTCGCTCACGGCCTATATCACGCCCGCCATTCTCGGCGGCTCCAAGGTGCTGATGCTGGAAACCCTGCTTTACCAGCAGGTGACGGTTTCCAACAATTTCGTCTCCGCCAGCGTCATCGCCTTTATCCTGATCGTCATGAGCTTTGCCGCCAATATCCTGCTGAAGCGCATCGCCACCGCAAGGAACAAGAAATGACCCGGCAGCTCTTCATTCCGCTCACGCTTCTACTTGTCGTCGGTTTCCTGATCGGGCCGTTCCTCATCATCGTCGCGGCCTCGTTTTCGGCCGGCGATACGCTCGCCTTTCCGCCGCAGGGCTTTTCGCTGAAATGGATCGCCAAGGTCTTTACCGTTGAGAGCTTCCGCGAAAGCTTTGCGATGTCGATGTTCCTCGCCATCGGCGGCACGTTTGCGGCGCTCATCCTCGGCATTCCGGCCTCCTACGCCATGTCGCGCTACAAGCTGCCTTTTGCCGAGACGGTGCGCACCATCGTTTCCGCGCCGATCATCGTGCCCGGCATCATCGTGGGTCTCGCGCTGCTGCGTTATTTCGTCGTCCCCTTCGGCATCGGCATCACGCTTGCGTTGTTTCTCGCCCACACCGCGCTCATCCTGCCCTATGCGGTGCGGGTGGTGTCGGCCAGCCTCAACAATCTGCGTTCCGATATCGAGGAGGCGGCGGTGCTGCTCGGCTCGTCGCGGGTCGGGGCGTTTTTCCGCGTGGTGCTGCCGAATATTCGCGGCGGCATTCTCTCAGCCTTCATTCTCGGTTTCGTGACGAGTTTCAACCAGGTGCCGGTATCGCTGTTCCTGTCGGGTCCGGGCGTGCGCACGCTGCCCATCGACATGCTGGGTTACATGGAAATCGTCTTCGATCCCTCCGTTGCAGCCCTTTCTTCGCTGCTTGCCTTCCTTTCCATCGGCATCGTCTTCATGGCCGAACGTTTTCTGGGGTTCTCCCGTTATGTCTGACGCAAATTACCTTTCGCTCAAAAAAGTCTCGCTCGCCTATGGTGGCAATGTCGCCGTCAAGGACCTCGATCTCGATATCCGCAAGGGCGAGCTGCTCGCGCTTCTCGGGCCTTCCGGCTGCGGCAAGACCACGACGATGCGCGCCATTGCCGGGCTGATGCCGGTGGCCGGCGGACGCATCGATCTCGATGGCGCAGACATTACCCGGGTGGCCGCGAACAAGCGTGCCGTCGGGCTGGTGTTCCAGTCCTATGCGCTCTTCCCGCATCTGACGGTTTACGAAAACGTCGCTTTCGGCCTGAAGCTCAAGGGCATGAACGGCAAGGCGCTGGAAGACAAGGTCGCCTCCGGCCTGAAATCGGTGGGCTTGTCCAGCTTCGCCTCGCGAAAGCCTGCGGAGCTTTCCGGCGGCCAGCAGCAGCGCGTGGCGCTGGCGCGCTCCATGGTCATGGAGCCGAAGGTACTGCTGCTCGATGAGCCGCTCTCGAACCTCGATGCGCGTCTCAGGCTCGAAATGCGCACCGAATTGCAGCGCGTACAGAAGGAGACCGGCGTGACGATGATCTTCGTCACCCATGACCAGATCGAGGCTTTGGCGCTCGCCGACCGCATTGTCGTCATGAAGGGCGGCAAGATTGAGCAGATCGGCACGCCGGAAGAGATCTACAACGCGCCGGTTTCGTCCTTCGTGGCGGATTTCGTCGGCTTTGAAAACATCTTCGCGCTGGAAGGCGGCGCGCTCAAAACCGCAAACGGCACAACACCGCTTCCCGGACCAGTCCTTTCAGCATCCGGACTGGCCTGGCGGCCGCGCATGGTCACCCTCGGTTCAGGTCCTTTCCAGGGAACCGTGCGCGGCACCTCCTTTGCCGGCAACAGCCGCGAATATCTGCTCGATACGCCGCTCGGCCCCATCAAGGCGGAAACGGACGCCGCCCTGACCTCCCACGCAATCGGCGATACGCTCGCCTTCGACCTGCCGGTCGAAAAGGCGGCAAGCCTCAAGGTGTTCAACTGACCATGGGTGTGTGGATCGATACCGATATGGGCTTCGACGATATCGCCGCCATCATGGTGGTGCAATCGTCAGGCCTTGCCATCGACGGCATTTCGCTGGTCTTCGGCAACACAACGCTTCAGGCGGTCTGCCGCAATGCCGCAGGCGCCGTCTCAGCCTTCGGCTGGTCGATGCCGATTCATCAGGGCCGCGCCATGCCGGTGCTGGGTGCGCTCGAAACCGCGCAATGCATTCTGGGCGACAACGGCATTCCGACCGTCGGCCAAAGCCTGCCGGATGCGCCTGCCGTGCCGAACAGCGATGCCTTTGCCGCGCTCTGCGGCTGGCTGGAGGGGGAAGGCGAAAAGCGCATTCTCGCACTCGGACCGCTCACCAATATCGCCGCCCTGTGCCTTGCCCGGCCCGATCTTGCCGCAAAAATTTCCGATCTCACCTGGATGGGTGGCGGCGTGACCAGCGGCAACCACACGGCCTCGGCCGAATTCAACGCCTTTGCCGATCCGGAAGCGCTGGCCATCGTGCTCTCCCACGGCCTGCCGTTGCGCATGGTCGATCTGGACGCCTGCCGCAAAGTCACCGCCTCGCCGGCCGATGTGCTGCCGATCCGTAATGCCGGCGGCAAGAATGCCGGGCTGATCGCCGATCTTCTGGAAGGTTTCATCGGCATCGCCACCAGCCGTGGCAGAGCCGCCATGGCGCTTTACGATCCCGTGGCCGCCGTCGCCTTTACCTCCGGTCTCATCGGTTGGTGTCATGCGCGGATCGATGTCGAGCTTCAGGCGACGCTGACGCGCGGGCGAACCGTGGTCGAGACGCGCGCTCAGAAAGCGAAAGCCTTCAACGCGCATTTCGCCGAAACGGTGGATGCCGAAGGTGCGAAGACGGCGATTCTCGAGGCGTTGCGCCGGGAGGCCGCCCGATGAACGCGAACTCTCCGACACGCGAGCCTGCCGATCTCACCGATGATGCGCTGCGCAGCCGCGCGGTCGCCGCCGCACGCGGCGATGCCCCTTTCGATGTCCTCATCACCGGTGGAACATTGGTGGATGTGGTGACGGGAGAGCTTCGCGCCGCCGATATCGGCATCGTCGGCGCTCTGATCGCCAGCGTGCACGAGCGGGCAAGCCGCAGCGACGCTGCACGGATCATCGATGCGGCAGGCGCCTATGTCTCGCCCGGCCTCATCGACACACATATGCATATCGAAAGCTCGATGGTCACACCGGCCGCCTATACGGCGGCTGTGGTTGCCCGTGGCGTCACGACCATCGTCTGGGACCCGCATGAATTTGGTAATGTGCACGGTGTGGAAGGGGTGCGCTGGGCGGCGAAATCCATCGAAAACCTGCCCCTGCGCGCCATTCTGCTCGCGCCCTCCTGCGTGCCTTCCGCACCGGGGCTGGAGCGCGGCGGGGCGGATTTCGACGCCGCCATTCTCGCCGATATGCTGTCGTGGCCTGAGGTCGGCGGTGTCGCGGAAATCATGAACATGCGCGGCGTCATCGAGCGCGATCCGCGCATGAGCGGCATCGTGCAGGCCGGGCTTGTCTCGGAAAAGCTGGTCTGCGGCCATGCACGCGGCCTGAAGGGCGCCGATCTCAACGCGTTCATGGCGGCGGGCGTTTCTTCCGATCACGAACTGGTCTCGGGCGAAGACCTGATGGGGAAACTGCGGGCAGGAATGACCATCGAGCTGCGCGGCTCGCACGATCACCTGCTGCCGGAATTCGTGGAAGCGCTGAATGCGCTCGGCCACCTGCCGCAGACGGTGACGCTCTGCACCGACGACGTCTTCCCGGATGACCTGCTGCGGGGCGGTGGGCTTGACGATGTGGTGCGCCGCCTTGTCCGTTATGGCCTGAAGCCCGAATGGGCGCTGCGCGCCGCAACGCTCAATGCCGCGCAAAGGCTCAGCCGTGCCGATCTCGGCCTCATCGCCGCCGGCCGTCGCGCCGATATCGTCGTCTTCGAGGATTTGAGCGGTTTTGCCGCCCGCCACGTTCTGGCCTCGGGCAGGACGGTTGCGGAAGGCGGGCATATGCTCGTCGACATTCCGGCCTGCGATGCGGCGGCGCTCGAAGGCTCGATGAAGCTGCCGCTGCGCGCAGCCGATGATTTCCGGGTTGCCTGCGAAGGCGCGAAGGTGCGCCTCGCCACCATCGACCGCCCGCGCTTCACGCAATGGGGCGAGGCGGAAGCCGAGGTGAAGGATGGTTTCGTCGTTCCGCCCGAAGGCGCGACGATGATTTCCGTCACCCATCGCCACGGCATGGCCGAGCCGATCACCAGAACCGGCTTTCTCACCGGCTGGGGAAATTGGAACGGCGCCTTCGCCACCACCGTTTCGCATGACAGCCACAATCTCACCGTTTTCGGCGGCAATGCGGGGGACATGGCGCTCGCCGCCAATGCGGTGATAAAGGCAGGCGGCGGCATGGCTGTCGCTTCCGAAGGCAAGGTGACCGCACTTCTCCCGTTGCCGCTTTCCGGCCTCGTTTCCGATGCCTCGCTTGAAGACGTGGCAAAGGCTTTCGAAGAATTGCGCGAAGCCGTCGGCAGGGTGGTGGAATGGCAGCCGCCCTATCTCGTCTTCAAGGCCTGCTTCGGTGCCACGCTCGCCTGCAATATCGGCCCGCACCAGACAGATATGGGCATTGCCGATGTGTTGACGGGCAGGGTGATGGAAAGCCCGGTGATTGCCGTTCTCGAGTAGCGGCGGCCCGCATCCGCGGGCTGCGGTTTATTCGACCGCGGGCACATCAGGCGTCTGTGTTTCGCGCGCGGCAATGCGCGCCGCCAACACGAAATTTTTCACCACCGGCGATGTCGTTCCGCGCCGATAGGCGAGCGATATGGAAAGCCGCGGTGGCGGGCCGCTGGAGGGTAATAGGACGATGTTCTGCATTTTGACCTGCGCGACGGATTCCGGAAGGAGAGAAACCCCAAGTTCGGCCGCGACCAGCGACAATATCGAGGCGATTTGCGGTGCCGCCGGCCCGAGGCGCGGCGTGAAACCGGCCTCCTGGCAGGCTTTTATCGATGCATCGTGAAGGCTGGTGCCGACGCTGCGTGGCGTCAGAATGAACGGGTCGTCGCGCAATTCCATCAGGTCTATGGCGGTGCCGCGCCGCGCGAGCGGATGGGATGCCGGCAGGGCGACGAGAAGCGGTTCGTCGGTGAGCACTTCCTCGAGCAATGTATCGGGATCGGATTGAGAAGGGCGCAAAAGCGCCACGTCCAGCCGATCTTCGAGCAGGGCCGGCGTCAACGCCAGGGCGGCTGCCTCCATCACCTGAAGTTCCACGTCGGGATATTGGCGTCTATAGGTGCGGATGCAGGCCGGAACCAGAGGGTTGAGCGCCGCCGTGCCGGTAACGCCTATTCTCAGAATGCCGGTTTCGCCGGCCGCCGCCCTGCGTGCGAGCCGGACACCTTCGCCCACCTGATGCGGAATATGGGCCACCGCAGCACGAAAAGCATGGCCCGCCGGTGTCAGTTCCGCGCCATGCGCGAGACGCCGGAACAGCCGCACGCCGATTTCCTGTTCCAGAACCTTTATCTGCTGGCTGAGCGGCGGCTGCGCGATTCCCAGATGTTCTGCCGCCCGCGTAAAACTGCCTTCATTGGCGATGGCCAGAAAATAGCGGATGTGCCTGAGTTCCATGATATTAGATCCAGATATGATAGGAACGCCTTCCATATATTAGAATGAAAGATGGAGCTGCGCTATAGCTGGGAGCGAAAAGGACAAACCCGATGCGCCAGCTCAAAAAACAGGATTTCACCCCGCCGATCGTTATGACGGAGGAGCCGCCGGATGTGCTCTGGATACGGCAGGGAAGCCGCCAGTTTCGCCGGGCGAGCTGGGCGCTTTTCCTCGCGGGCTTTGCCAGCTTTTCGCTGATCTATTGCGTACAGCCGCTCCTGCCGGAATTTCCGGCGGAATTCGGCATCAACCCTGCAACCGCATCGCTCGCTTTGTCGCTGACGACGGGAACGCTTGCCTTCGCCATTCTTCTCAGCGGCGCCTTTGCCCAGCTCTTCACCCGCCGAAATCTGATGTTCGTTTCGATGATGCTGGCCGCCATCGCCAATATCATCGCAGCAAGCACGCAAGGCTGGGCATGGCTGCTTGCTGCCCGCGCGCTGGAAGGCTTCGTGCTCGGCGGCGTTCCGGCTGTCGCCATGGCCTATCTTGCCGAGGAGATCGAACCTTCCAGCCTCGGCAAGGCGATGGGGCTTTATGTCGGCGGCACGGCCTTCGGCTCCATGGCGGGACGTGTCGGCATGGGGCTGGTGTCCGCCTATACCTCCTGGCAGGTGGCAATGTATGCGCTGGGTGCGGTCTGCATCCTTGCGGCCATCGGCTTCCTGCTGCTGCTTCCGCCCTCGCGGAATTTCCGGCCGCAGCACATGCCGCTTAAAAATCATCTGAGAATATGGGCGCAACATCTTGGAAACCCGGAACTTCGGCGGTTCTATTTCCTCGGCGCGATGCTGACGAGCGTGTTCACCACCGTTTTCAACTATTGCGCCTTTCGCCTCGTCGCGCCGCCTTACGAATTGGGCCGCACGGCCGTCAGCATGATTTTCCTGACCTTTGCCCTGGGTATCGTCGCGTCCTCCTATGGCGGGGCGCTGGTCGACCGGTTCAGCCGGCGGATCATGCTGGTGGTTGCCTTTTCCACCATTCTTGCCGGTATCCTGCTCACATTCGCCTCGAGCATCATCCTCATCGTGGCGGGGATTGCGGCGATAACCATCGGATTTTTCATCGGGCATTCGGCTGCCAGCAGCGGAGTGGGCGCGAATGCGGGCGCCGCCAAAAGCCATGCTTCCGCGCTTTATCTGCTGTTTTATTATTGCGGAGCGAGCATCACCGGCTGGGTCGGCGGCTGGTTCTGGATCCATGCCGGCTGGCCCGGCATCATGGCGATTACCGCCGGCTGCGCGCTTGCCGGAATTTTAGCCAGCCTCGCTCGTCCGGGCGCGCGGCGCGCCTGAGCGGCCATCGCGCCGGCCGGGGCGTCACTCCGCCGCCAGTTCCTGCTCCACCAGCGTTGCCCAGAACGCCACGCCCGGCACGATGGCCGCATCGTTGAAGTCGTAGGAGGTGTTGTGGTGCAGCGCGCCATCCACCGCCGGGCCGTTGCCCAGCCAGACATAGCAGCCGGGTGCTTCGCCCGCGAAGAAGGCGAAATCGTCGCCGGCGGTCGAGGGCGGGAAGGCGTTGCGGGTCTTGTTACCGAAGACGGTTCTTGCGGCCCGTAGCGCCCGTTTCGTCGCATCCGCCTCGTTGATGACGGGCGGAATGCGGCGGATGAATTCGTAATGCGCCTCGATGCCGAACATCGCCGCCGTGCCCTTCGCCAGCCTGCCGATTTCCGCTTCGAGCTGGTCGCGCACGTCAGCCGCATAAGCGCGCGCCGTGCCGCCGATTTCGACGAGATCGGGAATGACGTTGAGCGCCTTCGGGTCGCCCGCCTGCACCGAACAGGCGCTGACCACGGCGGGTTGCAGCGGATCGACGACGCGGCCGACGATGGTTTGCAGCGAGGCGAGGAAGGTGCCCGCCGCCGTCACCGGATCGCGGCCGAGATGCGGCTTGGCACCGTGCGTGCCGATGCCTTTGAACGTGACGCGCCAGCTGTCGGAAGAGGCGAGCTGCGGGCCTTCCACCACCGCCATTTCGTCGATCCCGAGCCCCGGCATATTATGCAGGCCATAGACCGCATCGCAGGGGAACAGGGTGAAAAGCCCGTCCTCCACCATTTTTTTCGCGCCGCCACGGCCTTCTTCGGCGGGCTGGAAAATGAAATGCACGGTGCCGGAAAAATCGCGGGTCTTTGCAAGGTAACGCGCAGCACCCAGCAGCATGGCGGTGTGGCCGTCATGGCCGCAGGCATGCATCTTGCCGGGAAATTTCGACTTATAGGGCCGGTCTGGCACTTCTGGCATGGCAAGCGCATCCATGTCGGCACGCAGGCCGATGCTGCGGGTGCCGTTGCCCACCTGCAGCGTCGCGACCACGCCGGTGCCGCCGAGACCGCGATGCACCTTCAGCCCGGCACGCTCGAGAAGATCGGCGACGATGGCGCTTGTTCTTTCCTCTTCGAAGCCCAGTTCGGGATGCGCGTGCAGGTCGTGGCGAAGCTCCGTCAGGAATGGCAGGTCCTCGCCGATGCGGTCCAGCAGTCTCATGGGCAGCTTGTCCTTGAATATGGGAAAAACCCGCGTCATAGGTGGGTTCATCCGAATGCCTGTTGCTTTTTTCTCTTCTAGAGCATTTCCAGCAAAAGTGTGTAGCGGTTTTGCGTTCGGAAATGCGTACAACAAAGAGCTAGGGTATTTCCGTGTTTCGGAGGAAAACGGAAATACCCTAGCGGAAAAAGCCAATGAAATGAACCCGCAGCGTCTCTGTGGTTGCTAAAATGACTGATCTGCCGAACGGGATTGGCATGGCCGAAAACCGCCTCCGCCTTGCGCCATCCCGGTTCTGAAAGGAAAAACCGATGCCGTCATCCGCATCGCCTGCCGCCCATTCCCCCGCCGCGCCGCATGAGTTCTGGCAGGAGATCCATCCGCGCCGCAGCTTCGAAACGGCAGGCCCGCATTCCGCCTTCTTTCCGGCGGAGCTGGATGACGGAAGGCAGATATGTCTGCCGATAAGGCCGCTGGCGGATGGCGAACATGCGCTCGCCTCGCTCATCGTCAATCAGGCCTCTTTTGAGGTGCTCGAGGCGCTGGCGGCCGACCTTGCCGCACAGCTTCTTCCCTTCAAGCCCGATGTCGTCATCGGCCTGCCGACGCTGGGGCTGACGCTCGCCGCCGCCGTCGCCCGGCATCTCGGCCATTCCCGTTACGTGCCGCTCGGCACCTCGCGCAAATTCTGGTATCTGGAGGAATTGTCGGTGCCGATGTCCTCCATCACCACAAGGCAGGAAAAACGGCTCTATATCGATCCGCGCATGCTGCCGCTCATCGAGAACCGTCGGGTGGCGCTGGTGGATGACGTGATCTCCAGCGGCAGCTCAATCATATCGGGTCTTTCGCTTCTCGCCGCCTCCGGCATTCGGCCCGCCGTCATCGGCGCGGCCATGCTGCAATCGGATCGCTGGCGGGAAAAAATCGCCGCTTTCGGGCCGGAATGGCCGGAGCGGGTGAGGGGTGTTTTTTCAACGCCGCTGCTCACGAAAGCGGAAGGCGGCTGGCGCGCCTGACGAAGCGCAAATTCCGGCAAAAGGCAAGTGGTGATAATTTCACCGCTGCCTAATTTGTGTCTTGCGAAGCTCGAAGAGATCGTCCTAAGATCGCCTCCGACAGACAATAGCGGTCGGCAAACAATGCGCCGGTTTGCTTTCGCGCGGTGTCATCCCGGCGTCTGCCCGCCCCCGTTTTGTTCTTTCCGATGACTGGAATTTCTTCCCATGCACGCAGTGTTCGACGGTCATAATGATGTGCTGCTTCGGTTGTGGCGCAACAGCAAGGCCGGTGCCGATCCGGTGGCCGAATTCAGGAACGGTACACGGGAAGGCCATATAGACGGTCCGCGTGCGAGGGCAGGCGGTCTCGGCGGCGGCATCTGCGCGATCTATATTCCCTCCGGCGATCTCATCCTTCAGGAACCGGATGAAAGCGGCCATTACAACACGCCGCTCGCCTCCCCACTGGAGCGCCAGCCTTCGCTCGATATCGCCATGGAAAAGGCGGCGATTGCGCTGAGGCTCGACCGCGCCGGCGCGTGGCGGCTTTGCCGCTCCACGGCCGATATCCGCAAGGCCTTTGCCGAGGATATCTTCGCCGCCGTGCTGCATATGGAAGGCTGTGAGGCGATCGGGGCCGATCTCGATGCGCTGGAGGTGTTTTACGCCGCCGGCCTGCGCTCGCTCGGCCCGGTCTGGAGCCGGCACAATATCTTCGGTCACGGCGTTCCGTTCTCTTATCCCATGTCTCCCGATACGGCGCCCGGCCTCACCGACGCCGGTTTTGCGCTGGTGAAGGAATGCAACAGGCTCGGCATTCTCATCGATCTCGCGCATATCACCGAAAAAGGCTTCTGGGATGTGGCGAAGACCACCAACCAGCCGCTGATCGCCAGCCATTCCAATGCGCATGCGCTTACCCCCGTGGCCCGCAATCTCACCGACAGGCAGATGGATGCCATCAAGGAGAGCGGCGGGCTGGTGGGTCTCAATTACGCTGTCACCATGCTGCGCGCGGATGCGCGCGACATTGCCGATACGCCGCTTTCCGACATGGTGCGCCATATCGATTACATGGTGGAGCGCATGGGCATCGATTGCGTGGCGCTGGGATCGGACTTCGACGGTGCGACGATACCCGTCGGCGTTGCCGATGCGAGCGGCAATCACAATCTGGTTGCGGCGCTGAAATCGGCGGGCTACGGTGATGGAGAACTTGCTAAAATATGCCGGGAAAACTGGCTGCGTGTTTTGTCTGAGGCCTGGCACGAGGCGGCCTGAGAAGAGCTGAAGCGAACCAAATCAAGCTTATAACAAAAGGGGAGATCCTATGATCAAATCGCTCAACAAATCCATGCGTATTCTCAGCACCAGCGCCGCTTTGTCGCTGATGATGCTGGCGGCGCCCCATGCTTTTGCCGCAACGCCGGCCGATACGCTGGTCGAAGGTTTCGCCATCGACGACATCATCACGCTCGATCCGGGCGAGGCTTTCGAACTTTCCGCCGCCGAAGTCACCGGCAATACCTACAGCAAGCTGGTTTCCATCGATCTCAACGACACGTCCAAGGTGATCGGCGATCTGGCCGAAAGCTGGACGACGTCCGAGGACGGCCTGACTTATACGTTCAAGCTGAAATCCGGCCTGAAATTCGCGTCGGGCAATCCGGTCACGGCCGATGATGTGGCCTTCTCCTTCGAACGTGCCGTGAAGCTCGACAAGTCGCCGGCATTCCTGCTGACGCAGTTCGGCCTCAGCGGTGATAACGTCACCGAAAAGGCGAAGGCTGCGGATGCGAACACCTTCGTTCTGACGGTCGACAAGCCCTATGCGCCGAGCTTCGTGCTGAACGTGCTGACCGCAACCGTCGCTTCGGTGGTCGACAAGAAATTCGTGACGGAAAAGGCCAAGTCGGTCACGCCGAGCGCCGATTACAAATACGACACGGATTTCGGCAACGAGTTCCTGAAGACCGGTTATGCCGGTTCCGGCCCCTACAAGATCCTCGGCTGGAAGGCCAACGAGGCGGTGATCCTCGAAGCCAACCCGAATTATTACGGCGAGAAGCCGAAGCTGAAGCGTGTGGTCTATCGCCACATGAAGGAAAGCTCGGGCCAGCGCCTGGCACTTGAGAACGGCGATATCGACGTTGCCCGCAACCTTGAGCCGGGCGACATGGAAGCCGTTTCCAAGAAGGAAGGCCTTGCCGTCACTTCCGCGCCGAAGGGCACCGTCTATTATTTCAGCCTCAACCAGAAGAACGAGAACCTGAAGAAGCCCGAGGTCATCGAAGCCTTCAAATATCTCGTGGACTACGACGCCATCGGCGCGACGATCATCAAGGGCATCGGCGAAGTTCACCAGACCTTCCTGCCGAAGGGCCAGCTCGGCGCGCTTGACGAGAACCCCTATAAGCTCGACGTCGCCAAGGCGAAGGAGCTTCTGGCCAAGGCCGGCCTGAAGGACGGCTTTACTGTGTCCATGGATGTGCGCAACACCCAGCCGGTGACCGGCATTGCCGAAAGCGTGCAGCAGACGCTGGCGCAGGCCGGCATCAAGCTGGAAATCATTCCCGGCGACGGCAAGCAGACGCTGACCAAATATCGCGCCCGCACGCATGATATCTATATCGGTCAGTGGGGTTCGGACTATTTCGACCCGAACTCGAATGCGGAAACCTTCACCATCAACTACGACAATTCCGATGAGGGCAAGAACAAGACGCTCGCCTGGCGCAATGCCTGGGACGTTCCTGATCTGACCAAGGAAACCCAGTCGGCGCTTCTGGAGAAGGACAGCGCCAAGCGCGCCGCCATCTATGAAAACCTGCAGAAGGAAGTTTTGGCGAAGGGTCCCTTCGTCATCATCTTCCAGCAGACGGAAGTGGCGGGATATTCCGCCAAGCTGAAGGGCCTGAAGCTCGGACCGAGCTTCGACACCAACTTCGTCTACACCATTTCCAAGGAATGATCCGGAAGGATCGGTCTCTTGAGCATGGTTGAAACCAACAGCAGGGCGAGGCACGGCAAACGCCGTGCCAATGCCCGCGTGAAAGCCGTTCTCGGCTTCGCCGTCACCGTCATCACCACCTTTCTGGGGCTGATGGCGGTCACATTCTTCATTGGCCGCGTCGTGCCGATCGATCCCGCGCTGGCGATCGTCGGCGACCGTGCGCCTGCGCATGTGGTCGAGCGGGTGCGTGAGCAGCTCGGCCTCAACCTGCCGCTCTGGCAGCAGTTCTTCCTTTATCTGAAACAGGCGCTATCGGGCGATTTCGGCACCTCCGTCCTCACCACCAATCCGGTGATGGAGGATATCAAGCGGGTGTTTCCGGCGACGATAGAACTCGCCACGCTCGGCACCATCATCGGCGCCGTCTTCGGCATTCCCCTCGGCGTGCTTGCCGCCGTCAAGCGTGGCAGCTTTGCCGACCAGGTCGTGCGCGTCATCGGCCTCATCGGTTATTCCGTGCCGATCTTCTGGCTCGGCCTTCTGGCGCTGCTGGTGTTTTACGCCCGGCTGCAATGGGTCGCTTATCCCGGCCGCATGGATATCGTTTATGAATTCACCTTCACGCCGGTCACGGGCTTCTTCCTGCTCGACGCGATCTGGCAGCGGCAATGGGACGTGTTGTGGGATCTCTTCCGCCACATCATCCTGCCCGCCTGTCTGCTCGGCTATTTTTCGCTGGCCTATATCAGCCGCATGACGCGCTCCTTCATGCTGAACGAGCTTAGCCAGGAATATATCGTCGCGGCCCGTGCCAAGGGGCTTTCGGAAACTCGCATCATCTGGTTCCACGCGCTGCGCAACGCCGCCGTGCCGCTGGTGACCGTGATTGCACTCTCTTATGCCGGTCTGCTCGAAGGTTCGGTGCTGACCGAAACCATCTTCGCCTGGCCGGGGCTCGGCCTCTACATCACCAATTCCCTGCAGAATGCGGATATGAACGCCGTTCTTGGCGGCACGATCGTGATCGGCGCCATCTTCGTCGGCATCAATCTCTTCTCCGATCTGCTTTACCGGACGCTCGATCCAAGGACGCGCAGCCGATGACCCTTTCGACCGATACGATCAAACCCTATAGCCGCGAATGGCTGCTCTCCGACCGGCCGGCCTCGCGCAAGCAGGCGCGGCTTGGCCGCGCCTATGTCATCTGGCGGCGCTTTTCGGAAAACCGTCTGGCGCTGCTTGGGCTCGGTATCATCATCGCGCTGCTGTTCGTGGCGCTGTTTGCCGATGTTCTGGCCCCGCATAACCCGGTGCAGGGCGATCTGCGCAATGCCCGGCTTTTGCCGCCCGGCACGGAAGGTTATCTGCTTGGCACCGACGATCAGGGCCGCGATATTCTCTCGCGCCTCATCCACGGTTCGAGGCTGACGCTTTTCGTCGTGCTTCTGGTCGCCATCATCGCAGCCCCCGTCGGCCTCATCGTCGGCACGGTTTCCGGTTATGCCGGCGGCTGGGTGGATGCGGTTTTGATGCGCATCACCGATATCTTCCTTGCCTTTCCGAAGCTCGTCCTGGCGCTGGCGCTGGTCGCGGCGCTTGGGCCGGGCATCGAAAACGCGGTGCTCGCCATCGCGCTTACCTCATGGCCGCCCTATGCGCGCATCGCACGCGCCGAAACCATGACCTTCCGCAATTCCGATTTCATCGCGGCGGTCAAACTCATGGGTGCGTCGCCCTTCCGCATCGTGCTGAAACACGTTATGCCGCTCTGCCTGTCGTCGCTCATCGTGCGCGTGACGCTGGATATGGCCGGCATCATCCTCACTGCCGCCGGTCTCGGCTTCCTCGGTCTTGGCGCACAGCCGCCGCTGCCGGAATGGGGTGCGATGATCGCTTCCGGCCGCCGCTTCATCCTCGATCAATGGTGGGTCGCGGCCATGCCCGGCGTGGCGATCCTCATCGTCAGCCTCGGTTTTAATCTTCTGGGCGATGGCCTGCGCGATGCGCTCGATCCCAAGGAGGCGGGCCAATGAGCGCGCCGCTTCTGACCGTAGAGAACCTGCGCGTCTCCTTTCCCACCCGCACCGGGCTGGTGGAGGCGGTGCGCGGTGTTTCTTTCACACTCGGCCGCGAGCGTCTCGGCATCGTCGGCGAATCCGGCTCGGGCAAATCGCAGACCGGCCGTGCCATCATGGGGCTGACCCCGAAAAACGCGCGCATCGAGGCCGATGCGCTGCGCTTCGGCGATATCGATCTGCTGCGGGCTTCGGCAAAAGAGCGGCGGATCATGCGCGGCAAGCGCATGGCCATGATCCTGCAGGACCCGAAATATTCGCTGAACCCGGTCATGCCGATCGGTCGCCAGATCATGGAAACGCTGCGCACCCATGAAAATATCGGCTCCAGCGAGGCGCGCCAGCGCACGCTCGCCATGCTCGAAGCCGTGCAGATACGCGATCCCGGGCGCGTCTTCGATCTTTACCCGCACGAGGTTTCGGGCGGCATGGGCCAGCGTGTGATGATCGCCATGATGCTGGTCTGCGGCCCGGAACTGCTGATCGCCGATGAGCCGACTTCGGCGCTCGATGTGACGGTTCAGCTCGAAGTGCTCGACATCCTCGACAAGCTGGTGCGCGACCGTGGCATGGGGCTGATCTTCGTCAGCCACGATCTGCGGCTGGTATCGTCTTTCTGCGACCGTGTTCTCGTCATGTATGCCGGCAAGGTGGTGGAAGAGCTGTCTTCCGCCAATCTGAAGGAAGCGAAACATCCCTATACGCAGGGCCTGCTGAACTGCCTGCCCGAAATCGGCGGCCACCGGCATCCGCTGCCGGTTCTGGAACGCAAGCCGGAGTGGCGCGCATGAGTTCAGTTCTTTCCGTTCGCGACATGGTGGTCGATTTCGACGGTTACATCGCGCTCGACAGCGTCAGCATCGATGTGGCCGAGGGTGAATCCTTCGGCATTGTCGGCGAATCCGGTTCCGGCAAGTCGACGCTGCTGCGCGCCATTGCCGGCCTCAACCATTTCGATGAAGGCTCCTTGATGGTGGCCGGGCGCTCCTATTCCGGCAAGCGCCGCGACAAGAGCTTTTATAGCGATGTGCAGATGGTGTTTCAGGACCCCTATGGCTCGCTTCACCCGCGCCAGACGGTGGATGCGCTGCTGCTCGAACCGCTGGTCATCCACGGTCTGGATAATCGCGAGCAGCGCATTGCCCGGGCATTGGACGAGGTGGGCCTCGGCACCGGCTTCCGCTTCCGTTATTCGCACCAGCTTTCCGGCGGCCAGCGCCAGCGCATCGCCATTGCGCGTGCGCTGATCGTCGAGCCGAAAATCCTGCTGCTGGATGAGCCGACTTCGGCCCTCGACGCCTCCATTCAGGCGGAAATCCTCAACCTGCTGGAACAGGCGCGCAAGGACCGTAACCTGACCTTCGTCATGGTCAGCCACGATCTCGGTGTCATCAGCCATATGTGCGATCGCCTTGCGGTGATGAAAAGCGGCAAGGTGGTGGAAATGTTGCAGGCGGAGGCGCTGGAAAGCCGGGAATTCAGCGCGGATTATACAAGGCAGCTGCTGGTGGCGAGCGAGGGCTTCAAGCGCGCGTGATGGCGCGAGGGTGCCTCCTTTTTCTTCTCCCCGAGGGGGAGAAGATGGCCCGAAGGGGCAGATGAGGGGGCAAGCTCTCCGCATATCTCTGCCGTCGCCCCCTCATCCCGCTGCCGCGGACTTCTCCCCGGCGGGAAGAAGAAACAAGCGGCGAGCTTTGCTTTCTCGAGCGATCTTCCCGCGTGAAGTATTTTCTCGCGACGCTGCGATGATATGGTGAGCCCCCACACCGGCCCATCCGAACAAGGTACCCACCCCATGCAACTGCGCGCATTGATGTATTTCGACGAACTGGTCCGCACCAATTCCATGCGCGCCGCGGCGGAAAACCTGAATGTTGCGCCGACAGCGGTGAGCCGCCAGATCGAAAACCTCGAATATTATTTCGGCTCGCCACTGGTGGAGCGTTCCAGCCGCGGCGTGAAGCTCACGGCGGCAGGTGAATTGCTCGCCGCCCGCGCCGGCAAGACGCTGCGGGAACTCGACCATGTGCACCAGCTCATTGACGACCTAAAGGGCCTGCAGCGCGGCCGCGTCACGGTCTATGCCAATGGCGCGACGGTGGCGAACCTTCTGGCGCCGGTGCTGGCGCAGTTCAGCCTGAAATATCCGAAACTACGTTTCGAGGTGCATATTACCAGCGCCCGGCAGGCAATGGAGGCGCTGGGTGCTGCGGAAGCCGATCTGGTCGTCAGCCTGTTCGCGCCGAAGGTTTCCGGCGTAAAAGTGCGCTCCCGCACCCGTATCAGCTACGACGCGATCTTTCCGGCCGGCCATGCGCTTGCCGGGCAGACGGAAGTCTCGCTCAAAGAACTGGCCAGCCTGCCGCTCGCCCTGCCGGACAAGAGTTTTGCCGCGCGTCAGGCTTTCGACACGCTGTTTGCCGATGCGGGCATCGAGCTTGATCCCGTCTTCATCACCAGCTCTTTGGAAATGCTGAAGGAACTGGTGCTGGGCCACGCCGCCGCCACGCTTCTGCCGGCGCTTTCGGTGGCGCGGGAAATCCGCAGCGGGCAGATGGTCGCCGTTCCGCTTGCCGGCAAGAAGGGTATCCATACCCAGATCGATCTCTGCGTTGCGCCCGACCGGCAATTGTCCTTCGCCGCCTCCAAGCTCGCCGATTTCATCGAGCGCTTCATGCGCGAGGCGACGGCGGGGTAAGCGAGACGGTTGGCAATCTGCCCGGAAGGTTGATTTCCATCCGCATTTCCGTGTAGCCATTTTAGCTACACGGAGCACACAAAAATCGAGATTGTGTGTGCGCCTGCAACATGACACTCTTTTTGCAACGGGCGGTCTTCCGAGGGCAAAAATGCCCCGGCCGCCAGACAGGGGACAATGATGCCACGCACTTATCTTTCGCAGGCGGCAACGCTTTCGCGCCGTACCGCGCTCTGCCTCGCAATGGGCACGGCGCTCTGGCTGCCGCTTTCGGCAACGGTTGCCGAAGCCGCGCCGAAAACCGCGCTGACGCTTGGCATGGCCGTCGAGCCGGCCGGTCTCGATCCGACCATTGCCGCCCCCGTCGCCATCGGCCAGGTCGCCTGGCAGAATGTCTTCGAAGGTCTGGTGAAGATCGACCGAGAAGGCAAGGTGAAGCCGCAGCTTGCCGAAAGCTGGGAGATTTCTGCTGATGGGAAGACCTATACGTTCAAGCTGCGCAAGGGCGTGACCTTCCATGATGGCGAGGCTTTCGATTCCTCTGTCGCGAAATTTTCGCTGGATCGGGCGCGTGGCGAAAGCTCGGTCAATCCGCAAAAACGCTTCTTTGCCGCCATCGACAGTATCGAGACGCCGGATGCAACAACGCTGGTGCTGAAGCTAAAGCAACCGGCCGGCAGCCTTCTCTACTGGCTGGGCTGGCCGGCCTCCGTGATGGTTGCGCCGAAAAGCGCGGAGAATAACCGCACCACTCCTGTCGGCACCGGCCCATTTAAATTCGTGAACTGGGCCAAGGGCGACAAGGTCGAGCTGCAGAGGAACGACGCCTATTGGGACAAGGCCGTGGCGGTGAAGCTCGACAAGGCGACCTTCCGTTTCGTCTCCGATCCGCAGGCGCAGGCCGCCGCACTGAAATCCGGCGATATCGATGCCTTCCCAGAATTCGGCGCGCCGGAACTGATGACCTCCTTCGATGGCGACGCGCGCCTCGGCACCTTCGTCGGCAATACCGAGTTGAAGGTCGTGGCCGGCATGAACAATGCCCGCAAGCCCTTCGATGACAAGCGCGTGCGTCAGGCGCTGATGATGGCTGTGGATCGCGGCACTGTCATTGAAGGCGCCTGGTCCGGCTTCGGCACGGCCATCGGCAGCCATTACACCCCGAATGACCGCGGCTATATCGATACGACCGGGGTACATCCTTACGATATCGACAAGGCCAAGGCGCTGCTTGCCGAAGCCGGTTATCCGGATGGTTTCAGCTTCACCATCAAAGCCCCGCAAATGGCCTATGCCCAGCGCACCTCGCAAATCCTGCAGGCGATGTTTGCCGAAATCGGCGTGACCATGACCATCGAGACCACCGAGTTTCCGGCGAAATGGGTGGCGGATGTTCTTAAAGGCGCGGATTACGACATGACCATCGTTGCCCATGCCGAGCCGATGGATATCGATATCTACGCGCGCGACCCCTATTATTTCAATTACAAGAACCCGACCTTCAACGAGGTCGTGGCGAATGTCGAAAAGACGGCGGATGCCGGCGAGCAGGAAAAGCTCTATGGCGAAGCCCAGAAAATCCTCGCGGAAGATGTACCCGCCCTTTATCTTTTCGTCATGCCGAAACTCGGCGTCTGGGACAGGAAGGTGAAGGGGCTTTGGGAAAACGAGCCCATTCCCTCGAATGTGCTGACGGATGTGCATTGGGAAGAATAGGGTTTGTTGTGAGGGGTAGGGCGCAGTTTCCCCATCCACCTCATTCCTGTGCTTGTCACAGGAATCCAGCCAGCCCAAGTCCTTGGGCTGAAAGGAGTCTCTCCGCCGCGCGGACGCGCGTCGGCTGGATCCCTGTGACATCCTCGGGCTTGTTCCGGGGAACAGGGATGAGGGAAGAGTGTGCGGGATGATAACAAATCTCTCCACGATATCCGGCTACAAAACAAAGCAAGGAGAAGATGCCAGATGTTAGCCGTCCTCATCCGGCGTCTTTTAAGCCTCGTCATCACCCTGTTTGCCGTTTCCCTCATCATCTATGTCGTCATGGGCCTGCTGCCGGGCGATCCGGCGGCCATCATGCTTGGAACCTCGGCGAGCCCCGATACGCTGGCCGCCCTGCAGAAGCAGATGGGCCTCGATCAGCCGCTGCCGCTGCGTTATCTCCACTGGCTGGCCGGCGTGTTTCATGGCGATCTCGGGCAATCCTATACCTATGGCGTGCCGGTGGCGGGCCTGATCCTGGAGCGGCTGGCCGTTACCCTGCCGCTTGCGCTGCTGGCCGTCTGCCTGTCTGTCACTATTGCCATTCCGCTCGGCGTGGCGGCGGCGCGGAGCCGCAACGGGGCGCTGGATTTTGCAGCCGGGCTGTTTTCGCATGTGGGCATTGCCGTGCCCGGTTTCTGGGTCGGGCTGCTGCTCATCATCGTCTTTTCCACCACGCTCGGCTGGATGCCGGCCGGCGGTTTTCCCGGCTGGACGCCGAGCTTTTCAGCGGGTCTCACGGCGCTCATCCTTCCGGCGGTGGCGCTGGCGCTGTCGCAGGCCGGTGTTCTCACCCGCGTTTGCCGCTCCGCCGTGCTGGAAGTGATGAACGAGGATTTCGTGCGCACCGCGCGGGCCAAGGGCCTGAGCGAGCGGGTGGCGCTGTGGCGGCATGCGGTGCCGAATGCGATGATACCTGTCGTCACCATGATCGGCCTGCAATTCACCTTCCTCATTGCCGGCGCGGTGCTGGTGGAAAATGTCTTCAACCTGCCGGGTCTCGGGCGGCTTGCCTATCAGGCGCTCACCCAGCGCGATATCGTCGTCATGCAATCCGTCGTGCTGTTTTTCTCGGCGCTGGTGATCGTCATGAATTTCGTGGTCGATATCGCCTATCTCTTCATCGATCCGAGACTGCGGGCAGGTGCGCGATGATGCGATTGATCCGCCGCCGCCCCGCCTTTGCCGTCGGCATCGCCGTCACGGTCTTTCTGGTCGCAGTCGCCCTGCTGTCGCTGGTCTGGACGCCGGTGTCCCCCACCAAGATGCAGATCGTCCAGAAGCTGAAATCGCCCTTCGTTTATGGCGGCCTCGGCACGGATCATTTCGGCCGCGACGTGTTGTCGATGCTGATGGCCGGTGCGTGGAACTCGCTGTCCACCTCCATCGCCGCCGTCGCCATCGGTGCATTTATCGGCACGACCATCGGCGTTGCGGTTGCGGCGCTGCGCGGTTTCACCGAAACCGTGGTCATGCGCATCTGCGACATCATCTTCGCCGTGCCGCCCATCCTGTCGGCGATGATGCTCGGCGCTTTCATCGGCACGGGCCGTTTCACCGCCATCATCGCCATCGCCACCTTCATGGTGCCGGTCTTTGCCCGGCTGACGCTGGGGGCGGCGTTGCAGATATGGTCGCGGGAATATGTCACCGCCGCCACCAGCATCGGCCAGAACCGCGCCAAGATCACGCTTTTCCACATCGTGCCGAATATTTCCAACCAGATCATCGTGCAGGTGACGATCCAGCTCGGTCTTGCGATATTGACGGAAGCAGGCCTTTCTTTCCTCGGTCTCGGCATGCCGCCGCCCGCCGCCACCTGGGGGCGGATGCTGGCCGATGCCCAGACCTACCTTGGCACAGCACCCTGGCTCGCCATCATGCCCGGCCTTGCGATTGCGCTCGCCGTTTTCGGCCTCAATCTTCTGGGCGATGGCCTGCGCGACCTGCTGGACCCGCGCGATACCAGCTGACCGTTTCAAGCCGATATCGCCCTTATTTCCTGTTTTTCTGACGAGACGATGCCATGACCGATCTCATAGACCTCAACACGCTTGAAATCCTGGCGCTTTACCGGGACAGGAAGCTTTCGCCATCGGAATATTGGCAGGCGGTGGAGGCGCGTATCGATGCTTTCGAACCGGTGGTGAACGCGCTTTACGCCTATGATCCGGAAGATGCACGCAGGCAGGCGCTGGCCTCGACGGAACGTTGGCAAAAGGGCGAAACGCTCGGGGCTCTCGATGGCATTCCGGTCTCGCTGAAGGAATTGATCGCCACGAAAGGCCATCCCGTGCCGCTTGGCACCAAAGCGGTGGAACTGGTGCCTGCGGTTGAGGACGCGCCGGTGGCCGCCCGCTGCCGGGAGGATGGCGCGATTATTTACGCTAAGACCACCTGCCCGGATTACGGCATGCTTTCCTCCGGCCTTTCCAGTTTCCACAAGCTCAGCCGCAATCCGTGGGACCCCACCCAGAACCCCGGCGGCTCCAGCGCCGGCGCGGCTTCGGCAGGCGCTGCGGGTTACGGCACGCTGCATATCGGCACGGATATTGGCGGCTCGGTGCGGTTGCCGGCGGGCTGGACCGGCCTGTTCGGTTTCAAGCCAAGCCAGGGCCGCATCCCGGTCGATCCCTATTATACCGGCCGCTGCGCCGGACCGATGACCCGCACCGTTGCCGACGCCGCCTATGCCATGGCGACGCTTTCCCGTCCCGACTGGCGCGATGGCACATCGCTGCCGCCCAACGATATCAACTGGATGAACCTCGATATTAATGTAAAGGGCCTGAAAATCGGCCTGATGCTGGATGCTGGCTGCGGCCTGCCGCTGGACGAAGAGGTGCGCGACGCCGTGCTCTCCGCCGCGAAACTGTTCGAGGCGGCTGGCGCCATCGTCATCCCGGTCGAGCCGGTGCTGACACGCGAGATGCTGGACGGGCTGGACGATTTCTGGCGGGCGAAGTTCTGGGGCGACATGGCGGCGCTGAGCGCGGACCGCCGTGCCGCGATCCTTCCCTATATTCATGAATGGGCACAGAAGGGGGCGGATATTTCCGGCGCGCGCGCCGTTTTCGGTTTCAACCAGACCATGGAAATGCGTAAGGCTTGCGGGCACTTGATGCAGTCCGTTGATGCGGTGATTTCACCCGTCAATCCCATCGTGTCCTATCCGGCCGACTGGGCCTCGCCCACCAATGATCCCGAACTTCCCTTCGAACATATCGCCTTCACGGTGCCGTGGAACATGTCGGAACAGCCGGCCTCCTCGATCAATTGCGGCTTCTCCAGATCGGGAATGCCCATCGGCTTGCAGATCGTCGGGCCGCGTTACGAGGATCTGTTCGTGCTGAAGCTTTCAAAGACCTTCGAGAACTGGGGCGGCGGTGTGAGACGCTGGCCGCAGCCGCCGCAGGCCCGCTGATTCCAGCTTTATCGACCCTGTAGTATTGCCATAATACCCGCATCTCGATCCCGCCTGTTAGGGTGCCCAAAGGCATTCGAAAACGGGAGGAGCAGACATGCCGAAGAAGATTTTGATGATCGCCGGCGATTTCGCCGAGGACTATGAGACCATGGTGCCGTTCCAGACACTGCTCGCGGTCGGCCACACGGTGCACGCCGTCTGCCCGGGCAAGAAGGCGGGCCAGACCATTGCCACGGCCATCCATGATTTCGAGGGCGACCAGACCTATTCGGAAAAACGCGGCCATAATTTCGCGCTCAACGCCACCTTCGCCGATATCAAGGTTGCGGATTACGATGCGCTGGTTATTCCGGGCGGCCGTGCGCCGGAATATCTGCGGCTCAACGCGGATGTGCTTTCGGCGGTGAAACATTTCTTCGAGGCCAACAAGCCGGTGGCCGCCGTCTGCCATGGCGCGCAATTGCTCGCGGCTGCGGGCGTCTTGAAGGGCCGCACCTGCTCGGCCTATCCCGCCTGCCGCCCGGAGGTGGAACTGGCGGGCGGCACCTATGCCGATATCGCCATCGATGCGGCGGTTACCGACGGCAAGCTGGTGACGGCGCCCGCATGGCCGGCGCATCCGGCCTGGCTTTCGCAATTCATGGCCGTGCTCGGCAAATAAGACCTGCGAAACGGGGCTTTTTCCGGCCCCGTTTTCCGCCTATCTTTCAGGCGTGGTGAGGGAGGAAACCATGTGCAAGCTTTTCATCAAGGCAGACCCGACGCTTTGGGAAAGCCATACGCGGTCGCTCAGGATCGATGGCATGGTCACCAGCGTGCGGCTTGAAAACTTCTTCTGGTCGACGCTGGACGAGATCGCGCGGCGCGACGGCATGAACAGCGTGCAGCTCATCGCCAAGCTCTATAATGAATCGATCGATGCCGGGCACGATCTCGGCAATTTCACCTCGTTCCTGCGGGTCTGCTGCGGGCGTTATCTGGCGCTTCAGCTTTCCGGCGATATTCCGGCACGCAGCGATATTCCGATTGCGGCGCTGGATGCGGACAGCATTCTCGATGCGGAAAAGGTGAATTATCACTAGGGCGCGTCCCGCTTTTTGCGCCGCGATACCCTCAACCTCATTCCTGTGCTTGTCACAGGAATCCAGCCGACGCGCGTCCGCGCGGCGGGAAGAGTCCTTTCAGCCCAAGGACTTGGGCTGGCTGGATCCCTGTGACGAGCACAGGGATGAGGGAGAGAGCGTTTAGCTCTTCAGCGCCCTTGGATCGAGCGCATCGCGCACAGCATCACCGATATAGTTGACGCTCAGAACCGTCAGCGAGATCGCCAGCCCCGGCCACAGCACGCGCGAGGGCGTCAGCTGCAGGAAGTTGGCACCATCGAACAGCAGCCGTCCCCAGGTCGGGAAATCGGAGGGGAAGCCGAGGCCGAGGAAGGACAGCGCGGATTCCGTGATGATGGCGGCGGCGATGCCGAGCGTGGCCGAGACCATGATCGAGCTCAGCACATTCGGCAGGATGTGCCTGAGGATGATACGGTATTCGCGCATGCCGCTCGATTTCGCCGCCATGATGAATTCCTGGCTTTTGATCGTCAGCACGTCGCCGCGCACGATACGGGCCGTATGCATCCAGCTGGTTATCCCGATCACGAAGACGATCAGGATGAAGATGCCGGTTTCCGGCCCGAAGGCGGCGCGCAGCGTATCGCGAAACAGCATCAGGATGACGAGCAGCAGCGGCAAAAGCGGCAACGCCAGGAACAGGTCGGTCAGCCGCATCAGCGGGCCGTCCAGCCTGCGAAAATAGCCAGACAGCACGCCCACCAGCGTTCCGAGAAACAGCGCCAGCAGCATGGCGGTGATGCCGACGGCAAGCGAGATGCGCCCGCCGGCCAGAACCTGCGCCAGCATGTCCTTACCGAGATTATCGGTACCGAAGGGATGCGCCCATGACGGCCACTGGTTGCGCGCCTTCACATTGATGGCGTTGGGCGCAACGGTGTGGATATAGGGGCCGACATAGACCGCAAGCAGGATGAAGACGAAAACGAAGAGGCCCGCCACGCCGCCCTTGTGAACGCGGAACTGTTTCCAGATATCGGCAAGGGCGGATTGCGTGGGGGTGGCCGCAACCGTCGGCGCTGCGATGGTGGCGTCAGTCATAGCGGATCCTCGGGTCGAGAATGCCGTACAGCACGTCGGCAATCAGGTTGAAGAGCACGATAAGCACCGCGAAAATGAAGGTGAGCGTCTGCACCAGCGGAATATCCGCGCCCTGAACGGCGGTGATCAGCAATTGGCCAAGCCCGTTCACGCGGAAGATTTGCTCGGTGATGATGGCGCCGGAAAAGATCGTCGGCACGCCGAGCGCAATCACCGTCACCACCGGGATCAGGCTGTTGCGCAGCACGTGGATGAGCAGGACGGATTTTTCCTTCACGCCCTTGGCGCGCGCGGTGCGCACATAATCCTGATGCAGATTGTCGAGCATCGAGGCGCGCACGAAGCGGCTGATCTGCGAGACATTGTAGAGCGTCAGCACCAGAACCGGCAGGAACATCTGCTTCACCTGCGCCACGAAACTTCCCCAGTCGGTCACCTGAAGGTTGGTGTCGTAAACGGAAGGGAACCATTGCAGGTAGGAGCTGAAGATGACCACCAGCAGCACGCCGGTAAAGAAGGTCGGCACCGAATAACCGACCATCGAAACGAAGGTGCCGATCTGGTCGAAGATCGAATATTGCTTGTAGGCGGAGATGACGCCGATCGGGATCGCCAGCAGCGCGCCGAAGAGATAGGCGAGGCCCACCACCCACAGTGTCTGCGGCATGCGCTGGATGACGAGATCGACCACCGGGCTGCGTGTTGCCCAGGAGAGCACCCGCATGCGGCTGCCATCGCCGATCTGCCAGCCGGTCAGCCTTTCAATGAGGTTCAGCGGTTCGTTGATGAAGAATTGCTGCAGCCACATCAGGTAACGGATGAAGAAGGGCTGGTCGAGGCCGAGCGAGGCGCGGATTTGCTCGCGCACTTCCGGCGGGATGGTGAGCGGCAGGTCGCCGGTCGGGTCGTTCGGCGCAAGATCGAGCAGCGCGAAGATGACGAAGCTGATGACGAGCAGCGTCGGTACGGCAAAGGCAAGCCGCCGGAGCGTAAAGGTAAACATCTGAAACTCTCCAGACCCAGAGCGCGGCAGGACGAAAAATGGGAGCGTTTTCGCCTTAACGCGGCAAATGTGTCTTCAGATCATGGTCCAGGGGCATGCAGAAGGCCGGCCTCTCCGGGGGGAGAAGCCGGCGCATCTGCGTGTTACTTCTTGCGGGACCAGTCCGCGACGTTCCAGAGTTCCGAATCCCAGGCATTCATGCGAACGCCTTCCAGCGTCAGCGAATGCGAGGAAACGCTGCCGCGGTGGATGAGCGGAATATGCGCGCCTTCCTCCGTCAGCATGTCGTTGAGCTGCTTGGAAATCTCCGCGCGCTTGGCAAGCTCGGCGGTCTTGGAGAGTTCACCCACCAGCTTGTCGAATTCCGGGTTGCAATAACGCGGAATATTCTGGCCCTGCCAGCCGTTTTCCGGGGCCGGAATCTTGTCGCACAGCCATTCCGCCAGATATTTTTCCGGGTCCGTGCCGTCGAAATTGTTGGTGTACATTTCGACGTCGGCATAAAATTTCTGGAAAGTATCCGGGCTTGCCGGGTCGCCGCCGAAGAAGACCGAGGCGCTGACATTGCGCAGTTCGGAGGCAACGCCGATCTGCGACCACATGTCCTTCACCAGTTCCTGCGTGGCCTGGCGAACCGAGTTGGTGGAGGTCTGGTAGAGGAAGGAGAGCTTCACGCCATCCTTGGCGCGGATGCCATCGGCGCCCTTCACCCAGCCGGCATCGTCCAGCAGCTTGTTTGCGCCTTCCACATCCTGCTTCAGGCACCAGCTGTCATTCTTGGTGGAAGCGACGGCTTCCGGAGCCGGCACGATGTTGCAGGTCGGTTTGCCCGCTTCGCCATAACCCGCTTCGTCGATGACATCGCGGTCGATGGCGAGCGACAATGCACGGCGCACGGCGGGATCGGAAAGGGCAGGGTGCGGGCCGGCCTGCTTGGTGGAGCGCTTGTCGCCCAGCGAAGGATCGGCATTGTACCAGTTGAGATTGATACGCTCGACCTGGGTGCCGAAGGCTGTCTCAAGCTTGCCCTTACCGGCGGCCACCATGGTCGCGAGGATTTCCGGCTCCACCTGCATGTTCCAGGCATAGTCGAATTCGCCGGTTTCAAGAACGGCGCGCGCGGCGGAAGCGGCATCGCCACCGCCCTTAAGGGTCGCCGTGGCGAAGGCGGGCTTGGCGGGGTCGCGGTAATTGGTGTTGGCGACGAAGCTGATCACGTCATTCGGCTTGAAATCCTTGACCACGAAGGGGCCGGTGCCGATGGGACCGAAATTGGCGGATGTGCAGCCGGGCGCGGCAGCGCCGACGCATTTTTCAAACTGCTTCTTCTGGATGACCGGCGACTGCGCGCCGACAAATGCGGAATAGGGGTAGGGTTTCGGTTCGGTGAAGCTGACCTTGACGGTGTGGGCGTCGACGGCCTCGACATTCTTCACGCCCTCATATTGCGCCGCCTGCGCGCAGCCGCCATCCGGTGCGGTGCAATATTTCCAGGTGAAAATAACGTCCTCGGCGGTGAGCGGCGTGCCATCCGACCACTTGACGTCGCTTTTCAGCTTCCAGGTCATGCTGAGCAGATCCTTCGCGACGCCGCCATTGTCGATCGTCGGAATTTCGGTGACCAGCATCGGCACCAGCTCGCCCTTTTCGTCGTAGCGCGCCAGCGGCTCAATCACCATGGACGAGCTGTAGACTTCCTTCGTGCCACCGGAAAGATAAGGATTAAGTGTCGATACTGCTTGCCAGAACAGGATTTTCAGTTCGCCGTCACTGCCACGCTCGGCATGGGCGGCAGAGCCTGCCAGGGCCATGGCCGCCACCGTGCTGGCAAAGAGAACGCTGCGCTTCTTCATTGTCGTTTTCCCCTTTTTGGATTTTATCTATTTGAATGTTTGACGCTTTTCCCGTCGTCATGTGCAAGGTCTGTTATTCTAAGTATTTGACTTTGCTAAGGAATATTCCTCCATTCCCGATGATGCTATTGTCAGTTTTTTTGAAAAGCAAGTCCCAATGTTCCTTTGATGAACAAAATTTGAGCCATTCAGTTTTGGGCCTATTTTTCGCTCATGCAGCAAATTTCATGCTTGCAAAACGAGAAATTCCAAACGCAATATGGCGTCCGACAACCCGGCGGGGAACAAAAAAAGGGAAAAAGAGAATGCCGATATTGAACCGTGTGGCTGAAATGCAGGAAGAAGTTGCCGGCTGGAGGCGCCATCTGCATGAACACCCGGAGCTGCTTTACGATGTCTACGAAACATCGAAATTCGTGGCCGAAAAACTCAAATCCTTCGGCTGCGATGTGGTCGAGACCGGCATCGGCAAGACCGGCGTGGTCGGCATCATCAAGGGCCGGCACGGGGATGGCCCGACCATCGGTTTCCGCTCCGACATGGACGCGCTGCCGATCCTCGAGACGAGCGGCAAGCCCTGGGCTTCGAAGACGCCGGGCAAGGCCCATTCCTGCGGTCATGACGGGCACACCGCCATGCTTCTGGGCGCGGCGCAATATCTGTCCGAGACCCGCAATTTCAAGGGCTCCGTGGCGGTGATCTTCCAGCCGGCGGAAGAGGGCGGCGCGGGCGCGCTCGCCATGCTGAACGACGGCATGATGGAGAAATTCGGCATTTCGCAGGTCTATGGCATGCATAACGAGCCGGGCATTCCGGTCGGCAATTTCGCCATCCGCAAGGGATCGACCATGGCGGCGGCGGATAGTTTCGAAATCGTCATCACCGGCAAGGGCAGCCATGCGGCCGCCCCGCATCTTTCCATCGATCCGGTGCTGACCTCGGCGCATGTCATCATCGCCCTGCAATCCATCGTCTCGCGGGAGACGGACCCGTTGAAATCGCTGGTCGTCACCGTCGCCACCACCCATGGCGGCACGGCCGTCAATGTCATTCCCGGTGCGGTGACGCTGACGGGAACGGTGCGCACGCTCTTGCCGGAAACCCGCGATTTCGCCGAAAAGCGCCTGAAGGAAGTGGCGACCGCCACCGCCATGGCGCATGGCGCCACCGTGGAGGTGAAATATCATCGCGGTTATCCCGTCACCTTCAACCACAGTGACGAGACCGAATTCGCGACCGGCGTTGCAATGGGCGTGGCCGGTGCGAACGCCGTCAACACCAATCCGAACCCGCATATGGGGGCGGAGGATTTCTCCTACATGCTGGAAGCGCGCCCCGGCGCCTTCATCTTCATCGGCAATGGCGATACCGCCGGGCTGCACAATGCGGCTTATGATTTCAACGACGATGCGCTGCCTTACGGCATCAGCTACTGGGTTTCGATGGCCGAAACCGCACTTGCTGCGTAAGACATCCGGCGGCCTTCATGGCCGCCTTTTGCTTTTCAGGAGATCGGCATGCTTTTGGCGGCGACGTCCATGGAACAGACCGGCGGTTCGGTAAGCCCGGTTTTATCGGTTCAGAATCTCACCACATCCTTCCGCGTCGATGGCGGCTGGAAATCCGTGGTCCGCAATATGAGTTTCGAGATCGCACCGCGCGAAACGGTGGCGATCGTCGGCGAAAGCGGCTCGGGCAAAAGCGTCACCTCGCTCTCCATCATGCGGCTCCTCGATAAAAAGACGAGCCGCATCGAAGGCAAGGTCATGCTCGGCGGGCGCGACCTGCTGGCGCTGCCGGAAGAGGAGATGCGCAAGGTTCGCGGCAAGGACATTTCGATGATCTTCCAGGAGCCGATGACCAGCCTCAATCCGATCTTCCCGATCGGCAAGCAGATCGCCGAGGCGCTGACCGTGCATCAGGATATTTCCTCTTCCGCCGCGCGCGCCGAGGTTATCCGCCTGCTTGAAAAGGTCCGTATTCCCAATGCGAAGAACCGTTTCGACGATTATCCGCACCAATTTTCCGGCGGCATGCGCCAGCGCGTGATGATCGCCATGGCGCTCGCCTCCAAACCGAAGCTGCTGATCGCCGACGAGCCGACGACGGCGCTTGATGTGACGATCCAGGGCCAGATTCTCGACCTCATCAAGACGCTGCAGGAAGAGGAAGGCATGTCGGTCCTGTTCATCACCCATGATATGGGCGTGGTGGCGGAAGTCTCGGACCGCACCATCGTCATGTTCCGCGGCGATGTGGTGGAAACCGGCACCACCGACGACATCTTCCATCGCGGCCGCCATCCTTATACGCGGGCGCTGCTTTCGGCGGTGCCGAAGCTCGGCTCGATGAAGGAGAGGGTGCTGCCGGCCCGTTTCCCGATCATCGATATCAAGACCGGCGAAAGCCAGCCCGTCGCGGAGGTGAAGGACACGGTCTCCGGCGGCCGAACGCCCATTCTTTCGGTCAAGGACCTCACCACCCGTTTCGATATCCGCACCGGCCTTTTCGGCCGCAAATCCGGCGCCGTGCATGCG
This sequence comes from Agrobacterium leguminum, assembly GCF_005144435.2. Classification (NCBI taxonomy): domain Bacteria; kingdom Pseudomonadati; phylum Pseudomonadota; class Alphaproteobacteria; order Hyphomicrobiales; family Rhizobiaceae; genus Agrobacterium; species Agrobacterium leguminum. Next base: position 1,972,297 of record NZ_CP120212.1, read on the forward strand.
GTGGAAAAGGTCTCCTTCGATCTCGCCGAGGGCGAAACCCTGTCTCTCGTCGGCGAATCGGGCTGCGGCAAGTCCACCACGGGCCGCTCCATCACCCGGCTGATCGAGCCGACATCCGGCAATGTCATGCTCGATGGTTACGAGGTGCTGAAGCTCGACAAGACGACGCTGCGCACCATGCGCCGCAGCGTGCAGATGATCTTCCAGGATCCCTTCGCCTCGCTCGATCCGCGCATGAGCATCGGCACGGCGATCATGGAGCCCTTTATCGAGCATCGCCTCGGAACCAAGCAGCAGGCCCGCGAAAAGGCGGCCGATCTTCTGGAAAAGGTGGGCCTCAGCCCGGATATGATGCGGCGCTTCCCGCATGAATTTTCCGGCGGCCAGCGCCAGCGCATCGCCATTGCCCGCTCGCTGATGCTCGACCCCAAGGTCATCGTCGCCGATGAGGCGGTCTCGGCGCTCGATGTGTCCATCAAGGCGCAGGTCTGCAATCTGCTGCTCGACCTGCAACAGAGCCTCAACCTCGCTTTCCTGTTCATCAGCCATGACATGGCGGTGGTGGAGCGCGTCAGCCATCGTGTGGCGGTGATGTATCTCGGCGAAATCGTGGAAATCGGGCCTCGCGCGGCGGTTTTCGACAATCCGCAGCATCCCTATACGAAAAAGCTGATGTCCGCCGTTCCGGTGCCAGACCCGGCGCGGCGGCAGATTCGGCGCAATATGGCGACCGACGAGATCAAAAGCCCGATCCGGCCGGTGGACTATGTGCCGCCGCAGCGCCACTACCGCGAGGTTTCCGCAGGGCATCTGGTGCAGGAAGCGGCTTGATTGATTGGCGCTGGCTTCGGGCTGAGCGCTGGTAAGGGACCGAGTGGGTGCCGCGCATTTCTTCTCCCCGTGGGGGAGAAGGTCGCGGCAGCGGGATGAGGGGGCAAGTTCTCCGTATATCGCTAACGTTTCCCCCTCATCCGACCCTTCGGGCCACCTTCTCCCCCTCGGGGAGAAGAAACACGCCGCACCGCCACGCCAGATGATTTTAGGCCCACTGAGTGCTCTCTTCCGCATCCCCCGTTTGACAGCCGACGCAAAAAAATGCCAGCAAATGCGCAAGCATAATTCTTAAAGGGCGGCGGCATGGCCAGACGAAACGACGCACATGGACGGCTGGATGATGCGGCCCGTGCCGGCTGGCTGTATTATGTCGCCGGCCGCACGCAGGATGAGATCGCCGCCGCCATGGGCATTTCCCGGCAATCGGCGCAGCGCCTGGTGTCGCTTGCCGTCGCCGAACGGCTGATCAAGGTCCGGCTCGATCACCCTATCGCCGCCTGTCTCGAAAAAGCCGAACGGCTGAAGGAGAAATTCGACCTGAAATATATCGAGGTGGTGCCGAGCGATCCGGCCGGCGTCTCCTCCACTGTCGGCATTGCCGAGGCCGGCGCGGCGGAAATCGAGCGCTGGCTGAAGAATGCCGATCCCATCGTGCTCGCCATCGGCACCGGCCGTACCTTGAAGGCCGCTGTTGATCAACTGCCGCCGATGGAGTGCCCGCAGCACCGTATCGTGTCGCTGACGGGCAATATCGGGCCGGATGGCTCGGCCGCCTATTATAACGTCATCTTCAGCATGGCCGATGCCATCAAGGCGCGGCATTTCCCAATGCCGCTGCCGGTCCTGTGCTCTTCTGCGGAAGAGCGCGAATTGCTGCACGACCAGTCCATGGTGCGCTCCACGCTGGCGCTGGGTTCTGCGGCCAATGTCACCTTCGTCGGTGTCGGCGAACTCGGCGAGAACGCACCGCTCTGCGTCGATGGTTTCCTCGGCGTGGATGAGATGAAGGCCCTGATGGCAAGCGGGGCGGTCGGCGAGATTTGCGGCTGGATGTATGATGCCAATGGCCGCATTCTCGAGCATTCCGTCAATGAGCGCGTCGCCTCCGTTCCCATCCCTTCAAGAGAAACCTGCACCGTCATCGGCATGGCGCAGGGCGCACGCAAGAACGCCTCGATTCTGGCGGCGCTGAGGGGCGGTCTGCTGAACGGCCTCATCACCGATGAAGTCACAAGCGAATATTTGCTCACTCACTGAGCAAAAATTAAACACATAAAATCAATAGCTTGGTTTTCCCATGTGCGTCGCAGCACAGGATGTCGCTTGACTTTTTTGCTGATGAGGTGAGTAAATGCCCTAGAGCAAAGCGAATGCTCATCATTTTTCTTCTGGGAGGAAGATATGACATTGAAGACCATTTTGCTGGGCGCATGCTCGGCACTCGCCTTTTCGACCCTTGCTTCCGCCGAGACGCTGACCATCGCGACCGTGAACAACGGCGACATGATCCGCATGCAGGGTCTGACCTCGGACTTCACCACCAAGAACCCCGACATCAAGGTCGAGTGGGTGACGCTTGAAGAAAACGTCCTGCGTGAGCGCGTGACGACCGATATCGCCACCAATGGCGGCCAATACGACATCATGACCATCGGTAACTACGAAGTGCCGATCTGGGCCAAGCAGGGCTGGCTGCTGCCGCTCGAGAAGCTCGGCGACAAATATGACGTCGACGATCTGCTGCCGGCGATCCGCGGCGGCCTCTCCAGCGAAGGCAAGCTTTACGCCGCGCCCTTCTATGGCGAATCCGCCATGATCATGTATCGCAAGGACCTGTTCGAAAAAGCCGGCCTGAAGATGCCCGATAGCCCGACCTGGGAATTCATCGGCGACGCCGCCCGAAAGATTACCGACCGCAAGGCCGATATCAACGGCATCTGCCTGCGCGGCAAGGCCGGCTGGGGCGAAAACATGGCCTTTATCAGCGCGCTGACCAACTCCTTCGGCGGCCGCTGGTTCGATGAAAACTGGAAACCGCAGTTCGATCAGCCGGAATGGAAGAGCTCGCTGCAATTCTACGTCGATCTGATGAAGGATGCCGGTCCGTCGGGCGCATCCTCCAACGGCTTCAACGAAAACCTGACGCTGTTCCAGCAGGGCAAATGCGGCATGTGGATCGACGCTACGGTGGCTGCTTCCTTCGTCTCCAACCCGAAGGATTCCACCGTTGCCGACAAGGTCGGTTACGCCATCTTCCCGACCCATGGCGAGCTGAAGAACCACGGCAACTGGCTGTGGTCGTGGAACCTCGCGATCCCGAAGAGCTCGCAGAAGGCGGAAGCGGCCGAGAAGTTCATCTCCTGGGCGACCAGCAAGGAATATACCGAGCTCGTCGCCTCCAAGGAAGGTTGGGCAAACGTGCCTCCGGGCACCCGCACCTCGCTTTACAAGAATGCCGAGTATGAAAAGGCCGCCGCCTTCGCCAAGCCGACGCTTGCCGCGATGGATGCCGCCGATATCACCAAGCCGACCGTAAAGCCCGTGCCTTATACGGGTGGCCAGTTCGTGGCGATCCCTGAATTCCAGGCGCTCGGCACCACGGTCGGTCAGCTGTTCTCGGCGGTCGTTGCCGGTCAGTCCAGCGTTGACGATGCGCTTGCGGGCGCCCAGTCGACAGCAACGCGTGAAATGACCCGCGCCGGTTACATCAAGTAATCCTCCCGAAGATCGCTGTCCGGCGCCAATGCCGGGCAGCGAACCTTGGGGACGGCAAGCCGCCGATCTGTACGGCGGCGTTTAAGCCCTTCAAATCAAAACAAGAATGAGCCGGTTCTTCCGGATATGCCGGGCGCATGTCGTGACGCCCAGGCCCAAGGGGAGGTGAGTGCAATGGCAACCCGAAACACGAGCGGATTAGCGCGGGTAATGCTTGCGCCATCGGTGCTGTTATTGCTGGTGTGGATGATCGTGCCTCTGGCGATGACCCTTTGGTTCTCGTTCCAGAACTACAATCTCCTCAACCCGGCCAATGTCAGCTTCGCCGGTCTGTTCAATTACCAGTATTTCTATACCGACCCGGCCTTCTTCCAGTCGATCTGGAACACGCTTTTGATCGTCGGCGGCGTCCTTCTGATCACCGTCATCGGCGGCATCGCCATTGCGCTTCTGCTCGACAATGACATTTTCGGCCAGGGCATCGTGCGCATCATGATCATCTCGCCCTTCTTCGTCATGCCGCCGGTGGCCGCATTGGTGTGGAAGAACATGATCATGCATCCGGGTTACGGCGTGCTTGCCGATCTCTCCCGCTTCTTCGGTCTGCAGCCGGTCGACTGGTTTGCGCAGTTTCCGCTGCTCTCCATCATCATCATCGTCGCCTGGCAATGGCTGCCCTTTGCGACGCTGATCCTCTTGACCGCCCTGCAGTCGCTCGATGGCGAACAGAAGGAAGCGGCCGAGATGGATGGCGCCAACTTCGTCAACCGCTTCGTCTATCTGACCCTGCCGCATCTGTCGCGCGCCATCACCGTCGTCATTCTGATCCAGACGATCTTCCTGCTCGGCGTCTATGCGGAAATCCTCGTCACCACCAATGGCGGACCGGGTTATGCCTCCACCAACCTCGCCTTCCTCATCTATCGCACGGCGCTCCTCGGTTACGACGTCGGCGGCGCTTCGGCCGGCGGCATCATCGCCGTCATCCTCGCCAATATCGTCGCCATCTTCCTGATGCGCGCCGTCGGCAAGAACCTCGACCGGTAAGGGGGAAACATCATGGCCCGCAAGACAACCACACGTGCGAAGATCGGCTTTTCCATCGCGGCCTGGGCCGTGGCGCTCCTGCTGTTCTTCCCGATCCTCTATGCCTTCCTCACCTCGATCAAGACCGAGCCCGAGGCAATCGCCGGCTTCAGCCTCATTCCCTCGGGCACGCTTGAGAATTACGTGACGGTCCAGACCCAGCGCGATTACTTCAAGCCGTTCATGAACTCGGTGGTGCTGTCGCTCGGCTCGACGATCATTGCGCTGATCATCGCCATTCCCGCCGCCTGGGCCATGGCGTTCTCGCCGACCAAACGCACCAAGGACATTTTGATGTGGATGCTCTCCACCAAGATGATGCCGGCGGTCGCCGTGCTGGTGCCGATCTATCTGCTCTTCCGCAATGCCGGCCTGCTCGATACCCGCATCGGGCTGACCGTCATGCTCACCTTCATCAACCTGCCGATCGTCATCTGGATGCTCTACACTTACTTTCGGGAAATCCCCGGCGAGATCCTCGAAGCCGCCCGCATGGATGGCGCATCCTTGTGGAACGAGATCGTGCATGTGCTGACGCCGATGGCGGTGCCGGGCATTGCCTCGACGCTGCTGCTCAACGTCATCCTTGCCTGGAACGAAGCCTTCTGGACGATCCGGCTGACGACCACCAATGCAGCCCCGCTGACGGCCTTCATCGCCTCCTTCTCCTCACCGCAGGGGCTGTTCTGGGCAAAACTCTCGGCCGCCTCGATGATGGCGATCGCCCCCATTCTCGTCATCGGCTGGTTCTCGCAGAAGCAACTCGTGCGTGGCCTGACCTTCGGCGCCGTGAAATAAGGAACGACAAACATGGGCAGCATTTCCCTTCAGAACGTGTCCAAGCTCTTCGGTGAGGCGAAAGTCATCCCGTCGATCGATCTCGATATCAACGACGGCGAGTTCGTCGTCTTCGTCGGTCCCTCCGGCTGCGGCAAGTCCACGCTTTTGCGCCTGATTGCCGGGCTGGAAGACGTCTCCGGCGGCAAGATCGTCATCGACGGCAAGGATGTCACCGAAAAGGCGCCGGCCGAGCGCGGCCTTGCCATGGTGTTCCAGTCCTATGCGCTTTATCCGCATATGAGTGTCAGGAACAACATCGCCTTCCCGCTGAAGATGGCCAAGCTCGACAAGGCGATCATCGATAAAAAGGTGGAAGACGCCGCCCGCGTGCTGAACCTCACCGATTATCTCGAGCGCCGGCCCTCGCAGCTGTCGGGCGGCCAGCGCCAGCGTGTCGCCATCGGCCGCGCCATCGTGCGCGAACCTTCCGCCTTCCTGTTCGACGAACCGCTTTCCAACCTCGATGCGGCGCTGCGCGGCACCATGCGGCTGGAAATCTCCGAGCTGCACAACACGCTGAAGACGACGATGATCTATGTCACCCACGACCAGGTCGAGGCCATGACCATGGCCGACAAGATCGTCGTGCTCAACCGCGGCAATATCGAGCAGGTCGGTTCGCCGATGGAGCTTTACCGCTCCCCCGCCAACCTCTTCGTCGCCGGCTTCATCGGCTCGCCGCGCATGAACCTGGTGACCGGCGATTACGCCCGCCAAAAGGGCGCCACCACCGCCGGTGTGCGGCCGGAGCATCTGGTGCTGTCGAAGGAAAGCGGGCTGTGGCAGGGCAAGGTGACCGTCGCCGAACATCTCGGATCGGATACCTTTCTGCATCTCGAGGTCGACGGTATCGGGCCGATCACCGCCCGCACGGACGGCGAGTTCGAATGCAGGCACGGCGATACCGTGTTCATCACCCCGGACGAGACCAAGATACACAGGTTTGATGAGAAGGGTATCGCACTATGACGGGAAGACTGGAGGGCAAATCCGCGCTGATAACCGGCTCGGCGCGCGGCATCGGCCGCGCCTTCGCTGAAGCCTATCTGCGCGAGGGTGCGACGGTTGCCATCGCCGATATCGATTTCGAGCGGGCGAGCAAGACCGCCCGCGAGATCGGTGAGAACGCCTATGCCGTCGAACTCGATGTGACCAAACAGCATTCCATCGACACCGCCATCCGCACCGTGGAAGGCCAGGCGGGCGGGCTCGATATCCTCATCAACAATGCCGCACTCTTTGACCTCGCACCGATTGTCGAGATCAAACGCGAGAGCTACGAAAGACTGTTTTCGATCAACGTGTCCGGCACGCTGTTCATGATGCAGGCCGCCGCAAAAACAATGATCGCTCGGGGAAAAGGCGGCAAGATCATCAACATGGCAAGCCAGGCGGGCCGGCGCGGCGAGGCCTTGGTGGCGGTTTATTGCGCCACCAAGGCCGCCGTCATCAGCCTCACCCAATCGGCGGGGCTCGATCTCATCAGGCACGGCATCAACGTCAACGCGATTGCGCCGGGCGTGGTCGATGGCGAACACTGGGACGGCGTGGATGCGCTGTTTGCGAAATATGAAAACCGCCCCGCCGGTGAAAAGAAGCGGCTGGTCGGGGAGGCCGTGCCCTTCGGCCGCATGGGCCGTGCCGAAGACCTGACCGGCATGGCGATCTTCCTTGCCTCCGATGAGGCCGAATACATCGTCGCCCAGACCTATAATGTCGATGGCGGCAACTGGATGAGCTGAGTATCGGGCGCCTGCCGCCCGGCCTTGGCACGAACAACGTTTCCCCTTCGAGGATCGTGACATGACATGCAAACTCTCCCTCGCAACGCTTGACGACGCCAGAAAAACCGCGGCTGTTCCGGCCTATTCCCGGGCCGATCTTTCCGCCGGCATCGTGCATTTCGGCGTTGGCAATTTCCACCGCGCCCATCAGGCGGTTTATCTGGATGACCTCTTCAACACGGGCGCGGACCATGACTTCGCCATCATCGGCGCGGGCGTTCTGCCGTCAGATGCGGTGATGCGCGAAAAGCTTGCCGCGCAGGATTTCCTGACGACGGTGGTGGAGCAGGACAATAACCGCACCGGCGCGCGCGTCACCGGGCCGATGATCGACATTCTGAAGGTTGGCGATACAAAGGCCATCATCGATACGCTCTCCGATCCGAAAATCCGCATCGTCTCGATGACGATTACCGAGGGCGGGTATTTTATCGATGCTTCCGGTTCCTTCAATCCGCAGCATCCGGCCATTGCCGAGGACGGCAAGAACCCGGCTTCGCCGAAAACCGTGTTCGGCCTCATCGTCGCCGGGCTGAAGGCACGGCGGGACAAGGGGCTGCAACCCTTCACCGTCATGTCCTGCGACAACATTCCGCATAATGGCAAAGTCACCAAAAATGCCGTGGTCGGGCTGGCGGCCCTGTCCGATCCGGCCTTTGCCAACTGGATCGGCGAAAATGTCGCTTTCCCCAACTCCATGGTCGACCGCATTACGCCTGCTACCGGCGAGCGCGAACGCAATATCGCCCGCGACGATTTCGGCATCGAGGACAACTGGCCGGTCTTCTGCGAGGAGTTCAAGCAATGGGTGATGGAGGATAATTTTCCCGCCGGTCGCCCGGCGCTGGAAAAAGCCGGCGTGCAGTTCGTCAAAGATGTTGCGCCCTATGAGCACATGAAAATCCGCATCCTCAATGGCGGCCATGCGGCAATTGCCTATCCGGCGGCGCTGCTCGACATTCATTTCGTGCATGAGGCGATGGAACATCCGCTGATCCGGGCATTTCTGGCAAAGCTTGAAAATGAAGAGATCATCCCGGTCATTCCGCCGGTTCCCGATACGAATCTCGCCGATTATTTCGCCCTGATCGAGCGGCGTTTCCTCAATCCGAAGATCGGCGACACGATTCCGCGTCTGGCGCAGGACGGTTCCAACCGCCAGCCGAAATTCATCTTGCCATCCACCGCCGACCGGCTGGCGCGCGGCGAGGATATCGTCGGCCTTTCGCTGGTTTCGGCGCTGTGGTGCCGTTATTTCCAGGGCACCTCCGACAGCGGCAAGGAAATCGCCTTCAACGATGCCAGCGCCGAGCGGCTGCAAGCGGCGGCGATCAATGCCAAGGACGATCCGATGGCCTTCCTCGCGCTTGAGGATATCTTCGGAACGGTTGCCGAATCGGAGCTTTTCCGTAAACGCTTTGCCCATGCATTGAAGACGCTGTGGCAAGAAGGCACGGCGAAGACCTTGCAGCTTTATCTGGATGACAAGCTGGCTGAAAAGTGACCATGAGATGGAAGACGAGACCGGGCCCCTTTTGATTTTCGATTGCGACGGCGTTCTCGTCGATAGCGAGCCGGTCTCCATCTCCGTCCTTCTCGATATGCTCTCCCATCTCGGCGTGACGATGGGGGAGGAAGAGGCCTATGAGCGCTTTCTCGGCCGCAGCGTCGCCAGCATGACGGCGACGCTGTTTGAGGATTACGGTGTCGAAACCGACATCGATTTTCTCAACCATATGCGGGCGACGCTGTTTGAGCGTTTCCGCACCGAGCTTCGGCCGATCGACGGCATTGGCGAAACGCTGGACAGGCTCCTGCCGCTGCGGCGCTGCGTTGCTTCCTCAAGCCAGCCGGAACGCATCCGTTATTCGCTGGGGCTGACCGGCCTGATCGACAAATTCGAACCGCATGTCTTCAGCGCCACCATGGTAAAAAACGGCAAGCCGGCGCCGGATCTTTTTCTTCATGCGGCGCGCGAAATGGGCGTCGATCCGCGTCACTGCATCGTGATCGAGGACAGCCCGGCCGGCATTGCCGCGGCAAAGGCCGCGGGTATGGGCGTTTTTGCCTTTACCGGCGGTTCGCATGCGCGCTTTCCCGCATTCCGTGAAAAGATCGCCGGGCTTGGCGCGGATGTGGTGTTTGACGCCATGCCGGATTTGGTCCAACTTGTCCGTAGCTATGTGGGGAAGGGCGGTTTTGACGGCCAAATGGAACGTGATGCGGGCTGAAGCAGATTTTGCCCGCCGCCGTCGCCGGGTCGTTGCGCAAGGGATGGAATTGCAGTCTTGATGCGTCAAAATCTCGTCGCTGTCGATGTCGGCACCGCCAGCGCCCGGGCCGGCATTTTCGATCCGGCCGGCCGGCTTCTTGCCCGCTCCACCCATCCCATCCTGATGCGGAGGCCGCAGGAAAACCACGCCGAGCACGATTCCACCGACATATGGAACGCGGTCTGCATCGTGGTGAGGGCAGCGCTTGCCGAGGCCGGTGTTTCACCGCAAAGCGTCGCCGCCATCGGTTTCGACGCCACCTGCTCGCTGGTCATCCGCGATGGGCGGGGTGAGCCGGTTTCGGTTTCCGTTACCGGGGAGGATCGGTTCGACACCATCGTCTGGCTCGATCACCGGGCAATCGACGAGGCCGACCGGCTGACGGCATCCGGCCACCGGGTGCTGGATTTTGCCGGCAACAGCGTCTCGCCGGAAATGCAGATGCCGAAGCTGATGTGGCTGAAGACGCATATGCCGGCAAGCTGGTCGCGCATGTCCTTCGCCTTCGATCTGGCGGATTTCCTGACGTGGAGGGCGACCGGTTCAGCGCAGCGCTCAAATTGCACGCAGACGGCGAAGTGGAATTTTCTGGCGCAGGAAAATCCCGGCTGGCAGGCGGATTATCTGGAACTGGCTGGCCTTGCCGATCTGAAAGAGCGGGCGGGATTGCCCGAAACCACGGTAATGCCGGGTGATAGCATCGGCCCGCTTTCGCCCGAAGCGGCCGCCGAACTGGGTCTCGATATCGGTTGCCAGGTGGCGGCGGGCATGATCGACGCCTATGCCGGCGCGCTCGGTGCGTTGGGCGGCTGCCTGTCTGCGGATGTGGGCCGGCATGTGGCGCTGATCGCCGGTACATCGAGCTGCCTTGTCGCCATGTCGGAGCGGCAGATGCCCGGCCACAGCCTCTGGGGTCCCTATTGGCAGGCGATCCTGCCGGGTCACTGGCTGGTGGAGGGCGGGCAATCGGCCACCGGCGCGCTGCTCGACCATATCGTGCGCATGCATGCGGCTGGCGGTGAGCCGGATACGGCGCTGCATGCCCGCATCGTTGCGCGGGTAACGGAATTGCGCGCGCTTGAGGGCGAGGCCTTCGCCGAGCGGCTGCATGTGCTGCCGGATTTCCACGGCAACCGCTCGCCGCTTGCCGATCCCCATGCCGTCGGCGTCATTAGCGGGCTGACTTTGGATACGTCTTTCGACAGTCTCTGCCGTCTTTACTGGCGCACGGCCGTCGCCATTGCGCTCGGCGCGCGCCATGTGCTCGATGCGATGGAGCGTTTCGGTTATGCGGTGGAAAGCCTGCACGTTACCGGCGGGCACGTGAAGAACCCGCTGCTGATGGAGCTTTATGCCGATGTGACGGGCAAGCGCATCGTCGTTCCCGCCACCGCCGATGCGGTGCTGCTCGGCACGGCGATGACGGCGGCGACGGCCGGCGGGGTGCATGCGAACCTTGCGGCAGCAGGGGCCGCCATGTATCCGGGCAATGCGGAAATATCAGGCAATCCGGCGCGTGGCCCCCGTTATGAGCGGGATTATCGCCGTTTTCTCGCCATGCACCGCCATCGCCAGGAACTGGAAAGCCTTTGACTTTCTAAAGGCCAATGGCTGGCTTCGACGGATGCCGCTCATTTCTTCTCCCCGCCGGGGAGAAGGTGGCCCGAAGGGCCGGATGAGGGGGAACGCCAGCGATAAAACGCACTCTAGCCCCTTCATCCCGCTGCCGCGACCTTCTCCCCGACGAGGAGAAAAAACGAGCGGTAACCACTCGATCTCTCTGCCCCGTATTGCCGCCAAGCGCAATTAGCTGCGCAGCGCGCGTTTCAGGGCCGTGAGGTTCTTTGCCCTTGCCCTGCCGCTGTCATCGGCGCTGGCGCCAAGCGCACAGAGGGTGAATTCCAGCAGGGAGACCAGTTGCAGCAGGCCCTGGCCGCCATTCTGCGCCTGCGGCATGGCAAGGCAGAGATCGGCGCTTTCCGGTCCCCATTCATAAAAGCGTGTGGTGATCAGCAATGTCCTGTAGCCGCTCTTGCGCGCCATTGCCGACAGGCGTTGCAGGGGCGACAGGGCGCCGCCGCAATCCATGATGACGAGCAGCGCCTGCGCGGGGTCGAAATCCCACAGGGCGACATAGGCCGCGCTGTCGCTGCCGAGATAATGGATATGGCCCCGGCTCTCCAGAAGCCGCCCGTAAAAATGCCGCCCGGCATCGAGACCTTCCGGAGAGGTTGCCAGAAAAACATTGCCCGCCGTGGCGATCTCGTTCATGGCGACCCGCCAGACCGATTGGGTGGTCATGTCGAAAGCGGTCTGGATGGCCTGAATCTGCTGCGACAGAAGCTGCGAAAACGGGTTGGAATGGCGTTCGCCGCCTTCGGCCATGGCGGGCTGGTCCGCGCCGGCCGTTTCTTCGGCATGGCGCAGATCGGCGCGTATATCGCTGAATTGCCGGTATCCCAGCGAGCGCAGGAAACGGCCGACCGTCATCGGACTGAGGCTGAGCTTGGCGGCCAGCGTCTGCGCCGTCTCGAACGGCAATTCGTCCAGATGTTCGATCAGATATTTGGCGATCTTGCGCTCTGAAGGGGTGCCTGCCTTCATGGCGCGCGTAAGGTTCAACAGCAGCTTTTCCACCAACGCCTCATTCTTTTATCTTTATTGAACGATGATGCATGCGCGCGCGCAAACGAGCGTGCGAACCGCAATTTGACGGTGGGGGATAGCTTTTCCGGCCTTGTCCTCCACCGGACCGGAATGCGAAATGTAATAGGTATATTATTATATTTTAGAGATACCTTTTATTCAAGAGAAATTCCATCTGCGGTTTAAATCCAGCCATTTGGCATCTTTCCGTCCGTCTTGCAGAGTGGGCGGGCAGCGCTTATCTCTCGTCTGGTAAGTGTGTTTCAACGCGAAAGGCGTCGAGGAGTTCCGGATGATTTTTGATGCGGCGAGGCTTGCCTTCCACAATCTCTTTGCCGCCGAAACCCGGTCGGTCTTCTGGAAGGTTCTGGGGCTCACGCTTCTCGTGCTTGCGGCGCTGTGGTTCGCCATCCGCTCGATCTTCATTTATTTTGCCCTGCCGTGGGTGGATACGCTGATCCCCGGCGTACCGGACTGGGCGGGCTGGCTGACTTTCGTTTTCGCCATTTTCGCCGGCATCGGGCTGGCGCTGGCGCTCGCGCTGCTCATTTCGCCGGTCACCGCCGTCATTGCCGGCCTGTTTCTCGACGATGTCGCCGAAGTGGTTGAGAAAAAGAACTATCCGAACGATCCACCGGGCAAGGCGATGCCGGTCGGCGAGGCCGTTCTGTCGTCCATCAAGTTCTTCGGTGTCGTCATTGCCGGCAACCTTGTCGCGCTGTTGCTGCTTCTGGTGCCGGGTATCAATCTTATCGCGTTTTTCCTGGTGAACGGCTATCTGCTCGGCCGGGAATTCTTCGAATTCGCGGCGATGCGTTTCCGCTCGCCCGCCGAAGCGAGGTTGTTCCGTTCAAAACACCGCACCACCGTCTTCATGGCCGGGCTGGTGATCGCGGCCTTCCTGGCGGTGCCGTTCCTCAACCTGTTGACGCCGCTTTTTGCCGCCTCGATGATGGTGCATCTGCACAAGGCCGTCAGCCGGCGCGATCCATCATTCGCCGCTGGCCGCACCGAACAGCTGCGCGGGTAATTCCACCAGCGGCGCTGGAATATCGAAGGTCTTTTCCGGCGATTTGCAGATATCGGCAATCACGCAGCGCTCGCATTCCGGTTTGCGCGCCTTGCAGCAATAACGCCCATGCAGGATCAGCCAGTGATGGGCGTGGAACAGATATTGTTCTGGAATGATGCGGATCAGCCGGTCTTCAACCTCGTCAGGGGTTTTGCCCGGCGCAAGACAGAGCCGGTTGGCAATGCGGAAGACGTGGGTATCCACCGCAAGCGTGGGCACGCCGAAGGCCATGGACATCACCACATTGGCCGTCTTGCGGCCCACACCCGGCAGTGTCACCAGCTCCTCGCGGGTTTTCGGCACCTCGCCGCCGAAATTGTCGATCAGCATCTGCGACAGGGCGATGACGTTTTTCGCCTTGTTGCGGTAAAGCCCGATGGTCTTGATATAACCGATCAGTTCTTCCTCGCCGAGCGCCAGCATCTTTTCCGGCGTATCGGCCACCTTGAACAGCGCGCGTGTGGCCCGGTTCACGCCCACATCGGTCGCCTGCGCGGAAAGCGCCACGGCCACCAGCAGGGTAAAGGGATTGGTATGTTCCAGCTCGCCTTTCGGCTCCGGTCGCTGAATGGAAAAACGCCGGAAAATCTCGGTGAGCTCGTCCTTGGAATAGGCCGTTTTCACCCGCGCCGGCTTGCGCGCGGATGCCGGATTTGACTTTTTCAATGTTTGGGTGCTGGATCGTTTTTTGGCGACTGTCATGGACTATCTATAGCCAGCCCGCCCTGAGGAAAGCAACGTGGATACGCTCAACGACCAGCCGATTTTCGCGGCGGAACTCGTTCCGCACCGTTCGCTTGGCAGAAGGGGTTTCCGGCTGCTCCTGCTTTTCTCCGGCCTGGCCTGCCTTGTCTATGGCGGCTTTTTCCTCGCCACCGGGGCATGGCCGGTCGGCCTGTTCTTCGGGCTGGATTTTCTGCTGCTTTATGCCGCCTTTCGCGCCAATTATCGGGCGGCGAAAGCGCGGGAAGAGGTCAGCGTCTCGCGCACCAGCCTCTCGATCCGCAAATTCTCTCCCGCCGGGCGGATGGTGGAACATCGCTTCAATCCCTTCTGGGCGCGCTTCAGGGTGAGGCGGCACGATGAGATCGGCATCGTCTCCATGCATGTGACGGGTGAAGGCCGGGCGACCGATATCGGTTCGTTTCTCAATCCGGATGACCGGGAAAGTTTCGCCAAGGCTTTCGGCGGTGCGCTGGCGACTGTGCGGCGGCGGATGTGAGCGGATCAGAAGGTTGTCGTGGCGCGGTGGTCTCTTTCCCTCATCCCTGTGCTCGTCACAGGGATCCAGCCAGCCCAAGTCTTTGGGCTGAAAAGAGTCCCTCGCCACGCGGACGCGTGTCGGCTGGATTCCTGTGACAAGCACAGGAATGAGGGTGCGTGGGTGTTCCGGCTAACGAACATTCCTTGCGTATCGTAATGCCGCGCAAGAAACGGGTGGAGACGAAGTCGCTTTAATGGTTTTCTCTTACCCGTTAGGAGATTTGCGATGAACGCCAATATTACGCTGAACGAAGATATCACCCCCATCGGAACGGATTACGACACGGTGCGCGGGGTTATCGAGCTTTTGACGCTGGATTATCGCGAGCAGCCCTCCCTCGAAGCCATTGCCGCAGAGCTCGGCCAGTCGCCGACGCAATTGCAGAAGACCTTCACCCGCTGGGCCGGTCTTTCGCCCAAGGCATTCCTGCAGGCCGTGACGCTCGATCATGCCAAGCGGCTGTTGCGCGAAGAGGATTTGCCGCTGCTGGAAACCTCAATCGAGGTCGGCATGTCTGGGCCGGGACGCCTGCACGATCTGTTCGTCACCCATGAGGCCATGTCTCCCGGCGAATGGAAGGCCAAGGGCGGAGGGCTGACGATCCGTTACGGTTTCCACACCTCGCCCTTCGGGCTTGCGCTGGTCATGGTGACAGATCGTGGCCTTGCCGGCTGCGCCTTTGCCGATCCGGGTGAGGAAAGGGCCTGTTTCGAGGACATGGCCGGCCGCTGGCCGAATGCCGATTATGTCGAGGATCGCGAAGCGACGGCACCCTACGCCGCGCGCATCTTCGACCCGTCCATGTGGTCGGCGGACAGGCCGCTGCGTGTCGTGCTGCTCGGCACGGATTTTCAGGTACGGGTCTGGGAAAGCCTCCTGAAAATCCCGATGGGCCGCGCGGTTACCTATTCGCACATCGCCTGCGATATCGGCCAGCCCACCGCGTCGCGTGCGGTCGGTGCTGCCGTCGGCGCCAACCCGGTCTCCTTCGTCGTTCCCTGCCATCGCGCCGTCGGTAAAAGCGGGGCTCTGACGGGCTATCACTGGGGCCTGACCCGCAAGCGGGCGATGCTCGGTTGGGAAACGGGGAAGGTGTGACGCCGGTTTCCCTCATCCCTGTGCTTGTCACAGGGATCCAGCCAACCCAAGTCCTTGGGTTGAAAAGACTCTTCCCGTCGCGCAGACGCGCGCCGACTGGATTCCTGTGACAAGCACAGGAATGAGGGCGGGCCTAAATCGACTGACGAAGCCTAAACCAGCTCCATCAACGCCAGCGCCGCCGCCTCGTCTGTTATCAGCGTATTGCAGCCGATCCGCTTGATCGTGGCGCGGATGGCGATGGCGCGGTGGGCGCCGCCGGAGGCCAGCACGATGTGTTTGGCCTTGCGCAGCGTATCGAGATCGATTGCCATGGCGCGCTGGTTGATCGGGTGATCGACCGAGCGACCTTCGGCATCGATGAAATTGAACATGGTGTCGCAGACGCAGCCGGCATCGATGAGTTCCTGCAGCGTCGCCTTGGAAATGAAACCCTCCGACAGCGAGGTCGAATGCGGCCCGATATCGCCGCAGGAGACGATGGCGAGATCGAGCGTTTCGGCGAGATCGTAAAGCGTCGCAAGCCCGCATTTTTCGATCAGCGCCCGTTTGGTCTCAACCGAATCCACCAGCAGCGGCGCAAGGAACATGTAACATTCCGCCCCGAGCGCGCTTGCCAGCCGCCAGGTGTAATCGAGCGGGTTGGTCTGGTGCACGGCGACGATACCGCCGAGCAGCGAGACGACCTTGCAATTTTCCCGGCGCGGCGGGCGGAAGCTGGAAAGCGAGGCGGTCATGGTGCGGCCCCAGCCGACGCCGATGGTGGCCTCGTTCGGCACCGCTTCGGAGAGGAATTGCCCGAGCGCCAGCCCGACCGCCTTGGCCGTGCCTTCGGCATTCGTCTTATCCGGGGATGGGCCGGGGGAAGGGATGATCACCGCCTCGTCCAGCCCATAAGCCGCCTCCAGCCGGCCGGCCAGCTCGACGAAGTCCTCGATGCCTTCGTTGATCCATATCTGTACTTCGGAGCGTTTCATCGCCTCGTCCAGCAGGCGGATGACGGTGGAGCGGCTGATGCCGAGTTTTTCTGCGACGTCTTTCTGCGTCATGCCCTGATTATAATAGAGCCATGCGGCGCGCAGCCGCAGAGACGCCGCTTCCGAATAGGCCGTATGGGTTTCTCTTCTCAGTTTCGCCACGGTTTCCGCCATTCTTTATTAGCGGCCGAGTATCGCAGGCGTGAAACTTATGTCAATTGCGATGCGCAAATGTCTTGACTTTCGACCTTGCCGCTTGCGATAGTCGGAGCCGGACAAACCGCGATTTCGGCCTTGGGCGCACCCTTGGTGCGGGAACGAAATGACGGCAGAGCAAGTTTTCAAGAGATCATGAAGGATCATTCGATATGACGTCCAAACTCGAACAACTTCGCGCCATCACCACGGTCGTTGCCGATACCGGCGATATCGAGGCGGTTGCGCGCCTGAAGCCGGTGGATTGCACCACCAACCCCACCATCGTTCTGAAGGCGCTCGGCACACCGGCCTTTGCCGATGCGGTGAAGGAAGCCGTCGCCTGGGGCAAGAAGCAGGGCGGCCAGTCCGACGCCGTCGTCGCTGCCGTTGCCGACCGTCTTGCCATTTCCGTCGGTGCGGCCCTTGCCGGCCTCGTTCCCGGCCGTGTGTCGACCGAAGTCGATGCCGACCTCTCCTTCGATACGCAAGCCTCCATCACCAAGGCGCGCCACATTATCGCCGCCTATAAGGAGCGCGGCATCGAGCGTGAACGCATCCTCATCAAGCTCGCCTCCACCTGGGAAGGCATCAAGGCTGCCGAAGTTCTCCAGTCCGAAGGCATCGACTGCAACCTGACCCTGCTCTTCTCTCAGGCCCAGGCGATTGCCTGCGCCGAAGCCAAGGTCTTCCTCATCTCGCCCTTCGTCGGCCGTATTCTCGACTGGTACAAGAAGTCCACCGGTGAGACCTACACCGCCGAAACCGATCCGGGCGTCGTTTCGGTGCGCAGCATCTACAATTACTACAAGGCCAATGGCATCAGCACCGTCGTCATGGGCGCCTCCTTCCGCAATGTCGGCGAAATCGAAGCGCTGGCCGGTTGCGACCGCCTGACGATCAGCCCGGCACTGCTGGAAGAGCTGGACAAGGACAGCGGCAAGCTGGAGCGCAAGCTTTCGCCCGACAATATCAAGGCAGAGCCGCTGCAGTCGCTCGACGAAAAGGCATTCCGCTGGGCGCTCAACGAAGATGCGATGGCCACCGAGAAGCTCTCGGAAGGCATCCGCCTCTTCGCCAAGGATCTGGTGACGCTGCGCGAAATGGTCCGCAAGGAACTGACGCTGGCTGCGGCCTGATACAAAAAGGGGGAACCATCCACGTTCCCCCACGTTTAAGAGATATAAATCTCCAGTCACTCAAAACGCGATCGGGTCCCTGCCGGTCGCGTTTTTTTGTGCGTTTCAGGAATTTCCGTTTCCCGTCGCCACTTCGGAAATCCGTTTTGCCGCCTCGCGGATCAGGGCTTCACAGGTCTCGCGTGTCGGGGCCTTGCCGCCGAGCGGCGTGATATAGGGGCAGGTGATGACGGCAAGCGCCGTACCGTCCAGCGTCAGCACCGGGGCGGAAATATTGCGTACGCCGGCGGTCTGAAGGCTGTCCATGGATTCGAAACCGTTTTTGCGCACCTCCGCCAGCCGCCCGGCAAGGTCCGGCGGCACGGTTTCGCCGCCGCCGCGCACCTGTTCGGTTATCATGATCTGGCGCTGCGCTTCCGTCTGGAAGGCCAGAAGCACATGGCCGGAGCCGGTGTGGAACAGGCTCATCTGCGCGCCGACCCGCATGGACATGGCCCAATAGGTGGATGATTCCTGCTGGGCGATGACGACGACGCTGCCGCGATCATAAACCGCCAGATGACAGGCCTGCTCGGCGCTTGCCGAAAAATCGCGCATGACCGGTGCGGCGAAAGAAACCAGCCGGCGGATCGGCGCGTGGAAATGCGCCAGCCCGAACATCTTCAGCGTCAATGAGAAGCGGTCGCCGTCAAGCCGCTGCACATAGCCGCGGCGCACCAGCCGGTCCAGCATGCGATAAAGCTCGTTCGGGCTTTTGCCGATAGACTTGGCGATCTCGATCTGCGTCAGCCCGCCATCGGTGCGGGCCAGAAGTTCGAGAATGTCCAGACCCTTGTCGAGGGCGGGAGCGCGATATCTTTCGCTGTCGTCGTCGGTCATCTGGCCTCGATAGTGTTTTGCGCGGTCGCCGGGTGGGCAGCCTGAAAATATGGTTGCCCGATAGCCGACATCGACGCAAGTTTGCTTGACGCCATATGAATACCGCGTTTACATATGAATTGTCGATCCATATTTGAGATCATCGAAATTCAGCGGTCCGGTCCCCGAAGGGCGGACGGGCCTTAGCGGGAGGCTATTCATGGTGCAGGATTTTAACGGCCGGACAGTGGTGATCACCGCCGCCGGTCAGGGTATCGGCCGGGCGGCGGCAGAGCGGTTCGTCTCGCTCGGCGCGCGCGTCATCGCCACCGATATCAATGAGCAGGCGCTTTCGACGCTGAAGGGTGCGGAAACCCGGGTTCTGAACGTGCTGGATGGCGATGGCGTCAAAGACTTCGCCGCCGATATCGGCCATGCGGACGTGCTGTTCAACTGCGCGGGTTTCGTTCATTCCGGCACCATCCTCGAATGCGAAGAAAAGGATTGGGATTTTTCCTTCGATCTCAACGCCAAGGCTATGTATCGCACCTGCCGCGCCTTCCTGCCCGGCATGCTGGAAAAGGGCAAGGGCGCAATCGTCAACATGTCCTCCGTCGCTTCCAGTGTGAAGGGCGTGCCGAACCGTTTCGCCTATACCGCCTCCAAGGCGGCCGTGGTGGGTCTGACCAAGGCGATTGCGGCCGATTTCGTCACCAGGGGCATTCGCTGCAACGCCATCTGCCCCGGCACGGTCGATAGCCCGTCCCTGCATGACCGCCTGCGCGCCACCGGCAATTACGAACAGGCGCTGGCCGATTTCATCGCCCGCCAACCGATGGGCCGTATCGCCACGCCGGAAGAAATCGCAGCGCTGGTTACCTATCTCGCTTCGGACGAGGCAGGTTTCACCACCGGCCAGATTCACGTCATTGATGGCGGCTGGACTGGCTGAATCTTTTTAAGGGAGAGAGGAGAGGCGACCGGCGTGAAAACCGGCCGCCTTTTTCGTTCAGACGACGGCGCTTCCGGCCATCAGTGCAAGCACGAGGAAGACCAGGAAGATCACCACGGCGATGAAGAACAGGATTCGGGCCACGCCCGCCGCGGCTGCCGAAATGCCGGTAAAGCCGAATACGCCCGCGATCAAAGAGATAACAAAGAAAATAAGAGCCCACTTCAGCATGGCGCTTCCCCTTTTGCATAATTTTCCCGAGCCCGCCGCCCCGCGACAGGCTCGGTAAAATGACGCGCAAAAGGCGAAAATGTTCCATACGCCCGCAAAAATCGTTGTTTTAGAGTGTTTTCGCTTTTCTTCGAATAGCGAAAACACTCTAACTCTTTGTTTTGGCGCATTTCCGGATGGAAAACCGGGCTCCACTTTTCCTGGAAAAGCTCTAGAAACCCGTTTCACGCGCCGCATCGATCCGGCGGGCATGCCAGATGGTGCGAATGAAGGTGGCGACGAAAGCAAGGCTCATGAACATGACGATGGTGGGAGCCGGCGCGCTGTCGATGAGGAAGCTCAGCCATATGCCTGCCAGCGATGAGGTTATCGCCACCGCAATGGCCACCAGCAGCATGGCGGAAAAACGCCGGGTCAGCAGGAAGGCGATTGCGCCCGGCGCGACCAGCATGGCGACCGAGAGGATGATGCCCACTGCCTTCAGCGCCCCGACGACGGTGAGCGACAGAACCATCAGCAGGCCATAATGCAGGATACGCACCGGCAGGCCGATGGCTTTCGCATGCTGCGCGTCGAAGGCGTTGACCAGCAGATCCTTGCGCAGAATGCCGAGAAACAGCGTGGCGAAAAGTGCGATCAGGCCCGTCTCCAGCATATCCGACGGCGCAATGCCCAGCATGTCGCCGAAGAGAATGTGGTCGAGATGCACATCGCTCTGCACCTTCACATAAAGCACCAGCCCCAGCCCGAACATGCCGGAAAAGACGATGCCGAGCACCGTGTCTTCCTTGATGCGGCTGTTTTCCTTGATGAAACCGGTGCCGAGCGCGCAGATCATGCCGGCGATGAAAGCGCCGATGGAAAGCGGGATGTTGACGATATAGGCCAGCACCACGCCGGGCAGCACGGCGTGGGAAACCGCATCGCCCATCAGCGACCAGCCCTTCAGCACCAGAAGACAGGAGAGCATCGCCATGGGAACCGCGATCATCAAAGTGATCACGAAGGCATATTGCATGAAGGGCAGCTGAAACGGCAGCATGGCGAGTTCGAGATATTCGCTCATGGCGTTTCCCCCAGCGCCTTGCGGGCCTTGGCCCTGGAGGCGAGAAGCCCGTGCTTGGGCGCAAAGACAAAAGCGGCAAGGAAGATCGCGGTCTGCAGCACAACGATGACGCCGCCGGTCGCGCCATCGAGAAAATAGCTGAGATAAGCGCCGACGAAGCTGGTGGCCGCGCCGATGATGAGGCTCATCAGGATCAGCCGCTCGAAACGGTCAGTCAAGAGATAGGCGGTGGCGCCGGGCGTCACCACCATGGCGACGACGAGGAATGCCCCGACGGTCTGAAGGGCGGCAACCGTGGAAGCGGCCAGCAGGGTGAAGAAGATCACCTTCAGCACTTCCGGCTTCAGCCCCACGGTGCGGGCGTGGTTCTCATCGAAGAACACCACCATGAAGTCACGCCATTTCAGTGCCAGCACGATGAGGCTGATGCCGCCGATCAGCGCGAGCTGGATGGTGTCTTCGGCGGTGATCGCCAGAATATTGCCGAGCACGATGGTCTGGATATTCACCGAGGTGGGCGAGAGCGACACCATGAACAGGCCAAGCCCGAAAAACGAGGTGAAGATCAGCCCGATGATCGCGTCTTCCTTCAGCCGCGTCTTCTGGTTCAGGAACAGCATGGAACCGGCCGCAAGCCCGCCAGAAAGGAACGCGCCGAGCGAAAAGGGCAGGCCCAGCATATAGGCGCCCGCCACACCCGGAACGATGGCATGGGAAAGCGCATCGCCGATCAGCGACCAGCCCTTCAGCATCAGATAGGCCGAGAGAAAACCGCAGACGCCGCCCACCAGTGCGCTGACCCAGATGGCGTTCAGCATATAACCGTAAGTGAAGGGCTCAAGAAGGCTGTTTATCATCGACTTTTTCTTTCGGAGCCTCAGGATCGCGCCCGTTCTGGCCATTCTTGCCGTAAATCACGAAAGGTCGCTCGTCATCGGTAATGACCTTCACCCGGCGCGGATCGGCGTCGTTATGCAGGTCTGCCCCGCCAAGCACGAAGTGGCGCAGGCTGCCGCCGAAGGCTTTTTGCAGGTTCTCCTCGTTGAAGGTATCCGCCGTCTTGCCCGATGCCAGCACCGTGCCCTTGACGAAGACGGCGCGGTCACAGAATTCCGGCACGCTGCCGAGATTATGGGTGGAGACCAGCATGACCCGGCCCTCGTCGCGCAGCGCCTTCAAAAGTGCGACGATCTGCTCTTCCGTCGTCACGTCGACACCGGTGAAAGGCTCGTCCAGCAGGATGACCTGACCCTCCTGCGCCAGCGCGCGGGCCAGAAACACCCGCTTCTTCTGCCCGCCGGAGAGTTCGCCGATCTGGCGTTTGCGATAATCGAGCATGTTGACGCGTTTCAGCGCCTCTTCGACCATGTGATGGTCTCGTTTCGAGGGGATGCGCAGGAAATTCATGTGGCCGTAACGACCCATCATCACCACATCCTCCACCAGCACCGGAAAGCTCCAGTCCACTTCTTCGGCCTGCGGCACATAAGCGACGAGGTTTTTCCTGAGCGCTTCCTTCACCGGCAGGTCGAAGATCGAGACTGAACCGGCGGCCAGCGGCACGAAACCCATGATGGCCTTGAAAATCGTGGACTTGCCGGCGCCATTGACGCCGACAAGTGCAGTGATCGTTCCGCGGGGGATGGAAAAGCTGGCATTTCTTAATGCGGTGTGGCCGTTTCGATAGGTCACTGTCGCATTTTGAACCGTCAGGCCGCCGCCTGATTTTTTACTGCCCATTCTCATGAAGACAGCCCCTTGGCGATGGTTTCGCTGGTTACACGCAGGAGGTCCAGATAGGTCGGAACCGGGCCGTCCGCCTCGCTCAGCGAGTCCACATAGAGGATGCCGCCATAGGCCGCGCCGGTTTCCTTGGCCACCTGCTGGGCGGGATCGGCGGAAACCGTGCTTTCGCTGAATATGACGTGGATATTGTGCTCGCGCATGGCGTCGATCACGCCGCGCACCTGCTGCGGTGTGCCCTGGCTGTCGGCATTGACCGGCCACAGGAACAGTTCCTTCAGGCCGAAATCGCGGGCGAGATAAGAAAACGCGCCTTCGCTCGTTACCAACCAGCGCTTGTATTCAGGCAGAACGGAAAGCGTGTCGCGGATCGGCTGTACGGTGGCTCTGATCTTGTCCGAATAGGCCTTGGCATTGGCGGCATAGACATCGGCATGGGCGGGGTCGATCTCGGTCAGGCCCTTGCGGATATTTTCCACGTAGATCAAGGCGTTATCGGGGGACATCCAGGCGTGCGGATTGGGTTTGCCCTGATAGGCGCCGCCGCTGATCGCCATGGGTTCCACGCCTTCGCTCACCGTCACGCTTGGCACGCCGGAAAGATTGGCCAGGAACTTTTCGAACCACAATTCCAGATTGAGGCCATTGCGAAGCACCAGATCGGCCTTGCGGGCTTTGAGAATATCGCGCGGTGTCGGCTGGTAGTTGTGAATTTCAGCGCCCGGCTTGGTAATGCTTTCCACCTCGGCCGCATCGCCCGCCACATTGCGCGCCATGTCGGCGATGATGGTGAAGGTCGTCACGACGGTCGGTTTTTCCTGAGCGAGGGCGACGCCGGGAAGAAAAAGCGAAAAAGCGAAAATGGCGTGGCGGATTTTATGGAAGTTCACGGGGCTCACCAGATTTTGTTGCGATTAATTCGCAATACCATCTGTTATAAAATCACGCTTGTCAACGCTATTGCAAATCATTCGCAAATTAGCGCATTTCGCAAATGTCCGAAAATGGTGCGTTTTTGCCGGTGTTGCGCCGGCGGGATTAAACTTTTTTCAATGAGAAAGCGGCACTATCGCAAGGCTCGGACAGCGTGGTCCGGAGCTTGTCCCGCGTGTGTTCCTCATCCTTCGAGCCACGTTTTGGGGTGAGGGCGTAAGACGGGGTACTTGATGTCAGGATGTTGCGGGTGAAAGCTGTATTCGGACGAATGCGGTTTTCGCGCAAGCTCGTTATGATTGGAGGCGGGATCCTGCTTTTGGCGGGTGCGACCGGCTCTGCTGCCGTGTTTATCGGCAGCGAGCGGCTGCTCGGCCCATCCTATGCCTCCACCAACGGGCTTTCCTGCGACTCGGTCCAGACGGTCAATATCCGCAAGAACGGTTCCTTATGGATCCGCAAATTCATTCGCACCCAGGGCGGTGACGGCACAGAGCGGCTGAAGACTGCGCTTCGTGTCGCAAGGGCGGTTTACGACAAGCAGAAACCCGATCTGGTTCAGGTCTCCGTGCTCGACAAGAACGGTCCGCAGCTGCGCTCGGAAATGCGTGGCCGTGCCATTGCCGCACAGGTGGTTTTCATTCCCGATCCGGCAAAAATTCCCGAAGGCGCGGATGCCCATCGTTATTCGGCCTTTTATTACGATGGCGCCGCCAATGCCAGCGGCCAGTTTTACGGGTTGCGTATCGATCTGCCGCTGGAAGATGCGGAGGCGCTGGCGGCAGGCCTCAGCGATTCGGCCGATTGTGCGACCCCGGCTCTCGATGGCGGTTCTGAAGGCCATGAAGCAAAACCCGCGAAAAGTGCGACGGGACACGGCGAAACCAAAGATGACGGCGCGGGCGGCCACGGCGGCGCGCCGGCGGAAACCAGGGACGGCGGAGCGGCCCATGGCGAAACCCCATCTCCCGAAGCGCATGGCGAACCGGCTGCCGACGAACTTCTGACCTCGACGCCGGAAGCCGATGGCGGCAGCATCTTCAGCCTGTCCTATCTGAAATCGCTGATCTTCGGCAAAGGCTCGACAACCGCACAGGCGGCGGAAGAAAAGCCGGCCGCCGAAAATGCGCCGGCGGAAGAACCCGGTTCGGAGAAAAAGGCCGCGAGCCACTAAGCGGGCGAGGGCGGTTTCTCTCCCCGAATCCTTCCGGGGCTCGCATCTGACGTGTCAGATATCCGGCCCGATCCGCAGGCGGCCAGCCGGATTTGGAAATTTCTTCCGTTTGTTGACGATTGCCGGAGAGAAACTCTGCGACAGGGCGACAAAGGCGGCAATGCGGGCGATCAGCTTTTCCCGATCACCCTTTGTCACGGCTTCGTAACTCTCGATCTCGTCGATATAGCCCGTCAGCCAGTCTTGATATTTGCCTTCGTTCCACAGCCGCTCAGTCGCAAACACCGTGTCTTCCAGCCGATCATAGGCAACAAGCGTCCGTCGCCAGCGATGCTCGTCGAAATCCAGCGCGCCGTTGGCGAAGAGCGATCCGACCTCGAGGCCGTAGCTCATCAGCTTCGCAGAGCGTTCCGGCGGCATGGTGAGGTTCAGCCCGCCTTCCTCTTCGTTGAGGAAAACGCGGGCGATGCGTTCTCTCTGGCCCGGCATGGTGGCGAGCGACTGATCCTGCCAGTCTTTCGCCGAGCTGAGGATGCTGCCGAGAAAGCCGCTCATTTTTTCCATCTTGTGAACGGGCACGCCGATCCCTTCGCCCGCCGCCTGCGGGATCGTAACGCGCTTGCCGCTACTTGCGATGGATTTCGGCAATTCATCGAGGCTAAGCGCGAAAGTGGGGCGCGACGGAAGCAGGGCATCGAAAAGATGAATGGGGAAGTTGCTGCTGATGCCGCCATCGGAGAACCAGATTTTCGCCTTCATGACGGGCCGTGCTTTGCCGCCGAGACGCTGCACGATATCCAGCGTGCCGCGATCGTTGGTATAGGCCGGAATGGCCTTGAACAGCACCGGGAAGCTCAGGCTCATGCGCGTTGCGATGATGACCGGCAACTGGGCGGGCTCCGGAAAAGCCTTGAGTTCGGGAAAGGGGCCGCCCGGTGTTGCGATCTGCTTCAGCCAGTTCATCACGGCAACGGGAAAGAGCTGGCTCCATTCCGCCGGGTCGTAAGCCACCATGAGACTGGTGGTCGGAAGCGTGTGCGGCCGCCGCATCGACAGGTTCGTCGTGACCATCTTCAGGTTGATGACCGGCTTCTCCGGCTCCGCGCCGATGAGATCGCCGAAGGTCAGCGGTGGCGCGGTTGCGGCGTCGCTGCCGAAAGCGATGTCCTGGATCGATGCGTGAAGCCATTCCGTGAGGCCCGGAACCTCGGCATCGGAAACCGTTAGTCCCGAGCAGAAGCCGAAGCCGTCTCTTGGCAGCCGGTAGAAAACCAGCCACAGGATCTGGCCGAGGATGCCGGCCAGCATTCCCACCAATCCGCCGAGAACCGACCCGGCCCAACCGCCGCCCAGAACCCACAAGGCGCCGGCGCCGATGACAATGCCAGCTATGGCTGCCAGCGGAAAAGCCAGGAGCAAGCCCAAAACCTTGCCCGGCCAGCCGCCGGCCTGCGCCCACAGCAGGTAACGCATCAGCGGGCGAAAACGGCGCTGCGGCTGGAAAAGCCTGTCCAGAATGGTGGGTATCGTGTCGCAATGAGCCTGCAGGCGGGTGAAGCCATTCGGATCGTTTCTGACCGTGCGGGAATATTCCGCCGCTGCCGCAAAGGCGGCGGCAATCGCCCCGGCCGATGTGCCGCCTATCGAGCGGAAGCGATACCGGCGCGCCAGTTCCAGAACCGCATAGGGATAAACGACGCCGGAGGTGATGCCGCCTTTCATCACCACGTCGCATTCCTTTTCAGGTGCGGCGAACA
Organism: Agrobacterium leguminum; assembly: GCF_005144435.2. Taxonomy (NCBI): domain Bacteria; kingdom Pseudomonadati; phylum Pseudomonadota; class Alphaproteobacteria; order Hyphomicrobiales; family Rhizobiaceae; genus Agrobacterium; species Agrobacterium leguminum. The sequence goes on from NZ_CP120212.1 coordinate 1,998,934, forward strand.
TATCGGGCTGGTATTTGGGAAGCTCATTCTCGGGCATGCGTATCTCCCCCGGCGGCTCCTGATCGAAAGCCGTCAAACACAATGCGAATGATGGAGAATGGGTATCACAAGTTGAGGCGATATCGCCAGTATATTCTACTGAAAGTTAAATAAACTTATGCGATCCGTTCGCTGAAAGCCGGGTAGTTACTTGCGAGCGTCTATCTATGGAGAGGAAAACCGACAGACAAGTGGGGCGAAACCTCGCCACACTCTCCGACGTCAAGAAAATACGCCCCTTCGCCACTAGCGAGAAAATCGGGGAGCGGGAGGCGGCCGCGAGGCCGCCCCTGGTTTCGTCCGATCAGTCCGCCTTGTTGCGGCGGGCCGGGAAGAGGATGACGTCGCGGATCGAGGGCGCGTTGGTCAGAAGCATGATCAGGCGGTCGACGCCGATGCCGAGGCCGCCGGCGGGCGGCATGCCCTGGTCGATGGCGTCGAGGAACTCGTCGTCCAGCTGCTTGTCCTTTTCGCCGCGGGCGTGCGCCTGTTCCAGTTGTTCCACCATGCGGCGGCGCTGTTCTTCCGGATCGTTGAGTTCGGAGAAGGCGTTGCCCACTTCCCAGGCGTTGCAATAGCTTTCGAAACGCTCGACGAGGCGCGGCTCACCCGGCACTTCCTTGGCGAAGGGCGAGATGTCCTTCGGGAAATGCGTGACGTGGCTCGGCTGGATCAGCGTGCCTTCCACCTTTTCTTCAAAGATGAAGGCAAGGCATTCGCCCCAGGTCCAGTCCTTCTCCACCGCAAAACCGGCGGCCTTGGCAGCGGCACGGGCTTCTTCGTCGGTCTTGATGGCAAGGAAGTCGATACCGGTCGCTTCCTTCACCGCATCAGGCATAGGCACGCGCTTGAACGGGCCCTTGAAGGAGATCGTCTGGCCCTGGAATTCAACTTCGGTCGTGCCGTGCAGGGCAATTGCCAGCGTCTCGAACAGCCGCTCCACGAGACCCATGATGTCTTCGTAGTCGGCATAGGCCCAGTAGCACTCCATCATGGTGAATTCAGGATTGTGCCGTGTGGAAACGCCTTCGTTGCGGAAGTTGCGGTTGATTTCGAAGACCTTGTCGGTGAGGCCCGAAACCAGCGTGCGCTTCAGGAACAGTTCCGGCGCGATGCGCAGATACATGTCCATCTTCAGCGTGTTGTGGAAGGTCTTGAACGGATCGGCCGTCGCGCCGCCATAGATGGTCTGCAGCATCGGCGTTTCCACTTCGAGGAAGCCTTCGGCCTCCATGAAGCGGCGGATGCCGGAGAGAATCTTCGAGCGCTGCAGGAAGCGCAGCTTGGATTCCTCGTTGGAGAGGATATCGAGATGGCGCTTGCGGTAACGCAGCTCGATGTCGGAGACGCCGTGCCACTTTTCGGGCATCGGCAGCAGCGACTTCGTCAGCATGGTGATTTCTTCGGCATTGATCGTCAGCTCGCCGCGCTTGGTGCGGCGCACCTTGCCGGTCACGCCGATGATGTCGCCGATATCGATCATCGGCAAAAGGTTGCGCGCCGCTTCCGGCGTCGTATCCTTGTGGGAGAAGATCTGCACCTTGCCCGAGGCGTCATGGATATCCATGAACATGCCGGAATTGCGCGAGGAATAAACGCGTCCGGCCACCGTCACCGTATCGCCGGTTTCGACGTCGGCTTCGATATCGGCGTATTTTTCCGCCAGCTCCGCATTGGTCAGCGTGCGGTGGAAATGCGCCGGATAGACATCGCCGATCTGCTCGCGCAGCAGCGCGAGTTTCTGGCGGCGCACTTCGGTGGCGTCGGAGGAGAGGGCGGTGGTTTCGGTCGTCTTGTCGTTCATCGTATTCGCCTTCAGAGGGCTTGTTCGTTGCAATTACCCTTTGCGCTCGGGGCTTACCCCCCTCTGCCCTGCCGGGCATCTCCCCCTCAAGGGGGGAGATCGACAAGCGGCGGGCACCTTGCCCATGGAACGAGCGGGTGCGGCACCTGATCTCCCCCCTTGAGGGGGAGATGCCCGGCAGGGCAGAGGGGGGTAAGCCCCAAGCAAAGGGGTATATTCAGTATGCCGGCGTCACCGCCAGCACATAACTATCAGCTTCCGCTGCCCACCATCGTGGCCACGACGGCAATCGCCATCTTCAAACGCTGGCGCACAACGGAGCGGCCGAGCAGCGCCATCGAGTCAAACAGCGGCAGCGAGCGCGAGGAACCGGACATGGCCACAAACAGCGGCGGCGTCACGACGCGCAGCTTCTTGCCCGTGCGTTCGGCGACATCGCGCAGTTCGGCCTCGATCGCTTCCACATTCCAGTCCGGCATCTTCTCGAGGTCGGCGGCAACGGTGGTGAGGATTTCGTGGATTTCCTCGGGTTTGCTCTTGAGACCCGCGAAGGAAGCCGGCGTCAGGCCGACATCGCTCGCCAGCAGGAAGCCGGCAAGGTTCGGCAATTCGCCGAGTCTGGAAATGCGGCTCTGGGCAAGCTTCAGGCCTTCGGTGAGGCGGGCATTTTCCATCGCCCATTCCAGCGTGCGGGCAATGAATTCTTCCGGCGACAGCTTCTCGCGCAGCCAGCGGCCGTTCAGCCAGTCCAGCTTCTGGATGTCGAAGATCGCGCCGGCCTTGGACAGTGCTTCCGGATCGAACTTCGCCGCCAGCTCGTCCATGGTCAGAAGTTCTTCGCCTTCGGCGATCTGGATGAAGAACAGGCCGAGGAAGTTCATCAGCGCTTCCGGCAGGTAACCGAGCGCGGAATAATAGGAGATCGAGGTCGGGTTCTTGCGCTTGGAAAGCTTCGACTTGTCGGCGTTGCGCATCAGCGAAAGATGCATGAACGTGGGCTGGTCCCAGCCGAAATAACGGTAAAGCAGAATGTGCTTGGGCACGGATGCCAGCCATTCTTCGCCGCGCGCCACATGGGTGATCTTCATCAGATGGTCGTCGATGACGTTGGCCATGTGATAGGTCGGCATGCCGTCGGCCTTGATCAGCACCTGCATATCGACCGAATCCCACGGGATCGAAACATCGCCATAAACGCCGTCATGGAAATCGCACGAGCCTTCGGTCGGGATTTTCATGCGCACGACGTTGGCTTCGCCGGCGGCGACGCGGGCGGTGACTTCCTCGGCCTTGAGGTTAAGGCAGTGGCCGTCATATTTCGGCGGCTTGCCGGCGGCGCGCTGCGCCTCGCGCATTTCTTCCAGCCGCTCGGGCGTGCAGAAACAGCGGAAGGCATGGCCTTTTTCCAGCAGCTCTTCGGCATAGGGCCAGTACATGGCCTTGCGTTCCGACTGGCGGTAGGGACCGTAAGGGCCGCCGACGTCCGGGCCTTCCGACCAGGTCAGCCCGGTCCAGCGCAGGGCTTCCAGCACTTTCTGCTCATATTCGAGGGTCGAGCGGGTGGCGTCGGTATCCTCGATGCGCAGGATGAACTCGCCGCCATGTTTCTTGGCGAAGAGATAGTTGAACAGCGCGATATAGGCGGTGCCGACATGCGGCTCGCCGGTGGGGGAAGGTGCGATGCGGACGCGAACGCCGGAAGTGGTCATGAAATTCACTCGTCGTGACGTGGCAGTGACATCGGGGCGGTTTCACCCGTCTGTCACGATGTTTTCGTTTGGATGCGGCAGGAAATCATGTTGGAAGACGCAATGAAAGCGCCTTTTGCACATTCCCGTTCGGCTTCGGCTTAGGCCATATTCTGCCGCAGGCGTCAAGGAAATACGAAGCCCGCGCTGGTTCAGCGTCCCAGCTGCGAGTCCTAGCTCACTGGCCAGACATAAAGCAGCATGGGAATGCTGGCGATGACGATCATGATCGACAGCGGCAGGCCAAGGCGCGGATAGTCGCTGAAGCGATAACCGCCGGGGCCCATGACCAGCGTATTGCACTGGTGGCCGATGGGGGTGAGGAAATCGCAGCCCGCGCCGATCGCCACCGCCATCAGGAAGGCCTCCGGCCGGAAACCGAGCGTGGTGGCGAAACCGGCGGCGATGGGGGCCATGACCAGCACGGTGGCGGCATTGTTAAGAAAGGGCGTTACCGCCATGGCGGTGAGCAGGATCATGCCGAGCGCCGCAAAGGGCGGCAATCCCTGCGCGGCGTGGCCAAGCCAGGCGGCGATCAGTTCGCTGGCTCCGCTGGTGCGGAGCGAGTCGCTGACGGGAATGAGGGCGGCGAGCATGACGAGGATAGGCCCGTCGATGGATTTATAGACCTCGGTGAGCGGTATCGCGCCGACGACGATCATCATGAAGGCGGCGGCAAAAAAGGCGACGGAGACCGGCACCAGCCCGCTGCCGGCGGCGATCATGGCGGCGGCGAGCACGATGACGGGCAGAAGCGCGCGGCGCTGCACGCCCAGCAGGATTTCCCGCTGCGCCAGCGGCAAGAGCGAAAATTCCTGCAGCACCTGCGGCAGGTTCTTGCGGCTGCCCTGCAGAAGAATGACGTCGCCCGCCTGCAATGTCAGCTCGGAGAGCCGCTGGCTGACGCGCTGGCCCCGCCGGCTGACGGCGATCAGATTGACGCCGCGCGTATAGGAGAGCGAAAGCTCACGCGCGGAAATGCCGCTCAGCACCGATTCATTGCTGATGACCGCTTCCATGGAGATGAGATCGGCGGTTTTCTGGCCGTTCTCCGTCAGCGGCTTGCCGGAAAGCAGCAGCTTCGCCTGCGAGACAATGCGGTCCAACCCCTCCGGGCTGCCTTCGAGAAGAATCGTGTCGCCCGCCTTCAGCGTCACGTCGGGGAAGGGGGAGATGCGTCGCGGTCCGCGCAGGATGGTGCTGGCGATCACATCGCCGTCGGCCTGTTTCAGCAATTCGCGCAGGGGCTTCTCCGCATGGGTGCTGTCGGCGGGCAGGGTGGCTTCCGCCGTATAGGCGGACTGGTCGAGAATATCCTCCACCGATGCCTGCTGGCGGTTGCGCACCGGCAGCAGCCGGTAACCGAAGGTCAGGAAGACGATGCCGATGACGGTCAGCCCCGCGCCGACGGGGGTGAAGTCGAACATCGAAAAACTCTGCCCGGTCATCTCCTCGCGCAGCCGCGAGACAACGATGTTGGGCGAGGTGCCGATCTGCGTCATCAACCCGCCCAGCAGGGCGGCGAAGGCCATGGGCATCAGATAATAGGAGACCGGGCTACCGGATTTGCGGGCGAACTGGAAGGCGACCGGCATCATGATGGCGAGCGCGCCGATATTCTTGATGAAGGCCGACATGACGGCGACGACGATCATCAGGAAGGCGAGCTGCAGGCTCTTGGAGTGCATTTCGGGGAAATATTTCTTGATCGTCATATCGACGATGCCCGACCGCGCCACCGCCGAGCTGACCACCAGCGCGCTGCCGACGATGATGACGATATCGTCGGAAAAGCCGGAAAAAGCTTTTTCGAAAGGCACGACGCCGAGCGCCACCGCCACGAGCAGCGCACTGCAGGCGACGACATCGTAACGCAGCCTGTCCCAGATGAACGCGACCATCATTCCGGCGATGACGGTGAAGGCGAGGATCTGGTCTGTCGTCATCTGGGCGGGTTACTTTCGCATGCGGGGAGATGGAATCGTATCTGCTTTTTTGTAAGGAACGTATCCATCAACGCAAGTGCGCAACGGGAGTTCCTCCCGCAGGCGCATATCGTTTCATTGCATGAAAAAACTGTCGATATAACCCGCTGCCCGGTCAGAGATGCCGACGATCTTGTCTGTCGCCTGGCGGTAAAGCTTGAAATTGAGCTCGGTTCCGGGCTGCCCGTCGTCCCAGTCACGGAAGTCGCGAAGTTCCGCACGACCCAGCGGACGCAGAGCAGTTGCGGTTCGTTTTATGGTGAGATCGACCCGGGGTGTCTGTCGCGCGATGCCGGGTTTGCGGGCAACTGCTTGGGCGCTTTTCACCGTGCCGCGCGCGATGAGGCCATGCCCGCCCTCATTTTCACTGGCAAACAGAAAAACGGTGTCGCCTTCCGTTATGGTCTTGCCGCCATACATGGTTTTTTGCGCGGCGAATGCGAAGGTTTCCGCGTCGGGATTCGAGATTTCCGCTTTGATGACGAAAGCCATGTTCTCTTCCCCTCCGGGCGGTGCGGGATGTCGACACCGCTTTGTCCGGTTTTGGTAGCGCAAGGCCCGCATGTGGCGGGCCCTGCAAGTCGTCGCAGCCGTCACTGCGGCTGTTTTTTCTTTCGCCTCGCATTGCGGGCCAGCATGTTGAGCAGTTCCACCAGCGCCGAGAACGCCATGGCGGCATAGACGTAGCCCTTCGGAACATGGAAGCCCATGCCTTCGGCGATCAGCGTCGTGCCGATCATCATCAGGAAGGCGAGCGCCAGCATGACGATGGTGGGGTTGCGCTCGATGAAGTTGGCGAGCGGCGTTGCGGCCAGCAGCATGACGGTGACGGCCACGATGACCGCGACGATCATGATCGGCAGATGCGGCGTCATACCGACGGCGGTGATGATGCTGTCCACCGAGAAGACGAGGTCGAGCAGCAGGATCTGGCCGATGGCGGCGCCGAAATTCATGCCCACGGGGCCGCCCACCATGTCTTCCTTGTGGTCTTCCGGGTCGACATTGTGGTGGATTTCCTTGGTGGCCTTCCACATCAGGAAAAGACCGCCGGCGATCAGGATCATGTCCTTCCAGGAGAAGGCGTGGCCGAAGAGTTCGAAGACCGGCGTGGTGAGCTGCACGATCCATGCGACGGTGCCGAGCAGGCCGAGACGCATGACGAGCGCAAGGCCTATACCGATCTTGCGGGCTTTTTCGCGCTGTTCGGGCGGCAGCTTGTTGGTGAGGATGGAGATGAAGATCAGGTTGTCGATGCCGAGCACGACCTCCATGACGATCAGCGTGACGAGCGCCACCCAGGCGGCGGGGTCAGATAGAAGAGGGAGAATGGACTCCATCAGGTAGGTTTTCCTTTCAGCAACAAAGCCAGCCGAAACATTCGGTGGGTGGAATTTATAGCGCAATACGCGAGAAACAAGGAGTTGATGGCTCCGGGGCGCAAGATTTCATCGAAATTTCGCGCAGACCGCGTATTGGCGTTCACGCCGTTGCTGAATGATTTCAGGCCTTGTCGGTTCCGTAGGCGGCCATGAATACCTTGATGGCGCTGGCGATCACCCGGTCCAGTTCTTCTTCCGGAACCGGGCCTTCGATCTCTCCGAACAGGCGCAGCTTGAAGAAGGTGCCGGTGGAAAGCTCGATATATTGCCGGGCGGCCAGCTCCACGTCATCGACCTTCAGATGGCCGAGCGCGACGTGGTGCTCGATAAAATCCTGAAGCACGGTGCGGACATTGTTGGGTGCGGCGATGAAGAAGCGCTGCGCCAGCTTCGGCATGCGGTCGATGACGCCGATGACCGAGCGCATGGCCGGGATCATCTCCGAACAGATCATCTTGTTGGCGAAGGCCTTGCCGAACTGTCTCAGCCCGTCGCGCACCTCTTCGGTGCCGGCCAGAATATTGCGCATCGAGGTGGCGAATTCCTGCCGGTGGTGATCGACCAGCGCCGCGAACAGATCCTCCTTGTTGGAGAAATAGACATAGATCGTGCCCTTAGAAACGCCCGCCTCGCGCGTGATGTCGTTCATGCTGGCCGCATCGAAACCCTTGCGCTTGAACACACGCCAGGCGCCCGCCAGAATCTGCTCGCGTTTGGCCGGGTCTTCACCCGCCGCAAAACGCCCGGCGGCATTGCCCGGACAGCCCGTTTCCGTTTCCGTCTCCATATCCCTGTCTTCACCTGCCATCGCTACCGTCTCTTAGCATCGCAATGGCGTAAAAAAAATTAACCGAACGTCGAACCAATCGGTTCGATAACACTTGATATGTGTCAGGAAAGAGATTATGTCAATCGAACCGAACGGTTCAGTTCGAAAAACTTTCTTCAATTTATCACGGTAAGCTCCCATGTCGGCCCAGAAGAATAGCGCGGTTCGCGCCGTCAACGATGCGGAAGAGGCGGATATTTCCGCCAAGGCCGAGACCTCTCCGGCAAAGCCGGCCGAGGCCGCGCCGCAGCAGCAGCCCCAGACCATTGCTGCGCCGAAGCAGAAGAAGCGTTCCAAGCTTCTGCCGGTCATCGCCGTTGCCCTTCTCGCCGGCGCCGGCTGGTACGGTTACAACTGGTGGGTTGACGGCCGCTTCATGGTGTCGACGGACGACGCCTATATAGAAGGCGATATCGCCGTCATCGCACCGAAGGTTTCGGGATATGTCGCCAAGGTGAACGTGGTCGAGAACCAGGAAGTCAAGGCGGGCGATCCGCTGGTGACGCTGGACGACGGCGATTATCGCATCGCGCTCGATCAGGCCGAAGCCCAGATCCGCACCGAAGAACTGTCGCTGAAGCGCATCGATGCGCAGATCGTCGGCGGCGAAGCTTCGCTGGAACAGGCCGTCGCCCAGAAGGGTGCGCTGGATGCCGCCCTTCGCGGTGCCGAAATCACCCAGAAGCGCGCCAGCGAACTGCAGGCGAAGGATGTCGGCACGGTTGCCGCTTCCGACAATGCGCAGGTCGCGCTCGATCAGGCCAAGGCGAATGTCGTGGCCGGCGATGCCGCCATCTCCTCGGCCAAGGCCAATGTGGAACTCCTGCGCGCCCAGCGCGAGGAAGCCGAAAGCACGATCCGTTCGCTGCAGCTTTCCCGCGACAAGGCCGCCCGCGATCTTTCCTTCACGGTTCTGAAGGCGCCCTATGACGGCGTCATCGGCAATCTGGCGGTTCAGAACGGCGATCTGGTTTCGGTCGGCAAGCGTCTGGCTTCGCTGGTGCCGATGAACGAGCTTTATATCGACGCCAATTTCAAGGAAACGCAGCTTGCCCGCGTCGTGCCCGGTTCGAAGGTGCGCGTGCATGTCGACGCCTTTGACGATGCGACGATCGAGGGCACGGTGCAGTCGATTTCGCCCGGCTCGGGCTCGGTCTTCTCCATGCTGCCGCCAGAAAATGCGACCGGCAACTTCACCAAGGTCATCCAGCGCGTGCCGGTGCGCATCGTCTTCTCCAAGGAAGACCTTGCAAAGCACAATCTGCGCGCCGGCCTCAGCGTCGTTGTCGACGTCGATACCCGCACGGCGCCGGAAACCACGAAAACGGCGCAAGTTAACCCGGAAGCCAAGTAAGGCGCATCGCTGATGCGCCGTTGAGGTCAAGATCATGGCGGCTACGGTTGTCGGTACGGGCGGGGCGTCCATCCCCGCCGATCCCCCGATGGACAGGCGCAGGCTCATCGCCTTCTTCGCGATGGTCTTCGGCATGTTCATGTCCATCCTCGACATTCAGATTGTCTCCGCCTCGCTGGCGGAAATCCAGGCGGGTCTCGGCGCGGGTTCCGATGAGATCGCCTGGGTGCAGACCTCCTATCTGATCGCCGAAGTCATCATGATCCCGCTGTCGGGCACGCTGGCGCGCATTCTCTCCACGCGCGTGCTCTTCGCCACCTGCGCGGCCGGCTTCACCATATCGAGCGCGCTCTGCGCCACAGCCACAAATATCGACCAGATGATCGTCTACCGCGCGATCCAGGGCTTTATCGGCGGCGGCATGATCCCCTCCGTCTTCGCCGCCGCCTTCACGATCTTCCCGCCCTCGAAGCGTTCGGTCGTGTCACCGATCATCGGTCTCGTCGCCACGCTTGCGCCCACCATCGGCCCGACGGTCGGCGGTTATCTCTCCAATGCCTTTTCCTGGCACTGGCTGTTCCTCGTCAACATCATCCCCGGCATCATCGTCACCATCCTCACCTGGAGCCTGATCGATTTCGACAAGCCGGAAAAGTCGCTCTGGAAGAAGTTCGACTGGTGGGGGCTGATCTCCATGGCCGTCTTCCTCGGCTCGCTGGAATATGTGCTGGAAGAGGGCAACAACAAGGACTGGTTCAACGACGAGCATATCGTCATGGGAACGGTCGCCATGGTCATCGGCGCGGTCGTGTTCTTCTGGCGCGCCTTCAAGGTGGAATTCCCTGTCGTCGATATCCGCGCCTTCGCCGACCGCAACTTCTCCATCGGCTCGCTGTTTTCCTTCGTCATGGGCATCGGGCTTTACGGGCTGACCTATCTTTACCCGCTCTATCTCGGCCGGGTGCGCGGTTACGATGCGCTGATGATCGGCGAGACCATGTTCGTCTCCGGTCTTGCCATGTTCTTCACCGCGCCGATTGCCGGCAAGGTCTCCACCAAGCTCGATCCGCGGGCGATGATGGCCATCGGCTTCATCAGCTTCGGCTGCGGCACGTGGATCATGACGCATGTGACGACCGACTGGGATTTCTACGAGCTGCTGATCCCGCAGATCCTGCGCGGTTTCGGCCTGATGATGTGCATGGTGCCGATCAACAACATCGCGCTCGGCACCCTGCCGCCGGCCCGCATCCGCAATGCGTCCGGCCTGTTCAACCTTACCCGTAACCTCGGCGGCGCGGTCGGTCTTGCCATCATCAACACCATGCTGTCGCAGCGCACGGACGACCATTATGTGCGGCTGGCCGAACATGTGAGCTATTCCAATCCGCAGGCGCTGGAATGGCTGAACAGTGTCGGCGCCAACTACGATTCCTACGGGCTGGACGGCGCCTCCGTCGCCGTCAAGAAACTGGTCGGCATGGTCTCGCAGCAGGCATGGATATTGGCCTTCGCGGATGTGTTCTTCGCGCTGACGCTGTTGTTCTCGAGCCTGATCTTCATGACCGTGCTGATCCAGAAACCCAAGGCAGCGCCGCCGCCAGACGCGGCGCACTAACAAGAATCCCCTCCCATCCACCGCAGAGCTGGGGCCGTCGGAAATGACGGCCCCTTTTTTGTTTTGAATATGGAGCGAGCGAGGGCGGCATATTTCTTCTCCCCGCCGGGGAGAAGTCCGCGGCAGCGGGATGAGGGGGCAAGGGTAGAGATATTCGGGGAGCTTGCCCCCTCATCCGACCCTTCGGGCCACCTTCTCCCCCTCGGGGAGAAGAAACGCGCGGCACCGTTTCGCGAAGAGCCGCCAACCCGACACCGCCTTTTCTTGAAATATGAGGTACGTACATCATTTTTCAGTTTACCTCGACCGCAAAGCTGGATATGCAAGGGAAGGGAGGAGCCATGAAGCCGACAGTTCACGATATCGCCGAGCGGGCGGGCGTCAGTCTCGCCACCATCGACCGGGTGCTGAACATGCGCCCCGGCGTGCATGCGGCAACGCGGGCACGGGTGGAGGCGGCCATTGCCGAGCTTGGTTACGTGCGCGATATCGCGGCCGCCAATCTGGCCAAGGGCCGCAATTATTCGCTGGTCTTCATCCTGCCGGGCAATGACAATTCCTTCATGGCAACATTGCGCGCCGAAGTGCGGGCCGCAGCGGCACGGGCGCATCTGGAGCGCACGGCGATCCGCGTCATCGAGGTGCCGCCGTTCAATGCCACAGCGCTGACGGAGGCTCTGGAAGTCGCGCGGCGGGAAAAGCCCTCGGGCGTCGCCTTCGTCGCCACCGATTCCGAAGATGTGGCGGAAGCCGCCGACCGGCTGGCCGAAGACGGCATCGCCACGGTGACGCTGGTGTCCGATCTTTCCGGTTCGCGGCGGGATCATTATGCCGGCGTGGACAACGTCGCGGCCGGGCGCACGGCGGCGAGCCTGATGGGACGTTTTCTCTCCGGGCGTGGCGGCGATGTCGCGGTTGTCGCCGGCTCCATGCTGGTGCGCGACCATCGCGAACGTCTGGAAGGATTTCGCGCCGTCATCGAGACCGAATTTCCGCAATTGCGGCTGCTGCCGGTGCTGGAGGGCAGGGACGATCCGCTGACCGTCGAGACGCTGGTGCGCAAGGCGCTCGGCAATGCCGCGCTCTCCGGCATCTACAGCCTCGGCGCGGGCAATCGCGGCCTCATCCGGGCGCTTGGCGCGGCAGAGGGCGAAAGAGCGCTTTCGGTCATCGCCCATGAGCTGACGGAAAACACCGCCAATGCGCTGCGGGAAGGGCTGCTGGACGCCGTGCTCAACCAGGATGCCGGCCACGAGGTGCGCAGCGCCATCCGCGTGTTGAAGGCGCGGGCCGACGGTCTGCCCGTCATCGCCGCGCAGGAACGTATCCGTATCGACATATTCCTCAGGGACAATCTGCCCTGATGAGAGCATTTCCAGGAAAAGTGGCCGCCGGTTTCCCGTCCGGAATGCGGTGACTTTTAAAAAACGCTGAAAGCGGCGCATGGCGCGCCGGAATGGAGAAATACATGTATCTCGGTCTCGATCTTGGCACATCCGGCGTCAAAGCCCTGCTGATGGACGGCGATCAGAAAATCATCGGCTCGGCCAACGGCTCGCTGGACGTTTCGCGCCCGCATCACGGCTGGTCGGAACAGGATCCGGCCGACTGGATTGCCGCCACGAAAACCGCCGTTGCCGGCCTGAAGCAGAAGTTTCCGAAGGAGCTTGCCGCCGTCAAGGGCATCGGCCTTTCCGGCCAGATGCATGGCGCAACGCTGATCGATGCGGCCGGCAAGGTGCTGCGTCCCTGCATCCTGTGGAACGACACGCGCTCTTATGCCGAGGCCGCCGCGCTGGATGCCGATCCATGCTTCCGCAAGATCACCGGCAACATCGTCTTCCCCGGCTTCACCGCGCCGAAACTTGCCTGGGTGGAGAAGAACGAACCTGAAATCTTCGCGAAAGTGGCCAAGGTGTTGCTGCCGAAGGATTATCTGCGTCTGTGGCTGACGGGCGACTATATCTCCGAAATGTCGGATTCCGCCGGCACCTCCTGGCTCGATACCGGCGCACGCAAATGGTCTTCCGAGCTTCTTGCCGCCACCGGGCTGGATGCAAAACACATGCCGTCGCTGGTGGAAGGCACGGATGAGGCGGGCGTGCTGCGCGCCGAACTTGGCTCCGAATGGGGCATTTCCGGCCGCACCGTCGTTGCCGGCGGCGCGGGCGACAATGCCGCTTCCGCCTGCGGCATGGGCACGGTGAAGGAAGGCCATGCCTTCGTCTCGCTCGGCACATCCGGCGTGCTTTTCGCCGCCAATGCATCTTACCTGCCGAAGCCGGAAAGCGCCGTGCACGCCTTCTGCCATGCGCTGCCCAATACCTGGCACCAGATGGGCGTCATCCTTTCCGCCACCGATGCGCTGAACTGGTATTCGCGCCTCACCGGCCAATCCGCCGCCGATCTGACCGGCGAGCTGGGCGAGACGCTGCTTGCACCAACCGGTGTCACCTTCGCGCCCTATCTCTCCGGCGAGCGCACACCGCACAACGACGCCGCCATTCGCGGCTCCTTCATCGGCCTTTCGCATGAAAGCGACCGCAAGGCGCTGACCCAGGCGGTGCTGGAAGGCGTGACTTTCGCCATCCGTGACAATCTCGAAGCGCTGAAGTCGGCCGGCACGTCCATCTCCCGCGTCACCGCCATCGGCGGCGGTTCGCGCTCGGCCTATTGGCTGGCCTCCATCGCCACCTCGCTCGGTGTGCCCGTCGATATTCCGGCCGAGGGCGATTTCGGCGCCGCCTTCGGCGCGGCCCGCCTCGGCCTCATTGCCGCGACCGGCGCCGATCCGGTGGCGGTCTGCTCGCAGCCGGAAACGGCGCGGACCATCGAGCCGGTGGCGGCGCTGGCCGGTGCCTATGAGGAGGCTTACCGGCGCTATCATGCGCTTTATCCGGCTATTCGGGCGCTTTCGCATTGAGGTGTTGAGGGTGTGGCTACCCCCCTCTGTCCTGCCGGACATCTCCCCCACAAGGGGGGAGATCGACAAGCGGCGGACACCTCGCCCATGGAACGAGCGAGTACGGCATCTGATCTCCCCCCTTGTGGGGGAGATGTCCGGCAGGACAGAGGGGGGTAGCCACACCCTCCGGCATTTCATCTAAACCCACCAAGGAGGATCACCATGAGCACAGGTTTTTTCGGCGATATTGCCAAGATCAAATATGAAGGCCCCGACAGCACCAACCCGCTGGCCTTCCGTCATTACAACCCCGACGAAATCGTCGCCGGCAAGCGCATGGAAGATCACCTGCGCTTCGCGGTGGCCTATTGGCACACCTTCACCTGGCCGGGCGGCGACCCCTTCGGCGGCCAGACTTTCCTGCGCCCATGGTTCGAAGATACAATGCAGGCGGCGAAACTGAAGGCGGATGTGGCTTTCGAATTCTTCTCGCTGCTCGGTTCGCCGTTCTACTGCTTCCACGACGCCGATGTGCGCCCGGAAGGCCGGAACTTCGCGGAGAATACCAAGAACCTCAACGAGATCGTTGATTATTTTGCCCAAAAACAGGCCGATACCGGTGTGAAGCTCCTTTGGGGCACGGCGAACCTCTTCTCCAACCGCCGCTTCATGTCGGGTGCTGCCACCAATCCGGACCCGGATGTTTTCGCTTTCTCCGCCGCGACCGTGAAGACCTGCATGGACGCCACCAAGAAACTCGGCGGCGCGAACTATGTTCTGTGGGGCGGCCGCGAAGGTTACGAGACCCTGCTCAACACCGATCTGTCGCGTGAACTCGACCAGCTCGGCCGCTTCCTCAATCTGGTGGTGGAATATAAATACAAGATCGGCTTCGAAGGCACGATCCTGATCGAGCCGAAGCCGCAGGAGCCGACCAAGCACCAGTATGACTACGACGTCGCCACCGTTTACGCCTTCCTGCAGAAGAACGGTCTGGAAAAGGAAGTGAAGGTCAATATCGAGCAGGGCCATGCCATTCTCGCCGGCCACTCCTTCGAGCATGAACTGGCCATGGCCAATGCCTTCGGCATTTTCGGCTCCATCGACATGAACCGCAACGATTACCAGTCCGGCTGGGATACCGACCAGTTCCCCAACAACGTGCCGGAAATGGCGCTCGCTTATTACCATGTTCTGGCCGGCGGCGGTTTCAAGAACGGCGGCACCAACTTCGATTCCAAGCTGCGCCGCCAGTCGCTCGATCCGCAGGACCTGCTGATCGGCCATATCGGCGGCATGGATTGCTGCGCCCGCGGCCTGAAGGCGGCGGCGAAGATGATCGAGGACGGCGCGCTGTCGAAGCCGCTTGCGGAGCGTTACGCCGGGTGGGATTCGGCTGAAGCCCAGAAGATGCTGCGCGGCGAGTTGAAGCTGGAAGAGATCGCCGCCCTGGTAGAGCGCGAGGATATCAATCCCGAGCCGAAGTCCGGCCGTCAGGAATATCTCGAAAACGTGGTCAATCGTTACGTTTGATGCGGGCAATAAGGGGCAACGGGAGCGTCGCCCCCTCATCGCCTCGCTTCGCTCCGGCACTTCTCCCCGGCGGGGAGAAGAACAAGCGGGGTACTTCTTGCCCGAAATGGCGCGGGAGCCGCACATTTCTTCTCCCCGCCGGGGAGAAGGTGGCCCGAAGGGCCGGATGAGGGGGCCTGCTCTCCTCCTCAATAAAGCGCGGACAATTTTTCTCCGTCCTTCTTTTCCTTACAGCCACTTATCCCGAAACATTTCCCCTTCCATCCCCATCAGCCCATTTGGCCGCATCATTCCTCCCGCAACCGGAACGGAAGGGCGATACGCGTGGCGCCTTTCGCGAAATGGAGGCCGGCATCGACAAGCATGGTTCTGGCAGACCGTGTTTCGGAAAGGCATTCCGCCGGGCCAGAGGCGGGAAGGACCGATCCGATAGGTGCCGTGAAAAGGCTGTGACCGATGGCCTGCCGTGGCGGCCCTGATGATGCGGCCCGGTGAATGCAACGACTTCCACCACCTCCCATCTTCCACCCGCATTCGCCGGGTCGATGCCTCGCGCCGCCGGCAAACCGCTGCGGCGGCAATCCCCATGCAAAGCGCTTTGGACTTGTTAACTGCGCATCCTGAAACGTTGTAGATTCCTGCCGATGCGACTGTACCTGCCGGCCGACATGGTCTAAACCGCTGCTGATCTTTTCACGCTCGATGGACAGAGAAGGGCCTCGTAGATGACCGATCCCAAAACGCTAGCCGCCCGTTTCCCCGGCGATTTCCTGTTCGGCGTCGCGACCGCCTCTTTCCAGATCGAAGGCTCCACGAAGGCGGATGGCCGCAAGCCCTCCATCTGGGACGCCTTCTGCAATATGCCGGGCCATGTCTTCGAGCGTCACAATGGCGATATTGCCTGCGATCATTATAATCGCTGGGAGCAGGATCTCGATCTCATCAAGGACATGGGTGTCGAGGCCTATCGTTTCTCTATCGCCTGGCCGCGCATCATTCCGGATGGTTTCGGGCCGATCAACGAGAAGGGGCTGGATTTCTACGACCGCCTCGTCGATGGCTGCAAGGCGCGCGGCATCAAGACCTATGCGACGCTTTACCATTGGGACCTGCCGCTGACGCTGATGGGCGATGGCGGCTGGGCCTCGCGCTCCACTGCGCACGCCTTCCAGCGATACGCCAAGACCGTGATGGCCCGCCTGGGTGACCGGCTGGATGCGGTGGCGACCTTCAACGAGCCCTGGTGCGCGGTGTGGCTCAGCCATCTCTATGGCATTCATGCGCCGGGCGAGCGCAACATGGAGGCAGCCCTTGCCGCCATGCATCACATCAATCTCGCCCATGGTTTCGGCGTGGAAGCCTCCCGCCATGTCGCGCCGAAAGTGCCGGTGGGGCTGGTGCTGAACGCCCATTCCGTCATCCCGGCTTCCGATAGCGAGGCCGATCTCAAGGCCGCCGAACGGGCCTTCCAGTTCCACAACGGCGCGTTTTTCGATCCGGTCTTCAAGGGTGAATATCCGGCCGAGATGATGGAGGCGCTGGGAAGCCGCATGCCGGTGGTGGAGGCGGAAGACCTTTCCATCATTAGCCAGAAACTCGACTGGTGGGGCCTGAATTATTACACGCCGATGCGCGTTGCCGACGATGCGACACCGGGCGCGGAATTCCCCGCCACGACACCGGCCCCGGCAGTCAGCGATGTGAAGACCGATATCGGCTGGGAGGTCTATGCCCCGGCGCTCCAGTCGCTGGTGGAAACGCTCTATAAACGTTACGACCTGCCGGATTGCTACATCACCGAAAACGGCGCCTGCTATAATATGGGCGTCGAAAACGGCGAGGTGGATGACCAGCCGCGTCTCGACTATTACGCCGAACATCTCGGCATCGTCGCCGATCTCATCCGCGAGGGTTATCCGATGCGCGGTTATTTCGCCTGGAGCCTGATGGATAATTTCGAATGGGCTGAGGGCTATCGCATGCGCTTCGGTCTCGTGCATGTGGATTACGACACGCAGGTGCGGACGCTGAAGAACAGCGGCAAATGGTACAGCGCGCTGGCTTCGGGCTTTCCGAAGGGCAATCACGGTTTGGTGAAGCCGTAACGGTCACCTCCCTCATCCCTGTGCTTGTCACAGGGATCCAGCCAGCCCAAGTCCTTGGGCTGAAAAGAGTCTTTCCGCCACGCAGACGCGTGTCGGCTGGATTCCTGTGACGAGCACAGGAATGAGGGTTGGCGGACGGCCGTGCATGAACTTTACGCGCCGCATCCGGTAGCAGGCGACGTGTCAGCGCCCGCCGCAATAAAGTTCTCCCCCCTTATTATCAGTTTTCCAAACTTTTTTATCGGTTACCCCGCGGTGCCTGCTTGCGCGCGCCGTCCTGCCCCCTATGTCAGACGGGCTACGAAGGCGTAGCACCCGTTCTGGCGTCCAAGGGGCAGGGCGGGTTGGTCCTCCCAGGGAAAACGAACATGCTTATCGAAAAACTCAACTGGCGTTACGCCACCAAGAAAATGGATCCTTCCAAGGCCGTGTCGGAAGACAAGGTCGAGCGCATTGTCGAGGCGGCGCGGCTTGCCCCCACCTCCAGCGGCCTTCAGCCCTTCGAGGTGATCGTCGTCACCGATCCCGAAGTGCGCGCCAAGATCCGCGAGATCGCCTGGAACCAGGCGCAGGTCACCGACGGTTCGCATCTGCTGGTCTTTGCGGCATGGGACAATTACACCGAAGAGCGGATCAACCGCATGTTCGATCTGGTCAACGAAGAACGTGGCATCAAAAATGAAGGCTGGGAAGCCTATCGCCAGATGCTGCTTTCCACCTATCCGCAGCGCGAGCAGCAGGTGAATTTCGAACATGCCGCCCGTCAGGCCTATATCGGCTTCGGCATGGCCGTGGCGCAGGCCGCTTTCGAGGGCGTGGATTCCACCCCGATGGAAGGCTTCGACCCGGCAAAGCTCGATGAAATCCTCGGCCTGCGCGAGAAGGGCCTGCGCTCCGTCACCATCCTGCCGCTCGGTTATCGCCAGCCGGAAGGCGACTGGCTGGTGAACCTGAAGAAGGTGCGCCGGCCGGCCGATGAATTCGTCAGCCGCGTCTGATTTCTCCCAATCGCGAAAGCTTGACTGCCGCAGGGCCGCCTACGCGGCTTTGCGGTAGATTTTTCCTCTCTTTTCAGATAATTGAAAAAACATCCCTGTTAAAAGGTGGCGTGTGCGGGCAAGTATGCGCCATCGAATTGCCGATCCCCGGCATTTCTGAGTGAAAGCCTGACGAAATGACCCGGAAAATCAGCTGTCATCGAATGTGCCCGAAGGCTGCATGAAGAGAGCGGTTCAGCACCGCAACAGGATTTTTTGAGACCCGATCCGTCACGCATTCCCAGAGTTTACAATGAGTTTTCCATCCAGCGCGGCATCCCCCGCGCGCCAAGAACAGGCGGTCCCTGAAGGGTCGGCAAAGGAGCCTATGGTCACGTTTGAAGGCGTGACCAAGACCTTTGGCGGCGCCGGCGGCAAGCCCGGTTTCGCAGCCCTTGCCGGTATCGACTACGTCGTGCCGAAAGGCTCCATCACCGGCATCATCGGCCGCTCCGGTGCCGGCAAATCCACGCTCATCCGCCTCGCCAACGGCCTTGAAAAGCCCTCGACCGGCCGCGTGGTCGTCGATGGCGTCGATGTCGCGGCGCTCGATGAAAAGAGCCTGCGCACGCTGCGCCGTTCCGTCGGCATGATCTTCCAGCACTTCAACCTTTTGTCCTCGCGCACCGCTTTCGACAATGTGGCCCTGCCGCTCGAAATCGCCGGCATGGGCAAGAAGGAGATCGAAACCCGCGTTGCGCCGCTGCTCGATCTCGTCGGCCTTTCCGACAAGGCCAATCGTTATCCGGCGGAACTCTCCGGCGGCCAGAAGCAGCGTGTCGGCATTGCCCGTGCGCTCGCCACCCAGCCGAAGCTGCTCCTTTCTGACGAGGCGACATCGGCGCTCGATCCGGAAACGACGCAGTCCATTCTCGAACTGCTGAAGCGCATCAATGCCGAGCTGGGGCTTACCGTGCTGCTCATCACCCACGAGATGGAGGTGGTGAAGACCATCGCCTCGCAGGTGGCGGTCATCGACAGGGGCCTGATCGTCGAGCAAGGCACGACCTTCGATATCTTCACCGCACCGAAACATGAGACCACCCGCAGCCTGCTGTCGTCCTCGGTCGGCGTGAAGCTGCCGCACTGGGTCACTTCGGGCCTGAAACCGCAGGCGGCGGAAGGCGACCGCGTTCTGGTGCGCCTCGTGTTCTTCGGCGAGACGGCCTTCCAGCCGCTGACGGCGCGCCTCGTTGCCGAAATCGGCCCGGACGTGAACATCCTTGCCGGCACCATCGAGGAAATTTCCGGCCAGCCCTTCGGCTCGCTGGTCGTCTCCTATCCGGCCTCGGCGGATGTCACCGCCCGCGCCAATCGCTTTTATGCTGAGACCGGTCTTCACACGGAGGTGCTCGGTTATGTCGCCTGATATGCTGTTCAGCCTTCTCTCCAAGGGCCTGTTGCAAACGCTGCACATGGTCGCCGTTGCTGGCATCGTCGGCTCGCTGATCGGCGTGCCCATGGGCGTTTTCCTTGCCACCAGCGGCAAGGGCGAGCTGTTTCCGGCGCCGATGACCAACCGGATCCTCGGCCTCGTCGTGAACGCCGCGCGCTCCACGCCCTTCATCATTCTGGTGGTGGCGATCATTCCTTTCACCCGCCTCGTCGCCGGCACTTCCATCGGCACCAGCGCGGCCATCGTGCCGCTGACGGTCGCGACCGTGCCCTTCATCGCAAGGCTGGTGGAAGCGGCGATCCGCGAGGTGGACAAGGGCCTGATCGAGGCCGCCCGCGCCATGGGCGCCACGCCGCTGCAGATCGTGACCAAGGTTCTGCTCGCCGAAGCCAAGCCCGGCATCACGCTGGCGCTGACGCTCACGCTGGTCAGCCTCATCGGTTATTCGGCCATGGTCGGCGCGGTCGGCGGCGGCGGGCTGGGCGATCTCGGCATCCGCTACGGGTACCAACGCTTCATGCCGGATGTGATGCTGGTCGTGGTTCTGGTGCTCATCGTGCTGGTGCAGCTGGTGCAGAGCGCCGGCGACAGGCTGGCTCGCAGCTTCGACAAGCGGACCCGGAAGAATTAACTGCGTTTATAATAACAACCCAAGGAGACACCCATGAAGAAACTCATTCTCGCGGCCTCGCTCGCCGCTCTCTTCACCGCCGGTCAGGCGCTGGCCGAGACCATCAAGATCGGCGTAACCCCCGCCGAGCACGCGCAGATCATGGAGCAGGTGAAGAAGATCGCGGCCGCCAAGGGTCTCGATATCGATATCGTCGAATTCTCCGACTATGTCGTGCCGAACCAGGCGCTGGCCGATGGCGAGCTGCAGGCCAACTCCTTCCAGCACCAGCCTTACCTCGACAACCAGATCGCTGACCGCAAGTTCGATCTCGTCAGCGTCGGCACCACCATCACCACCCCGATGGGCGTTTATTCGAAGAAGGTGAAGAACCTCGACGAGCTGAAGGACGGCGCAACCGTCGGCATTCCGAACGACCCGACCAATGGCGGCCGCGCGCTGCTGGTTCTCGCTTCCAAGGGCGTGCTCAAGGTCAAGGAAGAAGCCGGCCTCAAGGTAACGCCTGCCGACATCACCGAAAACCCGAAGAACATCCAGATCGTCGAACTCGACGCCGCCCAGCTGCCGCGCTCGCTTGAAGATACCGACGCTTCGGTCATCAACACCAACTATGCGACGGCTGCCGGCCTGAACCCGAAGAAGGACGCCATCGCCATCGAAAGCGAAAAGTCCCCTTACGCGAACGTCATCGCCGTTCGTGCGCAGGACAAGGACAAGCCGTGGGTGAAGACGCTGGTTGAATCCTACCAGAGCCCGGAAGTGAAGGCCTTCATTCTGGAAAAGTACAACGGCACGGTCATCCCGTCCTGGTAAGCCGCTCCAGCACTAGATCAGACCGGGATGGCGAAAACCGCTTACATTTTTCGCCATCCCGGTCTAAAAAAATCACGACCTCTCCCGTTCGCGGGGGAGGTTTTTTCTTTTCCTGACGGACGCAAATCCGCCTTCCATGAAAAACCCGGGGCATTTCAGGGAAGGATTTTTCAGCGCCTCTGCCAGACTGTCGTTTTATACCCGTAGTTTTTTGGGGCGGGGCCACAATGCGGCTTAACCGCTTTTGAATGTTTCCTTCGGAAGATGATGCTTTCGAAGGGGATTTTATGCGGATTGCGCCGCGCAACATTGGGGACTATTTGCCGGTCGGGCGCAGAACCGCCGTGGGCGTCGTATTGTCCACCTTCGCGCTGGTGCTTATCATCGTCACCGCGCTGGTTTTATCCGCTTTGAGCCAGGTCCGGGAAAAGGCCAACCTGCTCGATAATGCCCGTTCGCGTGAGACGACGGCGGGCGCCCTCGTCACTTTTCGCGAACAGCTCGGCGCGACGCTGAACGACTACGCCGCCTGGGACGACGCCGCCGAATATGTCTATGCCCCTGATCGTTTCGACTGGGTGGCAAGCAATTATGGCGAGATGACGGTCAATAACGATCTCTTCGATACTGCCGTGGTCATCGATGAGGACGGCAAGGTCCGCATGGCCTATCAGGACGGCAAGCCGGTGGCATGGAAGCCGGACGCCTATTTTGCCGGCGGCCTCCGGGAAATGATCGAGCGCGTGCGTTCCATGCGTCCGGGCATCACCTCGCAGGTGACCGGTTTCGTCAAGACCCGAGATGGTATCGCCGCCGCGGGCGTCGCGCTCGTGCGGCTGAAGTCCGGGGCGCTGCCGCCGGTCGGTGCGGAGCGGCGTTACCTGGTTTTCGCCCGTCATCTCAAGCAGGCGACGGTGGACAAGCTTGCCCGCAATTACGTCATCGACGGTCTGGAACTGCAATATGGCGACGGGCCTGCCGCCAACCATGTGGATATCGTCAATCCGCTGGGGGAGGTGCTGGCCCGGCTCGTCTGGCGCTCGCACCTGCCGGGAGACGTCAGCTTTCATGAGGCGCGTCCGGTCGTCTTTACCGCGCTTGGCATTGCCGGCACGTTTTTTCTGGTGCTGCTCATCATCGGTTCGGCCACGCTCGACCGCCTGAAGGCGGATGAGGCGGCGGCGCGGGAGGAGGCGCTGCGTGACCGGCTGAGCGGGCTCAGCAACCGCGCCGGGCTCTTCGCCAGGCTGAACCGCATGGTCGACAGGGGTCGCCATGACAAGACGGATATCAAGCTGCTCTATCTCGATCTCGACGGTTTCAAGGAAATCAACGATTCCTACGGCCATGCCGCCGGCGACCGGCTGATCAAGGGCGTGGCGGCGGCGCTGAGAGTGCTGGTGCCGGAAGGCGCGGTGCTGGCGCGGCTCGGCGGCGACGAATTCGCCATCGCCATTCAGGGCAACGACGTCTGGGCCGAAGGCCGCAAACTGTGTCTGGCGCTTCTGGAACTCTTTACCGAGCCTTTCAGCATCGGTGAAAGGGTGGCGAGCATCGGCTGCAGCATAGGCACCTCGGTTTCCCGCGCTGGCGATATCAATGGCGAGGAGTTGCTGCGGCGTGCCGATATGGCCATGTATCAGGCCAAGGAGAACGGACGCGGGCGTTACGTTTCCTATGAGCTGAAGATGGATGCGCTGCGCGAGGAAAAGCTGCAGCTCGAAGCCGATCTTCGCTCCGCCATTCTGAACGACGAGATACAGGTGGTCTATCAGCCGGTCGTCAGCGCCGCCACGCGTTGTATTACCGGCGTGGAGGCGCTGGCCCGCTGGCAGCGGCCGGGATATGGCTTCGTGCCGCCGGATATCTTCATCGCCGCTGCCGAAACCAGCGGCCTTATCGACCGGCTCGGCCTTCTCGTCCTGCACAAGGCCTGCGAGACGGCGCAGCAATGGCCGTCCATTAAGCTCTCGGTGAATATCTCTCCCGTGCAGTTCCGCAATCCGGCCTTCTCCGGCCACGTGGCCGATATTCTCGATGCGACGCAGACGCCGCCCGAAAGGCTGCGGCTGGAAATGACGGAAGGTTATTTCATCCAGCATCCGGAACGGGCGAGTGCGGCCATCGACAAGCTGAAGCAGCTTGGCCTGCATATAGCGCTCGACGATTTCGGCGCCGGCTTCGCCAGCGTCGGTTATCTGCGCCGCTTCGGTTTCGACCGCATGAAGATCGACCGTTCGCTGATCATGGCGCTCGACAAGGGCGGCCGGTCGCTGGAAATGCTGCAGGCCACCGTGGCGCTGGCAAAGTCGCTCGATATTCCGGTGACGGCCGAAGGCGTGGAAACGGAAGAGCAGGCGGCCATCCTGCATCTGTGCGGCTGCGATGAGTTGCAGGGTTACCTGTTCTCGAAACCGGTTGCGGCGGAAGAGATCACCGCCATGCTGGACGGGCAGGACGCACCGCTCTTTGCGTTGCGGGCAGGGGCGTGAGGCTGATTGCTTCCACCCATTCTTGATCACCTGAAGGTGCGGCCCATTTCTTCTCCCCGACGGGGAGAAGAAACACGCGGCGCCCGCTCAAACAAACCCCAACCGTTATGCAGTCCGATAGCCGACGGGGATTACCGCCCCAGATGCCGCTCGCCGCGCTTCTTTGCCAGTTCGATCTGCTGCTGCCGGTCGCGGAAACGCTGGCGATCCTCTTCGCTGCGGTCATCGTAGCAGCTCGGGCAGGACACGCCTTCCTCGAATTTGGGGGATAGGCGCACTTCCGGCGTAATCGGGTTGCGGCAGGCGTGGCAGAGCTGGTGGTCGCCTTCGGCAAGGCCGTGCACCACCGAGACGCGCTCGTCGAACACGAAGCAGGCGCCTTCCCACAGGCTTTCTTCTTCCGGCACTTCTTCCAGATATTTCAGGATGCCGCCCTTGAGGTGATAGACCTCGTCGAAACCCTGTTCCTTCATGAAGGCGGTGGCCTTTTCGCAGCGAATGCCGCCGGTGCAATACATGGCGATCTTCGGCTTGTTGTGCAGACCGGGATTGTTCTTCACCCAGTCGGGAAATTCGCGGAAGGTTTTCGTCTGCGGATCGACCGCGCCCTTGAAGACGCCGATGGCGGTCTCGTAATCGTTGCGGGTGTCGATGACGATCGTATCCGGATCGGAGATCAGCTCGTTCCAGTCGCGCGGGTCGACATAGGTGCCGACGATGCGGTTCGGATCGATATCCGGCACGCCCATGGTGACGATCTCTTTCTTGAGCTTCACCTTCAGTCGCACGAAAGGCATGTGCGAGGCGCGGCTTTCCTTGTGCTCCAGCGCGGCGAATTCCGGCTGGGCGCGCAGGAAGGAGAGCACGGCATGGATGCCCGCATCCGGCCCGGCAATGGTGCCGTTGATACCTTCGGCGGCAAGCAGCAGCGTGCCCTTGACGCCGTTTTCCTGGCAGAGCGCAAACAACGGCTCGCGCAGGCTCTCGAACCGCGGCAGGCGGGCGAAATGATAAAGCGCGGCCACAAGGAAATCACCAGAGACTTCCGGGCGGGGGAGAATGGTCGTGTCGGTCATGGGCGCTGAAATACAGCGACGGCGGCCGCAAAGCAATATTTATCAGCGGTTCCGGGTATTTTGAAAATCGTCAAATATCTGCCGGAGTGGGGCAAATGGGAGGCGCTTCGTGCCTCAAATCCGACATTGGCGAAAGCGCAAGACCTGTCTTCCGTCATCCTTGGGCCTGTCCCAAGGATCTAATCACGTCGCGCAAAATCGAAACGTTGTAGATCCTCGGGACAGGCCCGAGGATGACGCCGAGCCCGGCGGGACGTTTCACGCCGTCTCCAGCCTATTTCGCCGCCTGCCGCCACAACAGGCCGACGATGCGGCTTTCGGTGCGGGCGGATTCGGAAAACACCTCGTTTGCCAGCGCAAGGCCTTCCGTGCGCAGCGCCTGCTGCCTCTCGATGATCGCGTCGAGCAGCAGGGCCAGCCGCTCGCCATTACCGAAACGCTCCGGCTCGCGGTCGGCGACGGCGGTGAGAACCGAGAGATCGTGCTCGTGGCCGAGAATATCCACCAGCCGCTTGGTATCGGCCCGCTTGGCGCGCATGGCGGAAGGCCAGAGCCGGCGCATCAGGCCAAGATGCATCCAATAGGCCTGCCCGGACTTGCGCAATTCATGGAAATGCTCGACGTCGGCCTGCTCGTGACAATCGGTGAGCGCCTTGCGCGCCGTTTTCCTCTGTTTCGCCCAGGCGCTTCTGAGCAGCCGGGCGGTGTCTTTCAACTCATCCGGCAGCGACAGATCCTCGAGCTTCCTGCGCGCTTCCCCGCAGCCGGCGATGGCGGCGGCAATGGCCTCGTCGAGACCGGCCTCATGTTCTATGGCGTCGTCGCGGCGTGCGCGCAGCATCGCGGTGATCGACCGCAGCGCTTCGCCCTGCGCGTCTGAGCGCGCGAAGGCCTCGAGATATTCCGCCGTCTCCACCAGCGCCGTCGCGTCCCGCGCAAAGGCGAGGGAGCGGGCGATATCGCGAATACGGGCGTTTTCCTCACGGCCGAAATCCGGCGCCGCCTTGCGGATGAGGCGATAGAGGGCGCGCAGCCGCTTGAACCGCTTGCGGGCGTCATGCACGGCCTCGTGCGATCCGGACGGCTGGTCGCGAAGGATCGTGACCGTATCGTCGATCAGCTCCAGCCCGGCCCGACGGATTTCATTGTCGAAGGGCTTTTTCGGATCAATTCTGAAGGGCATCCGGCAGGTCTCCGTTCGGACAGTCCATATTCCGGCAGTCCATGGCGAGCGACTGGTTGGAGAAGCGCTTGTCTCCGGTGACTTCCCTGCCCAGCCAGGACGGCAGATCGGGATCGGCATTCTCGTCGTTCATTTCCACTTCCGCCACCACCAGACCGTGATATTTCCCTTCGAAAACATCCACTTCCCAGGTGAAACCGCCATGATCGACGGTGTGGCGGGTTTTTTCGATCACCACGCCCGGCGCGCTCGCCATCAGCTCTTCGGCGTCCTTGAGGGGTATGGAATATTCATATTCGTCGCGAACAAGCGCGCTTGCGCCGATCTTGATGGTCAAGGTCGCATCGCGCCGGTCGACGATCCTGACCCGGACCGAGCGATTTTCCATCGAGGCGACATATGCCTGCCGGAAAGCCATGCTATGCGTGACCTCATTGCGCCATTCACCGCCTGCAACAAGAAACTTCCGTTCAATTTCCTTGGCCATGCTGTCTCCGCGAACTGGGGCGCCAGATTATCGCAATATGATAGTGTGATGAAGCGAATTGATTGAAGTATCTGGATAAAAATGCGGCTGGCGCGCCTCGACATGAAAGCCGAGGCAGGCTAATCGATAGACGGAATTTCAATCGTTTCAATTGCGCAAGGGAGGCTCATCTTGGCCCAGGACTCCGAAAAACTGCTCTCCATCCTCAAGCTCCAGCCGGTCGTGCCGGTGCTGATCGTGGATGACGCCGCTTCCGCCGTGCCGCTCGCACGCGCTTTGGTCGCAGGCGGCCTGAAGGCAATTGAGATCACCATGCGCACGCCGGCAGCATTGGATGCCATCCGCGCGGTTGCAGCCGAAGTGGAGGGCGCGAATGTCGGCGCGGGCACCATTCTCAATGCCAGGGATTTCGAAGCGGCGGCGGAAGCCGGCTCCACCTTCATCGTCAGCCCCGGCATCAATAAAAGCGTGCTGGAAGCCGCGCGTGGTTCCAAAGTACCGCTGCTTCCGGGTGCTGCCACAGCCAGCGAAGTCATGGCGCTGCGCGACGAGGGTTACAAGGTGCTGAAGTTCTTCCCGGCCGAACAGGCCGGCGGCGCGCCTTATCTCAAGGCGCTGTCTTCGCCGCTCGCCGGCACGATCTTCTGCCCGACCGGCAGCGTGTCGCTCAAGAACGCCAATGACTATCTCTCCCTGCCGAACGTCGTCTGCGTCGGCGGTTCCTGGGTCGCCCCGCGCGAACTGGTGGCGACGGGTGACTGGGCGGGCATCACCAAGCTTGCCGCTGAAGCCGCCGCACTGCGCGCCTGATTTGCATCCTGTCAAACCCGTTCACGAAGGCGTGAGCGGGTTTGACATTTGTATTCGGCCCACGGCTTCCTATCTCCCCTGTAGATTTGACCTCTACAGGAGATTTTGATGTTCGACGCCAAGAAGCTTCTTGAACAATTCCTCGGCTCGCAGGTGCCGGGCCTTTCGGGAAGCGTCCGTGACAGAGCCGGGCAGGCCGCCGATATCGCCAAGAACAATCCTCTGAAGGCCGGCGCGCTCGCCGCCGCCATTCTGGGCACCAAGACCGGCCGCAAGCTCGCCGGCAATGTCGCCACCATCGGCGGCGTGGCCGCCATCGCGGGCCTCGGTTACCTCGCCTACAAGAATTACAAGTCCGGCCAGGCGCCTGAAGCCGCGCCGAAACCCGAGCCGGAGCTTCTCGCCCCGCCCGCCGATTCCGCCTTCCACCCGCAATCGCCCGCCCTTTCCAATGATTTTGCGCTGAAGCTTATCCAGGCGATGATCGCCGCCGCCAAGGCGGACGGCCATATCGATGAGAAGGAGCGCGCCAATATCATGGACAAGGTGCAGGTCTCCGGCCTTGATAGCGAAGCCGAGCGGTTCCTCGAAAAGGAACTGGCCGATCCGCTCGACATCGACGCGCTGGTGGTTGCCGCCCGCACGGAAGAGCAGAAGGTGGAGCTTTACACCGCCTCGCGGCTTGCCATCGAGGCCGATACGCGGGCGGAGCGGGGGTATCTCGATCTTCTGGCAGGGCGGCTTGGGTTGCCGGATGCGCTGGTGGACCATATCGAGGCGACGGTGGTGGCGGCGAAGGTTTGAGGTTAGCCTCGGAGGCTGTAGCTCACCCCCTCTGCCCTGCCGGGCATCTCCCCCTCAAGGGGGAGATCGACCCGACGCGATCTCTCGGCCATCTTCAACGTTGCGAGTGAGCGAGCGTCTCCCTCTGGCTGATCTCCCCCCTTGAGGGGGAGATGCCCGGCAGGGCAGAGGGGGGTGAACCACACCCACCAACGCCACCGCATCCCACCCCACATGCACTGTTGTCATCCCGCCCCGCTTGCCCTAATCCTTCTCCCAGCAAATGGGGAAGAGAATGCGCGATCTGAGTGATTTCAAGGGATGTCCGCCGCCGCAGCCGGTGGTTTTGAAGGGCCGTTACGTGACGGCGGAGCCGTTCGATCGCGAAAAACATCTCGCAAGGCTCTGGGCCGCACTTGGCGGCGAGGGCGTGAATGCGCTGCTCAAATATTTCCCGCAAAGCGCCTTTCCCGATGCCGACGCTTTCGGCGACTGGCTCGTCGGCGCGGGGCAGAAGCTCAACTGGGTCACGCTGGTCTTCGTTGAAAACGCCACCGGCGATATCGTCGGCATGGCGAGCTATATGCGGCCCGATCCCGCCAATGGCGTGGTCGAGGTCGGCTCCGTCGCCCATGGCGCGAAAATGAAGCGCTCGCCTCTTTCCACCGAGGCGCATTACCTGATGGCGAAACATGTTTTCGAGGATCTGGGGTATCGCCGTTACGAGTGGAAATGCCACAATGAAAACGAGCCCTCCAAGATCACGGCGAAGCGTTATGGCTTCACCTTCGAGGGCGTCTTCCGTCAGCATATGATCTCGAAGGGGCAAAATCGCGATACGGCGTGGTTTTCCATGATCGACGGCGAATGGCCGCTGATCGGCAAGGCCTTCGAAGCCTGGCTTGCGCCGGAGAATTTTGCGGCCGATGGCGCGCAGAAGCGCAAGCTTGAGGATATCCGTGCGGAGTTTGCCGATGCCATTGCCTGAAAACCCGGCGCCTGAAAAGCCGGCGCCTGAAACGCCGCGCCCAGGCAAGAAGGATTGGTCTCCGGCCATCGCCGCCGCCCTCATCATTGTCGGTTTCGGGCTGGTCTTCTTTGTGATGCCGAAGATCATGCTGTGGCTGGGCGATTATTCGCCCTGGCTCGCCGCTGCCTTCGGCACGGTGGCAGTGCTGTGTTTCTTCCTGCTGTTCTGGCTGCGTGCGCGTTACCAGCGTCGCCGTGACGGTTAGAGCTTAAGCGACGCGCCGAGCAGCAACAGTCCCATGATGAGCACGAACAGCGCACCGGCGATCTCGATCGCATGGCTAATGCCGGCTGCCCTGCGGCTGCCGGGGCCAGCGAAACGCACGGCGAGGCCTTTTGCCGAGACGGCCATGATGGCGAGCAGCGATACCGTTATGGCGGTGCCGAGCGACATGGCGAGGACGGAGAGCACGCCGCCGAGATAAAGCCCGTTCAGAAGCGCGAAGCTCATGACGATGATCGCGCCCGAGCAGGGCCTGAGCCCCACGGCGATGATGGCGGACCATGCCTCGTGCAGGCTGAAGTTCTTGCCCTTCAGCAGCATCGGATCCGGCGCATGGGATTTACCGCAGGCGGCGCAGAGATCGCCCGTGCCATCATGGTCGTGATCGGCAAAAACCGGCTTGCCCTGAAACCGGAGGCCTGTGCCCATGCCGGTGGTTCTGCCGGCGGCGGTTTCTCCTGCCGGCGCGAAAACCGCGACAGGCTCGCGCCGGATACGCAGCGACCAGAGTTTTCGCACCAGCAGCCAGGCGCCGAACAGCGCCACCATGGCGAAGCTGGCGATCTCCATCGCCTGCGTGGCCTTCGTCATGGTGATGGAGGTGCCGCGCAGCACCAGCCAGGCCGCGCCGACGAGGCCGACGGCGACCGCACCCTGAATGAGCGCCGAGACGAAGGAAATGAGAATGCCGCGTTTAAGCTGCGTCTCATTGGCGATCATATAGGACGAAATGACCGCCTTGCCGTGGCCGGGGCCGGCGGCGTGGAAAACGCCATAAGCGAAGGAGAGGCCGATCAGCGAGCTGAGCGCCCAGCCATCCTCGCGCATGGCCTTCAACGCCCCGGTCAGCGCACGGTAGAACATCTGCTGGTGCACGTTGATCCATTGCATCAGCGGCGCGAAGGGGCCGCCGACGGAAAAGGAAGGCTCGGCCGAGCCGATGCCGAGCGGCGATTGCGCATGGGCCGCACCGGCCACGGCAATGAGGCCGATGGCGACGGCGAAGAGGCCGGCCCTGCGGCTCAGCATGAGACCTCCAGCCGGGTGGCGAAGAGCTTGGTCATGTCGGTGCCGGTCGGATCGTTGAAGAAGGCGTCGGTGAGCGTACCCTGGTTCTGCGAGATCACCTCGTCGGGATCGGGACGGACGACATGATGCTTGCAGGCATTCAGATCCTTACCCTGCGTGGCGATATCGCCGTCCTTGGCGAAATCGATCGCCGTATACATGGTCGGATCCCAGGCGCCGAAGCTGAGCTTGCCCTTGACGGCCAGAGGCTTGGTCGGCTTCACGGAGAAGAACATCAGGATCTGCTGATCCTTGTAGTCCACGTGAATGGCCTCGGGCTTCCCAAATTCCACCGGTTTTCCATTGGCGGTGATGAAGGTGTAGTAGGAATATTCGGCGAGCGATTCGAGCACGGTATTGCCGATTTCGGCCAGTTCGTCCTTATCGAGCTTCAGGTCGCTGTTCTTGTCGTAGTCCATCACCACGCTTGCCGAGAACATCTCGTCGAAACGCCAGATGTTGCGCACTTCCTGAACGGTGCCGTTCGGCCCCTCGACGATTTCCATGCGGGCTTCGGCAAAGATATGCGGATGCGCCGCTGCGGCGACGGGAACGCAGGCAAGGCCGGCTGCGAGGAGCAAAAAGCGTCTGTTCATTATCCCGTCTGTCCTGCCTTCGAATCTGGAAGGCCTGACTCTAGCAGAAATTGGGACCGAATTTCGACCTGATGCGTCCGATCCTTCGCGCGGGCCGACACTAAATTTCAGAAGGTGCCGCTGAAACGCGAGGTGATGCTGGAGCCGCTATAGGCAAGATCGGTATCGCGCTCGCCATGCAGCAGGCGGTTGAACTCCACCTCCAGCTTGCTGTTCTTGCCGGTATCGAAGGAAAGCGTCGCGACCAGCCGGCGCTCGCTGGTATCGTAATTATAATAGATCCAGTCCTTGTGGACCCGGTGCAGCGCAAGATCGAGCCCCACCTTTTCGGTGAGCCTGCTTTTCACGACGAATTGAAAGCGGCGATGGAATTCGGCAATCGGGTCATCCGGGTCGAAAAGCGCATAGTCCTGCGAAAAGCCCGCGCCGAAGGCGATGCGATCGGTGGCCTTCACCTCGGCCTCGGCCCGCAGATAGGGGCGGGTGCGCTTTACCTTGTCGCTGATCTCATCGCCGGAAATGGATGTGAAGCCCGCTTCGGCCAGAACCGCGAAACGGTCGGAGAACCTGTAACCATAGGCCAGAGAACCTCGCAGCGTGTTGGCCGGGAAACGTTCATATTTTTCCTGCTGCCCTTCCGGCACGGCGATACGGTCGTAAGCAAGCGTCAGCCCGGCCTCACCGCCGCCGAGCGATCGTGCATGTTCCGCTTTCAGCGATAAAAGCGCCTCATTCGCTTCCAGTCGGGTGGGCAGGAAATAGGCCGGGCGGAACCGCGCCTTGCCTTTCATCAGGCTGGCGAGGCTTGCCGTCAGCGTGTTCTTGCCGCCAAGGGCGAGGATGCCGAGCTGGGAAGACGCCTCCAGCTTGTGATCCAGCTGCCGGTAACCAATGTCTTCTTCCGGCAGGTGCAGAAAAATATCGCCGGCATCGCTGCGGGTGCCGCGCAGCTCAAGGGCCCATTCCAGCTTTTCGGAGAATCGTTTCGTCAGCCCCAGTGCCGCGATGGTGTTATGTTCATTGGCGAAACGATAACGGGGCAGGCGAACCTCTTCTTGCTCGAGCGAATAACGCAGCTCAGCCCCTTCCAGCGCGATCTTGCCATTGAGCCCGAAGCCGGCGCGCAGCGAAATCGCGCTCAGCCGGTTGGTGTCGGCGAAATAATTGCTGTCATAGGCAATGCCGGATTTATAGGTGACATTGTGCTCATCGGCCTTTTCCCCCGCCCGCGCGCCACAGGCGCAGGCAAGCCCGAGAACAAGCGCGATATATCCCCCCACCCGCATTCGCATCTCCGGTCTCTAATTAAGCAATATCTTATATTTGGATGGTTAATAAAGTTTCCCGCACCGCTTTACTGTCGCGATACAGGCGCCGACCGGCATTGTTTGAACAAGGGGCGGAAGTGCGAAGATGCGGTATGTAAAATTTTATTAAAATCACAAGTATTAGTGTTAATCGTTTATTGTAATATTAGCCTTTGCTTGAATTAGAATCCTCTAAATATACAGTTCAGTTACGCCAGATGGCGTGATCAAACAAAAGAGGAGAGAGAAATGATTGCAAAGTTCGCTTGTGTAGCCGCTATTCTTACTGTCGCTTCCGTTGGTCAGGCCAATGCGGGCGGTCTTCTGGGAGGCATCCTGTCCGGCAACAGCAACAAGGGCGGCGCCCTTGTCGTCGTCTCGCCGAGCATCGATCTCGGTGTCAGCGGCATCCTGTCCAATAACGGGATTCTGAACGGCAACAAGACCGGTATCCTGAACGGTGTGCTGAACGGCAACAAGACGTCCGTCGATGTCATCGACAACAAGAATGACGGCGGCAAAAAGCGCCGCCACTAACTGAAACGTGGAACGGGATGGCGAAACCATCGGGCTTTCCTCCATCCCGCTCCAACGCAACAGCTCGAAAATCATCAGGGATTTTCGACGCAGACGATGCGCGCAGCGCATAAGCCGGCAATGATCCTCGAGTTGCGTGTGTTTGACGCATGGCGTTTCCGGCAAGAACAAACGGCGCATCGCATGACTGGAAGAGGGCCTCGCGGCCCTCTTTTTTTATTCTGGATGATCCATCAGCGCCTTATTTCCGCCGATCCGTGACCGCTTCGGAAAGGGGCGTGCGCCGGCGTATTTATATTTGTGTATTCTAATTTTTATCTATGTAATAAATAGGATTATAAAGTATAAATTTGATTTATGTTTTAAAATACTCTCAATTTTGCTGCTGTTGTTACTTGCTTTTAACTTTTGGATGTTTCAATTAACGCGTGCCCCCGACTCGCCATTTGTGATTGTGATTTCGGTGGCGGGTATGTTCGCGGCTCGCATTTCGGCGGGTAAGGAAGTTTTGAAGGAGCTATTTCATGTTGAAACAATCATTTCTCGCGCTCGCCGCGCTCGGCGTTCTTTCCGGCGCAGCCATTGCTGCCGATGCCGTCAGCGACGTTCCGGCAGCACCTGTCGTCAACGATGCCGCGCCTGCCTTCTCCTGGGACGGTTTTTACGCCGGTGTTTCGGGCGGCTATGGCTGGAACCGGTTGAAAACGACTGAAGACGGTGAGACCGACAAGCATAGTTTCGATGGCGCTCGCTTTGCGGGCTTTGCCGGTTACAATGCCGAAGTCGCGCCGTCCGTCATTCTCGGTGTCGAGGGTGATCTCGGTTATGCCTGGGGCAAAAAGACGATCAACCTCAGCAAGGTTTCCTCGGGCCTGAACGGCTCCGCGCGTCTGCGTGCCGGCTATGCCGTCGACCGCGCCCTGATCTACACCGCCGGTGGTTACACCGCGACGGACAGCGAGATCAAGACGCCCTTCGGCAATACCAGCAAGATGCTGAATGGCTGGACGATTGGCGCCGGCATCGATTACGCCTTCACCGACAACGTATTCGGCCGTCTCGAATATCGTTACAACGATTTCGGCAAGGAAACCTACACTGTCCAGGGCATTTCCGCCGATGGAAAGCTCAGCGAACATGTCGTCAGCGTCGGTCTTGGCGTGAAGTTCTGATCTGCGGATTTTCGTTTCCGGAGAGGGTCGCCCATCTTTATGGCGGCCTTATCGGGGGCGACAGTCCGACACATATCGATCCATAACCTGCCCGGCGGCGAGAACATCGCCGGGCAGGTGCTTCTAATTGAGTGACACGGGCTTACGGTTGAGAGCTTGCGTCCAGCCTCAGGGCGGCAGCCATGCCCGGCATAAAAGAAGCGGCTTCACCTTTAACCGGCAATGAAACCGCATCCGGCTTTCCAAGCGGGCTTGAACCACAGGCCGTTTTGGTGTGATGGTGGTCGCCGTCATCTCGTCCCGCCTCCCAGCCTTCAGTCGATTCCCATGCTACAGAAAAGCACTTTGCCGGGCGCTTTCGATCGTCAGGCCTATATGATCGCCCTGCTGGTTTTTATTGCCGGCAGCACCAATGCGGCTGTTGTGCCGTTTATCGGTTTTTACATCATCCAGGTGCTCGGCCATCCGCCGGCCACCGTCGGTTTTTACAGCGTGACGGCGGCGCTGGCTTCGATTGTCGCCAGCCGTGTTTATGGCGAGCGTGTCGATGCCGGGGTGCGGGTGAGGCCGCTGTTGATGCTTTCCGTGTGCGGCGCTTTTGTCGCGGCCGCGGCGGCGAGTTTCGGGCATCTGGCGCTGCTGGTGGCGATAACGGCGACCGGCATGGGGCTTTCCAATGCCGCCAGCACGCTCATTTTCAGTTACGGCCGGTATCATGGCCGGGTGAAGGCGCTGGATACGGCCGCCTATAATGCCTTCCTGCGAACGATGGTGTCGCTGGCGTGGATGCTGCTTCCCGCCGCCGCCTATCTGATATTCGATCTTGCCGGCGCGAAGGCCGTGTTCGTGAATGCCATGCTGATGGCGGTCATCTGGGGCGGGCTTGCCCTTGCGGTCGTGCCGCGCGACCAGACCAGCCCGATGGAGCGGCGACAGGCGGGTGACGACGATACAGGGCGCAACCTGCCGCTGCTTCTGGCGGCGGCCGCCAGCTTCTGCATGTCTTTTGCCCATGCTCTCTGCGCCTCGGCCCTGCCGGTGTTTCTGGTGCGGGAGGTCGGCCTGCCGGATTACGTGCCGGGCCTGTCGCTCAGCGTCAAATGCGCCATGGAGGTTCTGTTCATCCTGCTTGCGCCGCGAATGATGCGCCGCTTCAGCGCCCGCCTGCTTCTGGGCGTTTCAGCGGTAATGGCCATCGTCGCCTTCAATGTCATCGCCTCGGTCACCACATTGCCGGCCATGATCGCGGGTGCGGCGCTGGAAGGCGCCTATTACGGCCTTTGCGCCGGCACTTGCCTTACCTTCGTGCAGGGCTTTGCGCGCGGTCGCACGGCCCGGGCGACGGCGCTCTACATGAACTCCATTTTCCTCGCCGCGCTTTTTGCGGTGCCGCTGATGGGGTTCGTGTCGCAATATGCAAGTTTCGGCGTCTCGATCCGGCTCGCTTCGGTTGGCGCGGGCGCGGCCTTGCTGCTCTTGTTTCTGACGCGGCGGCAGGTGGGGGAGTAGGGCGTTCCGGCTGAGGTTGCCGGCGCTCTTGTGCAAAGGATTGTCCGGCCGCGATATCTCGGACAACCCTCATTGCTGTGATAAGCACAAGAATGAGGGAAGTGAGATTGGCCACGGTGCAACGTGGGGCTCAGAAGAGGAAAAAACGTTATGTCCGGGAACAATGTCAACGCACTTTCGGTCGAGTTCGATCGCTCGAATATGTTTGAGCCGCTTTTGCAGGCTGACCCATCCTTTCGTGAAAAGTGGGAGGCATTCCAGGAGGAATACCGATCTGAGGACGAGTTGCCACTTTACTTGGCACTGTCAGAGCTTGCACGTCATCTAATTCGGGATTTGGAGACGGGTAACACGCATCGATTTGACGCGGTCTTTGATGTTGTCGAACGCTGGCACATCAAGGGCGACCCATATGTTAAAGAGGCGGCTACAGTAGGTCTCCTCGAAGATTTACAGAATGGACATTTGCATCGCAAAACTCGCTCTGACGATTTTCGTCCATGGCTGCAGCCGGAAACTCTCGGATGGTGGAATAAGGTCCATGAATTCTGGGCTACAGGAAAGCTGATAATTTGAGGCCTTGGGATCAGGTCATTATGAGTCCGCGCCCTAGCTCGCCACGTGACCGAGCAGCCCTCAAGCCGAAATATCGATGATCCCGCAATCCCCCGCTTCCGAAGCAAAGGCGAGCAGCTTGCCGGTGGCGCTCCAGTCCATGCCGGTGATGGCGCCCTTGCCGGGGCGGCGCAGCAGGGCTTCCTTGCCATCGGCAAGGCGCACGCCGAGGATCATGCCGTCGATGAAGCCGATGGCGAGCACATCTTCCACCGGATGGAAGGCGACATTGGTGACCATGATGTTGGCGCGGCTGCCGAGTTCTTCCGGGGCCTTGCCCATCGGGCCGTCCTTGCCGGCAAACGGCCAGACGATGGCGGCCGGCGCGCCGGAAGAGGCGAGCCATTTGCCCTTTGCCGACCAGGACACGGATTTGACCTTGGCGGGATAACCCGTCATGCGCATGTGGCGCGCTTCCATGCCGCCCTTGGTGGCTTCCATCTTCCAGCCGTGCAGGGCGTTTTCCTGCATGGTGGTGACCAGGAACTTGCCATCGGGCGAGAAGGTGACGCCGGTATGCGCACCCTTCCATTCCAGATCGACGGGGTCGCCGGCGGTCGCCACCCAGTGCAGCGTCACACCGTTATAACGGGCCACCGCAATGCGCAGGCCCTTGGGCGCGAAGGCGATGGCCTCCACCGTGCGCTCTTCCTTGAATTCCTTGACCGTGCCGTCCGACAGCCGGACGAAACTGGATTTGCCGACACCATAAGCGACGGCCTTCTGCGGCCCGCCGGCAACGATGCCCACCCATTTGCGCGGCACGTTGGCGATTTCGCTGATGCTGCCGTCATGGCCAATGCGCAGCACGCGCCCGTCTTCACCGCCGGAAAGCAGGGTGGCGCTATAAGGGTCGCGCACACAGGTCAGAAGCCCGTCATGCGCCTCAGTCACCTTCTCGCCGCCATCCAGCCGGTGAATGGTGCCGGCGGCGGTGGCAAACAGGGGAATGTCGCCGAGAAAATGGGTCGAGACCACGTGGCCTTCGATATCAAGCGGGGCAACAGTCGGCATGGGGCATCGGTCTTTCGTATCTGTGTCGGATTGGCGGGGGCGTTGCTCCCGCTCGCTGGCATGGTTCTAGAGCATTTCCGGCAAAAGCGGAACCGCTTTACATCCCTTCAACCTCATTCCTGTGCTTGTCACAGGAATCCAGCCGACGCGCGTCTGCGCGGCGAGAAAGGCTCCTTCAGCCCAAGGACTTGGGCTGGCTGGATCTCTGTGACAAGCACAGAGATGAGGGAAGATAACGATCATACCCCGGCTCAGAGCCGGGGTGACGGAGGGATAAGGATCAGGCCGTCGCGAGGCAGGCGTTGAAGCTCTTTTCCAGCTTCTCACGATCCAGTTCGCGGCCGATGAAGACGAGGCGGCTTTCGCGTTTTTCGTCTTCCTTCCACGGGCGCTGGTGGTCGCCCTCGATGATCATGTGCACGCCCTGCACCACGTAACGTTCCGCATCGCCCTTGAAGGCGATGATGCCCTTGAGGCGCAGAATGTTCGGGCCGTCGGTCTGGGTGACCTTCTGGATCCATGGGAAGAACCGCTCGGGGTTCATCTCGCCGCCGCGCAGCGAGACCGACTGCACCGTCACGTCATGGATCGGCGAAACCGCGCCATGGTGGTGGTGATCGTGGCCATGGTCATGATCGTGGTGATGATGCCCGTGATCGTGGTCATGGTCATGATGATGGTGGTCATGATCGTGGTGGTGATGGTCGCAATCGGGGCCGCAGACGTGGTCGTCATGGCCGTGCTCGAGGAAATGCGGATCGTTTTCCAGTGCGCGTTCCAGATTGAAGGCGCCTTGATCGAGAACCCGGGCGAGATCGACGCCGGAACGGGTGGTCTTGTAGATGCGCGCGGAAGGATTGATGGCGCGCACGATATCCTCGATGCGGGCGACTTCCTCCGGCGAAACGAGATCGGTCTTGTTGACGACGACGACATCGGCAAAGGCGATCTGGTCTTCGGCTTCGCGGCTGTCCTTCAGGCGCAGCGGCAGGTGCTTGGCGTCAACGAGGGCAACGACGGCGTCAAGCTCGGTCTTGGCGCGCACGTCGTCATCCATGAAGAAGGTCTGGGCGACGGGAACCGGATCGGCAAGGCCTGTCGTCTCGACGATGATACCGTCGAAACGGCCGGGCCGGCGCATCAGGCCTTCCACGACGCGGATCAGGTCGCCGCGCACCGTGCAGCACACGCAGCCATTGTTCATCTCATAGATTTCTTCATCGGACTCGACGATCAGATCGTTGTCGATGCCGATCTCGCCGAATTCATTGACGATGACAGCGTATTTCTTGCCGTGGTTCTCGGAGAGAATGCGGTTGAGAAGCGTCGTTTTGCCGGCGCCGAGATATCCCGTCAGGACGGTGACTGGAATGGGCTTGGCTGTTGCTGTTTCGGTCATGGAAAACCCCGCGTGGAGAGAGGCCGTCAGGCCTCAGGAAGATGTGTCGTCGTCCATATAGGCGCGACGTCCTGGCAGTTCAAAGAGATTTTGGCCGAATTCAGCCATGTCGCTCAAATTTTGTTATGAAATAACGTTATGTCAAAAGCGTGGACATCTTCAAGCAGTTCGACAAGGCCTTTTACGGCGTGGGAAATCAGCCTTTCGCCCTTTTCCGCGGCGGCGGCGGCGGCGTTTCCGGCAACGCCGTCGGGGTTCAGATCGCTCATCAGCCAGCCGAAGGCATGCGGACCATAAGCGCGCAGGTGTTTGAAGCGGCTGGCGAAATCGCTCTGGCGGGAGGGAAAGTTCGCGGCCTTCTGCATCGCCACGCGTTCGGGATGAAGCGCCAGCATGACCGATGTTTCGATATCGCCGCCATGAATGTCGACCGCCTTGTCCTCCGGCTTCACGATATCGGCCGGTACGCCGAAACGGGTCCAGCTTGTGGCGACCGCCAGCATGCCGAAACGGGCGCGGGCCTCGGTGGCGACGACGGTCATCAGCGGTGAATTGCCGCCATGGGCGTTCAGCATCACGAATTTGCGCACGCCCTTTTTATATTCCGCTTCGGCGATGCCGAGCCAGCGCTCGATAGCCTCATCGTAACGCAAGGTCTTCGTGCCCGGCACATTCATGTGTTCGATGGAATAGCCGACCGGTTCCACCGGCAGGAAGGAAACGGGCAGACGGGCGGGCAGGGCGGCGGCGAGACGGGCGGCGATGCCTTCGGCAATCAGCGTATCGGTCTCGAACGGCAGGTGCGGCCCATGCTGTTCATGCGCGCCGAGCGGCAGCACGGAAATTGCAGCTGTTGCGCGAAGATGCGGGTCTGTTACGTTTTCGTCGTGATAATGCGTGTATGAGTTTGGCATATGGCAGTCCGCGCGTGCATTCGTTAAGGATTTCCAGCAACATATATCGGTTCCGCCACAGGGTAAAAGGCACTCGCATATGAGCAAGGACAAAACCGGGCATAAGGACAAAAGCGCCAAGAAGGAAAAGGGCGGCAAGAAAGTAAAGGACGCCAAAAAACGGGATGAGAATTTCAACCCCGAGGAACTGGCGCAATCCATCACCCAGGCGGCCCGTTCCATGCGCACGGCGCTGAGCCACAGCCTTGCCGAAAGCGGGCTTTATGCGGGCCAAGACGGCGTTATCCTGGCGCTGGCGCAGGAAGGCAGTCTCACGCCGGGGCAGATCGCCCAGAAACTCGGCGTCAAGGCGCCCACCATGACGCGCACCATCGGCCGCATGGAAGCCCAGGGCTTCGTGGAACGCAGCGGCGACGACGAGGATGGCCGCGTGACGCTGGTGAAGCTGACGGAAGCGGGTTTGAAAAGCGTCGAACACATCAATGTTTCCATCGCCAATTGCGGCGCAAGAGCCGTCGAGGGGCTTTCGGCCAAGGATGTGCGCAACATCGTTAAACTCTTGAAGGCGATAGACGCCAATCTTCAATAATTTTTGCTGAAATTTTTAAAAGAACCATCTGTTTTGTGGGTATTCCTTAAACGGGTTGCGGATTTTGTTTAAATTGTTTAATTGCAATTTAAACGGAGCCATCCGTCATTGACACGCGTTTGGGGAGGAATGCCGTGGCCCAAAAGGTCAAACTGTCCACGATTGCCGAAAGCCTCGGTCTTTCGACCGCCACCATTTCTCTTGCATTGCGCGACAGCCCGCTGGTCGCTGCCGATACGCGGGACAAGATCAAGGAACAGGCGCGGGCGCTGGGTTATATCTATAACCGCCGCGCCGCCAGCCTGCGCACCTCGCGTTCCGGCATCGTCGGCGTGGTATTCCATGATGTGATGAACCCGTTTTACGGGGAAATTCTGAAAGCCATCGAAAGCGAGCTGGACCGCAGCCGCCAGACCTTCATTCTCTCCAACCACTACGATTCGGTGGAAAAACAGCGCACCTTCATCGAAACGCTGCTGCAGCTCGGCTCGGACGGCATCATCATGTCGCCCGCCATCGGCACGCCGATCGAGGATATGACGCTTGCCGAGGAAAACGGCATGCCCGCCATTCTGGTGGCCCGTTCGATGGATGGCGTCGACATGCCGACCTATCGCGGCGACGACAGCTATGGCATTTCGCTCGCCACCAACCACCTGATCAGCCTCGGCCACCGCACCATCGCCATGGTTGGCGGCACCGACCAGACCTCGACCGGCCGTGACCGTTACCAGGGTTATGTCAATGCGCTGCGCAAGGCCGGCATCGAGGTCGATCCGAACCTGCGCATTCCGGGCCCGCGCTCCAAACAGGGCGGTTTCGAGGCTGCCGTGCATTTCCTCTCCCTGCCGCAGAAGCCGACCGCCGCCGTCTGCTGGAACGATCTCGTCGCCATCGGTCTCATGAACGGCATTTCCCGCGCCGGTCTGGTGCCGGGAGTCGATATTTCCGTCACCGGCTATGACGATCTGGAAGAGGCGGCCATCGCCACGCCGGCGCTGACCACCGTTTCCAACGGTCAGGCCGAGGTGGGGCGCTTGGCGGCCCGCGCGCTGCTGGACCGGCTGGCGGGCAGCCACGAGCCTGACGGCATTCACCTCATCAAGCCGGAAATGCGCATCCGGCAATCGACCGGGCCGGTGCGGCCGCGGGTGTGAGTATATCGCCCGGGAGCATGGATGCGGCAGGCTTCCTGTTCCTGGTTGTTCGCGATGTTCCCTTCTTCCATTCCGGCCTTGAGCCGGAATCCAGCCACCGCGTGTCTACGCGGTGAAAAAGACTCTCTCAGCCCAAAGACTTGGGCTGGCTGGATGCCGGATCCAGTCCGGCATGACGGTGAGGGCGCTTAAAAAAATCGGCATGAAACTTCCGTCTGCCCCCATAGCATCCCCTTATTGCCCTTTTCACGGCCGTCTTTGTTTGAAAGGATCGCCGTCCAGAGGAGTGGGATGGCGGAAGGTTCGCCTGAAACCCGCTCCGGCTATCGGAATGTTATCAGGAGGAATATCCGCTCATGTCTGACAAAAAGGCCGTCGTTCTCGTTCCCGGCAAGATAAACCCGCGCGTTCTCGAACGCCTCGAAGGCAAGGTCGAGATCGTGGCCGTGCCTGCCGGTGCTGAGCCGGTTCTGCCTGATGGTGCGGCGGAGCGCGTCAATGCCATCGCCGTTTCCGGCGTCGTCAACGCAAAGTGGATCGATGCGCTGCCGAAGCTCGAGATCATCGCCAATTTCGGCGTGGGTTATGATGGCGTCGACGCCAAACATGCGGCCACACGCGGCATCGTGGTGACGAACACGCCTGATGTGCTGAACGACGAAGTGGCCGATACGACGATTGCGCTTTTGATCAACACCGTGCGCCGGCTCTATCAGGCCGAGACCTGGTTGCGCGATGGCAAATGGGTTGGTGAAGGCCCCTTTGCGCTGTCGCCGTTTTCGCTGCGCGGCCGCAAGGTCGGCCTGTTCGGCATGGGCCGCATCGGGCAGGAAATCGCCAAGCGGCTGGAGCCTTTCAAGGTGGAGATCGGATACCACACCCGCAGCAAGCGGGATGGCCTCCCTTACACCCATTACGGCTCGTTGAAGGAGATGGCGGAAGCGGTCGATATATTGATCTGCATCGTGCCGGGCACGCCGGAAACGCACAAGGCGATCAACGCCGAAATCCTGACGGCGCTTGGACCTGAGGGCGTGTTCATCAATGTCGGGCGCGGTTCCAGCGTCGATGAAGATGCGCTTCTGCAGGCGCTTAAGAGCGGTACTGTGGGTGCTGCCGGTCTCGACGTGTTCTATGCCGAGCCGAAAGTGCCGGAAGCCTTCCTGTCGCTGCCGAATGTCTCCCTGCTGCCGCATGTCGCTTCCGCCTCGATCCCGACGCGCAACGCCATGGCCGATCTGGTGGCTGACAACATTCTCGGCTGGTTCAGGGACGGCAAGGTGCTGACGCCGGTGCCGGAAACGCCGGTCAAGGGGTAATACTTTACCGCCACACACCGTCACCCCGGACTTGATCCGGGGTC
This sequence comes from Agrobacterium leguminum, assembly GCF_005144435.2. NCBI lineage: Bacteria > Pseudomonadati > Pseudomonadota > Alphaproteobacteria > Hyphomicrobiales > Rhizobiaceae > Agrobacterium > Agrobacterium leguminum. Next base: position 2,041,436 of record NZ_CP120212.1, read on the forward strand.
CAGCATGATCAAGTCTTTGATCATAAAAGACTCCTGTCACGGCGCAGACGCGCCGTGGCTGGATGCCGGATCAAGTCCGGCATGACGGAGGAGACGTTTTCGCCCTTTGTGGGCGTTCTATTCCGCAATCTCCGTGCTTCCCACCCAGCGCCCTTCGGCAAACGACCGGGCCATGGCGTGGATGCTGCGCTCGATCTTCAGCCCTTCCTCGAAATCGATGATGTGGGCCTTTTTTCCCTCGATTGCCGCCATCAGTTCCCGGCATTCGATCACCTTCAGATCGTTGAAGCCGAGGCCGTGGCCGGGGGCGGGGATGAAGCGGTCATAGGGCTTGTGGTGCGGCGCGGTGAGGACTGTTCTGAAACCCTGTTCCTCCGGGCGTCCATCCGTGGTGTAAAGCTGGAACTCGTTCATCCGCTCCTGATCGAACAGGATCGAGCCGGTGGAGCCATAAATCTGGATGGCGATGCGACCCTTGCGGCCCCAGGCGGAACGGTTGGCGATGAGCACGGCGGAAATGCCGCCTTCGAGCTTCAACAGCACGCTGGCAAGATCATGCGTCTCGACGGCGCGGTCGCCGCCGCTGGCAAGCGGGCGGGTTTCGTAAGGCTTCACCATGTCGGTGATGGCGCTTTCGGCATGGCCGAAGAGGGCGAAGAGCAGCGACAGCGGGTGCACGGCGAAATCGTCCAGCGCGCCATAACCGGAGGAAGCTTCGCTCTTCCAGTAGAAGGGCTGGGTGGCATCCGCCATGAAGTCCTCGTCCATTTCGGCGCGGACATGATAGACCTTGCCGATGGCGCCTTCGTCGATCAGGCGGCGGATATGGCGAATGACGGGGTTCTGGATGTAGTTGTAGCCCATCGCCGCGGCCTTGCCGGAACGGCGGGCCGCGTCGCGCATCTTCACCGCGTCAGTAAAGGCCGGAGCCATCGGCTTTTCACACCAGACATGCTTGCCGGCCTCAAGGGCGGCAATGGCCATTTCCGGGTGGAAGGCATTTGGTGTGGTGACCGAGATGACGTCGATCTCGGGGTCGGAAAGCAGGTCGCGCCAGTTGCCTGTCGAGCGGGCAAAGCCGAACTCGGCGGCTTTCTTCGCGGCAAGCTCGGGATTGACTTCCGCGAGCGTCACAAGGCGGGGACGCTCCACATCGCCGAAGACGCTGGTGACATTGTTCCACGCCAGCGCGTGGCATTTGCCCATGTAACCGGTGCCGATAAGGCCCACGCCAAGAGCGGCCATGGTATTCTCCTCCCGAGAGTTTAGATTCAAATGGCTTGCGTTTTCCTCTCCTCATTCCTGTGCTTGTCACAGGAATCCAGCCGACACGCGTCTGCGTGGCGGGAAGAGTCCTTTCAGCCCAAAGACTTGGGCTGGCTGGATCCCTGTGACAAGCACAGGGATGAGGCGTGCGCTGTGTACGTTGGCGGCTTAAGGATTATCCCGTTTGAAAATCCAGTCATGATCGGGATGGTTCTTGAAGCGCCATTTGCGCATCGGCCCGGCCATCACGTTCAGATAATACATCTCATAGCCATAGGGCGCGCCGCAGGGGTGGTGGCCCTTGGGCACCAGCACGACATCGCCGTCCGACACCGCCATGGTTTCGTCCAGCGAACCGTCTTCGGTAAAGACGCGCTGGAAGCCGAAACCCTGCGCCGGGTTGAGGCGATGATAATAGGTCTCTTCCAGATAGGTCATGTTGGGGTAATTATCCTCATCATGCCGGTGCGGCGGATAGGAGGACCAGTTGCCGGATGGCGTGAAGACTTCCGTTACCAGCAGGCTGTCGGCCACATCGCGTTCTTCCATGGCGATGGGGAAGATGTAACGCGTATTGGCGCCCTTGCCACGCTCGGTCAGCTGGACGCCATTGGGACCGATCTGCTGCGCCTCGCGGCTGCCTTTTTCGCCGGGCGCGGTGCAGACGCCGACGGTGCAGTCGGTCGTGGCGGTCAGCGACCATTCGGAGCCGGCCGGAACATAAACGCAATGCGGCGGCTTGCGCTCGAACACATTCATGCGGTCGCCGAGTTCACCGAAGTCCTTACCGCCTGCGGAAATCGTCGCCTTGCCTTCGACCAGCACGAGGATGACTTCGGTATCGCCGGTGCTTTCCGCCGCCGTCTCGCCCGTCTTCAGGCGGTAGAGGCCGAAACCGACATAACCCCAATCCGCGCTTTGGGGCGTGATATCATGCACCTTGCCGCTGGTCGCGACCGGCTTGCGCAGAAGTGAGGTCATGGTGGTGTTCCTTTTTTGGTGAGTAGTTCAATTTATCGGGCGGCTATTCCCGCGTTTCCCTCATCCCTGTGCTTGTCACAGGGATCCAGCCAGCCCAAGTCCTTGGGCTGAGAGGAGTCTTTCCGCCGCGCGGCGGCTGGATTCCTGTGACAAGCACAGGAATGAGGGAGGAGGGGTTGCACCGGAACATACGATTCTAGGACGTATGGACGAATGCCCTCCGCTCAATTCAAGCAGCCTGAGCTTTGTCCAGCCCTGCTTCGCGCGCAAAAGCCTTCAGCGATTTCAGTCCAAGGCTCTGATATTCGAACGGGTTGCGCACGTCAGGGTCCTGTTCGGCCTCGATCACCAGCCAGCCGCTGTAACCATGCTCGGCCGCCACCTTCAGCACCGGCGGGAAGTTGACGCCGCCTTCGCTGTCGCCGGGAACGGTGAACACGCCGCGGCGCACGCCTTCGAGGAAGGAGAGCCGCTCACCCCGAACTTGATCGGCAATGGCAGGACGCACATTCTTGGCATGGATATGGCCGACGCGGCCCATGTATTTCTGCGCGACGCGCACGGGATCGCCGCCGCCGAACAGGCAATGGCCGGTATCGAGCAGCAGATGCGTCTTCGGACCGGTGTGCTTCATCAGGAGGTCGATTTCCTCTTCGCTCTCCACCACCGTACCCATGTGGTGGTGATAAACGAGGGTGATGCCCTGTTCTGCGGCAAAGGCGGCCAGCGCCTCGACGCCCGCGCCGAATTTGGCCCAATCCTCGGCCGCAAGGCGCGGACGGTCGACCAGCGCCTTGTTGTCATCGCCATGGATGGCGTTGGAGGTCTCGCAGACGATGATGACCTTCGAGCCCATGGCCTTCAAGAGATCAAGCGCCGGCTGCATCGCCTTCTTTTCGGATTCGATGTCGTCGGTCAGAAGGTTCAGCGAATGCCAGCCGGAGACGAAAGAGAGGCCGCGCGGCGAAAGCACGCCCTTCAGGCCTTCCGGCTCCGTTGGGAACTTGTGGCCTTTTTCGATGCCGTCGAAACCGATTTTGGCGGTTTCATCGAGGCATTGTTCCAGGCTGATATGCGCGCCCAGCGTGCGGTCGTCGTCGTTGGACCAGGCAATCGGGTTGGTACCGTAACGGATCATCTTACTGTCTTTCCTTGAGATGGTTTTCATAACGGGCGCGGGCCGGGCCGATTTCGGCGCGGTCGGAAACTTCAGGCACCGCGACATCCCACCAGTGACCGCCGGCCTGCGGGGTCGGATAGGGGTCGGTATCGATGACGATGACGGTGGTGCGGCTGGATGCGCGGGCGGCGGCAAGCGCCTCTTCCAGCTCGGTTATGGTGGAAACCTTGCGTGCATCCGCACCCATCGACCCGGCATGGGCCACGAAATCGATGGCAATCGGGTTGACGTTGGTGTGGGCGTAGAGGTTGTTGAACTCCGCGCCGCCGGTTTCCATCTGCAGGCGGTTGATGCAGCCGTAACCCCTGTTGTCGGTGATGACGAGCGTGATCTTCACGCCCATGGCAACCGAGGTCGCAAGCTCGGAATTCATCATCATGTAGGAGCCGTCGCCGACCATGACGATTACGTCCCGGTCCGGTTCCGCCATCTTGATGCCGAGGCCGCCGGCCACTTCATAGCCCATGCAGGAGAAGCCGTATTCCATGTGATAGGAGAGCGGCAGCCTGGATTTCCACAGCTGGTGAAGCTCGCCCGGCATGGTGCCTGCGGCGCACATGACGACGGTATTGTCACGCGACTGGCGCTGCACCGCGCCGATGACCTGCATGTCTGTCGGCAGGCTGTTGGCGTGGTCCTCACCAGGTGCCGCCGTATCGGCATCGGCCTTTTCGAACCATGCCGCCTTCAGGCCGGCATCCGGCGCCGCAAAACGGTGGCTGCCGAGGGCGGCCGACAATTTCTCAAGCCCGATCTTCGCATCCGCCGTCAGGCTGATCGCATCGTGCTTGGCGCTGTCATAGGGCTGAACGTTAAGCGCCAGGATTTTGCGGTTCGGGTTCTTGAACAGCGCCCAGGAGCCGGTGGTGAAATCCTGAAAACGGGTGCCGACGCCGAAAACCAGATCGGCCTTTTCGCTGATGATATTGGCGCTTTCCGCACCGGTAACGCCGACGGGACCGAAATTGAGATCGTGATCCCAGGCCAATGCCGATTTGCCGGCCTGCGTTTCGACGACCGGAATGGAGTGGGTTTCGGCAAAGCGCTTCAGCGTTTCGGTTGCGCCGGCAAAATGCACGCCGCCACCGGCAACGATGATGGGGTTCTTCGCCGCCTTGAGCGCAGCGACGGCTTCATCGAATTCCGCCACGTCCGGTTCCGGGCGGCGCTGACGCCAGACGCGCTTTTCGAAGAAGCTCTCGGGGTAATCATAGGCTTCCGCCTGCACATCCTGGCAGAAGGCGAGCGTGACAGGGCCGCAATCGGCCGGGTCCGTCATGGTGCGCATGGCGCGGGGAAGGGCTGTCAGCAATTGTTCCGGCCGCATGATGCGGTCGAAATAACGGCTGACCGGGCGGAAGCAGTCATTCACCGTCATCGTGCCATCGCCGAAATCTTCGAGCTGCTGCAGCACGGGATCGGGGCCGCGATTGGCGAAGACGTCGCCGGGGATCAACAGCACTGGCAGGCGGTTGACATGCGCAAGCGCTGCCGCCGTTACCATGTTGGCGGCACCGGGGCCGATGGAGGAAGTGACCGCCATGGCGCGGCGGCGGCGCAGCTGCTTCGAATAGGCGATGGCCGCATGGGCCATGGATTGCTCGTTCTGGCCGCGATAGGTCGGCAGTTCGTCGCGGATGCCATAAAGCGCCTCGCCGATGCCGGCGACATTGCCATGGCCGAAAATGGCCCACATGCCGGCGATATAGGTTTCGCCATGTTCATTCATCTGCGCTGCCAGGTAACGAACCATGGCCTGCGCAGCCGTCAATCTGATTGTCTTCACGCTGCCTCTCCCTTTTTGGCGCGCGCCTCATCCCAAATGCGGCACAGGCTGGTATAGCGCTGCGCCATATCCCTGACCGCTTCCTCATCGGTCATCCTGCCGCCGAGCCAGCTGCGGGCGGCATCCGCAAAAATCGTGCGGCCAACGGCGAAACCTTTGACCAGATCGAAACCGGCGGCAAGGCGGAAGCTCTCCTCCAGCTCGCTTTGCGGTGCGTCGAGACCGAGAACGACGATGCCCCGCACGTAAGGATCGTTGCGATGCACGGCGTCGCAGGCGTTTTTCCACGCAGCACGGGTCTTCATCGGCTCCAGCTTCCACCAGTCGGGATAGACGCCGATCTCGTAAAAGCGCTCGATGATGCGGGCGGCGGTCAAATCGTCGGTCGGGCCGACCTTGGAGGGAATGACCTCCAGCAGCATTTCCAGCCGGTTGCGGCGTGTCGCCTGGAACAGACGCATAACCGTCTCTTCCTGCGTGGCGCGCATCTCATCCGTATCGTCGGGATGATAGAAACACAGAACCTTGACGACATTTTCAAGCGGCCATTCGGAAAGACCGCCGAAATCCTTGCCGAGATCGGGTTCCAGCGTCAGCGGGCGCGAGCCCGGCCATTCCACCGGGCGGCCGATCCAGAGGCCCGAGCCGCTGGCGGCAAACAGGGCGTCACGGCCGAGACGACCGTCGCAGAGAATGCCGTAACCCGGCCTGTCGCCGGCAACATGCTGTGCAGCCTGAAGGCAGAGTTTCTTGAAAGCGCCGATCTGCTCGTGCTTGACGCCAAGCTCGTCGGCGATGGCTTCCAGCTGCATGCGGTGGTCGAAGGCGAAGACGCGCATCGTGTCCCAGTCGCCCTTGCGGTTGGTCGACCAGTGCACCTGCTCCAGCGCCTCGTCCTTGCGCAGCGCCCTGTTGCGAATGCCGGCCTTGAAGAAATATTGCAGTTCTTCCCAGCTCGGATAGGCCGGCGTGCAGCCATGGCGGGAGACGGCGAAGGCGCCGCAGGCATTGGCGTATTTCAGCGTCGTCGGCCAGTCTTCGCCGCGCAGCCAGCCACGGAACAGCCCGGCCATGAAGCCATCGCCCGCACCCAGAACGTTGAAGACCTCGATCGGGAAACCTTCGCCCGTCTCGCCATCATCGAGGCTGGCAGGAATTTCACCGGCGAAAACCGAAGCACCCATCGGCCCGCGCTTGCACACCAGCGTCGCATTCGAGACCTTGCGCACGGCGTTGAGTGCCGTCAGCGTATCAGTGGAGCCGCCGGCAATGTGGAATTCTTCCTCGGTGCCGACGATCAGATCGAAGAGATGCAGGGTGGATTGCAGCTTGGCGGTGACCTTCTGCGATTCGACGAAACGGCTTTCGCCATCGCCATGGCCGGCCACACCCCAGAGATTTGGGCGGTAATCGATATCGAGTGCGGTCTTCGCGCCATTTTCGCGGGCGAGTTTCAGCGCCTTCAGCACGGCCGCTTCCGTCTTCGGGTGCGACAGATGCGTGCCGGTGGCGCAGACGCAGCCTGCCTCGGCAATGAAGGCGGGATCGATGTCGTCTTCGCTGAGCGCCATGTCGGCGCAGTTTTCGCGATAGAAGATCAGCGGGAACTGGTTCTGGTCGCGAATGCCGAGCAGCACCAGCGCGGTCAGCCGCTCCGGATCGGTCTTTACGCCGCGCACGTCGACGCCTTCGCGCACCAGCTGTTCGCGGATGAAGCGGCCCATATGCTCATCGCCGACGCGGGTGATGACGGCGCTGTTGAGCCCGAGGCGGGCAGCGCCGGCTGCGATATTGGTGGGAGAGCCGCCGATATATTTGGCAAAGGAGGCCATGTCCTCCAGACGGCCGCCGACCTGCGAACCGTACAGATCGACAGACGAGCGCCCGATCGTGATGAGATCAAGTTTTTTCAAAAGGTTCCTCCTTAGCACCGCACCTCGGTACGGTCTGCCTCACATGTCTGGAGCGGCATTCAGGCGACGATCGCCCGCATCTTTCGCCATCCCGCTCCGATGAGCCTCCTCCGCTCATTTTCCTTCGTCACGAGACGGACGATTATGGAATGCCCGTTTCATGGATTTGGATCATAAATTCTATTTTTTTCGTTTTCAATAAAAATATTCAGGCTGTTTTGCGAGTTCCCACAGCCACGGCCAGCGTAATGGCCAGACAGAGCGTGGCGGAAAGCGAGCGGAATGCGCCGAAATCGATCTCGGTGACGGTCAGCAGCGTCGCACCGGATTTCCGCAGCGGATTGACGGCGGAATCGGAAAGCGCCACGACCGGAATACCGTTGGCGCGGGCGTTTTCCGCCAGCTCCAGCGTTTCGGCGGAATAGGGAGAAAAGGTGATCGCTATCAGCGCGTCGTCACGGGAAATGGCGCTGATATTGCCGAGCCCGCCGACCGCACTGTGCAGAACCGCCGGCACCTTCATCTTCTCGAAGGCGTAAGCGAGATAGCTGGCAATGGGGAAAGAGCGCCGCAGACCGATGATATGCACGGTGCGCGCCTTCGCCAGCGCCGAAACCGCCTCGTCAAGCTGGCGGGTATCGACCGATTTCAGCAGCATTTCCAGCGAGGAACGGCCGGCCTCCACGAATTCGGCAAGCAGGCCGGATGCGCTTTCATCGCCCTTCTCCCGCAGATGATCGAGTCGCGTCGCATAATCCGGCCAACCGCCGACATAGGAATCGCGGAACAGCCGCTGCATTTCCGAAAAGCCGGAGAAGCCCATGATCTGGCAAAAACGCATGAAGGCAGAAGGCTGTACGCCAGCCCCTTCCGCCATTTCGGCGACGGTGGAAACGGCGATGCGATCCTGATTGGAAGCGACATAATCGGCGCATTGCCGCAATCGTTTCGGCAAACCCTCCGCGACCTGGAGCAGCCGCTCCTCAAAAGCCTTTACGGATTCTGGCGCCTCGATTGCCGTCATTGTCGTTCCTTTGTGCAGACTGAAATCGTGTGCACTTTAACTGCAGTGGAATTTTTATTCCATTGGGTTTTTTAAGGTATGAATGATGGATGGGATTTGGTGCAGGAATGACCAGCATACTCTCCTCATCCCTGTTCCCCGGAACAAGCCCGAGGATGTCACAGGGATCCAGCCGCCGCGCGTCCGCGCGGCGAGGGGAGTCCTTCCAGCCCAAGGACTTGGGCTGACTGGATTCCTGTGACGAGCACAGGAATGAGGGGAGCGCGGGTTTTCCCTTGTGAAGTAATCGAGAAAGATGCACGTTCATTTACATGAAGGGTTACGTTTATATTTTAGCATCCAAACGAAACGGCACGCTCTATACTGGTGTGACGAAGGATTTGCCGAACAGGATTTTCGAACATCAGAATGAACTAACACCCGGCTTTACTTCGCGATATGGCGTGAAGATGCTCGTGTGGTTCGAGGAATACGACCTGTTGACGAGCGCTATTACGCGCGAAAAAACAATCAAGAAATGGCCGCGGCAATGGAAGCTCAATCTGATTGAAAGCACCAATCCGGATTGGGATGATATATCCGCTCATCTGCATGGCCTGTGACCCACGCCTTATGACCAAGCCACTGACGGTCACCACACACTCACCTCATCCCTGTGCTTGTCACAGGGATCCAGCCGACGCGCGTCTGCGCGGCGAGAGAGTCCTTCCAGTCCAAGGACTTGGGCTGGCTGGATTCCTGTGACAAGCACAGGAATGAGGGTGGTGGTGGGGACTCAATGAAGCCCGCCAACCCCAAGATGCGTATCGATAATATCCGGGTTTTCCGCAAGGTCGCTGGATGGCCCCTCCCAGACAATGCGGCCGCGTTCCATGATGATGGCGTGGTCGGCGAAGTCGATGGCCATCTGGATGCGCTGTTCGACGAGGAGAATGGTCATTTCACCGGATTGCGCCAGTTTGGAGAAGGCGGCCATCAGCTCTTCGCAGATGACGGGGGCGAGGCCTTCGAGCGGTTCGTCGAGGAGCAGCACGCGCGGCTGGCCGAGAATCGTGCGGGCGGTGGAGAGCATTTGCTGTTCGCCGCCGGAGAGTTGCGAGCCGAGATTGCGGCGGCGCTCTTTGAGGCGCGGAAACAGCGTGTAGGCTTCCTCGATGGCCGATTTCGGCCGGGTCTTGAGGCCGACGAACAGGTTTTCCTCAACGGTGAGCGTCGGGAACACATCCCGCGTTTGCGGCACGTAACCGAGGCCGGCTTTGGCGCGGGCGGCACTTGGCAAGGCGGTAATGTCCTGCCCACCGAGGCGGATATCGCCGGAAAAGCGTTTCGTCTGGCCGGCCAGCGTGGCGAAGAGGCTGGTCTTGCCGACGCCGTTGCGGCCGAGCACGGCAAAACGTGAGCCCGACGGCACGGAAAGCGACAGGCCTTCGATAACCCTTGTCGGGCCATAACCGGCGGTGAGGTTGACGATTTCAAGCGGCGCTGCGGGCATCGGCGTAACTTCCCAGATAGGCTTGGCGGACTTCCGCATTGCTGGTGACGTCTTCAGGCGAACCGTCGAAGATGACCGCGCCTGCGGCGAGTACCACCACACGTTTGGCGAAACGGAAGACCAGATCCATGTCGTGCTCGATCATCAGGATCGCGAGATCGGCCGGCAGCCGGTCGAGCGCCTGTTCGATGCGCGCGGTTTCCGTGGAAGGCACGCCGGCGGCCGGTTCGTCGAGCAACAGGATTTTTGGGCGAAGCGCCATGGCAAGCGCGATCTCGATCAGCCGCTGCTGGCCATAGGCGATTTCGCGTACCCTTGTTTCGGCGAGTGCAAGAAGGCCAAGCGCACCGAGAATATCGCGGGCTTCGCTCATGACCGCAGGCATGGCGCGGTAACGGCCGAAAATCCGGCCCGTCTTGCCTTCGCGCTGGAGAATGGCAAGCGCCACGTGTTCCTCCGGCGTCATGTCCTGAAACAGCCGTGTGACCTGGAAGGAGCGGACGAGGCCGCGTTTCACCCGCTGGCTGGCGCTGAGGCCGGTCACGTCTTCGCCGGCGATGCGCACAGTGCCAGCCGAGGGCTTGATATTGCCGGTGACGAGATTGACGAAGGTGGTCTTGCCGGCGCCATTGGGGCCGATCAGCACCGTGCGGTCTCCCGGCGAAAGCGACAGCGAGACATTGTTGGTGACGACGAGGCCGCCAAAATTTTTCTTGAGGCCGGAGACTTCGAAAATGGCGCTCATTTGCGACCTCCACGGATGCGCGCAATGATCTGCTCACCCGCACCATAAAGCCCGCGCGGCGCAAAAAGCACGACGGCAATCAGCAGCAGGCCGACAATGGTGAGCCAGTGGAACGGATTGGCGGCGGAAACGACATCTTCGAACCACATGAAGGTAACGGTGCCGATCAGCGCGCCGTAAAGCGAACCCGCGCCGCCGAGCACCAGCATGACCAGCGCTTCGGCCGAAAGCGTGAAGCTGAGGCTGTCGAGGCCGACGACCTGGGTGGAGATGGCATTCAGCGCACCGCCAATGCCGGCGACGATGCCCGATATGACGAACATCTTCAAGATCGTGCCGTTGACGGCGCCGCCCATGGCCTGAATGCGGATGCTGTCCTGTTTGACGCCGCGGCACAACATGCCAAAGGGCGAGTTGACCACGACCCTGAGGGCGAGGAAGACGACAAGCAGCAGACAGACGCCGTAAATATAGGCGGTGCGGCCGAAAAGATCGAATTCGAAGGTGCCGAACAACGCGTCCGGGGAGACGCCGGCAAGCCCGTCGCTGCCGCCCGTCCAGCCCGATGCCTTGTTGGCAGCCTCGTGGAACAGGTGGATGACGGCGATGGAAAGAACGAGCTGCGGCAGGCCGTGGGCGCGCAAGAGAACCGTGCCGGAGACCAGCCCGGCGACGCCGCCCGCAGCCGCGCCGATCACGGTCATCAGCAGCGGATCGGTAATCTCGAAATGGGCGGCGGCAATGCCGGCGGCATAGGCGCCCGCGCCGAAGAGCGCGGCATGGCCAAGCGTGGCGACGCCGCAATAGCCGGTGACGAGATCGATCGACAGCACGAGCAGCGCAATGGCGATGATGCGGGTCAGAAGCGCCAGATTATCCGGGAACAGATAATAACCGGCAATCGCGGCGATAATGATGAGGAGCGGCCCCGCAAGCGTGCGCAGCGGTGAGCGCGCCTTCGGGATCTCTGCCGTTTCAGTCACGTCGTTCATGAGCACCGCCATCTCATTTCGCCCTTCCGAGAAGGCCGCGCGGGAACAGCGTGATGATCACGATGACCGCCAGGTAAAAGAAGAATTCGCCATATTCGGGCGCGAGATAGCGCCCGGTCGTATCGATGGCGCCGAGTAGCAGGCAGGCGATCAGCGCGCCGGGAATGGAGCCCGCGCCGCCGACCGAGACCACCACGAGGAAGGTCACCATGTAGCGCAGCGCATAATAGGGTTCGACCGGCAGTAGTTCCGCGCCGATGACGCCGCCCATGGCGGCAAGGCCAACGGCGATGGCGAAGCTGACGGCATAGATAACCTCGGTGCGAACGCCGAGTGCGGCCGCCATGGCGGCGTTGTCGACAGCAGCGCGCAGCTTGATGCCGAAGGCGGTCTTTTCGAAGGTGAACCACAATGCACCCGCCACGGCAAGACCGCAGGCAATGGCAAAGATGCGATGCGTGGCGATGGTGCGGAAGCCGAGATCGGTGGGGCCGGCCAGTTGCTGCGGTAGCGGAATGGTCTTCAGCGTCGGGCCGAAGACGAAATTGGCGATGCCGATGATGCAAAACGTGATGCCGATGGTCATCAGCACCTGCGTTAGTTCCGGTGCGCCATAGATGCGACGATAGAGAAAACGCTCAAGCGGAATGGCAATGACGATGGTGCCGACGATGGCGACGAGGATCGCCACGGCATAACCGAGACCGAGGCCGTGGGCGGCGTAGGAGGCGAGGTAACCGCCGATCATGGCGAAGGCGCCATGCGCCAGATTGACCACCCGCATCAGCCCCATCGTCACCGAAAGGCCGATGGAGATGATGAACAGGACCATGCCATAGGCAAGCGCATCGACAAGGATGCTGAAGACCGTCTGCATGCTGAAAAGCTCCTCCCGGTGCTGCAATACCCATCCGGGCCGGAACCGGGCCGCGACGGGCGGCCCGGAACGTCTTTACGAGCCGCTGTTATTTCGCGGCGGCGAGGCCCGGATCGCCCTGTTTTTCGAAAGTCTGGACTTCCTTGTTGTAATAATTGCCGTCATCGCCCTTGGCCACTTCGCGCAGATAGATGTTCTGCGTGATGTGGCGGCTTTCCGGATCGATGCTGACAGGGCCGCGCGGGCTTGTCCAGGAAAGGCCCTTCACCGCATCCACCGCCTTTTCCGCGTCCTGTTTGCCGCCGGTGGCCTCGATCATCTTGCTGATGACATACATGCCGTCAAAGGCGCCGACGGAAGGGAAGGAGAGTTCCTTCGGGTTGCCGATCGCCTTGGCGGCGGCCTCCACGAAGGTCTTGTTCTCAGGCGAATCATGCGAGACGGCGTAGTGGAAGGTCGTCTGCATGCCGAGTGCGGCTTCGCCGAGCGCCGGCAGGTCGGATTCCTGCGTCAGATCGCCCGGTGCGAAGAGCTTGACGCCTGCGGATTTCAGGCCGTTATCGTTGAAGGCCTTGACGAAGCCGAGCGTGGTCGGGCCCGACGGCAGGAAGGCGAAGACGCCCTGCGCGCCGGAATCCTTCACGCGCTGCATGATCGGGCTGAAATCATTGGTGGAAAGCGGCATGCGGATGGTTTCCACCACCTCGCCGCCGGCGGCGGTGAAGGCCGCCTTGAAGGCGTTTTCGGCATCGACGCCGGGGCCATAATCGCTGACCAGCGAGATGACCTTTTTCACGCCGCCATCAAAGGCCACCTTGGCGATGGGGGTGGAGGTCTGCCAGGTGGTGAACGAGGTGCGCACCACATAGGGGCTTTTCGTGACGATGGCCGAAGTGGCGGCATTCATGATGACCATCGGCACATTGCCCTGCTTCAGCAAAGGCGTGACGGCCATGGCGTCGGGGGTGAAATAGAAGCCGGCGAGATATTGCACGCCTTCCTTCACCACCAGTTCCTGCGCCAGCGCCTTGGACTGCGCCGGATCGGCCTGCGGCACATCGCGATAGACGACCTCGACCGTATCGTCGCCGACCTTGTTGCCGTGAAGCGCGAACCAGGCATCGATGCCGGCCTTGAAGTTCTTGCCCTGCAGCGCGAAGGGGCCGGAGAACGGACCGACCACGCCGACCTTGATGGTCTCGGCATAAGCGGCAGTACTGAAGCAGATGGCCGCGATGGCGGCGGTGATCCGTAATTTCATGATTTCCTCCCAATTGATCCGTGGCTCCCATCCACCGATCCAGACTGCCAGATTGATGAGTGCGGTGGCCAAAGTAAAATGAAATAAGGGGGGTGATAAATAACCTGACGGTTATCAATACCCGTCTCACAGGGTTCGTCTTATGCGAGATCGCACAATAGTGATCATCCCGTGATTCTCAATGTATAGCGCCGCCGCAGCCATCACGACCGGTGTTTTTACGGCACGTGGTATCGAAATGCTTCGTCATGAAAACCAGCTTTTGTGACATGTTTCGAAAACGACGGTCATACCCGCGCAAGCCTCGTGCCTTAACCAGTTCTAAGGGGATTGTTTGTAGCCTCGCGAAGCATATTGTGAACTTTATTTGGTGTCTGATGGGCGAATATCAAAATAGAGTTGTTGAGTTGATGCGAGATCGCGTTGGCGAAAGTATACTCAACAATAAGATCGAGCGCCGCGAAGCATTTCTTCGCAAGGCGCTGGCGCTGTATCACGTCATGGGCGGAGACGCGCAAGGCATGCACGCTGCGGTGGAGGATGTGGTCAACCTGCAAAAGCCGAGTGTCGATGTCGCTATTGGCGACGTGATGCATGAGCTGGCGGCAATCGGTCACGTTGCCGATCTTGATATTATTCAGGCCGGGTACAACAAGCTTGATGCCGCTAATCTGCATATTCTGAGCAAGGGCAAGAGGCTTTTGCAGAAGCAGCGGGACCAAAAACTCGCCGGCACGGCGGGAAAATAGGCCGCCCATCGAGGGCGGCCTGCAATATCAGGCCACTTCCCCGACGAGAATCTCCTGCCAGGCATCATAGGCGGAGAGAACCGTTTCCATCTGCGCGGTGTGGCCGGTGATGAAATCGTTGCCGTAGATCGTCTCGTCGGGATATTCGGTGATCAGCGTCATCGGCACGGTGTGGCGGTCGTCGACGGAGGACAGGCACGGGAAGCCGTTGATGATGCGGAAACCGGTTTCGCCGGCGTGGATTTCATAAAGCGCGATCTGTCGGTTGTTGTAATCGAGCAGGCCGGGAATCGCGCCGAGATGGCGGGTCACCCGGTCGAGCAGGGCTTCGGCCTGCCTTTCCCAGTCCGCATGGTGGCGGATGATGAGGAAGAACCCCTTCGGTAGCGTCCACATGGCGAAATTGCGCGGTACATAGCCGGAAAGCGGCCGGGTCCATTCATGGGATGGATAACCGTGCAGGTTCACATGCAGGCTGGCGCCGCTCATTTCCTGCGCCCTGAAACGGATTGCCTTCTCGTTGAGATGGACGCCCGAATTCTCCCGCGTGCGATATTCGAGATCGTCGCCGAGCGCCGTGTAACGCGCCGCGTGATGCATGTGGCGCGGATTGTCGGCTCTCAGCCGTTGATGCAGGGCGTAACCGTCAGGATTTTCCAGCGGCGAAATGGTGAAATGTGCGCCCCTGCGCTCTGCGAGTTTGCGGGCCGCACGGATGGCGCCGACGATGCCTGTGGTCTCGTTGGGATGCTGGCCGCCGCTGATCATCACCGCGGCATCGCTGCCGGCGACATAACGGGCGGCAAGAATGCGGCCGGAACGGGAGCGGGCCTCGAAGGCTTCGCCGCCGATTTCTTCAAGCAGTTTCGCGAGCTGGCCTGCCGCAACCGGTTCGCTGGCAGTATCGATCGGCTGTTCACGGCCATCGAGAAAAGCTGTGGTGAGCGTGCGGGCCTCGATGCGGACGGAGACTTCGCCTTGGCTTTTCACGATTTCCGGCACGATCTGGCCGGGCTTCAGGCCCCGGTCGCCCAGCGGCCGGCCGGATTTCTTCTGGAAGAACTCCAAAAGCGAGAAATAGAAATCCTCATGCAGGGCTTCGCGCAGGCTGACGACCTCATCGCCGAGGGAGAGCGGCAGATCTTCGGCCGGATGCGCGACGCGGATGTTCAGTTCCTCGAAATAGGGCTCTTCATCGCCCCAGCCATGGTTGGCGACGGCATGGATCGCGGCTTCGAAAAGCCGTTCGTAATCCGTCTCCAGCCGCTCGCCCAAAGCGTCGCCGGCAAGCCGGAACCAGCCCGTCGGCGAAACATTGGTTTCGCCGACGATATCCATGTGCACCCGGTTTGGCGCCAGAATCTTCAGGGTTTCCTTCTTGCCGTTGCGGCTCAGGGTAACATCATAGTGGAAGGCGTCGTCTTTTCGGGCGACGAAGTCGATCGTCGCATCGCCCACCAGAGCCGCCAGCGGATAGGCTTCCAGCCGGAAACGATTGGCGGGGGCGTTCGCGTGTACGGGGTAACGCACCTCTATGGTGTCGACGCCATCCAGATTGATCTCTTCCAGAAAGGTGAAGAGAAGTGGCTTGTAGGCGCTGCGGATGCGGGCGCTGACGCCTTTTTTCTTCAGCCGGTTTTCCGCTTCGCGGCGGCTTTTGGCGTCGTCGAAGCTCCATGCCTCGAAGGACCGGCCGGGCTCGGCATTGGCGAGAAGCGCATCCAGCGTGCGTTCGAAAGTATGGTCGAAAATCTGGCTCATCGCTGTTACCTCGAGGTTCTGCCGGTGGGGTCGAGGCTGTCGCGCAGCCAGTCGCCGAGAAGGTTGAGGCCGAGCACCGTCAGAAGGATGGCAAGACCCGGGAAGACGCTGACCCACCATGCTGTCTGCAGATAGGTCCGTCCATCCGCCAGCATGCCGCCCCAGCTCGGAATGGTTGGATCGACGCCGAGGCCGAGGAAGGTGAGGCTGCTTTCCAGCAGGATATTGTTGGCGACATTCAGCGTCATCAGCACGATGACAGGGCCGATGAGGTTCGGCAGCAGGTGCTGAAGAATAATGCGCCAGTCCTTCACGCCGATGGCGCGGGCGGAAAGGATGAACTCCCGCTCTCGCAGTGTCAGTACCGAGCCGCGCACGAGGCGGGCATATTGCACCCATTGCGAGACGATCAGGAGGATGATGGTGTTGGTGAGGCTGCCGCCGACAATGGCGATGAAGGTGATGGCAAGCAGAATGAAGGGCATGGCAAGCTGGATATCGGCAAAGCGCATGACCAGCATATCCCAGAAGCCGCGATAATAACCGGCCACCAGTCCGACAGCGACGCCGAAGATGACCGCGCCGATGACCGAGGTGAAGCCGACCAGCAGCGAAATCTTGCCGCCGGCGACGACACGGGCGAGCACGTCACGCCCCAGCGGATCGGTGCCGAGCGGATGGGCGGCATTGGCAAAGGGCTTGGCAAGGCGCGCCATCAGGTCGATCTTGTCCGCGCCGCCGGGAAACAGCACGTCGGAAAAGACGACGGCAAGGCAGATGACTGTCGTGAGGAAAGCACCGAGGACGAATTCGAGATTGGTGAAGCGCGCGAGACGCGAGGTTTTGGCAGCCATCGTCACTTACTCCGTGCGGATGCGCGGATCGACAAGCCCATAGGCGATATCGACCAGAAGGTTGATGCCGACGATCATCAGCGACAGCACGGTGATGACGGCCTGAAGCACGGGATAATCGCGCGCGCCGACCGCGTCGAAAGCCAGCGTGCCGAGGCCCGGCCAGTTGAAGACACGCTCAATGACGACGATACCGCCGAGCAGCCCGCCGAATTGCAGGCCGAAATAGGTGATGAGCGGAATGGCGCAATTGCGCAGCGCGTGTTTGTAGAGAACCTTGTTTTCGCTGAGACCCTTGGCGCGCGCCACCATGACATATTGCGAGCGCAGCGTATCGAGCATGGCGGTGCGCACGAGGCGGACATTGGTGGCGGTGAGGATGACGCCCATGGTGACGGCGGGCATGATGTAGCTGGCAAAACCGCCCATGCCGCTTGGCGGCAGCCAGCCGAGCGTGATGGAGAATAAGAGCACCAGCATGGTGGCGAGCCAGAAATTCGGGAAGGACAGGCCGACAAGCGAGAAGATGCGGATCACCTGATCGGCCGCCTTGCCGCGCGAGGTCGCCGCCTTGATGCCGAGCGGGATGGAAAGCGCAATCGACACCGCCATGGAGATGAAGGCCAAGAGCAGCGTGGCGGGCAGGGCATCGGCGATGAGGCGCGAGACCGGCGTGCTGCCGGTGAAGCTGCGGCCGAAATCGAGCGTCACGAGGCCCTTCAGGAAGCTGAAATATTGCACGAAGAACGGCCGGTCGGTGCCGAGCGCCGCGCGAATGCGCGCCAGATCGTCTTCCGTCATGCTGCCGCCGCCCTGGAACATGGTGACAGCCGGATCGCCGGTGAGGCGAATGGCGAAGGAAACGAGAAGGGTGATGGCGATGACGACAAAAATCGCCTGCAGCAATCGCTTGATGAGGAAACCGGCCACGTTTTTTACCTTGAAGAGAGACCCGGCCTTGCCCGCATTGCGGCGGGCAAGGTGTGTTGATCAGAAAACAGCCTGATTATTCGACGGTCACGTCGGTCAGCTTCAGGCGGTTATCCGGCGGTGCAACGAAACCCTTGACCCGCTTGTTGATGCCGTAAATGGCATTGGTGTTGTAAAGCGGGATTTCCAGCGCGCGTTCGGCGGTATAGCTGCCGATTTCCTTGAGGATTTTTTCGCGCTCGGCACGGTCGGTCAGCGGACGCTGGGATTCCAGCAGCTTGTCCAGCTTCTCGTCCTTGTCATAGGGGTTCCACTTTTCACCCGAGTGATACATGGAGTAGGCCGTGTTGTCGTAATCGAAGGTCCAGCCGCCCCATTTCTGCTGGAACATCGCGCCGGTCTTGCCCTGCGGGATGATGTCGTTCAGCAGCACGTTGGTTTCATAGGGCTTGATGGTGGCGGTGATGCCGACCATGGAGAGGTAGCTGGAAATGACCTGCGCCACCTCGTTCATCGTCGCGTCATTGCCGCGGATATCGATCTGCAGCGCCGCACCTGCCTTGACGCCGGCTTCCGCGAGCAGCTTCTTGGCACCTTCCGGATCGTAAGGCAGCGGCTTCAGCTCCGGATCGTAACCGAAGGACAGCGCGCTCTGGAAGCTCGCGATTTCGGATGCCTGACCGGCAAGGATCGACTTGACGATGGTGCCGCGATCGACGGCCATGATGATCGCCTTGCGCACTTTCGGATCGGCGGTGATGCCATCACGGGTGTTGAAGCGCAGCGCATCGACGGTCGGGCCGGGAACGCTGACGATCTCAAGCTTGGAATCGCCCTCGATAACCGGAATCATGCCGATCGGGATGGTTGGCGGAATGACGAGATCGACACGGCCGGCCTGCAATTCGGCAACGGCGGTCGCCGGCTCGGCGATGAAGCGATATTCAAGCTCGGAAAGTTTCGGTGCACCGCCCCAGTAATCCGGGTTGGCTTCCAGCTTGATATTGGTCTTCGGTGCGTAGGAAACGAATTTGAATGCACCGGTGCCGACAGGGTTGAGGTTGAAATTGTCCTCGCCCTTTTCCTGAATGTACTTCGGCGGAACGATCATGCCGCCATAACCGGCAAGCTTGGTCAGCAGCACCGGATCCGGCGCCTTCAGCTTCATGTCGACGGTGTAATCGTCGATGACCTCGACGCTTTCAATGGCGACATAGTTGGAGCGCTGCGGGCCCTTGGCACCCTGTTCGCCGAGAAGGCGCTCGAAGGTGAACTTGACGGCGGCGGCGTTGAAGGGCTCGCCATTGTGGAACTTGACGTTCTGGCGCAGCTTGAAGCGGATGCGCTTGCCTTCATCCAGCTCTTCCCAGGATTCGGCAAGGCCGGGCACGACCTTCAGGTCCGGGCCGCGATAGGTCAGGCCATCGAAGATGTTGGTGGCGACAGCCGCCCATTGCACGAGGAAGGTGTCGATCGGATCCCAGCTGCCCGGGTCCTGCGGGCTGGAAATGGTCATCTTGCCGGCGGCAAGAGCCGGTGCGGCGGTAAAGGCCGTGGCGGCCATGGCAAGTGCGACGAACGTTGTCGTCATCCCCTTCTTGATCATTGTCATCTACCTGTTCCTCTTCAGATGGTTGTGGGTCTGGTTGTTATTCAGGCGCTCTTCGCGATGAAGTGGCCCGGATTGATTTCCTCATGGGCGAGAATGGCCGGCTCATCGCCGACACGGCGCACGGGATTGGGAATTTCGCCCTCGATCATGGCGATGCGGCGCTCAATGGTCGGATCGGCGACCGGCACGGCCGAAAGCAGGCGGCGGGTATAATCATGCGTCGGCGTTTCGAAGACCTGCCGGCGGCTGCCCATTTCCATGATTTGGCCGAGATAAAGCACGGCGACGCGGTGGCTCATCTTTTCCACCACCGCCATGTCATGGCTGATGAAGAGATAAGCGAGCCCGCGTTCGGCCTGCAAATCCATGAACAGATTGATGATCTGTGCCTGAATGGAGACATCGAGTGCGGAGAGCGCCTCGTCCGCGATGATGAGCTTCGGATCGGAAGCCAGCGCACGGGCAATGCAGACGCGCTGGCGCTGGCCGCCGGAGAACTCGTGCGGATACCGCGCGGCATGTTCGGAGCTGAGGCCCACACGCTCCAGCAATTCATCCACGCGCCGCTTTACGGCCTTCTGATCGTTGATCAAACCATGGGTGTTGATCGGCTCGGCAATCGAAAAACCGACCGTCTTGCGCGGATCGAGCGAGGCGAAGGGATCCTGGAAGATATATTGCACTTCCTGGCGCATGCGGAAGCGTTCCGCCGCCGACATCTGCGAATAGCTGCGACCATTGAAGGCAATTTCGCCTGATATGGCCGTCTGCAGCTGCTGGATGGTGCGGCCGATGGTGGATTTGCCGGAACCGGATTCGCCCACCAGCGCCAGCGTCTCGCCGGCATGAATATCGAAACTCACCTTCTGCACGGCGCTGCAACGGTGCGTCGCCTTGCCGAACAGGTTCTTGCGGATATCGAAACGCACGAACAGGTCCTTGACCGAAAGAAGCGGCTTCGCGTCATATTTCGCGGTGTTTTGCACGCGCTCCTCGCCGACCACGACCGGCTGGCCGTCCTGCAACACGGTGAGCGGCAGGCGCTTGGGAAACTCTTCGCCTTCCATGCTGCCGAGGCGCGGAACGGCGGAAAGCAGGGCGCGCGTGTAAGGGTGTTGCGGATTGGCGAAGATATCCTTGACCGGACCTTCCTCCACCTTCTTGCCCTTCCACATGACGACGACGTCATCGGCCATTTCCGCCACCACGCCCATGTCATGGGTGATGAAGACCATGCCCATGCCGAGCTTCTTCTGCAGGTCGCGCATGATGTTGAGGATCTGCGCCTGAATGGTGACATCCAGCGCCGTCGTCGGCTCGTCGGCGATCAAAAGCTTTGGCCGACAGGCGAGCGCCATGGCGATCATCACGCGCTGGCGCATGCCGCCGGAAAGCTGGTGCGGATACCGTTTCAGAAGTTCGGCCGCATCGGGCAGGCGCACCATTTCGAGCAGCTTCTGCGCTTCCGCCAGCGCCGCCTGCTTGCTCATTTTCTCATGCAGGACAAGCACTTCGCAGATCTGGTCGCCGATGGTGAACACAGGGTTGAGCGAGGTCATCGGCTCCTGGAAGATCATGGCGATCTCCTTGCCGCGGATCGCGCGCATCTCTTTCTGAGACGCCTTCAGCAAGTCTTTGCCTTCAAACAGGATTTTGCCGGTGGGGTAGGTCGCGCCCATCATGTCGGCAAGGCGCATGGTGGAAAGCGAAGTGACCGATTTTCCCGATCCGGACTCGCCGACGACCGCGACCGTGCGGCCGGGTTCGACGCTGAAGGAGATGTCGTCCACGACGCGGCTATTGCCGAACTCGACGCTCAGGCCTTCGACCGAGAGGAGGGCGTTTGCGGGTGCGGCAGTCATGTCAGCGTCTCCGGCGTGGCCTGCGCGGCAAAGCTGGCGCGGCCATGTGAAAATGAGGAAGGGGAAAATGTCTCGGGCAGGCGCGTGCTGGGCGATGCCATGGGCAAGGACGGGAATGTCGCGAAGAACTGCATGTCTTCAGGCCGCTTTGTCGGCAAAATGCGCATTGGCCGTCGCCCGTGGACACAGCACATTCGATGTCACCGAAGCGCCGCAGGCAACCTCATCGGTACCGGCCGGATGATTTGCGTCGGCCGCAGATTCGACGATGCGCATGTAACTCTAATTCCCCACCCTTGTTTTGCGAAAAAGCTAACAAAACCGAACAATCATGTCCAGAGTGTTGAACAATTTTTGTGTACTGCTCTACAAATACGCAGCTGCACCGATTTTGAGCGCGGATTGCTGAAGAATGTTTCGCAATGATGCGTGTATTCAACGATTATTGTCGCTAAAAACCTTTGAGAAGAACGATGAGGAACGGGAATGCCGGGCATGAACAACAAGGCAGGTGCAGTCAGGCTGAGGGGCTTTTTACGGTGCTTGTCCAGGGATGATGTCGAGCTGGTGCGGCGCCACCTTCCCGAACATCTGCGTCTGACCAGAGCGGAACCCGGCTGTCTTTCCTTCGAGGTGTCCGAGACAGACGATCCCCTGATCTGGCAGGTGGAGGAGCTTTTCGCCGACCGTGCCGCCTTCGATTTCCATCAGCAGCGGACGCGGGCGTCCGAGTGGTTCACGGCGACCTCCGCCATTCCACGCGACTATGAGATAACGACATTGGCGTGAATGAAAACAGGCCGCAGCGGCATTCCTGCCGGCTGCGGCCTGATCGTATTTCGGTGCCGGGAGTTATTCCTTCGGCATGCCGACCGGCGGCGCAAGCCGTCTTTGTGCGGCGATGCGGAAGGGGGCGTTCATCGCGCCATAACCGCCATAGGCTCCGCGCCTTTCGATGATTTCGAAGAAGAAACCTTCCCCGAAGGTTCGGCTGTAGATCTGGAAATATTCGCCATTGTCGTCGCGGTCATAAAGAATGCTCGCGGCCCTGAGCGCATCGGAAAACTCCGGCTCCAACCCGAAACGGGCTTCCAGATCGTCGTAATAATTGCGCGAGATCGGCAGGGCGTGGAAACCGCGCGCCTGCAGGGCTTTTGCGGTGGCGAAGATATCGTCGGAGGCAAACGCGATGTGCTGGATGCTGGTGCCGAAGCCCTCGGCCAGAAATTTGCCGGCGAAAGTCTTGCGATTGTCCGCACCGTTCATTGTCAGGCGGAAATGCGGTGAGGGCACGCTTTCAATCGCCTGGCTGCGCACCAGCCCGCCTGGGTCGACCACATCGACCATCGGCGTGCGCCGCGTCGCAAACAGTGAGGTGTAGAATAAAAGCCAGGTCAGCATTTCATCGTAATGCGTTGTTTGCGCAAGATGATCGATCCGCCTGAGGCCGGCATCGCCTTCCGGCGTTCGGCCTTCCGTCGGCACGAATTCATTGTCCCAGATGGAGGAAAGCTCTGGTGAACCGTCGAGGAAATAGATGACGCCGTTGCCCACGCCCTGAATGGCGGGAACGGCGACTTCGCCTGACTTGCGCGGCTCGGCGAAGGTGGGCGCACCCAGCGCTTCGGCCCGTACCAGCGCTGCTGCGGCATCATCCACCTTCAGCCCGAAGGCATAGGCATTGGTGCCGTGGATGGAATAGGAGGCTCCCGCGAAACTGTCGCCGCCATCGCTGGTATTGATGACGATGCGAATATCGCCCTGCGTATAAAGATCGACATCGCGATTGCGGTGCCGGGCGGTGTTTTCAAAGCCGAGCGTGGCGAGAAGGGCTTCCAGATTGGGTTTTTCTTCCGGTGCGGTGGTGAATTCGACGAACTCCACGCCTTCCGTCTCCACCCGTTCCGGCATGGCGGGCACATCGATGCGGATGTCGGGTTCTAGACGGCGCACCTGATCCATCAGGTTGATGAGCGAGCGGTGGCCATCTTCGGCGAGCAGCCGGGCCGAGCCGCCTCGGAACTGGTCGTTGAAGATTTCGAGCGATAGCGGGCCGCTATAGCCGGTGGCGGCGACGGCGCGCATGAAATCCACCACCGGCAGATCGCCTTCGCCCGGCATGTTGCGGAAGTGGCGGCTCCAGTAGAGCAGGTCCATGTCGATCAGCGGCGCATCGGCAAGCTGCACGATGAATATCTTGTCGCCGGGAATGGAGCGGATCGAATTGGGATCGATCTTGCGCGACAGCGTGTGGAAACTATCGAGGATGATGCCGACATTGGCGTGATCGGCGCGACGCACCACCTCCCAGGCATCGCGGTGATCGCTGATATGGCGGCCCCATGCCAACGCCTCGTAACCGACGCGCACGCCATGTTTTGCCGCAAGTTCGCCGAGCTGATGGAAATCGGCGGCGGCGCGGTCGATGCCGCCGAGCGAGACCGGTGAGACATTCGAGCAGATCAGCATCAGGTCGGTGCCGAGTTCGCCCATGATGTCGAATTTGCGCTCGGCCCTTTCAAAAGCGCGGCTGCGGTGCGGCTCCGGCATGCCCTCGAAATCGCGGAACGGCTGAAAAAGGGTGATATCCAGCCCGTGATCGGCGGCCAAGGCCTTCACCTCGCGCGGCGAGGCGTCGTAGGTCAGGAAATCGTTTTCGAAAATCTCAACGCCGGAAAAGCCCGCTTTGGCGATGGCCGCCAGCTTTTCGGGGAATTCGCCGCTGATCGATACGGTTGCAATGGATGTGCGCATTGGCATGCCGTGTCTTATTGTGTCATAGCTCGCCATATTGCCTTCCTTTTCAGCCTTATGTACTGATTGGTTAATAAAGGGGACGCAGCCAGAAGCCAGCCCCGTCCAGGGAATGAAGCATGAGCAAAAGCACGACCTCCAAAGGCACCCGCGATACCCGGCAGGCGAAGCGCGATCCGGAAGGGGTGCGCCGGGATATTCTTTCCGTCGCGATGGAGGAATTTTCGCAGAATGGCCTGTCTGGCGCCCGCATCGATGAGATTGCGGCGCGCACGCGCACGTCCAAGCGCATGATCTATTATTATTTCGGCGACAAGGAAGGCCTTTATAAACGCGTGCTGGAGGAGGCCTATGCGCAGGTGCGCGGCGGCGAAGGCAGTCTTGAGCTGGATGATCTCGAGCCGGTTGCCGCACTTGAGAAGCTCTGTCGGTTTACCTTCGAGCACCACCGCCGCAACCCCGCTTTCGTGCGGATGGTGATGACGGAAAACATTCACCACGGCAGGCACATCAGGGTTTCCGAAGCGATCCGCAACGTCAACCGACCGGCCATTGAAATCATGCGCCGAATATTGAAGCGCGGGCAGGATGCCGGTGTGTTTCGGCCCGGACTGGACGCTCTTGAACTGCATTGGCAGATCAGTGCTTTGTCTTTTTATAACGTCTCGAACACGGAGACATTTTCGTTCAATTTTGGCGACACGCTTTTTAGCGAGGCCGGCCAGGAAGCGCTGTCTGCGCATGTGGCGGAGATGTTGCTGCGCTATGTATTGATGCCCGAGCATATTACGAGGATCGGGAAAGGCGATTGATGAGGTGGCGCAGCGCCACCTCATAACCATCGACGCCGAGGCCGGCGATCACGCCTTCGGCGCGGGTCGAGATATAGGAGTGGTGCCGGAAAACCTCGCGTTTGTGGATGTTGGAAATATGCACCTCGATCACCGGCCCCTCGAAGGCATTGAGCGCATCGAGGATCGCGACCGAGGTGTGGGTAAAGGCGCCGGGATTGATGACAATGCCCGCGGACTTGCCGCGGGCTTCGTGTACCCAGTCGATCAGCTCATATTCCCGGTTGCTCTGGGCAAAAAACAGATCGTGGCCCGCGGTTTCGGCGATCCCACGGCAATTGGCCTCGATATCGGCCAGCGTTTCATAACCATAGATTTCCGGCTGGCGCTGGCCGAGCAGGTTGAGGTTGGGACCGTTCAGAACAGTGAAAAGGTTCATGCGACGCCCTCCGCCATGCAAAGCTCGGTGAAATGCGCCGTCATGCGCCCGGCATCCGGCTCGCGGCCGCAGAAGAGGCGGAATGCGCCGACGGCCTGAAACACCGTCATGCCGCCGCCGGGCAGAGTACGACAGCCCTTTTTCGCCGCCGTCGCCAATAGCTCGGTGACAAGCGGCATATAGACGATATCGGCCACCCAGTGCCGCCGTTCGATGAGATCGGCCGGAACCGGCATGCCGGGATGGGCGGGCATACCCATCGGCGTGGCGTGGATCAGGCCATCGGCAAAGGGCAGGGAGGCGGCGGGGTCTTTGACGGCAAGCGCGCGGCCCTCGCCGAAGCGGGCATTGAGTTCCAGGGCCAGTTGCTCCGCCCTTGGGAAGTCCCGGTCGAAAATGTCGAGACGGGCAATATCGAGCTTCAATGCGGCATGGGCCACCGCAACGCCAGCGCCACCCGCGCCGACCAGAAGCGCCCGGTCGCGCCGCGCATCCGGCAGACCGCGCACGAAGCTTTCGTAAAAGCCGTACCAGTCGGTGTTGTGGCCGATGCGGCGTCCGTCCCGGAAGACGACCGTGTTGACCGCGCCCAGCATGCGGGCATCGTCCGACAGTTCATGCAGGTGCGGAATAACGGCCTGCTTGAAGGGATGGGTGATGTTGGTGCCGGAAAAACCGCGCGCTTCCAGCTCGTCCAGCAGGTCGGGAAGGGCGCTCGGCGGCAGCTTGCGGGCGGTGACATCCACCAGCTCATAGGAATAATCGAGGCCGTGAGCCGCCCCTTCGCGCATGTGCAGCGCGGGCGATTTGGAAAGCTGTATATCGGCGCCAATCAGGCCGACCTTGAAGGATGTTTTCTCTGTCATGATCACGTGTCGCTCATCGGACGGTGTGGGAGAGGCGGGATTATCCCCGCCTGTCTTAGAGCGCGCGAACCTCAGTGGTGGGCGAGAATTTCGCCGAGGAACGTGCGCGTGCGCTGGTGCTTGGGATCGCGGAAGAATTCCTCCGGCGGGCCTTCCTCAATGATCTCGCCTTCCGACATGAAGATCACCCGGTCGGCCACCTGCCGTGCAAAGCCCATTTCATGGGTCACGCAGATCATCGTCATGCCGTCGCGGGCAAGGCCGATCATGGTGTCGAGCACTTCCTTCACCATTTCCGGGTCGAGAGCCGAGGTCGGCTCATCGAACAGCATGGCCTTCGGCTCCATGCACAGCGCCCGGGCGATGGCCGCGCGCTGCTGCTGGCCGCCGGAAAGCTGGGCCGGGTACTTGTCTGCCTGGTTGAGAATGCGCACGCGCTCCAGATATTTGCGCGCCGTCGCCTCCGCATCGGCTTTCGACAGACCCTTCACCCGCATGGGCGCAAGCGTGCAGTTTTCCATGATGGTCTTGTGCGGGAAGAGATTGAAGCTCTGGAACACCATGCCCACTTCGCGGCGAACCGCATCGATGGCGCGGCTGGAATCCGACAGCGTCGTTCCTTCGACCGTGATCTTGCCCTCCTGGATTTCCTCCAGATGGTTGATACAGCGGATGAGCGTGGATTTGCCCGAACCGGACGGCCCGCAAAGAACGATTTTTTCGCCCTTGCGAACCGTCATGTTGACGTTTTTAAGCGCGTGGAAGGCTCCATACCACTTTCCCACCCCTTCAAGGGCGATCAGCGGAGCCTGAGCGGCGGATTGCGGCATGGAACTTTCCTTCATGCTTGGCAGCAGTGTTAGTTGACGGTGTAGGGAATGTCGGGAAGCGAAGCCGGGAACTGCGGTACCGGGCGCTTCATCCATTTTGCGTAGACTTTTTCGAGGTCGCCATTGGCCTTGATCTTGTCCAGATAGGCGTTCAGCGCTTCGTTCCAGTCCTTTTCGCCGGGGCGTGTGGCGGCGCTGTTGTAAAGGGTCACGAGGTCGAACTTCACCTCGTAATCCTTGCCGCCGGCAGCCGCGAGACGGTCGCCATAGAACTGGTTGCCACCGATCGCCTCGATCTGGCCCGACAGGATCGCCTGAATGGTGGCGGCGTCATCATCGAAGCGAAGGATATTCGCCTTGGTGCCAGCCCCTGCGGTCAAGGCTGTATCCATCGGGCTGGATTTCGGTGCGCCGACGGTCATTCCGGTCAGATCGTCGAAACCGGCGATCTTCTTGTCCTTGGTGGCATAGACCGACATGACATTATGCGCGTAGGGCTGCGCATATTGCACGTTCTTCGCCCGCTCCGGCGTCATTCCCATCGATGCGAACAGGGCATCGACCTTGCCGGTGCGAAGCGACGGGATGCGGTTGGCGACGGCAAGCGGCACAAATTCCACCTTCAGCCCCAGATAATCCGCAAATCCCCTTGCGAGATCGGCGTCGTAACCCTCCTGAACGCCGGTGGAATTGATGAAACCCCAGGGCGCATTATCGCCCTGGATACCGATTACGACCTTGCCGCTGGCTTTTGCCTCGTCAAGCGTTCTCGCATCTGCCGCCACCGGCGTCAGAACCGGCAGCAAAGCTGCCGTCAGTCCCGCCGCAAGGGTTGCTCGCCAACCCGTCAGGGTTTTCAAGATTCTCATTGTTTCCTCCTCCCAAATCCAGACGGAACCCGCCGTTACTTCACGGTGAACGGGATGTCGGGCAGGCTGTCCGGGAAGGCCGGAACGTCGCGCTTCATCCACTTGTCGTAGATCTTGGCGAGCTGGCCGTCGGACTTGATCTTGTCGAGGAAGGCGTTGACGGTCTCGTTCCAGTCCTTTTCGCCGGGGCGGGTGCCGGCGCCGTTGTAAAGCGTCGTCAGGTCGAATTTCGGCTCGTATTTGCCTTCGGCAGCCTTGTTCAGGCGGTCGCCGTAGAACTGGTTGCCGCCGACGACCTCGACCTGGCCTGAGATCAGCGCCTGAATATTGGCGGCGTCATCGTCGAAGCGCAGGATATTGGCCTTGGAGCCGGCGCCGGCGGTGATCGCCGTATCCATGGCGCTGGACTTCGGAACGCCGACGGCGATGCCGGTCAGATCGTCATAGCCGCCGATCTTCTTGTCCTTGGGGCCGTAGACGGAAAGCACGTTGCCGGCATAGGGTTTGGAATATTGAATGGTCTTGGCGCGTTCGGCCGTCATGCCCATGGTTGCAAACAAGAGGTCGACCTTGCCGGTCAGAAGCGCCGGAATGCGGTTGGCCACGGCGAGCGGTACGAACTCAACCTTGACGCCGAGATAATCGGCAAAGGCCTTGCCGATATCCGCATCGAGGCCATCCTGCACACCGCTGGAATTGACGAAGCCCCATGGCGAGTTGTCGCCCTGAATGCCGATGACGACCTTGCCCTTGGCCTTGGCCTCTTCCACCGTACCGGCGAAAGCATCGACCGGTGCGACGAAGGGCAGGGCAACCGTTGCCGCGGCAAGCGCGAGCAGGGCGCGACGAGAGAATTTCATGCTGGTGGTTTTCATCTTTTGCTCCTCCTTACAAAGCTGATGAGGTCTTCATGGACTTAGC
This sequence comes from Agrobacterium leguminum, assembly GCF_005144435.2. Classification (NCBI taxonomy): domain Bacteria; kingdom Pseudomonadati; phylum Pseudomonadota; class Alphaproteobacteria; order Hyphomicrobiales; family Rhizobiaceae; genus Agrobacterium; species Agrobacterium leguminum. The sequence continues at coordinate 2,070,191 of NZ_CP120212.1, forward strand.
GGGTTGCGGTCTGCAGCCGCTTTTCAACGCTGGCGCCCCACAGGGAAAGCGGCCAGCAGATCAGGAAATAAATGACGCCGACGAGGGCGAAGACGGTGAGCGGGCGGAACGTCTGGTTGGAGACGATCTGGCCGGCGCGCGACAGCTCGACGAAGCCGACAATGGCCGCAAGCGAGGTGCCCTTGATGAGCTGCACGAGGAAACCGATGGTGGCCGGCAGCGAAATCTTGAAGGCCTGCGGCAGAACCACGTCCTTCATGCGCGATACGTAATGCAGGCCGAGCGCATTGGCGGCTTCCGTCTGGCCCTTCGGCACCGCCTGAATGCCGCCGCGCCAGATTTCGCCGAGGAAGGCGCTGGCATGCAGCGTAAAAGCGATGGCGACCGCAATCCAGGCATCGACATTGAGGCCCGCAAGCGCCACGCCGTAATAGACCACGAAAAGCTGCATCAGGAGCGGTGTGCCCTGAAAGACGGCGATGTAGCCGGTGCTGGCGCGCTGGATTGCCGGGCTATCCGCGACGCGGGCAAGCGCCACGCAAAGGCCGAAGACGCCGCCGCCGATAAAGCCGATGATGGTCAGCGCAAGCGTCCATTTCAGGCCTTGCAGCAGGAAGAAGAGTTCGTTGGGACCGATGGATGCCATTGTCTTTTCCTCACTTGACCGGATAGCTGAAGGATGCGCGGGAGATGAGCGAGAAAATGCCCATCATCAGCGAGGAAATGACCAGATAAAGCAGTGTGATCGAGAAATAGACCTCGAAGGACCGGAAGGTATCCGCCTCGATCTTCTGCGCCACCGAGGTCAGCTCGTAAGCGGCGATCGAGGTGCAGACCGAGGTGGTCAGCGTGAGCATGATGAACTGGCTGGTGAGCGAGGGATAGACCGCCCGCAGCGCCGGCTTCAGGATGATGTGCCGGAAAATCTGCGCGCGGTGAAGGCCGAGCGCAAGCCCAGCCTCGACCTGGCCCTTGGGAATGGAATCGACCCCGCCGCGAATGATTTCAATCGCATAGGCGCCGCCGTTCAGAGCCAGCGCAATGATGGCCGTTACCGTCGGGTTGAGCTTGATGCCGATCTGCGGCAGGGCGAAGAAGATGAAGAATATCTGCACCAGAAACGGCGTGTTGCGGATTGTTTCCACAAAACCGATGACGAGGCCGCGCAGCAGCTTGAACCGCGAGCGGCGGGCGACGACGCCCAGAACGCCGATGACGGTGGCGAGCGACATGCCGGCAATCGCAAGGCCGATCGTCGCCAGACAGGCCAAAAGCAGCTCGGGAAGGCGCTCTATGACCGCCGAAAAATCGAGACTGTAAGACATTCTTCCTCCCAACCCGTTCGGGTCCGGACAGGCGTTTCGCCTTGTCCGCATCGCTTTGGAAACCTTGCGGCGCCAAAGCCCTCCATTTGTCGTTCACTGTCGCCGCAGGCTTCAAAACCCCTGTCGGCGGCAGGTTGTTAATCATAATGTTTGTACCAGTTAGTTCATTTTTGTGTCAAGCGTCATGTCCGGTTAAAAAGCAGCTTTCATGCTGTTTTTTCATTTTCTGGATTTCTGAATAAAGTCTTTTTTATCAATGGCTAATGCGGAAAAGCGCAAGCGCTTTCCACGCGTCGTCATGCTGCTTCCGGCCCGCCGTTCGGCAGTGCCCGGAAACCCTGTCTGCGCACGAAATCGACCGGCCCTGCGGCTAGTTTTCGCCTGTGCCCAGCCTGTCTATCTGCTCGGCCAATCGCTCGGCGATCAGCAGCGAGGCGCCCGTTGCCGTCACCATTTGCGGCAGAGACAGCCATTCCAGCATCCAGCCCGCGCCGGATCTTTCCTGTTCGTGCACGAGCGACTGGTGCAGGGCGGATATCTGCACGGCATTGAAGCGCGCGAGCGTCACCAGCGCTTCGGCATTGACCGGGTTCTGTTTGTGCGGCATGGCCGAGGAGCCGCCGCCGCCGGAGAGGCGGATTTCCGCACCGAGTTCGGCCATCAGCGCAATATCCTGCCCGAACTTGCCGAGCGCGCCGGTGATCAGCGAGAGCAGATTGGCGAATTCGGCGATGCCGTCGCGCTGGCTCTGCCATTGCGGCCTGTCGGCAAGGCCGAGCCGTTTTGCGAGATCGGTACGCACCGCTGCGGCATTGTCGCCAAGCTTTTCCAGCGTACCGGCCGCGCCGCCGAATTGCAGGGCGAAGCCGCTCTGCGTGAAATTTTCGAGCCGCAGCAGGTGGCGTTCCAGCGGCGCAGTCCAGCTCGCCGCCCGGTCGGCGACGGTGATGCCGATGGCGGCCTGCATGCGGGTATAGCCCGTCAGCGGGTTGTGGCCGTCGCGGGAGGCAAGGTCTCCCAGCGTATCGATCAGGCGACCGAGCCGGGCGGAGATGATTTCCGCCGCAGCCTTCAGCCGCAGCATCAGGCTGGTATCGATGACATCCTGGCTGGTGGCGCCGAAATGCACCCTGTCCGCCGCCTGGCCGGCGACCGCCGCGCGCATCTGCCGGATGAGTTCGGGAACCACGACGCCGTCCTTCGCGACGCCATGGCGAAGCGCGGTCATATCGGCGGCAAAGTCCGAAAGCCGCGAAACGATCGCTTCCGCCGCCTCCTCGGGAATGATGCCGGCCTGCGCTTCCGCCTGCGCCAGCCCCGTCTCGAAACGGACCATGGCGTCGATATCCGCTCTCGCCGAAAACAGCTCGACGATCTCGCTGTCGCCGAAGAGGCCTGACAAGAACGGATGCTCGAAGGGGGAAAGGCTCATCTTCCGTCTCGCTTTCTTTTGCGCATATCGCGCAAAACCGCTGCACACTTTTGCGCGATATGCGTCAGATATCGAAAAAAACGGTTTCGCCTTCGCCCTGAAGGCGGATATCGAAACGATAGACGTTGCCTTCCTCTTTTTTGGCGACAAGCGTGGCGATGCGGCTTTTCTGCTCGATGCGGGCAAGAACCGGGTCGGCGGCATTGGCCTCCTGTTCTTCCGGGAAATACATGCGGGTCTGCAGGCCGATATTGATGCCGCGTGCGACGATCCAGAAGGTGATATGCGGCGCCATCGGCCGGCCGTCGCGGAACGGCACTTTGCCCGGCTTTATGGTTTCGAAGACGAATTCGCCCGTATCCATGTCGCCGGGCGAGCGGCCCCAGCCGATGAAATTCGGATCGGCCTTGCCCCGCGTTTCGCTGGGGCTGTTGTAATAACCGTCGGTATCGGCCTGCCAGATTTCGATCAGCGCGTCCTTCAGCGCCATGCCCGCACCGTCATAGACCGTGCCGCGCACGCTGATGCGTTCGCCGCAGGCCCTGTCGTTATAAAGCGGACCGGAACCGAGATCCTTCTCGAACACGCCCTCGATGCCGACGAAATTGGGCGTGCAGCCGATATGCACGTAAGGGCCGGCCGTCTGCGAGGCGGTTTCCTTGAGATAGTTGAGCGGCTGAACCATGGTCAGTTGCCCTCCATGCGGTTTTCGAAAAGGGTCGAGCGGCGGCCGCGCAGGACGATGTCGAACTTGTAGGCCAGCATGTCCATCGGCAGCGTCGCATTCATGTCCAGCGGCGCGATCAGTCTTCTGATCGCATCCTCGTCCGGAATGGTCTTGACGATCGGACATTTCCAGATCAGCGGGTCGCCTTCGAAATACATCTGGGTGATGAGCCGCTGGGCGAACCCGTGGCCGAAGACGGAAAAATGAATATGGGCCGGCCGCCAGTCATTGACGCCGTTCGGCCAGGGATAAGCGCCGGGCTGGATGGTCTTGAACCAGTAATAGCCGTTCTCATCCGTGATCGTGCGGCCGACGCCGCCGAAATTCGGATCGATGGCGGCGAGGTAGCTTTCCTTCTTGTGGCGGTAACGGCCGCCGGCATTGGCCTGCCAGAATTCCACCAGCGCGCCATCCACGCCGCGGCCGCGCTCGTCCAGCACCCGGCCGTGCACCAGAATGCGCGGCCCGACCGGCATTTCGCCGGGGCGGGCATAGTTGAGGATGAGGTCGTTGTCCAGCGGGTTCAGCATGCCATGGCCGAAGACCGGGCCGGTGATCTCGCTCGTGGTGCCTTCCAGCGAAATCAGCGCGCGCTGCGGCGAGCGCAGGATCGAGGTCTTGTAGCCGGGCGCATAGGCGAGCGGATGAATGTCGCGGTTGCGTGCGAAGAACGGTCCGGTTTCCGGCGGCTGGTTGCTCATTTCGTCTCCTCCTCATCGCCAGAATTATAAGTGCCAGAATTATCAGGGGAACTATCGGCTTTCATGCTGGCCAGGGCAAGCTTGGCGATTTTGAAAGCGTGGTTGGCGGCGGGCACGCCGGCATAGATCGCCACATGCAGCAGCGCCTCGCGAATATCCGCCTCGGTGGCGCCGGTATTGGCGGTGGCGCGCACATGCATGGCCAGCTCTTCGTCCTGCCCGAGTGCTGCAAGCAGGGCGATGGTGACCATCGAGCGCTCGCGCTTCGTCCAGTGGTTGCCGGACCACACCGTGCCCCAGGCGGCTTCGGTGATGAGCTGCTGGAAAGGCTGGTCGAAACCGGACGTCATGGTCTGCGCCCGGTCGACATGGGCGTCGCCGAGCACGGAGCGGCGGGTCTTCATGCCCTGTTCGAAACGTTCGTTCTTGTCGATATGGTCCGCCATCGGTCAATGCTCCGGCAAGGTCTTGAGAAAAATGGAGGCTGCCTGCGCGTAGGCGAGCGTCTGTTCAAGGCAGGGAATGTGGCCGCAGCCGGCGATGGTGACGAGACGGCTTGCGGGAATGAGATCCGCGAGCGACCGCACCAGTTCCGGTGGGGTGGAGCCATCCTGATCGCCCGCCACGCAAAGCGTCGGCACGGCGATGCGCCCGGCCTCTTCGGTAAAATCCGCATCGCGGATGGCGGCGCAGGTGCCGCTATAACCGGCTTCCGGCTGTTGCGAGAGCATGTTGCGCGCGCCGGCATAGGCGGCATTGTCTGGCTTACGGAAGGCGGGTGTGAACCAGCGCTCCATGACGGGATCGACCAGCGAGACGAGGCCGTCCGCGGCGATCTTGTCGATGCGGGCGTTCCACATCTCGGCCGTGCCGATCCTGTGGGCGGTGTTGCTGAGCACGAGCGCGCGCACCAGATCGGGACGGCGGGCATAAAGCCCCTGCGCAATCAGGCCGCCGACCGACAGGCCCCAGATGATCGCGCTCTTCACGCCAAGATGATCGAGCAGCGCGATCAGATCGCCGGCGTGATCGTCGATGGAATAGGGAGTGTGCCCGACATCCGAGAGCCCGTGGCCGCGCTTGTCGTGCAGCACATAGGCATAATCATCGCCGAGCGCTTCGGTGACCGCATCCCAGATGCGGAAATCGGTGCCGAGCGAATTGATGAAGGCGATGACCGGCTTGCCTGTGCCCAATCCCTTGACGCGGTAATGGATCACGGTCTCGCCGCAGCGCAGAAAATGCATGATGTGCTCCTCCTGCCGGGGATATTGCAAGTGGGTTCCGGTTAAGTAAAATGACATTATCGATGAAAATCATAACCTGTGGATTATATGAGCGATGGTCGATCAGCGTATCAAGTTCCGCCACCTGCAGACTTTCGTGGAGGTGGCGCGGCAGAAAAGCGTCATCCGGGCTGCGGAAATCCTGCATGTCAGCCAGCCGGCGGTGACGAAGACGATCCGTGAACTGGAAGATATTCTCGGCGTCTCGCTGTTCGACCGGGAGGGGCGCGGCATCCGCATCAGCCGCTATGGCGAGGTATTCCTGCGCCATGCGGGCGCGACGATGACGGCGCTCAGGCAGGCGGTCGATTCGGTATCGCAGGAGGCTGCGCGCGCCGGTCCGCCGGTGCGGGTCGGCGCGCTGCCCACGGTGTCTGTTCGCATCATGCCGAAGGCGATGGCCGGTTTTCTGGCTGAGAAAACCGGCAGCCCGGTGAAGATCGTTACAGGCGAAAACGCCGTGCTGCTGGAACAACTGCGCGTCGGCGATCTCGATCTTGTTGTCGGCCGTCTGGCTGCACCGCAGAAAATGGCGGGTTTTTCCTTCGAGCATCTCTATTCGGAAAAGGTGCGCTTCGTGGTGCGCGCCGGGCACCCGCTGTTGTCACCCGGCCTTTCGGTGTTCGATCACCTGCATGAATATCCGGTGCTGATGCCGACGCGCCAATCGGTCATCGGCCCTGTCGTCGAGCAGTTTTTGATCGCCAACGGCGTGCCGGCCCTGCCGATCCGCATCGAAACCGTATCCGACGCCTTCGGCCGTGCCTTCCTGCGCACCAGCGATGCGATCTGGATCATCTCGGAAGGCGTGGTGGCAGCGGATGTGGCGGATGGTATTCTGGCGATCCTGCCCGTCGAGACCGGCGATACCAGCGGCCCGGTGGGGCTGACGGTGAGGGCCGATACGCAGCCCTCGCTGCCGCTTTCGCTGCTGATGCAGGCTATTCGCGAGGCGGCAGGCGAGTTGCTGGATGGTAGGCCGGAGACAGGTTCTTGAGATGAGGGTGAGAGTCGGAAAAGTCTGAGAACCTCTCCTCCGTCATTCCGGCCTTGAGCCGGAATCCAGCCACGGCGCGTCTGCGCCGTGAAAAGAGTCTTTTGCGATCAAGGACTTGATCGCGCTGGACCCCGGATCAGGTCCGGGGTGACGGGTGTGAAAACGGTAGAGATAAAAGCCGCGTGTCTGGGGCAGCCCCTAATACGGAAGCCCCACATAATTCTCCGCAAGCGCGGTGGAAGCGGCGCGCGATTGCACGAGGTAGTCCAGCTCCGCCTCCTGAATGCGCTGGCCGAAATCTCCCGTATCGGGGAAGCGGTGCATCATCGTCGTCATCCACCAGGAAAAGCGCACGGCCTTCCAGACGCGGGAAAGCGCCTTCTGCGAATAGCCGTCGATGCCGGCCTCGGAACGGTCGCGATAAAATTCGATCAGCGCCTCGCTCAGATAATGCACATCGCTGGCGGCAAGGTTGAGACCCTTCGCGCCCGTCGGCGGAACGATATGGGCGGCGTCTCCGGCCAGAAACAGCCTTCCGAACCGCATCGGTTCACAGACGAAGGACCGGAGCGGCGCGATGGATTTTTCAAAGGACGGGCCGGTTACCATCACATCCGCATGGTTTTCCGGCAGGCGACGGCGGATTTCGTCCCAGAAGCGCTCGTCGCTCCAGTCCTCCGGCCGGTCATCAAGCGAACATTGAATGTAATAACGGCTGCGGGTGTGCGAACGCATGGAACAGAGCGCAAAGCCGCGCGGGTGGTTGGCATAGATGAGTTCATGGTTGACGGGGGGCACATCGGCCAGAATGCCGAGCCAGCCGAAAGGATAGACCTTCTCGAATTCCTTGATCGCGCCCTGAGGCACCGATTTGCGGCTCACCCCGTGGAAGCCGTCGCAGCCGGCGATGAAATCGCAATCGATACGGTGGGTTACACCGTCTTTCTGATAGGTGACATAGGGGCTTGCGCCATCGAAATCATGCGGTTCGACATTGCCGGCATCGTAGATGGTCACAAGGTTTGCCGCTTCGCGGACATCCATCAGGTCATGGGTCACCTCGGTCTGGCCATAAACCATCACATGGCTGCCGCCGGTCAGGTCGAAGAGATCGATGCGGTGGTCGCGGCCGTCGAAGGTCAGCGAAAAACCGTCATGCGGCAGGCCTTCCCGGTGCAGGCGCCTGTCCGCGCCGACCTTTTCCATGAGCTGCACCGTGCCTTCTTCCAGCACGCCAGCGCGGACACGGCCGAGAATGTAATCCTTGCTGACCCGGTCGAGAATGACAGTCTCGACGCCTTCTCTGGCCAGAAGCTGGCCAAGCAGAAGCCCCGAGGGGCCGGAGCCGATGATGACGACCTGGGTGCGCATTGTTTCCTCCCGAACTTGTCTCCTATCAAGAAATTGACCAAGGGATGCGGCAAGCTCAATGGACTTTCTGATCGGCAAATTGCACAATCCGACCATTGTGCGGAGGAGCGAAGGAACATGCGGCTTGCTGCAAGTGAGGGTTTGTATGGCGAAGAAGCGGTGCAAGGCACTGATTTCCGTTTTCATTGCGAGACGCTTTTTTCCAGAAGCAGCCTGCACCGCTTTGAAATCGGCCTGCACCGTCACGCTGCCTTTCAGCAAATCTTGTACATTTGGGGCGGCGAGGGCGATGCGCTGCTGGATGGCCGCATCGAGGCGATCCGCCCGCCGGTCGCCATTGTCGTGCCGCCGGGGTTCGAACATGGCTTCCGGTTTTCGCGCGATATTGGCGGGGTGATCGTTACCGTGCTGCCGGGCGCCCTGCCGGCATCGGTGCAGGCGCTGTTGCTGCGGAATTTCCAGCGGCCTATCCTGTTGCCGCTGCGGGATTTTACCGATGGCGAACGCCTGCGCAGCGGGTTCGAACAGATTTCGGCCGAATATGAAACACGCGAAACAGGCCGGGATGCCATCATCGAAGGTCAGCTGGCCATCGTGACGGCGCTTCTGGCGCGGGCGGCGCGGCCGCTGCTGGAAGGAACCGGCGAAGGTCTGGCGGAGCAGCGTTTCGAGCTTTTGCTGTCACTGATTGCACGCCATATTCGCGAGCCGCAAAAGGCGGAGTTTTACGCGAAAAAACTCGGTCTTTCCGAGACGCACCTCAACCGTCTGGTTCGCTCCGTTTCCGGTCTCAGCCTGCAGCGGCTGATCGCTAAGCGTCAGATCGAGATCGCTCAGCAGGAGCTGATCTTTACCGTTTCCAGCGTGCAGATGATTGCGGAGGGGCTGGGTTTTGCCGATCCGGCCTATTTCAACCGGTTCTTCAAGCGCGAGACCGGCATGACCCCGCGCGGCTGGCGGCTGGCGGAGCAGCGGAAAATGGGGGATTCCGGCGCGCGGCAGGTGCCGCTTCAGACCAGCATTCTTGCCAGTTCCCGCTGAACGGCAAGAAGCGCGGGCAGGTATCGCGCCACGAGGTCCTCCATCGAGGCGACCGAGGCGGCGAGCCCGACATTAAGGGCGGCCACCGTCTGGCCGCGCATGGTTTTCAGCGGCACCGCGATGGAGCGAAGGCCGATCTCGACCTCCTGATCGATCAGCGCATAACCGCGATGGCCGGTGGCCTCGATTTCGGCGAGCAGGGTGTCCATCCTGGTGATCGTCTTTTCCGTGCGCGCCACCAGCCGGGAGGCTTCAAGAATGTCGCGCTGCCGCTCGGCCGTCTGCGCCGAAAGAAGAGCGCGGCCCATGGAGGTGCAATAGGCGGGCAGGCGCGAACCCGGCATCAGCGCAATCGACATGACCCGCTGCTGCGCAGCGCGGGCGACATAAACGATCTCGGTCTCATCCAGAATGGAAACGGAGGTGCTCTGGCCGATCTCTTCGGAAAGGCGGTCGAGCAGCGGCTGCACGATGCGCGGCAGCGGCATGGTGGCCAGACAGCCGGTGCCGAGGCGCAGCACCTTCGGCGTCACGGTAAAGAACTTGCCGTCATAAGCGGCATAACCGAGTTCCGAAAGCGTCAGCAGGCAGCGTCGCGTCGTGGCGCGGTCCAGCCCGGCAATCTCGGCGGCATCGGAAATCGACAGGCGCGGCCGTTCGGCGCTGAAGGCCTCAATGACCCGCAATCCCTTGGCGAGGCCGCCCATCATGTCTCTTTCGCTGACAGCCATGTCGAAGCTCCATTTGTGCGATATACGAACAAAAATCATATAACGCACAAAATCCTTGCCGTCGAGGCGGTTTCGGATTTACCTCACGGTCAGGCAGCCTTGCGGGTTCCATCCGTCCGGCTGGATGGAGGTTTTAATGGACAAGACAATCAAGAGCGCTGGAGATGCGCTTTCCGGCATCGGTGACGGTGCGACGATCATGATCGGCGGTTTCGGCGGCTCCGGCGCGCCCATCGAGCTGATCCATGCGCTGATCGACAAGGGCCCGAAGAACCTGACGGTCATCAACAACAATGCCGGCAACGGCCGCATCGGCATCGCCGCGATGATCGACGCCGGCATGGTCAGGAAGATGATCTGCTCCTTCCCGCGCTCTTCCGATCCGCGTGCCTTTACAGACAGATACCTGGCCGGCGAAATCGAGCTGGAACTGGTGCCGCAGGGCACGCTTGCCGAGCGCATCCGCGCCGGCGGTGCCGGCATTCCGGCCTTCTACACCCCCACCGGCTTCGGCACGGAACTGGCCGAAGGCAAGGTGATTGCCGAATTCGACGGGCGGTCTTACGTGCAGGAACGCTGGCTGAAAGCGGATTTCGCCATCGTCAAGGCGGAGCTTGGCGATACCTATGGCAACCTCACCTACAACAAGGCGGGCCGCAATTTTAACCCGCTGATGTGCATGGCCGCAAAGACCACCATTGCGCAGGTCTCGAAGATCGTCGAAGCCGGCGAGATCGATCCGGAGCATGTCGTCACGCCAGGTATTTTCGTGAACGGCGTCGTGGAAATCCCCGATCCGCAACAGGAAGAAGTCCTCATTCGCGCCGGAGTGGCCTACGCATGACCCAGACCATTGACACCCGCGAAGACATCAAGCTTTCCAACGCCCAGATCGCATGGCGCGCGGCGCAGGACATCGAGGATGGCGCTTACGTCAACCTCGGCATCGGCTTTCCCGAAATGGTGGCGCGCTACCAGCCGCCCGGCCGTCAGGCGATCTTCCACACCGAAAACGGCATCCTGAATTTCGGCGAAGCGCCGCCGGAAGGCGAAGAGGACTGGAACCTCATCAATGCCGGCAAGAAGGCTGTGACGCTGAAGCCGGGTGCGGCCTTCTTCCACCATGCCGACAGCTTCGCCATGGTGCGCGGCGGGCATCTGGATGTGGCGATCCTCGGGGCCTATCAGGTGGCGCAGAATGGCGATCTCGCCAATTGGCGTGTCGGCTCCAAGGGCGTGCCGGCGGTGGGCGGGGCCATGGATCTGGTACATGGCGCCAAACAGGTCTTCGTCATCACCGAACATGTGACCAAGAACGGCGAACCGAAGCTCGTTGAAAAATGCGCTTTTCCGCTGACCGGCGTTGGCTGCATCACCCGCATTTATACCAGCCATGCTGTCATCGACGTGGTGGATGGCCGCTTCGTGCTGCGTGAAAAACTGCCGGCGATGACGTTCGATGAATTGCAGGCCATGACCGGCGCGCCTTTGGCGGTCGATGGCGAGGTCGCCGATCTCGTCGCCCCGGAACTTTGAGGAAAAACCGATGACCGACGCATTCATCTGCGACTATATTCGCACGCCCATCGGCCGCTTCGGCGGCGCGCTTTCTTCGGTGCGGGCCGACGATCTCGGGGCGGTGCCGCTGAAGGCGCTTGTCGAGCGCAACCCGTCCGTCGACTGGGAAGCGGTCGAAGATGTGATCTTCGGTTGCGCCAATCAGGCGGGTGAGGATAACCGCAACGTCGCACGCATGTCGCTGCTGCTCGCCGGCCTGCCGGTCTCGGTAACCGGAACGACGATCAACCGGCTGTGCGGTTCGGGCATGGATGCCCTCATCGCAGCCGCCCGCGCCGTGAAATCGGGCGAGGCGGAATTGATGATCGCCGGCGGCGTCGAAAGCATGAGCCGCGCGCCCTTCGTTCTGCCGAAGGCGGAGAGCGCCTTTTCGCGCAATGCCGAAATCTACGACACCACCATTGGCTGGCGTTTCGTCAACCCGCTGATGAAGGCGCAATATGGCGTCGATTCCATGCCGGAGACCGGCGATAACGTCGCCATTGACTATCAGGTCTCCCGTGAGGATCAGGACGCCTTCGCCGTTCGCAGCCAGCAGAAGGCGGCTGACGCGCAGGCCAATGGTCGCCTTGACAGGGAAATCGTGTCCGTGACCATCCCGCAGCGCAAGGGCGATCCGCTGGTGGTCTCGAAGGATGAGCATCCGCGCGCGACCAGCCTTGAAGCGCTGGCGAAGCTGAAGCCGGTCAACAGGCGCGATGGCGCGACGGTGACGGCGGGCAATGCGTCAGGCGTCAATGACGGCGCGGCCGCACTCATCGTCGCATCGGCGGAAGCCGCGAAGAAATACGGGCTGACGCCGATTGCCCGTATTCTCGGCGGTGCCGCCGCCGGCGTGCCGCCGCGCGTCATGGGCATCGGCCCGGCCCCGGCCTCCGCGAAGCTGCTGGCCCGGCTCGGGCTAAAGCAGGAGCAGCTCGACGTGATCGAGCTTAATGAGGCTTTCGCCAGCCAGGGCCTTGCGACGCTGAGGCAGCTCGGCATTGCGGATGACGATGCGCGGGTGAATGCCAATGGCGGCGCCATCGCGCTCGGCCATCCGCTCGGCATGTCCGGTGCGCGCATTGCCGGCACGGCGGCGCTTGAACTTTCGCTGACCGGCAAGCGTCTTGCGCTCGCCACCATGTGTATCGGCGTCGGGCAGGGTATCGCCGTGGCGCTGGAGGGGGTCTGACGGGATAGCGGCTTCAGCATCGTGATAACGGTGCTAATGCCGCCGTAAAACGGTACGAATGCCCGCTGCTGCCGCAGCTTCCTTACGTGTGACAGTTGCCATTCAGGTTACGCGGCAGGTGATTTTTTCGCTCTGACACATCCCAGCCCCCCTCATTCCTGTGCTTGTCACAGGAATCCAGCCGACGCGCGTCTGCGCGGCGGAAGGACTCCTTTCAGCCCAAGGACTTGGGCTGGCTGGATCTCTGTGACAAGCACAGAGATGAGGGGAGGAGGCGTGCTGGGCCAAGCAAGCCGGCCCTGCGATGCGGGCCCCGGTCGATTATTCCCTGATAAAGTACTCCACGCTCTTATCCCTCTGCACATGTTGGATTCCATCATGATCCGTGACATGTTTTGCGAGATATGACAGGAATCTTTCCGTCTACGGGGTGCCCGCATGAAACGTCCGACCATCACAGATGTTGCGACAGCCGCCGGCGTCAGCGTCGCCACCGTCGACCGGGTGCTGAACGGTCGCCTGCCGGTGCGGGAGGAAACCGCGCGGCGGGTGTTCGAGGCGGCGGAGAAGATCGGTTTTCACGCCACCAACATCATTCGTCAGCGCATGCTGGCCGATCTGCCATCCTATAGTCTCGGCATCATCCTGCGCAAGGAGCGGCACGCCTTCTACCAGACCTTCGCCGACGAGCTGGAGCTTGCGGCGCGCAACGTCCGGGATCGTCATCTCAATCTGTGCATCGAATTCGCCCAGTCGGGCGAGCCGAGCGAGCTTGCGGCCCTTCTGACGGGCATGAAGGGCCGCGTGCAGGCCGTGGCGGCCACCGGGCCGGACCATCACGATGTCACCGCCGCCGTCGAGGCCCTGAAGGCGAAGGGCATTCCGACATTTTCGCTGCTTTCGGATTTCGCGCAGGGGGTGCGGGAAGCTTATCTCGGCGCCAACAACATGAAAGTCGGGCGCACGGCGGCCTGGATGATCTCGCGGCTGGCGCGCAGCAGGGGCAAGGTGCTTTTGCTGCTCGGCGGGCACCGTTTTCACGGTCATTCGCTGCGCGAAACCGGCTTTCGCAGCTATATGCGGGAATATGCGCCGGAATTCGAGGTGATGGACGCGCTGATCACGCTGGAAACCCGGCGGCTGACCTATGAGCTGGTGATGGACACCATCGCCAAGCACAAGGATCTGGTCGGCATCTATTGCATCGGTGGCGGCATGGAAGGCGTCATCGAGGCCCTGCAGCAGGAAAACCGGCAGGAGGCCATCGTCTGTCTTGTGAATGAACTGACGCCCGAATCCCGTCAGGCGCTGCTGGAAAAGCGTATCAGCGGCATATTCCAGACGCCGCTCCGTGAATTATGCACGGACCTCATCGCCACCATGGTTCACAGCATCGAACACGGCATGGCGGAAACGCCGGGACAGCGGTTTGTACCCGCCCATCTGTGGGTTCCTGAAAGCCTTTGATGGTTTGATAGATTCTATCATAAATTCCGCGTCTCTTTCTATCAGCCTTGATGGTTTCGGTTGCCGCTGACCCGTTGACGCCGGGCCGGGACTGGGAAATCTTGCCTGCGTGTGGAGCGGGCAGGAGGCTGATCCACGATAATAACAATGTTTCGGATTGCTTCAGGCTGCGGGCTTGTCTTCGCGGCGACGGGTATTCTTTGCCGGAAAACGGTGGCGGCGCGAAGGGCGCTGAACCGTGCAGCCGGTTCTTTTCAAGGGTTTTGGAGGAGAACGACATGAAAAGACATTTCGCGATTGCAGCGCTCGCCACCATGCTGGCGACGACCGCCTCGGCGGAAACCATCGGCGTTTCGATGGCCCTGTTCGACGATAATTTCCTGACCGTGCTGCGCAACGGCATGATCGATTATTCCAAGGGCATGAGCGGCGTTTCGCTGCAGATCGAGGATGCGCAGAACGATGTCGGCAAGCAGTTGAGCCAGGTGCAGAACTTCGTCGCCGCCGGTGTCGACGCCATCATCGTCAACCCGGTGGATACGGATGCGACCGTGGCGCTTTCGCAGGCTGCCGCTGCCGCCGGCATTCCGCTCGTCTATGTCAACCGCCAGCCGGTCAACCTCGACAGCCTGCCGGAAAAACAGGCCTTCGTTGCCTCCGATGAAAAACAGTCCGGCACCCTGCAGACGCAGGAAGTCTGCCGCCTGCTGAAGGCGGCCGGCAAGGCGGAAGCGAAGGCGGTGGTGATGATGGGCGAGCTTTCCAACCAGGCGGCCCGCATGCGCACGCAGGATATCAAGGATGTGGTGGCGACGCCCGATTGCAGCTTCATCAAGCTTGTCGAGGAACAATCCGCCAACTGGTCGCGCACTCAAGGCTCGGACCTGATGACCAACTGGCTTTCGGCCGGGGTGCAGTTCGATGCGGTGATTTCCAACAATGACGAAATGGCCATCGGCGCGATACAGTCGCTGAAGGCGGCCGGCCGGTCGATGGATGACGTCATCGTCGCCGGCATCGACGCCACGCAGGACGCGCTGGCCGCCATGGCGGCGGGTGAGCTGGATGTGAGCGTTTTCCAGAATGCCGCCGGTCAGGGCAAGGGCGCGGTTGATACGTCGCTGAAACTGGCAAAGGGGGATGCGGTGGACAAGAAGGTTTTCGTACCCTTCGAACTGGTCACACCCGCAAACCTCAAGGACTATCAGGCCAAGAACTGAGACCGTTCGGGCCTGAGAACGACGTGACAGACCGAAGACGCTGAAGGCGGGGGGAGGATATTCCGGCTTCAGCAATATCAGTGCGATTGAACCAGCGGAGGTTTTCCGCGGGAGGAAAGACTTTGAAAAACCTGTTGATGGCGACTGCGCTCTGCATTTTCGCAACGCCTGCCCTTGCCGAGACCCGTGTTGCGGTCTCCATGACATCGTTCGACAATCCGTTCCTGACGATTTTGCTGAACGGTATCAGGGCTGAGGCCGGGCGTGACAAGAACATCGAGCTTCTGGTGGAGGACGCCCAGCTCGACCCTTCGAAACAGCTCAATCAGGTGCAGAATTTCATCGCCAATGGCGTCGACGCGATCATCGTCAACGCGGTCGATGGCGATGCCACCTCGGCGATCACCAAGGCCGCATCCGCCGCAAAAATCCCGCTCGTCTATGTCAATCATCCGCCCGCCGAGCTGGAAACCGGCCTGCCTGACGGCACGGCCTTCGTCGGTTCCAACGAACTCGATTCCGGCACTATGGAGGCGGAAGCCGCCTGCAAGCTGATGGGCGGCAAGGGCAAGGCCGTGGTCCTGATGGGACCTTTGGAAAACCATGCGGCGCTGGTGCGCACCAAGGATGTGGAAACGGTGTTTGCCCGGCCGGACTGCAAGATCGAAATCCTCGAAAAGCAGACGGCGAACTGGAGCCGCACGCAGGCGCAGGACCTCGTTTCCTCCTGGCTGACGGCGGGCATCCAGTTCGATGCCGTCATTGCCAATAACGATGAAATGGCGATTGGCGCCGCGCAGGCGCTGAAGGCGGCGGGCGTTTCCATGAAGGATGTCGTCATCGCCGGCATCGACGCCACGCCGGATGGCCTTGCCGCCATGCAGGCCGGCGATCTCGACATTACCGTCTACCAGAATGCGACGAAGCAGGGCGAGGTCTCGGTTCAGACGGCGGTGAAGGCCGCCGCCGGGCAAAGCACTGAGAAGACGCTCTGGGTGCCCTTCGAACTCGTCACCCCGGAAAACATGACCGCCTACGCCAAATAAGCGGGGGTTTCGGCCCCGGTCCATCTATCGCTCCACTGGAAACAGCCATGAAACATACGCTCGACCCCCACATGTTCCGACACCTTTCGCTGGCCGAGACCTGCCGCAAGGTTGCCGAACTCGGCTATGATTACGTCGAACTTTCACCCCGTCCGGATTTCCTCTCCTGGTGGACCCGGCCGAAGGTCTATCCCGAACGCGTCGCCGAATTCAAAAAGGCGCTGAAGGACCATGGTGTCGGCCTTGCGACGCTGCAGCCCATGTATCGCTGGGCAAGCCCCTATCCGGACGAATGGGAAGTGGCGATCGACAACTGGAAACGCGCCATCGAGATTGCCGTCGAGATGGAATGCCCGATGTTCGTTTCGGAATTCGGCCGCGGCGGCTCGCCGGATCGCAGCCTCAACGACCGTTCCGGCCTTCATCGCCCGGAAACCTGCGAAGCGCAGTTCTTCCGCGCCATGGATATTCTGGTGCCGATCCTTGAACGGGAAGGTCTGCTGCTGTCGCTGGAGGCCCATCCCGAAGACTGGATCGAGGAGATCGCGTCGGCCATCGACATCATCAAGACCATCAATTCCAAGGCGGTAAAGGCCTCCTTCATCGCGCCGCACACGTTCTTCTACGGGCCGGACATGGTGGCTAACCTGCGTGCGACCGAGGGCCATCTCGTGCAT
The DNA here is from genome assembly GCF_005144435.2 of Agrobacterium leguminum. Taxonomy (NCBI): domain Bacteria; kingdom Pseudomonadati; phylum Pseudomonadota; class Alphaproteobacteria; order Hyphomicrobiales; family Rhizobiaceae; genus Agrobacterium; species Agrobacterium leguminum. The sequence goes on from NZ_CP120212.1 coordinate 2,086,964, forward strand.
GTGCGCCTTGCCGATACCTATGACCACAACAAGTCGTCGCAGCTGCGTTACATCGTCAATCCCCCCGGTTCCAAGGTCAGGGTGCACCAGCACACCGATTTCGGCCAGGGCGAGATCGACTGGGAGACCTTCTTTGCGACGCTCGCCGACATGAAATTCGACGGCGTGCTCTCGAACTGCGTGTTTGCCTGGGAAGATCGTGTCGATGAAAGCGCGCGGTTCATGCTCAGCGAAACCCGGCGATACGTCGCCAAATACTGGAAATGAGGTTTTTCAAATGACTGTCAGAATTGGTGTCGTCGGCACCGGCGCAATTGGGCGTGATCATGCCCGCCGTATCAACAAGGTTCTGGGCGGCGCGAAGATCGTTGCGCTGAGCGACGTCAACCGCGCCTCGGCCGAGGCGGTTAAAAACGACATCGCCCCGGATGCCGTCGTTTTCGCCACCGGTGAAGAGCTGATCGCATCGCCGGATGTGGATGCCGTGCTCGTCACGTCATGGGGTGCCACGCATGAGCAATATGTGCTGGCGGCAATCGCCGCCGGCAAGCCGTGTTTCTGCGAAAAACCGCTGGCGACAACGGCGGATGGGGCAAAACGCATTGTCGACGCGGAAGTGGCGCATGGCAGGCGGCTGGTTCAGGTGGGCTTCATGCGCCGATATGACGCCGGCTATGTGGCGCTGAAACAGGCCGTCGATAGCAGGATCGGCGCGCCGATCATGGTGCACGCCGCCCACCGCAACCCGGCGGTTCCGGAGCAATATGTCACCCCGATGGCGATCCATGACACGATGATCCATGAGATCGACGTGCTGCGCTGGCTGCTCGACGATGACTATGTTTCGGCGCGGGTTCTCTTTCCCCGTTCGGCGGCCAGAAGCCATGCGCGGCTGAAGGACCCGCAGATCGTCATTCTGGAGACGGCGAAGGGCACGATCATCGACGTCGAAATCTTCGTCAATTGCCATTATGGCTACGATATCCAGTGCCAGGTGGTGGGCGAGGACGGCATTGCCAGCCTGCCGGAGCCGATGTCGGTGCAGACCCGCCTCGGCGCCAAGCTGCAGAACGATATCCTGACCGACTGGAAAGACCGCTTCATCGCCAGCTACGATGTGGAATTGCAAGATTTCATCCATGCGGCGGCGAAGGGCACGGCATCGGGGCCGAACTCCTGGGACGGCTACGTGGCCGCCATCACCTCCGACGCCTGCGTGGCCGCGCAGGAAACGGACGGGGCAGCCGTCGCAATTGAGCTTCCCACCCGTCCCGCCCTTTATCAGTGAGGTCTTTCATGCGTTTTGCCATCAACCACATCACCGCGCCGAAGCTTTCCCTTGAGGCGTTCTTTGCGACAGCCCGCGAACTCGGCCTTACCGAAGTCGAAATCCGCAACGACCTGCCGAACATCGTCGGCACGGTGGAGCCGGCGGCCGTGAAGGCGGCGGCCGAAAAGGCCGGCGTGACGATCATCTCGATCAATGCGCTTTACCCCTTCAACGTCTGGTCGGGCGACCTGCCTGCGCGGGCCGTCGCCATGGCCGATTATGCGGCGGCAAGCGGCGCGAAAGCGCTGGTCATGTGCCCGCTCAACGACGGTACGCCGGTGTCCTTTAACGATCTCGTCACGGCGCTGAAGGCCATGAAGCCGATCCTTAAGGAACGCGGCCTGATCGGTTTCGTCGAGCCGCTCGGTTTCCCGGTCTCTTCGCTGCGCACCAAGGCCGAAGCGATCAGGGCCATCGATGCGGCCGGTGGCGGCGATGTCTACAGGCTGGTGCACGACACCTTCCACCACCATCTCGCAGGCGAGACGGAGTTCTTCCCGGAGCGGACGGGGCTGGTCCACATTTCCGGCGTGATCGATCCTGCCGTCTCCGTCGCCGACATGCTCGACGCCCACCGCGTTCTGGTGGATGGCGGCGACCGGCTGGAAAATATCGCCCAGATCAGGACGCTTGAGGCGGCCGGTTACAAGGGACCTTACAGCTTCGAACCCTTTGCGACGGAAGTGCACGAGCTGAAGGATCCGGCCGCTGCCGTAAAGAGCAGCATCGACCATATCTCCCAGGCGCTCTGACCGCCTCGCCGCCCGCGGTTCGCTGCGGGCGGCGTTTCTTGCGGGGGATTAAAAACCCAGAGAAATCAATTCCGCATTTACGGATGATGCTGTAGTCTTCCGGCGACGAGAGAACAGCAAACAGGCACGGGTATTCTTCAGATCGACTGCGTGAGGCAGGCTTTCTGCCCGCACCGTCCGAAGTAGAGTGGTTGAATTTCCCCTTTATGAAAATAGACAGGAAAACGACGCTTAAGGACGTGGCGCGGGAGGCGAATGTTTCGCTGAGTACGGCTTCGCACGCCATCAATGGCACCGCACCCTTGACCACGCAGGTTCGCGAGCGAGTGCTGGAGGCGGCACGCGCACTCGGTTATCTTGAAAGCCGGCGACAGAAGGCGACGATCGCCACTTTGCGCGTCGCGCTTCTGGCCATGACCAATGATGCCGCACCTCAAAGCGACCTTAACATGGTCAGTTGGACGATGCTGAACGGCTTCCGGCGCGAATGCGAGCGGCGCGGCATTCGCATCGTTCCCTATGTCAGCACAACGAGCCGGCTCGACCCGGTTGCGGTGGCGGCGGCGGCGGATGCCGACAATGTCGACGGTATCGTGATCCTGAACGATGACAGGCCGCAATTGGTCGAGGCGCTGTCTGCGCTTGCGCGGCCGGTGGTGCTGATCAATGGCGAGGACCCGGCCATGATCGTCGATACGGTGACCGCCGAGAACCGTTTTGGCGCGCGGCTCGGCATCGAACATCTGCTGTCGCTCGGGCATCGCAATATTCTGCACATCACCTGGAAAGGGCGCACGACGATCCGCCGCCGATATGACGGTTATAGCGACGCGTATCTCGCGGCGGGTCTCACTGTTCCCGCCGATATGGTCATCGAGGTGGAGAGCTACGAGCCCGAATGGGGCGAGGCCGCCATCCGCCGTCTGCTGGCCGAACAGCGGCCGCTCAGAAACGCCACGGCGATCTTTTGCGCCGCCGATAATCTGGCGCTTGGCTGTCTGAAAGCCCTGACGGAAGCCGGAATCCGGGTGCCGGACGATGTTTCGGTCTTGGGGTTTGACGATATCATGCCGGCGGCCTTCAGTGCGCCGCCGCTCAGCACCATCCAGTTGCCCGCCGACAGGTTGGGCGGCGCGGCGCTCGCGCTGCTGGAGCAACGGCTTATGGCGGCCGATCCCACCCGCCCGGCGCACCGGCTGGAACTCGGTTGTCGGCTGGTGTTAAGGGGCAGCATCGCGCCGCCGCCGAAGTAGGGTGTTGGAGTATCGTCTAGTGTTGACCGCTGAACAAACTCCAGACGATTAATTCTCCCGTCATTCCGGCCTTGAGCCGGAATCCAGGCAGCCCAAGTCCTTGGGCTGAAAAGAGTTCTTTCGCCGTGCAGACGCGCGTCGGCTGGATCCCGGCTCAAGGCCGGGATGACGGGTGGAGGAGCTTTAACATTCCAATCGTGACGGCCTGCTGTCTCACCGCAAGCTCGTACTTTCCTTACTTCATCCCCGTGCCGGCAATGCCTGTCGTGATGTAACGCTGCAGGAACAGGAACACGACGGTGACTGGCGCCAGGCTGAGGAAGGTCATGGCGAGGATATAGTGCCATTGCACCGAGAACTCGCCCTGGAAGGCGTTCAGCCCCACCTGCAGCGTGAAGTTTTCGCGGCTGCTGAGAACGATCAGCGGCCAGAGGAAGTCGTTCCAGCGCCAGAGCACCGAGAAGATGGCGAGAACCGCAAGCGCCGGCGCCGTCAGCGGCAGGATGATGCGCCAGAAGATGCGGAATTCGCTTGCCGCATCGACGCGGGCCGCCTCGATCAGCTCGTCCGGGATGGTCAGCATATATTGCCGGAGCAGGAACACGCCAGTCGGCGTCGCGACCGTCGGGATGATGACGCCCCAGAGATTGTCGACGAGGCCGACGCCGACGATGACGAGATAGGCGGGCACCATGACGACGGTGAGCGGGATCATCAGGGTGGAGATGATCAGCACGAAGATCGCCTTCTCGCCGCGGAAGCGGTATTTCGACAGTGCAAAGGCTGCCATGGCGTTGACGATCAGCGTCAGGACGGTTGCGACGAAAGTGACGAAGACCGAGTTCTTGAGGAAGGTCAAAAAGCTGAACCGGGTGAGCGGATCGGTGAAGTTCTCCGTCGCGACGGTCAGTTTCTGGACGGGCGTTATTTCCCGTGTGTCGACGCTGACCGGCGGGCCGGGATTGGTGGGGTCCACCATCTGGGCTTTCAGGCCGATGCGACGGACCATGGCCATTTCCCGCTCCATGCCGTCAATGGGGGCTTTCCAGAGGCTGAGAGGTTTGTCGTAACCCTGCACTTCCACCTGCACCGCGGCGCGCGGCAGAAGGCTCGGCGGAAACCGGGTGATTTCGGCTTCCGGTTTCAGCGATGACATGGCGGCCCAGACGACCGGGATGAGGACGGCGAGCGTGCCGCCGATGAGCCAGACCCATGACAGGATATCGGTGAGGCCGATCCGGCCGGGGCGGCGGGTGCGTGTGAGGAAGGAGACGGCGTTGGACATGGTCATGACTCCATCTTTTTGCCGAGGCGCAATTGCACGAGCGTCAGCGCGAGAAGCACAAGGCCCATGAGAACTGAGGCGGCTGACGCAAGGCCGAAGAGCCTCAGATCGCTGCCGAAGGCCATCTGGTAGATATATTGCACCACAAATGTATTGGCCGTGCCCGGCCCGCCGCCATTGGTCAGAACCCATGCCTCGTCAAATATTTGCACCGAGCGGATCATAAGCAGGATGAGCACGACGAGAAGGTTGGGCCCAAGCAGCGGCAGGGTGATGCGCAGCAGGGTGCGCCGGGGCGAGGCGGCGTCGATGGCGGCGGCTTCATAGAGGTCCTTCGGGATGGCCTGAAGGCCGGCCAGCAGGATCAGCGTATAAAAGCCCATATGGAACCAGACCGAGACCACCACAACGAAGAAACGCGACCAGCCGACATCCAGCAGGAAGATTTCCGGCGGCACGCCGAGCATCTGGAAAAAGGCGTTCAGCAGGCCGTTGCGGTCGAGGAACCATTTCCAGATGAGGCCGATGACGACGGGCGACAGCAGGACCGGGTAAAAGAACATGGCGCGGAAGAAACCGCGCGCGGCAATCGCTCGGTTGAGGATGAGGGCGGTGATGAGCGCGACAAGCAGCGTGGCGATGACGTTGAAGCCCACGAACCACAGCGTGTTCCAGATCGCGGTCCAGAACAGCGATTCCCGGCAGCTTCCGGGGTCCATGTAGCTCTGGCAATCCAGCAGCTTGCCGAAATTTTCCAGCCCGACAAAGGGGCGGTCGGTGATGAGAAGTTCGGTGCCGCCGGTGAAGGCGTAACCGACGGCAATGGCAATCGGCAGGAAGGTGAAGATGCCGAAGAGAACGAGGTTCGGCATCAGGAAAATATAAGGCATGCGCCTTTTGCCGATCAGCCGCTCGATGAAGTTGAGCGGCACTTCGGCAATCGCCATCACGGCATCGAGCGCACGGTCGGACAGTCTCGCAAGCTTCGGATTAGCCATGCTAACCTCTCCCTTCGCTGTCGAGGCGCGGCAGCGCTAGTTCGGTGGCGGGATCGAAGACATGCACCTTTTCCCGCGCCGGCATGATCTTCAGCACCGAGCCGGAAGCGGGGGCGAAATGGCCCGCCTGATGCACGATGATCTGCTCTTTCTCGCCCTGGAGATTGCCGTAGAGATAGGTCTCGGTGCCGAGGCTTTCGTGATACTGCACCTCGAAGGGCAATCCTCGATCCGCGATGGTGAAATGCGAGGGGCGTATGCCCGCGAGAACCGCCTGCCCGGGGCTGACGGCTGCCGGATCGACAAGGCAGGGCAGGGACACGCCGTAGCCGGCGTCGATGGCGATGCTGCCGTCGCTGCCCTTGGTGATGGCGCCCTTGAGCATGTTCATGCGCGGCGAGCCGAGGAAACCGGCGACGAAGAGATTGCGCGGATTGTCGAAAAGCTCGAGAGGGCTGCCCACCTGCTCGATGCGCCCGGCGCGCAGCACCACGATCTTGTCGGCCATGGTCATGGCTTCCACCTGATCGTGGGTGACATAGATCATCGTTGTCTTGATATCGCGATGCAGGCGGGTGATTTCGGCACGCGTCTGCACGCGCAGCGCCGCGTCGAGGTTCGATAGCGGCTCATCGAACAGGAAAATATCCGGCTCGCGCACGATGGCGCGGCCGATGGCGACGCGCTGGCGCTGGCCGCCGGAAAGCTGTTTCGGCTTTCGGTCGAGATAGGGCTCGATGGCGAGCATGCGCGCCGCTTCGTTGATGCGGCTATCGATTTCCGCCCGCTTGAAGCGCAGGTTTTCCAGGCCGAAGGCAAGGTTCTTGCGCACGCTCATATGCGGATAAAGCGCATAGGACTGGAAGACCATGGCGATCTTGCGCTCGGCCGGAGACAGCGCGCTGACATCGCGCCCGCCGATGGCGATGGTGCCGGAGGTGACGTCCTCGAGACCGGCGATGATGCGCAGCAGCGTCGATTTTCCGCAGCCCGAGGGGCCGACGAAAACGACGAATTCGCCGTTCTCGATCTGAAGATCGATGTCATGCAGCACATGAACGGCGCCGAACGCTTTATTGAGGTTTTCGAGTTTCAGACTTCCCATCACCTGCTCCCTTCGGACAAGTTCGTCGTCGCGACGATCTCTTGGCTGTTCCAGCCCTCGGGCAAGGGCGTCGTTCTTTTAATGGCGACATCATGCGCCGCAAATCCTTCCACGCCGGCAAGATAGACCGCCGGCATTCCGCCGGGATAATCCTCCATTCCGACGATCCTGCCCTCAGCATCCTGCGTCCAGGCATTGGCGCGGCCGGCGGCATGGGGGCTTGGCGCAATATCCGCATTTGTGGGGCGCAGATCGTATTGCAGGCCGGTGCCGAGCTTGCCGGGCTGCTGCGACAGCGTGATGCGCTCCAGCCGGACATTGTGAATGCCGGCCTTCGATGTGGCGACGAGGTTGATCGCACCTTCCATGGAGCCGCTCAGATCTTCCACGACCAGATTGTCGACGCTGCCGGCCTGACGCTCCGGGCGGCGGTCGACGACGGTGACGGTTACAGCCTCACCCGAACCCCAGAAGCCGCCCGGCGTTTCGTGGCATTCGGTCTCGATCCTTGAAAAGCGGATGTTGCGCATCGCGCCGCCATCGCGGGAAAACAGGCCGATGCCGCGATTGGACTGGACGATTTTGCAATCCTCGAACACGACATTGGTGAAATCGCCGAAGGATTCCGTGCCGAGCTTCAGCGCGCAGCTCATGCTGGAAACGGTGCAGCGGCGAACGGTGATATCGGCGCAGGCACCGACAGCTTTGCCGTCCGGCCCGGCGCTGGTTTTCAGGCAGATGCCGTCATCGGCGGTCGAGATGAAGCAATCCTCGATCAGGGCGCGCCGGCAGGCATCGAGCACAATGCCGTCGGTATTCGGCAGGCGGCGGTCGTTTTCGATGCGCAGATTGCGGAAATGAAGGTCTTCGCAATCGACCATATGCAGCGTCCACATCGGCGAACCGCTGACGGAGAGGTTTTCAAGGCGCACCTTGCGGCAGCTTTCCAGCACCATCACGCGTGGGCGTTTTTTTGCCGGGACATAGGTGCCCATGGCCTTGTCGTCGCCAACGATGAAGTTTTCACCGCCGGCCTCGATACGGCCGGGACCGGTGACGGCGATGTCATGCGCCCCCCTGGCGATGATCATGCCGCGATCGGAATCTTCGGCAATCACCGAAACCCGGGTGAGGGCATAGGCGTCGTAATCGGAAACGGGGGCAAGCACCGCATCTTCGGCAAGGTGCAGTTCCACGCCGCTTTTGAGATGGAGGCCGGCGCTGACGTGACGCCCGGCCGAGAGAGACACGCGCCCGCCGCCTGCGGCTGAAACGGTGTCGATAGCCTGCTGAATGGCTGCCGTGGCATCGAGGCCACCCGCCGCGACTGTGATGTCCTGACTGATGTTCATGATGCTCACGATGCCTTTGGCCTTTTCAGAAAAACGTCGATCAGAAGCAGCATTGTCAGTGCCTGCCCGTAGGGCGTGGGCAGATTGGGAATGCGGCGGTAGAAGTCGAGATCGTGGCCCATCGGCGTGCCGTCGGAAACGCCGTGGACGACGCCTTCGTCGTCGATATTGCCAAGCACCGCCTTCAGCGCGCGTTCCGCATGCGGGCGGTTTTCTTCGCCGAGAATGCCGGCCTCGATGCCGCGCAGAATGCCATAGGCGATGCCGGCCGTCGCCGATGTTTCCACCGGGGAGGTCGGATCATCGAGAAGCGTGTGGAACATGCCGTCTTCGCGCTGATATTGGCGCAGCGACCGCACCTGGCTTGCCAGCACATTGGCGAGGAAACGCCTGTCCTTTTCGCCAAGCGTCGGCACCAGTTCGAAAAGCTCGGGAATGGCGACGGTGATCCACGAATTGCCGCGCGCCCAGAAGGCGTCAGCGAAATTATGGCGTCCGTTGAAGGTCCAGCCGTGATACCAGAGCCCGGTGACGGGGTCCGAGAGATAACGCGTATGGATCATGAACTGGTAGACCGCCTCGTCGATCCAGTCCTGACGTTTGCAGACGACGCCGGCGCGGGCGAGGAACAGACATGCCATGAACAGCGTGTCGTCCCAGAGTTCGCCCTCATTCAGCCGCTCCTTGACGACATGCTGGAAGCCGCCATCTTCGGTTTTCGGCAATTGATGCACCAGCCAGTCGGCCCAGTCTTCCACCAGCGCCCGGAAATCCGGCCGGTCGACATGTTCGGTGAGGATGACAAGCGGCAGCATCGGCGCGGAACTGTTGATCTGGCGCGGCGGCAGGCCGCGCTCGATCTGCCAGCCATACCATGTCACGAGGTCGTCAAGCGCCTTCCGGTCGTTGGCGGCGAGCGCCCGGCGCAGGAAGCCGTAAAGGCCCACACCCACCTCCCAGTCCCATTCATCGAACTGGATCTTGCCATCGGAACTGCCGCTGACCAGACCTTCCTGAATGCCCTTGAGGCGGCTGAAGGCGGCGGCGACATTGTCGATCGTCGTCCTGAGAGTGTCTTTTTCCATGCTTGGCTGGTTCATCTGTCAATTCCGCTTAGGAGTAGAATGGTTGCGCCGCGCCGCCCGATGCGGGGTCGGCACTGTCGAAGGTAATTTCCGGCTGGGGCTGGTCGTGGTCGAAGGCCATGGCCTGCCCGCCAATGGTGAATGCGCCGTCCCAGGTCAGGGTAAGCTCAGCTCCGCCCGGCGGCGTGACCGAGAGCAGCCGGCTTTCGGCATCGAAGGTGATCTGCGTGGCGAGGATTTTTTCCCGAAAGCGGGCAAACTCCGCGACATCCCCGCAGCCGACGATGCCGACCCAGCCGGCACGGCGGCCGGGCGATCTGATCTCGCGACTGGCGGTGGCGCCGGCGGCGATGGGCTGAAGCCCGTTGGTCGCATAAAGCGCGGCAAAGCCGCGGCCCGAGCGGGTGATGAGCCAGTTACCCTCCACCAGCACCTCGTCCAGCCCGTCGCGGCCGAGATAGGCATGGGTCCAGTCGTTGCGGTGATCCTGCGTATCGAAGATCAGCATCGCCAGATCGCGATGTTGCGCCACGCGCGGCAGGATGCCGCTTCCCGCCCAATAGGAGGGGCGTTGCGTGCCCCACGGATCGTCTTCGCCCGGATGATTGACCCAGAGCCGCGCCATCGGGTGGCCCGCAAGCTTGATGTCCATGACGTGCTGCTGGTGGCCCTTGCGGCCGGTCTTGTGATCGACAACGGTGGAAAGCTGGGCGGCCTCGTTCTTGAAAAGCACGAGCTTGCCGGGCTCCAGCCCCTGCGCATACCGCGCCTCGACCATGCGGCCACTTGTCAACTGTGAAAGGGCGGCAAGATGTGCCGGCGGCAGGTAATCGCCGCAGCAGAACATCGGCAGCGAGGCGACACCGTTGTTCAGCCAGCCCTGACCGAAGGCGACCTGCGCAAAGGGCGCCAGTTCCGTCAGCGGCCCGGCGCGCAGCTCCTTGTCATAAGCCCGCCCTTGCGAACCGGAGGGAACGCCGCCGAGCGTGTGCAGCGCGATCATCTCGAAAATGAGATCGATCTGGTGGCGGGCGCGGGCGGCAAGCTCCGGTCCCGCCCAATGTTCGATGGCGAGAAGGCCGATGAAATCCACCGGATAATAGGCAGCGGAATTCCACTCGGCGAGGCCATGTGCCTCGACGCTGTCGAACCAGCGCTCCAGCCGGTCGGCGGCCAGCGCCGCCTGTTCTCTGCCGGTGCGGCCGGAGGCGGTGAAGACGGCATCCGGCAGATATTCGCCAGCCAGCAACTGGCTGGTGTGGAAGCAGAGAACATGGTTCTCGCTCCAGAACCACATGACGTCATTGCCCGGTTCGTCCACCCAGTAACGATAGCCGAGGATCGAGGCATCGATCCGCGCCCGCATCTCTGCCGGCAGGCGGTCACCATAGGCGCGCACCAGCCACAGAAGCGGGATCATGACGAAATCGGAGCAGTCTTCCCGCCGATCAATGGAATGCAGCGTCGCATCGACGATGCCGCCGATCGTCTCGATGTCATCGCTGCCGGTGGCGACCATCGCCAGCGCGCGGCCGATGCGCCAGGCGCCGAAGCGGGCGCTGAAGGAGAGGGCGGCCTTTTTTCGCCCGTTGATATCGGCATTGGATGCTTGCGGCGCGATGTCATGCATGAAAGCGGCGTCGATGACGCGGGTTACCGTTCCCGCTCCCGAACCCATGGTGATTTTGACACCGTGATATCCGTCCGAAATGCCTGTCGTTCCGGGGATCGTCAGCGTGGATTGCCCGGCCTTCAGCACTGTATCCACTTCCGCAAGCGAAGCGCGCTCATGCCCATGGCTTTTGACGGCGATGTGCACGGGCAGGTCGCTCGCAGGCGCCGCCCCGAACACCAGTTCGAGGGCTGTGCCGCAAAACACATCCCGCGCCGGGCGAACATCGCGTACCAGCGCGGCGAGACGCTTCGTCTCCTCCCGGTCGAGCGGCACGGGCAGCACGACGGTCAGCGGCACGGCGTCGACAACCTCAAGCTCGAAGAACCAGATGATGTCGCGTTCCGCCAGATCCTCACAGAGCAGCAGCACCTCGTTGTCGCCGGCCGCGAGATCGAGCGTGACGTCACGGCTGCTTTCGACATTGCGGATAAAGGGTTCGAAACGGACCTGTTCGACGCCGCCTACCCAGATGCGAACGCCGCCGCAGGTACGCAGCCGAAAATGCGCCTGTCTTGCCGCATCGCTGCGGAAGGTGCCCTTCAGCCAGTGCTGCACATGGGTGGGAACATGCCAGAAACCGGTAAATTCGACGCGGCGATTGGAACCCGGCAGGTTGAGGTGCGAAACCGTAAAGCCAGTCTCGGGCGCGATATCGCGGCCGATCATGGTCTGCTGGAAGGCCTTGCGGCAGGGCAGGTCGCCCACATCCACGAAACCGTTGATGAAGCGATAGTTCACGCGGTCTTCGGCGGGGGCTGCGGTGCCGGGAAACGACGTCTCCACCAGATCGGAGACGATCCAGGCGGTCACCGTTTCGCCGTTTGCGACGGTATATGTCGGCTGCGACGCGTTCGCCGCAAATGGTCCATCCGTCATAATGGATCGCCTCCCGTCGATCTTTATGAAATTATTTTCACAATCCGATTTTCGCTTTTCTGCGTCGATTTGTGCGATTTATGTAAAACAAACAGCTTGACGTTTATTCTGTCAAGCCGCAAAACATTATAAATCGAATTAAGCAGAGGAGCTTCTGTTCGATTTATGAAAATGTTTTCATTGGGAGGATGAGCATGATGAAATTGTTTTCGGGCGTCAGCGCCCTCGTAGTGGCCTCTGTCGCCGGTCTTGCGACGGCCCAGGCCGAGACCCGCACGATTACTTTCCTTTTTACGGATGACGACCAGGGTTATGTGCAGCGCATGTCGGAACTCAGCAAGGAGTTCGAGACGGCCAATCCGGGTGTGAAGATCAATTTCGTATCTTCGGGTTATGACGCGGTTTCCAAGCAGCTGCCGGTGCAGCTTGCGGTGGGCGAAGGTCCTGACATCGCCAAGATCACCGACTGGCAGCTTGCGCCCTACTATCTCGACATGCGCCCCTATATGAAAGACGCGGAAGCCTTCGCGAAGCTGCACGGTTCCAGCCTCAACCAGCTCCGCCTGCCGAATGTCAACGATCCGCAGTCGATCAACGGTTACATGGCGTCGCAGACGCTGAACCTGCCCTTCGTCAACAAGACGCTGTTCGAGCAGGCGGGCGAACCCTTGCCTGGCCCGACCGCCAAGTTCAGCGAGATCGTCGAGGCTTCCGCCCGTGTCGCCAAGGCGACGGGCGTGCAGATTCCCTTCACCATGGACCGTTCCGGCCACCGCTTCTCCGGCGGCGCCTTTGCTTATGGCGCGACCTATGTGAAGGACGGCAAGTTCAGCTTCCCGGACGACGCGGCGAAAAAATACATCGCCGATATCTATTCATGGACGCAGAATGGCAGCTTCCCCAAGGAGATGTGGGGTGCGGCCGGCGGTTCGCAGTACAAGAACATGGGTGACGAGTTCGTCAACGGCAATGTCGTGACCTATCTGGCCGGCAACTGGATGGTCAATCCGTTCCAGAACAAGATCGGCGACAGTTTCGAATGGACGGCGATCAATGCGCCTTGCGGCGAGGCCGGATGCTACGCCATGCCCGGCGGCACAGCCATTGTCGGCTTCAAGCGCACCAAATATCCGGAAGATGTGGCTCACTTCATCGAATTCCTCGGCTCCGAAAAGGTGCAGCGGGAAATCGCCGAGAACTACGTCATCCTGACCGGCGCGGAGATCGTTGATCCGCAATACAAGCTGAAGAGCGAAGACGCCAAGGCGGCGATGAAGGTCTTCCTCGACAACAAGAAGAACGTGCCGCAGGCCGCCCGAGAGTTCGAGCGCGCCAAGGGTGGCAGCGCCATGTATCAGCAGATCGTGCAGCGCATGAGCCAGCTCATCGTCGGCGAGTTGACGCTCGACCAGACCTGCAAGGTTCTGGAAGATGACGTCGCCAAGATCAACGAGGCCGTCGCGGTCAAGAAATAACGGCCCGACCGTCCGCCTCCGGCGGAACGGTGAAGATCTCGAACGATATGCCCGGAGTGATGCTCCGGGCGTATCGCGCTGTTTCTTTCCGAAGGCGGCGCATTTTCGCTGGAGGAATTGCCGCGGGGAGCCGTTCCCGGCGGCCCATCGAAAAACTGAAATACGCTCCGTTTAAACCTGACGATGAGGCGCGCGGAACGCCGCGCCGCCTGTTTTCGTCACGCGTCACTCGCTGAAAATCATAGGATTCGTCATGGCCAGACTGAAGATGTCGTCTTTCTTTTCCGCACGCTCGAGCCTGCTCGCCTCCGTCGCATTGCTGGTTCTGGTTCCGGGCGCGCAGGCGTTCGATCGCACCGGGCCGGCAGGGCAGGGTTATGCGATTACGGTGCCGGAACCGGCGGCAACATATCCGCTGCCGCTTGCCGACAATTATCGCAACCAGACCGGCAAGAATGAGAAGGGCGAGACGGTTCGCGCCTATGATGACCGGGACAACCCGATCATCGAAATCCTCTCCGGTTTCAACCGCATCTGGACACTCGGCGATGAAAAATGGGCGGATGGCGGCGCCAATGGCGATGGTCCGGCGGATTTCAGCCATGTGAAGATCGTCGATCCCGCTGTCTGGCAGGAGAACATGCGTTACGTGCTGTCCGTGACGGGTGAAAACCGCACGCGCGCTGCCGCTTTCGAAGCCTATATGAACGACCGGCGTTCGCAGGGTTACAGCGTCATCGACGGCATGGGGCCGCTTGCCGACTGGTATCGCGAAGGGGCGGGCGCGACGACGACGATCAATCATACGCTGGCGGATTTCGATCCGAACGAGGTCATCGCCCGCAAGGAAGACGACAAGGGCACCGAGGCGGGTGCAGCCGATAGCGAACTGAAGGATTTCGTCGCCTTCATGAAGGTGATCCGCGGCCCGGAGGGCACGACGTCGCCGGCGAAATATTTCTATTCCACACCACGGCCCTGGCGCATGAACGACAAAGGCGAGGTGATCGAGACCGGCAAGGAAACGATTGGCGACCGCAGCTTCGAAAGCCATGACAGCGATCCGGGCGTTATCGTGCCGGCGCTGAAATATGCGCGGGAAAATCGCGGGCGCGGCAAGGACGGTGGTTTTCCGAGCGGGCACACCAATGCCGCCTATCTGGCCGCCATTGCCTATGCCTATGCGGTGCCGGAGCGCTTTTCCGAATTGCTGACGGCTGCCTCCGAACTCGGCGAGAGCCGCATCGTCGCCGGCATGCATTCGCCGCTCGACGTGATCGGCGGCCGCATCACCGCAACCGCCATGGCTGCCGCCATGTTGCAGGACCCGAAAAATGCCGGGGTGAAGAAGGCCGCGCATGCGGCCTTGCAGGCCTATTTCGCCAAACGCCTGCCGCAGGGCCAGTCGCTCATCGATTTCGCCCATGGCGCAAAGCCGGATGTCGACCAATTTGCCGATGCGGCGAAGAACGGGGCGGATTATCGCAGGCGCATGACCTATTCCTTCAGCCGCGACAGGGCCGCAGGCGATGCGCCGATGGTGGTGCCGAAGGGGGCGGAGGTCCTGCTGGAGACACGTTTGCCCTATCTCGATGCCTCCCAGCGCCGCGCCGTGCTGTTTTCCACCGGCATCGAAGCCGGTTATCCGCTGCTGGATGACAGCAATGGCTGGGGCCGCATCAATCTGGTCGCTGCCGCCAGCGGTTACGGCGCGTTTGACGGCGATGTCGAGGTGACGATGGACGCTGCCGCCGGCGGGTTCAATGCGGCGGACAGATGGACGAACGATATTGCCGGGGCAGGGCGTCTCGTCAAATCCGGCAGCGGAGCGCTGACGCTTGGCGGCCATAACAGCTATGGCGGCGGCACGATCGTCCGGGAGGGAACGCTGGTGGCCTCGTCCGTCGATGCGCTTGGAACCGGCGGCGTGCTGGTCAGCGGCGGCACGCTTTCGCTCGGCGGAGAGACGGATCTTGTCATCGGCGGCGACTATGCGCAGTCGGGCGGCACGCTGGCGGTCGATCCGCGGAAGGCTGCGCTTCGGATCAAGGGCAATGCGGTGCTCGACGGCGCGGCGCTGAAGCTCGTTTTCGATGGCGGCGCGCCGGCCGCCGGCACGCGGCTCGACGTGATCTCCGCCAACGGTCTGACCGGGACATTCGCCACTATAGATGCGGGCAATGTGAAGGTGCGGCCGGTCTATACCGGCTCGGCACTGTCGGTGGTGGTCGAATAGGCCGATGCAAGAGGCCTGCCGGGCGCGGTTTAAGCCGCCGCGCCCTGAGGTTCGGTTCAAGAGTTCTGCCGTCGCATCAGCAGGAAGATGACTGGTGCGGCGAGCACCGACACGATGGCGGCAATGATGAAGGAGGCCTGATAACCGAATTTTTCGGCGATCGCGCCTGCGCCCAGCCCGCCGATCATGCCGACAACGCCGTCCATGCACTGGAACAGGGTGAAATCGATCCCGGCCTGCCGGGGGTCGGACCAGCCCATGAAGCAGGCGTAAAGCGCAACGAAGCCGATGGACATGATGCCCGACGAGCTAGCCACCGCAACCGCCATGACGACCCATTGCGAAATATCGCGATGAACGCTGAAATAGGCGAAAAGGCACAACAGCGCCGTCTGCACGAAGATGGCGATGAGCAGGATTCGTGACGCACCGTAGAGGCGTACCAGCGTTCCGCCGAGCAGCGCGCCGGCAAAACCGACGATCATGCTGCCCATGCCATTCAGTGCGCCGATGGTGGCGAGATCGAAGCCGTAATCGACCAGGAACGGGCCGAGCATTGCCAGACCCCATTTCTGCGCGGCGACATAAACGGCAGCGACGAGAAGGCCGGTGCGGACTTCCCGTCGCCTGAGCGCGTTTTTGATCGATGGCAGGTGGTCCCGTGTTTGCGTGACCGTTCTTGCCGCCGGGCCGAACAGGAAGGGGAGCGCGAGCAGGATGACCAGCCCGGCCATGACCAGCGTGGCGCTCGTCCAGCCGGCGCGCTCCACCAGCACCAGAAACAGGCCGGCGCCGATGGCGGAGCCGAGATAGGAGCCGCCCACCTGTGCGGCATTGCCCCAGCCATGATGCTCTTCCGCCAGCGTTTCGACCGCATAGCCGTCGCAGGCGATGTCGACTGTCGCCGTCACCAGCGCGATCACTGACAGGATGGCGATTGCGACGGAAACCGGCGACGGGCCGGTGAAGGCAAGAACAGCGAGGCCGCAGGCGCAGGCGCCGATGCCCGTGCCGACGATGACCCGCGACCGGTTCCTGCCGACGGGCGGCAGCCGGTAACGCTCCACATGCGGCGACCAGAGGAATTTCAGCGCCCAGGGCAGAACGACGAGATAAAGCAGGCCGATCTGGTCCAGCGGCAGCCCGGCGGTTCTGAGCACCGCCGGCAGGCCGAGAAAGGTCAGCCCGCCAATCACGCTCTGGCCGACATAAAGCCCGCCGACCGCCACGAAGACGGCGGCAGGCGACGGCTTGGTTGTGGCAGGGTTCTGCTGCAGCATCAGAAGCGATACCGGATGCTGCCGACGACCTTGCGGCCTTCGTCATAATAGCAGAAGCCCGTGGTGCAGACCTGTTTCACCTCGTCGAGAAGATTGGTGGCATTGATCTGCAGTTTCACGCCTTCCAGCGAGGGCAGGGCCTTGCCGAGATCGTAGCGCAGCGAGGCGTCGACGAAGGTGCGGGCCTCATTGTCGAGAATGGGCGTGTGCTGGTTGTCGCCGAAGCTCGATCCGACATAACGTAGCCCCGCGCCGATGCCGAGGCCTTCGAGCGCGCCGCTCTGGAACTCGTAATCGGCCCACAGCGAGAAGGTGTGATAGGGCGAGGAATTGAGCTGCTTGCCCACCGTTTCCGACGTCAGTTTGGTGATTTCAACGTCGTTATAGGAATAGGAGCCGATGAGGCTCCAGCCATTGTCGAGCGAGGCCGTGGCTTCGAGTTCCACGCCGCGCGAGCGCAGGTCGAGCTGGCGCAGCAGGTTGATGCCGGACGAGGTCTCATAGACCGTCGCATTGTCCTGATCGAGATTGAAGAAGGCGGCGCTCAGCAGGGCGTTATATTGCGGCAGGGCATATTTCACGCCGAGCTCATATTGCTTGCCGACCGTCGGCTGCGCCTGGCCCGTTACCGTTCCCGTGGTGATGATGACGCCGGGATTGGCGACGAAGGAGGTGCCGTAGCTGACATAGGGCATCACGCCGCTGTCAAAGACATAACCGAGGCTGGCGCGGCCGGTCGTCTTGGTTTCATCGCCGTCATAGGTGGGAGCCGTTGCGTCTCCGACGGTCTGGGCCTGATATTCGGTGTCCAGCCAGTCGTGACGAATGCCGGCCGTCAGGCGCCAGCGGTCGATTTCGACCTGATCCTGCGCATAGATGCCGAGCGTGTTCATCCGCTGGGTCAATATCAGCGATACATCCGGCGTATAGGTATAGGTGTCGGTGAACAGGCCCGGCCCGCTGCCCTGTTTCGAGGTGTAGGACATGTGGCTGAAGTCGATACCGGTCAGCAGCGTATGTTTCGCCGGGCCGGTGTCGAATTCGGTCTTCAGGTAATTGTCGGCGGAGACGCCTTCATTGTCCTCGATGGTGATGCCGGGATAATTGGCGAAGACCCATTGCTGGTCGGCCGAAAGCCCCGAATAACGCGCCTTGCTGTAGAAGGTGACGTTATCGTTGATTTCATGCTCGAACTCATAGCCGATACGCCATTGTTTCTGCTCGAAATCATTAAAACGGGAATCGCCGCCATAAACCGGCGTCGCGCCGATCGACTTGCCGTCGCTGCCGTAATTGTTGATGTATCCCCAGGTGCCGCCTGTGGTGCTGTCCATATATTCGCCGAGCAGCGTCAGCTTGGTGCCGGCATCCGGCTGGAAGGTGAAGGCCGGCGCGATGAACAGCCGGTCGTCCTTGATGGCGCTGATTTCGTTGCGGCCGTCGCGGGCCACCCCGGTCAGGCGGTAAAGCATGGTCTTCTCGTCATCGACGGCGCCGGAAAGATCGAAAGCGCCCTGCACGCGGCCGAAGGAGCCATATTGCAGCTCCACCTCGCGCAGCGTCTCTTCGGTCGGGCGTTTCGAGATGATATCGACAATGCCGCCGGAGCTGCTGGCACCATAGATGGAGGCGGCGGGACCGCGCAGGATGGAAACCGCTTCCACGCCATAGGGCTCAAGCCGGGCGCTGCCGTTCTGGCTGCTGACCTGCCGCAGGCCGTCGCGGAAAATACCGGTTGTGCTGAGATCGGTGCCGCGCACCTTGAAGGCGTCGAAACGCGGCTCCGCGCCATATTGGCCGATGCGCGCGCCGGGCGTGTAGTTCAGCGCTTCCGAGAGGTTCTGCGGCTTCAGGTCGTCGAGCTGCTTGCGGCTGACCGTGGTGATCGACTGGGCGGTTTCGGCAACCGGCGTATCGGTCTTGGTGGCGGTGCGGCCGGATTTGCCGACATAGCCATTGCTCTCGATGATGCCCCTGGCGCCTTCAAGGCCGGTGCCCTGCACGGTGATCGGCGCAAGCAGGGTGCTGCCGGCGGCAGCCGAACCGCCGCCTTCGCCGGTCTGGCTGGCGGGATCGAAAATACGGACGGTATTGCCGCCGGCCAATGCGTAGTTCAGTCCCGATCCGGCCAGAAGCCCGCTGACGGCCGCCGATACGCTGAGCGTGCCCTTGACGCCGGCCGTGCTGCGGCCCCTGGTGATCGCGGAGGGGTAGACCATGCGCAGATTGGCCTGACGGCCGAAGCTGAGAATGGCGTTTTCCAGCGGTCCTGCGGGAATGGAGACGGTGACGGTGGCGGGTGCGCCGCTTGCGGCGGGCGGTGTCTGCGCGCTGGCGGTCGTGGCGCCCGGACCTGCGGCGACGATACCCCCGATGATCGCCGTCGTCGTCAGCCAGAACCAGCCGCGTGCCTGCTTGCCCAAATTCATGTCATTCCCTCTCACTCGTGATCTCATGCCCCCCGCTGAAACGGGTCCTGATTGCCTAGAGTGAAAAGACGGGCCGACTCCTGACGTCGGATTTGCGAAAAAAGTTATTTTATCGCGAGCGGACGAAAACCAGCATTCCGGAAAGCCGCGATACCGAAACGGGAAGGCTTTCTTCGAGAATGGTGAGCGCCTGATCCGTGTCCTTGAGGTCGAAGATGCCGGAGACGTGCTGCCTCGCCGCCGCCTCGTCGAGGATAACGATGCGGCCCCGGCGATATTGCGAGAGAATATCGAGAACCTCGCGCAGCGGCTGGCCGGAAAAGACGAGCTTGCCTTCGCGCCAGGCCATGCTGTTGGCGACATCCTTGCGGGCGCGCACCAGCCGGCCGTCGCCGCCAAGGGTCACGGCCTCTCCGGGTGTCAGCACGGCGATCTCGGCGCCTGTGGTTACCTCCACCCGGCCTTCCTCCACCTGCACCTCCTGCGGCAGCGCGCCATTGCCGGTGCGCACCGAATAATGGGTGCCGAGCGCTTTTGCCGTCAGCGCTCCATCTTCTACGATGAAGGGCCGCTCCGGGTTTTTGGCGACATCGAAATAAGCTTCGCCGCGAAGAAGGGTGATGCGCCTTTCCTTTTGCGAATAATGAACCGCAATCGCCGTGTCGGTGTTCAGGCTAATGCGGCTGCCGTCTTCCAGCGAAAGCATGCGTGTTTCGCCGATTTCGGTGTAATAATCCGCCTGCCAGCGGTCCTTCAATCCGCTTTTCTCCGCAAACAGCGCCGCAAGCCCGATGAGGCAGAGACCGGCAACACTCGCCAGCATTGCCCGGCGAGGTCCGCGCCGTTTTCGCTGTTCGGCCGGCGCAAGCTCTATATCGCCAAGCTCGCCCCAGAGGCTCCGCATGTCCTCATAGGCGCCAGCATGGGCGGCATCGGCCCGCAGCCAGACATGAAACGCCTCGCGCTCCGCTTCCGTCGCGTCTCTGGATTGCATGCGCGCCACCCACAGCGCGGCCTCTTCGGCCAGAGCGTCATCGGTCAAGCCGTTATCCTTCAGACCGTCCGGGCGCTTGTTCATGTCCTGATCTGCCGTTTGTTGCGTGCTGGGATGTGGTCCTTTTCCCTTATAGAGTGAAAAAGGATGCGAACACCTGATGCCGGTCTACATTTTAATTTGCGCGCGAACCTGACGGCAGTGCAGCAGCGCCTTGATGATGTGTTTTTCCACCATGTTGCGGGAAATGCCGAGACGGGCGGCGATTTCGCCATTGGAATGGCCATGCAGGCGGCTGAGCACGAAGACCTGCTGGCAACGCTTGGGCAGGGCCTCGATGGCCTGCGCCATTAAGATAAGGTGCTGCCGCCCGGCGACGATCCGCTCCTGCCCCGGCTCTTCGCAGGCAACGGCAAAACCCGCTTCGTAAGGTGCGAATAACGGCCGCTCGCGCGACTGGCGAATGGCCGTCAGGCGGGCGACGGACCGGGCGATCTGGAAGAGATAGGCCTGCGGATTGTCGATCAGCGTCGCATGAGAAACCTCCAGCGCCCGCAGCAGGGTTTCCTGCATGGCGTCGGCGGCGTCTTCCCGGTTCTGCAAGCGCCGGCGGAAAAACCGCATCAGGCGGCTTTCCTCCTCGGCATCGAGAACCTGTAACAGGGCTTTGCTCATCAATCGACCCGGTGACGTATTGGCTTGGCGCATGAAGCATGCTGGATATGCTGCGTCATGTCGCGATAAACATGATAGTTGTAATCATATTTATCGCCTTCGGATGCAAGCTGCCAACCAGTAAAAAACCGGGGGCGAAATCAGGCTCACGTTTCCGTGATGATTGTTGCGGGATTACATCAGGCCGCCTGGGCTGAGCTACAGGAAATAACGCACCCTGAGCGGCAACAGCGCCGCACCCATGGCCGAGGGATCGCCCTGGGTCTCGCTGAGAACCAGCTTCGCCTCCTTCGGGCCGACACCGTAACGATGTTCGCGCCGGGAGGGCATGTGTGCGCGTTCGATCATCATCCGGCCAAGTGCGCGCGGCAATTGCCCGCCAAAGACGATGGCCTGCGGATCGATAACGGCGATCAGGCTCGCCACCAGCCTGTCCACCTGCGGCATCGTCTCGGCCAGCCATTCCTCGACACCGGGCCAGGAGGGGTCGAACTGCTGATAAAGCGCTTCGACCGACTGGATGTCGACGCCGTTCTTCTGCAGGGTGGCGATCAGATATTGCAGAGCGGGGCGCCTGGGCGATTCATCCGGGCTATATATGCGGCTGAATTCGCCGGCATTGCCATGAAAACCTTGAAAGGGCTGCCCACCGTGGATCAACCCGCCGCTGAACCAAGGTACATTGATGTGAAATAACAGGACCAAGGAAACGGATATCGCCCGTAATCCATCGAGAGAGGGAAGTCGTCGTGTTTCACCGGGAGGCCCGTGTCTCTTTTGCAGCAAGGCCCTCTCGTATTGTCAATCTCTGAGTTAGTAAATTCCGAAATCCAGAAACCTGGCGACAGAAGCGCAGGCATTCCTTGCTTGGCGGGATAGTTTCTTGCGCTACTCTTACGGCGAGCTAGCCAAGGTGCAGGCTGGTCAGCGACCCCAGCCGATCGTCGAGAAATTTATTGACGAGATCATCCGCATTGCATTGCCTGCGGTGTGATCGACCAAGCCCGTGCGCGATACCCTGACGCCAAAATAGCTGAAAAATCGCTCTTATCCGTTGGGATTGACCCGTTTGGCTTGCGCCAGCGTCGATGGACCGCCCTTTAGTAGAGATCTGAGAATTTGTTTTGCTGGAAGCTCAATATACGAGAATGACAGAATGGAGATGGCTGACGCAACTCCGAAGAATGCGAGCATGACCGTAGGTGAGTAGAAAACGGTCCTATCGTAACCTAGGTGAAATGCGGTCAGCACAAACACGCACTGAAGTGGGAAGTGCCACAAGTAGACCGAATAACTCACATCACCTAGCCATTCGAATAGGCGGATTCGTCGCTGATAGCGCATATTCAATGCGGTCAGGGCGATGATACCTAAAGGAAATGCCATTGTATCAAGTAGGAACTTCCTCGCCTCTGGAACGAAAATCAACACCGACCAGCAGACGAGCACGACGAAAACAAACGGTGCAATGACCCTGTCGCCAAATTGTCGTTTACCCTCCCTAAACACGGCGAAGAGAAGTCCTGCGAGATAAAATTGCGTTAGTCCGCTGGCAACCTTGTAAGCTGATGCTGGAAGTAAATGCCCTAGGATGAGCAGCCCCACGAAATATATGTACCGAGCTTTGCCGAGCATGCATCCAACAGCGAAGGTGATGTAGAGAAGGATCTCAACAGAAATCGACCAAACCGGAGCATTGAAAGACCAGCCCTCTTCGAGCCCCCAAGCTGACATCAGGAGTATGTTCAGTACGGCGTGATAGGTGTCGTAAAATGCGTAAACAAAATAGCTTCCTGTCTCTCCGCGAATAAACCACTGGACAATGAAAACCGCAACAAACGTGATGATGTAAAGCGGATAAATCCTGCTGAATCTGTCGACGGCGAAGGCTGTGAGGCTCAGCTCTTTTGATGCGAGCTTCTCTTCAGCTAACCAGAAGAAAATCACGCCAGAGAGAGCAAAAAACAGCGGTACCGCCCGCCAGCCCTCCCGATAAAAGAAGGCGAACGCTTGGTAAAAGGGCTGTGCCTCCGTCCTGAGTGGCCCCAGCACGGTTCCATTGAAAAAAAAATGCTGCCAATGCCAGAAAACTACGGCAAACGCAGCGATACCCCGCAGGCCATCGAGGAAGCTTAGTCGGACTATCATGGACGTGTTGTTCATATTTGAAGCCATATTCAATCTTGTGCGGCTCCGCAATTCATCTGCATCGCTTAGCCGGTAGTGTAATTCGGTTCCCTTTACAGCACTAGCCAAAACAAAAGAGGCCCGTCACTAGAGAGCGCCGAGGCCTCAGTCCCGCAGCCTGTTTCAGAGGGCGTGCGGCAGTTCCTCTTATACCCGTTGGTCTGAGTCAGCTATCCTAGATGCCTAATGGGCCGGCGTCTCACGAGTAGCCAGTTGGGTAGCTTTCCCTCAGAATAATGATGTTTTGGAACGAGGTTCGAGCGATCGGCCTCAAGCATCATAAGAGGAACAGCCATGGAGTATTATGCAGGAATCGACGTCTCGCTGAAAGAGAGCAGTGTGTGTGGTCGACGCGACGGGTAAGCTGTTTCGGGAGGTTAAGGTAGGCAGCGAGCCAGAATGCCTGCTCGGGTATTTTGATCAATTGGACTTTCTCGTAGAGCGCATCGGCCTTGAAGCAGGGCCTTTGTCCCAATGGCTGTATGCGGCTCTCGTTGCTGCGGGGCATGATGTGGTTTTGCTGGAAACGCGGCATGTGAAGATGGCGTTTTCGGCGATGACTGTGAAGACCGACCGCAAGGATGCACGAGGGATCGCGCAACTGCTCCGCATGGGATGGTATCGTCCGGTCCACGCCAAATCGTCGCCAGCCCAGAACACTCGGGCTCTATTGGTCGGCCGCAAGCTTCTGCAATACAAGCTGCTCGACGTCGAACTCAGCATCCGGGGTATCATGCGTGACTATGGATTAAAGGTCGGCGAGGTCAGCCGTGGGCGCTTCGAGGCGCGCATTCGCGAACTGATTGCAGGGCATTCGACATTATCGATGGTGATTGATACGATGCTGACGGCGCGAGCAGCGCTATGGGGCGAATTTACGAAGCTACATCGTGAGATGCTTAGGATCGCCTGCGCTGACAAGGTTTGCCAGCGGCTGATGAGTGCGCCGGGTGTCGGTGCCCTGGTTGCGCTGACCTACTGCTCTGCGGTCGATGATCCTGTCCGGTTTGAAAAGTCCAGCACGGTAGGCGCCTATTTTCGGCTGACGCCGAAGAAATATCAATCCGGCGCGACCGATCGCGATGGCGGCGTCAGTAAGGTCGGCGAGGCGACGGTGTGAACCGCATTGTTCGCGTCCGCGGGCGCGCGCTTTTCCAGTCTAAAGCGTTGGGCGCTCGATGTAGCCAAGCTTCGTGGGATGAAGCGTGAGAAGGTTGCCCTTGCACGCAAACTGAGTGTCGTACTTCACTGCATGTGGATGGATGCGGTGGACTTCCGCTGGAGCGCAAGCCCTATGGCGGCATGAGTAGAGACTATGTGATCGATGCAGGCAAGTATAAGGTTTGCATCTGATGAGGTCCCGTCGCTGGGACGCAGGCTTGGAAAGGTCGTGTGTAGTGCTGTGACTGCTTCGGCGAAGCACGCTTCCTAGATTGACCTGCCGGCGTTTTGATCTGATGGCCTAGTGTGGCAGTCTTCGTACCGACCACGGACAGAAGCATGATCTCAGCGACGAGATAATCATTCAGAGGGACGTGACGAACAAAGGCCCATTACAGAAGTACTACTTTGGCAGAATTGAATTTGATGTCATTTGGATCCTAATACGGCAGTGAGGACCTCGTTGTAGTGTATGGTGGCTTGAGAGCGTGGCTATGCCAGCGTGCCGAATGGCTGGCAGTGTCAGCTTAGGCGGGCCGTGCCTCTTCCTTTTTTTCCGCGTTGCCTTGTTGAGGCGCTAATGTTGAAAAAAGACATAGGCATCATCGTCATCAACCTGTGTCGGTGTAGGCGCTGCTATGATCGGCCTGCTCACAGACCCATCGCGCTTTGATAGTTGCCGCAATCTCCTCCTGTCCTCTGGCCAGTGCCGCAACGGAAAAGCGTCGGCTCGCTGCGATGAGATCGACCATGCGGCTGCTGGCGTCGATGGAGATCATCAGAAGCGGCGGTTCTGCGCTGAGCGGTATGAAGGAGGTGATTGTGCGTCCAACCCGCTCTCCGGCGTGGCAGGGCGTGGCCACCGCCACGGTGAAGGCTAGGTCGGCCATTGAATCCTTGAATTCACGCGGGGAGATCATCGGAGAGGCGCAAGCTTTCAGCGGAACATGTGCGTGATTGACCACACTGCCATCGATCAGCCTGAGATTATGAGACATGATGTGCCGGACTAACCGCCCGCTCCCGGATTTTTCGAAAAAATGGACATCTTCGCCGCAGCGCCATTCATGATGTCGGCATTGTCAGGCGGTGACTTTTTCTGGTGCACGCGTGGCCAGATGCCGGAATAGTGGCGGTTGAGGTCGAGCCAGACATGCAGTCCCGCTTCGGTATCCGGCCGGATTGCGGCGGCGGGACATTCGCCCTCGCAAATCCCGCAGTCGATACATTGATCGGGGTGAATGACGAGCATGTTCTCGCCTTCATAAAAACATTCGACCGGACAGACTTCCACGCAGTCCATGGATTTGCAGGCGATGCAGTTTTCGGTGACGACATAGGGCATTGAGACGCTCGAAGGGAGTTGCAGCCGGACGGCGGCTGTCCGGCTGCGCCCGATCCGGCCGGCCGCCCAGGGCAGCGGGACCGGCAGGATCGGTGGGGCTCAAATCAAAGGCGGGCGGCGACCGCCTGCCAGTTCACCAGATTGTCGAGGAAGTTTTCGAGGTAAGCGGGGCGCTTGTTGCGGAAGTCGATGTAATAGCTGTGTTCCCACACATCGCAGCCAAGAAGCGCCTTCTGCCCGAAGCAGAGCGGATTGACCCCGTTTTCGGTGCGGGTGATCTTCAGCGAACCGTCGGTATCCACCACCAGCCACGCCCAGCCCGAACCGAACTGGGAGGCGCCGGAGAGGGCGAAATTCTGCTTGAACAGCGCGACCGAGCCGAAGGACTGCGTCAGCGCATCTTCCAGCACCTTGGGGATCGCATGATTTTCCGGCCCCATGATTTCCCAGAAGAGATTGTGGTTCCAGTGCTGGGAGGCATTGTTGAAGATGCCGGATTGCGCCACCGCACCCTTCTCATAGGTGCCCCGGACGATCTCGTCGAGGCTCCTGTTTTCCCATTCGGTGCCGACGATCGCCTTGTTGAGATTATCGACATAGGCCTTGTGGTGAAGATCGTGATGGAACTTCAGCGTCTCTTCGGACATGCCCGAGGGGGCGAGCGCATCATGGGCATAGGGGAGGTCGGGAAGCTGGAAAGCCATGGGGTATCCTTTGTCAACTGTTCGCTCAAGAGCATGGAAAGAGCCTTGCGAAAACAAGGTGACAGTACTTCTAGGACCTCAACCATGGTCCAGGTCAAGAGGTTTTTTTAAGGGCGAAGGGACCCGGATCAGATGCCGGATTTGTCTGCGATCCGCCGGAAAGCGGCAGCCATGGATTGCGATCTGACATCGCCGAAAGCTCGCTCGCCGCGCCATCGGCGTTCAATCTTTTTCCAAATGGTTCATGGAGCGGCCGCTCGTCGTTCGTTGTGACCTTGACACAGTGACATCGCGGTCTAGACGGGTCAGGTGTTCATTTTGGAGTATAGACATGAAAACACTGGCAGCCGTTTCGGCTTTTGTAGGCAAGACCTTTGCCGCCTGGGTCATCCTGTTCGCCGTGCTCGGCTTCTTTTTTCCGGATACGTTCAAGCAGATTGCGCCGTGGATCGTCACGCTTCTGTCGATCATCATGTTCGGGATGGGGCTCACACTTTCGGTCGATGACTTCAGGGAGGTCGTAAAAAGGCCGTTCGATGTGACGATCGGCGTGCTCGGCCAGTTTCTCATCATGCCGCTTCTGGCGGTGCTGCTCACCCGGATCATTCCCATGCCGCCGGAAGTCGCGGCGGGCGTCATTCTGGTCGGCTGCTGCCCGGGCGGCACGTCTTCCAATGTCATGACCTATCTCTCCAAGGGCGATGTCGCCTTGTCCGTTGCCTGCACCTCGGTAACCACGCTTGCCGCGCCGCTGGTGACGCCGTTCCTCGTCTGGCTGTTTGCGAGCCAGTTCCTGCCGGTTGACGGCTGGGCGATGTTCCTCAGCATCGTCAAGGTCGTTCTGGTTCCGCTCGCTCTCGGCGCCGCCCTGCAGAAGCTGCTGCCCGGTCTCGTCAAGACCGCCGTTCCGGCTTTGCCGCTGGTGAGCGTCATCGGCATCGTCCTCATCGTTTCGGCGGTGGTGGGAGGATCCAAGGCGTCCATCGCCCAGTCCGGGTTGATGATTTTTGCCGTCGTCGTCCTGCATAACGGGCTTGGCTATCTCCTCGGTTACCTCGCGGCAAAGGCAACGGGCCTGTCGCTTGCCAAACGCAAGGCCATTGCGATTGAGGTCGGCATGCAGAATTCGGGCCTTGGTGCGGCACTTGCAACGGCCTATTTCTCGCCTCTCGCTGCGGTTCCGAGCGCTATTTTCAGCGTCTGGCACAATATTTCCGGCGCAATCCTGGCAAACTGGTTTTCGGGCCGGGTGGACGCAGGCTCCGCCAACAAAGCCGCCTGAAGCTCACCATCTGTCAGGCCGCCCGTCGTTCAGGCGGCCTGACCCTGCCTTAGAACGGCATGGTCCGACGTGTTACGGCCGGTGATTAAGCCGGGCAAAGCCCTCCTGGCGCTGATACGGGAAATGCGGATAGGGAGCAGTCGTCTCGCTGGCCTCGTCCAGCTTCGCTACCTGTGCGGACGTCAGTTCCCATCCCACGGCATCGAGGTTCTGGCGAAGCTGTTCCTCATTGCGCGCGCCGATGATCACCGTGGAAACAGTGGGGCGTCTGAGCAGCCAGTTGAGGGCGACCTGCGGCACCGCCCTGCCGGTTTCTTCCGCGACAGCGTCGAGCGCATCGATGACGCGGTAGAGATGTTCATCATTAACCGGCGGGCCGAAGCTGGCGGTCTCATGCAGGCGGCTACCTTCGGGCAGCGGCGCGCCGCGACGGATTTTTCCGGTCAACCGCCCCCAGCCAAGCGGGCTCCAGACCATTGCGCCAAGACCCTGATCCGCGCCGAGCGGCATCAGATCCCACTCGTAATCCCGGCCGATCAGAGAGTAATAGACCTGGTTGGCCACATAACGCGGCCAGCCATATCGATCCGCGACGGCAAGCGATTTCATGATCTGCCAGCCTGAAAAATTCGAGATGCCGGTATATCGCACCTTGCCGGAGCGGACGAGCGCATCGAGCGTCGACAGCACTTCATCAACCGGCGTGAAGGCATCGAAGGCATGAAGCTGAAGGATGTCGATATAGTCGGTCTTTAGACGGCGCAGGGCGTCATCCACCGCGCGCAGCAGCCGGAAGCGCGACGAGCCCGCCTCGTTCGGCGCGTCGCCCATCGGCAGGCTGGTCTTGGTTGAGATCAGAACGCTGTCGCGCCTTCCCTTGACGGCTTCCCCGAGCACTTCCTCCGATGCGCCATTGGAATAGACATCGGCGGTATCGAACAGGTTGACGCCTGCTTCCAGACAAATATCGATCAGGCGCCGGGCTTCCGTGGCGTCTGAATTGCCCCAGTTGCTGAAGAGCGGGCCGGAGCCGCCGAAGGTTCCGGTGCCGAAACTCAAGACCGGCACTTTCAGGCCGGATTGGCCGAGATGACGATATTCCATGGGGCGTTCCTTTGTTGCTTCGAAATGGTCGCGGGCGGGGCTCTGGCAGCGCCGCGCTCGGTCCATCCCGTCATGATCTGGCAGATGAAGATTGCGATGCGTTTCAATCGCTGTCTGAAGATAGACGCTCGCTCTTCAATGAAATAGAATGCCGAAAATACTTTCACTTGTGAGATGAAGTCATCATGGCGCGACTGGAGATCAACCGGGCAGGGGAGATGGAAATCTTTGTGCGGGTCGTCGAACTCGGCGGTTTTTCCCGCGCGGCCGCGGCGGCAAACATGACGCCTTCGGCGGTGAGCAAGCTGATCGCACGGCTGGAAAGCCGCTTGGGCGCACGCCTGCTCAACCGTTCCACCCGGCAGCTTCAGATAACGCCGGAGGGCTGCGCCTTTTATGAAAGGGCCACCCGTATCCTCGCCGATCTCGAAGAGGCCGAACGCGCCGCCGGTGAGGGGGAACAGCCTGTCGGCCGCGTGCGGATCAACACCAGCGCGTCCTATGCAACGCATATTCTTGCGCCCATCCTGCCACGGTTTCTGGCGCTCCATCCGGGCATCACGCTCGATATCGTCCAAACGGATATGGTGGTTGACCTTCTTGCGGAACGCATGGATGTCGCGGTGCGCGCCGGGCCGCTCAAAAGCTCAACTCTCGTTGCCCGGAAACTCGGTGAGACAGGGATGGTCATCGCCGCCGCCCCGGCTTATCTGGAGCGTTGCGGCGTGCCGCAAACCATCGCCGATCTGGAAGATCACAACCGGCTCGGATTCGGTTACGCGCGGTCAGTCGACGGGTGGCCGTTGCGGGACGCCGGAAAGACCGTCGTTATCCCGGCGACGGGGCGCGTGCAGGTCAGCGATGGCGAGGGCCTTCGCCGTCTTGCCCTTACCGGTGTCGGGCTGGTCCGCCTTGCTGCCTTCACCGTGCGGGAGGATATCGCCGCCGGCCGGCTTGTCTCCGTGCTCGATCACCTCGATACGGGTGAGACGGAGATGTTTCATGCCGTTTATGTCGGCCAGCGCGGGCCGCTTCCCGCGCGCATCCGGGCCGTGCTCGATTTTCTCGGCGAGCACGGGCGAGTGAAATGACCTTTCGATGGCATCGAAAGTCACGGTGAGGATGAAGACGGCAGGAGGCTGAAAAAAAGAACGTCCGGCTGACCGGACGCCTATGGTCTCGGACCGGACAGCGTGAAGGCGCCAACCGATTTCAGCGCTATGTGCGTCTCGCCGGCAAGTGTGCTTGGTATCGCGCCGCAAAGGCTGCCCGTCGTCACGACATTGCCCGCCTTGAGCATTTCGCCTGTGTTGAATGCCGCATTGGCAAAGGCAACCAGCGGCGCGAGCGGATCGCCATTCGGATGTTTTACCCCGGCATCGAACAGCGAAACCGACCCCTCGGTAACGGTGAGCTGCGGCAGATTCTCGCCATTTCCGGCAAAGATGTCCACGATGTGCTTATCGACTTCCGGGCCGATGATGAAGCCGTGGTTGGCGAGGCGATCCGCGAGAAAAAGC
The DNA here is from genome assembly GCF_005144435.2 of Agrobacterium leguminum. Taxonomy (NCBI): domain Bacteria; kingdom Pseudomonadati; phylum Pseudomonadota; class Alphaproteobacteria; order Hyphomicrobiales; family Rhizobiaceae; genus Agrobacterium; species Agrobacterium leguminum. The sequence goes on from NZ_CP120212.1 coordinate 2,117,067, forward strand.
GGAAACGGCACCTGATTTTTCTCCACCAACCTGTAGCGGAGAAGTTCAGCGCCAAGGTGAACCTTGTCGATAAATCCTATCAGGTCGGCCCTCGTCAGTGGCCCCGCCGTCGTCGCAGGAATATCCGCCGAAAGCGTAAAGCAGATCTCGACCTCGATGCCTTCGGTGCCGTCACGGGGAAAAGAAGCGGCATTGATTTCATCGACCCGCACACAATCGAACATGGGCGCCCCAATGGCCTCGCCATCCGCGCGAATCGCCAGTTTCCAGCCAGCAACCGGTTCTGCCCGGCTTTCAGCAAAAGCCCGCTGGACCGCCATAGCCTCTCCAAGCGTAGCAGGAATAAGGCCCTCCACCTGCACCGCCGCCAGAGAAATCTTTGCCCCCTCGCGGCTCGCTATAGTGAAGCTTTCCGCCAGTTTTTCGATTGCCGCCATTGCGTCCATGATCTCCGTTGTTCTCGAACGCCAAAATGTTGTCACGATTTGGCGCTCACTGCCAAGGCCATCAATGCCGGGTTTGACCACATTGCCGACTTTAAGGACGTGCGGCGAGGGGCATTGCAGGGCCAGTACACTGCCTCGCATCGCGGGCTTTATGAGAGAGCAAATGATAGTGTTTGTGGTTGACAGCGTCACAAAACATAAATTCAAGCGTTTGCTTCTGGGTTTCCTTAGCGTATTCGTCCCTACCACGACGTAGAACAGAGAGTTGACGCATGATATTGCAATTTCCGAGCATCGCGCAGACGCTTGCCGAAGAGATCGGAAGATTACGCAAATGGCTGGATGAGGACGCCCTGCCCCTGTGGTGGGAGGCGGGTTCGGCCCGGCCGGATGGCGGCTTTTACGAACGTCTCGGCCAGGATGCCAAACCGGTTTTTTCCGATGACCGCCGCGCCCGCGTGCAGCCGCGCCAGGCCTATTGTTTCGCCGCCGCCGGCCAGCACGGCTGGCAGGGGCCGTGGAAAGACGCGCTCCTGCACGGGCTTTCCTGGTTCGAGAAGGTCTATCGCCTTGAAAACGGCCTTTACGGCAACCTTGCCGACCAGACCGGCCGGCTGATCGATCCCTCCTTCGATCTCTACAATCAGGCCTTTGCGCTGTTTGCCGCCGCACAGGCGGCCGAGAGCCTTCCCGAGCGCCGGGACGAGATGCGCGGCCGGGCGCTCGATATCCTTGCCATCCTCGAACGCGACTACAGACATCCGGTCGCCGGCTTCGAGGAAGCAAACCCGCCGCGCACGCCGCTCTGCTCCAATCCGCACATGCATCTCTTCGAGGCGATGCTGGCCTGGGAGGTGCAGGACCCGGACGGCCCGTGGTCGGCGCTGGCCGACGAGATCGCCGATCTTGCGCTTAACCGCTTCATCGATGGCGGCAATGGCGGCTTGCGCGAATTCTTCGCCCATGACTGGACACCGCATGACAGCGACAGGGGCCGGATCATGGAACCCGGCCACCAGTTCGAATGGGCCTGGCTTCTGGTGCGCTGGGGCAGCCTGCGTGGAAACGATGAAGCGATCGGCAAGGCAAAACGGCTGTTCGAGATCGGCGAGGCCTACGGCATCTGCCCGCGCCGCAAGGTGGCGGTGATGAGCCTCTACGACGATTTTTCGGTGCATGACGGGCTGGCGCGGTTATGGCCGCAGACGGAATGGCTGAAGGCTTCGGTGCGGCTTGCGAGCGTCACGACCGGCGAGGAGCGTCAGCGTTACCTCGCCTCCAGCCTCAGCGCCATCGGCGCGCTGCAGCCTTTCCTCGACACGCCGGTCAAGGGCCTGTGGTTCGACAAGTGGCCGGCCGACAGGCCGATGCTCGACGAGCCGGCACCGGCAAGCACGTTTTATCACATCGTCTGCGCCATATATGAGGCGGAGGCCGTGCTGGCGGTCAGTGGGTGAACTCAGCACGCCCAGCCGGTGGGCGTGCTACATTCGCCACCCTCATTTTCAGGGCAGCGAGACAGTCAGTATTAATATGCTGCAAGCAAGCGGTTTGTCATAACTGACGCACTCGGCGCAGATCAAAGTCGCGCCTTTCGTGTGTCGAATCTTTCCCACTAAGCTACATCGGCATCAAATTGGATGCTGTGAAGCCGTTTATAAAGGCCATCATTCGCAAGAAGCTCACGTCTGCTGCCCTGCTCGGCGACTTCACCATTATCCATAACGACAATCTTGTCGGCACGATTGATAGTGGAGAGACGGTGAGCAATGACGATTGATGTCTTGTTGAGCGTCAATCGTTCAAGTGCATCGCGAACGAGAGCTTCGGATTCCGAATCCAATGCGCTGGTTGCTTCATCGAGGATCAAAATATCCGCGTCTCTGAGCATGGCGCGGGCAATCGCAACACGCTGCCGCTGCCCCCCGGACAATCCAGAGCCATTTTCACCGAGCCTGCTGTCATAGCCTTCCGGCATGCTCATGATGAAATCATGCGCATTGGCTGCCTTGGCGGCCGCTATTATCTCTTCTTCGGTGGCATTGTCGCGGCCAACGGAAATATTGTGCCTTATGGATCCCGAAAACAGGAATGTTTCCTGCCCGACATAAGAAACGTGCTCGCGCAAGCTCGAAAAAGAAACGTCGCGCAAATCCATACCGTTGATTTCTACTGAGCCGGTTTGCGGATCGTAAAGGCGCATCATGAGATTGATGATGGTGGATTTGCCGCTGCCGGATGGGCCGACCAGTGCGGTCATCTTGCCACCTTCGAAGAGCAGGCTGACATCTTTCAGAACGGGCTGGCCTGCAACATATTCAAAGCTCACATTTTTTAGTTCGACATCGCCTGTCGCTTTGGGCAGAGGCTCGGCGTCTTTTTTCTCGGCAAGCGTCAGCGGCGCGTCCAGCACCTCAAACATCATCCGCACGCCAATCATGCCGCCTTCGATCTGTACCCGCATGCGGGCGAGGCGTTTCGCCGGTTCATAAGCGAGCAACAGGGCGGTAATAAAAGCCATCAAATCGCCCGGTGAGCCGCCTTTTTCGAGAACGGTATAGCCGGACACGGCAATAACGACAGCAATTGCGAGGCCTGATAGCGTCTCCATGATGGGGCTGGTTGCGGCCTCCAGTTTGGCAATGCCATTGGCACGTTGCTCTACGTCGGAAACCGCCTTGTTCATGCGCTGACGCATAAGCTTCTCAAGGGAGAATGCCTTGATGACACGTACACCTATGCTGGTTTCCTGTACGACATTGACAATCTCACCGAGCGAAGCAAGCTCCGCCTCCATGATCTTGCGTACGCGGCGCAAAACAAGCCGAACGCTGAAGATGGCAAGAGGACCGATAATCATGGAGATCGCACTCAGGAGGAAATTCTGGGCGAACATCACGATAATCAGGCCGATAAGCGAAAACAAGTCACGTACGAACGATGTGACAATCGTATCGATGACGCTGCGTGCCGCCTGTGCATTGTAAGTAACGCGAACCAGCAGTTCCGAGGAAGGCAGATTCTGAAAGAAGGAAACGCCCTGTTTCAGGAGCCGATCGTAGATCTTGCGTTGTTGCTCCGCTACGATGCTATTACCAGCTTTGCTGAGATAATAGCTCTGCACGAAGGTTGCGAGGCCTTTGACGATGAAGATAGTCGCGACTGCAAAGGCAATCTCGAGAACGACGTCAAAGCCCTGCTTCAGATAAACGCTGTTGACGATATCGCGCATGATCCATGCGCTGAGAGATGTCGTGCCGGCGACGACGAGCATCGCGGCAATTGCCGCAGAATACCAGCCAACATGCTTTCTGAAATTTTCTTTGAAAAGTCGCACCAGCAACGTCTTGTCGTTTTCAGACAAAAAAGATCCGATCACGGAGATATCCTTAGTTAGCTGATACCACTACGATTTGAGAAATTGATGGCTGTCCATTTCGATCATTTTTGACCAGGAAACCAGTCCACTATCTGTTTCGAATAGGTAAGCCGCATTCTACTTCGTTTCGTAATCCCGTATCAACTGGCTTAATAATTTCTCTCGGCGCTGGAAAAGTCCTCAGACTCGTTGTTCAAGCGAACCAAATAGTGCGGTGGCCGGCGAGTGTCAACATCCCGCCGACCCGGTCGAACATTCGAGATGCACCGTTACCGTCTTTTATAATCGTCCTCGATGCGGATGACATCGTCCTCGCCGATATAGGCTCCGGTCTGGATTTCGACCAGTTCGAGCGGGATCTGCCCCTCATTGGCAAGCCGGTGCGGCTGGCCGATCGGGATATAGACCGACTGGTTCTCCGTCAGCAACTTCGTCTCCTCGCCGATCGTCACCGTCGCCGTGCCCTTGACGACGATCCAGTGTTCCGAGCGGTGATAATGTTTCTGGAACGAGATGCGGTGGCCGGGATCGACGGTGATGTGGCCAACCCGGTAACGCTCGTCCACATACATGTGTTCGATATAACCCCAGGGGCGATAGACGCGCTTGTGGCTTTGCGTCTGCGGTGCGTGTTCGCCGTCCTTCAGCGTCTCCACCAGACCCTTCACATCCTGCACCCGGTTTTTCGGCACCACCAGAACCGCATCTTTGGTGGCCACCACCACCATGTCTTTGGCGCCAACCACCGTCGTCAGCAATTGCGTCGAATGGATGAGGCAGCCTTCAGAATCGATGAAGACGCCGTTGCCTTCCAGCGCATTGTCGTTGCCGCGCTTGTCGGCGATCTCCCAGATCGCATCCCAGCTGCCGATATCCGACCAGCGGAAATGGCCATGCACCACCGCCATGCGTTTGGTCTTCTCGATCACGGCATAGTCGATGGAATTTTTCGGCGAGGCCTCGAAGCTTGCCTGATGCAGGCGCACGAAGCCGAGGTCGCTTTCATATTGCTCGACCGCCTGCGTCACCGCCGCCAGGATTTCCGGGGCGAAGGCCTTCAGTTCGGCGATCATCACATCGGAGCGGAACAGGAAGTTGCCGGAATTCCAGAGATAACCCTTTTCCAGATAGGAGATCGCCGTCTTCATATCCGGCTTTTCCACGAAGGCGTCGACGATGCTGAGGTCTTTTTCGCCATCGATCGCCTCGCCCGGCTTGATATAACCGTAGGAGGTGCGCGGTTCGGTCGGCACCAGGCCGAAGACGACGATATTGCCCTGATCGGCGGCTTTTGCGCCGAGTTTCACGGCGTCGGAGAACTTGTCGGCATCGAGCACCACATGATCGGCGGCAAGCGCCAGCACCAGGCATCCGGGCTCGCGGCGCTCGGCCAGCACGGCGGCGGCGGCCATGGCGGCGGCGCTGTCGCGGCGGGCGGGCTCCAGCACCACGGTTGCCGGCAGATCGATCTCTTCGGCCTGACGGCGGGCGAAGAAACGGAAATCCTCATTGGTGATCACCAGCGGCTCGGCATAAAGCCCCTTGTCTCCCACCCGCTGCAGCGTCTGCTGATAGGTCGAAAGATTGCCGACCAGCGGCTGGAACTGCTTGGGCAACTGATCGCGCGATACCGGCCAAAGCCGCGAACCGGCACCGCCGGCAAGAAGAACCGGTGTGATCTTTCGAGTGTATGTGTTCAAAATGAAACCTCTCAACTTTCTATCGCCCCTTAACTTTCGTGATATCGAACGTGAGGTAACGCTTCAAATGCCGGATAGAGCTTTCCACAGCGAATAGAAACAACCCAATTTTGCTTGATGAACTGATGACTCCCGAAGTTTTCACGGGTGATGAGCGCATTTGACAAGGGGTCAGAACCGCCTGTATAAGCCGCCCACATCTCTCCGCCCGTGCCGAAAGTTAAGGGTTTTAAGCGGGGCGTGTCCCCGATGTGGGTGATTTAGTAACGCTGCATCGGCGTCAACTGCCACTTGGTGGGGCATGAGGATATGTCTGTAAGATGACTGAAGTTTTTTTCGATCTTTCCGAACTTTTTTTAAATTCAGGCGTAAAGTTTAAATATTATGGTATCTCCAGAACTGTGATGGAGGTCGCTTACGAACTGACAAAATTGGATGCCAGAGTCCGATACGTCATATATTCTCCGTATCATGGTCGGTTTTTTGAAGTTTTTCCGAGGGTTGGAGACGCATCGCCGACTGGCGTGCTGGACCACAATCTTCCTCCTTCGGCTACCCCACTTCGGCTGCGCCAAAGCCTCTTTAACAATAACCCCGTCAAATCTTCCGTTTATTGGGCAATTCGAAAGGTCGTCGATTTCAGAAATCGGCGGCGATGGGCTACGGTCCCGGATGGCTCGGCGAAGGAAGTCGATCTCTCGGGTCATGTGCTGATCTCCCTGGGCAGGCCGAAGATTATGTCCGACTATCTGGCGGCCCTTGAAGCGCGTGGAACAAACGTGATCTTTGTCCCACTTCTGCACGACATGATCCCGTTGCATGATTTCACGCACAGGAATCAATTCTCTTTCCCGAAGAATTTTCTGCACGACAATCAGGTGGCGATTAAAGCATCGTCACTCATTCTCACGAATTCGGAATTCACAGCCCGTGAGGTTCTGCATTTTTCGGAGAAAGGTGTATTGCCGCCTGTGTCAAAGGTCATTGCCGTGCCGCTTTGTAATGAGTTGCGCCCGACCGCCGAGCCGATAGAGAAGCGCGGGCCGTCCGGACGTTACATCTTATGCGTGGGAATCTACAATGGCAGGAAAAATCTGGAATGCGTAGTTGAGGCCATGATGTCCCTTCACGAGCGGGGAATGGATGTCCCTAATCTCGTGTTGGCTGGTGCGAGACGTAAACGTGCATTTGCGCTTGTTCTCCCCAGTCGGATGGAAGGATGGGGTTTGCCCATAAGCGAGGCATTGTGGTGCGGAACACCTGCATTGGCGGCGGACGTTCCGGCGCTGAGAGAGGCAGGGGGCGACCTAGCGCGCTATTTCGACCCGGAAAAGCCAGATGAGTTGGCAGATGTTTTGGGTGAGTTGTTGGGGAATCACGCAGCTTATGAAGCCCTGCGTCTTGAGATCGCTGAACGGAAACCCTCGATGCGGACATGGCGCAATGTCGCATCTGAAATGCTTTTAGGGGTGAAAAATACGCTTTTAGCCACTTGAAGCGTTTCGGAGGTCACGTGGGTAACGGATATCTGTGCGTTTAGAGAAAAGGACTCGGTAAATACCGACAAATATCATAGAAGGGGTTGCTGCCTGCGCATTTTTTGGAATTCGTGCTGGCATGTAACGCAGGATGACCAGAAGATCTGGGTTGATTAGATTACAGGTGGAATATGAAAAAGGCGTTGGTAACCGGATTAACTGGCCAGGATGGAGCCTATCTTTCGCAGTTTTTGCTGGAGAAGGGTTATGAAGTATACGGCTTGGTGCGCCGCTCCAGTACCGCAGATGTCAATGATACTAGGCTGAAGTGGCTGAATATCGACAGGCATGTTCGTTTTATTGATGGAAATCTTACAGATCTCTCCAGCATAATTCGGATTATGCGTGAAGTGCAGCCCGACGAAATATACAATCTGGGTGCGCAATCATTTGTAAAGTCTTCCTGGAACCAGCCGCTGCTGACGGGGCAGGTGACCGGCATCGGTTGCGCAAACATGTTGGAGGCGACGAGACTTGAGGCGCCGGGTGCGCGCTTTTATCAGGCTTCCTCTTCTGAGATGTATGGCCTCATTCAGGAGGCGATGCAGAACGAGACGACGCCGTTTTATCCGCGTTCCCCTTATGCTGTTGCGAAACTTTATGCGCACTGGATGACGGTAAACTACCGTGAGAGTTTCGGTTTGCACGCCTCCAGTGGTATTCTGTTCAATCATGAATCGCCGCTGCGTGGGATCGAATTTGTAACCCGCAAGGTTACAGACGGTGTGGCCAGAATTAAGTTGGGGCTTCGCGACGAGCTACGCCTCGGCAACATTGATGCGAAGCGTGACTGGGGTCACTCCAAGGACTATGTCCGTGCAATGTGGCTGATGTTGCAGCAGGAAATCCCGGATGACTATGTCGTTGCAACAGGGCGCACGGTTACCGTTCGAGATATGTGCAAGATCGCTTTCGGGCACGTTGGGCTGAATGTTGACGATTATCTCGTGATCGATCCGGAGCTGTTCCGCCCGGCCGAGGTTGACGTACTTCTTGGTAACCCCAAGAAAGCAAAAGAGAAGCTTGGTTGGGAAGCCACAATCACGCTTGAAGAAATGATTTGTGAAATGGTTGATGCGGATATCAGTCGGCTTTCGAAGTGAATATGGCGCAGCAAAATTCTGTCTCTAATCCCCGTATCTTGATAACGGGCGCGAATGGATTTGTTGGACGTTGGCTGCGGGAGGAATTACAAAAAGTCCTCCCGCCGGCTGCTCAGATAATTTCCACCTTCAAGGGAGGTGGAAATGACATTGCCGCTCAGTCACAAGGAACTGAGGTCTCAATTGCGTTGAACATTGAAGACGAAGAGGCTGTCTCACAGGTTATAGAGACCTGGCGACCGACCGTGGTTATACATTTGGCTGCGGTCTCTCATGTATTGGAAGCCTCTGCTTCTCCGAAGCAGACATTTGCCGTCAATCTTAACGGAACGATTGCGCTGGCATGTAGTGTTCGCAAATTTTGTCCTGAAGCCCTGTTCCTAAATATCGGGTCGTCCGAGGTTTATGGGAGCAGCTTTATCGGTGCGACAATGCCTTTGGACGAGGAAACGTTACTTGCTCCGACAAATGTCTATGCAACGTCAAAAGCGGCGGCAGATCTCTTCATTGGCCAGATGTCGAAAAGTGGGCTGAATGCTGTTCGATTTCGACCATTTAACCATACCGGGCCGGGGCAGGCGGAAAACTTCGTAGTCTCCGGTTTCGCGGCGCAGATTGCACGGATTGAAAAAGGTTTGCAACCACCGATCATCAAGGTTGGGAATCTTGAAGCGCAGCGTGATTTTACAGACGTCAGAGATATAGTCTCGGCTTATGTGGCGGCGGCCCTTCTGCCTCCTGAGAGATTTAAGGACGGCGTGATCATAAATCTATCCTCTGGAACTGCGCGCCGAATTGGAGATATTCTAGACAGTCTGCTTGCAATGTCCCAAGTCAAGATTCAAGTCTTAGAAGATCCCGCTCGAATGCGAGCGAGTGAAGTGAGCTATGTGGCAGGGAGTTCGGCCAAAGCTGGTCATCTTCTCCAATGGTCGCCGCAAATCCCCTGGGAAACAACGTTACGTTCGGTTTTGGATTATTGGCGAGCGCGCGAATAAATTCAGGCCGGTCACGAGATCGATTGGATTGATTTACGCTTCAAATATATGTGGATCTTGTATCGGCAGCGTTATATCGAAAAAAGAATCACTGCTGCGTTACAGTCACCGATTAGTCTCATTGAGGTTTCAAGTTTGCGCGTTGCCTTTTATGCTCTGCAGTCTGTAAAGATTTCTGGGAAGTTTTTCTTGTCCTTGTTGCTTGCCTGAAAGGAGCCTTAAATTTCCTCCATAGAAAGCACCAAGCGAAAAAGAATTTATTTTTCTATATGCGCGACTTTACTTTGAGTCCAATATGAAGTTGGGGACACTATGTCTAGTGAACATAAAAAAAAGCGCGTGTTTTTCGATATATCCAGCCTTGTGGAGTATGTTTCGAAAATAGATCGGTACTCCGGAATTCAGCGAGTTCTCGTAAACATAATAACGAAACTTGAGAATGCGACGTCGGACGCAGAGTTTTATTTATGTTTCCACGAAGGTGTGGGGAAAAAATATGTGTGCGTTTCTTTTGACGATTTTGACTTAGCTAATTTCGATGATCCCCGGACGCTTCGAGGTGCTTTGAATGTCGGAAAATCGAAAGGTACGGCAGATGTAGGTATAATTTCAAAATATAAATCGAACGCTGCGAAATATTACTTCCATCGAACGAGACTGGATATCTTGGCATTCCTTGGCTCGAAAAGTTCGTTTCTCAGATACAACATAACGCCTGAGCGTTGGCTGGAAATGCGCTTTCCTAAGGATGGAAAGGCTCGGAGGGACACGGTAAGAAAGAGTTTTCTAGCCATATGTCGTCCTGGAGATGCCTTGGTCAATCTCGATAGTTCGTGGTTGCCTTTACATGAAAGAACATTCTCCGCTGCCAAGGAGAAAGGCGTAATATGCTATACGCTTGTCTACGACCTGATTCCCATTTTGCTACCGCAGACGACCCACGGGATGATGCCTCTTATCTTTCATAAATGGCTGGCAAACAGTGTCGACTACACCTCGAAATATCTCTGTATTAGTAATGCTACAAAAAGGGATCTACAGGATTTTTTGGCCAAATACGGTTTCGAACGCGAGGTCGCGGTCTTGTCCCTAGTGCAGCAGGGGATAGATAAGAAAATCTCTCCCACGGCCTTGGGGCCTATGTCTACGCAAGTTAACAAAGATGCGTATCCGTGGCTGCACGAAGTGGCGGAAATTCCTGACGATGTACGCAATGTGACGACTGTTCCTTATGTTTTATGTGCCGGAACAATTGAGGCACGGAAAAATGTATGGCGTATCGCTCAGAGTTGGCAGCGCTTGCTTCAAGAAGGGAACTACGACCTTCCGCGGCTTGTGTTCGCTGGTAGAAAAGGCTGGCACATTGAGGCGTTCGAAAATTTCCTGAAAGGCTCGGGTAATCTTGATGGTTGGATTCAGGTAGTCGAAGCGCCCAGCGACGCTGAGTTGGCGTTCCTATACAGGAACTGCAAATTTTCGATTATGGCAAGTCTTTACGAGGGCTGGGGATTGCCCGTCGGCGAGGCGCTTTCCTATGGAAAAACGGCAGTCGTGGCCAATAATAGCTCCCTGCCGGAGGTTGGTGGTGAGTATGTCGAATATTGTGATGCGACCTCGATTGAGAGTATTGCTGCCGCTTGTCGTCGCCTTATCAACGATCCTCAGCGCCTCCAGGAGTTGGAAAAGAGAATCTCCACTGCGAAAATGCGTAATTGGGAGGAAGTGTGTCGCGACTTGCTCAGTATTTTAGAGACTGACCCCGAAAAAATGTGAGCGATTTCAGTCTGTTGCGATTTTTTCGGATTTGCGAAGAGTCGATGTAGAGCAGGATGGCCTGGAGTGAAACTACCCGACTGAATTATGAGGGCTGTTTGTTGATTTGTGCTGAGAAGTGGCTCTAACGCATTTTTTGCTGACGCAAAAACGCTAACGAAGAGCGCCTTCGCCGTAGACGCCGGTGCGTTCACCTCGATGCCTGGGTATCGCCTCAGTTATCATGCGAGCGATTCGGCAGCAGGGCAAGGACACGGTTGCGCTCCAAATCGAAGATAATCGTTCGATTGTGTTGACCCTCGCGCCAGGCCCAGTCATTAATTCCGACAACACGCGGTGTCGATATGTATGCCTGCGGCGAGGGCCGTCTGGCTTGACTTGGTGATTAACTCTAAGTCCATGGCTTATGTCATGCGCTACAGTGATTTCCCCCATTGAGCTTTTGTCTGCCGACGATCTTGGTCGCCGGCGGGATTGGTCGGACGAAGAGAAGGTTCGGATCGTCGAGGAGAGCCTGCAAGGCTTTCGGCAGGGGTCCGCGACGGCGCGGCGATATGGTTTGTCGCGGTCACTGTTGACCCGTTGGCGTCGAGAATACCGAAGCGGGCTTCTGAACGTTTCCGCGTCAACGGACTTCGTGCCGCTTTCGATTTCGCCACCGCCGGTGGCATCTTTCGAGATGGCCCCGCGGCTGCCTGAAGACGACAGGATGATCGAGATCGGCCTGCCGAACGGTCGTCGCCTGACGATCCCGGCTTCGCTTGATCCAACTATCCTTGCTCGGCTGTTGCCGGTTCTGGACGCGTCATGATCGCCTTTCCGCCCGGGGTGAAGGTGTGGATTGCGGGCGGTGTGACGGACATGCGTTGTGGCATGAACAGCCTGGCGCTGAAGGTGCAACAGGGGCTTGGCCGCGATCCTCACGGCGGCGAGGTCTTCTGCTTTCGAGGTCGCAAAGGTGACCTGATCAAGGTCCTGTGGCATGACGGCGTCGGCATGTCGCTCTACCTGAAGCGCCTGGAGGCAGGCAAGTTCATCTGGCCGGTTGGCCAGAATGGCTCCGCCGTGCCGGTGTCGGCGGCTCAACTCGGCTATCTTCTGGAAGGGATCGACTGGCGTAATCCACGCTGGACGCAGCGACCTGCAACGGCAGGCTGATCGCGAACATTCCTCTGTTTTTGTTGGGCTTTTGACAAACGGCATGGTAGCTTTCGGCCATGGACGACGCTGCTTCGGAGATAGCCAGGTTACGGGCCGCGCTTGCGGCATCGGAGGCGCGTGCCGCCTCCGCCGAGGCTGATCTCGCTCAGGTGCGAGCCGTCGTGACGACGTCCGAGGTGATGATCCGGCACCTCAAGCTCGAGATCGCCAAGTTGCGTCGCGAGCAATATGGTCAGAGTTCGGAACGACGCGCCCGGCTGATCGACCAGATGGAATTGCAGCTCGAAGAACTTGAGGCCGACGCCACCGAGGACGAGATCGCCGCGGACCGCGTGGCGGCGGAGGTTGTGCAGGTTCCAGCCTTTAAACGCCGCCGACCAGTCCGTAAGCCGTTTCCCGAGCACCTGCCGCGCGAACGGCTGATCATCGAGGCACCTTCGACCTGCAACTGCTGTGGCTCGGCCCGGATCGTTAAGATGGGCGAGGATATCACCGAGACGCTGGAGGCGATCCCGCGCCAGTGGAAGGTGATCCAAACGGTGCGCGAGAAGTTCACCTGCCGGGACTGCGAGAAGATCAGCCAGTCACCGGCACCTTTCCATGCGACACCACGCGGATGGGCGGGACCGAACTTGCTCGCGACGATCCTGTTCGAGAAGTTCGGCCAGCACCAGCCATTGAACCGCCAGGCTGAGCGCTACGCCAGGGAGGGCGTCGATCTCAGCCTCTCTACGCTGGCCGACCAGGTTGGAGCCTGCGCAACGGCGCTGCAGCCGATTCATGATCTGATCCGCGCCCATGTGCTGGCCGCCGGGCGGCTGCATGGCGACGATACCACCGTGCCGCTGCTGGCCAGGGGCGCAACGAAGCAGGCTCGGTTATGGACCTACGTTCGCGATGATCATCCCTTCGCGGGCGGCGCGCCTCCTGCCGCACTCTTCTACTTCTCTCCGGATAGGGAGAAGACCCATCCCAACACGCATCTTGCCGGATGGCGCGGCATACTGCAGGCCGATGCCTATAGCGGCTACAACGACCTCTATCGTGCCGACCGCAGCCCCGAACCAATCAAGAGCGCGCTCTGCTGGAGCCATGCGCGGCGCAAGTTCTTCGAGTTGGCCGACATCGCCGGCAACGTGCGCAAGGGCAAACCTGCCCATGAGATATCGCCGGTCGCGCTCGAGGCTGTAGCCCGCATCGATGCGCTCTTCGACATCGAGCGCGGCATAAACGGCATGTCCATCGAGGAACGTCTCGCGGCGCGGCAGCAGCATGCTCGCCCGCGCGCAGAGGACCTGCACGACTGGCTCATGGCCCAGCGCTCCCAGATGTCGAAGCACAATCCCGTCGCTAAGGCGATCAACTACATGTTCGAGAAGGACGGGCGCTGGGAAGCCTTCACCCGGTTCCTCGACGATGGTAGGCTCTGCATGTCGAACAACGCGGCAGAGCGCGCCCTGCGCGGGATCGCTCTCGGAAGAAAGGCATGGCTATTCGCTGGCTCCCAGCGCGGCGGCGAGCGTGCTGCCTTCATGTATTCCCTGATCGTCACGGCTAAGATGAACGATATCGATCCGCAGGCCTGGTTGGCGGACATCCTCGCCCGCATGCCCAACATTCCCGTATCACGACTGCCGGAACTGCTGCCTTGGAACTGGTCTGCCGCTGGCAGCGGCCGACAGATGGCCGCCTGATGGGCCGCCCGACGCATGTCTACACGATCGGCTACGTCGCTGTGCTGAATGGCAGACCAGCCAAAATCATAAGCGGTGTGGCCTACGCCGGATGGATACGTCGATATCGGCACAAAGAGACACCCTCACGATCCGTAATATCATGTCGCCGCTGACCGGTATGCCTAGCGTTTCCGACAGGAGCGAGCCAGTTTCTCAAACCTCGGCGAGGCCGATTGCGAGATGATGCTTGCATAAGCGGGCCGTGCGACGCCCTTTTGGCAGCACCGTCTTTGGTAGTCTCTCAGTGAAGATATTGCGCGAACAGCTTGGATTGACGCATCGGAAGCGGCGAGCTTGGAACTGAACCTCCACCAGGCGCTCATGCCACGGCGGATTTGCCAACAGACGCTCGTAATGGGTATGGATACACACGGATTCGTGAGCCGCAACAGGTGCAACATGTTTCTTCTGCTGTCGGGCGCGTGACAAGCACGACCGATCGGCCTGCGGAAGAACAAGAACTATGGACGGCTCGGAAGAAATCGGCGGGCGGAAAGCTTTCATTGACCCTTCGTCTCACCTTGGTTGTTGCGCTGCAGTCAGAGTCGCGTCGCGGCGCAAATGCCGGGTCACTTCTCATGTTTGGATTTCTTTTTCGAGCCAAGGACTTTTTACCGCTGGAACGAGGATCGATGCGTACATGTTTTAGTCATGCTTGGGACTAGCAATTTGAATTCGACGTAGAGGCTTGGGACGTCGCCGCGAAAACCATCGATGCAGAGGACGCTCTCACGTTCATGCGCGGCAACAACGTTATTTCATTCCGTCAATAATAAACCGGTGTGGCCGTGAAACGGCGCGTACCTTGGTGGCCCGCCAACTTGGACCGTGGCGTACCCGTGACGAATTTGGTTCCAAGTGCTTCCTTCTATTCGGTGGGAAATATCGAGCATCAAACCGGGATCGATCGCCTTAAGGCGAAACGGGACTTCGTAACGTCAGGGATATTGTGTGACGTATGTGTTGATTGCCCTTAATTATTCACGAGATTTATCACCTACGACTAATATGACCTTGTTTTCCAGCGTGTCAACGCGTATCGGAGACATCCTTAAAGTGTTGCTGGGTATTTCCCGCCCGAGCATCGATGTAGGATGACCCGGCCACAATGCGCCTTATCGACGTATCCCACGCTGCTGGAGATAAGCGCTTGGCAAATGAAATACTTGGATGGCGGCCAAGATAAACTGGGGAAACACGTTGCAGTCAATTCTGGACGACTGGGGAATTCGTGTCTGAGCAACGCCAATGAAATTCGGTGTTGGTCTGTGATCAACATACAGATTATGAGGTAATAATGGCTCCGTTGGTGAAAAAAAGAAAAATATATTTTGATATATCCAGCTTGGTAAATTATGTCTTCAAGATCGACAGATTTTCAGGTATCCAGCGGGTTCTGGTCAATATCATTATTGGTTTAAAGAATTACACAAATGATGTTGACGTCTTTGTTTGCTTTCATGAGCGCGCAACAAACAATTATGTCTGTGTGAATCTTGTCGATTTTGGTGTTGCAAACCTTGCAAATCCAAAGGCGCTTCGCGATGCGCTGGATATTGATGGGGGCAGGGAGCGCACAAATATTGACGTCCTTTTCAAATATAAATCGGAAACGCTAAAGTATTATTTTCAGCGCACAAAATTTGATATATTTGCACTCCTGTCTCAGAAAGACCGCTTCGTCCGGTTTAATATGACGCCGGAAATGTGGCTTGAAAAAAGATTCCCCCGAAAAAGGAAAAATAAACTCGAAAAAGCGCCGAAGAATGACTTTTTTGCAAATTGTCAGCCCGGAGAAGTTATGGTGAATTTTGATGCTTCATGGCTTCCAATGCATGAAAAGACATTTAAACGGGTAAAGGAGGCAGGTATAACTTGCTATACGCTAGTATATGATCTTATTCCTATTTTAATGCCAAATGTGACTCAGGGTATGATGCCGCTTGCTTTCCACAGTTGGCTTCTTAATAGCGCGGGATATACAACCAAATATTTGTCCATAAGCAATGCCACAAAAAATGACCTTCTTGCTTTTTTTAAAAGCTATAACCTGAACTTTGATGTTCTCACTCTGCCCCTTGTTCAGCAAGGTATCGACAATGAAATTCAGCCACGGAAACTTGGTCCATTGTTAGAGGAAGTGAACAAGGAAAGCTACCCTTTTCTTTGCGAGACGGCGGAACTCTCGGAGACTGTTCGCCATATAGCAACGGTGCCTTATGTCCTGTGCGCTGGTACTATTGAGGCCCGCAAAAATGTCTGGCGAATTGCACACTGTTGGAAAATGTTACTGGAAAAAGGCAACTATAATTTGCCCCGCTTGATTTTCGCCGGACGCAAAGGGTGGCTTATCCAGTCGCTGGAGGGACTTTTGAGTGCGACAGGAAATCTCTACGGCTGGATTGAAATTGTGGATAGTCCGAGCGATGAAGAGTTGGCTTTTCTTTATCGAAATTGCAAATTCACTATCATGGCAAGTCTTTACGAAGGTTGGGGGTTGCCGGTTGGGGAGGCTCTCTCTTATGGAAAGACAGCTGTTGTCTCTAACTGCAGTTCACTGCCGGAAGTTGGCGGCGATTTGGTCGAGTATTGTGATCCTGAATCCATTGAAAGTATAGCGGCCGCTTGTGAGCGTCTGATTGTGGATTCGGCGCATCTGGAGCAATTGGAAGCAAAAATCCGGCAAGCCCGTCTGCGTAGCTGGGATGACGTCTGTCGTGAACTATTGGAAATCATAGAGACAGATTGAAAGGTGGACATGAACGGGATATCGGACCTAATATTTCCTGAAGTGGAATGCTATCTCTGATTCAGCACCGTTGCAAATTGTAGGAGGGTATTCGAATAACACAAGACGGATGGGAAATGGCGGACACATTCTATTTGGACTTTGAGGCTCGCTTTCGAGGCGATCCGGCTGTAATTCGAGAGCGCTTGCGCGTTTATGAAGCCTTTTTAAGGCCTTTGGCCGCGCAATCTGACGCTCGATTGCTAGACCTTGGCTGCGGGCGAGGTGAATGGCTGGAACTGGCTGGTGATGTAGGGCTGGATGCGCGAGGTGTCGATCTCGACGAAAATATGCTATCGGCGGCGCGAAAGCGAGGATTGGCAGTTGAAAACATGGATTGCTTGGAAGCTCTTCGTGCAGTTCCTGATGGCACATTAGCAGTTGTGTCAGCTTTCCATCTGATTGAGCACATATCATTTGATGATCTGCGAGAACTCATTGCCAACGCCCGCCGCGTTCTTCGTCCGGGCGGCATTATGATTCTTGAAACACCTAATCCCGAAAACCTAATTGTTGGGTTGGTAAATTTCCATCTGGACCCCACCCATAGAAAACCGCTCCCGCCTCTGCTTACGAGCTTCTTAGCCGAGCATACAGGTTTTTTTAGAAACATAATACTGCGCCTTCAAGGAGCAGAGAGGAGGGCGGAGACGGAAATCAACTTTGAAAGCGTCTTGACGACCGTTTCTCTTGATTATGCCGTTGTGGCTCAGGTCGCAGGACCGCTAGCACACGAACTTGATTCCGCATTTGAACTTCGTTTGGGACTTGACTTATTGGGCGGTGTTCGTCGGTTCGACGCGGCTTTTGCCGCACAGACAGATGCGCTGAAGGCAACCTCATCAGCTTTGGTTGTCCAAACGGAAAATTTGAATTCCGAGGTTTCTGATTTGCGGTGTGAGGCCGATGCGCTGAAGGCAACCTCATCAGCTTTGGTTGTCCAAACAGAAAATTTGAATTCTGAGGTTTCTGACTTGCGGTGTGAGGCCGATGCTTTGCGGGATGAGATCGCAACATTCAGGAGAGAAATCACAACTGCACTTTCCGAAAAAACAGGCGCCTTGGAAGCTGGCGCTTCGCATTTGCGGAGCGCGGTAACGGCTCTTCAAACACGTATTAATGAGCCGGCCTATGCGCGCTTGCTTCTGCATAGCTCAGGGATGCCAAGGAGAGCGGTGAGGCGTCTTTTGTTTCACGCAAATGGAAAGCCCCGCGGTATGTTTCGCAGTTGGGTGCTGAAGTCAGATAATCGTCCTCATCGTGTCTTTCGTCGATGGATGGATAGCCCGCAGTATCAATCCATGCCTTGGCCAAGCCGCCAACAATCGCCCCAAGACTCTGCAAACCTAGTTGCTCTCGAATCTCCTTCGATAGCGTTGACGGCTCCGATAGAAAGAGAAAATGATCCTCAATCAAAAGTAGCAAAACCTCAAAAAGATTTCGACGTGGATTGCATCGCAAAAAACTATGACGGCAAAGGAATTGGTGTTGATCAGAAGAATTATGGCGATGTTGTTTTTAGAAATGCCTCGCTAACCTACGACAAGGCGCGAATGTTTATAGGTATGTATGGAGAAAAGCGGTGAAGTATATTGAGACTTTGGATTTGGTGTATTTAAATATATTTAATCGCCTTCAAAATTCAGCCTATGATGGTCATGATCTGAAAAATCTTTCAACGGATGCGTTAAAAAGTATGGCGCTCGCGTCTGCTGGAATGCCATTAGAGGAGGATGAGTATTTTGAAAAATTGTCCTCAAGGGAGCTATGCTATGCTTTATATTGGAGACATTTGCGTAGAATTCCAGACGCTGGAGCTTTAACCGCTTGGTCTACGCAAGAGTTTGATCGACAAACTGCACTGGATAGGAGTGTGGCGCTTTCAAATTCGGTTGAAGCACGACTGCACGGCCGTCGTAGTTTTCACGGAAATTTCAAGAACAACAGTGATTCATCTCGTGGAAATATTTATATTGACGTCTCGAACACTATTGACACTAAAGCTCGTACGGGAATCCAAAGGGTCGTACGAAATATATCCTTTGCGCTAGAAGATCTAGTTGATGTTAATTATTGTTATTATAATAAGGAGAATGACTGTTATTTTTTAATTGAAAATATTGATGAAATACAATCTTGCGAGAAATGCTCATCGGAAAAAGTTGAGTTTTCCAAGGGAGACATATTTTTTGATGTTGATGGATCTTGGGGGGATTCGCTCTCTCGATCCAGCCTATATTACGAACTAAAAAAGAATGGTGTTATTATTTTCGCCATTCATTATGATGCAGCGCCAATATTGTTCCCGCAGTTTTCGCATCCCACGACAGTACTGCGCTACGCTGAACATTTTGCGGCTGTCACTACATATGTGGATGTAATGTTCTGCATATCTCGAGTCGTGTGTGAGGATCTGGATAAATTATGCGCCAGTATGAATATTCGGATTCCGACGACTAAAGTCATTGAGATGGGATATCATTTTGGATCCCGTCAGAGTGTCGTCGATAATGTTGTAGGAAATCATCTGTATAAGACCCCATATGTACTTTGCGTTGGCACTGTAGAGCCAAGAAAAAACTACAAACTTGTCCTGGATAATATTGATGCTATTTCAGAACTTGGATACAAAGTCATAATTGTAGGGAAGCGAGGATGGGAAAGCCAGAGTTTTTTTGAGCGCTTGGAATATCTGAATGAAAGTTCTGATAAATTGATTTGGCTCAATAATGCTGATGACCAAATTCTTGAGGACCTTTATTTAAATGCTTCGGCGCTTATCGTTCCGTCCTTCTATGAAGGGTACGGTTTGCCTGTTTTAGAGGGATTGGCAAGAGGTTGTCGTGTTCTAGTCAGTAATGGCGGGGCTCTTCCCGAGGCGCTTAGTGCTGGCAATGGCGTAATATTTCAGCTGGAAGAAGAAACCAGCTTTCTTCGACAGTTGAAGATAGTGCTCGCTTTGGAGGTCAAGAGTCCATCTCTGCGCGGTGATGAAAGGTCTGCTGACGTAAGTCAAAGTTGGAGTGCAGCCGCTAAACTCATATACTCCACAATAGAAGATCATTGGCAGTCTGCCTCTGACCTTCCTGAAAAGATACCGCTCGTTTATATTAGCATTCATCCGAGCAATTTTTCGAAATCCATAGAATCTTTTTTGAATTGGAATTTCCCCTTTGGTACTGTTTCGGTTCTGACGTCGGAAAAATTTGCGTCGGAATTCGAGATAATCCTCAATAATTTCAAGGTGAAATACGAGATTTTTAATGAAGAGGAGTTGCTGGCTGAGGCCGGGATCAGTATGCCAGAGGATCATCAGGAGCGTAATTATACTCTTCGAAATGTTTTTTATAAGCGCCTGTATAAAGACTATGATGTATTTTTGGCATGTGATGATGACGCTATTCTTATTTCGGCTATCGCGCCCGAGGAATTCTTAAAGGAGGGTAAGTATCAAGCTTATCGATATTACGATAGCATCTCGGAATGGAAGTCTAGTTCATTTGGTATAACGTCTTTTGATCGCGGGCAATGGTATACCGGCGCTATACTTAATGACTTTGGCTATAACAATGATGGCTTTGCGGCTCATCGTCCGCAGATTGTCAAATCGAAGTGGGCTATGGAGATAGCTAACGAACTTAAGTATATTGTGGGTAGAAACCTTGATGAGTGGGCTACTTATTTTAATATAGCGATTCACAGGTACCCGTTTGCCATTGAAGCCAAACAATCTACAGTCTTGAATTGGCCAGCTAATTTTGCGTCATGGATGCCTAATTGGTTTAGTGATCGTGTTACCTTTCTCAACTATTATTCCGATTTTGGAGGTATTAATTCTGAAAAAATAATATTAAAAAAAGCACATGAATATAATTTGTACCATTTTCAAAGAATGTTTTGTGAGAATTTTGTAGATTCTGTGGTTTCTGTTTCTCTTTCTGATGCAGGATTGGAGGCAGACGGGGTTCGGATTTATGCGCTGAGAGGAATTTGGGTTTTCATACCGATGCGCATCCGAGATGAACAAGACTTTGTCTACTGTATCAGTCAAAGTGGGAATATAATTATTGATGGACGCAATGATGTGCAGAAATTACACAGTAGGACAAACCTCATGATTAAAGTACCATCCAATGAGGGACTTTATGATATCTTGATAGAGAGTGTCGATGGGACGCTGCGTTTGGAGTTGGAATTGGTAGTTCTCCCTTGTGCATTCTTACCGAACGACGTGTAGTGAACGTTGTTTCATCAGTTTTAGGGAGATGTCTGGAAAGGTACCGGATGCTAAACGATGTGGCGTGTGTGGATGCCCCGGTTTGGCAAGAAGAATTTTCTGACGAATGTTTGCGGACGAGGAATTCTATCGGTCGTGTGTCGGGCCTCTCGATGTGGCCTGATTAGCCACGGGCCGGGATGTAGTTCGAAGAATAGGATCCACATCGGTTCAGAGAGCTTGGTTGGCTCGAGCCCCGGGACTGGTTTACCCCATTCTGAACATTGAAGTCCTTTCCGCATCGTTCCGTCAGTCGATCTTCTCACCGGGGCTTAACGCCGCAGGCATTACCCCCGTTGCCTTTCGAGAAAGGCAGCGGATCGCGCCATTCTGTAATTCTGCTCCCTTATCATCATGGCCCATATGATGCGCGGCATCTTATTGGCCAGCGCGACGGCGGCAACCATTTTCGGTTTCCGGCCGAGCATATGCCCGAGCCAGTTGTCGGGAAAGACGCCCTTATGGACGATCCATCGAACAATGCTCATGGCTCCGACAACCAGCAACCTGCGAATATCGGTCTGTCCCATCTTGCTGACACCACCAAGGCGGGTCTTCCCACCCGTTGAATGCTGCCTTGGGACGAGACCGAGCCAGGCGGCGAAGTTCCTGCCGCTCTTGAAAGTATGAAGGTCAGGTGCAAAGGCGAGGATCGCGCCGGCGGTCACAGGGCCAACTCCGGGAACGGTGCAGAGCCGGCGCATCTCGGCGTTCGATGTCGTCGCCTCGCGAAGCTTGAGGCTCAGCTCATCGATCTTTTCGGTGAGCAACCCAATCTGGTCCAGATAAAGCCGGTCAATCTCCCGAACAGTGTCAGGCAGATCAATGGCCTCATCGGCCAGCATGCCTGCAACCGCACTGAGATTGGCAGGGCCTTGGGCAATGACTATTCCGAACTCCGCCAGATGACCGCGCAGTGCATTGATGAGTTGGGTACGTTGGCGCACAAAACATTGATGGGTCCGAAACGCCACCGCTCTTGCCTGATGCTCGGTGCTCTTGACCGCAACCTAGTGTATGTTCGGGCGCAGCGCGGCCCCCGCGATCGCGGCCGCATCGGCTGCGTCATTCTTCTGACGTTTGACGAACGGCTTCACGTAAATCGGCGGGATCAGCCGCACGTCGTCGTCGCGATTTTGAGCAAACCGGCCCCAGAAATGGCTGGTGGTGCAGGCTTCCATAGCAACGATGCAAGACGACTGCTCGCTTAAAACTGCTGTAAACGAGCCCGTGATAGGACCCAGTTGAATAGAACCGCCCCGCCGCGATCCGTTCCACAGACTTGGAAGCTCCGCTTCGCGAGGTCGATCGCAAGGATATGCACCTGTGTCATCTGCCTTCCCTCCGTGAGCGCCACAATGGCGCTAGGCAGGCATCATACGCCGATGCCGGACGAAAGGGGGCATCCCCGTCAGTTCAATCCGTTCTCGGTGCAAGTCTATGGCGGCCAACAGATTGCCAAATAAAACTGCTCTTATAACCGCTTATGCGGCCTGATCGACGTCCTCAGTTCCACTAGCCGCTCCAGCGTCTCAAGGCTTCGCTCTGGGCAGGCGGCGGAGAGGGCAAGGGCCATGGTTTCCATGGCGATGAAGGTGGGGGCGTGCAGTGCCACGCCTTCGTTTTTGGCGCGGGGCAGGAAGAGGCTGGCGTTGGCGTGTTTTTTTAGCACGCTGTCTTCCTGGCCGAGCAGCATGATGATCGGGATGTCGAGGCGGCCGGCCTCGGCTATGGCGGTCTGGGCTTCGCGGTGGGCGCGGCCGTGCAGGAGCATGATGAGGACGTGGCCGTTTTCAAGCTCGAGCAACTGCTCTGCAAGCGCGATGCCGGTGGCGTTGAGCGCATAGGAATGGACGCCCGAGCGTTGGAACAGCCTTGCCGCATAGGTGGCGATGATGCCGGAGGCGCCGATGCCGAGCACGCCGATGCCGCGCGCTTGCGAGAGAAGCCGCACGGCCGCGGCCATGGCTTCGCGGTTTTCTGCGCTTGAAAGCATCTCCAGCGTGTTTTTTTGATTGTCGAGCACGAAATCTATCGCCGCATCGCAGTTACCCGATATGGATTTTGTCGTCGCCGCCATTTTTTCGACGGGCGAATCCGTCACGCCCAGATAGGCCTCCAGCGTTTCCTTGAGATCGACCAGCCCCTGAAAACCGAGCGCCTGTATGGCGCGGATGACGGTAGCATCGGATGTATTGGTCTCGAAGCCGATTTCCAGCGCCGATTTGGCGAGAACGGCATGGCGGTGGCCGTCAATATATTCGGCAACGGCAAGCAGGCCCGGCGACAGGCGGTCGCGGCGCTTGCGCAGCTGCTCGCCGAAACGGTCGGTGCGCCGAAGCCTTGATGTATGCGTTTCGCCAGCCGACATGAATTCTTCCGTGAAGCTGAGTTTTCTACTCTTCTTCACGAATTAGCAGCGCGCCAAGCCGGGAGGCAAGCGCTTTTGTCCGTAGTGGTCGTTGCCGTCACTTTTCGTGCGCCGGCCGCACCGTCAAATGCGACTGGACGGCGGAGACCATGAGACTGAGCGCGGCATAGGAGTTGGAAATCGCTTCCTCGCGCGGCAGGAGGATGTAACGGCCGTTGCGGCAGGCCTGAAGAAAATTGCAAAAACCCGGCATCACGGCTTCCATCATGTCGATTTCCGCCTGCGGCGAAGCGCCGGTATCGGAGCGATAGGGATCGAAGATGATATCGGCATCGAGTTCCGGCAGCCGTTCGGCGCTGATCTCGATACGGTCGCCATCCGGAATGGCGTCGATGATGGCGGGGAAACGAAACCCCGCGTCCCGCAGCACGCGCCCGAGTGCGCGATAGGTGTGGTAGACGCTGATCTTGCCGTTGAGCGGCTGGAACACCGAAACCGTGATGGCGCCGGTATCGACCGAAGCCTTCAGCGCCTCGATCTGCGCGCGATAGCGCCGGTCCAGCACGGCCAGCCGCTCCTGCGTGCCGGTGAGTTCGGCCAGCATTTTGTAAATATGCGGTGCGCCGTCTTTGGTATTGTCGATGGCGACGGTGGGGGCAATCTGCGCCAGTTTTTCAACGGGTGTGGGGCGGTCAGGCTCGGTCAGGATGAGATCGGGCTTGAGGGCGATAATCGCCTCCAGATCGGCATTGATGGAGCCGATATAGGCGATGTCGCTATTGTCGAAATCAACACCGGTCAGAATGGCGCTGGAGCGCAGATAGGGTTTGCCGTCCGCTCCCATGCGGCCGTGGCTGCCCACCGGCGTCACGCCCAGCTCGATCAGCGGAATGGTGAGGTCTATATCGTGCAGTGTCACGATGCGTTTCGGCTTTGCAGGAATGGAAACGCTGCGGCCGAGGTCGTCGGTAAAGCTTCGGCTGGTCTCTTCGGCTTGAGCGGTGGCTGTGCCGAGGAGAAAAGCGGCGGCCGGAAGAAGGGCGAGAAGTGTTTTGCGCATGGGGGACCTATAGGCGATGCCGGTGAAACCAGAGAAGAGCAAGCAGCGTGGGTGCGCCGACGGCGGAAAGAACGAGACCGGTCGGCAGCTCCAGAGGTGAAAAGGCGGTTCGGGCGATGGTGTCGGATGCTGCGACCAGAATTGCGCCTGTCAGGCCTGCACCTATGACAAGCCCGGGATAGGAGCCGCCGGGCAACAGAAGCCGGGCGATATGCGGCCCGATCAGGCCGACAAAACCGATGCTGCCGGTGAAGGAAACGCAGGATGCGGTGAGGCTGACGGCAAGCGTGACATGAAGCACCGAAAGGAGGCGGTTATGAACGCCGAGCGTCGTCGCCGCATGATCGCCGAGCGCCTGCACGTCGGCGGCGCGCGCCGTCAGGAGCAGAAGGCCAAGGGCGATGACGAGGATGACGGAGAGGATTGAAACGGCGGTCCAGCTAGCGCCCTGCAGGTTGCCAGTCATCCAGATCATCGCTGTCTGCAAATTGCGAATATCGAGCGATGCCATGAGGATAAGCAGCAAAGCTGATAAAAACCATGAAAAGCCGATGCCGGTCAGCACGAAGCGCAGGCGCGAGGTTGCGCCGGAGAGCATCAGAACGATTGCGGCACTTGCCATGCCGCCGGCAATGCCCGCAACGGGGCGCAACATGACCGGCAGGGAAGGCAGCAGGAACAGGCAGCCCAGCACGGCAAGGGATGCGCCTTCGCGCACGCCGAGCAGGCCGGGATCGGCAAGGCCGTTGCGGGTCGTGGCCTGCATGATGGCGCCGGCAATGCCGAGCATGGCCCCGGCAACCATCGCAAGCGCCAGACGCGAGAGCCGGAAGTCGAGAACCACGACCGCGTCGGTCATGGCGGGATCGGTGTTGTTTGCAATGACAAGCGACCACAGGGCGGTGGTGGGAATATGCTGGCTACCGGCGGTGAGTGACCACAGGGCGACAAGCATGAGGCAGAGGAAAAGCGCCAGCAGAATGATGAGCCGCGACGGCATGACGCGGACGGAGAAGCGCCCCAGTCGGACAACCCGGTAACGGTTCATTTCAGCACCCTGCGCACCAGCCAGAGAAACACCGGCGCGCCGACAAAGCCGGTCATTGCGCCCGTGGGCAGTTCTTTCGGCAGGAGAATGAGGCGGGCGGCGAGATCGGCGGCGATCAACAGAACCGCGCCGCCGAGTGCTGCGATGGGTATGGCAAGCAGAAGCCGCCCCGTTTTCAGGCGCGCGACGAGCGGCGGCACCACCAGACCGACGAAGCCGATGGGACCGACGACGGCGATGGCCGCGCCGCAGAACAGCGATATGGAGACAAGCGCCAGAAGCCGGGTCGAACGGACCGGCACGCCGAGCGCTGCGGCAGTGCTGTCGCCCAGCCCCAGAAGATCGAGCCGGGGGGCGACGGCGAAAGCGAGGATAAGCGCGATCGCGGCCGCGGGTAGGGCGGTGGCGATGGTTGTGATCGAAACGCCGGCCGTATCGCCCACCAGCCAGAAACGCATCTGCTGCAATGTTTCTTCATTGAGAATGAGGATGGCGGAGGTGAGGGTTGCGGCAAGCGTGGAAAGCGCAATGCCGCAAAAGACGAGTTTTGCCGGTGTCAGCCCCTGCCGTCCGGCGGAAGCAAGGAGAAGCACGAGCGAGAAGCTGATGCCCGCGCCCGTCGCCGCCAGCAATGGGCGGAACAGCGGCGTTGCGATCAGCCCGAGCGGCATCACTGTCGCGAGAACGACAGCGAGGCTTGCCCCGGCATTCAAGCCCAGAATATGCGGCTCGCCAAGTGGATTTCGAAGCAGGGTTTGCAGCAGAAGCCCCGCTGTTCCAAGGCAGGCCCCGGCCTGCAGTGCAGCCAGCAGACGCGGCAGGCGCAAGCGCATCAAAACCTGCTGGTCGAAATTGCGGGCGTCATAGGCGAATATCAGGTCTTGCAGAACGTGCGGCGCGATGGGGCGCGGGCCGGTGGCCATATGCGCCAGCACCAGAAGCAGCATGGTGAGCAGCAGGAGAAGCGTTGCGGTGAGCGTGCGGCCATAGGCTCGCTCTCTAAGGGCAAGGGTGCTTGCGCTGCTGGTGCCGGTAAGGTTCATGCCGCGCCGGCCCGTCCGGGCAGGGGAAGAAATACCGGCCGCGCCGTCACCGGATGCGTGAGCTGGGCAACTGCCATATCGAATACGTCGGCAATGATGCCGGCATCGCAGGCCGCCGCCGTTTCCAGCCGGTGCCGCAGCTGCCCGTCCTTAAGGAAAATCAGGTGATCGGCATATTGCAGGGCAAGATTGATGTCATGCAGCACCGCCACGATCGTGCGGTTGTGGCGGCTGACGAGGCCCGCCAGCATGTCCAGCACCTCTATCTGGTGGTGCAGATCGAGAAAGGTCGTCGGCTCGTCGAGAAGAATTATATCCGTCTGCTGGGCCAGCGCCATGGCGATCCAGGCGCGCTGGCGCTGGCCGCCGGAAAGGCTGTCGACCGCTCTTTCCGCCAGTTCGGACATGCCGGTCACGGAAAGCGCCTCTTCCACCGCGCGGGCGTCTTCCTCGCTCCATTGCTTCAGAAATCCCTGATGCGGGTAACGGCCGCGGGAGACGAGGTCGAAAACCGAAAGCCCTTCCGGCGTATGGTTCTGCTGCGCCAGCATGCCGAGCTTTTTCGCCACCTCCTTGGTCGGGTGACGGAAGATATCGCTGCCGTTGAGAAGAATATGGCCCCGTGCGGGCCGGTGCAGGCGGGCAAGCGCGCTGAGAAGCGTGGATTTTCCAGAGCCGTTTGGGCCAAGCAGAACGGTGAAGCGGTTCGGCGCGACATCGATGGACATATCCGCAAGCACCGGCGTGTCGCCATAGGCAAGCTCGATTGCCTGCGCCGCAAGGCCTGTATTCGTGCTTATGGGTCTCATGCCGTCGTTCAAATTCGTCACCGTCTGAATGCGTTGCCACCAGAATTATTGATGACTGTAGTAGTCAAGTATATAGCGTTCAAAAATGCGGTTTTTGCCGGTCGATTTGAACAAAAAGCGGCTGTCATGGGCTGAAATGACACGCCATGAAGCGCGAATGCAGCCTTCGGTACCGACGTTTTGCCGCGCTGAAGCGGAAATAAAGTTGACTACTACATTCATCAATTGAAAGAGCGGTGCATCGTCGCGATGACGATTTGGGACAGCCGGGGACAAGACAGGATGCATGACGGTTCGATGATCATTGGGGTGCGCTCGCGGGCGCTGCTGGCGTTTCTTCTGGCCGGGGTCGCCCTGCCTGCTTATGCGCAGGAGAGTGCGGCACCGAAGAAAAATGCTGATGGAACGACGGTGCTCGAAACCATAACCGTCAATGCCGATGTCAAAAAAGGTGCGCGCGGTTATCAGCCGGTGACGACGGGCACGGCGACACGCACCGAAACGCCGCTCCTCGACATTCCGCAATCGGTCAATGTGGTGACGGCCGAGGTGCTGCGCGACCAGCAGGCGCGCTCGCTGGATGAAGCGCTGGCCAATGTCAGCGGCGTCACCCAGGCAAATACGCTCGGCGGTACGCAGGATGCCGTCATCCGCCGTGGTTTCGGCGATAATCGAGACGGCTCCATTCTCGTCAACGGGCTGAAGACGGCCCTGCCGCATTCCTTCAACGATACGGTCGAGCGGGTGGAAGTGCTGAAAGGCCCGGCCTCCACGCTTTACGGCATTCTCGATCCCGGCGGCATGGTGAATGTCGTGACGAAGAAGCCGGAGGACACATTCACGGCGGAGGCCTATTCGCGCTTTTCCGCCTATGGGGCGGGCAAGTATGGCACATCAGGCGGTTTCGATGTGACCGGCCCGATTGCGGGCACGGATTTTTCCTATCGCCTGATCGGCGAGGGGGAAAACAGCGATTATTGGCGTAATTTCGGTGAGAAGAAGAACTGGCTGATCGCACCATCGCTGAAATGGAGCGGCGAGGACACCGACATCACGGTTTCCTATATGCATGAGGACTACAGCGTGCCTTTCGATCGCGGCACGATCTTCGATCCGGCGACCGGCAGGGCGATCAATGTCAGCCGCCGCCTGCGCCTCGATGAAGCCTATAATATCACGGACGGCAAATCCGATCTGGCGAGCATCGCCATAGACCGCCAACTCTCCGATGACTGGAAACTGTCGCTGAACTACGCCTATAGCCGCAACGAGTATTCGGACAATCAGGCGCGCGTGATGGGCTATAATTCCCGCACCGGGCAGGTGACGCGCCGGGCCGATGCGACGCAATATTCGACGATCTACAATCACGCGCTGCGGGCGGATCTGACGGGCGAGGCCGAAATCGGCGGGCTGCGCAACGACCTGCTGTTCGGCGTGTCCTACGATTACAGCGACACCCTGCGCACCGACATGCTGCGATGCGCGAATTCCACGAATTTCAATGTCAACAATCCCGTCTATGGCCGCTTGCCGGTCTGCACCACGGTAAGGGCGGTCGACAGCGACCAGACGGAAGAGCTTTCCACCGCCTCGATCTATATGCAGGACGCCCTGCATCTTAACGATCAATGGATCGCGGTCGGCGGCTTGCGTTACCAGTATTACGACATCTATGCTGGCAAGGGCCGTCCCTTCGTCGTCAATACCGAGAAGGATGGCGGCGAACTCATTCCCAATGCCGGCCTCGTCTACAAGCTCACTCCGAATGCCTCGCTTTACGCCAATGTGGCGAAAACCTTCCGTCCGCAATCATCCATCGGCGCCTATTATGGCGGGCTCGATCCGGAAGAGGGCATTTCTTATGAAGTGGGCGCGAAGTTCGATCTTTTCGCCGGGCTCAACGCCAATATCGCCCTGTTCAACGCTCGCAAGCGCAATGTCGCCTATTCGGAAGATGTCGGCGGCGTCTCGACGGTGAAGGCCGCCGGCCTCGTCCGTTCGCGCGGTGTCGAGGTCGATATTGCCGGCAGCCTGACCGACGATCTCGATCTCATCGCAAGCTATGCCTATACGGATGCGCTCGTGCTTGAGGATCCCACCTATGCCGGCAAGCGCCTGCCGAATGTGGCGCGCCACACCGGCTCGCTCTTCCTTGCCTATGATGTCGGCGAGGTCGGTCCGAACGGCAATACGCTGCGCATCGGCGGCGGTGTGCGGGCGGTGGGTGAGCGCGCGGGTATCAACGACAATTCCTACAATCTGCCGGGCTATGCGGTCTTCGACGCCTTCGCCACCTACACGCTTCAGTTCGAAAAGCCGGTGACGCTGCAGCTCAATCTGAAGAACATCTTCGACAAGACCTATTACACCTCGTCCATCGGCTCCACCAGTTATGCAAATGCCGTAGGCGAGCCCTTTAATGTCAGCCTGACGGCCAGCGTAAAGTTCTGACAACGGCGTCGAGCGGAAAACAATCGCCAGTCATGAGAGCGGGGTGAACGCCCCGCTTTTTTATTTCCACATGGCGCGCATCCGCGCACCCACATCGATGCGGATCTGCTGCGCGCTGCGTTCGGAAGCGGCAGCCGACACCAGTGGCCAGGTTGCCGTTTCGAAGAATTGCAGCAATGTCGCCGGGATGAGGCGGGTTCTTGCGGCGTAGACATGCCTGTCGCCCTGCTGGTTCTGCCCGCCGGTGAAGAAGCGTTGCGGCGTGATCAGCGCGAGACTGTCCTTGGCGCGCGTCATGGCGACATAAAGCAGCCGGCGTTCCTCCTCCAGTTCCTGGGTGGTGCCGACCCCGAGATCGGAGGGAATGCAGCCATCGACCACATTCAGGATGAAGACGGAGCGCCATTCCTGGCCTTTTGCCGAATGGATGGTGGAGAGGCTGAGATAGTCCTCGTCAAGTAGCGGCACGCCGGCCTGATCGCTGGTGGCGTCCGGCGGATCGAGCGTCAGCTCGGTCAAAAAGCGCTCGCGTGAGGGGTAGCCGCCGGCGATCTGCTCGAGCTGGAGCAAATCGGCCTTGCGGGTGTCCGCATCCTCATGGATGCGTTCCAGATGCGGTTCGTACCACAATCGCGCCTGCCCGATCTGGCCCGGCCAGTCGTTCGGCGCCTGTCGCAGGCCCACCAGCATTTGCGTGAAGGCTGTCCAGTCGTCGCCCGTCTTCGGCGGCGGCGGAATTTCGGCAAGGGCAAGCAGCGGCTCGGGGTCTGTCGCAATCGCATCGAGAATATTGCCGGCCTTCTTCGGTCCGATGCCGGGCAGCATCTGCAGCAGCCGGAAACCGGCGACGCGGTCGCGCGGGTTCTGCGCGAAGCGCAACACGGCCAGCATGTCCTTCACATGGGCGCTGTCGAGGAATTTCAGGCCGCCGAATTTGACGAAGGGGATGTTGCGGCGGGTCAGTTCCACCTCGATCGGGCCGCTATGGCTGGAGGTGCGGAACAGCACGGCCTGCTGTTTCAGCGTCATGCCGGTTTCGCGGTTGGCGAGAATCTGGTCGATGATGAAATTCGCCTGCTCGGTTTCGTCCTTTACCGTCACGAGTTTCGGGCGCTCCAGCGATTGCCGCTCGGTCCAGAGGTTCTTGGTGAACCGCTCGCGCGCCAGATCGATGACGCCGTTGGCGGCCGCAAGGATCGGCTGAGTCGAGCGATAGTTGCGGTCAAGCGTGATGATGTCGGCAGCCGGGCTGAAGGAAGCCGGAAAATCGAGGATGTTTCGCACCGTTGCCGCCCGGAAGGAATAGATCGACTGCGCATCGTCACCCACCACGGTCAACCCGCGGCCACCGGGCTTCAATGCCATCAGCACCGAAGCCTGAAGCCGGTTGGTATCCTGATATTCGTCGACCATCACATGGTCGAAGCGGTTGCCGATATCGTCCGCAAGGATGGGATCGCTGACCATCTGGGCCCAGTAAAGCAGGAGATCGTCATAATCGAGCACGTTCTGGACCTGCTTGGCCTCCACATAGGCTGCAAACAGTTCCTTAAGTTCGCTCTCCCAGTTGGCGACCCAGGGATAATGCTGGCGCAATATCTCCTTGAGCGGCGTCTGGGAATTCACCACACGCGAATAGATCGCAAGACACGTACTCTTCGTTGGAAAGCGGCTTTCGGTTTTGGAAAAACCCAGCTCGTGCCGGGCGAGGTTCATCAGGTCGGCGCTATCCTCGCGGTCGTGGATGGTGAAATCGATGTTGAGCCCGATCTGCTCGGCATAGATGCGCAACAGGCGCGCACCGATGCCGTGAAACGTGCCGGACCAGGCCAGCGCGTCTGTCATGATTGCCGAATTCGCCCCGATAACGTGTTTGCAGATACGCTCGACCCGCCGCGACATTTCCGTGGCGGCACGTCTGGAAAACGTCATCAGCAGAATGCGGCGGGGATCGGCGCCATTCACGATCAGATGCGCAACACGGTGGGCGAGCGTATTGGTCTTGCCCGAACCGGCCCCGGCGATGATCAGCAGCGGTCCGGCCGTGTGCCCGTCTGCCAGCCCAACGCCATGCTCCACCGCCCTGCGTTGCTGTTCGTTGAGCTTTTCCAGATAGGCAACCGCCATGCCAGCAATCCTTAGATAACCTGCCTGTCCCCACGGGTGAGAACCTTGTTCAGAGATGGCAGTCGTCGGAATGTCCGGCCATTGTCTGCCCTGTCGTCGCAATGATTAGCAAAGACTCAAACAGCAATCCAGAACAAATGCTGAACGCATTGTTCCGGTCGTTTGAGCGCAGTCGGTGGTGAAATTTATCGGCCCAAAAGGTCGCTCTGCCCCTACCGGCGATTGTTGGCTGCCGGGCAGGCGAAATCGCCGAAATCGCGCCACGGGAGAAGGTGGGCGGCCGTCGACGGGCCGCCCGGTGTTACCGCTGGGCGGCAACCGTCACAGGAAACTGCTTTCGAACAGCTCGCCTGAATAGGCCGAATGGGTAACGCCCGCTTCAAGATCGGCCTTGGTCAGCTCATCGACAAAATCGCCGTTCTGCATGACCAGCACACGGTCGCACATATGGGCGATGACCGCGAGGTCATGGCTGACGAGAACGAAGGTGAGGTCGCGTTCTTCGCGCTGGTCGGCAAGCAGGTTCAGGATTTCGGCCTGGATGGAGACGTCGAGCGCGGATGTCGGCTCGTCGAGCAGCAGGATCGGCGGTTCGAGGATCAGCGCGCGGGCGATTGCCACGCGTTGGCGCTGGCCGCCGGAAAGTTCATGCGGGAAGCGCTCGGCGAAATGTGCGGGCAGGCCGACCTGCTGCAAGGCTGCTGGAACCTTCGACCAGCCATCGCCAAGTCCCATGGCGCGGATCGGTTCGGCGAGCGCCCGGCCGATGCGGTGGCGCGGGTGCAGCGAACCGTAGGGGTCCTGAAACACCATCTGCGCCAGTTTCAGTTCGTCGCGACTGCGGGTCTTGCCGACCGGTTTGCCGTTAAAGCTGATGGAGCCGGTCCAGCCGGCCTCCAGCCCCGCCAGCGACCGCAGCAAGGTCGACTTGCCGCAGCCGCTCTCACCGACGATGCCGAGCGTTTCACCTTTGTTGACCGTGAGGCTGACGCCGCGCACGACGTGATTGCGGTTTTCCTTTGCGCCGTAGACGACGTCGAGCTTGTCTACCGTGATCATCGCATCACCTCCGCATCGATAGCCTGACGGTCCAGCACCTTGAGACGCCGCACCGGATTGCGGGGATCGGGCATCGCCGCGATCAGGCCCCGCGTATAGGGATGTTGCGCATCCTCCAGCTTCGTCAGCGTTTCCACGACGCGCCCGCCATACATGACCAGCACGCGCTCGCAGAAGGCCGCGACCATGCGGATGTCATGGCTGATGAGGATCAGGCCGGAATTATTCTCGCGGACCATCTCGTCCAGAAGCAAAAGCACATCCTTGCGGACGCTGACATCGAGGGCCGAGGTCGGTTCGTCGGCAATGACCAGCTTCGGCTTGGCGAGCAGCATCATGGCGATCATCACGCGCTGCCCCATTCCGCCCGATATCTGGTGCGGATAAAGCGCCATCACGCGGTCGGGATCGTTGATACGCACGCGCAGCAACATGTCGCGTGCTGCACCTCTCGCCGCCTTGCCGGTCAGCGCCAGATGCAGCTCGGCGGCCTCCGCCACCTGCTTTCCGATGGGCAGTACCGGGTTCAGCGAATAACGCGGGTCCTGCATGATAAGCGCCATTTCGCTGCCGCGGATTGCGCCCATCTGCCGCTCGGATTTTTCGAGCAGCGGCTCGGACAGGAAATCCATCCGCTCCGCTGTCACCGTGGCGCTTTTCGGCAGGAGCCGCATGGCGGCCCGGCCGGTGGTGGATTTTCCGGAGCCGGATTCACCGACGATGCCGACCCTTTCGCGCCCGACGTCGAAATTGACGTTGGACACGGCGGGAATCGTATTGCGGCCGAAACGGACATTGAGGTCGCGGACCGAAAGAATGGGGGAGCTATCAGGAACGGGCATGACGCGGATCCAGGAGGTCGCGCAGCGTATCGCCGGCGATGTTGAAGGCAAGGCTCGTCAGCAGGATGGCAATGCCGGGCATGACGGCGACCCACCAGTAATCGAGCATGAACTTACGGCCGCTGGAGATCATCGCACCCCATTCCGGCAGCGGCGGCTGGGCTCCCAGACCGAGGAAGCCGAGTGAAGCGGCCGTCAGGATGATGCCGGCCATGTTCAGCGTCAGGCGAACGATGACCGAGGGAATGCACATCGGCGCAATGTACAGAAACAGGATGCGCAGCGGCGAGGCGCCATAGAGACGGGCGGCGGCGACGTAGTCGGTATTGCGCACGACAAGGGCTTCCGCCCGGGCAAGACGCGCAATCGGCGGCCATGCCGTCAGCGAGATCGCAATGATCGCCGTGCCGAGACCGGCGCCCATGGCAGCCGCAAAGGCAAGTGCCAGCACAAGCGAGGGGAAGGACAGGACGATATCGGTTGCGCGCATCAGGATCGCGTCGGTTCGTCCGCCGAAGAAACCGGCCATCACGCCAATGGCAAGGCCGATAGGACCGACGATGACCGAGACCGACAGTACCGTCTGGATGGTGATGCGGGTGCCGTATACGAGCCGGCTGAAAATGTCGCGGCCGAATTCGTCGGTTCCGGCCAGATGTGTCCAGCTGGGGGGCTGGAGCGCGTTTTCGAGCGCCTGGCGCGCAGGATCGTAAGGCGCGATGAGCGGTGCGAAAATGGCGACCAGAACCAGAATGGCCAGAATGGCGAAGCCGAACATTCCAAGCGGTTCATCCGCGAGCTTTCGAAGTGTCCGCGCGGCGGTGGTCGAGATGCGCGACAGGGCGCTGGGACGGTCAACGGTATTGTTGTGCGCGATATCGGTCATCGTGCGGCCTCCCGTGTACGGGGATCGAGCGTGGTGTAGGCCAGATCGGCGAGGAAGTTGAGCAACATGAAAATGAAGCCGATGACGATTGTGGCGGCCAGAATCGCATTCATGTCGCCGATGAGCAGCGCGTTCGTCATATATTGGCCGATGCCGGGCCAGGAGAAGACGATCTCCGTGACCACGGCGCCTTCCAGCAGGTTGCCATAGGAGATCGCCAGAACGGTGATGAGCTGCACGGCGATGTTGGGCAGCACATGGCGGGTTATGGTGCGTGCGGGGCTGACGCCCTTGGCCCGTGCCGCGATGACATAATCCTGGCTGAGCTGTTCGAGGGTGAAAGCCCTCGTCATGCGGGTGATGTAGGCCATGGCCATATAGGCGAGGATGATCGCCGGCAGGATGATGTGTCCAAGCGCGTTCCAGAAGATTTCCGTCTCGCCCGCAAGGAGGGTGTCGACGAGCATCAATCCCGTCTTCGGCTCCACGAGGCCTTCGTAAAAGACGTCGACCCGACCGGGGCCGGCGACAAGGTTGAGGTTCGCGTAGAAAATCACCAGCCCGACGATGCCGAACCAGAAGACCGGTATCGAATGTCCCACCAGCGCAAAAACGCGCGCGAACTTGTCGATGAAGGTGTCGCGGAAGAGGGCGGCGGCTAGACCGAGCGGGACGCCGACGACCGTTGAGATGATGATCGCCAGCGTGGCGAGTTCGAAGGTGGCGGGGAAAGCCTGCGCCAGATCGCGGGTAACGGGGTTGCCGGTCAGGATCGCAATACCGAAATCGCCATGCAGCAGGCCGCGCAGATAGATGAAGAATTGCTGGTAAAGCGGCAGGTCGAGCCCCAGCCGCGCTCGCATGGCCTCATAGGCCTTGGGATCGGCAAGTTCGCCGACGATTGCCCCGACCGGATCACTCGGCATGACCCGGCCGATGATGAAGGTGATGCAGAGCAGGATGAAGAGGCTGACGATCAGTTGCAGAAAACGATGTCCAAGCCCGCGCAGTGAGATTTCCGTCATTGCTGGCCGCACTTCCCTGTGAGAACGTCGTCAGCGGCCGAGGCATTGCGCATTGCTCGCCGCAGACGCGCAATTCTCCTTTGCAAAAACTCTTGATGGTACTTCATCCCAACTCCTCCCTGAGCTAACATGAAAACATATGATGTGCGGCCATGTCATCATATGAGTAGCGAAGGGATTCGTATTCTGCAAGAGGGAAGAGTGGCATGATGGGCGACAAAGCGAGGCCGCGGGAGAGGCGGGCACAACAGATCATCGATAATCTCAGCGCAGAAATTCGCAGTGGAAAACTGAAAAACGGTGATCAACTTCCCACCGAACCGGAGCTTGAACGCAGCTACGGCGTGAGCCGCACCGTGGTTCGCGAGGCGATCGCGGATTTGCGTTCCGCCGGCTATGTCGTTCCCATCCAGGGCAAGGGGGTTTTCGTCAGCAATACCAGTGAATGGGCTGGCGTGAAACTGACGCAAACCGAAGTCGGAACCATTGCGGAAACGCTGGAAATGCTGGAGTTTCGGCTTGCGACGGAAGGGGAGGCGGCGGCAATCGCCGCCTATCGCCGCACAGCCCAGCAGGAGGCCGCAATCTCTGCGGCGCACCGGAAAATGGCCCGCGCCATCGATGCGCGTGAAACCACCGTCGATGCCGATTACGAGTTTCACACGGCCATCGCGATCGCCACGAATAACCGCTTTTATCTGGAGGCTCTGCGTCAGTTCGGTTCGCGCTCGATCCCGCGCGGGCAGTTCCCGACGCTGCCGGAAACCGGTGACGCGAATTATCTTCGCAAAGTGCAGGCCGAGCACGAGGCAATCCTGCGCGCCATCGTCGAACAGGATCCGGAAGCGGCACGAAAAGCCATGCGCGAACATATGCTTGCGAGCCAGCGCCGATACAGGTTGCTATCAGAAGCGCAATAGCATCTCGACACTCATCTTATTTCATGCGATGTCATATGATGACTTGCATGGAGAGAGGAGAGAATCGATGTATGTCGGCACCCAGGTTGCTGCGCGCGATGACGAGGATTTTAAGGTTTGGGCGCAGCTCGGCGTCAAAAATATCAATGCGGATCCACCCGGAAAGCCCGCGAGCTGGACTTTCGAGGACTTTGAGCGCCACCGTGACAAGGTCGAAAGCTTTGGCCTCGTTCTCGACATGGTGCAATTGCCGCTGCCGTCGCGGCCCATCGAACAGGCGTCGTATCCCGATATCCTGCTTGCCGGCCCGGATCGCGACCGGCAGATCGATGCCGTCTGCACGATGATAGAGAATATCGCCAGGGCCGGAATCCCTGCTGCGAAATACAATCTCAACCTCATCGGCATTCCGCGCACAGAAATGGAGCGCGGCCGCGGCGGCTCGCTCAATGAAGCCTGGCGCTGGGACAAAGCGGACCATGATGCAGCGCCGGGTCTCGCGGGCGTTCTTTCCGAAGACGAGAACTGGGAACGCAT
Organism: Agrobacterium leguminum; assembly: GCF_005144435.2. Lineage (NCBI taxonomy): Bacteria > Pseudomonadati > Pseudomonadota > Alphaproteobacteria > Hyphomicrobiales > Rhizobiaceae > Agrobacterium > Agrobacterium leguminum. The sequence goes on from NZ_CP120212.1 coordinate 2,154,146, forward strand.
CGACTATTTCCTCGAGCGTGTGGTGCCGGTGGCCGAAAGCAACCGCGTGCGCCTGGCATGCCATCCGCATGACCCCTATACGCCGCCGGGTTACAGGGGCGTCACCCGTGTTCTCGGCACGGTCGAGGGGCTGAAGAAATTCGTGCAGATGCGCGAGAGCCCCTATCATGGCCTGAATTTCTGCCAGGGGTCGATCGGCGAGATGCTCGACAATCCGCGCGAGGAGATCGACGACATTATCAGGTGGTTCGGCAGCCGCGACAAGATCTTCAACGTCCATTTCCGCAATATCAGCGGCGGCAAACTCTCCTTCATGGAGACATTCCCCGATGAGGGCGACATGGACATGGTGCGTTCGCTGAAACTCTATCACGAACTCGGCTATCGCTACATGATCATGCCAGACCATGTGCCGACGATTGCCGGGCGCGATGCCGTCGGCGTCGCTTTCGCCTTCTGCTACGGCTACATCGCCGCCTTGATAGAAGCGCTTGATAACAAACATCTTTGATCGTTCCGGCCCGCGACGCCCCGCTGCGTCGCGGGCTTTTCACAAACATGAATTACCGATCTGTAGGAGGAGCAGGTATGAGAAAATCATTGATCCGTCTCGCATTCACCACGGCCCTGGGCGCCATGCTGGTGCAGGCAGCGCCAGCCTTGGCCAAAACACCGAATGACCAGCTTGTCATCGGAACCTCGCTGGCTCAGGTGCTGTCGCTTGATCCGCATCAGGCCACCGAAGGAAAAGCCAACGAAGTCATGTCCAACCTCTATGACCGTCTGATTTCGGTCGATGGTTCGGGCAAGGTTTCACCGCAGCTTGCCGAGCGCTGGGAGATAGATGACAAGGGCATCACCTTCCATCTTCGCGAGGCCAATTTCGCCTCGGGCAATCCGGTAACCTCGGCAGACGTCGTCTATTCGCTCAGCCGGCTGTTGAAGATGAACCAGGCGGCCGCAGCCAACCTCAAGCGCGTTGGCTATAATGCCGATAATGTCGACAAGCTGGTGAGCGCGCCGGATGAAAAAACGGTACGCATCGATCTTTCCGGCGAAACGACGTCCGAGCTGCTTCTTTACCGTCTGGCCATGGTCATCGCCAGCGTCGTCGACAGCAAAGAGGTCAAGACGCATGAAAGCAATGGCGACTGGGGCAATGGCTGGCTGAGAACCAATTCCGCCGGTTCCGGTCCCTTTACGCTCAATCGCTGGTCGCCGAATGAGATCATCATTCTCGAGGCCAACAAGAATTATGTGGCCGGCAGCCCGAAAATGCGCCGCGTCATCGTGCGGCATGTGCCGGAAAGCCAGGTGGAGCGCCTGATGCTGGAGCGCGGCGATATCGACATCGCCAGTGCGCTGACGGCTGCCGACCTTGCAATCTTCAACAACAAGGAAGGTTTCCAGATCCAGCGCGTGCCGACGGGCGGCTTCTACGTCCTGTCCATGAATGCCGGCAAGGAGCCCTTGTCCAACCCCAAGGTCCGCGAAGCGATTGCCTATGGCATCGACTACAAGGGCATGGAAAAGACCATCATGGGTCCTTATGGCCGGGCGCGCACGGTGCCGGTGCCGGAAAACTTTGAATACGCCATTCCGAGCCCCGACTGGAAGCTCGATGTAGATAAGGCGAAGGCCCTCCTCAAGGAGGCCGGTTATGAGAACGGCTTCACGCTTAATCTGAAAACGATCGCGCAGACGCCGCGCATTGACCTTGCCACTGCAATCCAGGCCTCGCTCAGCCAGATCGGCATCAAGGTCAATGTCCAGCAGGGTAACGGTTCGGACGTGATTGCCGCTCACCGTGCGCGGGATTTCGATCTGCTCATTCCGCAGACCGGCGCCTATATGTTGAATGTGCTGGGTTCGATGGAGCAGTTCTCCAGCAACCCCGACAATTCGCTGGCAGCCAACAACGCCGGCAATTTCGTCTGGCGCTCGGCCTGGGACATTCCGGAACTGACTGCGCTCACGGCAAAGGCTTCGCTGGAGCCGGATGCCAAGAAGCGCGGGGAAATCTACATCCAGATGCAGCAAATGTTCGTCGCCCAGAAGCCGGCGGTGTTGCCGATGTTCGAGAGATTCGAGCCGATTGTGCTGAATACGCGTGTCAAGAATTATGTGGGTCATCCCAACATGACGACCCGGCTGGAAAAGGTCACGAAGGACTAAGGGCAAACCACAGCCTCTGAAAACCTGCGACGGGCGGTTTTACCGCCCGTTTTTTATTCGCGGCCAGGCGGGAAGCCCGGCCGGGGCGGTGAATTATCGTCATTATCCCGGAAATTCGGGGGTTTTCTCAAGGACTTCATCGGGTTAGATCGTCCGATGACTATTCCTTCCGTCGGGCGAGAGTCGTGAACTCCGCTCACCCACCTCCCGAAGAATGCGTTGACGATCATGAACCTTGCACAGATAAAACTTCCGTCGCGGCCGCTGAGCCTCAAACGTGGCGTCATTTCAGTGCCGGCAGCCTATTATTTTTCCATTCCGGTGCTTCTGGTAATCACGGCCGTCATGCTCGTCGCCGAAGGTCCGGGCATATTGCGCGATTATCAGATCAGCAAAGATCCGCTGGAGATCGAAAGCGGCGATATCAGCGGTAGCTGCAAGACGCGCAAGGCGATCTTCACGACCTGTGAGGCGGATCTTTCCTATGACCATGCGGGCGTGAGTTACAAGAAGGATGTCGAGGTCATGTTCGTCGATTTCCATTCCGGGGATTATGAAACCGGGCTGGTCATCTCCGCGAAGAACCCGGAACTCGCAACGATTTCCCTCGGCCTCGACATGCTCTGGAACCGCATCATCACGCTCGGCGTGTTCGTTGCCCTGCTCGGCTTCGGCGGTTTGGCGATGCTGTTCACGCTTATCCGGGTCCTGCGGGTTCGCCTGCAGCTGCGAAAGCCCGCGCCGTTGACCGTCATTCCGGTGGCGCTGACGGCGGTTGCCGAAAAACGCAGCCGTCTCTTCGTCACCTATGCCGATACGGTCAGAGAAGACAAGACCAAGCGGCAGTCCTTCACCCATCTGGAGAGGGGGCGAATCCCGGTCGTCGTTGGTCATAACGGAAAACACGATGTTGCGCTGGCGGTCTGGCACGGCAAGACCGCGCTGCCGGTTCTGCTCGATGATCGGCTGGAGCGGATCGACCTATCGGAGCAGGAAAGGGCGGAGGCCCTCGCATCGCTTGCCCCTATGCTCGCGAACCAGACGCCGGAGGGCGCCTCGGCTCCGGGCGCGACGATTGGCAAAGGGCCGGGCCTCCTGCGCAGACTGGGGACTTTCGTTGCCATCGTGGCCGTCATCATCGTCGCGGTTATCGGTTACTGGCTGTGGTACGTCACCAGCGCCCCGTCGCAGTTCAACTCGCCCGGCATGGACCTCAACAACATGATGCCCGCAGCAATTAACGAGTGGGGATGCGCCCGTCTGCAGGAGCGTTTCTCCGATGGCCCGGCGCCTTTCGGATGCACTGCAGCCGACTATCGAAGCTGGAAATAAACGACTTTTCCTATAGTCCCCATCGGGCCGCGCGCGAAAAAGCTTACGGGCTGCCGCGTGCGGCCCGTTCCTTTCTGTACGTTGCAGGACAGATCGTTCCATTTATCAATAGTTGCATTAGAGATTTATAAATAAACCACTCCCATAGTGCCACCGTGAGCGGTTCTTCAGAGGCTGGGAGAGTGCGTCATGTTCACGGTTCTGGAATGCGTTGTCGTACAACACGACCGGGCGGTCGTGCTTCTTGCGGCTGTTATCTGCCTGCTTGGCATGTTTGCTTTTTTTCATCTTTTATTGCGTGCGGAGGAAAGTCCGGCTGGCCGCAAGCCCTATTGGGTGCTGGTTGCCGCCTTTGCTGCGGGACTGAGCGTTTGGGCCACGCATTTCGTCGCCATGCTCGCCTATAAGGGCGCGGTCCCGATCGGTTATGATTTCGCTTTCACGGCTCTTTCGGCGGTTCTTGCGGTTTTCGGTTTCTGGCTGGCGCTCACCAGCCGCTCGCAGGCCGCTTACAGCCCGGCCATCGTCGGCACGCTGGTTACGCTGTCGGTTGCCGTCATGCATTTCGTCGGCATGGCGGGAATGGATGTCGCCGCCACGATCAGCTATCGCTGGGGGCCGGTGCTGGGTGGTTTTGCTGTTGCCTGGGCGTCTTTTCTCCTCGCCTTTTTCCTTTTTCGCCGCCTCGGCTCCTGGCAGCGCATCGCCGCGCCGGCCGGATCGGCGATCTTCGCGATCTGCGCGCTGCATTTCACGGCCATGTCGGCCACGGTGCTTTCGCCGGATCCGTCCGTATCCGGGCCTGATCCCGACAATGTCGCCCGGCTGATCATGATCTGCGCCATTTCCGGCGTCACGTTCCTGATCCTGTCCACCACTGCTGCGGCTGCTCTTGTGGATCGTTACCTTGTCGATCTCAAGGGTCTGGTGGATGCGACGCTCGATGGTCTCGCCGTCGTTCGCGATGGGCGGATCGTGGAGCTTAACACCCGTTTTGCCGGCCTTCTGGGCCGGGAGGAGACGTCGCTGGTCGGACAGGACCCCGACGATCTCTTCAAGGCCATCGACGGGCAGCCCACCTATCTGCCGCGCCATGCACCGGTGGAGGCGGTTCGCGAGCGCGCCGGGCAGGCGCAGATATTCGAGCTCGGCGTACGCACGATCGAATATCGCGGCCGCCCCTGCGAGGTGATGGCCATTCGCGACCTGACGGAAAAGCGCGAAGCGCAGCGGGAAATCGAATATCTCGCCCGTCACGACGTCCTGACGGGCCTTTCCAACCGCACCATGTTCCAGACCCGTCTTCACCAGCAGATCGAGCATTGCGACGAGGAGGACGAATTCGCGCTGCTGGCGCTCGACCTCGACCGGTTCAAGGCGGTCAACGACATATTCGGCCATGCCGAGGGGGATCGCGTCCTGAAAAAGGTCGCCGCCATTCTCGATGAATGCGCAAGGGCAGGCGATGTGGTCGCCCGTCTCGGCGGCGATGAATTCGTCATCCTGACTGCCCGGCACACCAGGGCGGAAGAGGCGCGCCTGCTGGCCGAGACGATCCTTGGCATGTTCGCGCTGAAGATGAATGTTGCCAACGATCCGACCTCCGTTGGCGTCAGCATCGGCATCGCCGTTTTCCCGCGGGACGGGAAGGACCATGAAAGCATCATGCATGCCGCCGATCTGGCGCTTTACCGCGCCAAGATGGGCGGGCGCGGCATATTGGCCTTCTACGATCCGGTGATGGATCAGGAGGCGCGCGAACGCCGCCAGCTCGAGACGGATCTGCGGCTTGCCATCAATCGCAACGAGCTGCTGTTGAACTATCAGCCGGTGCTGTCAGTCGAATGCGGGCAGGTCGTGGGTTACGAGGCGCTGGTGCGCTGGCAGCACCCGACACGGGGCGTGGTGCCGCCGGATGTCTTCATTCCGATTGCCGAAGAGAGCGGCATCATCATCTCGCTCGGCGAATGGGTGCTGCGCGAGGCCTGCCGTCAGGCGGCCGGCTGGGCGCCGCATCTGAAGATCGCGGTGAACGTTTCGCCATTGCAGTTTTCGCTGGCCAATCTCGGCCATGTCGTCTGCACCGTGCTGATGCAGACCGGACTTTCGCCCAACCGGCTGGAACTGGAAATCACCGAAGCCGCGCTTTTGAAGGACCGTAAGGCGACGTTGATCATCCTCAACCAGTTGAAGGCCCTCGGCGTCGCCATCGTCATGGACGATTTCGGCACGGGCTATTCCTCGCTCAGCAACCTGCAAAGCTTCCCCTTCGACAAGATCAAGATCGACCGCAGCTTCATCGCCGCCATGAGCGAGGATGACAATGCCCGCGCCATCGTGCGCGCGGTGATCGGCCTCGGCCGCAGCCTCGATCTGCCGGTGACGGCGGAGGGGATTGAAACGGATGCGCAATACCGCATGGTGGTCGACGAGGGCTGCGCGCAGGCGCAGGGTTATCTCTTCGGCAAACCGGATGTCGCGCCCGCCCAGGTCGTCAGCGCCACCACACGGAAGAAACATTCCGTTTGATAAAAGATGCGACGGCACAATGGTATCGTCGCCTTCCTTTCCCATGTCCGATGGAACGAGAGCCAACGCAGATCGTTAGGCTAGCGTGTGGCGCGTGCACGCCGCTGTCAGCCCGACTAGGCGGTATCGCCAAAGCCGCGCGGGCATCTCAGGATATCGACATGAAACGGCAGGCAGAACGTTCAGACAGAAATTTGAAGAGCTTCGATGTTCGCGACCGGCTGATACTGGCGCTTTATGCGCAGTTGAAAGCGGAGCGGCAGACCCGCGAGGCCATGGAATGGGTTATCCGCAATGGCGGGCTGTCGCCGGAGGTGCTGGAAGCCATGGCGTCCGATCCGGTGCCGGTTCTGGCGGAGGCGGACGTGCCCGCCATCGAGCGCATTCTGGCCAAGGGCCGACGCGGAGACATGTCTTCCCGCAGCGATGACGAGGGACGACGGACATGAACCGGAGAGCGAGCTGGAGAGGCCATCTGACCTTTGCCGATTTTAACTGCGAAGTCGGCCTTTATTCCGCACTGACCTCGGCGGAAAAAATCTCCTTCAATATCGTCAACCGCAAGACCGGCCACCGCGTCGAGCGGCAATATGTCGATAGCGATACCGGCGAGGCGGTTCTTCGCGAGGATCAGGTCAAGGGATACGAACTCGACAATGGCGACCACATCGTCATCGAGGGAGATGAGATCGCGAAGCTGATGCCGGAAAGCGACAAGGTCATCCGCGTCAGGCATTTCCTGCCCTGTGACGAGATCGACAAGCTCTATTTCGACAAGTCCTATTACCTTGCGCCAACGGGGCAGGAGGGCGAAGAGGCGCTGACGCTTCTGGCGAGGGCCATGGAAGATGAGAATGTCGTCGCACTCGGCGAGGCGGTGCTTTTCCGCCGCAACCGCGTTCTCCTTATCCGCCCCAGCGGTAAGGCTCTCGTCGCGACGACGTTGAATTTCAGTTATGAGGTGCGCTCTCAAACCACCGTCTTCAAGTCGATCCCGGATATCGAGTTTGACGAGGAAATGCTGGAACTTGCCGGCCACATCATCGAAAAGCGCGCCGGCGCCTTCGATCCGGCGGACTATAGCGACCGTTACAACGATGCGCTGGCGGAGCTGGTGAAAGCCAAGATCGAGGGCCGGGAAATCGCGAAACAGCCGCCGCACCGGGAGGACAATATCATCGATCTCAAGGAGGCCCTGCGCCGCAGCGCCGGGGCGGGTGCCGGGAAAAAGGCGACAGCGGCAGGCCGCAAGGCTTCCCGGAAAGCGAGCTGATCGATGGGATTGCAGACCTATAACGCCAAGCGCAGTTTCGACAAGACGCCGGAGCCGAAGGGTACCCGGGCCGAAGCTCAAGGGTCGAGCTTCGTGATACAGAAACACGATGCCCGCCGTCTGCACTATGATTTTCGGCTGGAAATGGACGGGGTGCTGAAAAGCTGGGCGGTGACGCGCGGCCCGAGCCTCGATCCCGAGGACAAGCGCCTCGCCGTGCATGTCGAGGACCATCCGCTCAGCTATGGCGATTTCGAGGGCGTCATCCCGAAAGGACAATATGGCGGCGGCACCGTGATTGTCTGGGATCGCGGCACCTGGCAGCCGATCAGCGACGCCCGGAAAGGTTATCGCAAAGGCCACCTGGAATTCGAACTTGACGGCGAAAAGCTCAAAGGCCGATGGCATCTGGTGCGCATGCATGGAAAGCCCGGAGAAAGCCGGGAGAACTGGCTGCTCATCAAGGGCGATGACGAGGAGGCGAGGCATAAGGGCGGCGCGGATATTCTCGAAGAACGGCCGGAATCCGTAAAGACCGGGCGCAGTGTCGAGGAAGTTGCAGCCAAACCGAAGGATACCTGGAATTCCAAAACGGTATCTAAAAAGGTTGTCGCTTCTGCCTCCGGCAGGAAACAGGCTCATGCGCTGCCCAAAGGCGCACGCAAACTGGCCATGCCATCTTTCGTGCCGCCGGCGCTCGCCACGCTCAAGCCGAAACCGCCGGATGGTTCTCGCTGGCTGCATGAAATCAAATTTGACGGCTATCGTCTGCAGGCGCGCGTCGATCAGGGCAAGATTAAACTGCTGACCCGCAGCGGGCTGGACTGGACGGAGAAATTCGGCCGGGCCGTGACAGGAGCGCTCACGGCGCTGCCGGTGGAAACGGTATTGATCGATGGCGAAATCGTCGTCGAACGTGATAACGGCGCCTCGGATTTCTCCGCCTTGCAGCAGGATCTGAGCGAAGGGCGCAGCGACCGCTTCGTATTCTATGCCTTCGACCTTCTCTATCTCGATGGCAGCGATCTGCGCGGTGCGGCATTGAGCGAGCGAAAGGCGCTGCTCGAAAAGCTGCTGCCGGCGGGCGACCCTCATCTGCGTTACAGCCAGCATTTCGAAGAAAGTGGCGCGCTTGTTCTGGACCATGCCTGCCGGCTCAGCCTTGAGGGCGTCATTTCCAAAGTCAGGAACAGCAAATATGTTTCGGGCCGCAAGGGCGAATGGGTAAAATCCAAATGCTCGATGCGACAGGAATTCGTCATCGGCGGTTATACCGTCTCCTCGACATCGGACCACGCCATCGGATCGCTGGCGCTCGGCGTTTATGAAAATGGTAAGCTGCGCCATGTCGGCCGTGTCGGGACAGGTTATACGGGTGAGTTGGCGGAGATGCTGCTTGGCCGGCTGAAGCCGCTGGAGCGCAAGGACAGCGCTTTCGATGGCCGGCTCACCGCGCTTGCCCGCCGCGATCTTCATTTCGTCAAGCCGGAACTGGTGGCGGAAGTGGAGTTTCGGGCATGGTCCGCGGATGGCAATCTGCGTCACGCCTCCTTCCGGGGGCTGCGCGAAGACAAGCCTGCAGCAGAAATCGAACGCGAGGAGAAGGCCGTGTCCGATACCCAGGCGCCGCAATCGAAGATCAAGTTCACCCATCCGGACCGGCTTTATTGGCCGGAGGACGGTGTGACGAAGGAGGGGCTTGCCGATTATTATGCGCAGGTCTGGCGGCACATGGCGCCCTTTGTCGTCAACCGGCCGCTGGCATTGTTGCGCTGCCCAGAGGGCATAGAGGGGCAGCGATTTTTCCAGAAACATGCCTGGCGCGGCATCAACAAGGCTGTTGAGCAGATCAGGGATCCCAAGGACAAGGGCGGTGAACCGCTGATCCGCATCACCGATTTCGATGGCTTGATGGCGCTCGTGCAATCGGCCGCGCTTGAAATCCACCCTTGGGGCGCGACCACTGCCAATTGGGAAAAGCCGGACATGATCACCATGGATATCGACCCCGGCGAGGATGTGGCTTGGGAAGAGGTCATCGAAGCGGCGCTGGAACTGAAGTGGCGTTTCGAAGAGGCCGGGCTTGCCGCTTTCGTCAAGACGTCCGGCGGCAAGGGCCTGCATGTCGTCGCACCTTTGAAGCCGCAGGCGGGCTGGGCCCCGGTAAAAGCCTTCGCCAAGGCCATGGCGGCGGATATGTCGAAGGCCGAACCGGAGAAATATCTCTCCGTCGCCACCAAGGCGAAACGGCAGGGCCGCATTTTTATCGACTATCTGCGCAATGGCAGGGGCAATACGGCGGTTGCGGCCTATTCGACACGTGCCCGGCCGGGCGCCGCCATTTCAGCGCCGCTCGAATGGTCGGAACTCACCGCCGAGATCGGCCCCACCCATTTCACCGTCAACAATATCGGCGCGCGTCTTTCCGCGCTGAAAAAAGACCCTTGGGACGGCTTTTTTGCTGCTGCCGAGCCGCTTCCGAAAAAGACCCGCTGAAGGCATCGAGCCTCAGCTTCTCTTTTCGGAAGCAAGGCTTTTCTTCAGGGCGTCCATGATGTTGATGACATTGCCGCCGGTGCGTGCCTTCGTGCCGGTTTTCTTTTTCGAGGAGGAGACCTCGTCGCCCTTGGTCTTCAGCAGGGACTTGATCTTCTTCTGAATGGGGTCCTGTACCAAAGCCGGTTTCCAACCCGTCACCTGTTTGCCGATGCGTTTTTCCATGGCGTCCAGCAATGGCCGGTCCATTTTCATCTTCGGCTCCAGCGCGTCGATGCTTTCGCGTACCTCTTCGCCATAATGCAGCGTCCACAGGATGATGCCTTTCCCCGATGGTTCGAGGAGCACAGCCCTTTCACGACGGTAGATTACGAGGCGCGCGATGCCGAAAACATCGTTCACCTTCATGGCTTCGCGAATGACGCTGAAGGCTTCGGTGCCGATCTTGTCTTCCGGGCGCAGAAAATGCGGACGGTCGTACCAGATCCAGTCGATCGATCCTTTCGGCACGAAGGTCTTGATATCGATGGTGCGGGTGCTTTCCAGCGCCACCGCATCGATCTCGTCATCTTCCAGCAGGACATAGTCATCCTCGGCGCGGGGAAAACCTTTTACCTGGTTTTTGGCGGCGACCGGTCGGTGGGTGATGCTGTCGACATAGCGGCTTTCGACGCGGTTGCCGGTTTTGCGATTGAGGATGTGGAAGGTGTATTTGTTGCCTTCCGTCGTCGCGGGCGTCAGCGAGACGGAAGCCGTCACCAGCGACAGCTTCAGATAACCCTTCCAGAAAACCTGCCGTGCCATGTCCGCGATCCGCATTGGTCCCCCGGAACAACAGCCACGGGGCGGCTTTTGTTCCGGGTGGAGCGGCAAATCGGGGCAGGGATGGAGCTGTCAGCCGAACAGCGACGTCAGCCCGTAAACCGCGGCTGAGATCAGCGCAGCCGCCGGCATGGTCACGATCCAGGCGATGACGATATTGCCGGCAAGGCCCCAGCGCACCGCCGAGACGCGGCGGGCCGCGCCGACGCCGACGATGGCGCCGGTGATCGTGTGGGTCGTGGAGACCGGAATGCCGAGCCATGTCGCACCGAACAGCGTCAGCGCACCGCCGGTTTCGGCGCAGAAACCCTGCATCGGGTTCAGCCGGGTGATCTTCGACCCCATCGTATGGACGATGCGCCAGCCGCCGAACAGCGTGCCGAGCGCCATGGCCGACTGGCAGGAAATCACCACCCAGAAGGGCACGTAGAAGCTCTCGCCGAGATGTCCCTGGCTGAAGAGCAGCACGGCAATGATGCCCATGGTTTTCTGCGCGTCGTTGCCGCCGTGTCCCAGCGAATAAAGCGAGGCGGAGATGAACTGCATGACGCGGAAGGTGCGATCCACGGCAAAGGGCGTCTGCCGCACGAACAACCAGGAGACGGTGAGCACCAGAAGCAGGGCGAGGAAGAAGCCGATGGCCGGCGACATGAAGATGGCGCCCACGGTCTTCAGCAGGCCGGACCAGACGATGGAATTGAAACCCACCTTCGCAAATCCCGCACCGACGAGCCCGCCGATCAGCGCATGCGACGAGCTGGAGGGAATGCCGAAAATCCAGGTGACGATGTTCCAGACGATGGCGCCGATCAGCGCCGCGAAGATCACCTGCGGCGACACGATGGCCGGATCGATGATGCCGGTGCCGAGCGTTTCGGCCACATGCAGGCCGAAGAACAGGAAGGCGATGAAATTGAAAAAGGCCGCCCAGGCGACCGCATATTGCGGGCGCAGCACACGGGTGGAGACGATGGTGGCGATGGAATTGGCGGCATCGTGCAGACCGTTCAGAAAATCGAAGAACAGCGCGATGGCGATAAGGCCGATTAGCAGCGGCAGGGCAAGTGCGACATCCATCAGACGTTCTCGATAACGATGCCGCTGATCTCGTTGGCCACATCCTCGAAGCGGTCGACGACCTTTTCGAGTTCGCCGTAGATCTCGCTGCCGATCATATAGGCCATGGCATTGCCGCTTGCGCCGTGGCGGCGGAAGAGGTCCTTGAGACCCAGATCGTGAAGTTCGTCGGAGCGGCCTTCAACGCGGGTCACCTCTTCGGAGATGGATGACAGGCGATGCGCATTTGTGCCGACCTTGTTGAGAAGCGGAATGGCTTCCGCGATGAGGCCGGCTGCGCGCACGATCTCATGACCCATTTCCTTCATCAGCGGATCGAATTCCGTTTGCTCGAAAAGACGGATGGTCTTGACGGTCTTGTGCATCATGTCGATGGCGTCATCCATCGACTGGATGAGATCCTTGATGTCGCCGCGGTCGAAGGGGGTGATGAAGCTGCGCCTGACGGCGAGCAGCACCTCGCGGGTGATGTCGTCCGCCTGATGTTCGAGGGCGACGATAAGGTCGCAGTTCTTCTCGACGTCGACGCCGCTCAAAAGTTGGTCAAGGGCCTCGGCCGCTTTGATGACGGTTTCGGAATGTTTGCTGAACATGTCGAAGAAACGGTCCTCGCGCGGCATCAGCTTGCGAAAAATACTCATCATGCGAATTGGCCCTCAATGGCGCTTTATTAGTTGTGGGGGGTGATTGTCATAAAACTGTCATAAATGCACGCGGGGCATTGATGCAACCCGGAAAATCAGCACTATCAACGGATATGAAACCCACCAAGAAAAGCCGGAAAACCCGCCCGGCTCGTGCACTGACATTGCTCCAGCAGCTTGCTGCGGTTCCGGAAAAGCTCTTCACCGGCGCTTTCCGGCAGCAATATGCCGCGCTCTGCTTCCGTTATGCCGGCAATGGCGAGGATGTCGAAATCCTCCTCGTCACGTCCCGTACCAGCGGACGCTGGATCATTCCGCGCGGCTGGCCGATGAAACGCAAGAAGCCGCACGAGGCGGCGGCAATCGAGGCGTGGGAGGAGGCGGGCGTGCGCGGCCGGGTGAAAAAGAATGCGGTTGGCCGCTATACCTATCTCAAGATGCTCGACAATGGCGATGTCGTTCCCTGCATGGTCGATGTGTTCCAGATAGAGGTGACGGAGGCGGAAACCAGTTTCAAGGAACGCGGGGAACGCCTGCTGGAATGGGTGCGCCCGGATGAGGCGGCAAGGCGCGTTCGCGATATCGAACTGAAGTCGCTTCTTGTCGATTTTCGCCCGAAGGGCAAAAAGAAGCGTCAGGGCAGCGAGAGACCCTGAATGCGAGGCCGACCGATGGACCTGGAGCATTTCCCGTAAACCCTTGCCACAGTACACGACAGAAAGGTAATCTGATACGGCAATCGCGGTGTTTGCGGTGGCGCGCGATGTTTCCCACCTCCGTCATTCCGGCCTTAAGCCGGAATCCAGCCAGCCCAAGTCCTTGGGCTGAAGGGAGTTTCTCGCCGCGTAGACACGCGTCGGCTGGATTCCGGCTCAAGGCCGGAATGACGGAGGTGGGCGTGCAACGGCACAGGAAACCGTTGCGTCGTGTACTGTGGAACCCTTCGTCACGGGAAATGCTCTAGGCCGAGGCTACCGGTCGGTCCTGCATGGCCGTTTCCGCCGCCTCGTCCGGCGCTTTCGGCAGCAGGCGGGTAAAACGCCTGACGATGCTGTCTATATAGGACAGGATGGTCGGCACCACGATCAGGGTCAGCAGCGTGGAACTGATGAGGCCCCCAACCACCGCATGGGCCATCGGCGCGCGCTGCGCGCCGCCTCCGCCGACGGCGAGACCGAGCGGGATCATGCCGAAGATCATCGCAAGCGTCGTCATGATGATCGGGCGGAAGCGGATGACGCCGGCATTTTCCAGCGCCTCGTTCAGCGAAAGCCCCCGCCGCCGCTCGCGATTGGCGAAATCGACCAGCAGGATGCCGTTTTTGGTCACGAGGCCCATCAGCATGATGAAGCCGATCAGCGAGAACATGTTGATCGTGCTGCCGGCCACCATCAGCCCGATGAGGACGCCGACAAGCGAAAGCGGCAGGGACGCCATGATGGCGAGCGGTTGCATGAAACTGCCGAATTGCGAGGCGAGCACGATGTAGATGAAGATGACGGCCATGGCAAGCGCCGTGACCATGTGGCCTATGGTCTCCTGCATGGTTTCGGCGTCACCGCCGAAGCGGATGCGATAGCCGTTCGGCAGGTCACGGCCGGCTGTCAGGCCCTGCAACGTCTCCGTCACCTCGCCAAGCGTGCGGCCGGCGATATTGGCCGAAACCAGTATCTCGCGGCGATTGTCGATACGGCGGATTTCGGCGGGGGCCGGCATGATGCCGATATCGGCGACCTGATCGAGACGCACCATCAGCGGCGCGCCGCTCGCGGCCGTGCGGCCGGTTGCGATCATCAATTCACCGAGGCTTGCGGCGTCGGACCGCCGCTCGACGGGCAGGCGGATGACGATATCGTAGCTGTTGCCGTCCGCATCCGTCCATTTCGACACATCCTCGCCGCCGATGAGGGGAGAAAGCGCTGCGGCAAGATCGGAGCGGGCAATGCCGAGATCGCTCGCCGCCGCAGGCTTCAGGCGGACCGAAAGAATGGAGGTCACATCCTTGGCGCTGGAGGTCACATCCACGAGGCCGGGGATTTTCTTCATGTCTTCGACCAGACCGGTGGCGATTTTTTCGAGGACCGCCCGGTCGTCGCCGAGGATGCTGAGCTGCACCGGGCTTTCGCCGCCGCCAAGGCCATTCTGCAGGATCGTGACCTCTATACCGGGTATGGCTGACAGGCGTTTGCGAACCGGTTCGGCAAGGGAGAGCGGGGTTCGGCTCCGCATATCGAGCGGCACCAGCCCCACCAATATGGCGGCCCGATGCTTGCCGGCGGCGCCGCCGGTATTGACGGTGGAATAAAGCGTCTCGACTTCCGGAAATTCCTTCAGCGCCTTTTCGACCTGCCGCACCTTCGTTGTCGTATAATCCAGCGAGGAGCCGACCGGCGCGGTGATGTTGACCTGGAAGCGGCCCTCATCGGCATTCGGAACGAATTCCGTGCCGACCAGCGGCACCATGAACAGGCTGCCGATAAAGATGCCCGACGTGGCAAGCAGGGTGACGAACCGGTGCCGCAGGGTCCAGCCGATGGCCCGGCGATATTGCCCCGCCATCCATTCGAAGCCGCGGTCGAAACGGGCGATCAGGCGGCCCATCGGCCCGCGCTTCGCTTCGGGCTGGGCGTCCGGATCGTACCAGACGCTTGATAACATCGGGTCGAGCGTGAAGGCGACGAAGAGCGAGATCAGGACGGCGGCGGAAACGGTGACGCCGAATTCGTAGAAAAACCGGCCGACAATGCCGTCCATGAAGGCGACCGGCAGGAAGACTGCCACGATTGTCGCCGTTGTTGCGATTACCGCAAGCCCGATTTCATTGGTGCCGTCGAGTGCTGCGCGCAGGTGGGATTTGCCCATGTGGAGATGGCGGGTGATGTTTTCGCGCACCACGATGGCGTCATCCACCAGAATGCCGATGGAAAGCGTCAGCGCCAGCAGGCTGAGCGTATTGAGCGTGAAGCCGAGGACATGGATCACCGCGAGCGTGCCGATGATCGCGATAGGCAATGTCAGCCCGGTGATGACCGTGCTGCGCCAGGAATTGAGGAACAGGAAGACGATGGCGACGGCGAGCGCCGCACCTTCGATCAGCGTCGTCTGTACCTGATTGACGGATTCGCGGATCGGTATCGACGCATCCGTGACGATGCGCAATTGCACGTTCTGTGGGGCAAGCTCGGCGTTGAGCGCATCGAGGCGCTTCCTCACATCCGTCGCGACCTGAACCGTATTGGCGTCCTGAACCTTGACGATGTCGATCGCCAGCGCCGTCTGGCCATTATAAAGGGCGCGGTTTTCGGCATCGGCTGACCCTTCGGAAAGCGTTGCGACATCGCGAAGCGCAATGGCCGCGCCGCCGCGCCTTGCCACGACCATATCCAGGAGTGCCTGCGGCTCCTCGATACGCCCCTGCACCTGGATCGTGCGTTCGGAGACGGGATCGACAACGCTTCCGGCCGGGCTGTTGCTGTTGCCGGTGCGCAGCGCATTCACCACCTCGTTGATGCCGATCCCGAGGGCGCGCATGCGCGTCTCGTCGATTGTCACATCGATCTGCCGTTTGCGCGCGCCGACCAGCGTTGCCTGCCCGACGCCGGCAACGGTCGTCAACTGCCGCACCACCTTCTGGTCGGCAAGGCTGGTGAGAGCGGGCACATCGAGCGATGTCGAACTGATCGCAACCGACAGAACCGGCTCGGCGGCGGGGTCGAACCTCGATATGACCGGCTTTTTGGCGTCTTCCGGAAAATTCGCCTCGATGGCGGCGATCTTGTCGCGCACCTCCTGCGCGGCGGCTGAACTGCGCACCTCAAGCTTGAATTTCGCGACGACGACGGAGCGCCCCTCATAGGAGGTGGAGGTGACCTCATCGAGACCGCCAATGGCGTTCAGCGCGTCCTCGACCGGGCGTGTCACCTCGGTTTCCACCGTCTCCGGTGTCGCACCCGGATAAGAGGTGATGACCACCACCACGGGAACGTCGACATTGGGATATTGGTCCAGCCCAAGCCGTTGCAGGGAGAAAGCTCCCATGACCAGAAGCGCCACCATCATCATGGTGGCGAAAACGGGATGGGTAACGGATATGCGGGTCAAGAACATTTCAGCCTGCCTTGTCGACGGTGACGGCCATATCGGGCCGCAATTCGGGAAGCGGCGCGGTCAGGATGGTCTCGCCATCCTTCAACCCGGCGGCAATCTCGATCAGATTGCCGCCGTTCCAGTGGGCTCCCACCGTGACCGTCTGGCGGCGAAGATGGCCGTCTTGCACCTTGAGCACATGGTAACCGGTCTCATCCTTGCGCAGCGCGATGGCGGGAACGACGAGCGCATCGTTTTTCTCGCGCAGCAGGATCGATCCGCTGGCGAACATTCCGCCCCACAGCCGGCCGTCACGATTGGCAAGCCGCAGATAGACGGCAACGAAGCGGGTGCCGTCTTCGGCAACCGGGCTGATGCGGTCGACCGTGCCTTTGACGATCTGGCCGCCAAGGCCGTCAATCTCCAGTTCCGCCGTCTGGCCGAGGGCGACGCGCGGAACATCGCGCGTGGCGACAAGAACCTTCGCCTCCAGCACGCTGGTATCGACCAGCGTGAGAAGCTCGCCATCCGCGCCGACACGCGATCCCGCCTCGGCCAGCCGCCGGGTGACGGTGCCACCGAAGGGCGCGCGGATTTCGGAATTGCGAAGGGCGATGCGGGCAATATCCGCCTGCGCCGAAAGGCTCTGGAGCCTTGCCGTCTTCACCGCGACATCGCTTTTCGCCTTGTCGAGCTGTTCAGCCGAAGCGATGTTTTTCAGGGCAAGCTGTTCGGTTCTCGTCAGGGCCTGCATTGCCAGCATCAGCTCGGCCTCGGCCGCATCCCGGTCGCTCTGCCGCAGCAAAAGCGTCGATTGCAGCTCATCGGTTTCGAAACGCACAAGCAGCTTGCCCGCCTGCACCGTGTCTCCGTCGCGGACATTCATCTCGACGATCTTGCCGGCTTCACGGGCGCGGATCACCACGCGGGTGATCGGCTGAAGCTCGCCGCTGATACCAAGCCGCTCCACCATCGGGCGCGTGCCGATCTTCGCCGTTTCAGTGGCCGTCAGCTCGAAAGGAGTGCCTGCCGGGCTCATCGCAGCAGTCTCGACGAGCCCGTTCACGATGCCTTTGACACGCTCATTCGCATCGACGCTGCCGCGCGCCGGATCGAGAGCGGTGACAACGAGAACGCAACCTGCAAGCGCAATCCCCGCTTTGATGGTTCTCTTCACCCACATGCTGAAATCCTTTCCATACCGGGACCGCAGCTCAGGCGGTCGCATTGCCTCTCTAGAGGCGTATGGCATCTGGATAGGCGTCCATAATTGCAGCAGCATTACCCTTGCGAACGCACCTGCTTAAACAGCAGGGTCTGATGTTCCATAGCCCTGTTTTTACGCCTTTTTCGGAGGGGAAACCGCCATGCACCGGGTTGGAAATGCTCCGGCGGCTGCTTTGCCGCAATACTGCCGCAACCTTTCTGGCAGACAAGGGAATGCGAAGGGACGGTGACGCATGAGACTTCTGTTGATCGAAGACGAAAAGGAAATGGCGGATGCGCTGACGGCGACGCTCGGCAGGCAGGGCATCGTCATCGACCATACGATGTGGCTCGGCGACGCCATGGAGCTGACGCGACAGCACGTCTATGACGCCATCCTGCTTGATCGCCGCCTGCCGGACGGAGAGGGACTTGCCTTCATTCCGCAGCTGCGCCACGCCGGCATCGACACGCCGATCATACTGTTGACGGCATTGAACGAACCGGAAGACCGCATCGCCGGGCTGGATGGCGGCGCCGACGACTATCTCGGCAAGCCGTTTCTCGTCGGTGAGCTGCTGGCGCGGGTGCGTGCGGTTCTGAGAAGGCCGGCAAACCTTGCGCCGGCAGAAATCACCGCCGGCCGCATCGTCATCGATCCGCTCCATCTCAGCGTCACGATCAATTCCGTTCCCTTCGATCTGCCAAGGCGCGAGCTTGCGGTTCTCGTTGCGCTGGCGAAACGCAAGGGCAAATCCGTGCTGCGTTCCACGCTTGAGGCGGCCGTTTACAATTACGAGGAAGAGATCCAGTCCAATGCGCTCGACGCGCATATATCGCGGCTGCGAAAACGCCTGCTCGACGCCTCCGCAGGCGTTGGCGTCCACAATATTCGCGGCATCGGTTATCTGTTGAAGGAAGAGGCATGAAAGCGCAGGGCATCTCCAACTCGTCCTTGTGGTGGAAGTTGAGCTGGCAGCTCAGCGTCGTCGTCTCCGCCATGATTGCCGTGGTCATCATCGGCCTCTGCTTTTACGGCATGACGATGCTTTCGCCCAATATTGCGCTCTGGGACGACCTGTCGGCGACACTTGATGAGTCGCTTTCGCTCGATCCGCAAAAAGGATTGGTCGTTACCGATGGCCCGGCATTGCAGGCCATGAAGGCGGAGAACTCAACGCTCTGGTTCGTGGCTTCCACGCTGGACGGGCGGGTGGCGAGTTATGGCGCCGTGCCCGCCGTCTATGAGGAACTGTCGCCGTATCTGCATTTGCTGACGGATGCCGATATTCGGGGAGGAAAGGGCGTCTCAGAGGTCGCCCTGGTTGAAAGCATGGAGACGAAGTGGGGTTCCGTAAGGGTCATGTTCGGCGGAACCACGCATATGAGGGGGCAGTTTTTGACGCTCCTTGCCGGAACCTACAAGATTTACGTTCCCCTCTTGGCTGTCATCTTGCCCGCCGTGTTCTTCTCGGTTCCCCGCATCGTGCGCGAGGCGCTTGCCGGCCTCAGTTCCGTCGTCAAAAAGGCTCCCGAGATCGACCCGCGCCGGCCGGGCTCGAAGCTTCCGGTCGAGGATGTGCCGCGGGAGGTGGTGCCCCTGATCCTTGCCTTCAACGGCATCCTCGAACGACTCGAAGAGCAGTTTCGGGCGCGGCAGCGTTTTCTCATCGATGCGGCGCATGAGCTGAGAACGCCGATTGCGATCATGCAGACCCGGATAGAGGGCTTGCCGGGGCCGGAGCAGCAACGCCTGATGGAGGATGTCGCGCGGCTTGGGGAGACCACGGAACAGCTTCTCGCCTTCGAAAGAAACGATCAGGTGAACGACCGGCGCGAAACGCTGGACCTCGTCGAGACGGCGCGCACCGTCGTTGCCGATCTCGCGCCGCTCGCGCTTGCGGCGGGCTACGATATCTCCTTCGAAACGCAGGTCGCGCGATATGAAATACTGGGCAACCCGTTCACCCTGCCGCGCGCCATCAGCAACATCGTGCGCAACGCCATAGACCATGGCGGGAACAGGGGGATGATCCACGTCTCGATTCTCGCCACTGGCGAGATCGCGGTTTCCGATGAGGGACAGGGGATAGCCGAAGACCAGCGGGAACGGATTTTCGAGCCCTTTTATCGCGTTACGCCGCGCAGCACCGGGGCGGGCCTTGGCCTCAGCCTCGTCAAGCAGATCGTCGCCAACCATAACGGGCGAATCTTTCTGGACAGCAGCGCCTTCGGAAGCACCTTCCGGTTACGTTTCTGATCCTGCGTTGCGCGCGCTTTCAGGGGCGGGCAATTGTAATGTTGCCGCAATTTTCGTTGTCGTACCGTGTGGGGCACAGGATCAACCATGCCAACTGGAGTACGTGCAGTGAAACAACAGTGCAGTCTGTTTGCCCGGGCTTCCGGCGACAGGGCCTCCCGCAGTCGCGGCGTCGCCTTCGCCACCTTGCCCTTTGCCATCATCATGTCCGGCTGCACGTCCGTGCCGCTCAAGGAAGGCGGTACGCTGACCTCTTATGCGCAACTCAGCCCGGTCAAGGGCAAGTTCACCAAATCGCGCACCTTCGTCGACGCCTACGGACTGGCCGGGGTCAAGACCGTCGCCATCGTGCCGACCATCTTCTCCTTTGCGGCCTCTTCACGGGTCACATCGGAAAAGGACCGTGTCCTTGTTTCGAATGCGCTGGATCGCGCCATCTGCGTGGCGCTCAGCGATAAATACCGGATTGCCGCGCTGGGCCAGCCGGCGGACATGACGGTGCGCACGGTCATCACCGATCTGGTGCCGACCGACAAGACCATGGCCGGGGTATCGACGGCCGTGACGCTCGGCAGCAACTTCGTCCTGCCGGTCAGCGTGCCGCGTCTTCCATTCGGGCTTGGCGGCCTCGCCGTCGAGGCGGAGGCGGTGGATAGCACCGGTATCCAGCGCGCCGCGGCTGTCTGGTCCAAGGGCGCGAATTCCATCACGGGCAACGCCCGCGTCTCGGAAATCGGGGATGCCTACGAGCTTGCCGCCGATTTCTCCAACTACTTCTCGCGCATTCTGGTGACAGGCAAGGTCTCCGACGGGTTGAACCTCTCTATCCCCTCTGGCCATCGAATCCGGTCCGCCCTGGGTGGAAAACCGAAATATGTCGAATGCGATGCCTATGGCCGGTCGCGCGGCCTGCAGGGCATGGTGGCCGACAAGTTCGGTGCGCCACCCGAATGGACCGACAGGCCCGCAAAGGCCGCGTCGCGATAACATCAGCGATTGATATCGGAGACGGTCGCGATCCCGCTCGCAGAATGAGCGGTTTGCGCCCATAGCGTCTGCGCCATCGTCTTGAGTTGCAGCGATTCCACCCATCTGTCGGTGGAATCGCTGCCGTCCCGGCCGGTGATGGCATAGGGGCTGGGGCCGAGTTCACAGGTGAAGACCAGCTCACCATTATCTGGCGCAAGCGATCGCCAGTGGCGGAAGCCATAATCCCACCAGTTCAGAAACAGATCGACCCATGGGCGGTGATGGGCGAAGGAAATCTCGATCTGGATTTGCTCGCAGGAGCCGACACGTCCGTGAAAGGCCTGCGCATTGCGAAGGATGCGCCGGATCTGCTGCTGGCTTTCATCTTCGACTGGAAAGGCGAATTCGCGGGCAACAAGATAGTGAGACAGATCGGCCAGCAGCGGCAGTTTGGGCCGCCGTTCCAGAAGGTCGAGCGTGAACAGGAGATCGCTGGTGATCCGGTTGCGATGGGTTTCGATGAAGACGGGAACGCCCGCCTCTTCGGCAAGCCGCATCCAGCCGTCGAGAAGCGGCAGGCAATCCTCCACCCGGCGCGGGCGGATATCGGCCTGAAGATCGATATGGCTGACGGGAAATTCCTGCGCCAGCGCCAGCGTGTGGCGCAGATCCTCGATACTGCGCGGAAAGCAGACACCTTCGATCCGAAGGCCCGTGCCACGGATCGCCCTGTTGAGACGCCGCACATCCGCACGGTCGGTATAATGCGCGCTGACGCCATCGAAACCCGCTGCGGCGATCCGGGCTATGTTTTCCTCAAGGCTGGGTTCATGGCTGTCGCCGGAGAGCCTTTCCATGGCCCACAGCGATTGAAAGACGAGCAGCTTCTGCATCAGGCCGCCCGTGCGCTTTTCAGCAATGATTTGAGATTGACGTCGGGGTCGGCAAGTGCCGCCGGATCGGGATTGATGCCGGCGGCGATCAGCATCTCGGCCAGTTTGATGTCTCTGGCGACGCTGTTGCCGACGCCCAGCCCGGCGGCGGCGACAAGGCGGCCGTCCTGAAGGTAGAGTTCCAGTTCGCCATCGCCCAGCGAACGGATGACGCTCTGATGCTCCGGCTGCGGCTGGCCCGCGACCTGAAGGCCGAGATCATATTGATCCGACCAGAACCAGGGCAGGGCGGCAAAGGCCTCGTTTGCGCCAAGAATGTTATGCGCTGCGACCTCCGCCTGGCTGCGGGCATTGCGCCAGCTTTCAAACCGGATATGTCCGCCGCCAGGCTGGGAGACGGCCGCGCAATCGCCCGCCGCGAAGATATGGGGATCGCTGGTGCGCAGGAAAGCATCGGTCAGAATGCCGTTTCCCGTCGCAAGTCCCGCCGTTTGCGCCAATTCGACATTGGGCAGGACGCCGATGGCGGAGACGACGATATCGGCCCGCACGCGCCCGCCTTCGGTAAGCAAAACTGCTTCCGGCGTGATTTCCGAAACGCCATGTCCCAGATGGAAATTCACGCCCTCTTCGAGATGGCGCGCATATATCCGTTCCGCGAGACGCCGGGGAACCGCGCGACCGAGCGGCCGTGTTGCTGCCTCGATGATGCTGATCGCAAGCCCCTTGCCGCGCAGAACCGCCGCAAGTTCCATCCCGATCAGCCCGCCGCCGATGATTGCAATCCGCGCGCCGCTATCGGCGCGGGAGAAAATCGCCCGCGCATCCGCGTGGGTGCGGAAATCCAGCGCCAGCCCCGCGCCGGGGCAGGTTAACTTTCGCGGCTGCGCCCCGGTTGCAAGCAGCAGCCTGTCATAGCCGAGCGTCCGCCCGTCATCGAGCGTCACAAGACGGTCTTTCGCGTCGATCCGGGTCGCCGATACGCCCTGACGATAGGAGATACGGGCAGCCTCCAGCACTCCGTCGGCGCAGATGGGTTTCATCCGCACCGCACCTTCGAGCGGTTTGCAGAGCGGCGGCCGTTCATAGGGTGGGTGCGGCTCCGTGCCGATCAGCGTGACGTTGCCTGCAAAGCCCGCTTCGCGCAGCGCAAAGGCGGCACGTGTGCCCGCCTCGCCGGCGCCGATGATGACGATTGCGTCCATGGTATCTCCGTGAGAAGGGGCGGCGCGCTTTTCAGGGCGCACCGGCTGGGGGAGGGTCAGTTTCGGCTGGCGTAGTCGGTCATGTTCTTCCGCGTTACCAGTTCGAACGGAACCATGACCTGTTTGTCGACCGGCGTGCCGCGTATCAGGGCGACGGCGGCATCGAGCGCGCTTGTCGATTGCCCCCTGGCGTTCTGGAACACCGTGGCGTCGAGATCGCCGGCGGCCATGGAGGCGAGCCCGTCCGGCGTGGCGTCGATGCCGATGACGATCACATCGTCCATCGAAACGCTCGCCGCCTTCAATGCCTGCACTGCGCCGATCGCCATCTCGTCATTATTGGCGAAGACGACGTCGATCGGCCGGCCGGCGGTGATCCAGTTGGTCGTCATGTCCATGGCGGTTGTCCGTGTCCAGGCGGCCGATTGCTCGTCGGCGATGGTGACGGCCTTGCAGTCGCCGGATGTGAGCGCCTGCTTGAAGGACGAGGTGCGGTCGCGCGAGGCCTGATGGGCAAGATCGCCCATCAATATATAGGCCTGCGCGTCGGCGGCCTTTCCCTTCTCCTTGAGCAGCGAACAGGCCGCTTCGCCGGCCAGCCGCCCCGCATCGGTTTCCCGCGAGCCGACATAGGCCTGCTTTTCCGGCAGTTTGGCGACATTGTCCGGTTCGAGATTGAGGTAGACCAGCGGAATGCCCGCCTTGGCTGCGGCATCGCTGATGCCGGGTGCGGCCGAGGTGTCCGCCAGCGTCACGATGATCGCGTCGACGTTTGCCG
The DNA here is from genome assembly GCF_005144435.2 of Agrobacterium leguminum. NCBI lineage: Bacteria > Pseudomonadati > Pseudomonadota > Alphaproteobacteria > Hyphomicrobiales > Rhizobiaceae > Agrobacterium > Agrobacterium leguminum. The sequence continues at coordinate 2,177,891 of NZ_CP120212.1, forward strand.
CGATGAAATTGTTGACCTGGTTGAGCTGCTTGGAAATATCGGCCTGCGCGTCTTCGACCTGGATCTTGACGCCGTCGACCTCCGACGCCCGGGCGCCAAGCCCTTCACGCAGCAGGGTCTGGAAATTATTGTCGAAGCTCTGCATCGAAACGCCGATGGTCTCGGCCGATGCCGTGCCCGCGAAAAGGACCGCCACAGCGGCCATGGTACAGATGGATTTCATGTCGTCCTCCCTTGGGGCGCCGGGCCGCCCGGGTGCATTCCGGAGGCCCTTTCGGGCCTGCTCGAAAGCTCGGCCTAGCCGATGGTGACGCGTACTTCGCCGTCCACCACCTGCGCCGGATAGGTTTTCAGGTTTTCGCAGGCGGGCAGCCGCAGGGCTTCGCCGGTGCGATAATCGAAGGCGCCGGAATGCTTGGGACATTCCACCTCGAAATCCATCACCAGCCCTTCGGCAAGATGGATCGCCTCATGGGTGCAGAGGCCGGCTGTGCAATAAACGCTGTCATCCGGACCGCGATAGATCGCATAGGTGCGTCCGGCGTGGTCGAAGCGGATCGCGCCTTCCTGTTCGATGTCTTCCAGTTTGCAGGCTGAAACCCAGCTCATTCGGCTGCCTCCCCGATGGTGTTGCGCGCCTTGCGGGCTGCGAGTTTTTCTTTGCGTTTGCGATAGCGCTCCTGCATGCGGGCCTCTCCCTCCGCCGAGCCGTCGTGCCAGGTGCCGAACCATCTATCGAGCGGGATGAGGGCGTCGCCGTAATTCACCTCGAAATATTTGTGGTGGAGGTAATGCGCATAGGCATGGCTATCGACCAGCTTGTCCTCGCCGATCTCCACCTTGTCGAAGCCGACATGGCCGGGGATCGCGCCGAAACCCGCATAATGAAGCTGGTAAAGCATGAGGACCGGGTTGGACGGCAGGATCAGGTGATAAAAGGCGGTGCCGAAATAGAGCAGATGCTCGACCGGATGCATGGATAGCGACGACCAGGGCGACGGGTTCACCGAATTGTGGTGGACGGAATGCACCCATTTATAAAGCAGCGGCGTGTGGATGAGCCGGTGAATGCAGAAGAAATGAAATTCGTGGATGATCGGCACAACAAGCGCCACGGCGGCGAGCGTCCAGGGATTTTCGGCAAAGCTGAGCCATGGCGCATAACCATTGGCATAGGCCCAAAGCATCGCCACTTCGATGGCGGTCCAGATCGTCACGCCGGAAAGGAAGGTGCGCAGGATGTTGTCGAGGTTCTGGCTCTCGAACCAGAAGGCCTTGCTCTTCTGTTCGGCGGGAAATTTGCCGTTATATTTGAAGCGGTTTTCCTGCCGCTTCAGAATATAGAGATGGAGTTCGAAACCGCCGTAGAAGAGAAAGACGCAGACCGCATTGACCGCATAAAGCCAGGCGATCCAGCCGAAGCCAAGCGTGGCCATGGTTTCGACGGGCGGAATGACAAAGGCCCAGTAGCCGACGGCCGAAAGCGCGAAGATCGCATTCCACGGGAAAAAATAATGCGGGAGCCACTTCAGCACCGCCACGAGGCGCGGCGGAAAGGCAAAGAGCGGTGCTGTTTCCACCGGCTGGTTGGGCGCCCAGTCGCCGCGCTTGTTACGCGTTCCATATTTCAGATCGTCCATAGCGCTCTCCTTCGGACGATCGCTCCGATGCGCCCGCGCAAGTTCTCACGATGAAGAAGGGCGTTTGCACGCCATGGCCGCCCGGCGCTTCTCGCGCTCTGCGGCTTTCCTCCCTTAAGAGAAATTAGCAGGGAGCGCGGTGAACGCCGAAGCCTTCCTTGATCAAATCAGATCAAAGGCTCTCTGCGGTAATGGTGACGAAGCGAATGGGCGCGCTGTCCGGCTCGATATCGGTAAGACCGATCCGGCGAAGGACGAGATCCAGCGCCCGGCGGGCCTGCGCCTCGGGGGCCTGATCGAGCACGATATCCATGACGCCGTCATTCAGCGCCTTGCGCGTATAATCGGTCAATTCATGGCCGACGAAGAATATCTCGCCGCCGCGCGGATGTCGGCGAAGAACGTCGATCAGGGCGGCATTCGCGCCGCCGGCATTATAAAGTCCGGCCATGTCGGGATAGAGATCGAGCGCCATGCGCAGGGCCTCGGCGCTGTAATATTCGTCATCGCGGGTAAAGCCCAGCCATTCGAAGCGATGTTTGCCGGCATGGTCGCGGAAGTAATCGGAAAAGCCGCCGATACGGTCGCGGTGGACCTGATAGATCGGATGGCAGAGCGCGATGACCGGGCCGGGCTGGTGCGCCATGCGGGTGATGAAATGCGCTGCCGTCCGTCCCGCCGCGCCATTGTCGATGCCGATGAATTCGCCCTTTTCCGCCGAGGCGCGCGTGACGACATGCACTACCGGCACGCCGCGCGCCACCGCCGCCTCGACGGCGGCGCTGACCGCCGGGCTGCTCGGAATGGCGAGGATAAGGCCGGCGCGCGCCTCTGCGGCGGCGGTGATGCGGCCCGCCAGCTCTTCCGGCTTCATCTCTTCGGCGAAACTGCGGTGGACAACGACGAGAGGGTCGAGCGTTGCCGCAATTCTTTCGAAGGCCTTGGAAAGCCGCCGGTAAAAGGTGGTTTCCGGGCGCACCATCAGCACTTCGATGCGCAGCAGCCCGCGATGGGTCTCCGGCAGGGTGCGCGGATAATCCAGTGTGCGTGCGGCGAGAACGACCTTTTCCACGAGTTCGGCACGAACGCCGCCGCGCCCGTTCAGCACCCGCTCGACCGTGGCGGTTCCAACGCCTGCGAGACGGGCGATATCGCGGTAATTCGGCCTGCTCACATTCGCTTTCCCGATATTGATGTGTCTATCGTCTTCAAGACAGGCCGAGTTTCTGTAGACCGCATTCGCGGACGATTTCGGCGATATGGCTGAACTGCGCCGAGAGCGGATTGCTCTTGCGCCAGACGATGCCGATGGTGCGCGACGGGCGCGGTTCCGCCAGCCGGAACACCGAGACGGTGGATTGCCGTGTCTCCATATCGACGGCCATCTGCGGAATGAGCGTGACGCCGATGCCGGCGCCGACCATCTGCACGAGGGTGGAGAGCGAGGAGCCTTCCATCAGGACGCGCGGCGGCGCATTGGTCGTGCTGCAGAAGGAAAGCGCCTGGTTGCGGAAACAATGGCCTTCTTCAAGCAGCAGCAGGCGCATTTCGCCCAGCTTGTCGGCGCTCGGCACCGGCATGCCCGCATCCTCCATCGGCCGCACCAGAATGAATTCCTCCGAAAACAGCGGAACCTCCTCCAGCGCCGGCTCCGAGACGGGCAGGGCGACGATCGCCATGTCCAACCGGGCTTCCAAAAGGTCCTCGATGAGTTTCTGCGTCACCGCCTCGCGCGGGCGGGCCTCCAGTCCGGGATAATGCCGCGTGAGTGTCTTTATAATCTGTGGTAAAAGATAGGGTGCGACGGTGGGAATGACGCCGATGCGCAGGCGGCCGCTGAGCGGTCCATGCCGCGCCCGCGCCAGATCCTGCAACTCATCCACCGAACGCAATATCGAGCGGGTGCGTTCGGCGAATTCCTCGCCAAGCGCGGTCAGCCGGATCTGGCGGCTGCTCCGTTCGACGAGCGGCGCGCCGATCAGTTCCTCCAGCTCCCGGATCTGCAGCGACAGCGCCGGCTGGGAAATGGCGCATGCCTCCGCCGCCCGACCGAAATGGCCGATCTTGGCCAGAGCGTCGAAATAACGGAGATGTTTCATGGAGAGCGCAATCATAAGCTCAGCATATCGCAGCCTTTAGAATATACAATTGGAAATTATGGAACCCGGCTGTTAGTCATCTTCATGACAGAAAGAAGCTGTAGCTGTGAGAGGTTACCAGCGTCGCTGCACGGTTTTCCCATGACCTGCCGCTGGCTCTGGCTCTCACGCTGCACATGTCGAATTGATTATTTCGTTTAATTGCTAAACCCATCGGAGGGCGAAATGGACGCAACTTCAAAACCGGCTGGCAAGTGTCCTGTCATGCATGGAGGCAACACGGCCTCGGGTAAATCGGTGACCGAATGGTGGCCGAATGCGCTGAACCTCGACATCCTGCACCAGCACGACACCAAGACCAATCCGCTCGGCACCTCCTTCAACTATCGCGAAGCACTGAAGACGCTCGATGTCGAAGCGTTGAAGGCCGATCTGCGCGCGTTGATGACCGACAGCCAGGAATGGTGGCCGGCGGACTGGGGTAGCTATGTGGGCATGATGGCCCGCGTTACCTGGCATGCGGCGGGTTCCTACCGTGTGACTGACGGTCGCGGCGGCGCCAACACCGGCAACCAGCGTTTTGCCCCGCTCAATTCCTGGCCGGATAACGTAAACACCGACAAGGGCCGCCGCCTGCTGTGGCCGATCAAGAAGAAATACGGCAACAAGATTTCCTGGGCAGACCTGATCGCGCTCGCCGGCACCATCGCCTATGACGTCGCTGGTCTGAAGACCTTCGGCTTCGCCTTTGGCCGCGAAGACATCTGGGCTCCGGAAAAGGACACCTATTGGGGTGACGAAAAGGAATGGCTGGCGCCGAGCGACGGCCGTTACGGCGATGTGACCAAGCCGGCGACGCTGGAAAATCCGCTTGCCGCCGTGCAGATGGGCCTCATCTACGTCAACCCGGAAGGCGTGAACGGCAAGTCCGATCCGCTGGCGACAGCGGCGCAGATGCGCGAAACCTTTGCCCGCATGGGCATGGATGACGAAGAAACCGTGGCGCTGACCGCCGGCGGCCACACTATCGGCAAGTCGCACGGCAATGGCAGCGCCGCAAACCTCAGCCCCGATCCGGAAGCCGCAGGCCCGGAATATCAGGGTCTTGGCTGGATCAACACCAAGGGCCGCGGTATCGGTCGCGACACCGTGGTATCCGGCATCGAAGGCGCGTGGACGAGCGAGCCGACCAAGTGGGACAACGGCTTCTTCAAAATGCTGTTCAAGCATGAGTGGACTTTGACCCACAGCCCCGCCGGTGCATCGCAATGGGCGCCGATCACCATCGCCGAGGAAGACAAGCCTGTCGACGTCGAGGATGCCTCGATCCGCACCATCCCGATGATGACCGATGCCGACATGGCCCTGAAGGTCGACCCGATCTACCGCGAGATTTCGCTGAAGTTCAAGGACGATCAGGACCATTTCTCCGAGGTCTTCGCCCGTGCATGGTTCAAGCTGACCCACCGCGACATGGGGCCGAAGTCCCGTTACATCGGCCCGGACGTTCCGGCTGAAGACCTGATCTGGCAGGATCCCATCCCCGCAGGCTCCACCAGCTACGATGTCGCTGCCGTCAAGGCGAAGATCGCGGCTTCTGGCCTTTCCGTTGCCGATCTGGTCTCGACCGCCTGGGACAGCGCCCGCACCTTCCGCGGTTCGGACAAGCGCGGCGGCGCCAATGGCGCACGCATCCGCCTTGCACCGCAGAAGGACTGGGAAGGCAACGAGCCCGCCCGCCTTTCCCGCGTGCTCTCGGTTCTGGAACCGATTGCCCGTGAAACCGGCGCGAGCATCGCGGATGTGATCGTTCTGGCCGGCAATTACGGTGTGGAACAGGCGGCGAAAGCGGCCGGCTTCGACATTGCCGTGCCTTTTGCTGCCGGCCGTGGCGATGCTTCCGCCGAACAGACGGATGCCGACAGCTTTGCCCCGCTGGAGCCGCTGGCGGATGGTTTCCGCAACTGGGTCAAGAAGGACTATGTCGTCAGCCCCGAAGAACTGCTTCTGGACCGCGCCCAGCTTCTCGGCCTGACTGCGCCGGAACTGACAGTGCTGATCGGTGGCCTGCGCGTCATCGGCGCCAATTATGCCGGTACGGCGCATGGCGTGTTTACCGACAAGCCCGGCGCGCTGACGACGGACTTCTTCACGACGCTGACGGACATGGCCTATTCCTGGGTTCCGACCGGCAATAATCTCTATGAGATTCGTGACCGCAAGACCGGGGCAGCCAAGTACACGGCGACCCGCGTGGACCTCGTCATCGGTTCGAACTCCATCCTGCGCGCCTATGCGGAAGTTTATGCGCAGGACGACAGCAGGGAGAAATTCGTGCGTGATTTCGTCGCCGCCTGGACGAAGGTGATGAACGCCGACCGTTTTGACCTTCTGTAAGCAAAGGCCGACTGTTTAATGATGATGCACCTCCCTGAGCGATCGGGGAGGTGTTTTTTCTATCTGTAGCTTGGCGGGGACGCATCAGCGACCGCTCGATCCGGGATGTTATCGCCGGTCAGAAGCCGCAACCGGTTTGCCGGATAAAGATTTTTCCGCCTTTGCCGAGGGAGCTTTGCCGCTCTTTTCGTTTTCGTGCGCATCCGGCCCGGCCACGATGACGCCGCGGCCCTTCTCTTCGCGTTTCTTGTCCGCGAAGTTGCCCGGTTCCTTTTTGCTGTCCATTGATAATCTCCCGTGTTGCGTTTCTGTCAGGAGTTCAACGGGCGTTTCGCTCAGAGGTTCCAGAGCCGTCGCGTCAGCGAATGTTTCTCTTTATAACGATCTTTGCTATTAACATGAATTGATAAGTCATGTTATTGGGGCAGAGCGCGATGACTGGCGCGGCGCGCGTTTTTCCATACGCTCACCCCAGACCCGACAACCGGACGGTACCCGCATTGAGTTTCTGGCATTCCATGACCTGGCACACGGAAGGGATCAGCGTCACTGCGCCGGTGAAGTGGCGCCAGTTCGACGGGCTGGTCAGTGCTTTCTGGGAAGCGGAAAGCCAGATGGGAGCCAAGGGTTATTATCTGGCCGCTGATCCGCGCATCATGATCTTTTTCAACGATGTCTCCTCGCGCATCAGCATGTCCAACCGCAATGGCGAATTCACCAACCACTCGCGGCCGATGACACGGGCGGTTTATGTGCCGGCCGGCGTACCGATGTGGACGAGCAGCAGCGCCACGCACCGGTTCTCGCATCTCAACCTGCATATTCACAAGGATCGCCTGCTCCGTTTCCTGTCGCCCTCGGTCGGCAGTTCGGCGGCGATGACGGCGCTGCGCCGTCCGGTCGAGATACAGGACATCGGTTCGGTGGAAACTCTTGCCGGCCTGCTTGTCGATGAGCTGGCTGAACCCTCGAAACATGCGGTCTATGCGGAAAGCCTCGTCGGCAGCATCGTTGCCGGCCTGCTGGATATTCCCGGCCCTTCGCCGGAGCAGGCCAATGGCAGGCTGACGCAGGCGCAGTTGAACAGGCTTCTTGCTCAGGTCGAAAAGCGTGGCGATGACCGTATGACGGTTGCCGAGATGGCCGATATTGTCGGGCTTTCGGAAAGCTGGTTCGCCACCGTATTTCGCCAGACCACCGGCAAGACGCCGCTGCAATGGCAATTGGAGCGGCGCATCAATGCCGCCCAGAAACTTCTGCTGGAAGGCGATCTGACGGTGGCCGATATCGCCGCCCAGCTCGGCTTTTCCGATCAGGCCCATCTGACCAAGGCTTTCCGCCAGTCCGTGGGAAACACACCCGCCGCCTGGCGACGGCTGCACAGGCTGCTTTGAAGCTGGGTGAGGTCGATGCGCAGTGTTTTGGTGAGGCGCGCAAACCTCACCTTTCGTCATCCTCGGGCTTGTCCCGAGGATCTGCGACCTTCAGACTTGATGAGACGTGGTTAGATCCTCGGGACGAGCCCGAGGATGATGTTGTGTATTAGGGAAATTATGCAATATATTGAAAAATATTGCTAATATCGATTTTCACCATGTCTTTCGCAAAGTCACGGAAAACGCCCGGCCGGGATTGTAAAAGTCAGCGCCGAACCCGCCATAAGAGACGTGTTTTTCGTTGAAGATGTTGGAAACATTGACGTCCAGCGAGGCGGTTTCCTGAATCTTGTAGCTGAATGCTGCATCCACGGTCACACTGCTTCCGGTTTCGACCTTGTTGGCATTGTCGAAATAATAAGCGCCGGTATAGCGGCCGCCGAGACCGAAGGTCATGTCGCCGAAATGGTCGTTGCCCGCAAGTGTGTAGTTGACCCACAATGAGGCCTGATGCTCGGGCACGAATTGCGGCCGGTTGCCGACATTGCCGCCGGTGCCGTTTTCAGTGATTTCCGCGTCGAGATAGGAATAGGCCGCCGTCAGGCTGAGATTGTCGGTCACTTCCGCCTTGGCTTCGAGATCGAGACCGCGCACGCGCACCTCGCCGATGGTCGTGGGCAGGCTGGTAATCGGGCTGGTGACGGTGATGTTGTTCTTCTTCAGATCGTAGATCGAGGCGGTGAACAGGGCCGGGAAAGCGTCCGGACGATATTTCACGCCGAGTTCGATCTGTTCGCCGCGTTCGGGCTCCACCGTCAGACCAGATGCCGGCACCACCGATTCGGCGTAGCTGATATAAGGCGCGATCTCGTTGGTGATCTTGTAGGACACGCCGATACGCTTGGTCAGTTCGCTGATGTCGCCGCTCGCCGAGGTGCCGCGCAGGCGGTTGGTCTGCTCGGTGTCGATCCAGTCGTTGCGCAGGCCGGCGCTGACGATCAGCCGGTCGAAGAAGGTGAAGTCCTGCTGGAGATAGATCGCCTTTGTCTTCTGGTCCGTCAGGGAGTCGGCATAGAGCGGCACTGAAGCGGGTGCGCCGGTATAGACCGGGTTCATCCAGTTGATGCTCGGCGCGGCGCCGAAGTAGCTTTTGCTGCCGGAGGTGTAGTCGTTATAAAAGACGCCGACGAGGCTGCGGCTTTCGACATTTTCAAACCGCGTATCGTATTGCAGGCGCGTGTCGATCAGGAAGTTTTCGGTCTCGGTGTCGTTGCCGAAATAGGACCGGTTGGCGATTGTCGAACCGTTGGTCGGCGTGGACGAGATATAGGCGTAACCGAAGTCCGTATTCGCCTTGCTGTAGCGGGCGTTGGAACTCAGCGTCAGGCCGGAGCCGAAATCGTGGTCGAACATCACGCTCAGCGAATTGCGGTTTGTGCCGCGATAATTGTAGTCCGGTTCGCCGAAGAAACGGCTCCGGTCGAAATGCGAGCCGACGGGATGGCCGCCGCCGCCCGGAACGCCATCCTTGTTGAGGTGGTCGTAAACCACGGTGAGGCTGGTGACGTCCGTGGGACGCCATGTCAGGCCGCCCATGAAGAATTTCTCGTCGTCGCGGGAATAATCATATTCCGCATCGGCATTTCTGAGCTTGCCGGTCAGTCGGTAGGACAGCGTGTCGTCGCTGGTGATGTTGTCACCAAAGTCGAAGCCGGTTTCGGCGCGGCCATAGGAGCCGCCGGTGACATAGGCTTCACCGAAACGGGTGCGTTTCGGCACTTTTGTGGAATAATTCACCGAGCCGCCGGGATCCGAAACGCCAAAGGTGGTGGAATTGCCGCCCTTCAGCACTTCCACACGCTCATAGGCATAGGTTTCCTCGCGCAGCGCGCCGAAGGGACGGCCAAGCGTCAACCCGTCGCGATAAGTATAGGCGTCGAAACCGCGAATCTTGAAATAGTCGAACCGGTCGTCGGAGCCGTAAAAATCCGTGGTCACACCGGCGGTATATTGCAGCGCTTCTTCCACGCTCTGCACGCCGCGCTGCTGCATTTCCTTGGCGGTGATGACGGAAACGGAGGCAGGTGTGTCGAGAATATCGGTCGCCATCTTGCTGCCGCTCGTCGTGCGGGTGGCGACGATGGACTTCTGGTCATTGTCACCGCTTTCAATGGTGATCCGTTCCAGAACCGTGCTGCTGTTCGTGTTGGCAGCTTCCTGCGCCAGCAAGGTGCCGGGCAGGGTGGCGACAAGCGCCGTGCAGGCAAGCAGCGCCGCATCCTGATAACGACGTCGCGCGGTTTTGCGGTGTCTGCCTTCGGTTTCGATATTCATTGGTATGTTCCAGAAGTTGATGCCCCGATCGCCGCTTCCACGGCCCACTCTCGAAGCGCCCAATAACTTGAGAAAGTTTGTCCGGTATTGTAACTTTTTGCGGTTTTGTACAAAACCCCGGAAATTTCACCGCTGTTGCGACGGCATTTCTTGCCTGGGCTTGACGGAGGCAATTGAAGCTGAGAGTTCAAGTCCACTTTTGAATTTCTGAGAGCTCGCCAATGCTTCGCCCGTTCCGCTGCCTCATGCCGGTATTTGTGCTTTTCCTGTCGCTGATCGCGCCGAATATGGCCTCGGCGGAGGAGACGACAAGCTATCCCATCGTCATCAAACATGCTTTCGGCACGACCACGATTGCGAAGAAACCGCAGCGGGTCGCGACTGTCGCCTGGGCCAACCATGAGGTGCCGCTGGCGCTCGGCATCGTGCCCGTCGGTTTTGCGGCGGCCAATTTCGGCGATGATGACGGCGATGGCCTGCTGCCATGGGTGGCAAAGCGGCTCACCGAACTCAACGCGGCAAAGCCGGTGCTGTTCGACGAGGGTGACGGCATCGATTTCGAGGCCGTGGCGGCGACGCAGCCGGATGTCATCCTTGCCGCCTATTCAGGCCTCAGCCAGTCCGACTACGATACGCTGAGCCAGATCGCCCCTGTCGTCGCCTATCCCGTTTCTCCCTGGGCGACGGACTGGCGCGAGATGATCCGGCTGAACAGCGCCGGCCTTGGCATGGTTGCGGAAGGTGAGGCGCTCATCAAACGCATCGAGGGCGAGATTGCGCAGGTCGTTGCCGGCCATCCGCAGCTGAAGGGCAAGTCGGCCATGTTCGTCACCCATCTCGATGCCACCAATCTCAGCGTCGTCAATTTCTATACGGCCAATGACACCAGGGTGAAGTTCTTCGCCGATCTTGGACTTGCCTCGCCGAAAAGCGTCGTGGAAGCGACGAAGCCGGGGCAATTCGCCGCCGGCGTCAGCGCCGAGCGTGTGGATGCCTTCGACGATGTCGATATCGTCGTGACCTATGGCAGTGAGGCGCTGCTGAACGCCATGCGGGCCGACCCGCTTCTCGCCCGCATGCCGGCCGTTGCCAACGATGCCATCGTCATGCTGGGCCGCGACCCGCTCGGCACCGCCTCCAATCCCACGCCGCTGTCGATTTCGTGGGTGCTGAAGGACTATGCCGATCTTCTGGCAAAGGCTGCCGACAAATCCTCCGGTAAATCGCAGTGACAACGTCTGGACCCGGCAAAGCGACGGCCGTGCTGCTCGCCGGCCGCTCCAACCGCGTGCGAACGGCATGGCTCGGCGCGGTGCTGGCGCTTCTCGCGCTGCTTTGTGCGCTGTCCGTCGCCATCGGCACGCGTGACGTCTCTTTTGCGGATATTGTTAGTGGGCTCAGCGGCCGCGTCGAGACGGTTGCAGAGGCGGCCGTCGCGGTGCGCCTGCCGCGCACGCTGCTTGCGCTGCTTTCCGGTGCCGCACTCGGGCTGGCCGGGGCCATCATGCAGGGTGTCACCCGCAATCCGCTTGCCGATCCCGGCATTCTCGGTGTGAACATGGGGGCGTCGCTTGCCGTCGTCATCGGTATCGTCTGGTTCGGCATCGCCTCGGCTCAGGCCTTCATCATGGTCGCAATTGCCGGGGCGGGAGTATCAGCGGTTTTCGTTTATGTTGTCGGCTCGCTCGGCCGAGGCGGGGCGACCCCGCTGAAACTCGCACTTGCGGGTGCCGCCACCTCCGTCGCCTTTTCCTCACTCGTCATCGCCGTCGTTCTGCCGCGCAGCGATATTGCCGGCGGCATCCGCTCCTGGCAGATCGGCGGCGTCGGCGGGGCGACTTTCGAGCGCATCGAGACCGTGCTGCCCTTTCTGACCGCCGGCTTCATCGTCAGCCTGCTTTCGGCGCGCAAGCTCAATTCTCTGGAGCTCGGAGACGAACTCGCCGCCGGGCTTGGCGAGAATGTTACGGTGGCCAGAGCCGTGGCCTCCTTCGGCGCCATTCTGCTCTGCGGTGCAGCCACCGCCATTTGCGGGCCGATCGGTTTTGTCGGGCTGGTGGTGCCGCATCTCTGCCGCCTGCTCGTCGGTGTGGACAATCGCTGGCTGCTGCCGTTCTCGGCGCTTGGCGGGGCGTGCCTGCTGCTTGCCGCCGATATTGTCGGGCGCATCGTGGCGCGGCCGTCGGAACTCGATGTCGGCATCGTCACCGCCCTTGTCGGCGCGCCTTTCTTCATCTGGATTGTCAGACGCCAGAGGGTGCGCGAATTGTGACCATATACGCTCCCGTCATTGAAAATCTCGTATTCAATCGCCATGCCCGCCAGCGCCGACGTCGCCTTGTCATCGCTGCCCTGTCGGCGCTTCTGATTGCCGCTTTTGCAACAACGCTGATGCTCGGGCAATCCTTCACGCCGCCCGCCGATGTCATTCGGGTTCTGCTGGGGGAGGACATTGCCGGCGTAACCTTCACCGTCGGGCAGTTGCGCCTGCCGCGCGCGCTGCTTTCAATTCTGGCAGGCCTGAGCTTCGGACTTGGCGGCGTCGCCTTCCAGATCATGCTGCGCAACCCGCTCGCCAGCCCTGACATTATCGGCATCAGTTCAGGGGCGAGCGCTGCGGCCGTTTTCGCCATCGTCGTCCTGCAGATGAACGGGCCGCTGGTCTCGGTCTTCGCCGTCGTGGCCGGTCTTGGCGTTGCGCTTCTCGTCTATCTCCTGTCCTTCCGCAACGGCGTGGCTGGAACCCGGCTGATCCTCGTCGGCATCGGCGTTTCAGCGATGCTGGAAAGCTTCATCGCCTATATTCTCTCCGTCGCGCCGGCATGGACGCTGCAGGAGGCGATGCGCTGGCTGACCGGCAGCGTCAACGGCGCGAAAATCGCGCAGTTGCTGCCGCTCCTCATCGCGCTCATCCTTTTCGGCGGGCTGCTCCTCAGCCGTGCGCGTGATCTGGAAGCGTTGAGACTGGGTGACGACGCCGCAGCAGCGCTTGGTGTGAGGGTGGGGCGAACGCGCATCATCGTCATCATCGCCGCCGTGGGCATGATCGCCTTTGCAACGGCGGTCTCGGGTCCCATCGCGTTTGTCGCTTTCCTCTCCGGGCCGATTGCGGCGCGCATCGTCGGCAACAACGGCTCGCTGCTCCTTCCTGCGGCGCTGGTTGGGGCGGCGCTGGTGCTGGTGGGCGATTATTGCGGTCAGTTCCTGTTGCCGGGCCGTTATCCGGTCGGCGTCGTTACCGGCGCGCTCGGTGCGCCCTATCTGATTTACCTTATCGTGCGGGTCAACCGCAGCGGAGGCTCGTTATGACCGGCCACTCCCTTTCCGTGAACGGCCTGTCGGCCGGCTACGGCGAAAACCTCATCATCGACGGGCTGGATCTCACCGTTCCGCGCGGGAAGATCACCGTCATCGTCGGCGCCAATGCCTGCGGCAAGTCCACTCTGCTGCGCAGCATGTCGCGGCTCATTGCGCCGCGCGCTGGTCAGGTTCTGCTCGATGGAAAATCGATCCATCGTCTTGCCTCGCGCGACCTCGCACGGCGCATGGGCCTTTTGCCGCAATCGCCGATAGCGCCGGAGGGCATCGTGGTTGCCGATCTCGTCAGCCGTGGCCGCCACCCGCATCATGGCCTGTTCGCCCGCTGGTCGCGACAGGACGACGAGGCCGTCGCCGCAGCCCTTGTCGCCACCGATACGGTGGAACTGGCCGAGCGGCCGGTGGACGAGCTTTCTGGCGGCCAGCGGCAACGCGTCTGGATCGCCATGGCGCTCGCCCAGCAGACAGACATATTGCTGCTGGATGAACCGACCACCTTCCTCGATATCAGCCACCAGGTCGAGGTGCTGGACCTTCTCACCGACCTCAACCACGCCCGGGAGACCACCATCGTCATGGTGCTGCACGACCTCAATCTTGCAGCCCGTTATGCCGATCATCTTGTCGCCATAAGGGACGGGAATCTGCATGTCTTCGGCACGCCGGAGGAAGTATTGACGGAGGAGAATGTCCGCCACGTCTTCGGCATCGAAAGCCGGGTCATCAAGGATCCGACCTCTGGCAAGCCGATGATGCTGCCGATCGGGCGGCATCGAACGGTGGCTGATGACGTCAGGCGCTGATCATGCCGCCTTGTGTTTGCTGGTGAGCTGAAAGCCCAGGGAGTTGAGGACGGCTATCGTTGTTTCTAACGTCGGATTCCCAGCCTCGCTGAGCGATTTGTAAAGATGCTCTCTGGCAAGTCCGGTTTCACGCGCTACCTGCGTCATACCCTTTGCGCGCGCGATAACACCAAGCGCATTTGCGATGTATGCCGCATCATTGGTTGCGAACGCATCCTCCAGAAACACCTCAATGGCTTCATCGCTCTTGAGGTGTTCGGCGGGATCAAAGTTCGTAAACTTCTCAATCATCGTCATCGCTCCATTGCGCCGCAATCTGCTTCGCGGCTTTGATGTCCTTCTCCTGCGTACTCTTGTCTCCGCCACAGAGCAGAACAATAACGACATCGCCCGACCTGACGAAATAGATCCGATAGCCCGGTCCGTAATGGATGCGCAATTCGCTGACGCCCTCACCAACGGGAGCGACATCGCCTGCATGACCAAAGGAAAGTCTGTTCAGTCGCGACGTAATCAGAGCCTTGCCCCGTTCATCCTTTAACTTCCCAAACCATTTTTGAAATGTCGCCGATTGCTTTAGCTGCATTGTAATTCAAACTGTAATTTATAAGTTACAAAATGTGAAGTTGAAATATTGAAAACCGAAATCGGGTAAGTGAAGGATGCTGCCAGTCAGGCCGCACAAGAAGGCGGCCGGACTGTAATAATAGCGATAGGCCATGGACGTTACATCCTTATGCCAAGCCGTCACGGCCAGGCCGCATAGGATGGCGATGGCACGTTCTGCATTCGCGTTGCCGTTCTCCTGAACCGGCCGGGAGACGTGCCCTCGTTGCGGGTGAAGAAGCGATTGAAATAGCCGGGGTCCTGAAATCCCAATCGGAATGCGATTTCAGCTACTTGCAGCGATGAGTTCAGAAGAAGATCGCGCGCTTCGGACAGCAGTTCGCGATGAATATAGGCCTGCGGCGAAAGCCCCGTCGCCTTGCGCACCGCAAATCCAAGACGTTCGCGGTTGACGCCGAGTTGCCTCGCATAGTCTTCCACACCCCATTGATCGCGTTTGTGCTGGCTGACCAGTAGCACGAAACGCTCGGTGAGGCTGCCGGGCGTGGAGACGGCTGCGGCAATATCGGCGATGGCGTGCTGGCAGATGCGGATGAGGGTGACGGAGAGCAGGCTGGCGACGATCGTGTCCGAACCGGTTGTCGCGCGGACATTTTCGCTGGCGATGGTCTCGAGATAACCCGCCAGCTCTTGCCGGTCCTTCTCCGCCGGCGCCTGCGTCAGAACACGTTGCAATATATTGCGCACGGCGCTTGCGCTCGTGCCGGTGGGCATGGCATGGGCAAGCCCGATTTCCGTCGTCCTCAGCAGCGATCCACGGCTTCCGGCAGTCAGCCGCAGGCGGCCAGTGGGGCCGATGGGCAGCCAGACAAGCCCCGGTGCCGGGACAGGCAGCGACTTTTCACCCTGTATGATCTCCGCTTCCCCGGCGGAAAGGAGAAGCAGATGGGCGCTATCCGATTCCAGCCGGAATTCGGATATGCGCAGCGTCGAGGCGAGGGTGCGCGCCGTGATCTCCACGCGATTGCCGGCAATCTGGCTGTGCAGCGGCATTCGGCCTCCAAAAGTACAATAATGCGCTACATTAGTGCATTTTATATGCGGCTGTCATTGCTAAACTTTGATCAGCGCAGGGGAAAGCCTTGAGGAGAACGGCAACCCCGATAAGGCGCTTTGGGAGGAACATCATGAATAATCTGAAGCGCAGAACGCTGTTCTGCCTGCTCTCCGGTGCTGCCCTGTCGGCGGTATCTTTCGGTCACGCCAATGCGCAGGACCGCACCTCGGTGAAGATCGGTTATGCCGTTTCCAAAAGCGGCGCCAATGCCACGGGTGCTGGCATCACCACCATTCCGAACTACAAATTATGGGTGAAGGAGGTCAACGATGCCGGCGGCCTCACCCTGCCGGATGGTAAGCGCCTGCCGGTGGAAGTGGTGGAATATGACGACCGCTCCTCGGCCGAGGATGCGGTGCGGTTCACCGAGCGTCTGGCCAGCCAGGACAAGGTCGATTTCATCCTGCCGCCCTGGGGCACGGGCTTCAATCTTGCCGTCGCGCCGCTTTACGACCGTTTCGGTTATCCACAGCTGGCTGTGACCGGCGTGACCGACAAGGCCCCCGATTTCGCGGCGCGCTGGAAAAAGAGCTTCTGGATGCTCGGCGGCGGCCATGACTACGCCAATGCGCTCGCCGACGTTTTGAAGGCTGCACGCGATGCCGGCCAGATCAACGACAAGGTCGCAGTGATTTCCGTGGCTGACGGTTTCGGCATCGATCTCATCAAGGCCGCGCGGCCGGCGCTGAAGGAAGCGGGTTTCACGCTTGCTTATGACAAGACCTATCCGGTCGGCACTTCGGATTTCGCAGCACTTGTGAACGAGGCGTCGGCGAGCGGTGCGGACAGCTTCATCGCCTTTTCCTATCCGCCCGACAGCTTCGCGGTGACGAAACAGGCGCAGACGGCCCGGTTTAACCCGAAGGTCCTTTATGTCGGCGTCGGCGGTGCTTTCCCGATCTTCCCGAAGGTCTCCGATGGCAAGCAGGAAGGTGTGATCAGCATCGGCGGTGTCGATGGCAGCAGCGACAAGATCGAGGACTATTTCAAGCGCCACGAAGCCTTCATCGGCGCCAAGCCGGACAGCTGGGCAAGCGCCATCACCTATGCGAGCCTCGAAATGCTGGCCCAGTCCGTGCAGCGCGTCGGTCTCGACAAGGCGGCGGTGGCAAATGAACTCTCGACGGGAAGCTTCGACACCGTCATCGGCCCGGTCAAGCTTGAAGACAACCAGCTTCGCCAGCTCTGGTGGGCGGGGCAATGGCAGGGTGACCGTTTTGTGGCGATTGCGCCCGCGGACCGTGCAGGTGCGGCCAAGCCGGTCGTTCCGAAGCCGCAATGGTGAACCTTTGCCGGCCGGGGCCGTAAACCCCGGCCGGAAGGCTTCGGCCATGTTCCATACTGGAGACATTCCCTTGTTTTTATCCACCCTCATCTTCGGCTTGATGCTGGGAGGGACCTATGCGCTGATCGCGCTTGGACTTTCGCTGCAATATGGCATCGCCCGCATCATGAACCTTGCCTATGGCGAAGTGCTGATTGCGGCTGCCTTCATCACCTTCGTGCTGTTTTCCAGCTATGGCCTGTCGCCGCTCTGGTCGCTTTTCATCATCGTGCCGCTCGGTTACGCCCTGTCTTTTGTGATCTACCGGGTCATGATGCGGCCGCTGGTGCGCCGTTCGGGCGGCTCCGACCGTCTGGAGGTCGATTCCATTCTGGCGACCTTCGGGCTGCTCTTCGTTATCCAGGGCATCATGCTCGTGGTGTTCGGCGGCAACTACCATTCCTATTCCTATCTCTCCGATGGCGTCGACATCTTCGGCACGACCGTGGCGCTCAACCGGCTCCTGTCCTTCGGCCTGTCGGTTGCGATTGGCGGCGGGCTTTATCTGGCGCTTACCCACAGCCGCTGGGGCCTCAACCTGCGGGCGGTGGCGCTGGCGCCACGATCCGCGCCGCTGGTCGGCATCGATGTGAACCGCGTGGCCTCAATCGGTTTTGCCCTTGGCGGCGCACTCGCCGTGGCCGGCGGGGTGATGATCTCGATGTACCAGACCTTTTCCGCCTCCTATGGCGTGGTCTTCACCATGAAGGCGCTTGTTGTCGTCATTATGGGCGGTGTCGGCAATCTGCTCGGCGCGCTGGTGGCCGGCCTGCTGCTCGGCCTCGTGGAAACCTTCGTGCTCGTTTATGTCGATCCCGGCCTCACGCTTGCCGCCACCTATCTGCTCTTTCTCGTGGTGCTGCTCTGGCGTCCGGAAGGCATCTTCGCAAGGAGGGGCAAATGATCCCGCTTCTCATCGGCCTTGCCGCAGCTGCGCTGCTGGCGCTTTCCCCTTTCTTCTTCGATGCCTATGGCGTCGGCGTCATCATCGGCCTTCTCGGTTATGCGACGCTCGCATCCGCCTGGGCGATGTTTTCCGGCCCGACCCGCTATATTTCGCTCGCCACCGTCGCTTTCTTCGGTGTCGGGGCCTATACGGTCGCGGTGCTGAGCGAGGTTTTGCCCTGGCCGCTGGTGCTCCTGTGCGCGGCCCTTGTCGGCGCGGCGCTGGCGCTTGTCGTCGGGCTTTCCACGCTGCGCGTCGCGGGCATTTATTTCGTGATCTTCTCCTTTGGCCTCGCCGAACTCATCCGCCAGCTCATCACCTGGTATGAGGTGAATGTGACCGGCACGCTCGGGCGCTATATCTTCCTGCCGCTGGAGCCGCAGCATGTGCTCTGGCAATTGCTGGCGCTCGCTGTCATCACGCTTCTGCTGGCAATCCTGATCGACCGTAGCAAGCTCGGACTGGCGTTGAAGGCAATCGGTGACGACGAGGTCGTGGCCGCCCATGCGGGCATTAATCTCGCCCGCACCAAGCTGACGCTCTTTGTGCTGTCTGCCACGATCATCACGCTTGTCGGCGCCATTCAGGCCCCGCGCTGGGTCTATATCGAGCCGGCTATCGTCTTTAATCCGCAGGTCTCGTTCCTCACCGTCATCATGGCCCTGCTTGGCGGAGCCACGCGCCGCTGGGGACCCATTCTCGGTGCGGTGCCGCTGTTCCTGCTGTTCGAATGGCTGGGCGCCAACTTCCCCAACCATTTTTCCATCATTCTCGGCGCTCTCTTCATCCTCATCGTCTTCGTGCTGCCGGATGGCGTGCTGGCGGCGCTGGAGAAGTTGCGCAAAAAGGAGAAAGCCGCATGAGCGCCGTTCTCGAAATCACCGATATCCGCAAGACCTTCGGCGGGCTGAAGGCCGTGGATGGGCTTGGTCTCACCATCGAGGCCGGCGAGGTCGTCGGGCTGCTCGGGCCGAACGGTTCCGGCAAGACGACGCTGATGAACCTGATCTCCGGGGCCCTGAAGCCGACCGAAGGGTCGATACGGCTGAAAGGGCAGGAGATAGCGGGCCGGCGGCCGGATGTGATTGCACGCGCCGGCGTGGCGCGCACCTTCCAGCTCGTGCGGCTTTTGCCGTCGCTTTCCCTGCTTGAAAACGTTGCCGTATCGGCCATGTTCGGGCCACAACGCCTGTCCCGTCTCGACGCGGAGAAGGTCGCGCGCGCCTGCCTTGAAAGAATAGGCCTTGCCGGGCGGGAGACCCTACCGGCTGGCGATCTCACCTATATCGACCAGAAGCGGCTTGAACTGGCGCGTGCGCTGGCGGGCGAACCGAAGCTTCTGCTTCTCGACGAATGGCTCGCTGGCCTCAACCCCACGGAACTGCAGGAAGGAATAGCGCTGATCCGGCGGCTGGCATCGCAGGGTACGACGATCCTGCTGGTGGAACATATCATGGCCGCCGTGCGGGCGCTTTGCCCGCGCTCCGTGGTCATGGCGGCCGGTCGCAAGATCGCCGACGGGCCGACGGCAACGGTGCTTGATGATCCGCAGGTCATTTCCGCCTATCTGGGAGCGGCACATGCTTGAAATAGACGCACTGACAATCCGTTACGGCAAACATCTCGCGGTTGACGGCATATCGCTCAATGTCGCCAAAGGCGAAACGGTGGTGCTGCTTGGCGCCAATGGTGCTGGCAAGTCGTCGCTGCTGAAAGCGGTCGGCGGCATGGTGGCTCCCGCCTCCGGGGACGTGCGCGTCAACGGCGTGTCGCTTGCCGCTGTTCCCGCCCATCAGATCGTGGAGCGGGGCGTGGCGCTGGTGCCGGAGGGGCGCGGAATTTTCGCGGCGCTGGCGGTGGAGGACAATCTCCGTCTCGGGGCCAATCCCCGCCATGCCCGTTCAGCGGAGAAAGCGACAAGAGAGCATATTTTCTCGCTGTTTCCGCGCCTTGCCGAGAGGCGGCAGCAGCTTGCCGGCACCATGTCCGGCGGCGAACAGCAAATGGTCGCCATCGGGCGGGCGCTGATGTCGGCACCCGATTATCTGCTGCTGGATGAGCCGAGCCTTGGTCTTGCGCCCATCGTCACGCAGGAACTGTTTGCCGCCCTGGCGGAGATCAAGAAGAGCGGCCTTTCAATTCTGCTCGTGGAGCAGAATGTGCGCGAAAGCCTTGCGCTTGCCGATCGCGGTTATTTGCTGGAAGCAGGGCGGATTGTCGGGGCAGGCACGGCTGAGGCCCTGTCCGCCGATCCCGCCGTGCAACGGGCGTTTCTTGGCGGCACCACCGCCGCCATTGTCTGAATTCAGGAGGAAGACCATGCAGACTGTCAATCTTTTCATCGGCGGCGATCATTGCCCGGCCGCAAGCGGCAAGCGCTTCGAACGCAGCAACCCCATTACCGGCGACGTGGCGACGAGTGCTGCGGCGGCAACGGTGGAGGACGCCACCCGTGCGGCCGATGCCGCGGCCGCCGCTTTCCCGGTCTGGTCGGCAACGCCGCCCGGTGAACGCCGCCGCCTGCTTCTGGCTGCCGCGCAGGCGCTTCTCGCCGCCGGGCCTGATATTACCCAGGCGATGAAGGAAGAAATCGGTGCAACAGATGCCTGGGCCGGTTTCAACGTCAAACTGGCAAGCGACATGCTGGTGGAGGCGGCAAGCCTGACCACCCAGATCAAGGGCGAGATCATTCCCTCCAACCGTCCGGGAACCATGGCGATGGCGCTGCGCCAGCCCGCCGGTGTCGTGCTGTCCATCGCGCCCTGGAATGCGCCGGTCATTCTCGGCGTGCGCTCCATCGCCACGCCGCTCGCCTGCGGCAATACGGTTGTCATGAAGACCTCGGAACTTTGCCCGCGCACCCATGCGCTGATCATCGAAGCCGTCGCTTCGGCGGGTCTGCCGAAGGGCGTGCTCAACGCCGTCTCCAATGCGCCGGAAGACGCGGCAAAGATCGTCGATACGCTGATCGCACACCCCGCCGTGAGACGCGTGAATTTCACCGGCTCCACCCGCGTTGGCCGCGTGATTGCCGAAACGGCTGGCCGTTACCTTAAACCCGCTCTGCTGGAGCTTGGCGGCAAGGCGCCGTTCATCGTGCTTGACGATGCCGATATCGATGCGGCTGTCGCGGCCGCCGCTTTTGGCGCCTATATGAACCAGGGCCAGATCTGCATGTCGACGGAGCGTATCATCGTGCTCGACAGCGTCGCTGATGCATTTGTGGAGGCCTTCGCCAGAAAAGCGTCGAGCCTCACGGCTGGCGATCCGCGTGAGGGCAAAACACCGCTCGGCTCGCTGGTCAGCGCCGAAGCGACATCGCGCATTCGGTCGCTGGTGGATGACGCCGTCTCCAAGGGCGCGCGGCTGGTGGCGGGCGGCGGCGGCAACGGCACGATGATGGATGCGATCGCCGTCGATGGCGTCACGCCCGCCATGCGGCTTTATGCGGAGGAAAGTTTCGGTCCGGTCGTCTCCATCATCAGGGCCGGCAGCATCGATGAGGCAGTGAGCATCGCCAACGAAACCGAGTTCGGTCTTTCCGCCGCGATTTTCGGCAGGGATCAGGCACGGGCGCTTTCGATTGCGGCGCGCATTGAAAGCGGCATATGCCACATCAACGGCCCGACCGTTCACGATGAGGCGCAGATGCCCTTCGGCGGGGTCAAGGCCTCCGGTTACGGCCGCTTCGGCGGTACGGCGGGCATCGCGGAATTCACCGAGCTACGCTGGGTCACGCTGCAGGACGGGCCGCTGCATTATCCGATCTGAACCAATAGCGCTGGCGGGCGGCGTCATCGCCGCTCGTCGATCAGCCAGCCGGTGAGTTTTCTCACCGCGCTGTCGCTGCTTTTCGGCCGCATCAGCCAGTAGCCGCGTCCCGGCGCATCGAGGCTTGGGCCGGCCGTCACCAGCACGCCGGCTTCGAGCAGCGGATCGACCAGCCCGGCCCAGCCGAGCGCGAAACCCTGTTCGCCAATGGTCGCCTGCACTACCATGGTGTAATTGTTGAAGCTGATGTCGCCGCCATCGTGGTCGGCCGTTCTCTGCACGCCAAAATGCTTGAAATAGGAAGGCCAGTCGAACCAGTGCGCCTGCGAGGTGTTTTCGAGGTGGATGAGCTTCCGTTGCGAAAAATCCGCAACGGTCGCGGGCGCCGGTGTCTCGGCCAGCAGCGCCGGCGAGCAGACCGGCGTGACCTTTTCCGAAAGCAGCAGCACCGCCCCGTCGCCCGCTTCCTGCCGTGTGCCGAAAATGATCATCACGTCGCTATCGTGTTTGCCCTGGCCGAGCGGATCCTGCGTGGCGACGATCTGGATGTTGATGTCGGGGTTGAGCGCCCGAAATCCGTGCATGCGCGGGATGAGCCACAGGGACGAGAAGGCATAGTCCGTGTGCAGACGGATGGTCTGCCGTTCCTCCGTCCGGCGAAGCTGCTGCGCCAAAAGATCGATGGCATCGACATTGCGCGAGACGATCTCGAACAGTCGCTGGCCTTCGGCCGTCAGTTCGATGCCGCGATGTTTGCGCCGGATGAGGATTACGCCCAGCTCATCCTCCAGCCTGCGGATCTGATAGCTGACCGCAGGCTGCGTCAGCCGCAGGGATGCCGCCGCCGCCGTCAGGCTGCCGCGGCGGGCAACCTCGGTGAAAATGCGCATCCATCCCAGATCAAGCGGCCGGTCTGACATTAAAATTCCTTATATCAACTATCGAAAAATACCCGCTTCACAGGCAAAAGCAACGTGGTGTTCAATAAACTGGATTGATAAAAGGGGAGCCGCAATGAAAACCGTTTCTCATCTGCATCGCATCGCCGCCGGTCTTTTTCTGTCCGTGGCGGCCTTCTCCACCCCGCTTCAGGCGGCCGATGACGCGGCCTGCAAGACGATCCGTCTCAGCGATCCCGGCTGGACCGACATTACCGCCACCAATGGCGTCGCTTCCGTTTTGCTCGATGCCTTGGGTTACGAGGCCGACGTCAAGACGCTGTCGGTGCCGATCGGTTATCAGGCGATGAAAAACGGCGAAATCGACGTTTTCCTTGGCAACTGGATGCCGGCGCAGAAATCCTTCGTGGATGATCTTAATGCCGCCAAGGCGGCTGAGGTGATGACGAAGAACCTCGAAGGTGCCAAATTCACATTGGCCGTGCCGGCCTATATGGCGGAAAAGGGCGTCAAGGATTTCGCCGATCTCGCCAAACATGCCGATGAATTCGAAAGCAAGATTTACGGAATCGAGCCGGGTGCACCGGCCAACCAGAATATCCAGAAGATCATCGACGCCGATGATTTCGGCCTGAAGAGCTGGCAGCTCGTCGAATCCGGTGAGCAGGCCATGCTGGCGCAGGTGGAACGGGCGGGCAGGGACAAGAAGGCCGTGGTCTTCCTCGCCTGGGCGCCGCATCCGATGAATGAGAAGATCGATATCGCCTATCTCTCCGGCGGCGACGCCTATTTCGGCCCGAATTTCGGCGGCGCGGAAGTCTACACGCTCGCCCGCACCGGCTGGCCGCAGCAATGCCCGAATGCGGCGACGCTGTTCAAGAACCTCAAATTCGATATCGGCATGGAAAACAGCCTGATGGGCTCCATTCTCGGTGGTGAGGATTCGAAGGCGGCGGCAGCTGCATGGCTGAAGGCCAATCCGCAGGCGCTGGATGGCTGGCTGCAGGGTGTCACCACGCTGGACGGCAAGCCGGGTGCGGACGCCGTCAAAGGCAAGCTTGGTCTCTAAGCCGGAAGGTGGAAATGCCGCGTCCCAATATTCTGATCCTGATGGCCGACCAGTTCAACGGGACGTTTTTTCCCGATGGCCCGGCCGATTTTCTCCACGCACCCCATCTCAAAGCATTGGCGAAGCGGTCCGTCCGCTTCGCCAACACCTATACAGCAAGCCCGCTCTGCGCACCGGCCCGCGCCTCCTTCATGTCCGGGCAATTGCCAAGCCGGACACGGGTTTACGACAATGCCGCCGAATTCGCTTCCGACATTCCGACCTACGCCCATCATCTGCGGGCGGCGGGTTATTACACCGGCCTTTCAGGCAAGATGCATTTCGTCGGCCCGGACCAGCTGCATGGCTTCGAGGAGCGCCTGACGACGGATATCTATCCGGCCGATTTCGGCTGGACGCCTGATTACACCAAGCCCGGCGAGCGGATCGACTGGTGGTATCACAATCTCGGCTCGGTCACCGGCGCAGGCGTCGCCGAAATCACCAACCAGATGGAATATGATGACGAGGTGGCCTATCACGCCACCCGCAAGCTCTACGACCTGTCGCGCCGCCTCGATGACCGGCCGTGGTGCCTGACGGTCAGCTTCACCCACCCGCACGACCCCTATGTGGCGCGGCGCAAATTCTGGGATCTCTACGAGGACTGCTCGGCGCTTGATCCGCAGACACCGCCGATTGCCTTCGAGGAGCAGGATCCGCATTCGAAACGGTTGCTGGAAGCCTGCGATCACGAAGCTTTCGATATTTCGCCAGAGCAGATACGCCGTGCGCGGCGCGGTTATTTTGCCAATATCTCCTATATCGACGAAAAGGTCGGCGAAATCCTCGAAGTTCTGAAGGCGACGCGGATGGAGGAGGATACGATCATTCTCTTCCTGTCCGACCATGGCGACATGCTGGGCGAGCGCGGGCTGTGGTTCAAGATGTGTTTCTTCGAGGGTTCCGCCCGCGTGCCGCTGATGATCGCCGCGCCCGGCTGGCAGCCGGCTTTGATCGACACGCCAGTCTCGACGCTGGATGTCACGCCGACGCTCTGCGGATTAGCCGGGCTTGATATCACTTCGCTCAAACGCTGGACGGATGGCGAAGATCTGGCGGCGCTGGTCAAGGGAACCGGCGAGCGCGGCCCGGTGCCAATGGAATATGCCGCCGAAGGCTCGATAGCACCGCTCGTCGCCCTTCGCGACGGGCGCTACAAGCTGTCGGTCTGCGAGGCCGATCCGCCGTTGCTCTATGATATCGAGGCGGACCCTGAGGAGCGGATGAACCTTGCTGGCGATCCTGCTTTCAGTGCCGTTCTTTCATCGCTTTGCGCTGAAATCGACAGCCGCTGGCAGCTTCCTGTTTTCGACGCGGCGGTGCGGGAAAGCCAGGCGCGTCGCTGGGTGGTCTACAAGGCGTTGCGCAACGGCGCTTATTACCCGTGGGATTACCAGCCTTTGCAGAAAGCCTCCGAGCGCTATATGCGCAACCACATGGACCTCAACGTGCTGGAGGAAAACCAGCGATATCCGCGCGGGGAGTGAAGCGGGCAGGGCGGATCAGGCGGCGGTCGCCCTTGGCGCGCCGCCTGCCGCCTGCACGGCAAGGCTTCCGGCGGCAACACCGGCCTCAAGGCAGAGCTTCTCTTCCTCTCGCCGCAGCCATGCATCGATGAAGCCGGCATTGAAGGCATCGCCCGCACCTGTCGTATCGACCACCCGGACTTTTTTCGCTGCCGCGTGATGGAAACCCGCTCGCGAGGAGACCCAGGCGCCCTGCGCGCCGCCCTTCAGGGCCACGACCGGAAACGCCCCGGACAAAGCGGTGAGAGCGGCTTCAGGGTCCGCATGGCCCGTGATCGCTTCGGCTTCTTCGAGGTTGGGCAAAAACACGTCGACGCCGGCGCAGGCCCTGAGCAGGCCCTTGTCATAGATCAGCGAAGCATCCCAGCTCGGATCGAGTGAGACGGACAGTCCATTATCCTTGGCGCGGGAGATGAGATCGGGGATTTCGTGCAGCGTGGCGAATTCGGCGATATGCAGATGGCGGGCCTTTTGCCAGCTAAAAGCGGCATCGAGGGTGGATGGCCGGGCGGCGCCGGCGCGGCGCGTCAGGAATGCGCGGTCATGACCAACCACCGTCGCAACCGTGACCTGCGGTCCCGCATCCGCCGAATGTTCCAGAAATTGCAGGTCCACACCGCTCTGCTGCATTTTTTCGCCGATGGCGCATGAGAAGGTGTCGGTGCCGAGTCTTGCCAGCAGTGCGGCCGGGCGGCCGATATGGGCGAAATGGGCGGCGGCGATGAAAGCTCCGCCACCGGCGGCGATTTCCATGTCGCTGGCAAACAGCTCCCGGCCGAGTACCGGCAATTCGTCAAGCCCGGTGAAAATGAGGTCGCAATAGATCCGGCCGATGCTGATGACGGCTGATTTTTCTGTTGTCATCATGCGCGGCCCAGAAGCTTTTCCGTTTTGGCGTCGAAAAGGTAAAGCGCGCCCGTTTCCGCCCGGCATTGCAGCTGGCTGCCGACGGCGGGAATGGATTTGCCCCTTGCCGTTGCGATTACGGAGGTGGTCGCCGTATCCAGGTGCACCAGCGTTTCCGGGCCGAGCGGCTCCACCGCCGTTACCGTTCCCTCAAGCGAGAAGGCGTTCCGGGTGGCATCGGCTTCTCCAACAAGCAGATCATGGGGGCGAATGCCGATCAGCAGCTCGCCCGTGGCCGATGGCGCGACGCTGTTCGTCGTTCTGGTACCGCGCAACAGGTTCATCGAGGGGCTGCCGATGAAACGCGCGGTAAAGACATCCACCGGCGTCTCATAAAGTTCCGTCGGCGTGCCGACCTGCAGGATATGGCCGTCCTTCATCACGACGATACGGTCGGCCATGGTCATGGCTTCCACCTGATCGTGGGTCACGTATACGGTAGTTGTCTTAAGACGCTGGTGCAAGCGTTTGATTTCAATGCGCATCTGCGATCTCAGTTGCGCGTCGAGATTGGAGAGCGGCTCGTCGAAAAGAAAGGCTGCGGGATCGCGCACCATGGCGCGGCCGATGGCGACACGCTGCCGCTGGCCGCCCGACAGGGCCGCGGGCCGGCGGTCGAGCAGGGCTTCCAGTCCCAGCACCCGGCCGGCCTCTTCGATGCGCCGGTTCTTTTCCTCGCGGTCGAGCTTCGATGTATAAAGCCCGAAGCCGATATTCTGGCGAACCGTCATATGCGGGTAGATCGCATAGTTCTGGAAGACCATGGCGATGTTGCGCTGTTTCGGTTCTTTCTCGTTGACGACATTTCCGGCGATTTTCAGCGTGCCGTCGGAAATTTCCTCCAGACCCGCGATCATTCTGAGGGTGGTGGATTTACCGCAGCCGGAAGGGCCGACAAAAACGACGAATTCGCCGTCTTCAATGGCAAGGTCGATGCCCTTGACCGCCTCCACCTTGCCGTAGCGCTTTACCAGTTGATTGAGTTCGATTGTCGCCATTATCGCGCTCCTGTCAGGGCGGTAAATTTCTCTGCCAGCTCGGCGGCTTTCGCCGCTTCGTAATCGGCGGATCGTTGTGCTTCGGCCTCAAACGCACCGAGCTTGCCGCGATAGGCCGCAATCGCCTCCCGCATCGGTTCAGGGGCAGGGCCGCCGAAGCGGCTGCGAACGGCGACGAAGTGCTCCGGCGAAACGATCTGCCTGAATTTTTCCTCGTCGATGCCGGTGTCGCGCCCCGTCAGCTCATGGAACGCCTTGAGGAAAGGCTGGTAACCGTCATTCGGCAGATCGCCCTTCAGCGCGACGACGCTTCTGGCGACGGTCGCAGCAATCTCATGGGCCTGCCGGAAAGACAGGTCTTCGATGCGGACGAGCGAATCCGCCAGTTCCGTGATGGTGATGCAGGAGCGACGAATATTCTGCTCGACCCTTTCCGGGTCGATGCTGATCTTGCCAACGAGGCTGGCGAGAAGATCGAGCACCCGGCCGGCAGAAGTGAAGGCCTCGTAACCCATGCCCTGGGTTTCACCCTCGCTGTCGTTCATGTCGGTGAAGGGCGTGTTGTGCATCACGTCAAGCACGGTCCGCGCCCGGCCGAATGCCTGGCTGGCGAGGTGGCGCAGATGTTCGATTGGCACCGGGTTGCGCTTCTGCGGCATGATGGAGGAAATCTGCACCAGCGAATTCGGCACGTAGATCTGGCCGACTTCAAAGCTCGTCCAGAACTGGAAATCCTGAATGAGCCGGCCGAGATGGAGGAACATCAGCTCGATCGCGCCATAGGTTGCCGTCGTATAATCGACGGCGGCGATGCAGGAATAGGAATTGCGTAAGGGTGCGGCAAAACCCAGCAATTCGGCAACGCGCGCACGGTCGATGGGAAAGCCCGAGGTGGTGATGGCGGCAGCCCCCATCGGCGAAAGATCGACGATACGGCGGGCCTCCGCGAAGCGGTCAATATCCCGGATCAGCACTTCGATGGCGGCAGAGAGATAATGGCCGAAGGTGGTAGGCTGGGCGGGCTGCCCATGCGTATAGGCCACGATCAGGGTGGATTGATTACGCTCGGCAGTATCGATCAGGGCTTTCAGCAGGATGCGCGCCTTGGCGGTGAGCGTATCGATCTTGTCCTTGAGGCCGATCTTGAACAGCGTGTGGTCGATGTCGTTGCGCGAACGGGCCGTGTGCAGGCGGCCGGCGACGTCGACGCCGATACGGGCTTTAAGTTCCTTCTCGATCAGGAAGAAGAAATCCTCGACTTCGCCGGTATAGACCAGTTCCGATGGCTCGATGGTTCTGTCGATGTCTTCCAGCGCGCCGGCGATCTTCGCTGCCGTGTCAGCATCGAGAATGCCGGTTTCCCGAAGCATGACCAGATGGGCGCGGTCGATGCGGCGGAAACCGTCCACATGGTGGTTCTTGGCGCCGTCGAACAGCGGGCGCAGCACGGTTTCCTTGTAGACCGGATCGGGAAACTTGCTGGTATCCGACTGGCGCGGGTTCATATCGGCCATGATATTATCCTTTCAGACCCGCCAGCATCACACCGCGAACGATGTAGCGTTGCAGGACTATGAAGACGATGAGGGTAGGGATGGTCGCAATGGCTGCGCCCGTCATGATCATTTCCCACTGGATCTGCTGCTCCACCGCAAAGCTCGAAAGCCCGACCGGCAGTGTGTAGAGTTCCTTGCTTGTCGTGACGATCAGAGGCCAGAAAAATGCCGTCCAGTTGCCGAGGAAGGTGAAGATGGCGAGCGCCGAAAGCGCCGGCGTGACGAGCGGCAGGGCGACCTTCCACCAGATCTGAAATTCGTTGAGCCCGTCGACCCGCGCTGCCTCGATGAAGTCGTTCG
Source organism: Agrobacterium leguminum (assembly GCF_005144435.2). Classification (NCBI taxonomy): domain Bacteria; kingdom Pseudomonadati; phylum Pseudomonadota; class Alphaproteobacteria; order Hyphomicrobiales; family Rhizobiaceae; genus Agrobacterium; species Agrobacterium leguminum. The sequence continues at coordinate 2,206,879 of NZ_CP120212.1, forward strand.
GAACGGTCTCGAAGAACTGCTTCATCAGGAAGGTGCCGAAAGCCGTCATCATGCCAGGGAACATGATGCCCCAATAGCTGTCGAGCCAGCCGAGCTGGCTGGACATCAGATACCACGGAATGACAAGCATTTCCGTCGGTATCATCAGCGTCGAGAGAATTGCGAGGAAGATGAAGTATCGGCCACGGAATTCGAATTTCGCCAGCGTATAACCGACCAGACTGTCGAAGAAGCAGTTGGAAACGGTGACGATGACCGCAACCAGCATCGAATTGAAGAACCAGCGCAGAAAACGGCCGTCGGCCATGACGGTGATGTAGTTTGCGAGCGTCGGTGCAGCCGGAATGAGCCTGAGATCATAGACCTGATCCGCCGTCTTGAACGAGGTCGAGAACATGAAGAGCAGCGGCGAGACCATGATGAGGCCACCGATGAACAATATGGTCCAGGCGATGATGCGGCCGGGGCGGATGCGGGCGTGGGAGAGTGGCGGCGCTTCGCTCATTTCTTTTCCCTCAGGACCCAGAGCTGGATCAGCGATACGACGAGAAGAATGGTGAAAAGAACGACCGTCTGCGCGGCGGCATAACCCATCGCATAGGAATTGAACGCGGTCTGGTAGATCATCAGCACCAGCGGCTTGGTAGAGCCGAGCGGTCCGCCCGGATCATTGGTGGTCATGTTGTAGACCTGGTCGAAAATGCGCAGGAAGCCGATGGAGGAAAACACCACGAGGAAAACGGTGGTGGGTTTCAAAAGCGGCAGCGTGATCTTGCGCAGGATCGCCCATTCGCCGAGGCCGTCTATGCGCGCTGCTTCATAAAATGTCGTCGGAATGGCGCGCAGGCCGGCCATGAAGATGATGATCTGGAAACCGAGGCCCGCCCAGATGGCGGTTATCATGATCGAATAAAGCGCCTGATCGGTGGAGCGGATGAAAGGCTGCTGCGGAATGCCGAGAAGCCCAAGCACGTCGTTGATGATGCCGATGGGCGGCGGCTGATAAAACCAGCGCCAGACCCAGGCCATCGCGGCGGCCGTCGTCAGATAGGGCAGGAAATAGAGCGCGCGGATGAAGCCGTGCAGGATGCGCACCCGGTCGAGATAAAAGGCGATGACGAAAGCCAGAACGAGGCTGATCGGCGTGCCGATGATGAGATAGGTGAAGGTGTTCCTGAAGACTTTCCAGAATTGCGGGTCCTTGAACAGCTTGGCGTAGTTGGCGATGCCGATGAATTTTGCCGGTCGCAGCAGGTCCCAGTTGGTGAAGGACAGCCAGAAGGCCTGCAGCGTCGGGTAAAAGCGGATGACGCTGTAAAACAGGATCGGGATCGCCAGAAAGCTCCAGATCCACAAAAGCCGTTTCGTGCGCATGGAAAGGCGATCTCCGAAGGAGCCGCCGGGGCGGCCGGATGCCGCCCCCTGTTGATCGATCGCTGTCATGTCGGACCTGCGGGTTTTAAGGTTTCGCCGCGTCGATGATTTCCTGCTCGGCTTCGGCGGCCTGCTTGACGGAATCCTCGACGGACTGGCCCTCGAGCAGGATCCGGTTCGTCATGTCGATGGCATTCTGCCGCTGGGCGGCTTCGTCCTTGAACAGGGTCGTATGGGCGTATTCGAGGCCCTTCAGGAACGGCGCGTAGACCGGGTCCTTCAGGTTCTCTTCGGTCAGCGCCGCAGCGCGCCGCGCCGGCAGCTCGCCGACAGTCTTCAGCCAGATCGCCATGGCCTCCGGTGAGGAGATGTAAGCAAGGAATTTCTTGGAGGCTTCCAGTTCCTCGCCGCTCGTCTTGGCGCTGATGCCGTTGGCGAAATAGCTGGCATAGTTGGAGCGGATATTCTTGTCATTGGTGGGAAGCTCGGTCACGCCCCACTCGAAATCCTTGATGGTCCTGAAGGATCCCAGACGGAAGGTGCCGTCGATAGTCATGCCCGCCTTGCCGGCGCGGAAGGCGGCCTGGCCTTCATCCATGAAGCCCACCTGACCGATCTTCTTCTCAAGCTGCAGGCTCGTATAGAACTTCAGGGCCTGAACGCCCGCTTCGCTGTTATAGGCGACCTTCTGGTCGTTGTCGGTGTAGGGCTCGCCACCGAACTGGCGGATGAGAACCTCACGCCACCATTGATGGTCCTGTCCGCCCATGTCGAGCGTGGAGCCGGCAACGGCGAGGTTTCCGGCGGCATCGTGCTTGGCGATCTTTTCCGCAGCAGCGACGAATTCATCCAGCGTTTTCGGCGGATTGGCGGGATCGAGGCCGGCTTCGGTGAAGAGCTTCTTGTTGTAGAAGAGCGCCAGCGAGCGAACCGCCGTCGGCAGGCCGTAATAATCGTCGCCGCGCTTCATGGCGCTGACGATGGGGAAAAATTCGCTTTCGATCTTGTCATGCGGGAAAGCATCGGCCGGCAACGGCTGCAAAATGCCGCCGGCTGCGAATTTATCCAGCCAGCCGTAGAAGAGCTGCATCACGTCCGGGCCTTTGCCGGAAAGATTGGCGGCGATGACGCGCGTCTGGTAATCGGCGTAGGGGAAGGTCACCTGCTTGACGGTGATATCAGGATTGGCCTTCTGGAATTCCGCGATCAGCTCGTCCATGGCCTTCACGCGTGTATCGAAGACATATTGCCAATATTCGATTTCAACCGCCTGTGCGGCGTTGAATGCGAATGTGCTGAAACCGGCGACCAAGCCGGCGAACAGAGTTGCCCTGCGCATGTAAGCCTCCATTTCCTCCGTCCGGTCTTCCGGATGCGGAGCGATCGTTCCCTTTATCCGCGCTTTCGCGCGCGCTCATCGATTTGCCGGCAGCGGAGTTTCCTCTTCCGCCCCTGCAAGCCTGACCCCCGGTCGCTCTCTACGGTTCTCTGAAGGCGCGCATTTGTCAATAAGATAATTTACTTGAATTATTATATTGCGCTTATCGTCAATTCGACGCTATGAATTTTCTAAGAGACGGGAAGTTGAAGAGATGACGGTGCACACGGTGGACGCTTATCCCGTAGCAATCGGAAAAAATCCTGAGCGGAGCCGCGAACACAACAGGCGAGTCGTGCTCGATATCGTCCGGCGGCACGGATCGCTCGGCCGCGCCCAGATCGCCAAGATCACACATCTGACACCGCAGGCGGTCGCCAATATCGTCGACGAGCTGATGGGCGAGGAATTGCTGAAGGAACTCGGCCGCCGCCGCACCGGCAGGGGCCAGCCGCCTATCCAGTTCGCCGTCAACCCGGATGGCGGGGCGACCATCGGTGTGGAAATCGCCGCCGACCATATGGTCACGGTCGGTCTCGATCTTGCCGGCGTGTTGCGTACCCATCGTGTTACTCCCCTCAAGGACACGACGCCGGACGCCATATTCAAGACCTTTGCCGCAGAACATGCTGCCGTTGCGAAAAATCTCGACTGCAGGCTGCTCGGCACCGGAGTTGTCATGCCCGGTCCCTTCGAGATCGATGGCATGACTTCCGTTGGACCGACGACGCTTTCCGGCTGGGGCGGCATCGATGCCCGGCAGATGCTGGGGGAAGCCTGCGGCCAGCAGGTCGTGGTGGAAAACGATGCGACGGCCGCAGCGGTCGGGGAACGGCTGTTCGGTGCGGGGCTGGCCATCCCGAATTTCTGCATGATCTATTTCGGCGTCGGTATCGGCCTCGGCATCATTCAGGACGGATCGCCCTATCGCGGCGCGTTCGGAAATGCCGGCGAAATCGGCCATGTGACCGTCTCGCCAAAGGGAAGGCCTTGCCCCTCCTGCGGGCAGAGAGGTTGCCTCGAAGCCTATGCCTCGGTTTACGTGCTGAAGGAAAAACTTGTCTGCGCCGGTGTCGTGGATACGGAGCTTGACGATCTGGAAGCCCTGTTCAAAGCGGGCAATCCGGTGGTGATGGAATGGATCGAGGAGGCCGCCGCCCATCTGGCGCCCATGGTTGCCATGCTCGAGAATATTCTCGATCCCCAGACGGTCATTCTCGGCGGTGCGCTGCCTGAAATCGTCATCAGCGAAATTATTGCGCAGATGGGGCCTTTGCCGACCTCGGTCGCGAGCCGGCGGCAGCGGGAACTGCCCCGCGTCATCCACGGCAAGTCCGGCCAATTGACCGCCGCACTCGGTGCCGCCGCCTTGCCGCTGTTCGATATCGTCACGCCAAAACTCGAGACATCCATGGGAGCCGCAGCGCAGGCACCCGGCTGAATATTGGAGGAGACCGCCCATGCTTAACCCCCGGGAGCGCATCGAACGGCAGATGGCCGATCCGTGGCTTATACGCCTGCACCGCAAGCTGAGCGCGCTGAAATCCACCGTTACCGTCATGCATACCGGCGCGCACCCCGACGACGAGCAGAACGGACTTCTGGCCTATTTCCGCATGGAACTCGGCATGCGGATCATCATCGCCTGCTCGACGCGTGGCGAGGGCGGGCAGAATGCGCTGGGGCCGGAGCGGCTCGGCGCGCTTGGCGTCATCCGGTCGCGGGAACTGGAGGAGGCCGCTCGCGTCATCGATGCGGACATCAGCTGGCTCGGCCATGGCCCGGCGGATATCATTCACGACTTCGGTTTTTCCAAGGATGGCGACCAGACCTTTAACCGCTGGGGACAGCAACGCATCGTCGAGCGACTGGTGCGCGCCTACCGCAAGGAACGTCCGGATATCGTCATTCCGACCTTTCTCGATGTGCCGGGACAGCACGGACACCACCGCGCCATGACGCGGGCGGCAAAGAGCGCCATCGCGCTCGCGGCCGATCCTGCCGCCTATCCCGAGCATTTCGCCGAGGGGCTGAAACCGTGGAAGGTGGCGAAGTTCTATCTTCCCGCCTGGTCGGGCGGTGGGGACACCTATGATGACGAAGTGCCGCCGCCGGAAACGACGCTGACGATCAATGCTCCGGGCAGGGAGCAGGCCACCGGTGCGCAATATGACCGCATCGGCGAATGGTCGCGTTATTATCACGCCTCGCAGGGAATGGGGCATTGGCCGCAGCGGGCGCAGGAGGTCTGGCCGCTGCATCTCGAACTCTCGGATGCTGTCGGTGGCGAGGAAAGCTCGATCCTTGACAGGTTGCCGTCTTCACTCACCGGCCTTGCGACTTTTCCGGGGCTGGATGCCGGACTGGCAAAGGCGCTGGTCAAGGCCGAACAGGCAATAACCGAAGCAATCGCGGCATTTCCCGACAGGCAGCGGATCACGGCGTCACTTCTTGCGGCGGCGGCTCTTTTGCAGACGGTCGATGAAGCCGCAGCCACGGATTTCAGGGAGCTGCACGGGCATCGGATCGCGCGCAAGCGGGCGCAGGTCGACGCCGCTATCCTGACGGCGCTCGATGTTTTCGAGCGGGCCTATGCCGAGCCGGCGGAGATCGTTCCGGGCGGGACATCGTTTCTTGCCGTGGAGCTTTCAGACAAGGCGGCTGAATTTGATGTCGAGGTCACGCCGGTCCTTCCATCGGGTGTCTCGTCGTCCATTCAGTCGCGTGATGAGACGCTGGTCTTTTCGCTTGCCGCCGATCGGGATGCTGCTGTTTCGGGGCTTTACCAGCCCGACTGGAAAGCCTTAGGCGGCAATGGCCATGCCTCTGTGGTGCTTTCCGCAACGGTTGGAGGCAGAAAGGTCTCGGCCGCCTTCGATCTGGAGGAGCCGTTTTTCGTGACGCCCGCGCAGTCGCTGACGATTGCGCCAGATGCCCTTCTGGTGCCGCTTGGACAGGGGCAGGACGCCCATGTCTTTCAGGCGCATATAAAGGGTGCCGATGCGCCGCTGTCGTTCAGGAATACGGGCGGCTGGGACCTGCGCAAGCGTGGCGGCGACTGGATTGCCGAACGCACTGGCGATGCGAAGGCGGGCCTTGCCCAGATCGAGGCGCTCGTCGGTTCGCAACCCGCATTCCAGATCACGCCGATCGCCTATCCGCATATCGGCAGGGCAAGGTTTCTGGCGCCTTCCGTTTTGAAGATTCTGTCGCTGGACCTCAAACTGCCCGAAGGCGCGCGCGTCGGTTATGTCGGCGGTGGCGCTGACAGGGTGGGTCTCTGGCTTTCGCGCATGGGCCTCGATGTCACCGAACTCGATGCTCAGGCGCTTGCTGGCGACCTGTCGTCCTTCACGACGATCGTTATCGGCATCTTTGCTTTCGGCATCCGCAGGGATCTCGCCGCGGCAACGGAAAAGCTTCATCGTTTCGTTGAAGATGGCGGCCATCTCGTCACACTCTATCACCGGCCGACCGATGGATGGAACCCGGAGACGACGCCTGTGAGGCGGCTTGAGATCGGCAAGCCTTCCTTGCGCTGGCGGGTGACCGACCCGCGGGCGGAGGTGACGGTGCTGACGCCCGAACATCCGCTGCTTGTCGGCCCCAACAGGATCGATGCCGCCGACTGGGCGGGTTGGGACAAGGAACGCGGGCTTTATTTCGCCTCGCGCTGGGACGATGTCTACGAGCCCTTGCTTGCGATGCATGATGTCGACGAGCAGCCGCTCAAGGGCGCGCTGGTCTCCGGTATCATAGGCAAGGGTCGTCACACCCATACGAGCCTCGTGCTGCATCACCAGATGGACAAGCTTGTGCCGGGGGCCTTCCGCCTCATGGCCAATCTTGTGCAGCCGGCGTGAATGGCGACGGAAAGAGCGAAAGTCTGGAAAATCCGCGCGACGCCAATGCCCGCGCGGGCATTGGCTGGCTGCTTATGGATATGGCCCTCGTTTCGGGTGGAATGACCGCGCTCGTCAAGGCGCAGGGCGTTACCTATCCAGCTTTCCAGCTCGTCTTCATAAGGGCGATGATCGGTCTGCTCTTCATTCTGCCGCTCGTCTGGCGACACCGAATGGAAATGGTGCGCGTCCGATATCCATGGCGCAATATTTTCCGGATTTGCTGCAACGCCATTGCGCTCACCAGCAATTTTATCGCCATCACCCTTCTGCCGCTTGCCACCGTCAACGCTGTCGGTTTTTCGCGGCCGTTGGTGACGATGGCGATGGCCGTTGCCGTTTTAGGGGAAAGAGTGAGCCGATATCGCTGGGCGGGGGCGTGCTTGGCCTTTGTCGGCGTTCTGATCGTCATCGGGCCGGGCGGCGCGGCATTCAATGCGGGGGTGCTGGTTGTCCTTGTCTCGGTGGTGTTCGGCGCTCTTGCGGTGATCCAGACGCGGGCGCTGCGGCAGGAAAACACCACGGTGATGATGGTGTTCTATACGGTCGGCCTTGCCGTCATCACCGCCGTTCCGGCAATCTGGACATGGAAGCCGGTCGCGCCGCTCGACTGGGGGCCGTTGCTCGCCATCGGCCTGCTGGCGCAACTGGGGCAATATTGCTTCCTGCGGGCCTATCGCATTGCCGATGCCAGTGTCCTTGCACCCGTTGGCTATCTATCGATCCTGTTCGTGACCGCTGTCGGATATTTCCTGTTTGACGAGATGCCGGAGGCCCGTGTGGTGTTCGGTATCGTCATTATTCTCGTTGCCTTGCAGTCAACTGCCCTTGTGGAATATTTCCTGAAGAGGCTGCGCCGCAAACGGTGACGGGGCGCTCTGCCTCTATTGCGCGAGAAGCCGAAGCCTGACCCAGTTCAGCGCCGCGAGTTTGAAGCGATCGTAAAACGACCGTGCGAAACGCACATAGCGCATGATCCATGCAAGCCAGGGATAGGTGAGGAGCTTTTCCCGGCCGGCGTGATAAATGCGCTCGACGATCAGGAATGTCGCGAGATGGGCGAAGACCGTCAGAGCCAGCCCCATCTTGAAGGCGCTATGGGCAATGAGGACGAGGCCGATGATCTTCATGGGTTCGGCGATGGCGAAGGGCACCGCGAGGCAAAGGAGAATGGCAATACGCGGCAATCGCGCGATCCGGCTTTCCAGTCGCTTGATGAATGTCAGCCCGGATATGGCCCTGATGACAGGCCGGTAGAGCGGGCGGAAAATGCCGTCGAGGATCAGGGCGAAAACGATGATCGCCCGAAGCGGAAAGACGAGGATCGTCCGGATTATGCTCTTCACCTCGGCGGGTCTCCAAATAGGGCGTAACGCCCATCCTTAATCGCCTGAAAAATGTCAAAACGAAGTCGTTTTGTCGTTCAGCCCTGCCGCACGCTCGCATACATGCCGGTGGTGCGGAATTCGCTCGGATTGGTGCCGTAGAGCCTGCGAAAAACCTTGGAGAAATAGTTCGGATCCTCGAAACCGCACAGCACCGACACTTCCTTGATGGGAAGGTTGGCCGCCGAGGTGAGAAGCTTCGCCGCCCGGCGCAGGCGTCGCTGCAGCACGAATTCCGCCGGCGACAGGCCCTCGCTCGCTGCGAAGATGCGGGAAAAATGCGCGCGGCTGAGGCCAGCCACCGCCGCAAGGTCGCTGACCGAAAGCCGTTCGCCGAGATGGCTGTCGATGTAGCTCAGCACCTGTTGCATGGTGCGATATTCGCCGCCGAAAGAAGGATGAGAACCGAAGACATCGTCATAAAGCGTCATCGCCGCTTCATAAGCGACGGCGGAGGCGGCGCCTGGCGTTTCCGCGCCATTGACGAGGCGCGAGCAGCATTCGGCAAGGTGATCCACGGTCTCGGGCTGGAGTTTGAGGATCGGGCCGGTGACGGAAAGGATATTGCGGTGAATGCGCAGGGCTTCCTCGCCATTCATGGAAATCCAGAAGAACTCCCATTCTTTGCCTTCTTCCAGCCAGTAGCGGTGATTGTGGGGAATGAGCAGCAGCAGGGTTTCGCCTGGCCTCACCACATAATGGCGGTTCTCGTAACGCAGATTGCCCTGTCCGGCGATGCAATATTGCAGCACGGTAAAAGGCGTCTGGCCGCGTTTGCGCCCGTCCCAGTCGTAATTGCCGCCGCTGCGGATTTCATAACCGCTGCTGGTCGGCATGGTGTGCAGCGTCTGGCGGCCGCGCGGCAGCGAGACCGTTCGCATGCCGGGTCCCTGAGCGATCAAATCTCGCAGCACAAAATTACCCATGAAAGCATAATCCTTCTCTGGTCCTCACCGATATTATACGCATAATCCCGATCCGAGGAGACAGCCAGCAGGATATTGTTGCTGAAAAATTGGAGATGAAGGCCGGTTTTCCGGGATTCTCACGGGTATTTTTCTGCAATGCCATTTTACGATCCTTCGGCCCGTTTCACCCGTTCGATTTACAACAGAGGTGGCGTTATGAGTTTCAAAATCGCTATTATTGGCGCAGGCAGCGTCGGTTTCACGAAAAAACTGTTCACCGATCTCCTGTGTGTGCCGGAATTTCGCGATATTGAAGTCGCGCTGACGGATATCAGCCAGCACAATCTGGATATGATCAGGGCGATCCTCGAAAAGATCGTCGAGGCCAATGGTTTCCCGGTGAAGGTGACGGCCGATACCGACCGCAGGCGGGCGCTCGAGGGTGCGAAATACATCATCAGCTGCGTGCGGGTCGGCGGGCTGGAAGCCTATGCGGACGATATCCGCATTCCGCTGAAATACGGCATCGACCAATGTGTGGGCGATACGATCTGCGCCGGCGGCATTCTCTACGGTCAGCGCAACATTCCGGTCATTCTGGATTTCTGCAAGGATATCCGTGAAGTCGCCGCGCCGGGTGCGAAATTCCTGAACTACGCCAACCCGATGGCTATGAACACCTGGGCGGCCATCGAATATGGCAAGGTGGATACGGTCGGTCTCTGCCACGGCGTTCAGCACGGCGCGGAGCAGATCGCTGAAATTCTCGGTGCGAAAAGCGTGTCCGAGCTGGACTACATCTGCTCCGGCATCAACCACCAGACTTGGTTCATCGATCTGAGGCTCAACGGTCGCAAGATCGGCAAGGACGAGCTGGTCGCCGCCTTCGAGGCGCATCCGGTCTTCTCGCAGCAGGAGAAACTGCGCATCGACGTGCTGAAGCGGTTCGGTGTTTATTCGACCGAAAGCAACGGTCATCTGTCCGAATATCTGCCGTGGTATCGCAAGCGGCCGGAAGAAATCGCCCGCTGGATCGACATGTCCGACTGGATTCACGGCGAAACCGGCGGTTATCTCCGCCACTCCACCGAAACGCGTAACTGGTTCGAAACCGAGTTTCCACAGTTCCTGGCATCCGCCGCCAAGCTCATCGATCCGGCCAAGCGCTCCAACGAACATGCGAGCCACATTCTGGAAGCGCTGGAAACCGGGCGTGTCTATCGCGGCCATTTCAACGTCAAGAACAATGGCGTCATCACCAATCTGCCATCGGACGCCATCATCGAATCCCCCGGTTTTGTCGACCGTTTCGGCATCAACATGGTCTCGGGCGTGACCCTGCCGGAAGCCTGTGCGGCCACCTGCATGGCCTCCATCAACGTGCAACGCATGTCTGTCCATGCGGCGGTCAGCGGCGATATCGATCTTCTGAAGCTTGCCGTGCTGCACGATCCGCTGGCCGGCGCCGTCGCCACGCCGGAGGAGGTCTGGCAGATGGTGGACGAGATGGTCGTCGCGCAGGCGCGCTGGCTGCCGCAATATGCGGATGCAGTACCGGCGGCAAAGGAGCGGCTTGCGAAATCCAGCGTCAAGACCCGCGACTGGGCCGGTGCCGCCCGCCGCAATGTGCGCTCCATCGAAGAACTGCGGGCCGAAAAATCGGCGCTGAAAAAGGCTGTTTGAAGGAAAAGACATGGGAACAGGCCGGGCGGCGAAAGGGAGTTCGCCGCCACGGCCAGAACGATCACAGAGGGTGGGCGGTCGAAGAGCTGCCATTTGGGAGGAATGACGATGTTACTTCAACGCAAGATCGGTATCATCTCGGCACTGGGTCTCGGTGTTTCGATGATCGCACTCAGTGCGAATGCCTTCGAGACCGCCACGCCGCCGGAGCCGCCGCAATTTCCGGCCGAAGGCAAGATCAATTATGTGGCGCGCGACTCGATCCTCGAATTCAAGGCGCTGCCTGACTACAGCGAGCCTGACTGGGTCAGCGAGAAATTCGAAAAGACCGGCAAGCTGCCGCCCCTGAAAGAGCGCCTGCCGGAGGAACCGCTGGTCTACAAGACCGGCAATATGCCCGACGGTATGGGCGTTTACGGCGATACGATGCGCCATGTGGTGGGCGGCAGGCCCGAGGGCTGGAACTATATTGCCGGCCAGAGCCAGGGCTGGGGCGGCATCGATATCGCCCTTTCCGAATGCCTGACGCGCACGGCACCTCTCTTCCAGGTGGATGCCAAGGATACCGAACCGCTGCCCAATCTGGCCAAAAGCTGGGAATGGTCCGAGGATGGCCACAAGCTGACGATGCATCTCGTCAAGGGCGCCAAATGGTCGGATGGCGAGCCCTTCAACGCCGATGACGTGATGTTCTACTGGGAAGATGCGGTCGTCGATCCCAATGTTTCACCGCTTGGCGGCGGCGCATCGCCCGAGGCTTTCGGTGAGGGAACGACGCTCACGAAGGTTGATGATTATACCGTGGAGTGGACCTTCAAGAGCGCCTTTCCCAAGCAATATCTCTACACCATGGCCTATCCGAGCTTCTGCCCCGGGCCGTCGCATATCCTGAAACCGCAGCATCCGAAATATTCCAAGAATACCTATAACCAGTTCAAGAACGCTTTCCCGCCGGAATATATGAACATGCCGGTCATGGGGGCATGGGTGCCGGTCGCTTATCGGCCTGATGACATCATCGTGCTGCGGCGCAATCCCTATTACTGGAAGGTCGATGAGAAGGGCCAGCAGCTGCCTTATCTCAACGAGGTCCATTACAAGCTTTCCACCTGGGCCGACCGCGATGTGCAGGCCGTGGCTGGGTCGGGCGATTTCTCCAACCTTGAACAGCCGGAGAATTTCGTCGCCTCGCTGAAACGCGCCGCCGATCCCAATGCACCGGCCCGCCTTGCCTTCGGGCCGCGGCTCATCGGCTATAATCTGCAGATGAATTTCTCCGCCAATGGCTGGGGCAATCCGGATGAGCGCGGGCAGGCCATTCGCGAGTTGAACCGCAACGAGGTGTTCCGTCAGGCCGTCACATCGGCCATCGACCGTAAGGCAGTCGGCGACTCGCTGGTGAAAGGGCCGTTCACGGCGATCTATCCGGGCGGCATTTCGTCTGGTACCAGCTTCTATGATCGCGCCTCCACGGTCTATTACCCCTTCAACCTCGAGGCCGCCAAGGCCGCACTCGCCTCGATCGGCCTGAAGGATACGGACGGCGATGGTTTCCTGAATTTCCCGAAGGAAACGCTGGGTGGCCGCAATGTCGAAATTACCCTTCTCGTCAATAACGGTTACGCGACGGACAAGAGCCTCGCGGAAGGTCTTGTTGGCCAGATGGCGAAACTAGGCCTTCGCGTCGTCATCAACAGCCTCGATTCCAACCAGCGTGATGCCGCCCATTATGGCGGGCAGTTCGACTGGCTGGTGCGGCGCAATTCCACCGAGCTTTCGTCCGTCGTGCAGAATACCGAGCAGCTTGCCCCTGTCGGCCCGCGCACCAGCTGGAACCACCGCTCGCCCGAAGGCAAGGAACTCGATCTGATGCCGTTCGAGAAGGAGATGGCCGACATCGTTCGCAAGTTCATCTCCTCGCAGGACAATGCCGAGCGGGCGGAACTGATGAAGCAGTATCAGAAGGTCTATACGCAGAACCTCTATACGATCGGTCTCACAGAATATCCCGGCGCGCTGATCGTCAACAAGCGGTTCTCGAATGTGCCGCAGGGCACACCGATCTTCATGTTCAACTGGGCCGAAGATTCCATCATTCGCGAACGCCTTTGGGTCGCGGCGGATAAGCAGGGCAAATACGAACTCTTCCCGCAGCAGCTTCCCGGCAAGCCGGGTGAGGGCGGGCCGATCAACTAAAGCATTTCCGGTAAAACTGGACCCCGGTTTCCCGTCTGGAAATGCGAATATCTTGAAGTACTCCTCCCGGAGAACACCCGGTACCGGTCGCGCGTGAAGCGCGGCCGGAGGCACCCGGCGGACCGTATCCATCACGGCCCGCCCAAACGGAGGAAAACCGTTCGATGCTGAGATTCCTGACGATACGCATAGGCTCCGCCATTCCGGTGCTGTTGATCCTGAGCGTGGTGACCTTCGCCATCATTCAGGCACCGCCCGGCGATTATGCCGATTACATCCGCTCGCAGCTGATGAACCAGGGCGGCGCGTCTTTCGAACAGGCAGAAGCGCAGGCGCAGGCCTATCGTGTCGAACACGGCCTCGATAAGCCGCTCGTCATTCAATATTTCAACTGGATCGGCGGCATCGTCACCCGTGGCGATTTCGGCTACAGCTTCTATTACAACAAGCCGGTAGCCGATGTGGTTGGCGAACGCCTGCCGCGCACCATCGCGCTGGCGCTGGTCTGCCACATCTTTGCGTCCGTTCTCGGCATCGCCTTCGGCATCTGGGCCGCCACACGGCAATATTCCTGGGTCGACAACCTGCTGTCGACCATAGCCTTCCTCGGCATGACGATCCCGCGTTTCCTGATGGCGCTGATCCTCGTCTACCTCATGGTGTTTCATTTCGACGTGTCTGAGATTGGCAGCTTCTTCTCGCCGCAATATGGCGGTGCGCCATGGTCGTGGGGCAAATTCGTCGATCTCGTCAGCCACGTCTGGCCGGTGGTCGCCATCGCCGTCTTCGGTGGGCTGGCCTATAATATGCGGGTGATGCGCGGCAATCTGCTCGATACGCTAAATGCGCAATATGTCGAGACTGCGCGCGCCAAGGGGCTTTCTGAAGGTGCGGTCATCATGCGCCATGCGGTGCCGAACGCCGTGCACCCACTCGTCATGTATCAGGGGGTCGTACTGCCCTACATGCTGAGCGGCGAGATCGAAACCGCGATCATCTTCGCGCTGCCGACCGTCGGCCCGGCCATCGTCGGCTCCATGGCGGTGGGCGATGTCTATGTCACCGCAACCTTCATGATGGTGCTGGCCGCCACGCTGATCGTCGGCAACATCATCGCCGACATGCTGCTCGCCATTCTCGACCCGCGCGTCCGTGAATTCGGGAGGGCCTGAGATGATGGCGTTTGACGAGATGAAGACCGAAACCGCCGCAGCAAAGCCCGACCGTTCCGCCCATGGCAACGAGACCTATCTCGCGCTGGTCTGGCGGCGTCTCCGGCGCTCCTTCACCGGCATGGTCGGGCTGGTGCTGGTGGCGCTGCTGATCCTGATCGCCATCTTTGCAGATTTCTTCGCGCCGATGAACCCACTCGAAACCCATGGCAGCTTCTCGCCGCCGCAGGTGGTGCGCTTCACCGACAAGGACGGTAATGTCAGCCTTGCGCCGCGCGTCTATGCCATCGCCGAAACGGAAGAGCTTGATCCTGTCACCTTCCAGCCCATCGTCGGGCCGGATTACGACAATCCCGTCTATCTCGGCTTCTTCGTCAAAGGTGCGGAATACAGGCTGCTGGGCCTTATCCCGATGAGCCGTCACTTCTTCGGCTCGACCGATGGCCAGCCGGTGCATTTTCTCGGCACTGACAAGTTCGGACGCGACGTGCTGTCGCGCGCCATCTATGGCTCGCGCATCTCGCTTGCCATTGCCTTGAGCGTCGTCGCCATCGTCACCGTCATCGGCACCAGTGTCGGGCTGATATCAGGCTATTTCGGCGGGCCGCTGGATGCATGGGTGCAGCGCTTTGTCGAAGTGGTTCTGGCTTTCCCGCAATTGCCGCTTTACCTCGCACTGACCTCGCTCATCCCGGTAACCGCACCCACTACCGTTTTCCTCGTCTTCGTGGTCGGCGTCATGTCGGCGCTCGGCTGGGCGCAGATGTCACGCGAGGTGCGCGGCAAGACGCTGGCGCTGGCGCGTATCGATTATGTGCGGGCGGCCATTGCCGTCGGAGCGACCGACCGGCGCATTATCTTCCAGCACATCCTGCCGAATGTGATGAGCCATGTGATCGTCGCCGTGACGCTGCATATTCCGAGCGTCGTGCTGCTCGAATCCTTCCTCGGTTTCCTCGGCTTTGCGGTCAAGCCGCCGCTCATCTCCTGGGGGCTGATGCTGCAGGATACGGCGACCTATTCCGTCATCGGTTCCTATCCCTGGATTCTCGCACCGGTCGGTTTCGTGCTGGTCACAGTCTTCGCCTTCAACGCGCTGGGCGATGGCCTGCGCGATGCCGTCGATCCCTATTGAGAGGAGCGTAACATGGTTGCTGCTGCACAGAACAACACTTACGCACCCGCCATCCGCTTCGATGCCGATGACCGAAACGACGACGCTATCATCGATGCACGTAACATTGCCGTGACCTTCAGGGTGGAGCACGGAACGGTGGAAGCGGTGAAGGACATCTCATTCCAGCTTTACCGGGGCGAGACGATCGCCATCGTTGGCGAATCCGGTTCGGGAAAATCCGTCACGGCCCGCACCATCATGGGGCTTTTGACGAAGCGGGCGTCCGTTTCGAAATCCGCGACCGTGCGTTTCAACGGCGACGACATTCTGAAGTTTTCGAGCCGCCAGCGGCGGGCGCTGCGCGGTAACCGCATCTCGATGATCTTTCAGGAACCGATGAGTTCATTGAACCCGATCTATACGATCGGCAGCCAGATCGTCGAGGCGATCCGCGTTCATTCCAAACTCAGCAGGAAAGAGGCCGAGGCGAGGGCGCTCGATCTTCTGCGGCAGGTGCAGATACCCGAACCGGAAGCGCGGCTGAAGCAATATCCGCATCAGCTGTCCGGCGGCCAGCGGCAGCGTGTGATGATCGCCATGGCGCTTTCCAACGATCCGGATGTGCTGATTGCCGATGAGCCAACCACCGCGCTCGATGTGACGGTACAGGCGCAAATCCTCAACCTCATCCGTGATCTGCAAAAGAAGCGCGGCATGGCCGTGGTTCTCATCACCCATGACCTGACGATCGTGAAGCAGTTTTCCGATTACGTCTATGTCATGCAGCATGGCGAGATGCGCGAGCATAACACCACGGAAAAGCTCTTCGAAGCGCCGCAGCACCCCTATACGAAAAAGCTGCTTGCTTCCGAACCGCATGGCACGGCAAAGCCGCTGCCGGAAAATTCCGGCGTGCTGCTGACGGCGAATGGCGTGCGGGTCTCTTTCATGATGCGTTACGGCGGCCTGTTTAAACCGGAGCTGAAGGAGCTGATCGCCGTCGACAGTCTGGGGCTTACCCTCAATCGGCACGAGACGCTGGGTCTTGTCGGTGAATCCGGTTCCGGCAAGACGACCTTCGGCCAATCCCTGCTGCGGCTGAACGAGCCGGTGGCCGGGGAGGTGGTCTTTGACGGGGAGAGGGTCGATGGCCGCTCCCGCGCCGAAATGCGGCCCTTGCGATCGCGTATGCAGATCGTCTTTCAGGACCCTTTCGCCTCGCTCAATCCGCGCATGACCATCGGCCAGATCATCGAGGAAGGTCTTGTCGTCAATGGGCTGGGCAGAACCAAGGCCGAAAGGCTGGAGCGGGTGCGCGATGCGCTGGAGGCGGCGGGCATGCCCGGCAACATCCTCTCACGTTTTCCGCATGAATTCTCCGGCGGCCAGCGGCAGCGCATCGCCATTGCCCGTGCGGTGGCGCTGGAGCCGGAATTCATCCTGCTCGATGAGCCGACCTCGGCGCTCGATCTTTCCGTGCAGGCGCAGATCATCGATCTCCTGCGCAAGCTGCAGGATGAACGGGGCCTGAGCTACCTGTTCATCTCGCACGACCTGAAAGTGGTTCGTGCGCTCTGCCACCGCGTCATCGTCATGCAGCGCGGGCAGATCGTCGAGCAAGGGCCTGTCGAGGATGTGCTGACAAATCCGAAAACCGAATATACTCAGCGGCTTGTACGGGCCGCCTTCGAAATCGCTTGAATTCCCAATGCTGGAGGTAGATATGGCAAGAGATCCCAAGATCACATTCATCGGCGCAGGCTCCACGGTGTTCATGAAGAACATCATCGGCGACGTGCTGCAGCGTCCGGCCCTTTCGGGGGCCACCATCGCGCTGATGGATATCAATCGCGAGAGGCTGGAAGAAAGCGCCATCGTCGTCAACAAGCTGATTTCGACGCTTGGGGCGAAGGCGAAGGCCGAGACCTATACGGACCAGAAAAAGGCGCTCGCCGGTGCGGATTTCGTTGTCGTGGCCTTCCAGATCGGCGGTTATGAGCCCTGCACGGTCACCGATTTCGAAGTGCCGCGCAAATACGGCCTGCGCCAGACCATTGCCGATACGCTCGGCGTCGGCGGCATCATGCGCGGCCTTCGCACCGTGCCGCACCTCTGGAAGATTTGCGAGGACATGCTGGCTGTCTGCCCTAATGCGATCATGCTGCAATATGTGAACCCCATGGCGATCAACACCTGGGCGATTGCGGAGAAATATCCGACGATCCGGCAGGTCGGCCTTTGCCATTCCGTGCAGGGCACGGCCATGGAACTCGCCCACGATCTCGATATTCCCTATGAGGAAATCCGTTACCGTTCGGCCGGCATCAACCACATGGCGTTTTTCCTCGAATTCGAGCACCGCCAGCCGGATGGCAGCTACAAGAACCTTTATCCCGACCTCGTGCGCGGCTACCGCGAAGGCCGTGCGCCAAAGCCCGGCTGGAACCCGCGCTGCCCCAACAAGGTGCGTTACGAGATGCTGACGCGGCTCGGGTATTTCGTCACCGAAAGTTCCGAACATTTCGCCGAATATACGCCCTATTTCATCAAGGAAGGGCGCGAGGACCTGATCGAGAAATTCGGCATCCCGCTCGATGAATATCCCAAGCGCTGCATCGAGCAGATCGAGCGCTGGAAGGGGCAGGCGGCAGCCTATCGTTCGGCCGAGAAGATCGAGGTCAAGCAGTCAAAGGAATACGCCTCTTCCATCATCAACTCGGTCTGGACCGGCGAACCTTCGGTTATCTACGGCAACCAGCGCAACAATGGCTGCATCACCTCGCTGCCATCGGATTGCGCGGCGGAAGTTCCCTGCCTGGTCGATCACAACGGCGTGCAGCCCACCTATATCGGCGAGTTGCCGCCGCAGCTCACCGCGTTGATGCGCACAAACATCAATGTGCAGGAACTGACGGTGCGGGCGCTGATGAGCGAAAACCGCGAGCACATCTTCCATGCGGCGATGATGGACCCGCACACGGCGGCGGAACTGGATCTCGACCAGATATGGTCGCTGGTGGACGATCTGCTGCTGGCCCATCGCGACTGGCTGCCGGAATGGACGCAGGTGGAGGTGAAGCGGGCGCGGGCGGTGTAAGGCAGCGGTTTCTGCGAAAAATGCGAGGCGTCGGGTTTTCGTCTGCGGTCGAGTTCACCGACACGCCTCTCTCCATATTCGACGTCATCCTCGGGCTTGTCCCGAGGAACCAACCACGTAGCGAAAATTGACAGGGAGCAGATGCTCGGGACAGGCCCGAGCATGACGGACGGGGATTGTCATGCCGCCCATTAATTTCGGCGGTGAGTCTCCATGGTGCTTCCAGCTTTTGCCCTAAACCTCCCGCGCACTTGACTTGTGTCAAAGCCGCAAAGCGCACTCTCACGTAAACAGCCCTTAACCCGGCCCACTCCCTCAAACAGGAGAAATGTCGGGTGCGAATACTAAACGCAATGGTGGCTGGCTTCTTCGGTTTCATCGTATTAGGGTTGAAATTCGAAGGGTTCATGGGGAAGACGGATGTCTAAAAAAGGCTTGCTCGTTGGTCTGGTGATTCTGGTTATTGCCGGTGTCGCCTATTTCTCCTGGTCAAAGCTGAAGGGTGAGGGACTTCCCGCCGGTTTCGTGGCCAGCAATGGCCGTATCGAGGCCGTCGAGATCGACATTTCCACCAAAACCGCCGGTCGCCTTCAGGACATCATGGTGCGTGAAGGCGATTTCGTGAAGGCCGGGCAGGTGCTTGCCCAGATGGACACGGCACAACTGGAGGCGAGGAAGCGTCAGGCGGAAGCACAGTTTCGCCGCGCGAAAATAGCGATCGATACGGCCCACAGCCTCGTCGCCCAACGGGAGGCCGAAAAGACCTCGGCGCTGGCGGTGGTGGAACAGCGCAAGGCCCAGCTCGATTCCGCCTCCAAGACCTATGCGCGCTCGAAACAGCTGCTGACCGGCAACGCCGTCTCGCAGCAGATCGTCGATGACAGTGAGGCCGCCGAGCAGTCCGCCCGCGCCACGCTCGCCTCGGCGCAGGCCTCGCTTGCCGCCTCCGATGCCGCAATCAACGCTGCCAAGGCGCAGATCGTCGATGCCGAGGCGGCGGTGGATGCCGCACAGGCCGATATTGAAAGCATCGAGACTGATATCGCCGATGCGACGCTGAAATCGCCCCGCGACGGCCGCGTGCAATATCGGATCGCTCAGCCCGGAGAGGTGCTGTCCGCCGGTGGACGGGTTCTAAATCTGGTCGATCTCGGCGATGTCTATATGACGTTCTTCCTGCCGACGGCCGAGGCCGGTCGCACGTCCATGGGCTCGGACGTTCGCCTGATACTGGACGCGGCGCCGCAATACACCATTCCGGCCAAGGTTTCCTTCGTCGCCGATGTCGCGCAGTTCACGCCGAAAACGGTCGAGACCGAAGAGGAACGCCAGAAGCTGACATTCCGGGTGAGGGCGCAAATCCCGCAGGAACTGCTGCAGAAATATATCCAATATGTCAAAACCGGGCTGCCCGGCATGGCCTATGTCCGTCTTGATCCGCAGGCCGCCTGGCCGGAAAACCTCGAACGCAATCTCGTCAAGTGACGGTGGCCACCATGGTCGCGCCTCCCGCAACGAATTACAGGCATGCACCGGTCGCGCGATTGGCCGATGTGCGGTTGACCTTCGGAAGCACCATTGCGCTGGCCGACATATCGGTCGAGATTCCCGCCGGGCGGATGATCGGGCTTATCGGCCCGGACGGCGTTGGCAAATCGAGCCTGTTGTCGCTCGTCTCCGGCGCGCGCGCCATCCAGAAGGGCAAGGTGGAGGTTCTGGGTGGCGACATGTCCGATCCGCGCCACCGCGAGGATACCTGCCCGCGTATCGCCTATATGCCACAAGGTCTTGGCAAGAACCTTTATCCCACCCTGTCCGTCTTCGAAAATATCGATTTTTTCGGGCGGCTGTTCGGGCAGGGCGGCAGGGAGCGGCAGGCGCGCATTGCCGAGCTGCTGAAAAATACCGGCCTCGAGCCCTTCGCCGACCGCCCCGCGATGAAACTTTCCGGCGGCATGAAGCAGAAGCTGGGGCTCTGCTGCGCGCTGATCCACGATCCCGACCTGCTCATTCTCGATGAGCCGACCACGGGCGTCGACCCGCTGTCGCGGCGGCAATTCTGGGAGCTGATCGATTCCATCCGGGCCGGGCGTCCGGGTATGAGCGTCATCGTTGCCACGGCCTATATGGAAGAGGCTGCCGGTTTCGACTGGCTGGTCGCCATGGATGGTGGCAAGATTTTAGCCACCGGCTCGCCTGCCGAACTTCTCGAGCGCACCTCCGCACCCAATCTCGATGCCGCCTTTATCGCGCTCCTGCCCGAAGAAAAGCGCAAGGGTTATCACGAGGTGCATATCGCGCCGCGCAAGGTGGCGGGTGAGGGCGACTATGCCATCGAGGCGTCGCATCTCAGCATGCGCTTCGGCGATTTTACCGCCGTCGACAATGTCAGCTTCAAGATTCCGCGCGGCGAGATTTTCGGCTTTCTCGGCTCGAACGGTTGCGGAAAATCCACCACCATGAAGATGCTGACGGGGCTTCTGGCCGCCAGCGAAGGCGAGGCGAAGCTTTTCGGGCACAAGGTGGATGCCAGCGACATGGCGATCCGCCACCGCGTCGGCTACATGAGCCAGGCCTTCTCGCTTTATTCCGAACTGACGGTGCGCCAGAACCTCGATCTGCACGCCCGCCTGTTCAAGTTGCCGGAAGAGACCATTCAGCCGCGTATCGCCGAAATGGCCGAGCGTTTCGATCTCGGCGCGGTCATGGAGACTCTGCCGGACGACCTGCCGCTCGGCATCCGGCAGAGGCTGTCGCTGGCGGTGGCGATGATCCATTCGCCTGATATTCTTATCCTCGACGAGCCGACTTCCGGCGTCGACCCGGTGGCGCGGGACGGGTTCTGGCAAATCCTTGCCGATCTCTCCCGCAACGACAATGTCACCATCTTCATCTCCACCCATTTCATGAACGAGGCGGAGCGCTGCGACCGGATTTCGCTGATGCATGCCGGCAAGGTGCTGATCAGCGATACGCCTGACGCGATTACCAAGAGCCGAAATGCCGCAACGCTCGAAGAGGCTTTTGTCGCCTATCTCGAAGATGCTTCCGGCGTGAAAAAGGCGGAGCCCGCGGCAGCACCCGTCGCGGCAGCGCAGGTGTCGGCGACGCAACATGCTGCACCCAATCGTAAGAGGTTTTTCGATTTCAGGCGCATGTTCAGCTATACCCGCCGCGAGGCGCTGGAACTGCAGCGGGATCCCATTCGCGGCACGCTGGCGGTGCTCGGCAGCGTCATCCTGATGTTCGTCATCGGTTACGGTATCAATCTCGATGTCGAGGACCTGACCTTCGCGGTGCTGGACCGTGACGATTCCACCATCAGCCGCGATTACGTGCTCGACATTGCCGGCTCCCGTTATTTCATCGAGAAGGAACCGATCCGCGATTATGCCGATATGGACCGGCGGATGCGCGATGGCGAACTCAGCCTCGCCATTGAAATTCCCCCCGGTTTCGGCCGCGATGTGTTGCGCGGCAACACGGTGGAGGTGGGTGCCTGGATCGACGGCGCCATGCCGCAGCGGGCGGAAACCGTTCGCGGATACGTGCAGGGCATGCACCAGACATGGCTGGCGCGCAAGGCCGCCGAGATATATGGCGGCGCGGCGACGCAAAGCAGCTTCAGCATCGAAACGCGCTATCGATACAATCCGGACGTCAAGAGCCTTGTCGCCATGGTGCCGGCGGTCATTCCGCTGCTGCTCATGCTCATTCCCGCCATGCTGGCGGCGCTCAGCGTCGTCAGGGAAAAGGAACTCGGCTCCATCGTCAATCTTTACGTGACGCCGACCACACGGCTGGAATTCCTGATCGGCAAGCAGCTTCCTTATGTCGCCCTCGGCATGCTCAATTTCCTGCTTCTGACGGCCTTCGCCATCTTCATTTTCCAGGTGCCCTTCACCGGAAGTTATCTCGCCTATGCGACGGGAGCGATGCTTTATGTCATCATCGCCACCTCCATCGGCCTTCTCATGTCGTCCTTCATGAAGAGCCAGATCGCGGCGATCTTCGGCACGGCCCTGCTGACGCTCATTCCGGCAACGCAATATTCGGGCATGATCGATCCCGTTTCGTCGCTGCAGGGGGCGGGCGCCTTTATCGGCAACATCTATCCCGCCACCTATTTCATGACCATTTCGCGCGGCACCTTCTCCAAGGGGCTGGATTTCGCCGGGCTTTCCGGCTCGTTCCTGCCGCTTCTCATTGCCATTCCGCTGCTTCTCATTGCCGGCGCCGCACTTTTGAGGAAACAGGCG
This sequence comes from Agrobacterium leguminum, assembly GCF_005144435.2. Taxonomy (NCBI): domain Bacteria; kingdom Pseudomonadati; phylum Pseudomonadota; class Alphaproteobacteria; order Hyphomicrobiales; family Rhizobiaceae; genus Agrobacterium; species Agrobacterium leguminum. The sequence continues at coordinate 2,229,350 of NZ_CP120212.1, forward strand.
TCATGAAGCTGTTTTCGTCCAACATCTTCCAGCTCGGCATCAAGGAACTGCGCGGCCTTGCGCGTGACGGCATGTTGCTGCTGCTCATCGTCTACGCCTTCACGCTGCAGATCTACACCGGCTCCAGCGCGCTGCCGGAGACGCTGAACAATGCCGCCATCGCCATTGTCGACGAGGATCAGTCGCCGCTTTCCGGGCGCATCAGCACGGCTTTTTATCCGCCCTATTTCTCCCCGCCGAAGCAGATTTCCATTGCGGAAATGGACAAGCGCATGGATGCGGGCCTCGATACCTTCGCGCTCAATATCCCGCCGGATTTCCAGCGCCGGCTGATGGCCGGGCAGCAACCCGCTATCCAGCTCAATATCGACGCCACCCGCATGAGCCAGGCTTTCAGTGGCGGCGGTTATGTGCAGAGCATCGTAACGAGCGAAGTTCAGGAGTATATCAACCGCTATCGCGGTGCGACGTCGGTGCCGGTGGATCTGACGCTACGCTCCCGTTTCAACCCGGAACTGGACAAGTCGTGGTTCGGGTCGATCAACAACATCATCACCGCCATCACCATGCTGTCGATCGTGCTGACGGGGGCGGCGCTCATTCGCGAGCGCGAGCATGGCACGGTCGAGCATCTGCTGGTCATGCCGGTCACGCCGCTGGAAATCATGCTCAGCAAGGTCTGGTCCATGGGCCTTGTCGTGCTGGTGGCGTCTGCTTTTTCGCTGTTCGTCGTCGTCAGGGGCCTGCTCGCCATTCCAATCGAAGGCTCGCTCTTGCTCTTCCTGCTCGGCACCGCCTTGCAGCTCTTCGCCATGACGTCGATGGGCATCTTCCTTGCGACGGTGGCCGGTTCCATGCCGCAATTCGGCATGCTGCTGATCCTGTTCCTGCTGCCGCTGCAGGTGCTCTCCGGCGCCATGACGCCGCGTGAAAGCATGCCTGATATCATCCAGTACATCATGCTTCTCGCACCCAACACCCATTTCGTCATACTGGCGCAATCGGTGCTTTTCAGGGGGGCGGGGCTGGATGTGGTCTGGCCGCAATTGCTGGCGCTGCTGGCCATCGGCTCCGCGCTTTTCGTTTTCGCGCTTCGCCGTTTCAGGCGGTTCCTGCGCTGATTCCGCCTATTTCCGCGCAAGTTGAATTAATTGTGTTCGGTAACGGTATGTTCGCCTTCCGTGAATATGCCTATGAGGACGGCTGGGTAAGCGGGCTTTGTTCAGGAGTAGCAAAATGAATATTGCAGCACGTCTGTCACTGGCAGCCATGATCGCACTGGCGGCAACGCCATCTCTCGCGTCAGAAGATATGACATCGGAGACGAGCGAAGCGATATTCGGTTTCGGCGGCGCCCTGACGAAAGAGGACATGCTGAAAAGTGCGGCCCTCTTTCCGGTGGAATATGAGCGCAATGCCATTCTGGGCGGCGGCTATCAGTTTTATCCCTACCATATCGGCAATCTGAAACTCGGTGGCGAAATCGGCGTCGCCGCCAGGCTCGGCAAGGGCTTTACGGGTGAAGTATGGGCGGGTCCGGTTGCACGCTACGAGCAGATCAGGCTCGGAGAGCGGCTGTTTATCACGCCGAGCTTCACGGCAGGCCTGAGCCTTGTGACGGATGCGCAGCCCGGCCGCGAACGGGAACAGGAGATCAAGGACAACGGCAATGCAAACGTCTTGTTTTATCTCGGGCCTGAGATCAACGTGTCCTTCAGCGAGGATTCCTCGACGGAATTCTTCTGGCGGCTTCACCACCGCTCCGGCGGCGGCAAGACGCTGGGCAATATGAAGGGCGCGACAAACGCCAATGTCTTTGGTGTCCGCTACAAATTCTAGGCTGCTGGACGGGGTCTGGTTCAGTAGGCTGCCAAAATTTCAGCTGCCTTTCTCATTTTCGCAGGTCGCAGATTGGAACCCGTGCACGCAGCGCATGGGTGGATTGCCTTATTCTGCCTGTTAATTCGTCATCGAAAAGCGCATATAGAGGGCATCAAAGGACGCCGGAACGAAAACGTTACTGACGTCACCTAAACCTCAGAAAGGGTAATGTCATGAACGTAGCACGCAGCTTCAATAACTGGCGCAAATATCGTCAGACCATCAACGAACTCGGCCGTATGAGCACCCGTGAACTGCACGATCTCGGTATCGATCGTAGCCAGATCACCAGCGTCGCCCGTGCCGCCGTTGGCAGGTAATCAAGGCGACATCGCCTCTTTTGAATGCCCAAACGCCCGCTCAGCGGGCGTTTTTGTTTTGGGGGATATGGGACGCTTTCACCGCGAATATCCGCCAGATAATCCGGCGATGCGGAAGTCCGAGCCGAAGGGTGGGGTTTTCTCGGCGTCAGGCGATAAATATCGCCATGCATTGAATGCATATCTGTACTGCAAGCTTATGCCTGTCAAATGCGCAGAAAAATGCTATCTTCCAATCATCGAAAGGGATGTACCTCCTCCCACATCCTTTTGGTAAAGTGGGTGATCCTACTCCTCCTCCCAAAGGATTGCCCCGGGGACAGCGGTTTTCCTCCTCCCATATCGCTGTTCATCTTTTCAAAAAGCCTGCCGCACCTCCTCCCGCGGCAGGCTTTTTTGTTTTCAGCGTCTTACCTTTGTCTTCAGGAAATATCTCAGTCGAAAGCCATCATGCCGATGGGCGTCACGGCATGGGTGCCTGCACGTTTGGCAAGGGCATAGGCGAGGCACTGTTCCACGGCATCCTGCGGCACGGGCTTGGCGATCACGCCGGCGCCGATGCCGAGATTGACGACGACTTCGGGGTTTGCCGTCATGAAGATCACCACCACGCCATGATCTTCAGAAAGCCGCCGGCCGATCTCCGGACCGGTCTGTCCATCGGCAAGGTTGACGTCGACAAAGGCGATATCGGCGCGGCTACCAAGCGCCACGGCGTCTTCCAGCCGGTTGGCGATGCCGATGACATCTGCCTCTTCTTCCGCCTGCAAAATGGAATCCTCTATATCCATGGCGATGAGGAATTCGTCTTCCACGATCAGCACACGCGGCTGTTCCGTGCGGAAACCCGGTTCGTTTTGCAAGACGTCTGCCAACATATGCCTGCCTCCATTCTGTGTTTCAGAGCATCGGATTGAAAACTGTAGTGCGGTTGCGGATCATCCGAGGCTTCAACTAAACCCGTAGCGGCGGGACCGGTTCCGTTTTATTTCCCGCCGCTCCAGCGCGGTCGGCAAGCAAACACTTCTCGGCGTAACTCGTTCCAAAGTGAGATAAACATAGTGAATGGAGTGTAAACGGCGTGCCTTTTCGGCTATCACCTTTCAAGAGCGAAGCAGTTGATTCGGTTCGGTTTTCATCCGGGGAAGGGGTCGGAGAACGTCGCCGTGGAGCATCTTTCGCCCCCTGGAACACCGTTCTTTCGCCATTATGGGGTGAAAGGCCGGCATGAAAATTCAAAGCGTTACAGCCTCTTTCCCCCATCGGGGAGGAAGCGCTGGAACCTTGCCGATCATTCGCGTGCCGCAGTCAAAAAACGGCGCGGGACCCTATGAGTTTAGAAAGAGAATAAGACGATGACCCAGTCTCCGCGCGCCACCATTGCCCGCAACACGCCCAATATCGCCGTCGTCGGCGTCGGTGGCGGTGGCGGCAACGCGATCAACAACATGATTGCCGAGGGCATCGGCGGCGTCGATTTCATCGCCGCCAATACGGATGCGCAGGCGCTGAAGAAGACCAATGCGCCGCGGCTCGTGCAGCTCAGCTCCGAACTGACCGGCGGGCTTGGCGCGGGCGCCGATCCCGAGGTCGGCCGGCAGGCGGCGATCGATTCCCTCGACGAGATCATGGATCACCTGAGCGGTTATGACATGTGTTTCATCACCGCCGGTATGGGCGGCGGCACCGGCACGGGCGCGGCCCCCGTCATTGCCGAAGCCTGCCGGGCTAAAAACATCCTGACCGTCGGTGTCGTGACGCTTCCCTTCAGCTTCGAGGGTGCGCGCCGCATGCGGGCTGCCGAATATGGCTTCGCCAACCTGCTCAACACGGCCGATACCGTCATCGTCATCCCCAACCAGAACCTGCTGCGCATTGCCGATGCCGGCACGACCTTCGAAAATGCGCTGAAGACGGCCGACAAGGTTCTGTCGCTTGGCGTGCGCTGCATCACCGATCTCATCCTGCGCGAAGGCCTTGTCAATCTCGATTTCGCCGATGTGCGCTATGTCATGAAGAATGGCGGCCGGGCGCTGATGGGCACGGCGCAGGCCAAGGGTGAAAAGCGCGCCTCGGAAGCGGCGGCCGCAGCCATTGCCAACCCGCTGCTCGGCGAACCGTCGCTGAAGGAAGCGCGGGGCGCATTGGTTTCCATTTCCGGCGGCAACGATCTGACGCTCTACGAGATCGACGAGGCAATGACGCTGGTGCGCGAGGCGGTCAGCGAAGAAACCGATGTGGTGATGGGCGCTTCCTTCGACCCGACGCTGGACGGCGCTTTCAAGATTTCCGTCGTGGCCACCGGCCTGCGCAATTGATGCTGGCTTGAGGCGGGACATTGCTGGGCGTTTCTTCTCCCACCGGGGAGAAGGTGGCCCGAAGGGTCGGATGAGGGGGCAACGTTGCCGTATCTTGCGACCCTTGCCCCCTCATCCCGCTGCCGCGACCTTCTCCCCGGCGGGGAGAAGAGACAAGCGGCGTGCTCTTCGCTTCTAAGGGAAATCATCCATTCTTAAGCGGCGACGCCGTATAAATAGCATCAACGCCACAAATCGCATGTTTGAAGCCGTCGCGGGCAATTTTCGCGACGGCTTTTTGTTGTTTTTGAACAATTATTCCGCCATTCGAAGAGGCTGCGGCGCTGCGCGGCGTTGATCGGGAAAAAATATAATAGTACTCTTTATGTCGACAAGAGGGATTTGATGATGACGGATATAATTGCTTCTGCCGAGCGCAAGCGCGGCTCCGGCGTGAAGATGGTCTATGATCTGCTGCGCGACGAGATTCTCGATCTGGTCCTGCCGCCGGGCAGCCCCATCGATGAGGTGCAGCTTGCCGAAAGGTTCAAGATGTCGCGCACCCCGATCCGCGAGGCGCTGGTGCGGCTTTCGGGCGAGGGGCTGATCGATACGTTGCCGAACCGTTCGACCATGGTGTCGAACATCGATTTCCTCAACATGCACACCTATTTCGATGCGCTGGTGTTGATGTATCGGGTAACGACGCAGCTCGCAGCGCAATATCACCGACCGGAAGATCTGGCCGGAATCCGCGCCCACAATGCGGAATTCGCCATTGCGGTGGAGGAGCAGGATGCGCTGGCGATGATCTCCACCAATGCCGCCCTGCACCTTTCCATCGCCGAAGCCGGTCGAAACCCCTATTTCACCAGCCTGTTCAAGCGCCTGCTGGATGAGGGACGACGCATTCTCAGGCTTTATTATCAGTCCTATGACGATCGTTTGCCGAAGCGCTTCGTCGACGATCATGATGAGATCATCGCGGCGATCGCCGCGCGCGATACCGTTCTTTCCGAGAAACTGGCCCGCGAGCATGCCGAGCAGATCGTGCGGCAGGTGCAGAAACTGCTGGTGCGAAACGAGCGTCTGGAAATAAATCTGTAGCTTGTCGATTTCTTGTCGACAAATAAAATACAAGATTGTAATGTCCTTGTCGAAAGGGTGGCGCGGAGGTGCGTCCATTCCCGAAAAACATGTCCCTTAGGAGCTTGAAATGACGGCCAGCATTTTTTCCGGCGTGATTCCCGCCTTGATGACCCCCTGCAAGGATGATCGCACCCCTGATTTCGATGCGCTTGTTCGCAAGGGCAAGGAACTGATCGCCGATGGCATGTCCGCCGTGGTTTATTGCGGCTCCATGGGCGACTGGCCGCTCCTGACGGACGAGCAGCGTATGGAAGGCGTGGAGCGCCTGGTGAAAGCCGGCATTCCGGTCATCGTCGGCACCGGCGCGGTCAACACGGCATCTGCCGTTGCCCATGCCGCCCACGCCCAGAAGGTTGGCGCCAAGGGCCTGATGGTCATTCCGCGCGTCCTGTCGCGCGGTTCGGTCATCGCCGCCCAGAAGGCCCATTTCAAGGCCATCCTCTCGGCTGCCCCGGAAATCCCGGCCGTCATCTACAACAGCCCCTATTACGGCTTCGCCACCCGCGCCGATCTCTTCTTCGCGCTGCGCGCCGAGCACAAGAACCTCGTCGGTTTCAAGGAATTCGGCGGCCCGGCCGATATGCGTTATGCGGCCGAGAACATCACCAGCCGCGATGACGACGTCACCCTGATGATCGGCGTCGATACCGCCGTTTTCCACGGTTTCGTCAATTGCGGCGCCACCGGCGCCATCACCGGCATCGGCAATGTTCTGCCGAAGGAAGTCATTCATCTCTGCAAGCTGTCGCAGGCCGCCGCAAAGGGTGATGCGGACGCCCGCGCCCGCGCGTTGGAGCTGGAACAGGCGCTCGCCGTCCTCTCTTCCTTCGATGAAGGCCCGGATCTGGTTCTCTATTTCAAGCACATGATGGTGCTGAAGGGCGACAAGGAATACACGCTGCACTTCAACGAGACCGACGCCCTGACCGACAGCCAGCGCGGTTATGTCGAGGCGCAGTTCAAGCTGTTCAACAGCTGGTACGCCGACTGGAGCAAGCTTCCGGGCGCCGTGCAGGCCTGCAAGGCTGCCTGAGATATCGCTGCTGAAAAAGGCCCGCAATTGCGGGCCTTTTTTGCATGTGATGAGATCTGATATCTCTCCCCCGTCATGCCGGACTTGATCCGGCATCCAGCCACGGCGCGTCTGCGCTGTGAAAGGACTCTTCCGCGATCAAGAACTTGATCGCGCTGGCCCCGGATCTAGTCCGGGATGACGGAGCAGGGATGCTATGTCACCCATGAAAAAGGCCCGTAATCGCGGGCCTTTTCATTTCCACATCCAAACGCAATCAGGAAACCGCGTCCAGCCCCTTATCCAGCAGCCGGTCGAGCCCGGCCATTTCGGCGGCGGTAAGCGTGATGCCTTCGCTTTGGGATTTGGCGCGGGCAGTGAAGCGGCGGCCCGAGGGCAGGCGGGCGCCCTGGCCGATGATGGCATCGAACAGCACTTCCGCGCGCTGGAAGGGATCGCCGGGGCGGCCCTTGGCAAAGGCCTCTGGCGAAAAGGCGACGATCAGCTCGCCATGGGTGGGGGCAAGCGTGGTGGTGCCGAGAAATTCGAGCGCTTCGGGGCTTGTGAGATCGCCGATCATGATGCCGGCGAGAAGCTCGATCATGGTGCCGATGGCCGATCCCTTGTGGCCGCCAAAGGGCAGCATGGAGCCGGCAAGGGCCGCTTCCGGGTCGGTCGTCGGCTTGCCGTCGGCATCCAGAGCCCAGCCTTCCGGCAGGGGCTTTCCGGCACGCCGGTGCAGTTCTATTTCACCACGTGCCGCAACCGACGTCGCGAAATCGAAGACATAAGGGGAGGCGTTCTTGCGCGGCCAGCCGAAGGCGAAGGGGTTGGTGCCGAGCAGCGGTTTGATGCCACCGGTAGGCGCGACGGTGGAATAGCTCGGGCACATGACCAGCCCGGCGAGACCGTTTTCGGTCAGCCCTTCGACTTCCGGCCAGAGCGCCGAGAAATGCGTGCAGTCATTGATGACGAGCGCTGCGATGCCCGCGCGTTTCGCCCGCTCCACCAGAACCGGCAGACCAAGTTCGAAGGCGGGGTTGGCGAAGCCGCCATGGGCATTGACCTTCACGATGGCCGTGCCGTCGTCTTCAGCCACTTCAGGTATCGCATCGGGCTTCACCTTGCCGGCTTTGACGGTGCGGAGCGCGCCTTCGATACGGTAGATGCCGTGGGACTTGCAGGCGTCCCGCTCACCCGCCGTGATGACGCGTGCGAGCGCGCCCGACTGTACATCATTCAGCCCGGCCCTCAAAAAAATCGACTCGACCCGCTGGAAAAGTGCCTCAATGGTCAAGGTGGTCGTGTCGCTCATCATAGTCCTCCGATAGGGCTCGCACATTTTGAATACATAAAGTATACAAAGGCGTGAGTATTGCAACGTGTCTTTTCGATGAAGCTCAGTCAGAGCGGAAGGCCACCCTGTCAAACACGAAGATAGCTTAAGCCCTCATCCTGTGACGAGCACAGGAATGAGGGATGCTGGATGTTTCTCCCACCTTGTCCGCTCCCCCCACGCCGGCTTGCGTAATGATCCGCGACACCTCATCAGTTCGCACATGCAAAAATTCTTTTTGTATACTCCTTGTATTTTTAAGTTGATTTATCGCCGCCATAGGGAAATAGTGACCGCGCCTTCAAGGGCAGACCAATTGTGGGAGCAAATAAAGAATGAAAAAATCGGTCATCGTCGCCGGCCTCTTGGCCGCCACTTTCGCTATTACTCCGGCCAAGGCCGACAAACTTGACGACATCATTTCGTCCGGCACGCTGCGTTGCGCCGTCGTGCTCGATTTCCCGCCCATGGGCGCGCGTGATGACGCCAATAACCCGATCGGCTTCGATGTCGATTATTGCAACGATCTCGCCAAGGCGCTCGGCGTTACCGCTGAAATCGTCGAAACGCCGTTCCCGGAGCGTATTCCGGCGCTGATGTCCGGCCGCGTCGATGTGGGCGTTGCTTCCACTTCGGATACGCTGGAGCGCGCCAAGACGGTCGGCATGACCGTGCCTTACTTCGCTTTCGAAATGGCCGTTACCGCCAACGACAAGTCCGGCATCAAGTCCTTCGAGGACATGAAGGGCAAAACGGTCGGCGCAACGGCCGGTACGTTCGAAGCCATCGCGCTCGAAAAGACGGTCAAGGAATGGGGCGTCGGCGAATTCCGTCCGTACCAGACGCAGGCAGACGTGTTCCTCGCGCTCAGCCAGGGCCAGATCGACGCCACCGTTTCCACCTCGACGGTTGCGCAGTCCAACGTCAAGGGCGGCAAGTTCGCCGGCATCTCCGTGGTCGGCAAGGCGCCCTATGACATCGATTATGTCGCGCTCTTCACCAACCGTGACGAATACGGCTTCATCAACTACCTGAACCTCTTCATCAACCAGCAGGTTCGCACCGGCCGTTACGCCGAACTCTATGAAAAATGGGTTGGCGGTGAAGTTCCCTCGCTCACCGTCAACGGCGTTTATCGCTGATCAGGACTTTTCGTAAACGGCGCGGTCAAGATGATCGCGCCGTTGATCGTTTCTGAAGAGGCGGGACGCCCATGTTCAACTATACATTTCACTGGAATCAGGCGCTGAAGGCTTTGCCGCAGCTTCTGGACGGTGCGGTGGTGACGCTGCAGATCGCCATCCTGTCGATGGTGATCGGCCTTTCCTTCGCCATCCTGCTGACGCTGTTCCGGCTCTCCGGCAACCGCATTCTCGGCGCTTTCGCCTCCGTCTGGGTGGAAATCGCCCGCAACACGCCGGCACTGTTCCAGATTTACATGGCCCATTTCGGCCTTGGTAATTTCGGCATTCATTTGAGCCCCTATACCGCGCTTCTGGTCGGCATCGCCTTCAACAATGCCGGTTATCTCGCGGAGAATTTCCGTGGCGCGCTGAAAGCCATTCCCGATACGCAGACGCGCTCCGGCCGCTCGCTCGGCATGACCTCGATGCAGACCTTCCGGCTCATCATCCTGCCGCAAATGCTGCGCGTCGCTTTTCTGCCGGCCACCAACCAGATGGTCTGGGCAATTCTCATGACCTCGCTCGGTGTTACCGTCGGCATGAATACGGATCTCGCCGGTGTGACGCAGGCGCTCAATGCGCGCTCGTTCCGCACCTTCGAATTCTTCGCGCTCGCCGCGGTCATCTATTACGTGATCGCCAAGATCGTCACGCTCGCCGCCCGCTTGCTGGCCGCGCGTCTGTTCCGTTATTGAGAGAGGTGAGCCATGTTTGAAACCGCTCTCACCTGGAGTGATCTCGCCTTCCTGGCCAAGGGTGCCGGCATGACGCTTGCCGTCACCGCCGTCGCCGTCACGGCGGGCACCATCATGGGGATCATCTTCGGTATCATCCGTTTCCAGTTCGGCCCCTATTGGTCGCTGCCGCTGACCTTCGTGCTGGATATTTTCCGTTCCGTGCCGCTGCTCATCCAGCTCGTTCTCGGCAACGCCTTCCAGTCGATAGCCAAGCTCGGTTGGCCGCCATTCACCACCTCCTGCGTGGTGCTGTCGCTTTATACGGCGGCCTATTGCACGGAAATCGTGCGCGGCGGCATCGGTGCGGTGCCGTCGAATACGCGGCGCGCCTGCCGGTCGCTCGGCATGACCTGGTCGCAGGACATGCGCTACATCGTGCTGCCGCTTGCTACCCGCGTGTCGCTGCCCTCGTGGATCGGCCTTACCCTTGGTGTGATGAAGGATTCGGCGCTGGTGCTGTGGCTCGGCCTTATCGAGCTTCTGCGCGCCTCGCAGATCCTCGTCACCCGCCTGCAGGAACCGCTGACCATTCTGATGATCTGCGGCGCCATCTACTTCCTTATCAGCTTCCCCATCGCCCGTTTCGGCGGGTATCTCGAAAGACGGTGGTCCCCCAATGATTGAGATCGAAAACGTCCGCAAATCCTTCGGCCCGCTGGAGGTTCTGAAAGGGATCAACCTCACCGTCAACAAGGGCGAGGTCGTCACCATCATCGGCGGCTCCGGTTCCGGCAAGTCGACGCTGCTGACCTGCATCAACGGCCTCGAGCCGATCGACAGCGGCAAGATCGTCATCGACGGCACGGAAGTGCATGCAAAGTCCACCGACCTCAACAAGCTGCGCCGCAAGGTCGGCATCGTCTTCCAGCAATGGAACGCTTTCCCGCATCTGACGGTGCTCGAAAACGTCATGCTCGCGCCGCGCAAGGTGCTCGGCATCTCGAAGGAGCAGGCCGAGGAAATCGCGGTGAAGCAACTGACCCATGTGGGTCTTGCCGAAAAGCTGAAGGTCTATCCGAACCGCATGTCGGGCGGTCAGCAGCAGCGTATGGCGATTGCCCGCGCGCTTGCCATGTCGCCGGAATATATGCTGTTCGACGAAGTCACGTCTGCGCTCGACCCGATGCTGGTGGGCGAAGTGCTCGATACGCTAAAGATGCTGGCGGATGAGGGCATGACGATGATCTGCGTCACCCACGAAATGGCCTTCGCGCGTGATGTCTCGAACCGCGTCGCCTTTTTCCATCAGGGGGTGATGGCGGAAATCGGTACGCCGGACCAACTGTTCGGCGCGCCGCAGCGTCCTGAAACCCAGAAGTTCCTGGCGAGCGTGCGGTAATGCCAGCCAATGATGTCATTGTCATCGGGGCCGGCGTCGTCGGCCTCTCGGCGGCAATCGCGGCGCAGGGCCGTGGCCTGTCGGTCACGGTCATCGACCGCGAGGGACCGGCGGCGGGCGCGTCCGCCGGCAATGCCGGCGCCTTCGCCTTCACCGATATCCTGCCGCTGGCATCGCCCGGCATTCTATGGAAGGCGCCGAAGTGGCTTCTCGATCCGCTCGGTCCGCTCAGCGTGCCGCCGGCCTATGCGCTGAAGATCGCGCCGTGGATGTTCCGCTTCTGGCGGGCCTGTGCCGCTTCGAAGGTGGAGCATTCCACCGCCGCCCAGACGGCGCTGATGGATCTCGCTAAGGCCGAGCTGGAGCCGTTCCTGAAAAAGACCGACACCATCGCCATGCTGCGCAAGGAGGGTAACCTCCAGGTCTATGAAAGCGAGGCGGAATTCGAAGCCTCGCTTCCCGGCTGGAAGGCGCGCGAGCGGCACGGTATCGAGTTCCGGCATCTCAATGCCGAACAGATGGCCGAGATACAGCCCGGCATCGCCCCGCGTTTCACCTGCGGCACGTTCACGCCCGGCTGGTATTCCATCGCCGATCCCAAGCTTTATACGCTGGCGCTGGCCGAGCATTTCCGCACCATTGGCGGCCGTATCGAATGCCTCGATATCGCTTCGCTCAGGCCGCTGGAAGACGGCGTCGAGGTGGTGAGCCATGACGGACGCACCCGCAAGGCCGCCAGGGTGGTGCTGGCGGCCGGCGCCTTTTCGCATCGTATCGCCCGTTCGCTCGGGGAAAAAATTCCGCTGGAAACCGAACGGGGGTATAATACAACCCTGCCGTCTGGCGCCTTCGATCTGCGCACGCAGGTGACTTTCGGCGGCCATGGTTTCGTCGTCACGCGGCTTTCCTCGGGCATCCGCGTCGGTGGCGCGGTGGAACTGGGCGGGCTGGAGCTTCCGGCCAATTTCGCCCGTTCCGAAGCGCTGCTGACCAAGGCGAAAGCCTTCCTGCCGGGCCTGAAAACCGAAGGCGGCAAGCAGTGGATGGGCTTTCGCCCCTCGCTGCCGGACAGCCTGCCGGCCATCGGCGAAGCACGGCACACGGCGCGGGTGGTCTATGCTTTCGGCCATGGGCATCTGGGGTTGACGCAATCGGCGGGCACGGCCCGCATCGTCGCCGATCTTCTGACGGGGCAAAAACCCGCCATCGATACAAGGGCATTTTCGCCGCAACGTTTCTGACGGGGATTTCCGATGTCTTCTTCCCTCTCGACAACAGCCGTTCCTGAAGCCCGCAGCATTTTGCCGGGGGCGGCCGAAGGTCCCGTGATTGCGACGACCGAAGCGCTGAGTTTCTGGGGCGGGGTCGATCCCGCCACCGGCAGGGTGATCGACGTGCACCACCCGCTGCATGGCACCTGTCTCACCGGCGGCGTGCTGTTCATGCCCACCAGCCGCGGTTCGTGCACCGGTTCGGGTGTGCTGCTCGATCTTATCCTGACGGGCCGTGCGCCCTCGGCGCTGGTCTTCTGCGAGGCCGAGGACGTGCTGACGCTGGGCGCGCTGATCGCCGCCGAAATGTTCGGCAAGCCTTTGCCGGTGCTGCGCCTCGACGCGGAAAATTTCGCCCGGTTCTCCAAAGCCGTTCATGTCCGTATCGATGAGACGGCCATCGAAGCCGATGGTGTTTCTCTTGCCATCACGCCGCCGGCGACGGCGCATCTCGATCTTCGGGATGACGACCGGGCCATGCTCGAAGGGCGCGATGGCATCGCCGTGCAGCAGGCCATGCGCATCACCGTCGCCATGGCCGCCCAGCAGGGGGCGTCGGCGCTTGTCGATGTCACGCAGGGTCACATCGATGGCTGCATCTATGCCAGCCCCGCCAATCTCACCTTCGCGGAAAAAATGGCGGAGATGGGCGCGAAGGTACGGGTGCCGACGACCATGAACGCCATTTCGGTGGACAAGGCGCATTGGCGTTCGCAGGGCATGCCGGAGGATTTCGGCGACCCGGCTGCAAGGCTGGCGGATGCTTATGTGCGCATGGGCTGTCGCCCGACTTTCACCTGTTCGCCTTACCTGCTCGACAGCGCGCCGCAGGCCGGCGACATGATCGCCTGGGCCGAATCGAACGCGGTGATCTTCGCCAATACGGTTCTTGGCGCGCGCACGGCCAAACATCCGGACTTTCTCGATCTCTGCATCGCGCTGACGGGCAGGGCGCCACTTGCCGGCGTCTATCTGGAGGAAAATCGCCGTCCTCAGCGCATCGTCAATGTGGCCTTGCCGCAGGGTGTGGATGATGCCTTCTGGCCGCTCGTCGGTTATCTGGCGGGCAAGGCCGCACCGGATTGCATTCCGCTGCTGCGCGGCCTTGGCCCTGCGAAGCCGTCACGGGATGATCTAAAGGCGCTCTGCGCCGCTTTCGGCACTACCTCCGCTGCGCCCATGCTTCATATAGAGGGCGTAACGCCGGAAGCCGGTCTTCCGCCTCTCGAAACGGCCGATATCGTCACTGTTTCACCCTCCGATATGGCCGCCGGCTGGTCGCTTCTCAATGAAGGACCGGAAGAGGTGCAACTTGTCGCCATCGGCAGTCCGCATGCCTCGCTGGAGGAGTGCCACGCGCTTGCGGCTGAATTTGCCGGCCGTCGGCGTCACGCGGATGTCGCCGTCATCGTCACAGCCGGCCAGCAGGTCATCGATGCAGCCGGGCAGGACGGCACTTTGCAAAGCCTGCGTGACAGCGGCGTGCAGGTGCTGCCCGATCTTTGCTGGTGCTCCATTTCCGAGCCGGTTTTCCCGACGAAGACCCGTGCCCTGATGACGAATTCAGGCAAATACGCCCATTACGGACCCGGCCTCAGCGGTCGCGCCGTGCGCTTCGGCAGCCTTGCCGATTGCGTTGAAAGCGCGCTGACCGGGCGTGCCCCATCCCTTCTTCCTTCATGGCTTTCCTAAGGAGTTTTGAATGCGCAGTATCAAGACCGTTCATGTCATTTCCGCCCATGCGGAAGGCGAAGTCGGGGATGTGATCGTCGGCGGTGTCAGGCCGCCGCCGGGCGAAACGATCTGGGAGCAGAGCCGCTTCATCGCCCGCGATGAGACGTTGCGCAATTTCGTGCTCAACGAGCCGCGCGGCGGCGTGTTCCGGCACGTCAACCTGCTGGTGCCGCCGAAACATCCCGACGCGGATGCCGCCTTCATCATCATGGAGCCGGAAGACACGCCGCCCATGTCCGGCTCCAACTCCATCTGCGTTTCCACCGTGCTTCTGGATGGTGGCATCGTGCCGATGCAGGAGCCGGAAACCCATATGCTGCTGGAAGCACCGGGCGGGCTGGTGAAGGTGCGCGCCGAATGCCGCAACGGCAAGGCCGAGCGCATTTTCGTGCAGAACCTGCCGAGCTTTGCCGCAAAACTCGATGTCGAACTCGAGGTTGAAGGCCTCGGCACGCTGAAGGTGGACACCGCCTATGGCGGCGACAGCTTCGTCATCGTCGATGCCGAGGCGATGGGCTTTAGCCTGAAGCCGGAAGAGGCGCATGAGATCGCCCGCCTCGGCGTGCGCATCACCAATGCCGCCAACAAGGCTTTGGGCTTCGACCATCCCGAAAACCCGGACTGGCGGCATTTTTCCTTCTGCCTGTTTGCGGGCAAGGTGGAGCGCACGACCGAAGGTCTCAGGGCAGGGGCGGCCGTCGCCATCCAGCCGGGCAAGGTGGACCGTTCGCCGACAGGCACGGCACTTTCAGCCCGCATGGCGGTGCTGCATGCGCGCGGCGAAATGAAGGAGGGCGAAACCCTGACGGCGGTGTCGCTGATCGGCTCCACCTTTACCGGCCGTATTCTTGGAACCACCAAGGTCGGTGATCGTCCGGCCATCCTGCCGGAAATTTCCGGCCGGGGCTGGATCACCGGTATTCACCAGCACATGCTCGATCCGTCCGATCCGTGGCCGGAAGGGTATCGTTTGACGGATACGTGGGGCGCGCGGTAGGCGAACTCCCTCCTTGCGCGTGAGGCGTGGGTCCTCGGGTCAAGCCCGAGGATGACGTCGAGAATGGGTGAGGATGGTGCCACTTGTTTCTTCTCCCCGCCGGGGAGAAGGTGGCCCGAAGGGTCGGATGAGGGGGCAACGCTAACGATATGCGGAGAGCTAGCCCCCTCATCCCGCTGCCGCGGACTTCTCCCCGCCGGGGAGAAGAAGCAAGCAGCATCCGCTCGTCCCAATAGGGCTAGACGCTCACCCACCCAGCCGCTTCGTCGTCTCCCGTACGATCAGCTCGAAGCCGACATCCACCCTTGCGCCTTCGGGAACAATGGCATCCTTTTCCGCCTCCAGTATCGAAAGCAGCAACTCGCCCGCCCTGCGGCCGATCATCTGGGCGTCCACGCGGATCGTTGAAATTGCAGGGTAACATTGCCGGCCGATATCGAAGTCGCCGAAGCCGAGGATGGAAATGCGGTCAGGGACACTGATTCCCCTTCGATGACATTCCGTCAGCGCGCCGACGGCGGAAATATCCGATACGGCGAAGATGGCCTCGACATCTGGCGCCTTGGCCAGCAGCGAGCCGAGGGTCTTTGCCCCGTGGTCATAGGAGACCGGGGCGCTGCCTTCGCGGATGATGAGATCGTCGGCAATGCCGGCTTCACGCAGGGCCGCGCCGAAACCGAGCAGGCGGCTTTCGCCGCGCCAGTCCTTCACATCGCCATCGGCCCTCGATCCGAGCGCACCGATTCGCTTGAAGCCAAGCGATATCAGATGCTTGGCGGCGGTTCTTCCTACTTCGTAATTGGAAAAACCGACCGCATGGTCGATCGGGTGTTCCGGCACGTCCCAGATTTCCACGATCGGGATCCCGGCGCGCATCAAAACTTCGCTCGCCATCTTGGTATGCACCGTGCCGGCGACGACGATGGCATCGGGGCGGCGCTCCATCATGGTGCGGATGACGCGTTCTTCCTCCTGCAGATCGTACATGGTGTAGCCGATCAGCAATTGGTAATCGGCTGCGCGCAGCGCATTGGCAAGCCCCTGTGCGCTATCGGCGAAGTTGGAGTTGGTGAGCGTCGGCAGGATGGCGGTGATGAAATTGGTGCGGCGGGAGGACAGCGAACCGGCGATCCGGTCCGGCACATAACCCAGCTTCTCGATGGCCTTCATCACCTTCTGGCGAGTGTCCTCGGACACCAGCGCGGGATCGGCCAGCACCCGCGAAACGGTCATCTTGGAGACGCCCGCGAGTTTCGAGACATCGCTCATGGTAGCTTTTTTTGACGTGACTAACGCTGCGGCCAAGGGCGTGCGCTCCACCAAAGCATGTCTCCCTAAATTCGAACCGGTTCAGGACAAGACATACACGAAGACAATAAGGGAAAGCACGCCGTATGATTGCAGATCGATGCGGCGTGCACCGGATTTATGCGACGCGGCTATAGACCAGATGATAAAAACGCCCGTCGCACATGCTCATCATCTCATCCGTCAGCACCCGGCCTTCCAGCCGGACGGGGGAGACCAGCGCTTCCTCCACCGCCTCCATCGACGGATAGTCGATTTCCTGCACCATGATGATCGAAGCGGCGTCCGGGTCCGTGCGCTCGGTGCGCATCACCCGCACGGCCTGCGCATTCGGCATGCGTTTCCAGACCGGCAGCAATTTCTCCTCGACGATGCGGAAAAACTCCTCCTCCCGGCCAGGGTGAATCCTGCCTTCGAAAATTGCCGAGCGTGTATACATGTTTCCTCCCGAATGATTGCCGACCGAAACAGTTCTGTAGATCGGACTTGCAATGATACCGATAACATGCATTATTGATCCTGCCAAGAACGTGAAACGGTGTCGAACAGAGGAAAATCGATAACCAGCCGAAAACATTGAATTTCATAGGAGATTCATCTGGTTTTGTGCTTTCGCGGTTTCTTGGGAGGAGTTTTTAGTCAATCGCGTTAAAATGTTATCGAGAACATTTTCCGGTTTGTGCAAGGCCGCTGTTCCATTCTGGGCAGCCACTATAAGGTTGGAGGAGAAACCATGAGCATATCCAGATTTCTGAAGAACATGACCGTTGCCGTCGGTGTTGCAGCAGCAACGCTTGCTGCCAGCACATCCGCCCATGCCGTCTCGATCAGCGAGATCACGGCGCGCGGCAAGGTCAAGATCGGTGTTCTGACCGGTGCGCCGCCGATGGGCATGGTGGATGAGAAGGGCAATCCTTCCGGTTACGACGTGGATGTCGCCAATCTCATCGGCTCTTACCTGTCGCTGCCGGTGGAACTGGTGCCGCTGACACCGCCTGCGCGTATTCCCGCACTTCAGACCGGCAAGGTCGATTTTCTTGTTGCGACGCTTGCGCCGACCGGCGAGCGCGCCAAGACCGTGATGTTCACGCAGCCTTACAGCGCCTTCAACATGGACATCATTTCCGGCAAGGACCAGAAGTTCGAAAATCTCGATAGCCTCAAGGGCAAGCGCGTTTCGGTCAATCGCGGCTCCTCGCAGGAAACCGCGCTGCGCAAGGCCAATGTCGAAGGTCTCGAAATCGTCGTTTACGAAGACGATTCCACCAGCGCCCAGGCACTGCTCGCCGGTCAGGTCGATGCCGTCGCCTTGCCGTCCACGGTTGGCGAAGCGATCATCAAGCAGCGTCCGGAAGCCGGTCTGCAGGTCGGTTTCACCTTCTTCCAGCAGGGCAATTCCATGGCGACCAAGCCTGAGGATTTCGAGCTGCGCCAATGGCTGAACACCTCCATCTATCTCATGAAGATGTCCGGCGATCTCGACCGCATCTCGGTCAAGTGGACCGGCCGTCCGCTGCCGCAATTGCCAAGCTTCTGATTGAGCCTTTCAACGCGCCCGTCGGGAAACACTCCGGCGGGCCCGGGAAATGTCAACGGAGTGACGCATGTCCTATACATTCCAATTCGGCGCGCTCGCCCAGTATCAGAACGAGATTCTGAACGGCATATGGCTGACGATCAAGCTGTCAGTCCTGTCCATCGTGCTCGGCTGCGCTTTCGGCATTCTTTTGGCCTCGCTGCGGTCCATCAATGGCGGCATCGTCCGCATCATCGTGGACGGTTATGTGGAAGTCATCCGCAATACGCCGTTTCTCGTGCAGCTTTTCATCGTCTATTTCGGCCTGCCGGGCCTCGGCTTCAGGGTAGGGGCGGATACGGCGGCGCTGATCGGCATGACGATCAACCTCGCCGCCTATTCGACGGAAATCATCCGCGCCGGCATCGAGGCGGTGCACAAGTCGCAGATCGAGGCAGGTGAGGCGCTGGGTTTCACCAAATACCAGATTTATCGCCACGTCATCATCGTGCCGGCCATCGCCAAGGTCTATCCCTCGCTTTGCAGCCAGTTCGTGCTGATGATGCTGGCATCGAGCATATGTTCGGCCATTTCCACCCATGAGCTTGCGGCTGCCGCAGCCTTCGTGGAATCGCAGACCTATCGCTCCTTCGAGGTCTATATCGTCGTCACGCTCATCTATCTTGCGCTGGCGCTTTCGCTGCGGCTCATCCTTGCCCTCGTCGGCATGTGGCTGTTCGGCCGTCGCGTTGCCCGCAAGACGATGACCGCCATGCCGGAGGTGCAGTCATGACTCTTCGAACTTTCGGCTGGAACGAGTTCGGCTTCCTGCTGACCGCCCTGCAATGGACCGTGCTTCTGACGATCATTGCGCTTATCGGCGGCGGCATTGTCGGCTTCTTCGTGGCGCTCGCCCGCACCTCGAATTTCAAGGGGCTGCGCATTGCCGCCGGCACCTATATCCAGGTGATCCAGGGCATTCCGGTGCTGATGATCCTGTTCCTGTCCTATTACGGCCTCAGCCTTGCCGGGCTGGAACTGCCACCGCTCTTTGCCGCCGGCGCCTCGATGACGATCTATACATCGGGTTACCTCGCGGAAATCTGGCGCGGCTGCATCCAGGCGGTGCCGAAGCAGCAATGGGAAGCGTCGGAATCGCTTGCGCTGACCCGCGCCCAGCAATATCGCTACGTCATTCTGCCGCAGGCGATCCGCATTTCGCTACCGCCGACCGTCGGTTTCGCCGTTCAGGTCGTCAAGAATACGTCCATCGCATCGATCATCGGTTTCGTCGAATTGGCGAGAGCGGGGCAGCTCATCAACAATGCCACGTTCCAGCCGTTCCGCGTCTTCGTCGCCGTGGCCGTGCTTTATTTCATCGTCTGCTACCCGTTGTCCCAGCTGTCGCGTTGGCTGGAAAGGAGGCTTCATGCCGGAAGTAATCGTTGAAAACGTTCATAAGAGCTTTGGCGCTCTGGAAGTCCTCAAAGGCGTGTCGCTGACGGTCGGCCGCGGTGAAGTCTTCGCCCTCATCGGCCGCTCCGGTTCGGGCAAGAGCACGCTGCTGCGCTGCATGAACGGGCTGGAGAAGATCAATTCCGGCCGTATCGAAATCGCCGGTCATGCGATTGGCGAAGATGCCAAGGCGTTGCGCAAGCTGCGCACCGATGTCGGCATCGTGTTCCAGAGCTACAATCTTTTCCCGCATCTGACGGTCGGCGAAAACATCATGCTCGCGCCGCGTATCGTCAAGGATGTGGCGAAATCGGAAACCAAGGATATTGCCCGCGAGGTTCTGCAACTCGTCGGCCTGTCGGAGAAATTCGATTCCTATCCGGACCAGCTTTCCGGTGGCCAGCAGCAGCGCGTGGCGATTGCCCGCTCGCTCGCCATGCGGCCGAAGGTGATGCTGTTCGACGAGGTGACCTCGGCGCTCGACCCTGAATTGACCGAGGAAGTACTGACCGTCATGGAAAACCTCGCCAAAGACGGCATGACCATGATCCTCGTCACCCATGAAATGGCCTTTGCGCGCCGCGTGGCGACCGAAACCATCTTCATGCACAAGGGCAAGATCTGGGAGCAGGGCCGTTCTTCCGAACTTTTCGCCAACCCGCAAACGCCGGAACTCCGGCAATTCGTCAAGGCCGATGTGAAGTAGTTCACCGGCGCAAAGGAAACTTCATGACCACTGAAATCGTGCAATTGTGCCCGCTCATCCCGGCACTGGAACAGGAACTTGCGCAGCGCTTCACCGTGCATCGCCTGTTCGAGGCTGCTGACAAGGCGGCGTTCCTTGCTGACAAGGGTGCTTCAATCCGCGGCGTCGTCACCGGCGGCCATATCGGCCTGCCGGCGGATATCGGCGCCGCACTCCCCAATCTTGAAATCGTCGCCATCAACGGTGTCGGTTTCGACAAGGTCGATCTCGCCGAAGCCAAGCGACGCGGTTTCCGCGTCTCCAATACGCCTGATGTGCTGACAGCCGATGTCGCCGACCTCGCGCTTGGCCTCGTTCTGGCGCAGGCGCGTAAGCTGCCGCAGGCCGACCAGCATGTGCGCACCGGCCAATGGCTGAAAGGCGATATGGGGCTTTCCACCCGCGTGGCCGGCCGCCGTTACGGCATATTCGGCCTCGGCCGCATCGGCCAGGCAATCGCAAAGCGGCTCGAGGGTTTCGATGCGCGCATTTCCTACACCGCCAGAAACCGCCGCGATGTTGCTTATGATTATTATGACAGCATCGAGGCGCTGGCCGCCAATTGCGACGTGCTGATCATCGCCGCCGCCGCTACGGCCGAAACCCGCCATATCGTCAATGCGGATGTGCTGAAGGCGCTTGGACCGCAGGGCGTGCTCGTCAACGTGGCGCGCGGTTCGCTGGTGGATGAGAAGGCGCTTGTAGAGGCTCTTGCCAGCGGCACGATCGGTGGCGCGGCGCTGGATGTCTTCGAGGATGAACCGCGCGTGCCGGAAGCGCTTTTCGCCTTCGACAACGTCACGCTCGCCCCGCATGTCGGCAGCGGCACGCACCAGACGCGCCGCGCCATGGCTGATCTCGTTCTCGCCAATCTCGATGCCCATTTTGCCGGCAAAGAATTGCCGACGCCGGTGGTGTGACGGTCAACGAATTGCCGCCTGTGGTCTTGACGGCGCAGCTTCGGTTGCGCCGTTTTGATTCGGGGAGGCTGCTGCAAAAGGCTGGTTTCCCGGCAATCTCCTGTCGTTGTTCATATTTATATAATACGTATAATCCTACTATTCTGCTTCCTTATAAAATGATGAGGCGGAGAGGTGCGTTCCAAAGGCCCGAAGACACCCGTGCAGAACCGGATGTCGCGAAAAAAGCGCGATGTCACGCCATCCGCCACTCCTGACATGAGCGAAAACAGCAATCCTTCCGACCGGCACGCGCTTCTGGAAGCGATGATCGACCACGTGCCGGATTTTATCTATGCCAAGGATCTGGAAGGGCGCTTTCTTTTCGCCAATCGCGCCATCGTCACCGAAAACGGCTTTGACACTGTCGAGCAACTGATCGGGCTCACCGACTACGATATTAACGGTGAAGCGGCGCAGCGCGCCGGCATTCCCGATACCGAGGCGCGGGTGATGCGCACCGGCGAACCGGATCTCGGTTACGAGGAACGCGCCATGCGCGGCGATATCGACCGCTGGCTCATGATGTCGCGCGTGCCGCTGAAGGACAAGGCCGGCAACATCATCGGCGTGGTCGGCGCCTCGCGGGATATAACCCAGAAAAAGGCCTCGGAAAGACTGCTTCAGGCGCAGGCGCATATTCTGGAAATGATCGTCGCGGCGGCGCGCATCGAGGATTTTCTCGAGGAGTTCGTCAAGGCAATCGAAAATCTCGCGACCGGACTGGCCTGCGCGGTGCGGGTGTTCGATGCGGCGGAAGGGGAACCTTCCGTTTACGCCTCGCCGGCGCTCGCGCAGCAGGAGGGGCTGGTCGCACTTGTTTCCAGCGTCAGCGATCCCGAGAGCCTTGTCCATCCGGCAGAAAACATGGCTTTCAGTTTCGATATTCCCGCCAGCGAAGGCAAGGCGCATGGTTTCGTCTGGTGCATGCTGGCCGGCCGCCAGCCGGATGCGGCGCTGGTGGAATTCATAGGCGCTGCGGCGCGCATGGCGGGGCTGGCGATCGACCGCAAAAGGGCGGCGGAACATATCGCCTTCCTGGCGGATCACGACATGCTGACCCGACTGCCGAACCGACGTTTCCTCGATACGAGACTGCCGGAAATACTGGCGGCGGCGGCAAAGGCGAACCGAAGGGTCGGTATCGGTTTTCTCGACCTCGACAATTTCAAGCAGATCAACGATACGCTCGGCCATAGCATCGGCGACGCGTTGCTGTCGAAAACCGCCGAGCGCATTGCGAAAAGCCTCCGGAAGAACGATCTCGTTCTCAGGGTGGGCGGCGACGAGTTCGTCATCATTCTCGAAGAGCGCAGGGACGATGTCGAAAACCGCCTGCAGCGCATCCGCGCCGCTGTCTCGCAGCCATTGCGTATCGGCAATTACGATATCAAGGTCACATGCAGCATCGGCATGGCCTTTTTCCCGGAACATGGGGAAACCACGGCGGAAATCGTCGCGGCGGCCGATCTCGCCATGTATGAGGCCAAACATACCGGGCGCGACAGCATCGCCACCTTCACCCCGAACATGGCGGATGATCTGAGAAAGAAGTTCACCCGCATCGAGGAACTGCGCAAAGCCGTAAAGAGGGACGAGTTTGTGCTGCACTTCCAGCCGCAGGTCGATCTTGTCAGCGGCCGGATCAGCGGTGTGGAGGCGCTGGTGCGCTGGCAGCACCCCACGGAAGGTCTGCTCGGCCCTGCGGAATTCATCGGACTTGCGGAAGAAACCGGTCTGATCGTCGAACTCGGAGAAAGCATTCTCGAAAAGGCCTGTCGTCAGGCGCAGGCATGGGCCGCCGCCGGCCTGTCGCCCGTCAAAATGGCGGTCAATATCTCTCCGCGGCAGTTTCAGGGGGGACTGGTGCAGCAGATCAGGTCAGTGCTCAAGGAAACCGGCCTTGCGCCGTCCCTGCTGGAAATCGAAATCACCGAGACGCTCATCATTCAGGATGTTGAAACATCGGTGCGGATCATGCGGGCCATCAAACAGATGGGCGTCAGCCTGGCGCTGGATGATTTCGGTATCGGTTATTCCTGCCTCGGCATGCTCAAGACATTCCCACTATCCTGCATGAAGATAGACCGCTCGTTCCTCACCCATCTGCCGGAAAAGACCAAGGACAGCGCCATCGTCTCGATCATGATCCAGCTTGCCGGGTCTCTTGGCATCGATGTCATTGCCGAAGGCGTGGAAGCCGGCGAGCAGGCGACATTTCTGCGTGATGCCGGCTGCCCCTACGGTCAGGGTTATTACTTCAGCCGCCCGGTGCCGGCAGAGGCGATCGAAGACATGCTGGCGAAGACGACGATATTCGCGACCGGCTTACCCGAACACCGCCTATAGGCTGTCCGGGCGGCCATTTGTTTCAGATCGGCCAGATATGGCTTTCCGGGAGAGGCCGGGCGGCTTTGCCGCCTTTGCCCTGTGCGGTTCTGTAACGAAACCACTTCGTTTCCCCTAGCCTGTAAGATGTCTCCCGATCCCGTGCGGAGCGGGAGATGTTTCATTCTATCGATTTACAATTTGGTATTCTATGAATTTTTATATAAGTAATAAATTATATTATTTCGAAATAAGAATTCAAAATATTATATTTTAAACTATTAATTTGTTGTAATTTTACTACGAAATTAAAATGCTTACTTTATATGTATTTGTATTTCGCCGATTTAAATTGCGAGTCTACAGCAACTTCTGTCATTTGCTGAATCAGCGCAGGGAAGCGGGCGGCAGGGAAAAGACCAGCCCTCAAATTTGCGCATTCGTTGAAAAATTTTTGACTGGAGATTACAAATGAACATTAAGAGCCTTCTGATCGGCTCCGCTGCGGCTCTCGCAGCAGTATCCGGCGCTCAGGCCGCTGACGCTATCGTCGCTGCCGAGCCCGAGCCCATGGAATATGTTCGCGTCTGCGACGCTTTCGGCACCGGCTTCTTCTACATCCCCGGCACCGAAACCTGCCTGAAGTTCGACGGTTACGTTCGTTTCCAGACCGACTTCGGTCGTGACCAGTCCGGCACGTCCGACTGGGATTCCTTCACCCGCGCCCAGTTCAACGTCGACACGCGTTCGGACACCGAGCTCGGCGCTCTGCGCGGCTACTTCGGTTTCCGTGGCCAGGCTGACCAGGACAGCAGCCGCGCTGTCGTTCTTGACCAGGCTTTCATCGAAATCAGCGGCCTGAAGGTCGGTTTCTACTATAACTGGTGGGATGACGGTCTCTCTGGTGAAGTCGATAACCTCAGCTCGAACCAGACCCGTCTGAACGCTATCCGTTACACCTACGACGCTGGCTCCTTCTACGCTGGTGTTGCCGTTGAGGAACTGGAAGGTGTTATCGCCGGTAACTCGATCAGCGGAACGACCATCCAGCGCAACAATCTGGGCGTAAACCAGCTCAACTGGACGACGCAGAACCGCCAGGGCGACAACAATGTCGGCGTCAGCGCCATCGTCGGCGCCAAGTTCGGCGGCGTTAAGGCTAACCTGCTCGGCGGTTACGACACCGACGCTGAAAACGGTGCGATCCGTGCGATCATCACCGCTGATGTTGGCCCGGGCACGTTCGGCCTCGCAGGCGTCTGGGCTTCTGGCGCCAACGCATACTACGAAGAATCCGAGTGGTCCGTTGCTGCTGAATACGCCATCAAGGCGACCAAAGAACTGACCATCACCCCCGGCGTTCAGTACTTCCGTACGCTTGATATCGGCACCGACGGCAAGTTCACCGGCGACCGCGATGCATGGCGCGCTGGTGTAGCAGTTGGCTACAAGATCACTACCGGCCTCTCCACGCTCGTTTCGGTTAACTACCAGAGCGTTGACGGCGATGAGCGCGTTCGTAGCGGCATCGGCAGTGGCGCTGGCGACCAGTGGACCGGTTTCGTTCGCCTGCAGCGTTCGTTCTAATAGTCTACAAAAAGCATAGTAGGGTTAGACAACTCAGATCCACCCCGTTTCCAAACGGGTGAGTAACTAGCTCCAGTCAAAGTTTCTGACATGATGTCAGGTTTACTCCCCGGACCCCTCCAGGCCGGGGAGTTTTTACGCTTATAGTCGATGCGTGGATGGCGGCTCCGTCCATTTGGTGCGTGCGGGTTTGCTACTTCTCCTTTGCTCCCCAAATGTGATGCAGCAAAATCGGCTATCCCGTGATCAGGGTGATTGAGTAATTGTCTGCAATATGAAATATTATTGTATACAATAAATCAGGTGCTCCCATGGAATTCGATTTTACCGCGCTTGAGCCGCAGAGCCGTTATCGTTTGCTGACCAATTTTATCGGTCCACGGCCGATAGCGCTTGTCACGACGCGCTCGACCGCTGGCCACAACAATGCCGCACCGATGAGCTTTTTCAACGTTTTCTCCCATGATCCGCCAATCGTTGTTCTCGGCATCCAGCCGCGTGTGACGGGCGAGGAGAAGGATACGATGGCCAATATTCGTCGCACCGGCGAATTCGTCATCAACATGGTCGATATGGCTCTGTCCGAACAAATGCTTGTCTGCGGCCTCGGTTTCGACAGCGAAGTGGATGAACTTTCGATTGCCGGATTGACGGCCACGCCCTGCAGCAAGATCGATGCGAGCTTTGCGGCGGAATCGCCCTGCGCCTTCGAATGCCGTGTGGAGCGCCTGATCGATTATCCGCGCCGTACCCTTGTCCTGGGGGAAGTGGTGCACATGCATGTCCACAAGGATTGCCTCGATGCGGAGGGGCGTTATGTCGATCCGGACCGATATCAGCCGATTGCGCGCCTGCATGCCGATAATTACATCAGCTCGGATCGTCAGTTCGTCCTCAAGGCGCCCGCGATGACAGACTTCATCAAGCCGGATGGCGAGTGAAGGTTCTTGCGGCTGAAGCGCCGAATACCCTTTGCCTGCCGCCATAAACTCCAGAGAATGAGAGGGCAGGGCATCGAGGCGGCGATGACGATTGGTTTCGCTTCCCGATGCTGTGCGGCAGGAGGCGAAACGACGGATGGGTCAATGCCGCCATAAGCTGCGTCCAGTGCGGTTGGAGTGGTTGACCGAACGTCGACGCCATGACTGCCCGTGCCTGACGGAATCCAGTCTTGCCACCCCCCGCGATTTCAGGAAAACAACGGCATCCATTTGCGGGCTTCCCCGCCTCGTTCTAGTGTTCTCCTGCTCGCACCATACGCAGGGTCGCGAGCGACGCGGGAGGACGCATGATCGACAAGCTGGAATTTTTCATTGCATTGGCGCGCGCAGGGCATTTTGGCCGCGCGGCGGAGGAGTGCGGCGTTTCCCAACCCAGTCTCTCGGCCGCGATCCGGCAGCTGGAGGACCAGCTTGGTGTCGTTCTTGTGGTGCGTGCGGCGCGTTATCAGGGGCTGACACCGGAGGGCCAGCGTGTTCTCGAATGGGCGCGTCGCATCGTCGCCGATACGCGCACCATGCGTGAGGAAATGCGGGCGGCGCGCAAGGGTCTGGCGGGCCACATCCGCCTTGCGGTCATTCCGACGGCGCTTGCGATGGTGCCGCGATTGACGGAATCCTTTCAGGCTCGGCATCCCGACGTGACCTTTTCCGTGACGTCACGCACCTCGCTTCAGGTCCTCAGCCAGATCGAAAACCTCGAGATCGATGCGGGAATCAGCTATCTCGACAATGAACCTCTTGGCCGAGTGACCACGGTGCCGCTCTATTCGGAGCGATATCACCTGATTGCAGCAGCCGGAACGCCGCTCGCCGATCAGGAAAGCGTTACCTGGAAGCAGGTTTCAGGTCTTAGGTTATGCCTATTGACTTCGGATATGCAGAACCGCCGTATCATCAACAAGCATATGGCTGAAGCGGGCGTGGAGGTAAAACCGACATTGGAGTCCAACTCCATGATTGTGCTGTTTTCGCATATCCGAACCGGACAATGGGCTTCAATAATGCCGCGTAACATAGCGGAATCATTTGGTTTTCCAAAACAGATCAGAATGATACCGATCACCGAGCCGGACGCGGAACATCTGGTGGGGTTGATCGCAACCTATCGCGAACCACACACGCCGCTCGTTTCCGCGCTTCTTCATGAGGCGCGTCAGCGCGCAGCGGCGATGGCTTTTGATAGGAATTTCCTATCGGTTGACGAAAACACATTATTGACCTGATCCGGCCGACCTCGCCATTCTCCCGAACCATGCAGGGGCTGCGCTGGCACTGAAACATGTGCCGCTCGCCATACCTGCCCCTGTCGGTTTGGGAGGACTGGCTTATGAATATCCGTGCGGTTGCTGCAGATGAGGCGGCCCGTGTTTCCGCTATCATTGACGAACTTCTCCACCTGGAGGGGCCATTGCTGCCCATTCTGCACGCGGTGCAGGAAGAATTCGGCTACATACCGGAAAGCGCCAAGCAGATCGTCGCATCCGCGCTGAATATATCGCGCGCCGAGGTTCATGGCGTCGTGACCTTCTATCCTGATTTTCGCGATCATCCGTCCGGCCGGCATGTGCTGAAGCTCTGTCGCGCCGAGGCTTGCCAGTCGATGGGTGGCGAGCCTCTTGCGGAAACCATCAAGAACCGGCTCGGCCTTGACTGGCACGAAACGGCAGCCGACGGCTCCGTCACGCTGGAGCCGATCTTCTGTCTCGGGCTTTGCGCGCAGGCGCCTGCGCTGATGCTGGATGGCGAGCTTCATGCAAGACTGGATGAGCACTGTCTTGGCGACATTCTGGCGGAGGCGCGCCGATGAGTGTCACCGTTTTTGTTCCGGGCGATTCCGCCGCGCTTGCCGTTGGCGCAGACCGTGTCGCCGAAGCGATCGGCCGCGAGGCGGCCAGCCGTAACCTCGATGTGCATATTGTACGTAATGGCTCGCGCGGCATGCTCTGGCTTGAAGTGCTGGTGGAAGTGCGCACCGAACATGGCCGTATTGCCTACGGGCCGGTCAAGTCCAGCGACGTTGCCTCGCTTTTCGATGCGGGTTTTCTCACCGGCGGCGAGCATCGTCTCTGTCTCGGGCCGACGAAGGACATTCCGTTCCTGAAAAGCCAGACGCGCCTGACATTTGCCCGCTGCGGCGTTACCGATCCATTGTCGCTTGCGGATTACCGCGCCTATCAGGGCTTGAAAGGCCTCGAAAAAGCCGTCGCCATGGCGCCGGCCGATATCGTTGCGCAAGTGACCGAAAGCGGCCTGCGCGGACGCGGCGGCGCGGGTTTCCCGACCGGTGTCAAATGGAAGACCGTCGCCGATGCGGTGGCTGACCAGAAATACATCGTCTGCAATGCCGATGAGGGCGACAGCGGCACCTTCGCCGACCGCATGATCACGGAAGGCGATCCCTTCGTGCTGATCGAAGGCATGGCGATTGCCGGCCTCGCCGTCGGCGCGACGAAAGGTTTCATCTATACGCGCTCGGAATATCCTTACGCCATCAAGGTCATGGAGCAGGCAATCGAAATCGCCCGCCGCGAAGGCATCATCGGCCCATCCGTGCTCGGTTCCGGGCGGGCCTTCGATCTCGAAGTGCGCATGGGTGCCGGCGCCTATGTCTGTGGCGAGGAAACCTCGCTTCTGAACAGTCTGGAAGGCAAGCGTGGCACCGTGCGGGCCAAGCCGCCGCTTCCTGCTTTGCAGGGCCTGTTCGGCAGGCCCACCGTCGTCAACAATGTGATTTCGCTCGCCTCCATTCCGGTCATCATGGATCGTGGTGCAGCATTCTATCGCGATTTCGGCGTCGGCCGCTCGCATGGCACCATCCCCATCCAGCTTGCCGGAAACATCAGGCATGGCGGGCTTTATGAGACCGCCTTCGGCCTGCCGCTCGGGCAGCTGGTCAATGATATCGGTGGCGGCACGATCACCGGCCGTCCCGTCAAGGCGGTGCAGGTGGGCGGTCCGCTCGGGGCCTATTTCCCGGTCTCGCTGTTCGACACGATCTTCGACTATGAAGCCTTCACGGCCGCCGGTGGCCTGATCGGCCATGCGGGTATCGTGGTTTTCGACGATACCGCCGATATGCTCCATCAGGCCCGGTTCGCGCTGGAATTCTGCGCCGTCGAAAGCTGCGGCAAGTGCACGCCCTGCCGCATCGGCTCCACACGCGGCGTCGAGACGGTGGACAGGATCGCGCTCGGCATCGAGCGGGAGAAAAATACGGCACTCCTCGCAGACCTCTGCGAAACCATGAAATTCGGTTCGCTCTGTGCGCTCGGCGGCTTTACGCCCTATCCCGTCATGAGCGCGCTCCGGCATTTCCCTGATGATTTTGCCCCCACCCCACGTGTTGAAGCGGCGGAGTAAGACCATGGCCCTTGTAACAGAATTCGACTATGGAACCCCCAAATCCCACGCAACGGACACGGTGACGCTCACCATCGACGGCAGGCAGGTGACTGTGCCTGCGGGAACGTCGATCATGCGCGCCTCGCGCGAAGCGGGTATCGATGTTCCGAAACTCTGCGCCACCGACATGGTGGATGCCTTCGGTTCCTGCCGCCTCTGTCTGATCGAGGTGGAGGGCCGCAACGGCACCCCCGCCTCCTGCACCACGCCCGTCGCGCCCGGTCTCGTCGTGCACACGCAGACCGAGCGGCTGAAGCAGATCCGCAAGGGCGTGATGGAGCTTTATATCTCCGATCACCCGCTCGACTGTCTGACCTGCGCCGCCAATGGCGATTGCGAGCTGCAGGATATGGCCGGCGCCGTTGGCTTGCGCGATGTGCGTTACGGTTACGAAGGCGACAACCACGTCAAGGCCCGCACCGGCGATGGCGATCTCAATGCCCGCTGGATGCCGAAGGACGAGAGCAATCCCTATTTCACCTACGATCCTTCCAAATGCATCGTCTGCTCCCGTTGCGTGCGCGCCTGTGAGGAAGTGCAGGGCACCTTCGCGCTGACGATAGAAGGCCGCGGTTTTGAAAGCCGTGTGTCGCCCGGCGCGCATGAGGCGTTCCTCGATTCCGACTGCGTTTCCTGCGGCGCCTGCGTGCAGGCCTGTCCGACGGCGACGCTCACTGAAAAATCGGTAATCGAAATCGGCCAGCCGGAACATTCGCTGGTCACGACCTGCGCCTATTGCGGTGTTGGCTGCTCCTTCAAGGCGGAAATGCGCGGTGAAGAGCTGGTGCGCATGGTGCCGTGGAAGGACGGGCAGGCCAATCGCGGCCATTCCTGCGTCAAGGGCCGTTTCGCTTATGGTTATGCCACCCACAGGGACCGCATTCTCAACCCGATGATCCGCGAAAAGATCAGCGATCCTTGGCGGGAAGTCACGTGGGAAGAGGCCTTCTCCCATGTCGCGTCGGAGTTCCGGCGTATCCAGGGTCAATATGGCCGCGAATCCATCGGCGGCATCACCTCGTCCCGCTGCACGAACGAAGAAACCTTCCTCGTCCAGAAACTCATCCGCGCCGGCTTCGGCAATAACAACGTCGATACCTGCGCCCGCGTCTGCCACTCGCCGACGGGCTACGGTCTCGGCCAGGCTTTCGGCACCTCCGCCGGCACGCAGAATTTCGATAGCGTCGAACAGTCCGATGTGGTGCTGGTCATCGGCGCCAATCCGACGGATGGGCATCCTGTTTTCGGCTCGCGGCTGAAGAAGCGGTTGCGGCAGGGCGCGAAGCTGATCGTCATCGATCCGCGCCGTATCGATCTCGTCCGCACGCCGCATGTGGAGGCGTCCTTCCACCTGCCGCTGAAGCCCGGAACGAATGTCGCGGTGCTGACGGCGCTTGCGCATGTCATCGTCACGGAAGGCCTGTTCAACGAAGCCTTCATTCGCGAGCGCTGCGACTGGTCGGAATTCGAGGATTGGGCCGCTTTCGTCGCCGAGCCTCAGCATAGCCCGGAAGAAACCGAAAGCTTCACCGGCGTGCCGGCGGAAGAGGTGCGCGGCGCCGCACGTCTTTATGCCAGGGGTGGCAATGGTGCCATCTATTACGGGCTCGGTGTCACCGAACACAGCCAGGGGTCTACCACGGTCATGGCAATCGCCAATCTGGCCATGGCGACCGGCAATATCGGCCGCCCCGGTGTAGGCGTTAATCCGCTGCGCGGTCAGAACAATGTTCAGGGCTCGTGCGACATGGGGTCTTTCCCGCACGAGCTTCCGGGCTATCGGCATATTTCCGACGATGCCACGCGCGACATCTTCGAGAAACTCTGGGGTGTGAAGCTCAACAACGAGCCGGGGCTGCGTATTCCCAACATGCTCGATGCGGCCGTGGATGGCAGCTTCAAGGGCATCTATATTCAGGGCGAGGATATTCTCCAGTCCGATCCGGATACGAAGCACGTTTCGGCCGGTCTCGCCGCGATGGAATGTGTCGTGGTGCACGATCTCTTCCTGAACGAGACGGCGAATTACGCCCATGTCTTCCTGCCGGGGTCCACCTTCCTCGAAAAGGACGGCACCTTCACCAATGCTGAGCGCCGCATCAACCGCGTGCGCAAGGTCATGTCCCCGAAGAACGGTTATGCCGACTGGGAAGTGACGCAGAAGCTGGCGCAGGCCATGGGTCTTGCGTGGAATTACGCGCACCCGTCCGAGATCATGGACGAGATCGCAGCGACGACACCGAGCTTCGCCGGTGTTTCCTACGACTATCTGGAAGAAAAGGGCTCGGTGCAGTGGCCCTGCAACGAGAAATTCCCGGACGGTTCGCCGATCATGCATGTGGACGGTTTCGTGCGCGGCAAGGGCAAGTTCATCCGCACCGAATATGTGGCGACGGACGAACGCACCGGTCCGCGTTTCCCGCTGCTGCTCACCACCGGCCGCATCCTGTCGCAATACAATGTCGGCGCGCAGACACGGCGCACGGAAAACGTCGTCTGGCATGAGGAGGATCGTCTCGAAATCCACCCGCACGATGCCGAACAGCGCGGCGTGAAGGATGGCGACTGGATCAAGCTCGCCAGCCGGTCGGGCGACACGACGTTGCGGGCGCTGATTACCGACCGTGTGGCGCCGGGCGTGGTCTATACGACTTTCCACCATCCCGGCACGCAGGCGAATGTCATCACTACCGACTTCTCCGACTGGGCGACCAACTGTCCCGAATATAAGGTGACCGCCGTGCAGGTATCGCCTTCCAATGGGCCGACGGAATGGCAGGAGGAATATGATGCGCTTGGCCGCCGTTCGCGGCGGATCAGCGGCAAGCTCGAAGCGGCGGAATAAGGAGGGCCGGGTGCGCCCGGCCTGTCACACACAGAGGCGTCGGCCGACAGCCGGCGCGGGGGAAGAGGTCATGTTGCTCAACCACACCGATGAAAAGCTGGTGAGAATGGCGAACCAGATCGCGACGTTCTTTCTGTCGCAGCCGGAAGATATTCGCATCGAAGGTGTCGCCACCCACATCAACAAGTTCTGGGAACCGCGCATGCGACGCCGGTTCTTCGAGATGGTGGATGCCGGGGCCGGTGATTTTCTGCCGCTTGTGCTTGCCGCGTCGAAGAAGATCAAGCGGCCCGACGATCCGGCGGCCGATGCCGTGGGGCTCGGCGACGACGCGAAGGGCGCGCCGGGCGGCAAAGGAGCAATTGCGGGTGAGTCCCTTTCGGAACCGAGCGTCCCGGAAAGCACAGAGGCTTGAGCGGCGCGACCGCAAAATCACATTTTCGGCCGGACGGGGGACGTTCGGCGATATCGGTGTTCGCCCGGCGGGGCGAACGTGACATGTCCAGACATCCACGAGGGAGGTAATGTCAATGGCAGTAGCAGGTGCGACAGCGGGAGAGGCGGCGCAAGCCGGGTTTTTGGACCGCGAACGAATAATCGCAAGACCGGGTTTCAATCGCTGGCTGGTGCCGCCGGCGGCCCTTGCCATTCATCTATGCATCGGCATGGCCTATGGCTTCAGCGTGTTCTGGCTGCCGCTGTCGAAGGCGCTGCCGGCCACGGACCCCAGTTGCTCCAGCCTCACCCTTCTGGGTGCGCTGTTCACCACTGAGTGCAACTGGCGCGTGGCCGATCTCGGCTGGATCTATACGCTTTTCTTCGTTCTTCTCGGCTGCTCGGCGGCCATCTGGGGCGGCTGGCTGGAAAGAGTGGGGCCGCGCAAGGCCGGCTTCGTTTCCGCCTGCTGCTGGTGCGGCGGTATTCTGGTGGCGGCAATCGGCGTCATCACGCATCAATTGTGGCTGATGTGGCTGGGGGCCGGCGTCATTGGCGGTATCGGTCTCGGCCTTGGCTATATTTCGCCCGTATCGACCCTGATCAAATGGTTCCCGGACCGTCGCGGCATGGCGACGGGCATGGCCATCATGGGATTTGGCGGTGGTGCGATGATCGGCGCGCCGCTCGCCAATCTGCTGATGAACAATTTCAAGACGGATGTTTCGGTCGGCGTCTGGCAGACTTTCGTGGTCATGGCCCTGATCTATTTCGTCTTCATGATGGCAGGCGCTTTCGGTTACCGCATTCCGCCGTCGGGCTGGCGTCCGGAGGGCTGGACCGCGCCTTCCGCCAAAAGCGCCATGATAACCCATCGCCACGTGCATCTGCGCGATGCGCACAAGACGCCGCAGTTCTGGCTCATCTGGGCGGTGTTGTGCCTCAACGTTTCGGCGGGTATCGGCGTCATCGGCATGGCCTCGCCCATGCTGCAGGAAATCTTCGCAGGATCGCTGATCGGCTTACCCGGCGTGGGCTTTGCGGATCTCGATGCCGGGCAGAAGGCGCAGATCGCAGCCATTGCTGCCGGTTTCACCGGGCTGCTTTCCCTGTTCAATATCGGCGGCCGCTTCTTCTGGGCGTCGATGTCCGACAAGATCGGCCGCAAGAACACTTATTTCTGCTTCTTCATTCTCGGCATCATTCTTTATGCGCTGGCGCCGACGCTTGCGACGATGGGCAACAAGGCGCTCTTCGTTCTGGCCTTCGGTATCATCCTGTCGATGTATGGCGGTGGTTTTGCGACCATTCCCGCTTATCTTGCGGATATTTTCGGCACGCAGTTCGTCGGCGCAATTCACGGCCGCCTGCTGACGGCGTGGGCGACTGCGGGCATCGCCGGCCCGGTCGTCGTCAACTACATCCGCGAAGCGCAGATCGCGGCGGGCGTGGCGCCAGGACCCGCGCTCTACACCAGCACCATGTATATTCTGGCGGGCATGCTGGCGATCGGCCTCGTGGCCAATGCTTTCGTGCGGCCGCTTGCGGACAAGTGGTTCATGTCGGATGCGGAGGTCGCGACGCTGCAGGCAAAGACGGCGGCCGCCAATGCCGGTCCGACAGGCTCCTTCGGCATCGGACGTGGCGGGCTGGACACCAAGGCGGCACTTGCCTGGGTTGCTGTCGGTATTCCGCTTCTGTGGGGCGTATGGGTTACCGTGAAGAGCAGCCTTGCACTG
Organism: Agrobacterium leguminum; assembly: GCF_005144435.2. Lineage (NCBI taxonomy): Bacteria > Pseudomonadati > Pseudomonadota > Alphaproteobacteria > Hyphomicrobiales > Rhizobiaceae > Agrobacterium > Agrobacterium leguminum. The sequence goes on from NZ_CP120212.1 coordinate 2,263,927, forward strand.
TTCGGCTGAGCATCCATCGGCCCGGAAAGCATATGCCGGCTCATGGCCGGCATATGATCTGATAAAAGTGAAAATGTGCAGCTTGCCGGCAAGGCGTCCATCAGCGCCAGCTGGCAAGCAATCCTTCGAGCGTTGTGCGATCTTCTTTGTCCAGACGGGCAAGTCCCGGGGCGCGAACGGGGCCAACCTTCATCCCCAGAATTTCCATGGCTTCCTTCACCACGGTCACGTTTGCACCGTTGCGATATCGTGTCCGCAGCCGTTCGAACAATTCGATCTTTTCGATGATCTTCCGTGCGGCCGGGAAATCGCCGGCCGTCAGGGCGTTGTGAACCTGCAGGGAAAATTGCGGCGCGACATTGACGAGACCGGATGTGAAGCCGCGCGCACCAACCGCCGCGAAGGCAGGCGCCCAGCTTTCAGCCAGTCCGCAGACATATAGAGCGCCGTTCGGATCGGAAGCGGCAATCGCGCGCGACAGAAGCATGATGTCGGTCGTTGCAAACTTGATGCCGGCGACATTCGGGTGGCTCGCAAGCCTTACCATGTCATCGACCGAAAAGCCGTCCGCCCGGACATAGGCGACCAGCGGCAATTCGCTGCCCTCCGCAAGACCGATAAAATAGTCGATCTGCGATTGCGGGGCTGCAAAAGGGTCGACCGGTTGATGCGACATCACGGCGGATGCGCCCATTTCTTTTGCCTGACGCGCCATGGAGAGCGCTTCGCGCTGCGAGCGTCCAATCGCCGCCGTAACCGGGGCTTTGCCGCTGACGCCTTTTATCGCGGCTTCATAAACCTTCAGAATTTCCGCGGGCGTCAAGGCGTAGAATTCGCCCGTATTGCCCGCCGCGACGATATTGTGGATGCCCGCCTTTGCGACACGGGCGTAAACCTCGGCGGTAACACCGGTCTCCACTTCGCCGCTTGCATCGTAAGCCGTTACCGGAACGCCGGAGATGCCCTGCAGGGCCTGGCGAAAATCGAATGTCGTCATCAACTGGGTTCCTTAGGATCAAAAGTCATCTTCAAATGGAGAATTTGTGAACGGGCGTGCCGGCGACCGGCGCATCGAATGCGACAACCGTGCCTGCGGTGGTTATTCCGTCCGTCTCGGTGACGAGACTTGTGAGGTAGATCGTCTTGAGGTCGGGATCGCCGAAACACGGCATGGTCGGCCCCTTGAACGGCAGCCTGTAGACCTCGAACAATTCGCCGTCCGGTGAAAAGCGGTTGAGACGTCCCGCCTGAACGCCGGCGCTCCAGTAACAGCCCTCGCAATCGGTCGCCGCACCGTCCGGCCTGCCTTCATCCGGCGCGAAATCGTGAAGGCGTTCGGCCGGGCCGATCCTGCCGGTCGCGGCGTCGAAATCGAATACCTGATACATGAGGCCGCTGCTGTCGGAATGGTACATGCGTCTGCCGTCCGGGCTCCAGGCAAGCCCGTTCGATGTGAACATGTCGCCATCGATGATGCATTCGATACCGCCATCCGGGGCGACGCGATAGAGGCGTGCATTGCCTGTCTGTACCGCGGCCTCGTCGCGGGTCCCCACCCAGAAATGCCCGTCCGGACCAACCTTTCCGTCGTTGAGGCGGCTGTCAGGCCGCCCGTCGTCCGGGTCGCAGAGAAGATCGAGCTTGCCGCTCGCGGGATCGAGAAGATGCACGCCAGTCTTGAGGCCCGCCACGATCAAGCCATTGTCGCAAAGGCCGAGACAGCCCACCTGGGCGGGCATGTCGTACCTGTCGAGTTTTCCGCCGGGATGCAGGCGGAAAATGGCGGGCGCGAGAATATCGACGAACCACAGATCGCCGGTTCGCTCGTCCCAGGCAGGCGATTCGCCGACCTTCAGCGGGGTATCGATCAGGGAACGGAGCTTCGGTTCTATGATGTGCGGCTGGCTCACTGGTTCCTCTCCCTCATCCGCCCTTTATGATTCTATTTTCGACATTGCAGGGTGCGGCCTAACTGCCGACGCCCTGAAACATGCGGGCGCGCGCCTTCAATATGTGGTCTTTCATCGCGTCATGCGCGGCCTGCTCGCGCCGCGCAAAAATCGCTTCCACGATGGCCGTGTGCTCGTTCTGCACCTCGCGCACATGCTGCGGCGTGCGCTTGAGGCTGAGGCTGCGTGTTACCGACTGGCCGATGGCGAAATGGGGCTTGAACCAGATCCGCACCGTGATGTGGAACTGGTTATGGCTCGCCTTCGCGATGGCTTCGTGCAGGGCGAAGTCTTCCTCCGCGCCGAGATCGTTGCGCTCGAGACACTGTTCCAGCGCGGCAATCGCCTGCTCGATCCGCACCCTGTCCGCGGCCTGCCAGTTGCGCGCCGCAAGCTCAGCTGCGGAAGCCTCCAATCCGGCCCTGAACTCAAAAAAACGCTGCACGTCGGCCAGCGAGCCGACTGGCACCTGTTGCAACACGGAAGAATCCGGCTGCTGGCGTACATAAGAGCCGGATCCCTTTTGCGAAACGATAAGCTCGTCGTTCCGAAGCCGCTCCAGCGCTTCCCGCACAACCGGCCGCGACGCGCCGAACAGCGACGCCAGATTCTGTTCCGATGGCAGCCGCTCGTTCACGGGAAACCGCCCGTCCGAAATCATGCCGACGATTTTTTCGTAGATGATGTCGCTCAGCCGAGTTTCGCCTCGAGCGGCGGCAGATGCAGTGTGATTGTCCATCAGCAGCCCTTCCGTTGCAAATCGCTGAAGTTAATGGGTTTCCTGCATTTCAATCGCAACAGAAATACCGGGGTTTTTGTGAGCGAGGGGGCTGTCCTACCGATTTTTTCTTCAAGCCTGATCCTGAAAACCGGCCTACAAATAAAAAAGATGTAAAAATCTGTCAATACTTGTAATCATCTGAAAACGCCCATATGGTCTGCCCCTGCCGATGGAGGATCGGCGTGCTGGCTGGCCGGGAGGGCCGTCGCGGTTCGGTGAAAGCCGTCTCGCTGCCGGTGATTTTTTGGGAGGATTGTCGATGCGCGATGGCGAAGCATTTTCACTGGGCGTAACGCGCCGAACCTTTATGGCGGGTGTTGGCGGCGTGGCCGCCCTTTCCGTCATCGGGACCTCGGCGCGGGCTGCTGCCGGCAAACAGGCGCCGGAACTGGAGGCGCTGGTAAAGGACGGCAAATTGCCGCCTTTGGCCGAACGTCTGCCGAAAAATCCGATGGTGGTGACGCCGCACGAGAAAATCGGCACCTATGGCGGCACATTGCGCCGTGGCCTGCGCGGTTCGTCGGACCATAACGGCATCCTGCGCATGGTCGGCAATCAGGGCCTTGTCCGCTGGAACATGGATTTTACCGAGGTTTTGCCGAACCTCGCGGTGAAATGGGAAGTCAACGACGATGCCTCGCAATTCACCTTCCATTTGCTGGAGGGCGCAAAATGGTCGGACGGCCACCCCTTCACCGCCGATGACGTGGTGTTCGCCATCGAGGACTGCATCAAGAATAAGGAGCTTTACAGCGCCACGCCGGCGCAGCTTTCCGTGGCCGGCAAGGCGGTCGATGTCGAAAAAGTCGACGATTTCACGGTAAAGTTCAAATTCGCCGCGCCGAATGCGCTTTATCTCGAAAACCTCGCCACGCCGCTCGGCCAGCATCCGACGCTGTTTCCCAAACACTATTGCAGCAAGTTCCTGCCGAAATACAACACGTCGCTCGATGCCGATGTGAAGGCGGCGGGTGTCTCCAGCTGGACCGAACTGTTCCGGGCCAAATGCGGCGATATCGAAATTCCGTCCCGCTGGTCGAATGTCGACAAGCCAACGCTGGACCCGTGGGTGGTGAAGGAGCCTTATTCCGGCGGTGCGACACGCGTGGTCATGACCCGCAACCCTTACTTCTGGCAGGTCGATACCGAAGGCAACCAGTTGCCCTATATCGATGAAATCAATTTCGGCATTTCGCAGGATGTCGAATCGCTGATGCTGAACGTCATTTCCGGCAAGATCGACATTCAGGAGCGCCATATCAGCGTTCTCGCCAACAAGCCGACCCTGTCGCAGAACATGAAAAAAGGTGACTACCGCCTGCTGACGTTGGTGCCGTCTGCTGCGCAGCAGTGCCAGATCTACCTGAACATCACCCACAAAGATCCGGCGATGCGCAAGATGTTCGCCGACAAGTCCTTCCGCCAGGCGTTGTCCATCGCGCTCAACCGGCAGGAAATCATCGACATCGTCTATTTCGGCCAGAGCGAGGGTTATCAGGCCGGGCCGCGCCCGACACATCCCTGGTACAATGAAAAGCTGGCGCGGCAATTCACCGAATATGATGCGGACAAGGCGAACGAGCTTCTCGACAAAGCCGGTTACGACAAGAAGAACGGCAACGGCATGCGGTTGCGGCCTGACGGCCAGCCCGTCTTCTTCTCGATTGACGTCATCCCGACGCTCTATCCCGATCTGGTCGATGCGCTGGAGTTGGTGAAGGCGCAATGGGCGCAGATCGGCGTCGACATCAAGGTCAACACCATCGAACGCGCGCTCTATTATACACGCGGTGATGACAACGCCCATGATGCCGCCGTTTGGCCCGGTCCCGGCGGTCTCGATCCGATGCTCGACCCGCGCGATTTCTTCGCCTTCCACCCGCAGGGGTCGCGTTACGCCATTCCGTGGGCGCTCTGGTACACCTCGAATGGCCAGAAGGGCGAAGAGCCGCCGGAAAGCCAGAAGCAGCGCTTCAAGCTGTTCGATGAGGCGCGCTCGACGGCCGACCTTGCCAAGCGCGGCGAGAAGATGAAGCAGATCTTCGACATTGCGGCGGAAGAGTTCGAGACAATCGGCCTCTGCCTTGCGGTGGGCGGTTTCGGCATCATCCGCAACAATCTGCGCAATGTGCCGGAAACGGAACCCGACAGCTGGACATGGCCCAATCCCGGCCCGGCGCTGCCGCAACAGTTCACCTTCACAAGCTGATATCGCCACATGGGCGTCGCTGCCGTCACGCGGCGACGCCTCTCAGGTTGTTTCGACCACCCACAGCCGTTTCCTTAGTGGAGGGCGGCGCGTGCGGCACAATGTGATTGCGAGAACGACATGCTGCTTTTTATCGTAAAACGCCTGCTGTGGATGATACCGTCCCTGTTTGCCGTCAGTTTCCTTGCCTTTGTCCTGATTCAGCTGCCGCCTGGCGATTATGTGACGACCTATATCGCCACACTGGCCGCCTCCAACGAGGTCATCGACCACAATACGGCGGCGCAGCTGCGCGAACGTTTCGGCCTCGATGACCCGATGATCGTGCAATATCTGAAATGGATATGGGGCATCGTCAGCCGCGGCGATTTCGGCATTTCGTTCGAGTGGCAGCAGCCGGTTTCAGGCCTCATCTGGGAGCGCATGGCGCTGACGCTGGTTCTGGCCATCGCCAGCCTTCTTGCAACCTGGGCTATCGCGCTTCCCATCGGCGTCTTCTCCGCCGTGCGCAAATATTCGATTGGCGACTATCTCTTCACTGCCTTTTCCTTCTTCGGCCTTTCCATACCCTCGTTCCTGCTGGCGCTGGTGCTGATGTATGTCGCGGCGGTGGAGTTCGGGGCCGATGTCGGCGGGCTGTTTTCCGCGGAATACGAGACCGCCTCGTGGAGCATCGCCAAGATGATGGACCTCATGGCCCATATCTGGCTGCCGGTCGCCATTCTTGCCGTGTCTTCCACCGCAAGCCTCATCCGCGTCATGCGCGCCAATATGCTGGATGAATTGCCCAAACCCTATGTCACCACCGCGCGGGCGAAAGGACTGTCCGAGTTCAAGCTGCTGACGAAATATCCGCTCAGAATTGCGCTCAACCCGTTCATCTCCACCATCGCATGGCTGTTGCCCAATCTCATTTCGGGCTCCGTGGTCGTCGCCATCGTGCTCAATCTGCCGACGGCTGCACCGCTGCTTCTGCAGTCGCTGATGGCGCAGGACATGTATCTCGCCGGCGCTTTCGTGCTGTTGATCTGCGCGCTGACGCTAATCGGATCGCTGATCAGCGACATCCTGCTTGCGCTGGTCGATCCGCGCATCCGTCTCGAATAGGAGGGCGCCATGAGCGATATCACCTTGACCACCAATGCCCGGCAGGACCGCGCCGCCGTCGCCTCGCAGTGGCAACTCATCTGGTGGGCCTTCAAGCGCCACAAGCTGGCCATGGCCGCCCTGTTCATCACCATCGCCATGTACATTGTCGCGCTGGTGCCCGGCTTCTTCGCCATCAACGATCCGGTGCTGCAGAATGCGCGGGCCACATTCCACCCGCCGCAGCGCGTCCATTTCATCGATACGACCGAGGGTTTCTCGCTTGGGCTGCATTATTATCCGCTGAAGCTGACCCGCAATCCTGAAACGCTGGCGGCGGTCTTCGTCGAAGATACGGCGAAGAAAATTCCGGTCCAGCTTTTCGGTCGCGGTTACGAATATTCCGTCTTCGGGCTGTTCACCACGGATATCCACCTGCTGGCCTCCACCGATAAAACGCGCCCGCTCTTCCTCTTCGGCGCGGATCGTCTCGGGCGCGATGTCTTCAGCCGCGTGGTGCAGGGGGCGCAGGTTTCCCTGTCGATCGGTCTTGTCGGCGTGTTCTTCTCGTTGCTGCTCGGTGTCGTTCTCGGAGGCATTTCAGGATATTACGGCGGCCGCATCGATTTCGTCATGCAGCGCGTGATCGACTTCGTGCTGTCGCTCCCCACCATTCCCATCTGGCTGGCGCTGGCCGCCGCCCTGCCGCAGGGCTGGCCTGCCACGCTGCAATATATGATGATCACCATCATCCTGTCCCTGACCGGCTGGGCGCAGCTTGCCCGCGTCGTGCGCGGCCGGTTCCTGTCGCTCAGGACCGAAGAATTCGTGGCTGCGGCCCGGCTGGATGGCGTGCCGGAAGGACGCATCATCTTCCGCCATATGCTGCCCAGTTTTTCGAGCCACATCATCGCCTCGGTCACGCTTGCGGTTCCGGCCATGATCCTTGCGGAAACATCGCTGTCCTTCCTCGGTCTCGGTCTCCAGCCGCCCACCATTTCCTGGGGCGTGCTGCTTCGCGAGGCGCAGAATATCCGCTCGATTGCAACCGCACCCTGGTTGTTCCTGCCCGGTGTGGCGGTCGTCATTGCCGTCATGGCGCTCAATCTGCTCGGCGACGGTCTGCGCGATGCAGCCGACCCCTATAACAAGTGAGGTCCCGGATGAGCGACATTCTTTCCATGAAGCCAGCCAAGCCGCTGCTTGAAGTCCGCCATCTGGTCACTGAATTTCCGGTCAGAAACGGCGTTTTCAGGGCCGTCAACGACCTGTCTTTTTCCATCGATCCCGGCAAGACGCTCTGCGTCGTCGGCGAAAGCGGCTCCGGCAAATCCGTCACCGCCCGTTCGATCCTGCAGATCATCGACAGCCCCGGCCGCATCGCGTCCGGATCGATCATCCTCAACCGCGCCGACGGCACCTCTCTGGATCTGGCAAAGCTCGATCCGCGCAGCCGGGCCATCCGCTCGGTGCGCGGCGCTGATATCGCGATGATCTTTCAGGAGCCGATGTCGTCGCTTTCACCCGTGCACACGGTCGGTGACCAGATCACCGAGGTCCTGCGTCTGCATCTGAAGATGAACAAGGCGCAGGCGCGGGCCGAGGCCATCGAGTTGCTGCGGCAGGTGGAAATCCCCAACCCTGAAAAGGCGCTGGATCGTTATGCCTTCCAATATTCCGGCGGTATGCGCCAGCGTGCCATGATCGCCATGGCGCTGGCCTGCAAACCGCAGCTTTTGATCGCCGACGAACCAACGACGGCGCTCGATGTCACCACACAGGCCGAAATCCTCGACCTGATATCGCGGCTGCAAAAGGCGCATGGCATGGCGGTGCTATTCATCACCCATGACATGGGCGTGGTGGCGCAGATTGCCGATGACGTGCTGGTCATGCATCACGGCGTCGCCAAGGAATATGGCACCGTCGATGAGATATTCCACAGCCCGCAGGACGCCTATACCCGCATGTTGATCGGCTCCGTGCTGAAGCTGGAGCAGAAGGCGGAAATCCGGCTTGCGCGGCCTCCGCTCGATCTAACGGCTGCGCCGGTGCTGGAAGTGAACGACCTTTCCATGCACTTCGGCGAGATGAAGGCGCTGGATGGCGTGTCGATCAAGCTATTGCCCGGTGAGACGCTCGGCATCGTCGGCGAAAGCGGCTCCGGCAAGACCACGATGGGCCGCTCCATCATGCGTCTTTACGATCCGACCGGTGGCGCGATGCTCTATCGCCGGGCGGATGGCAGCGTGGTCGATCTGGCCAGGATCGAAGGTGCGGAGCTGAAAGCCGCACGGCGTGAGCTGCGCATGGTTTTCCAGGACCCGTTCGGCTCGCTCAATCCGCGCATGACGGTGGCGCAGGTCATCGGCGAGCCGTTGCTGGTCAACGGCATTGCCAGGGGCAGGGAACTGGATGAACGCGTCTGCGCCCTGATGGAGCAGGTGGGACTGGACCCGAGCGGGCGCGAGCGCTATCCGCACGCCTTTTCCGGCGGCCAGCGCCAGCGCATTGGCATCGCCCGCGCCATCACCCTGAAGCCGCGCATCATCGTGGCGGATGAGGCGACCTCGGCGCTCGATGTTTCTGTGCGGTTCCAGGTGCTGGATCTTCTGATGCGGCTGCAGGATGAGCTGGGCCTCGCCTATATCTTCATCAGCCACGACATCGGGGTCATCCGCTATATGTGCGACCGCGTCGGGGTGATGTATCGCGGCAAGCTGGTGGAAGTGGGAGACGCCGAAAAGGTCTGCAACGCGCCGGATCATCCCTATACGCAGGCGCTTCTTTCCGCCATTCCGCGCCCGGACCCGCGCGACCGGGATCGCACCCGCAGATTCCGCTACGTCGAACCATCCGAAGTCAAGAACGGGGCGGTCGCCCGATAGTGCCGGGCCTGCCGCAGGCTGCAATTCATGAGGAAGACTGAAGCATGAAAATCGATCGCATGCGGGTATTCGTCACCCGCGACAAGGACCGCCCCCGCGTCATCGTCGCTCTCGATACCGATGACGGTTTGACCGGCTGGGGTGAATGTTACAATCACGGCCCCGATCTCGCCCTGCCGCCGGTGCTGGACTACCTCTATGGATTCCTTGCCGGGCAGGACCCGACACGGGTGGAGTATCTCTATAATCTCCTGCTCCAGCAGAACCGTTTTCCACCCGGAGCGCTCGGTCTGTCGGCAATCTCGGCGCTCGATCATTGCCTCTGGGACCTCGCAGCCAAGGCGGCGGGCGTGCCCGTCTACAAGCTGCTGGGCGGCGAAGTGCGCGACCGTATCAAGGTCTATGCCGGTGTCTATACGGCCCCGGATGCGCCGGCGGCGAAGGAGGAATTCGACCGTCTGAACGAGGACTGGGGCTTCACGGCCTTCAAGCTCAGCCCGTGGCGCGTCGATATTCACGCCCATCGCTGGGGGGAGGTGGTGCGCAGTTCCGCCGAATATTTCCGCTCGCTTCGTGAAACGGTGCGGCCTGATTACGACATCGCCTTCGACGCCCATGCCAAGATTTTCGAGCCAGCGGCCGCCCGCCAGCTTGGCAATGCGCTTGCCCCTTACGATCCGCTGTTCTTCGAAGAGCCTTTGCGTCCCGAAAACATCGAGATGTGGGGAGACCTCAAACAGGGGCTGAACTGCACGCTGGCAACGGGGGAAAGTCTCTATAATCGCAATGAGTTCCTGCACCTTCTTCAAGTGAAGGGTGCGGATATCATTCAGCCCGACATCTGCGTCGTCGGCGGCATTTCGGAGATGCGCCGCATCGCCACGCTTGCGGAAGCCCATTTCGTCAGCATCGCTCCGCATAACCCGATGGGCCCGCTCGCCACAGCAGTCAATGTGCATTTTTCCGCCGCCCAGCAGAATTTCCGCATTCTCGAATACCGGCTGCCGAAAGGGCAATGCTACGTCTATGGCGGCACCGATCTCGAAAAACGCGAGGATGAAACCCGCTATGTCGTCGACCCCTACCTGCCGAAGGACGGATATCTGGAACTGAGGCCGGACCGCCCCGGCTGGGGCGTGGAGATGGATGAAAAAGCCATGCAGGAGGATGGCTATGTTCATTGGCAAAGACGGGTGCCGAAACGGCCTGACGGCTCCTATGCCTTCGCCTGAAACGGTTGCGATTGCCTGCGGGCGGCTCTCCGCCCGCTTGCGTCCCGCCTGGGGTGGCAGAATGACTCATCTGCAGCACTCCGACTACGGCGATATTCTGGTGCCGACAACGGAGCAGGAGTTCGAGCCGTTCAACTGGCCGAGGGCCGGCGCATATCCGCTGTTTCCCTATCACAACCGTCTCTATGGCGGGTCCTTCGTCCATGCGGGTATCCGCCATGACCTGCTGCCGCATCCGGCGCTTGCGCCTGACGCCATGCATGGCCCGGCTCACCGCCGGCCGTGGGAGATCTCAGACCTGTCTTCGGATCGGGTCTCACTGGTACTGGACTACGAGGCCGACGGGGAGTGGCCTTTTTCCTTCCGCGCCGAGCAGTCTTTTCTGCTGGAAGACGACAGCCTTACCGTGGAACTGTCGATAACCAATCGCGCGAATGGGCCGGCGCCGATGTCGCTGGGCTGGCATCCCTATCTGGCGGCCGGGCTCGGTTGCGATGCGTGGACGGACGCCAAACTGCAATATCCGCTGGACGCGCAGAACGTGCCAACCGGCCAGCCGCCGGTACCTCGCCCGAACCCCGCCATTCCCGACGCAACGGGATACACATTGCATTTCACCGATTGGTCAAGCGCGCAGGTCGACTTCGACCGGTTTTCACTACGGCTCGAAGCCGATCCCGTTTTCGGCCATCTCGCCGTGCACCGCATGGAGCGCTATCTCTGTCTTGAGCCCGTTTCCATGGCCGCCGGAGCGCTTGGTTTGCCGCAGGCGCAGCGGGAAGGGCAGGGTCTCGCGACGGTTGCTCCCGGCGAGCGCCTGTCGGGGCGCATCAGGCTCTCCATCGATCTTTAGGAGGGGCGGGTGCGTCCATGACGCCTAACCGCTCACCGTTCACCTTCAAAAAACGCCACATGCCCATATTTTGAGCGCCAGTTATTGCCGCTCAAAAATAAGCTTGACGGTGGCAAAAATTTCTCACCAAATGAACCAATGTAAGATTGGTTCAGTAAATGGTGCGACTTGACTGTGAACCCTAACGACAACTCCAACTACGCGCTGGCGAAGTTGCGGGAGTACATTCAGACGCAGGATCTTGCGAAAGACCGTCGCCTGCCGACGGAGCGGGCCTTCGCGGAAACCTTCAATGTCGGCCGGCGAGCGGTCCGTCGTGCTCTTGAGGTTCTGGAAGCCGAAGGTCTGATCTGGCGACGGCAGGGGGCGGGAACCTTTGTGGGTGAAAAGCCCGACGATTGGTCCGCCCAAGTGACGGAACTGGTCGCCGGCACGGATATCATGGAAATCATGGAGGTGCGTCTGCGCATCGAGCCGCAACTGGCGCAGCTTGCGGCCATGCGCGCCAAACCCGCCGAGGTGGAGCGCATGCGCGCCCTCGTCCAGAAGACCGGCCAGAGCACGGATGCCGACGCCAAGGAGTTGTGGGATGGTTCACTTCACCGCCAGATCGCCCAGAGCGCCGGCAACAAATTGTTCCTGTCCATCTTCGATGTCGTCAACCGCATTCGCCAGGACGATGCATGGCAGTCGATACGAGAGCTGGCGCGCCGCAGCGGCACGAACGGCAAGGCTTCCTTCGAGCAGCACATAGCGATCGTCGATGCCATCGCCGATCGCGACCCCGCAAGAGCCGGCGAAGCGATGCGCCAGCACCTTCTCATGCATCAGGAAAGGCTGATCCGCGCCACCTCGCTCGGCTTTCTGGAGGAGAAAGCCGGAGAAGACATTGCCGCCCGCAGCACGGGCGATGCCGAGAATCCGCTCACGCCGGCCTCATAGGCAGCAGGGCAGACCTGCCGGCCTTTCCGGGCCGGCCAATGAAAAAACAAAGATAACCAGACCAGAGGATAGAACATGAAGACAATCAAGACATTGACTGCGGCCTTATTGGCCGGTGCATTCCTGTCCACGCCGGCTATTTCGTCCGAATTGCGCATCGGCCTTAACGATGACGCCGACGTTCTCGACCCCGCGCAATCGCGCACCTTCGTCGGCCGTATCGTTTACACCGCCATGTGCGACAAGCTCGTCGACATTTCGCAGGACATGAAGATCGTTCCCCAGCTTGCCACCGAATGGGCCTGGTCCGAGGGCGGCAAGGTGTTGACGATGAAGATCCGCGATGGTGTGAAATTCCACGACGGCGAGACACTGGATGCGGCGGCTGTGGTCGCCACCATCGAGCGCAACATGACCCTGCCGGAATCCCGCCGCAAGAGCGAGCTTTCCTCGGTCGAAAAGGTCGAGGCCACCGGGCCGCTGGACGTCAAATTCACCCTGAAGACGCCGGATGTCACGCTGCTTGCACAGCTTTCCGACCGCGCCGGAATGATCGTCGCGCCGAAGGCGGCCAAGGAACTGGGCGCGAATTTCGGTTCGAAGCCGGTCTGCGCCGGGCCGTTCAAATTTGTCGAGCGCATCCAGCAGGACCGTATCGTGCTCGAGAAATTCGCCGATTATTGGGACAAGGACAAAATTCTGGTCGACAGGGTCGTTTATCTGCCGATCCCGGATACGACCGTGAAGCTTGCCAATCTTCGCTCGGGAGACCTCGATATCGCCGAGCGCATCTCGGCCTCCGATGCCGAGTCCGTCAAGAACGATGCCAATCTGACCTATGCGGATGTCATCGGACCGGGCTACATGGCCATGTATGTCAATATCAACAATGGTTCGCGTGCGGATAATCCGCTCGGCAAGGACAAGCGCCTGCGTCAGGCCTTTTCCTATGCGATAGACCGGGAAGCGATAGGCCAGATCGTGTTTGAGGGCACGTCCAAGGCAGGCAATCAGGCCTTCCCGCCCACAAGCCCGTGGTTCAACCAGAATCTGCCGGTGCCGGCGCGCGATATCGACAAGGCCAAAGAGCTGATGAAGGAGGCGGGTTACGAAAAGCTCGATATCGAGCTTCAGCACGCCAACAACACGACGCAGACGCAGATGATGCAGGTCATCCAGTCCATGGTCGCGGAAGCGGGCTTCAACGTCACCTTAAAGGCCACGGAATTTGCGACGCTTCTGTCCGAACAGACCGCCGGCAACTACCAGCTCAGCCGTTCCGATTGGTCGGGACGTATCGATCCGGATGGCAATCTGCACCAGTTCGTCACCTGCAAGGGCGGCATCAACGATGTGAAATATTGCAATCCCGAGGTCGACAAGCTGCTGAACGAGGCCCGCGCCTCGACCGAGGATGCGGTGCGCAAGGAAAAATACGATGCCGCAAGCGTCATCCTCAACGATGACATGCCGATCATCTATCTCGGTCACCAGCCCTATGCCTATGCCATTTCCAACAAGGTCAAGGGCTGGGCGCCGTCGCCGGATGGCATGATCCGCCTTCTCGGCGTCTCCAAGGACTGAACGCTTCGCATGCGCCGCACGGCCTTGCCGTGCGGCCCTCACGAATTGGCACGAACGAGGGCCACGCCATGCCTGTTTATATCGGCAAGCGACTGCTGGTCGCTATCCCGACGCTTCTGATCATCTCCATCTTCGTCTTCTCGCTGCAGAAACTGCTGCCGGGCGATCCGGTGCTCGCCATGGCTGGCGAGGAGCGCGATCCGGCGACGATTGAATTCCTGCGGGAGAAATATCGCCTGAACGACCCCGTGCCGCTGCAATATGTCAACTGGCTGGGCGGCGTCGTGACGGGCGATTTCGGTATTTCGCTGCGCACCAACCAGCCGGTGCTGGAGCTTATCGGCCAGAAGCTGCCGGTCACCATTCAGCTGGCGGTGATGGCGATGTTCTTCGCCATGGTCATCGGCATTCCCATCGGCATTCTGGCCGCCGTCAAGAAGAATACGTGGATCGACTACACGGCCAATATCGTGGCGCTTTCCGGCCTCTCCATCCCGAACTTCTGGCTCGGCATCATGCTGATCCTGCTGGTGTCGGTCAAACTCGGCTGGTTGCCGGCATCCGGCTATGAATCGATCTTTGTCGATCCCGTCCGCTCCATCGAAACCATGATCATGCCGGCCTTCGTGCTGGGCAACGCGCTTGCGGCGACGCTGATGCGGCATACACGTTCGGCGATGGTGGCGGTGCTCAGTTCCGACTATATCCGCACCGCCCGCGCCAAGGGGCTTTCGCCGCGCGAGATCATCCTGTCGCACAGTTTCCGCAACGCGCTTCTGCCCGTCATCACGCTGCTGGCGCTGCTCTTCGGCGAATTGCTGGCCGGGGCGGTGCTGACGGAGCAGATTTTCACCATTCCCGGCTTCGGCAAGATGACGGTTGATGCGGTGTTCACCCGCGATTACGCCGTCGTGCAGGGCATCGTTCTTTGCACCGCCGTCGGCTTTATCCTCATGAACCTTCTGGCCGACATTGCCTATGTCCTGCTCAACCCCCGCCTCAGGGCGACGATCTGAGGCCCCGATATCATGACCGTTCTCGATCAAAACCTCTCCGTAACGGTAACGCGGCAGGAAAGCCGCGCCTGGAAGAAGATGAAGCGCAACAAATCGGCGCTTGTCGGCATGGTTATCGTGCTGTTTTTCGCCGTTCTTGCCATCGCCGCGCCGATCCTACCGATTGCCGATCCGGTGGCGACCAGCTGGTCGGCCATCCGCAAGGCGCCCTCGGCCGCCCATTGGCTCGGCACCGACGATCTCGGCCGAGACATCCTTTCCCGCATGATCTATGGCGCGCGCGCCTCGCTGATGGCGGGCGTGGTCTCGGTGATGATCGCCGTGGTCATCGGCGTGCCCTTTGGCCTGATTTCAGGTTATTTCGGCGGCTGGGTGGATATGGTCATATCCCGCATCACCGAAGCGTTGCTGGCCATGCCGTTTCTCATCATGGCGATTGCGCTTGCCGCCTTCCTCGGACCGAGCCTCACCAATGCGATGATCGCCATCGGCCTTTCCGCCATGCCGATTTTCGTGCGGCTGACGCGTGGGCAGGTGCTGGCGGTCAAGACCGAAGATTATGTCGAAGGCGCAAGGTCCATCGGCCTCAACCACATCGACATCATGACGCGTTACATCCTGCCGAATGTCTTCGCCCCCATCATCGTGCAGGCGACCCTGACGGTGGCGACCGCCATCATCGCGGAGGCGAGCCTTTCTTTCCTCGGCCTTGGCCAGCAGGCGCCTGCGCCATCCTGGGGTTCGATGCTGAATACCGCGAAGAATTTCCTCAGCCAGGCGCCGTGGATGACGATGTGGCCCGGCATCGCCATCTTCCTCGTCGTCATCGGCTTCAATCTTCTGGGCGACGGCCTGCGCGACGCGCTCGATCCGCGCGAAGCATGATCTTTTACAAGGAATATCCGAATGAATGAATTCACCACACGCCCTGAAATCCTTGGCACCTTCGGCGTCGTCACCTCAACGCACTGGATCGCGTCGGCCGTCGGCATGGCGATCCTCGAAAAAGGCGGCAATGCTTTCGACGCCGCCGTCGCCACCGGTTTCGTCCTCCAGATCGTCGAGCCGCATCTTTGCGGCCCCGGCGGAGATATGCCCGCCGTGTTTTATTCGAAGCAGAAGGACAAGGTGGAAGTCATCTGCGCACAGGGCCCGGCTCCGAGCGGTGCAACGATTGAACATTACACGTCGGAAGGGCTGAAGCTGATCCCCGGCGACGGGCTGCTCGCCACCGTCATTCCCGGCGCTTTCGATGGCTGGATGCTGATGTTGCGCGACTATGGCACGATGAGCGTGCGCGAAGTGCTGGAACCCGCGATCTATTATGCCGAGCAAGGGCATCCGACATTGCCGCGCGTCTCCGCCACCATCAAGGGTCTGGCCGATTTCTTCGAGAAGGAATGGCCGACATCCCATGAGACGTGGCTGCCGGGTGGCGCGGCACCCGAGCCTCACGCCAATTTCCGCAATCCGGTTCTGGCCGCGACCTATCAGCGGATCGTCACCGAAGCCGAAGCGCGCTCCGGCCGCGAAAGCCAGATCGAGGCGGCACGCGATGCCTTTTATCGGGGTTTCGTAGCGGAAGCTATCGACGGTTACGTAAGGACAGCGGAAGTCATGGATGCCAGCGGCGCACGGCACAAGGGCGTGTTGACGGCGCAGGATATGGCGGACTGGAGCGCGACCGTCGAAGCGCCGCAGACGCTCGACTATCACGACTGGACGATTGCCAAGACGCCCGCCTGGGGGCAGGGTCCGGTTCTGCTGCAATCGCTTGCGCTTCTGAAAGGCTTCGACGTTGCGGCCATGGACCCCTCCGGTCCCGATTTCATCCACACCATCGTCGAAGCCATGAAGCTCGCCTATGCTGACCGCGAGGTCTATTACGGCGATCCGGAATTCGGGCAGATCCCGACGGAATATCTCCTGTCGGAAGGCTACAATGCCGGACGCCGCGCGCTGATAAGCGGCGAGGCCTCGCTGGAACTGCGCCCCGGCACCGTGCCGGGTTACGAAAAGCAGGTGGACGCCACCATGGCCATGCTGGCCGAGATGAGCGGCACCGGCACGGTCTACGAGCCGACCATGTCGCATCTGACGGAGAAGCGCGGCGATACGGTGCATATCGATGTCATCGACCGCTGGGGCAACATGGTCTCCACCACGCCGTCGGGCGGCTGGCTGCAATCTTCGCCCATCGTGCCCGGCCTCGGTTTTGCGCTCAATTCCCGCGCCCAGATGTTCTGGCTGAAGGAGGGCCTGCCGACCTCGCTTGCACCGGGCAAACGCCCGCGTACCACGCTGACGCCTTCGCTTGCGCTTCATCAGGGGCGTCCCTCCATGGTGTTCGGCACGCCTGGCGGCGATCAGCAGGACCAGTGGCAACTGCCCTTCTTCCTGCGTTATGCCCATCACGGCAAGAACCTGCAGGCCGCCATCGACATGCCGTTGTTCCACACCGCGCATTTTCCGGGCTCGTTTTATCCGCGCACCAGTTCGCCGGGTGAAATCACCGTGGAGAGCACGGTGGGTGAGGCGACCTTGCAGGAGCTTCGCCGCCGCGGGCACCGCGTCACGGTTGCCGATGCATGGTCGGTCGGGCGGCTCACCGCCGCGCGTCGCGATGCGGACGGCCTGCTTCGCGCCGCCGCAACACCGCGGCTGATGCAGGCCTATGCGGTAGGGCGGTGACACCATGGAGACAAAACCCGTCCTTTCCGTCCGTAACCTCACTACCTCCTTCCTCGTCGATGGCGCCTGGAAGAGCGTCGTGCGCAACGTGTCCTTCGATGTCGCCCCCGGCGAAACCGTCGCGATTGTCGGTGAATCCGGCTCCGGTAAATCGGTGACGTCGCTGTCTCTCATGCGCCTGCTTGCCCCGGCCTCCAGCCGGATCGAGGGTGAAGTGCTGCTCAACGGGCGCGATCTTCTTGCGCTTTCCGAAAGAGAAATGCGCGGCGTGCGCGGCAACGATATCTCGATGATCTTTCAGGAGCCGATGACCTCGCTCAATCCGATCTTCACCATCGGCCGCCAGATTTCCGAAGTCCTTATCCGGCACAAGGGGCTTTCGAAGCAGGAGGCACGGGCGGAGACGGTGCGGCTGCTGGAAAAGGTTCGCATTCCCAATGCCTCCGGCCGTTTCGACGAATATCCGCACCAGTTTTCCGGCGGCATGCGCCAGCGCGTGATGATCGCCATGGCGCTCGCCTCACGGCCGAAACTGCTGATCGCCGACGAGCCGACGACGGCGCTCGACGTCACCATTCAGGGCCAGATACTCGATCTTATCAAGCTGTTACAGGAAGAGGAGGGCATGTCGGTCCTTTTCATCACCCATGACATGGGCGTTGTGGCCGAAATCGCCGACCGGACGATCGTGATGTATCGCGGCGATGAGGTCGAGACCGGACCGACCGAGGACATCTTCCGGCGCGGCAAGCATCCCTATACGCGGGCGCTGCTTTCGGCGGTGCCGAAGCTCGGCTCAATGCGCGACCGGCAATGGCCGACACGGTTTCCGGTACTCGACATGAAAACCGGCCTTTCGAGCGAGCCGCAGGAGGTGGCGGGGACGGTTGCGAGCGGGCAGACGCCGGTTCTGTCGGTCCGAAACCTTGTGACGCGTTTTGCCATCCGCTCCGGCCTGCTGGCACGCCAGACGGGCGCAGTCCATGCGGTGGAAAACGTCTCCTTCGATCTGTTTCAGGGGGAAACGCTGTCGCTGGTGGGTGAATCCGGCTGCGGAAAATCCACCACCGGCCGCTCGATCATGCGGCTTGTGGAGCCGACGGCCGGCGACGTGTCGCTCGACGGTTACGACGTGATGCGGCTCGATACGGTCGGCCTGCGCAATATGCGCAAATCCGTGCAGATGATCTTTCAGGACCCGTTCTCGTCGCTCAATCCGCGCATGACGGTTGGCACGGCGATTTCCGAGCCCTTCATCAAGCACAAACTGGGCAGCAGCAGACAGGCGAAGGAAAAGACTGCCGATCTTCTCGAAAAGGTGGGCCTGTCCGCCGATATGGCCAGCCGCTACCCCCATGAATTTTCGGGCGGCCAGCGCCAGCGCATCGCCATTGCCCGCGCGCTTGCGCTCGATCCGAAGGTCATCGTTGCCGATGAAAGCGTCTCGGCGCTCGATGTTTCCATCAAGGCGCAGGTCTGCAACCTGCTGCTCGACCTGCAACAGAGCCTCAATCTGGCCTTCCTGTTCATTTCCCATGACATGGCAGTGGTGGAACGCGTCAGCCATCGTGTGGCGGTGATGTATCTCGGCGAGATCGTCGAAATCGGGCCGCGTGCGGCGGTTTTCGACGATCCGCAACATCCCTATACGAAAAAGCTGATGGCCGCCGTGCCGGTGCCTGATCCGGCAAGGCGCGGGATTAGGCGCGGCATATCCAATGACGAGCTGAAAAGCCCGATACGGGCCATGGGATATGAAACGCCGGTGCGAAACTACAGGACCGTATCGCCCGGCCACCTGGTGCAGGTGGCCTGAGACGATTGCTGCGGCATGAACGCTCCGAAGACGAAGCCGTTATGTGAGGTTCTTGGGCGGAACGCCGCGCAGGTGCTCCATGAGATAGGCATGGGTCGCGGCATTGGCGACGATCAGCGTACCGGTCTTTTCATAGAACTCCGGTCCGCGGCCCCACCAGTCGGTCACGATGCCGCCGGCCTCCTGCACCAGCAGAATGCCGGCTGCCGTGTCCACGAAGCCCGTTTCCTCGTAATAGCCGGTCAGCCGGCCGCAGGCGACGTAAGCGCAGGAATTGGCGGCGCTGCCGACCACACGGACCGCGCCGATGGGCGCACGAATGGCGTCAAGGCGCTGATAGGCGCCGGGATAAAGCTGGAGATTGGGTGTTGGCAGGCCGGTGCCGACGCACATCAGGGCGACATCGGTGCTGGCATTGACCCGCAGGCGCTCGCCGTTGAGATAGGCGCCGTCTCCCTTGATCGCGGTGAACATCTCGTCGGAAACGGGATTGTAGACCAGCCCGCAGATCGTTTCATTGCCACGGCGAAGCGCGATGGTAATGGTATAGTGCTGGCCGAAGATGAAATTTGTGGTGCCGTCGATGGGGTCGACCAGCCAGCGGTGATCTCGATCCGCCCCTTCGACGGGCGCGAATTCCTCGCCGGTCAGTCCCCAGGGATATTGCCCGAGCAGACGGTCGCGGATCAGCGTTTCGGAGTCCCTGTCCGCATCGGAAACGAAGTCCCCCGGTCCCTTGACGCCGATCTCGATCTCGCGGAAGCGCCTGAAATGGTCGAGCGTCAATGCGCCGGCTTCGCGGGCGGTGGCGACCATATGGTCGAGGATGGTGCTGTAATTGACTGTCATCGGCTGAACACCTCGGCGAGCCCTTCCGGATCGTCGGTGGTGATCTGGTCCACCTTAAGCCGCAAGAGGCGTTTCACCTGTTCTATGGATTGCGGTGTGACGCTGTTGATCGTCCAGGCATCGATACGGCGGCCGGCGGCATGGATGGGGGCGATGATATCGACGCCCGCATCCTCGGCGGCAAGCACGATCTCGTAGGCGAGGTAGATCATGTCCGCATCGGGTGCCGTGGCAAGGGCGTCTTCGATGAAGCCCAGATAGTTTCCGCTTGCCTTCAGTGCGGCTAGCGTGCCGCGATGGCAGGGATCATATCCGGTGCGAAGGCCGGGGGCTGAGCCGGCCAGCGTGGCGATGGCGTCGAAATCGCCGCCCGACAGGATCACGGACTTTGCTATTGGCGAAACGCTCGCCCCGAAACCGGCGACCACCTGCGGGGTAAGCGCTTGCCGGTCTTCCTTGAAATCGAGCTGGAGCAGGGCGTCGGTATGAACGGCGCCCTCGGCAAGCAGGGCGCAAAGGTCTTCGAGCAGCATTACCTTCGCATCGATGGGGTGGCCCTCATTGTCGCGCAAATGGAGCTGGCGCAGGGCGGCGGCGGATGTGTCGCGCACCCGGCCGGTGCCGGTGGTTTCCCGCTCCAGCGTCCGGTCATGCAAAACGGCGCAGCCATGATCGGCGTGAATGACGAGATCGACCTCGATGCTCGCACCGAGCCGCATCGCCTCGATGATACGCTCGCCGGTAAAGACCGGATCTTCGGCGCGGCGGCGGGCGCGATGCCATTTGAGCCATGTTCTGTGGCCGTCGCGGTCGATAAGGATCGGCTGGTTCATGTCAGCTCCGGTAGATTGGGCGGTTGTCGCGATAGGCGGTGACGGCACGGGGCGAAATCTGTACGCCCTGTCCCGTCTGGAACATATCCGGGTGGGCGACCATGGATTTGATCCTTGTACCATCGGTAAGATCAAGGTCGACAAGGCCGTGGGTGCCGTAATCCGTCACCCGGTGCACACTTGCTTCCGGCGTTTCGGAAATCGTCAGATCGATGGCTTCCGGGCGAAGGGCGAGAATGGCCGGTCCGTCGGAGACGGCAAGCGGCAGGCTGAAACCGGCGCGCATGAAGTTTCCGTCTGAAACCGCGCCCTCTATCAGGTTCATGGTGCCGATGAAGCCGGCGACGAACGGGGTCTGCGGTTCGCGATAGATCACATTCGGCCGGTCGATCTGTTCGGTCTTGCCGTTCGCCATCACGACGATGCGGTCGGCCATGGAAAGGGCCTCATCCTGACCGTGGGTGACGAACAGCGTGGTGATGCCGAGACGCTGCTGAATATCGCGCACCTCTTCCCGCAGCCGCTCGCGCAGATGCTGGTCGAGGCTGGCGAAGGGTTCGTCGAGTAGGAGTATTTTCGGTTCGAGAACCAGCGAGCGGGCGAGCGCCACACGCTGCTGCTGGCCGCCGGAAAGCTGGCCGGTGGCGCGCTCGCCATAACCGGAAAGCCCGACGAGTTCGAGCACCGCCTCCACTTTCTCTCTGATGACGGCAGCCGGCATGCGGCGCAGCCTGAGGCCGAAAGCGAGGTTTTTGAAGACGTTCATGTGGCTCCAGAGCGCGTGGCTCTGAAACACCATGCCGGTCGGCCGCCGCTCCGGCGGCAGGTGGGTGACATCTTCGCCATCGATGGTGATCTGCCCGCCCGTCGGCTGCTCGAAACCGCCGACCATGCGCAGCAGCGTCGACTTGCCCGAACCGGAGGGGCCGAGAAGGCAGACGAGTTCGCCATCGGCGACATCGAGCGAGAAACTGTCGACTGCCTTTGTCCCGCCGGAATAGGTTTTCGTGACCTGGCGGATGTGAAGTACGGACATGATGATTTCCTAACCGCCGAAACCGCGGGCGAATGCGCCGCCACCGATGACGCGGCGGGCGAACATGAGGGCAATGAAGGACGGCACCCAGAGCAGGACGGACAGGACCGCGCCATACTGGATGACCATCTGGTTGTTGATGTAGCTGATCATCAGCACCGGCATCGTTCGAATGCCGGGCGCGCCGATCAGCCATGCGCCTTCCGTCTCGTAAAAAGTGCCGACGAAGCTCAGCAGCACGGCGGCGGCGATGGTCGGTCCCGCCTGCGGCAGGGTAATCGACCAGAAGACCCTGAGCGGACTGGCGCCGACATCGCGGGCCGCCTCTTCCATGCGCCGGTCGACGGCCTGAAATGCCGCCACGGGAATCCAGATCATGAACATCAGCGTGCCGACGAGCTGGATGAGAACGACGCCCCAGAAGGTGCCGATGAGGTTGAGCTGCAGGAAAATGGCGGCAATCGCCACCAGAAGCCCGAATTTCGGGAAGGCGTGGCCGGCAAGGAAGGAGAAGAACAGCAGGTTGCGGCCGGGGAAGCTCATGCGCGCAAAGGCATAGGCGGCGGGAAGGCAGATCACCGCTGAAAGCAGCGTTACCACCGTTGTCAGCCGCAGGCTCAGCACCAGCGCGTTCCACACGTCGGCGCGTCCCAGTGTCTGGCCCCAGAAGCGGAAACCGAACTGCTGGGGAATGACGTTGGGAAAACGCCAGACTTCGGTGAATGCCCAGGTGCCCACCACAAGCAGCGGCCCGACGATGGCGACGGTGAGAAGTGTGGCGAAAAATATGCCGGGCCAGTCCATGCGCGTTCGCGCCGGCGTGAGGGTCGTCATGTCATTTCCCCTGGTTGCGTGCGACCGAACGCACGTAGAACAGGCCGAATGCGATGCAGAAACCGAAAGCGATGACGGCCTGGGTCATGGCGCCGATGGGATCCTGCACTTCGCGCAGCGTGCGCTGCATGAAGGGGCCGAGCATTTCGGGAGAGGCCGGTCCGAGAAGATAGGGTAGGGTGAAAGAGGAGAAAATGCCGAGCACCGAAAAGGAGAGCGCCACGAGAATGGAATTGGAAATGCGCGGCAGGATGATGTGCCAGAAGACCTGAAGCGCGTTTGCGCCCACATCCCGTGCCGCCTCCACCGACTGGTTGGCGACGCTGCCGAGGCCCGCGAGCAGGATGAGAACGGTCAGCGGAATATTGTCCCAGACGAGACCGATGACGGGTCCCCACGGGGTGAGATAGGGCGTGCGGATTTTCGGCAGATCGACCGCATTGAGCAATATGTCCACCATGCCGTTGGGCCCGAGAACGCGGATGAAGGCGAAGGCGAGGATGATGGAGGGCACGAACATCGGGAAGATGGCGAGCGCCTGCACATAAGCCGAAAGGCGGCCTTGCGAAAAGCGCAGGTAAAGCGCGATCGGCAGGCAGATCGCCAGCAGGAGTATCGCGCAGACCATTGTTGTCCACAACGTCACGGCAAGATTGTCGAGGCTGTAGCGGTCCGAGAAGAAGAAGCCGTAGCTCGAAAGATCGAAACTCGTTTCGCCGTTTGCTCCGGTGCGCCAGACGGTGCGGCCGATGGCGTTGATGGCAGGCCAGATGACGAGCCAGATCATCAGGAAGACGGGGATGGCGACGAGCAGGAGGCCGACTGGCCTCCTGCCTGCCGTATTGTCGATGAGCGGGCGAACCGCTCCTTCCGCAACCTCGGTCACGATTTGCGGTCGACGTTGGGAGCGACGTTGCGATACCAGCCATCATTGATGGCGGTTTCCCATTTGCCGGCCGGGAAGGTCGGAATTGTCTGCGGGATGATGTCGGCGAAACGCGTGCGCAGTTCGGCCGGCACATAGTCCCAGGAAACGCCGGGGAAACCGCCGAGTTCGGTGAGGATCGCGCCCTGGATTTCTTCCGACAGCACGAAATTGGCGAGCTTCAGCGCAGCGCCGCGATTGGCGCCGTTGGCGAGCACCACGGCGCGAGAGAAATCACCGCAAAGCGCCAGATCCTGAAGCTGGACGAGGCCGGTTTCTTGCGGCAGAACGCCCTGATCGATGGCCTTCAGCACCTGATCGGACCAGACAGGGGTCATGGTGACGACGCCCTGCGAAAGCAGCTGCAGCGACTGCGTGTTGCCGGAGGAATATGCGCCCTTGTCATAGAGCGACGGGGCGATGTCCTTGAGCAGCGCCCATGCCTTGCCGAGAGCCTTGTCACCGGCTTCCTGGGTGTAATTGTCGACCGTGAAGGCCTTGGGGTCGAGGCCGTTGGCCTGATGGATGGCGCGGCGGACGAAGTTGCCGCCGGAGCCGCCCTTGTCGGGACGGTTATAGACGAACTGGCCGGGATTGGCCTTGATCCATTTGACGAGTTCATCCCAGGTCTTCGGTGCATCCGCCGGCTTGAGCTTGCTGGTGTCATAGGCGAGCAGAACCTGGCTGCCGCGATAGGGCAGGCTGTATTCGCTGCGGATGGCGAGCGGATTGACGCGCGAATAGTTGGAGAGGCCGGCTTTCGCCATGTTCACATAGATGCCGGCATCGATGCCGCCGGTGGGCAGCAGCGGATCGGCCGTTTCGAAATAATCGGCCTGCGGATCGGTGCCCGTCTGCTTTGCGGCGATGGCGCGCTCGCCGATGGCGGTGATGCCGGCGCTGTCGCCAGCATCGACGAGGTTGAGCTTCAGGCCGGGATTGGCGGCTTCAAAAGCGGGCTTGATCGTATTGGACCAGAAATCGAGGATATTCGTATCCGAACTGGTGTACCAGTCGATCGTGCCCGGAGCGGCGAAGCTCATGCGCGGTGCAAGGGCGAGACCGGCGGCGGCGCCTGCGGCGGACATCATAAAGGTGCGGCGTTTCATCTATGTCTCCGATGTTTTCGGCGCGAGTGGAACTGCTGAGCACTGCCCCCGGAAAGATGGGGAAGGCTCTGGCCGGTCGTTGCACAGCCGTGCATTTTTTGAACGGGCCGGCGGCGGTTCTAATGTCTTTCCATAACGCTTTCGTGACGGTTGCTGCCGACAGGCATCGCCGGCACGCCCTGTCCGGGTGGCCGTTCGAAAGCAGGCCCTACTAAAGGAGTTGCCGGGCAGGTAGAGTGATCGCGATAGCATTGGCGGGAGGGGAGCGATGATCGCAGCCTATATCGACGAATTTATCATGTTTTGTGCCGGTCTGTGGATGACATGTGTCGGCTTCGGTTATCTGCCGCTGTCAAAAAATACGGTCAATCAGCCGCCGGTTGTTCGTCACTTCAGGTGGATGGGGCCTTTGCTGATCGTCATCGCGTTTGTTCTGGCCCTGGCCAGCTGACCGGAAAATCCTCCGCAAAACTTCGGTAAAGAAAGAGCCGGCCGGTGATCGGGCGCGGGCGTCCGTGCCACGAAAAGATCACGATTCATTCAGCCACAGTTCACCCGGCGGGGCGCTAAATCCCCTCATCCCACAAGGAGGGAGATAAGATGCGCAAGATGATTCTAACCGCCGGACTAATTCTCGGCGCCCTGTTCGGCACCGGCGCCAACGCCATGCCTGTCGGTCAACCGTCTGCACCTTCGGCATCCCACATTCAAAAGGTGGATTATGCCTGCGGACGCGGCTTCCATTTGACCCCGCGCGGCTATTGCCGTCCGAACGGACCGCGTTATGAGCGCGGCTGGGACCGGCGCGACCGCTGGGAAGCTCGCCGTGAATGGCGCGAGCGTCAGGCCAGACGGGAATGGCGTGAGTGGCGCGACCGCAGAGATTATCGCGACTATCGCGATCGTCGCGATTATTATCGCTACTGATCGGGCAAGGCCCTCTCTGCGTCGGGAGGGCCTTTCTCATATGGGCCGGTGAGGTTCATCCGCCCTTGGGGAGGGTGTGAATACAGCGTCCCTGCTGCAAATCAGCATGGCCTGCGACAGAATTGCCTTCAATGTGAGGAAACCCGGACCGCAGTTCGGGGTTAGTCCAGTATCACCGTTCATAAGGAGGATACGATGGACATCACCAGACGCACGATTCTCACCGCCGGCGCAGCAACTGCCGCCGCTGCAATCTTTCCCCGCCCGCACGTCGCGCGTGCCGCATTGCCCTTGATGCAGCCCAAACTTCCTTTCGCCGAGGCCGATCTCGCGCCAGTGATTTCGGCGAAAACGGTGGGTCTTCATTATGGAAAACACCACAAGGCCTATTACGACAAGCTGAATGCGCTTGCCGCCGGCACGCCCTATGCCGACATGGAGCTGGCGGATATCGTGACGCAATCCGCCAGGTCGAAAGAGGCGACGGACGTCAAGATCTTCAACAATGCCGCACAGGCTTGGAACCATGTCGCCTATTGGGATCAGTTCGTACCGGGCGGGCCGAACCGGCCGACGGGAGATCTCGCCGCTTCGGTCGACGAGACCTTCGGTGGCTATGATGGTTTCATCAAACGCGCGGTCGATGTCTCCGATACGGTCTTCGGCACCGGCTGGGTGTGGCTGACGCGCGGCGACGACGACCGGCTCGCGCTGATCGGATATGAGGACGGCAAGAACCCCGTCGCTGTCGGCCGCCCGGCCTATCTCGGCATCGACATATGGGAGCATGCCTATTACGTCGATTATGAGAACCGCAAGGCCGAACATATTCGCGCCGTGCTCGACAGGCTGGTCAACTGGCGGGTCGTCGAAGAGCGCCTGAAATCATAACGATCCTCTTTCTCCTGAAACCTGCCGGGAGCGGCCGGCCGCCTGCGGGTTGCCCTGAGGTGCATTTTAGCTACTATGCGCCCATGGCGAGGAGGCCATGTTACAGGAGGGTTCATGATTTACCGGTCTTCAAAACGGCGCATGGTGCTGAAACTTGCCGCTGCGGCGGTTTCTTTCGGCATGCTGGGAACGGCTGCGGTCGCGCAGGGCTTCCCCGATCGAACGATTACTCTGGTCGTTCCTTTCGCGGCGGGCGGCTCCACCGATGTGGTCGCGCGTGTTATCGCACAGAAGATGGGTGATGAGCTCGGCCAGCAGATCGTCGTTGAAAATGTCGCCGGGGCCGGCGGCAATCTCGGTGCCGACCGCGTGGCCCGCGCCGATCCCGACGGCTACACGATCCTGATGGGTACGGTTGCCACCCACGCCCTCACCCCGCTCATTCTCAAGACCAAGCCTTACGATCCGGAAAAGGATTTCACGCCGGTTTCGCTGCTCGTGGTCGTGCCGAATGTGCTGGTCGTCAATCCGAAGCTCAACGTCAACAGCGTGGCGGAACTGATTGCGCTCTTGAAGGCCGAGCCGGACAAACATGCTTATGCCTCTTCCGGCAATGGCACGCCGCTGCATCTTTCCGGCGAGCTGTTCAAGAGCATGGCCGGCGTCAGCATGCAGCATGTTCCCTACAAGGGCGCAGGCCCGGCGCTCAACGATCTGCTCGGCAATCAGATTTCCATCATGTTCGACAATCTGCCGTCTTCGTCCGGACATATCAAATCCGGCACGTTGCGGGCGCTCGGCGTCACGACCAAGGAGCGCGCCTCGTCCTTCCCGGATCTGCCGACAATCGCCGAGACGGTGCCGGGTTATGAGACCTATACCTGGAATGCGCTCTTTGCGCCTGCCGGCACGCCGGCCGAGGTGGTCGACAAGCTGAATGCCGCGGCCAAGAAGGCGCTTGCCGATCCTGGGGTTGCCGCACGCATGGCGGAATTCAGCGCCAAGATCGTCGCCTCTTCGCCGGATGAACTGAAAACCCACGTTGCGGCGGAAATCGCCAAGTGGGGACCGGTGGTCAAGGATGCGAATGTGCAGATGGACTGACCGGCAACGGCAGATACCATTCCGATTTTCCGCCGCACATCCTGCCGGTTGCGGACGGAAATAAGGACCTGACAAAGCCGTGGCCGATGCCGCTGTCGCATCGGCCACGATTTATGTTGTCGCACCCAGCCGGTGTGGCCTTTCCGCATCACTCACCAGCGGGTTGCAAAAACCCGCTTGGCAAGCTCTAACCGCTGAGTTACAAATCTCGCTACCGCGTCAGATCGAACAAAGGGAGGCGTTGCATGACACCAGCATTCTTCGAAACCCTCCCGCAGGGAATGACCCGACACTAGGTCATATCCATTCGCGGCCCGCCCTGAGCGCGCCCGACATGCGGTTTTACTTCCCCCATAGCCCGATTGATCTGACGGGATCACTTCGTCTCCCGCCCGGGCTGTGCCATCCAACTTCCGTTTTGAGGACCGGTCGCCGATTTTAGGGCGCTGGGCTGGTAAAAATGACTCGCAAGAAGCTCGATTTCCGCGCCGATGCCTATCGACATGTGCTCGGCTTTGTTTTCAACCATTGGCGTCATCGGCCGGCGCTGGTGGGTTTCATCATCGTTCTGGTGATTGCCAGCACGCTGGCCGAAGTGATGGTGCCGGTCTTTTCCGGCCAGATCGTCGATGCCATTGCCGGTGGCGCCGGGGCCGGCAATGGAGCCGGCAACGGGGCAGATAAGGCGCTGCGCGCTTTCGTCATCGTGGTGGCGCTGGGGCTGGTGAGCGTGGTGCTGCGCTGGTTCATCTTCGACGGCATCATCCGGCTGACGCTGAAGATCATGGCGGATGTCGCCAATAACGGCTTCCACAAGGTGCAGCGCTTCTCCACCGACTGGCATGCCAACAGCTTTGCCGGCTCCACGGTCCGCAAGATCACGCGCGGCATGTGGGCGCTGGATTCGCTCAACGATCTGCTGCTCGTCGCGCTTTTGCCGTCCATCGTCATGCTGGTGGGCGCGACCATCGTGCTCGGCAGCTACTGGCCGGTCATGGGCCTGATCGTCGGCCTCGGATCGCTGATCTATATCGGCGTCACGGTCGGCCTTTCCATGGGGTATGTGTCGCCGGCGGCAAGGCTTGCCAATGCCTGGGATACCAGACTTGGCGGTGCGCTGGCGGATGCCATCAGCTGCAATTCTGTGGTCAAGGCCTTCGGCGCCGAGACCCGCGAGGAAACGCGGCTGGGCCATGTGCTGGTGAAGTGGGATAACCGCACGCGCAGGACATGGAAGCGTGGCACGCTGAACGGCACGATCCAGAGCTTCATGATGGTCTCCATGCAGGCCGGCATTCTGGGCACGGGCCTCATCATGTGGCAAAAGGGGCTGGCGACGCCTGGCGACATTACCTTCGTGCTGGCGATGTTCTTCGTGTTGCAGGGTTATCTGCGCGATGTGGGGCAGGATATCCGTAACCTGCAACGCGCCGTCAACGACATGGAAGAGCTGGTGCTGCTGGACAAGATGCCGCTCGGCATCGAAGACAGGCCGGATGCAGGGCCGATCAGGATTGGAAAGGGCGAGATCGTCTTCGATCATGTTACCTTCCAGTATGGCGCGCATCCCACGCCGCTTTACGATGACTTTTCGGTCACCATCAAGGCGGGTGAACGGGTGGGTCTCGTCGGCCATTCCGGTTCGGGCAAGACAACCTTCGTCAAGCTCATCCAGCGGCTTTACGACATCAAGTCGGGCGCGATCCGCATCGACGGCCAGAATATCGCCGGGGTTAAGCAATCGAGCCTGCGCGGCCAGATCGCCATCGTGCAGCAGGAGCCCATCCTGTTCCACCGCACGCTGGCGGAAAACATCGCCTATGGCCGGCCGGACGCCACGCGGCGTCAGATCGAGCAGGCGGCGAAACAGGCCAGCGCCCATGATTTCATCATGTCCCTTCCCAAGGGTTATGAGACGATGGTGGGTGAACGCGGTGTCAAGCTGTCCGGCGGTGAGCGTCAGCGTGTCGCGATCGCCCGCGCTTTCCTCGCGGATGCGCCGGTGCTGATACTGGACGAGGCCACTTCCAGCCTCGACAGCGAAAGCGAAGTGCAGATCCAGCAGGCGATGGAACGGCTGATGGTCGGCCGCACCACGCTCGTCATCGCGCATCGGCTCTCCACGGTCCGGGCGCTGGACCGGCTGCTGGTCTTCGACAGGGGCAGGATTGTCGAAGAGGGTGACCATCAGGCGCTGATCCGTCTCAATGACGGCATCTACCGCAGGCTTTTCGAACGGCAGGCGCTGGAGCTGACCAAGGGCCTGGTGGCCTGAGAAAACGAAACGCCGGGGGTATCCTCCCGGCGTTCCCTTCCCGAACATTGACCCCGCGCCACGAACACGCCGCTTTTTTCGCGTAAGGGGTGTTCTTCGCAACACCAACAGGACGGTGAACCATGGATTTCCACCCGATCACAAAGCCGCAACGCCTTGTCATCAGGGGAACCCATATCCATGCCGCATTCCATCACTCTCTCGGACCTCTCGTGGTCGACACCTGACGGTCATCCGCTCTTTTCCGAGATCAATCTTCGCTTCGGACCCGAACGCACCGGCCTCGTCGGGCGCAACGGCGTCGGCAAGACGACGCTTCTGAAACTGATCGCCGGCGAACTGTCGCCGTCCGCGGGCACGGTTTCCGTCTCGGGCAGCGTCAATCTTCTGCGCCAGAGCGTGCAGGTTGTGTCCGACGAGACCGTCGCCGACCTGTTCGAAGTGCGCGATGCGCTGGAGGTGCTTGCCCGTGCGCAGGCGGGAACGGCCACTCTGGAAGAGCTTGAAGACATCGACTGGATGCTGGAGGAGAAAATTGCGGAGGCGCTCGCGCAGGTCGGGTTGGACGTCTTGCCCTCCATGCCGCTTTCGGCGCTTTCCGGCGGACAGCGCACGCGGGCCGCACTTGCGGCTCAAATCCATGCCGCGCCGGATTTCCTGATCCTCGACGAACCGACCAACAATCTCGACCGGGACGGACGCATTTTCGTTGCCGATTTTCTGGCGGGCTGGCGCGGCGGAGCGATCGTCGTCAGCCATGATCGGGAGCTTCTCGAAACCCTCGATGCGATTGTGGAAATGACCACGCTCGGTGCCACCCGTTATGGCGGCAACTGGAGCCACTATCACGCACAAAAAGCGCTGGAACTGGCCGCTGCGGAACAGTACTTCGCGAATGCGGAAAAGCGTCTGTCCGAGGTAAAACGCCGGTCGCAGGAAGGCCTGGAGCGCAAGGCCCGCCGCGATAGCAGGGGTGCTGCAAAAGCGGCGAGGGGCGACATGCCCCGTATCCTTGTCGGTGCGATGAAGAGGCGTGCCGAAAAGACGAGCGGCGACAACGCCAATCTGGCCAGCCGCCTGACGGCCGAGGCGACGGAAGACCTGAAGACGGCGCGTGAGCGGATCGAAATCCTGCAGGGCGTCAGTGTCACATTGCCGCCCAGCGGGCTGCACGCGACAAAGACCGTTCTCAGCCTGCAAAATCTGACCGCGGGGTATCAGGCCGAACACCCCGTGCTTCGCGATCTGTCCTTCGAGATCACCGGGCCGCAACGCGTCGCCGTCACCGGTCCGAACGGGTCTGGAAAAACGACGCTGCTTTCGGTGATCACGGGGGACTTGCCGCCATTCGAAGGGGCGGTGCATGTTGGGGTGAAGTCCGTGTTTCTCGACCAGCAGGTCAGCCTGCTCGAGGCGAGCCTGTCCATCCGCGACAACTTCCTTCGGCTTAACCCTAAGGCCGGGGAGAATGCCTGCCGCTCCGCGCTTGCGCGCTTCATGTTTCGTGCCGATGCCGCCTTGCAGATCGTTGCAACACTCTCGGGCGGGCAGATGCTCAGGGCCGGTCTCGCCTGTGTTCTGGGAGGCCCGCAGCCTCCGCAATTGCTGATCCTCGACGAGCCGACCAACCATCTGGATATCGATTCCATCGCGGCCGTGGAGGCTGGCCTTCAGGCCTATGATGGCGCCTTGCTGGTGGTCAGCCATGATGAGGCGTTCCTCGCCGCCATTGGCATCGAAAGGCGGCTGGAACTTGGGAAGTCAGAGATGCGTTCGGGCGCTCAGTAGTTCACCGTCACGACGACCGTATCGGAGTAGTTTCCCGGCGCTGGCGTGTTCTGCGCCGGGACGCGGCCATAGACGGTCAATGTCTGCAGGCTGCCCGTTCCGGTGCCGGTGGCGATCTCGCCCGCCGCACTTCCCCAGACATTCGTGCGGTTCACGTCGCGGTAGAGACCATAGGTTATCGATGCGCCCGCCTGCACCATTTGGCGCGCAGCGGGCGGGCTGTTGCTCAGGCCGCCATTGAGCGCCACACTGTAGTTCAGATTGGTGGTGCAGGTCAGATTGATCGCTCCGGTCGCATTGACTGCCGTGTTCAGCACACCATGACTGCCGAAATCGATGTTCTGGGCCGAGATGATGCATGTGGGTGCCACTGCAGCCGAGACGTTGAACGGCACCTGCGTGGGGTTCTGGGTCATGGAAGAGCAGCTCGGTGCGAGCAGGGTAAAGCTCGTATAGGTGAAGCTCGTTTCCGCGCCGGCGAAGCTGGAGAGGTAAAGGCCGCGCGCTGCCGAGGCCTGACCGGCGTTGATCCGGCCATAGACCGTGCGGCTCGTGGTGTTGATCAGGAGCGGCAGCGCCATATCGATTGGCGGAGGCGAGCCGAGTGCGGGCTGCGTGACCGATCCCCATGAGGTTGTCCGCGCCGCGTTCTGGTAGAGCTGGTAATTGAGGATGTTGCTGCCCTGAAGCATGCGACGTATGCCGCCCGACTGCCCGCCGCTTCCGGCATTGATATTGGGGCAAATGCGGATGGAAAGCGCCAGCGACAAGGGGTTGGAGCAGGTGACTGACAATGTCGCCGTCGTGTCCACGGCGCTGCCGCTTGCGAGATTGACGAAGCCGAAATTCATATCCGACATGCTGAAGGTGCAGCTTTGCGCCAGTACCGGTGAAGCCGGGAGGAAAGCGGCGATGGCAAGGGCGGTACGGGTCAGGACCTTCATTGGATGCTCCTGCATAGGGCTTCGAAAGTTGCGCGCGTCGTGCCGGCAGAGGGGAGGGTGATCTGTGCTTCGCATTCGCCCTTCGTCGGCTGCATGATGCGGAGGCGATGCGTTTCGCTGATATTGTCTAGATAGGCCTGTCCGTCATAACCGACGATGAAATCGCGCTTGCCGTCGATTTTGCCGGTCGATCCGGTTTCGATGAATTGGCCGCTCTCGTCTTTCAGCGTCACCAGCGCCACCTGACCCTCGGTTTCCACCTTGAAATTGACCACCGCGCCGGCCTGCTGTGTCGGCCTGACGGTCTGTTTCGTCCGGTCGATGCGGGCGTCGACCGGGAGATTGCTCGGGTCGAGCGTGATGTTGTTGACGTCATAGGAACGCAGGTTCGGAAGCAATATCTTGCCGCGGCGGTTGGTCTGGCCAATGGGGCGGTTTTCCAAAAGGATATTGACGCCGGGCGCGCCCGCATCCACCACGGCGAAGGCGTCATCGATCCGGTTGCCGACAAAGACATCGCCGCCGGCGAGCGCTATCGATCCTTCGATCTGCGCATAGGCCTGTGTCGTGCGGTTAAATTGATCGACGCCGGCCGAAACGCGCGCGGCGCTGCCGCGGTAACTGCCGGAAACGGAGGCGATATCGTTGCCGCCGGTCGAGCCGCGCAGACGCCAGCCATAACTTCCCTCGGCCTGCTCTTCGGATTTTCCGACCTCGGCCGTCAGCGAATATCCATCCGCATCCGACGACATGCCGGCCGAGCCGGAGACGCCGCCGCCGAACGACCAGGAGAGGCCTGCGAAGATGCCGTAGGATTTGTTGTCCTCAAGGTCCTTATAGGCGGTGATGAAGATATTGCCGTTCTCGCCGAACGGCCGCGTGGCGGAAAGGCCGAGCAGCCGGGATCGCCTTTCATCGAAGGTTTCGAGTTCCGTATAGGAGAAATTGAGGCTGGTCTCATCGAAACCGAGCTGGGTGGAAACGGAAATCTGGTCGAGGGCACGCGGCGGCCGCGCGCTCAGCAGCCCGGATGCCGTGCGGATATCGGACAGGTCGGCGGAGACGGAGGCCATATCGTGATAATCGCCGAATGTCCTTTGCGACCGTGCGTGAAATTTTACCCCCAGCAATTCCGCTTCGACGCTTGCGGAGAGCTGATAACCGCTTTCCGCGCCAAAGCGGCTCGATGCGCCCGAAACCGCCGCCAGTCCCTCCGCTCCAAGGGTGAAGACGCCGCCAAAGCCGATATTGTAGAAATTCTCGCCGCCTTCCGCATGGCCTTCCAGCGTCAGACTGTCCGACACGCCATAACGCAGCGTCGCAGACCCCAGCGGTTTGTCATCGTAATCGAAAGACGAGGTTCCGTAATTGCGCCGGGCAAAGCCAAGCTCGGCCGAAAAATCGATGAGGCCCTGCGCTAGCAGATCCGGTGAAGCATAAAAGGGCGTTTCGGACACGGTTTCGCGCCCCAGCGCATCCCGCACCACCAGCCGCGCATTGCCTGCACCGCTGATGACGGGGAGATTGGTGATCGAGAACGGCCCTTCGGGAACATCCTGCGACAGGCGGCGGACATTGTTGACATAGACGTCGACGGTGGAGGGCACAGCCGCGGAACCGGCAAATTCCGGCATCGGCATGGTGACGATATCCGGCCGCAGGTCGAAATTACGGCGAATCTGCAGGCCGCCCAGCCGCGTCGGGCGTGTCCAGCTCAGCCCGCCGGTGATAAGATCGCCGGCCCGATAGCTCGTCAGTGTGTCCTCGTCCGAATAGCTCCAGGTGGTATCGAGGCGCTGGGTATCGAACTCCGACAGGCGCGATGTGCTCAAAACCTGCGATGAGGAGAGCACGCCGAGCGGGCCGAAGGCCCTGCTTTCCAAAAGGGCCGAGACACCGTTGAAATCGGCGATATCCGACCATTTGCTGCCGCCGGAGGAACCATAGATCGTGTAATTCACCAGACCTCCAAAATCGCTCGTGGCCTTTTCCCGGGTCTCTTCGTCTTGCTTCTGCGCAATCTTGCCGGAGGCGTCGATCACCCTGTTTGCCCGCGCCGCCATCGGCAGGGTGAAATGCATGGACTGGCTGCCTTCATCGTAACGCGCCACCACATCCGGCAGCCGGGAAACATCGATCCAGCCATCATCGCCGGCAGCGCTTTCAGCCGGGGAAATCCCGATATTGGTGAGCTGTTCCGGCTCGATGAGAAACGATCCGGCGTCGTTTTGACGAAATGTGGCGATCAGTTCTGTCGAAACATCGTTGATGTAGACTTCGAGCTGCAACTGTCCCGCTTCTTTTGCGGCAAAAGAGGCCGGTTGCGCCGCAGGGGGTATATCCTGCGCCACGGAGAAATTGCCCGATGAAATGACCGTCAGAGCGGCAATCGTCAAAACGGCGAGATCAGCCGCCCGAGACGCGCGCCGTCGCATTGACGGGGCCGCCTTCGCTGTCTGCCGAAATCTTCAGCGTACCGCCGCCTTTCTTGCCGCCCGTTGCCGGAACCACAAAGCTTGCGGCGGATCCGCCAAGTACATAACCCACCAGCCCCTGCTGCCGGGCAAGCGCCTGTCCGTTGCTACCGGAAAGCATCAGGTTGGCGATCCTTATCCGCTTTGCGCCCGTGTTGGATACCGAGACCCGGTAGCCATTGCCCTGCGGCGTTACCTTCCAGGCCGGTTCCGCGTCGCTCGTGGAGGCGGGTGAGAAGAAAACGGGTATGGAGTGGCGCACCACCAGATTGACCGTGCCGGATTGCGGTCTTCCCGCCGGCGGCAATTCGTCGACAATGACGCGGTAACTCTCTTCGGCCCGCAGCGGCGCCTTGGAAAGCCGGACGATGCGGATAAGGTTTTCCGCGCCTCCCTTCAGCTGCGTCATCGGCGGGCTGGCGACGACGTCCTGCGCCGCCGTATAGACGTCCTGCCCGTTCTGCTGGGTCCAGCGGAAGATCCTGACCTGAACGTTGATCGGGGTTTTCGCATCGTTCCAGATGCGGAGGCTGGAGGCCGCCGTGGGCGCTTTAAGATCCAGAAGCACGGGTGCGACCCGTAGCGATGCGGACTGTGAAGGTGAAACACTCAAACCGGCAAAAAACGCAGCCGCTAAGGTAAAAACACGCATGCGCGATCCTCCCTGTGGCGATCAGTAGTTGAGCGTGGCCGTCACCGTATCGGTATAGACGCCGACCGCGGGTGTCGTCTGGGCAGGTACGCGCCCATAGACAGTGAAAGTCTGCGGCGCCCCGGTTCCGGTTCCCGTTTGCCGGTCCGTTACCACGGTGTTCCCCCACACCGTGCTATGTGCCGCAGTCGTATAAAGCGAGTAGGAAATGGTCGCGCCCGCAGGCGATGTCATCAGACGGTTGGCGACCGTCGCTCCAGAGCCGGCACCGGCGCTGAGACCCAGGCTGAAGGGAGTGCTGGCCGTGCATTGCACGACAATATCGCTGGTCGCATCGATATTGCTGCCGATCACACCGTTGGTGCCGAAATTGAGATTGCCGGCGGAATTGATCTGGCACGCCGCCTGAATGGTGATCTGGACGTTGAAATTCGTCGTGGCGACCTGCGCGACGCCCGATGCCGGTGAGAGGACCAGTGCCGCAAATGATAATAAATAGCCTGATGCTGCAAACTTCATGCTGCCTCCCCAAGCTGCTGCGCTGCTGATTTTTCGATGCACAACATGGAATTACGCCAATAACGGGTAATTAGAATAATCTAATACTCGTACCGATTTGGTTAATAAATCCTTAATGGGGGATGCCTGAAAAACCACTGGCTGAAATGCAGCGGGCGCCACAATCAAAAGTGTCGCGACGTGGTTGCAAAGCACAGGATCGACGCTAAATCCCGTCTACGAGTTTTTTACTGAAATGCGACATCTTGTCAGCCGGCCCCGGTTGGCGTACTCGAAATCGATAGAAACCCGGGCCGATCAACAGTACCGTTCGGTGACGCTGTGTTCGGCCCCATAGACATCATGACGTTGGGATTGCGATGAACCTTTACTTGGATTACCTGGCTGAAATCAAAAGCAGAGAACCACAGGGTCTCGCGCCCAAGCCGATCGATGACGGTGCACTGACGGCCGAGATTATCGAGCTGATCAAGGATGCGGGCAGCGAGCACCGCACTGACGCCCTGAAATTCTTCATCTACAACACCCTGCCGGGCACCACGAGCGCCGCCGGCGTCAAGGCGGCCTTCCTGAAGCAGATCATCCTCGGCGAAGTCGTCGTGCCGGAGATCGCGCCTTCCTTCGCGCTGGAGCTGCTGTCGCACATGAAGGGCGGCCCGTCGATCAAGGTGCTGCTCGATATCGCGCTCGGCAACGACGCTGCGATTGCCGCTGAGGCCGGCGAAGTGCTGAAGACGCAGGTGTTCCTTTACGATGCCGACATGTTCCGCCTGCGCGACGCCTACAAGGCCGGCAACGCCATCGCCAAGTCCGTGCTGGAAAGCTACGCCAAGGCCGAATTCTTCACCAAGCTTCCGGATGTCGAAGACGAGATCAAGATCGTCACCTTCATCGCCGCCGAAGGCGATATTTCCACTGACCTCCTGTCTCCCGGCAATCAGGCGCATTCGCGCTCGGACCGCCAGCTGCACGGCCAGTGTATGATCTCGCCGGAAGCGCAGGCGGAAATCGTCGCGCTGCAGAAGCAGCATCCGGATAAGCGGGTGATGATGATCGCCGAAAAGGGCACAATGGGCGTCGGCTCGTCGCGCATGTCGGGCGTCAACAACGTAGCGCTGTGGACCGGTAAGCAGGCCAGCCCCTATGTGCCCTTCGTCAATTACGCCCCCATCGTCGCCGGCACCAACGGCATCTCGCCGATTTTCGCCACCACCGTCGATGTGACGGGCGGCATCGGCATCAACCTGAAGAACTGGGTGAAGAAGCTCGGCGAAGACGGCAAGCCGATCCTCAACAACGATGGCAACCCGATCCTCGAGCAGAAATATTCGGTCGAGACCGGCACTGTCCTCAAGATTGACGCGAAGAACCGCAAGCTCCGCGACGAGGCCGGCACGGAACTGGTGGATATCGCCTCTTCCTTCACGCCCCAGAAGATGGAATTCATGAAGGCCGGCAGCTCTTACGCTATCGTCTTCGGCAAGAAGCTCCAGACATTTGCGGCTGAAACGCTCGGTGTCGAGACCACTCCGGTCTTCGCGCCCAACAAGGAAATTTCCATCGAAGGCCAGGGTCTCACCGCCGTCGAGAAGATTTTCAACCGCAACGCCGTCGGCGTCACACCCGGCAAGGTGCTGCATGCCGGCTCGGACGTTCGCGTCAAGGTCAACATCGTCGGCTCACAGGATACGACCGGCCTGATGACCGCGCAGGAACTGGAAGCGATGGCGGCCACCGTCATTTCGCCGCTGGTGGATGGCGCCTACCAGTCGGGCTGCCACACGGCCTCCGTCTGGGACAAGAAGGCGCAGGCGAATATTCCGAAGCTCATGTCCTTCATGAACAATTTCGGCGTCATCACCGCACGCGATCCGAAGGGCGCCTATCACTCCATGACGGACGTGATCCACAAGGTGCTGAACGACATCACCGTGGATGACTGGGCGATCATCATCGGCGGCGACAGCCACACCCGCATGTCCAAGGGCGTTGCCTTCGGCGCTGACTCCGGCACCGTCGCACTGGCGCTGGCAACGGGCGAGGCGACCATGCCGATCCCGCAGTCGGTCAAGGTCACCTTCAAGGGCACGATGCAGCCCTATATGGACTTCCGCGACGTGGTGCACGCCACGCAGGCGCAGATGCTGAAGCAGCACGGCGACAACGTCTTCCAGGGCCGCATTATCGAAGTGCATATCGGCACGCTGCTCGCCGATCAGGCCTTCACCTTCACCGACTGGACGGCCGAAATGAAGGCCAAGGCGTCGATCTGCATCTCGCAGGACGAAACGCTGATCGAGTCGCTGGAAATCGCCAAGTCGCGCATCCAGATCATGATCGACAAGGGCATGGATAACCCCGCCCAGACGCTCAAGGGACTGATTGCCAAGGCGGATCAGCGCATTGCCGAAATCCGCTCCGGCGAAAAGCCGGCGCTGAAGCCCGATGACAATGCGAAATATTTCGCCGAAGTCGTCGTGGATCTGGACGTGATCGACGAGCCGATGATCGCTGACCCTGACGTCAACAACAACGACGTGTCACGACGCTACACCCACGACACGATCCGCCCGGTCTCCTATTACGGCGGCACCAAGAAGGTCGATCTCGGTTTCGTCGGTTCGTGCATGGTGCACAAGGGCGATATGAAGATCGTCGCCCAGATGCTGAAGAACATCGAGAAGTCCGAAGGCAAGGTCGAGTTCAAGGCGCCGCTCGTCGTCGCCGCGCCGACCTACAACATCATCGATGAACTGAAGGCGGAAGGCGACTGGGAAATCCTGCAGAAATATTCGGGCTTCGAGTTCGATGATCTGAAGCCGAAAACCACCAACCGGACGGAATACGAGAACATTCTCTATCTCGAACGCCCGGGCTGCAACCTGTGCATGGGCAACCAGGAAAAGGCCGAAAAGGGCGACACGGTTCTTGCAACCTCCACCCGCCTGTTCCAGGGGCGCGTGGTGGAAGATACGGCTGAAAAGAAGGGTGAATCGCTTCTGGCCTCCACCCCGGTCGTGGTGCTCTCGGCGATCCTCGGCCGCACGCCGAGCATCGAGGAATATCGCTCTGCCGTCGAAGGCATCGACCTGACGAAGTTCGCCCCGCCAAAGGTAACGCCGATCGATTCCCAGTCGGTCCATTACTGAGGTCGTGATTATCGCGGTGCGTGGGCTACAGGCGCCGCGCTGGCGATGCACTGAAAATGCCGAATGAACGCGGACAGCGGGGAGAAATCCCCGCTGTTTTTTATGGGCCGGAGGTGATCCAACTAAGCGGTGGGAGACTGGAGACATGTCTCGGCTTGGCCTTCGCCTCTTTTTGCGGTAACCAGACTGAATGATAAAAGCATCGAGTATCACCTGCATCTAGCTCCCGCCGCCGCGTGAGGAGCATCGAGCGAAAAGCCGACAGGTTTGGCGCTCGGCGTCGGCTTGTCTGAAGGCAAGCGAATGCGAACATATGCAGTGAGATTACTCCAATGGAAAATTACTTCGAAAGCCCGTTCCGGGGCATCACGCTTGACAAGCAGGTCAGGAGCCCGAACCTCGTGGTCGGGAAATACAGCTATTATTCCGGCTATTATCACGGCCATAGTTTTGAGGATTGCGCCCGTTATCTGCTGCCGGATGAAGGCGCGGACAGGCTGGTGATCGGAAGCTTCTGCTCGATCGGTTCGGGCGCCGCCTTCATCATGGCCGGCAATCAGGGCCATCGCAACGAGTGGATCAGCACCTTCCCGTTCTTCTTCATGCCGGAGGTGCCGGAATTCGAGAATGCCGGCAACGGTTATCTGCCGGCGGGCGATACCGTCATCGGCAACGATGTCTGGATAGGCTCGGAAGCGATCATCATGCCCGGTATCACTGTCGGCGATGGCGCCGTGATCGGAACGCGGGCGCTGGTGACGAAGAATGTCGAACCCTATGCCATCGTCGGCGGCAATCCCGCAAAAACGATCCGCAAGCGGTTCGATGACGACAGCATCGCCATGCTGCTCGAGATGAAATGGTGGGATTGGCCGGCGGCGCGGCTGAAGGCGGCAATGCCGCTCATGACCAGCGGCAATGTCGCCGAGCTTCATCGGTTCTGGCTATCCGATAAGCCGCAGTCGTAAAAATGCCCGGCCCGTTTCATGGAGGCGGGCCGGCGCTTTCGGGTGATATGCGGGCGAGCGGAAAGATCTGCCCTGTTTGAGGGCGTCGTCGCAGGCTGGCGGCGATTTGTCATTGCCGTTCCGATGAAGGGTTGCCGTTCCTGCTCGGACCTCTGCTGCGCCCGGCGCAGATGAAGCAGGTCCTTGCGCGTAACGAGACCGACGAGACTATTCGAGGACTTGTCTACAATGGCGATCCTACCCGTGTCGGCGCTAAGCATCAGGTCGGCGATCAAGCCAACGGGGTCGTTTTCGTGCGCAACCGGGATTTCACGGTCAGCCAGCCTGTCGGCCAATGTTTCTTCGCCGCCATGCGGCTCCTGTTGCCAGGAGAGAATGTCTGCCCTCGACACAAGCCCCACCAGCGTTCCCTCGGGCTGTACCACTGGATATGTCCGGTGCGTTTCCTGCGAGCCGGTGAAGAATGAAATCGCCTGCGATACCGTCATCCCGGCAGGCAGCGTGTCGACCTTGCGGATCATGATCTCGGACGCACGGGTGAGCTCAAAGGAATCGATCGCATATTCGCGCGTGATGTGCTGGCCGCGCCGGGCGATCTTTTCCGTGAGGATCGAGCGCCGCATCAAAAGGACGGTGACGGAATAGGCGGCCACGGTGGCTATCATGAGCGGGATCGCGGTGCTGAGATCGCCAGTGATCTCAATCGCGAAGAAGATCCCGGTCAGCGGTGCGCGCATTGTCCCACCCATCATGGCGGCCATGCCGAGCAACGCCCAGAGGGCGGGCTCGCCGGGCAGGAATGTCCCTGTCAGATAACCCGCCGATCCGCCGAGGATGAGAAGCGGCGCGAGCACACCGCCGGATGTGCCCGAGGACAGGGCGATGAGCCAGATTCCCGACTTGACCAGAAGAATGGTGAGGACGGCCTGAGCGGCAATATGGTTGTCGAGAAGGTCGGCAATGATGTCGTAACCGACGCCGAGCGCTCTTGGCTCCATCAGGCCGCCGAGGCCGACGGCGAGGCCGCCGAGCGCCGGCCACCACATCCAGTGGATGGGGAGCTTTTCGAAAAGATCTTCGATCTTGTAGAGCAATATAGTCATCAATCCCGACTGCAGGCCGGCGAGCACGCCGATCAGGACGCAGGGTGCAAGCCCCCACCATGGCAGGTCATAAGTGAAATCCGTAGGAAATAGCGGACCGGTGCCGAAATAGAACGGCCGCCAGGTAATCGAAACCGCAGCAGCGACTGCAACCGGTATGAAGCTTCTCGGCTTCCACTCGAATAGCAGGAGTTCGACCGCGAGCATGACAGCGGCGATCGGCGAACCGAAGATCGCCGTCATGCCGGCGGCGGCGCCTGCCACAAGCAGGGTTTTGCGTTCCGCGCTGCTCATGTGGAAACATTGCGCAAAGAGAGAGCCGATCGCGCCGCCCGTCATGATGATCGGGCCTTCCGCGCCGAAGGGCCCGCCGCTACCGATCGAAATGGCAGACGAGAGAGGCTTCAGGAGCGCCACTTTCGGCGACATACGGCTGCCGCCGATGAGGATCGCCTCGATCGCTTCCGGAATGCCGTGTCCCCGGATTTTTTCCGAACCGAAACGGGCCATCAGCCCGATGACGATACCGCCAAGAACCGGCGCCACGACCATCCACAGGGACGGATGTACGTCTGCGAAACTGACCTCGTGCGTGCTGAACCTGCCAAGCCAGACGCTGTTGGTAACAAGCTGGATGAGACTGACCAGAAGCCATGCGGCAAAGGCCCCGAGCGAGCCGACGATGCATGCCATGGCGATCAGCAGCAGCACGCGTTTGTCCGTCGTGAAATCTCCGGCTTGCCGCCTTGGAAAACCGCTATCGAATTGACTTGATCTGGAGGGTGAAGAGGCTTGGGTCAACGGCTTATCCTTGGGTGCGCGAAAATAGTGGCGCGATAAATATATCGTAATACGATATAAATCAATGGATTTGTAATCTCTCAGAATATCCGGCGATTTTCATTCGCGGATAGTCGGGCTAAAGAAGAATGGGAGGCGACCAGGATAAGGGCTTGCGAAATATGACATTGCCGACCCAATCGGAATATGAGGCGCTTGCCGTCTTTCGCCACACGCTTAAGAAATTCATGGATTTCAGCACCTCGGCCGCTCAGGCGGCGGGCCTGCCGCCGCAGCAGCATCAGGCGCTTCTCGCCATCAAGGGCTTGCCGGCGGGCGAGGTCATGACGGTGGGGCTACTTGCGGAACGGTTGCTGATCGTGCCCCATTCGGCAACCGAACTCGCCGGTCGTCTGTTAAGCGGCGGCCTCATCACGCGCGAACCAGACCCTGCCGATCGCCGCCGTCAGACGTTACAGCTGACGGAAAAGGCCGAGCAGGTCATGGCGCATCTGAGCGCGATCCATCTCAAGGAAATCCGCGAAACGGCGCCGCAGCTGATTGCCATATTGAGCGAGCTTGGAAACGTAGAGAAGACTTAGACGGAGACATGCCTGTCGCCCGGGGGCGCCTTGAGCTGCAGCGACAGATATTGCGAATAGGGCCGCGATACGCGTCTCATCAACTGACGCCTTTCAGGGCGCGTGACCGCAAACGTCGCAGCCGGACCTCCATCTGCCTCTTTGCCTGAATGTCGCCACGCCTGACGGCCACCGCGATGCCTTCCACCCATGCCGCAATGGCGCCGTCGTCATCTCCCAGCCGTGCGCGACATTCGCCGAGTTCGGCCCAGACCGCCGAATAGTCGGGATCCTGCCGGATAGCCGCCTGGAGATGAAGCGCGGCATCTTCGAACTGCCCGGCCGCCTTGAGCGTCTTTGCGATTGAAAAGCGCAGGAGCGGACTGTCCCGTCCGTCTTCCAGCATCCTCATGAGTTTTTCGATCATCATTATCCCGTTGCAATGGTGAAGCACCATGCAATCGGTACGACCTCAAGCGCAGTTGAGGTCAAGCGGGATTTCGCGCGGTCACTTCGCCATGCGACGCAATGCAACCGGGTCCCATATGTCGTCGAGCGGGCCTTCGAGAGCGGTTCGCGGGGAAATCAGCTTCGGTTCGATGATGGTGACTTCCGGCTCGGTCCGGTTCTCTTCCAGCAGTTCGAAACCCTTTTCGAGCATCTGTGCGATATCGGGTTTGATCATATAGACCGGGAAGGGAAGGAAGGATGCGAACGGGTCGTAGTCGAAGCAGCCGACAACGATGTCGCCGAAGGCCTCGCCATCATGACGCCCCATGAAACGCAGCAGGCCTTCGAAATTTATCGATGAATTGACGAAGAAACAGCGGGGCAGGCGGCCCCTGCGCTCGAAGAAACGTTCGAATGCCAGCTCCGTCATATGTGGTGAATAGCCGGTGATCTCGATATCGTCTCCGCCATCCGTCCCGAAATAAGCAGCCTTGGCGGCGTGGAAGCCGTCGATACGCTCGCGGCTGGCGTGGTCGTCATGACCGCCGAACAGGATGACGTCATCGGGACCAAGAGGCCCGCCTTTTTCCGCATGGGCAAGGATCGCCGATGTCAGTATTTCCGCACCATGCCTGTTGTCGGAAATGACGGAGGGTACAAATTTGCCGGGAAGGTCGATATTGACATGCGGCAGTGCTGCGCGGGCGCAGACCTGGTGCACACCATCGGGATCGGTCGCGCCCGCAATGAAGAGGGCATCGATGGAATAGGCGATCAGGGTCTCCACAGTGCGGCGTTCTTCCTCGGGATCGCGCCGCCCGGAGACCACCATGGGCGACAGGCCGCGTTTGCGCGCCTGCCCCTCGAATGTCTGCGCCATCGATGAAAAGAACCGGTTGTCATAAATGGGCACCAGAAGCCCGACGAGACCGGATTTCGAACTCCTCAAACCGCGGGCCTGCAGGTTGGTGGTGTAGCGATGCGCCTTGGCGAGCGAGAGAATCTTGTCGGCAGTCTCCTCCGAAATCCGCCGTTTGCGCCACGATCCGTTCAACACCGCGCTCACTGTCGAGGCTGACGCGCCCGACAATATCGACAAGTCATAAATGGTGGCTTTCTTGGAAGTTATGCCCGTCACTGTGATCTCCCCAACTGATTCCAATTATTAGAGCACACATCCCCTTGACGGAAGGGCGCTTCATGATATGGTTATTGCACCATCGATTGTGCAACTTGG
This sequence comes from Agrobacterium leguminum, assembly GCF_005144435.2. NCBI lineage: Bacteria > Pseudomonadati > Pseudomonadota > Alphaproteobacteria > Hyphomicrobiales > Rhizobiaceae > Agrobacterium > Agrobacterium leguminum. The sequence goes on from NZ_CP120212.1 coordinate 2,308,402, forward strand.
CAATATCGATTGTGCAAGATGGTTGCTGTGGGAGTGGCAAGGGAGAGTCTCGAATAAGCGAGATGAGAAATTTTGAACGCGCCAGATAAAAAATGGCTGCGGCGGGTTTCGTTTGCCTGTTTTTTTGAGGAGGAACATCATGAAGAAAATTATTGCTGCAGCGGTCGGCCTGTCGCTCGCTTTGCTCTCGTCCGCCGCCTTTGCGGAAGGGCCGAAGGTGGGCGTCGTCGTCAAGATCGGCGGCATTCCGTGGTTCAACGCCATGGAGGCCGGTATCAAGGAGCAGAGCAAGAAGCTCGGCGTCGACGGTTTCATGGTCGGCCCGACCAGCGCCGACCCCGCCCTGCAGGTCCGCGCCATCGAGGACCTGATCGCCCAGAAGGTCGATTTTATCGGCGTCGTGCCCAATGATGCAAAGGTGCTGGAGCCGGTGCTGAAAAAGGCCCAGGCCGCCGGCATCAAGGTCATCACCCATGAATCGCCCAAGCAGCTCGGCGCCGACTGGGATTTCGAACTGGCTTCCGCCAAGGGTTTCGGGGAAGCGCATGGCAAGCTGTTGGCGGAAAAGATGGGCGGCAAGGGTTCTTATGCCGTCTTCGTCGGCTCGCTTACGGTTCCGCTTCATAATGCCTGGGCTGATGCCGCCATCGCCTATATCAAGGCCAATTATCCGGACATGAAGCTCGTCGGCGATCGCTACGGCGTGGCGGAGGACCTCGACAAGAGCCGTTCGACGGCGCTTGACCTGATGTCCGCCAATGCCGACCTGAGTGGTTTCCTCGCCTTCGGTTCGCAGGGACCGATCGGTGCCGGGCGTGCCGTCGAAGAGCGACGCAAGGATGGAAAGGTCTTCGTCATCGGCCCGTTCTCGCCGGGGCAGGGCGCCAAGCTGATCAAATCAGGGGCGCTGACGGGTGGCTTTATGTGGAACCCGAAACAGGCTGGCGAGGTCTTCATCACCCTCGCGGATCGTATCGCCAAGGGTGAGACACCCAAGGCCGGTGACAATATCGAAGGTCTCGGCACCATCAATCCCGAGGGCAACACCATCGTCGTCGACCAGCTTTTGAAGATCGACAAGGAAAGCATCGACAAGCTCGTTTCCATGGGCCTCTGATCCTCCCCAAGGCCAAGGGCGTCGCGCGAGGTGAATACTCGCGCGACGCCTCATCTGGAAAAACATGCCGAGCGCCACGTCTGCAATGCTGCCGCGGCGAAGGAGATTTACATTATCATGAGCGCAGAACCGCTCCTGTCCCTTAAAAATGTCAAAGTCACCTTCGGCGGCGTCCGCGCCCTGAAGGGTGTTTCTTTCGAGGTCAATCCCGGTGAAGTGCATTGCCTTGCCGGTGAAAACGGCTGCGGCAAAAGCACGCTGATCAAGGTCATAACGGGCGTTTACACGCCGGAAAGCGATGCCGAACTTTATTTCGACGGCAAGCCGATAACGGCAATGAACCCGACGCTTGCGCAATCGCTTGGCATCCAGGTGATCTGGCAGGATCTGGCGCTGTTCGATGAAATGACGGTGGCTGAGAATATCGGCTTCCAGTACGCGGTGAATGGAAAATACGGGCTGGTCGACAAGCGCGCCATCGAGCAGGCGGCCGAAAAGGCGCTGGCCCGGCTCGGCGTCGAGATCGATCTTGATAAGCCGCTCAAGGAACTACCCATCGCCCAGCGTCAGATCGTGGCGATTGCCCGCGCGCTGGTCGGGGAAGCGCGGCTCGTTTTCATGGATGAGCCGACCGCGTCACTCACGCAGTCGGAAACGGATTACCTGATCGACATCGTCCGCAACCTGTCGGCCTCGGGTGTCGCGGTTGTCTTCGTCTCGCATCGCCTTGCGGAAGTGCTCGAGATTTCGGATCGCATAACCGTGCTGCGAGACGGCTCGCTCGTCGGTGTCTTTCCCGTTGAAGGCATGACCCAGTCACGGGTGACCGAGCTGATGACCGGCCGCAATTTCGACAGCGCCGTCATTGCCGCCGATCACGATGACAAGCCCGTCGTTCTCTCGGTGCGCGGGCTGAGCCGGGCCGGCGAGTTCGAGGATGTTTCGTTCGATCTGCGGCGGGGCGAAACGCTCGGCATTACCGGCCTGCTGGGAGCCGGCCGCACGGAACTGGCTTTGACACTGTTCGGCATGCATCGGCCGCAATCGGGTGAAATCCTCATCGATGGAAAGAAGGTGGATTTCCATTCCAACCGCGATGCGATCCGGGCGGGCGTCGCCTATCTTTCTGAGGACCGGCTTTCGCTTGGCCTGAACCAGCCGCAATCCATTGCCGACAATCTCGTCATGGCCTCGCTCGACCGGCTGTTGAGCGGCGGCCTGATCTCACCGTCGAAAAAGGCGGATGTCGTTTCCCGCTGGATTTCGGCGCTCGGCGTCAAGATCGGCCTGCCGGAAGATCCGATCCGTACGCTTTCGGGCGGCAACCAGCAGCGTGTGGCGATTGCCAAGTGGCTGGCGATCGGGCCGAAAATCCTCATTCTCGATGCGCCGACCGTGGGGGTCGATGTCGGCGCCCGCGCCGGCATCTTCGAAATCGTCCGCAAGCTCGCCGCAGAAGGTCTCTCGATCATCGTGATCTCCGACGAGCCGCCGGAAGTTTATTTCAATACAGACAGGGTCATCCACATGGTCGAAGGCCGGTTCCACGCCACCTATGATCCGCGACGGCTGTCGCTGACCGAACTGGAGTCCGCCATCTATGCGTAGGCTCATCCTCGGACATACGACCGAATTCACGCTGCTTGTCGTCATGGTGCTGCTCTGCACGGGACTGTCCTTCGCCACCGACCGGTTCCTCACCATCTCCAACGCCTTCGATGTGCTGAATGTCTCGGCGGTCAACATCATCTTTGCGGTCGGCCTGCTCGTGGTGCTGATCTCGGGCGGTATCGACATCTCCTTCGCGGTCGCCGCCTCCGTCGTTCAGTATGTGACGGTGCTGGCGCTCAATGCGCTCGGCGGCGGCAACTGGGCGGAAGGTTTCATCATCGCCGGCGCGGTTGGCCTTAGTCTCGGTTTCGTCAACGCCTTCCTCGTCTGGCGGCTCAACATCATTTCCATCGTCGCGACCATTTCCACCTTCAACATCTTCTTCGGGCTGTTGATGTTCTTCACCAAGGGCGTGTCGATCTACGACCTGCCGGAATGGCTGTCGACGCGCGTGGTGTTTTACGAGCGTGAGATGTCCGATGGTTCCTGGGTTGAGCTGACGCTGCCGGTCGTGGTCATGATCCTCTGCTGCTTTGCCACCTGGTTCATGATTTCGCGCACCACCGTCGGCCGCAAACTTTATGCATTCGGCGACAATCCTGAAGGCGCACGCCGCTTCGGCATCAATATCGGCGCCATGCACTATATTTCCTTCGGCTGGCTCGGCCTGATGGCGGGCATTGCCGGGCTCATGCAGGCGCATTACGCGCAGGAGGTGGTGCCGAACGCGCTTTATGGCCGCGAGCTGGATGTTCTTGCCGCGACCGTCCTCGGCGGCGCGCGGCTTGGCGGCGGCAAGGGCTCCGTCATCGGCTGCGTGCTCGGGGTGCTGATGGTATCGATCACCCAGAACGGCCTCAACCTGATGGGCGTTTCTCCCTTTGCCTTCAAGATGATCGTCGGGGCCATCATCCTCATCGCCATCACGCTCTCCTCCACCCGCTTCGACAAGCTCCTGCCGAGCGCCTTACGGACATCCGCAAAGAAGGGGAGCGCACAGCGATGAACAGTCTCATCAGGAAATTCAACGCGATTTTCGGTGCCGACATGGCCGGGCCGGTGATTGCCTTCATCGCGGTCATGCTCATCTTCGGAACCTTTGCCGATAACTTTCTCTCGCTCGCGACATTCGGTTCGGTCGCCTTCCAGCTGCCGGAACTCGGCCTGCTGACACTGGCGATGCTGCTGCCGCTGCTGACGGGTGGCATCAATCTGTCCGTCACCTTCGCCGCCAATCTGTCGGGTCTCGCCGCAGCCTGGGTGTTGCAGGCCCATGGCGGGGTGGATGCGCCGCCGAGTGCATTCCTGTTCGCTTGCCTTGCCGCACTTGTCACCGGCGGTGCTGCCGGCGCAATGACGGGGGCGGCGATTGCCTACACCCGGGCGCACCCCATTCTGGTAACGCTGTCGATGATGATTTTCCTGCGCGGCCTTGGCGAGTTTCTCACCCGTGGCGGAGACGTTTCCGGTTTCCCCGCCTATATGGCGCCACTCGGTCACGGCACGCTTCTCGGTCTGCCGATCCCGCTTCTGATCTTCATCGTCTGCGTCGGCCTCTGGCATGTGCTGCTGACGCGAACCAAGCTCGGCTTCGGCCTGTTGATGATCGGCTCAAACATCGAGTCCGCGCGTTATTCCGGCCTCAATACGCGCAAGATCCAGGTTCTCGTTTACACGCTCTCGGGTCTGATGTGTGCGGTTGCCGGCATCATCATGCTTGCCCGTTTCAACTCCGTCCGTGTCGGCCACGGGGAATCCTACCTGTTGATCACGGTGCTGGCGGCCTTTCTCGGCGGCATCAATCCGTTCGGCGGTTTCGGTCGTGTCCTGCCCGTCTTCGTCGCGCTCTTCGTTCTGCAGCTTCTGTCATCCGGCCTCAATCTTCTTGGCGCCAACCAGCATCTGGCAACGGCGCTCTGGGGCGTGCTGATGATTGTCGTCATGGCGGCGCGCGGCCTGTTTTCAAGCTACTTCGCATCTCTCAGAAAGAAGGTATGACGTGAAAGGCTTCGGTGTTCACGCAATGGTGTGGTCTCTCAAATGGGATCACGAAAACGCCAGACGATCCATCGCCGCGGCCGCGGATTACGGTCAGGATTTCATCGAGATTCCGCTCATCGATATCCCCTCCGTCGATGCAAAACACACGCGCGCCCTGCTGGAAAAATACGGCTTGCGCGCCGTCTGCTCGCTGGTGCTGCCGGAGCCCGCCTGGGCGTCCGTACGTCCCGATGCGGCAATCGACCATCTGAACGCTGCGCTCGACAAGGCCGCAGAAATGGGCGCGGAAGCGCTGACGGGTGTTACCTATGGCGGCACCAATGAGCGAACCGGATTTCCGCCGACACAGGGTGAATACGACAATCTGACAAGGGCGCTCTCCAGGGCTGCCGGCCACGCAAAAACACTCGGCCTGCAATTCGGCATCGAGACCGTCAATCGCTACGAGAACCATCTGCTCAATTCCGCCGAACAGGCGGTGGCGCTGGTGGAGCGGATCGGTGCCGACAACATCTTTATCCATCTCGATACCTTCCACATGAATATGGAGGAAAAGGGCATCGCCAATGGCATCATCGCCGCCCGCAACCATCTGAAATACATGCATATGTCGGAAAGCGACCGCGGCACGCCGGGTTGCGGCAATGTTGCCTGGGACGAGGTGTTTTCGGCGCTCGCAGCCATCGGCTTCAAGGGCGTGCTGACGCTCGAAAGCTTCGCCGCGATGCCCAGGGAGATGGCGGGCGCGATTTCGACCTGGCGGCCGGTTGCGCCCAGCGCCGATGAGGTTCTCGACAAGGGACTGTCATTCCTGCGCGACAAGGCAAACCAGTATCGCATTTTCTAAAAGCACTCATTATCGGGGCAAGCACCTTGAACACTATTGACGATAATGCCCGCGAGATTGCGGGCCTTGCCCTCCAGCGACTGGAAGAGTCAAAGGGCCGGCGTGTGATGATTGCGATTGCCGGCGCCCCCGGATCGGGAAAATCAACCATCGCCGAATGTGTGGTCGATGCGTTGAATGCAGGCGAAGGCGTATCGGCCGCACTGTTCCCGATGGATGGCTTTCATTATGACGATGCCGCTCTGGAAGAGATGAAACGCCGTCCCTTCAAGGGCGCCATCGATACCTTCGATGCTCACGGCCTGCGCCACATGCTTGAGCGACTGAAGGCCAATGAGGACGATGTCGTTGCCGTCCCCGTTTTTGACCGCGCCATCGAGATCGCCCGCGCCGGTGGCCGTCTGATCCCGCAATCCGTCGATATCATCGTCTGCGAGGGTAATTATCTCCTCGCTGGCCAGTCGCCATGGGATCGTCTCAAGCCGATCTTCGATCTCACGATTTTCGTTGATGTCGACGAGGACGATCTGCGCGCGCGGCTGCGAGACCGCTGGCGGAGCTTCGGTCTCGGCGAGGGTGAGATCAACCGGAAGGTGGAGGAAAACGATCTCCCCAACGGCCGCTTCATCACATCCACAAGCACGGAGCCGGATCTTCGCATCGGAAATCCGGGAAGCAGTCCCGCGTCCTGAACCTGCCTGAGGGCTGCGCCTCCCTATCCAAAGTCAAGCGAAACAGAAAAGCGAAAGAGACCCCCATGAAACACGGCATCTATTACTCCTACTGGGAACATGAGTGGAGCGCCAAGTTCGGCCCCTATATCGAGAAGGTCGCCAGGCTCGGTTTCGATATCATCGAAGTCGCCGCCCACCACATCAATGAATACAGCGACGTCGAACTCGCCGTCATCAGGCAGAGCGCGAAGGATAACGGCATCATCCTCACGGCTGGTATAGGTCCTTCGAAAACCAAGAACCTGTCGTCGGAGGATGCTGCGGTTCGCGCAGCCGGCAAGGCGTTTTTTGAGCGTACCCTCACCAATGTCGCCAAGCTCGACATTCACACCATCGGCGGCGCGCTGCATTCCTATTGGCCGATCGACTATTCGCAACCGGTCGATAAGGCGGGCGATTATGCGCGCGGCGTCGAAGGCATTCACGGCATTGCCGATTTCGCCAATGATCTCGGCATTAACCTGTGCATCGAAGTCCTCAACCGTTTTGAAAACCACGTGCTCAACACGGCGGCCGAAGGCGTTGCCTTCGTCAAGGATGTCGGCAAGAACAACGTGAAAGTCATGCTCGATACCTTCCACATGAATATCGAGGAAGACAGTTTTGGCGAGGCCATCCGCACGGCCGGCCCGTTGCTGGGGCATTTCCATACCGGCGAGAGCAATCGCCGTGTACCGGGCAAGGGCAGGATGCCCTGGCACGAAATCGGCCTCGCTCTTCGCGATATCAATTACACCGGCGCGGTCGTCATGGAGCCGTTCGTCAAGACCGGCGGCATGATCGGCTCCGACATCAAGGTGTGGCGCGATCTCAGTGGCGGCGCCGACCTTGCGAAAATGGACGAGGATGCCCGCAATGCCCTGGCATTCTCCCGTTTCGTCCTTGGCGGCTGATGACCCATAAGTGCATTGACCGGGCGTCGGCCATCTGTCGCCCGGGCAGCCATTGCTATGTTTGCCCGCCATCGCCGAGTTGAAAAGACAACCGCTTGTGGGCTAAAGCACTGATGTCTCTTCGAGATCAAAACGATCCGCCCAAGACCATTGGTTTGCATGATCCCTGTCGCACTACCGTCCGTCGAAGCGCTGCTTCTCCTTGCTTTCTTGCTCATCACGACCCTTGTATGGATCGTCTGGACGCTCTCGCTGCTCGTTCGATATGTGGCGGGCCGCTGGAAGCGCCCGATGATCCTGCCCTATGGGCTGGTAACCGCCGTCGCGCTTTTCACCCTCTTTCGGTTCGGTGATTTTTATCTCCAGATGCGCGCCTATGACAAAGAGAGGGCGGCAAGCCATCGGCCGGAACTGCTAGAGCCGGCGCGCCTTGGCCAGATCGATATGCCCAAGGGCACGAAACTCGAACTGGCCATTGCCAATAACAGGGAGGCCTTCGACCGGGCCGTGTTTCCACATCCCGTGCGGGTGGCGGATATCGATGCCGTCGAAATCACTCGCTATATCTCGATAAAAACCAACGAGAATTACGAAACGGTGGGCTTTACCCCGCAGACCATGCGGATTACCGGCAACGGCGTGACCACCCAGAGCGGCTGGCGCTGCGACGCGACGCAACCGGTGGAGTTCGATCTTTCGCCCGATGGCGGCATCTTCGCTTTCAGCAACTGCGCTCTTTCCGATGGCAATGTTGTTGACGGCATCAGCCTGCCGAAAGGCACGTTCCTGCGCGCCTCCACCGGCAATGTCTATACCGATGGCTTCGTCGATTCCGATAGATGGGTTCTCGATACGGCTAAGGACCAGACCGTTCACATCGACAGTTTCGATCTTTCGGAGGCAACGCTTGCCCTTGATGGCGAGCGAAAACTCCACGAGATCAAAAGAGGTGTCCTGTCGAAAGACGCAACGCTCGGGACGCTTCACCACGCCGCCGGAACCAATATTCGTTATAATCCCCGGCGTCTTCGCAACGACTATCCCGACGCGTGGCTGATAATCCCGCCTCTGCCTGCTGCCGATGCTCTACCGGTCCCGTCGCACGATATCGTGCAGGGCAGGGACGGAAAGGTTCTTTCCAGCCTTGCCGACTGATTGCACCAGAGTCACCGTAAGACGGAAGCCAGAAATTCGCGTGTGCGGTCTTCTTTCGGCTGGCCGAAAATCTCGTCCGGTTTTCCCTGTTCGCAGATGCGGCCCTTGTCGAAGAAACAGACGCGGTCCGACACTTCCCGGGCAAAACGCATTTCATGGGTGACGAGAAGCATTGTCAGGTCATGCTCATGGGCCAGGTCGCGGATGACGGACAGCACTTCGCCGACTAGTTGCGGGTCGAGCGCCGAGGTCGGCTCATCGAAAAGCAGAACGCGCGGACGCATGGCAAGCGAGCGGGCAATGGCGACACGCTGCTGCTGCCCACCGGAAAGCTGCACCGGATAATGATCCTTCTTGTCCGCCAGCCCGACCATCTTCAGCAATTCGATTGCGCGCGATTCCGCCTCTGCGCGGCCGATGCCCAGAACCCGTACCGGCGCTTCCACGATATTGCGAAGGACGGTCATATGGGGAAAGAGATTGAAGCTCTGGAAGACCATGCCGACGTGATTGCGGATCTGGCGAAGGTGTTTTTCCGAGGCCTTGAAAGGGCCTTTGCCGCCTGGCTCATGGTAGGACATGTCCGCAAGGGTCAGCTTTCCCTCCTGGAACGGTTCCAGCGTCATGAGAATGCGCAGAACCGTTGATTTGCCGGAGCCGGATGGACCGATGAGGGTGACTTTTTCGCCCTTCGCCACGCTGAAATTGAACTGGTCGAGCACCGTCAGAATGCCGAAGCGCTTTGTGACATCGGAAAATTCGATCAGTGGCTGGTTGGTGTTGTTGGTCATCGCAAGGGTATTCCTGCTTTTGGAAGCGCCCTTTGCAGGCGGCTGAGGCCTGCCGAGCAGATTATGGTCAGAAGGAGGAAGATCAGGCCCACAAGCGTCAGCGGCACCAGATATTCGAAGGTGCGCTCGCCGATCATGTTGGCAAGGCCCATCATCTCCAGAACCGTGACGACGGAAAGCACCGGCGTTTCCTTGATCATGGCGACGAGGTAGTTGCCCATGGCCGGAACGATGCGCGGAATGGCCTGCGGGATGATGATATCCCTGTAGGTCTGCATGCGTGTGAGATTAAGCGCCGTCGCCGCTTCCCATTGCCCGTGATGCACCGCCTCGATGCCGCCGCGATAGACCTCGGAGGTATAGGCGGCATATTGCAGACCGAGCGCCAGCGCGCCGGTCAGAAACGCCGGCAGGACGATGCCGAAATCTGGAAGCACGTAGTAGAGAAAGAACAGCTGTACCAGAAGCGGCGTATCACGCAGGAACTCGACAACCAGCGCGGTTGTCCAGGAGATCATCCTGACGCGGCTGCGGCGCAGCAGCGCGAAGACAAGCCCCAGAACCAGCGCGATGGCAAAGCCGGCGGCGGCGGCCTTCAGCGTCACTGTCAGGCCGATCAAGATGATCGGCAGAATGGAGGTCGTGTAGGTGAGCCAGGTGGTCGTGTCCCATTCGTAACCATACATCATTACAGGATATCCTTACGAATGGCGGGTGCGCGGGAAGACGTTGCCGCGCCGCACGAAGCGTTCGATCACCCGGATGACGACCATCAGGATCAGCGACATCGCGAAATAACAAAGCAGCGTGATCGAATAGATGCTGGCGCTATCCAGCGTCAGGTTGCGGATCGACTGCGCCGCGAAGGTGAGATCGGCAATCGAGATCAGCGACACGAGCGAGGAAAGCTTCAGCGTTTCGATGGCGAGATTACCGAAGGCCGGCATCATCTCGACAACGGCCTGCGGCAGCGAGATGCGAAACAGCGTCTGCATCCGCGTGAAATTCAGCGCGCGTGCGGCCTCCAGCTGCTGCACCGAAACGGAAGACAGCGCGCCGCGCACGATCTCGGCGCCATAACCGCCGGCATGGGCGGCAAGCACCAGCACGCCGGTGGTAATCGGATCGAAGCTCAGCCCGACCAGCGGCAGCGCGTAATAAAACCAGAAAAGCTGAACCAGCAGCGAGGTGCCGCGGAACACTTCCGTGTAACAAAGCGCGATGGTCGACAGGATCGGTCCACCCTCGACGCGCAGAATGCCGAAGAAAAAGGCGAGCACCGTGCCGACGACAAGGGCTGCGAGCGTAATCGTCATGGTGACGACAGCGCCTTGCCATAACATCGGCAGGTAAGCGGTCATGTCCATCTGGCGTTTTCCCGAGTTCCCGAGGAACGGCGCCCGGTTATGGCCGGGCGCCGGCTGGCATTACTTGCCGGCGCAGAGATCGGCGACCTTCTTTTCGGCTGCCGCCGCGATACTCTGTTCGGACAGGCCGTATTTGGCGAGGATTTTCTTGTAATCGTCGGTCTCGCGGAATTCGACGAGTGCGGCGTTGAAGGCGTCACGCAGCTCCTTGTCTTCCGGCCGGAAAGCGAAACCGCCGTAATTACGCACCGGCGCATCCTTCACGACGGGGTCGGTGAAAGGCTCGACCTGCTCGACATTGGCCTGACCCTTGGCGAGCTCCGAAACCGTCAGCTCCGTGGCGGCGTAGGCGTCGGCGCGGCTCTGGACGGTTGGGATGGCGTCGGCATTGGCGGGGATGAAGACGATCTGCTCTTCCTTGACGCCGACCGCCCGCAGGAAGTCGACATTGTTGGCGCCCGACACGACCGCCACCTTCAGCGAGGGGTCCTTGGCAATATCGGCATAGGTGGTGAGTTTTTTCGGATTGCCCTTCTTCACCAGCAGGCCTTCGCCATAGGACGAGTTCGGTTCGGTGAAGGCGACCTGCTTGCAGCGCTCGGGCGAGATGTTCTGTTCGGCGGCCGCAAAATCGAAGCGACGGGCTTTGAGGCCGGGGATCAGCGTGCCGAAGGGCGTTACCGTCCAGTTGACCTCTTCGATGCCCATCGATTTCAGAACCGCATTGGCCACATCGGGGCCGATGCCGGCGGAGGTGCCGTCTGGCTGCATGTAGGAATAGGGCACTTCATTGGCCGTGGCGGCGCGGATATAGCCTTGGCTTTTGACTTCCTCGACTGTCAGGGCGCTGGCGGACGTCACGCCGATGGTGAGGGCGAGGGTGGAAAGCCCGGTAAGTCTGATCATACGCATGTTCTTACTCCTCTGGTTGGGTTGCGTGGTCCGTTTTCGGATCTCACGATGTTTCTTCTGGCTAAGTGTTCTCCGTAACCGTGGCGATGACGGAAAGGCAGTCGCCGGCCTTGATGAGGCCGGGAACATGGCGTGCGGCAAGCACGCCATTGATGGAGGCGCGGTAATCGACCGGCGCGAGGCCGGTTTTGCCGACGGGATAAACCCGGGCGATTGTTTCACCCGCCGTGACCGCGTCTCCCAGATCGCGGACAAAAGCGACGAGCCCGTCGTCTTCGGCAAAGGTGAAGCAATCGCTGGATGGCATATCCAGCCAGCGGCTTGGCGCTGGCACCGGTGCGCCGGTGAGGATGCCGGCATGGCGCAGCAGATTGACGGTGCCTTTCCGGGCGATGTCGATCGATTTTGCGCTCGCCGTGCCGGCTCCGCCGAGTTCGGTCGTGACAAAGACCTTGCCCATCTCCTCGACCGTTGTGTCGAGCATGCCGACGGCATCGATTTCCAGCATCTTCATCGAATAGGGAGCCGCAAAAGCCGCTACCGCTTCAAAACACCGGGCTTCCTGCGTCTTGTCGGGCAATTCGTGGGCTGCGGCATAGGGCAGGAAATCAAGCGTCCTGCCGCCGGAATGAAAATCGAGAACGATATCCGCAAGCGGTATCAGATGGCGGGTCACGTAGTCGGCGATCTTCTCCGTCACCGTGCCGTCAGGGCGGCCGGGAAAACTGCGGTTCAGGTTTCCCCGGTCGATGGGCGAGGTGCGTGTGCCCGCTCGAAAGGCCGGATAGTTGAGCGCCGGCACGATGATGACGCGCCCGTTCACGTCTGCCGGATCGAGCGTGTGGGCGAGTTCGAAAAGCGCGGCCGGTCCCTCATATTCGTCGCCATGATTGGCGCCGGTCAAAAGGGCTGTCGGCCCTTCGCCATTGGCAACGATGCAGATCGGGATCATTACCGAACCCCAGGCGCTGTCATCGCGGCTGTATGGCAGCCGCAGATGACCGTGCTGCACACCCTTCGCGTCAAAATCGACGGAGGGCGTGATCGGCGAGGGGCGAAGCGCGGTCTTCGACATCGTCTCAGCCTTTCACGAAGAGTTGCCGCGGCACATTGGACAGGCATTCGACACCGGTTTCGGTGATGGCGATGCTTTCGGTGATTTCGAGGCCCATGTCTTCCAGCCAGAGACCGGTCATGAAATGGAACGTCATGCCGGGCTTCAGCTCCGTGCGGTCGCCGGGTCGCAGGCTCATGGTGCGCTCGCCCCAATCCGGCGGATAGGACAGGCCGATGGGATAGCCGGTGCGGTTGTCCTTGATGATCCCGTATTTTTTCAGGACGGCGAAAAAGGCATTGGCGATGTCCTCGCAGCTGTTGCCCGGCTTCGCTGCGGAAAGACCGGCTTCCATGCCTTCAAGCGTTGCCTTTTCCGCATCGAGAAACGCCTGTGTCGGCTTGCCGAGAAAGACGGTGCGCGACAGCGGGCAATGATAACGGCGGTAAGCGCCGGCGATTTCGAAGAAAGTCCCTTCGCCTGAGCGCATCGGCTTGTCGTCCCATGTCAGATGCGGGGCGGACGCGTCGGCACCCGAAGGAAGCAGCGGCACGATGGCGGGATAGTCGCCGCCGAATTCGGCGGTGCCACGAATGCCGGCATCGTATATTTCAGCCACGAGATCGCATTTGCGCATGCCCGGCTCAACGACATCGACGATACGCTTGTGCATCAGCTCGACGATCTTGCCGGCCTTGCGCATATAGTCGAGTTCGGTCGGGCTCTTCACCGCGCGCTGCCAGTTCACGAGACCGGCGGCATCTTTGACACGGGCGTTTGGCAGATGTTTCTGCAGAGACGTGAAGGCGGCTGCCGAGAAATAATAATTATCCATCTCGACACCGACCGTCAGGTCGGACCAGCCGCGCTCCTCGATGATCTCAGACAGCAGGTCCATCGGGTGCCGTTCGGTCGATTGAACGTAGTGATCCGGATAGCCGATGATATTGTCGTGTGCGAGATAGGCTGTGCGCCTGGCGCCGTTGGCATCCTGCTTGCGGCCGTACCAGATCGGCTCGCCCTCCGGCGGCACCAGCACGCATTGATGCACATAGAAGGACCAGCCGTCATAGCCGGTCAGCCAATGCATGTTGGACGGGTCGGTGACGACCAGAAGATCGAGCCCGGCCTTTTCCATGGCTTTACGGGTTTTGGACAGGCGCGCGGCATATTCCTCGCGCGTAAAGTTCAGCGTTACGCTCACGCTGCGTCTCCCATTTTTACGCTGTTTTCGATTGTTTGACCGCTCTTGGCTTCCTTTGCGCGGGCAAAGGCGAGATTGGCGATAGCCGTGTCCTGCACGCCGGTGCCGGTCAGATCGGCAAAGGTGATGTCCTTGCTCGACATGCGGCCATGCACCTTGCCGGCAATGACGTCCCCAAGTTCGGCGAAGTGCTGATCCGACGCGGCGTGGCCGGCGGCGATGGCATGATGCAACTCACCGAGAATGCGGGTCTGCGAGATGCGATCAGCGACATAGCGCGCTCTGGCGAATACGGACGGATCGATCTCGTTCTTGTGTTCGGCATCCGATCCCATGGCTGTCAGATGCTGGCCTTCTTCCAGCCAGTCGGCAAAGAGGATCGGCTTTTCGGCTGGTGTCGTTGTCACGATGATATCGGCACCCCGCGCGGTGGCCTGCGGATCGGCCATGGCGATGACTTCGATGCCGTGTTCGCTGGCGAAATCGCTCGCAAATCTCTTGGCCTTGTCATGGTCCCGCGCCCATATCCGCGCCGATCTGATCGGGCGCACCAGCATCAGGGCTTCAAGCTGCAAACGCGCCTGCATGCCCGCCCCGAAGATCGCGGCGACGGAGGCGTCTTTGCGGGCCAGATGCCGCGCCGCGACAGCACCGGCCGCGGCGGTCCTCACATCGGTAAGATAGCCGTTATCGAGGAGAAGGGCCTCCACCAGTCCGGTCTTTGCACTGAAGAGGATCATCAGGCCATTGAGGCTGGGCAGACCGAGTTTCGGATTGTCAAAGAAACCGGGGCTGACTTTGATGGCGAAACCCTCAAAGCCCGGCACATAGGCCGTCTTCACATCCACTTCGCCGCGAAACTCGGGGATATCGAGCCGCAGGATCGGCGGCATGGCGACGGCTTGCGTTGCGAGCGCCGCAAAGGCCCGCTCCACGCAGTCGACCGCCGAGAGGTCGAGCTTGATGACACCGCGAAGGTCTTTTTCGGTTAGGATGGTGATGCGGCTCATGCGGCTCCCCCGTCGATGATGGTCTTATGCACCGCCGGATCGATATTTCCGCCCGACACGATGATGGCGGTCGGGCCGCTGATGTCGATCTTGCCGGACAGGATGGCAGCGAAACCAACGGCGCCCGCACCCTCCACTGTCAAACCTTCTTCGCGCGCCGCATGGCGGATGCCGGCTGCAATCTCGTCTTCGGAAACCAGTACGATCTCATCGAGGAGTTGCTGGCAAAGCGCGAATGTCACGCGGTTCTCCAGTCCAATCCCGCCGCCCAGCGAATCCGCCAACGTTTCTTCCTCCCGGACGGCGACGGGTCGGCCGGCTGCGACCGACGCCTGCATGGCCGCACCCCGCTCCATGGAAATGCCGATGATCCGTGCCCGTGGCTTCAACGTCTTGACCGCAACGGCGATACCGCCCGCAAGGCCACCGCCGGAAAGAGGAACGAGCACTGTCGCCAGTTCAGGCATGTCTTCGACAACCTCGAGACCGATCGTGCCCTGTCCGGCCACGACGTCAGCATCATCGAATGGCGGGATTGCGATCAGGCCGAGACTCTTGGTTAGGCGCTCCGCTTCCTCCTGCGCGTCATCCTGTGACCTGCCGACGATCCGGATCTCCGCACCGAGCGCGCGGATCGCCTCAACCTTGTTCGCCGGCACGAGCGCCGATATGCAGATCGTGGCGGGAATTCCGAGCTTGCGGGCCGCATAGGCCACGGCCCGGCCATGATTGCCGGTCGAGGCGGTGACGAGGCCACGTCTGCGTGCCTCCTCGTCAAGCGAGAGTATGGCGTTCATCGCGCCGCGCAGTTTGAAGGCGCCGATGGGCTGAAGGGTTTCAAGTTTCAGATGAACGGGATGACCACAGCGTTCGGACAGAGTGTCCGAGCGAAACAACGGTGTTCGCTCCACCTGTCCGGCAAGCCGCACAGCCGCCTGCTCAATCGCGGCCAGCGAGACCGGAAGCGGGGTTTTATCGGCGGATATGGACAGGTTTTCTCGCTTCATGATTGTCATGTTGAGAGCGAAGTAAAATCATGTCAATTATTATATTGTAATGATTCAATGATTTTCGGGCGGCTGCCTCAGCCGATTGAACCGATATCGTAGACCGGCGGCAGTTGCTCGAAGGTCTGCCGCACGGTGGTCAAGGCTTTGACGAGGCTTGGGTGATTGAGGCGGCCGCCGAGACATATGCGGATGCCGCCGCCATGGCCGGGGCCGGCAATGAATGGTTCCGACGGCGTGACCGCGACGTTCTGGTTTGTGAGCGCGCGCACCAGGCCGTCCTCCGTCCAGCGCGGTGGAACCTTCAGCCAGGCGCAGAAGGAGAGGGGGTGGCTCGAGGCGATATGGTCGCCCAATATGTCCGTGGCAATCTTTTGCCGCGCACGCACTTCGGCGCGCTGGACATCCAGCAGCCGCCGTGCGGTGCCGTTTTCGACCCAGCGTGTGGCGATTTCGGCCGTGAGATAGGTGCCGCTCCAGCTCGATACACGCAGGATAGAGGCGGCGCGGATGGAGTAGGCGGGCGGCACGACGAGATAACCGACGCGCAGCCCGGTCAGGACCGTCTTGGTAAAGCTGGTGACGAAAAAGCCCAGATCAGGCAGCATTTCGGTGATGGATGGCAGATCATCCTCGATGATCGGGCGATAAACTTCGTCCTCAATGACAAAGACGCCGTACCGTTCGGCAATCGCGGCAATCGCCCGTCTACGTGCAGCACCCGAAACATGCCCGGTGGGATTGTTGAGGGTGGGAATGAGCACCAGCGCCCTGACGCCACCGGCTGCACAGGCGGCCTCCAGCGCGTCCGGCAGAATGCCCTCTTCGTCGGTCGGCAGGCCCTTGAGGCTGAAGCCCAGAATGTTCGACAGGCCGATAATGCCGTGGTCGGTGAGGTTTTCGCAGAGAACCACGTCGTTCGAGCGGATAATGCAGCTCAAGGCAAGGAAAATGCCGTGCGCAGCACCGTTGGTGACGAGAATACGCTCCGCGCCGGCGGTCACGCCCATCCTGCCAAGCCAGAGCCGGGCGGTTTCGCGATGGCTATCGAGGCCCGCGACCGGCCGGCAGGGGCGCATGAAGCCCGAATTGTCGCCATCGGCCAATTCGCGAAGGATGGCGCGCGAGGCGTTTTCATGGTCGTCGAGATAGACGCCACGGATAATGGAGAGATCGAGTACCTCGGTCGGGCTGTGATCGAGCATCATGCGTCCCGCCCGGTCCGTCACCCGTGTCTTCACGAAAGTGCCGCGGCCGATTTCGCCGCTGAGATAACCCAGCCTCTCGGCCTCCTTGTAGGAGAGGCTTACGGTCTGGACCGAAAGGCCAAGTTCGCGGGCAAGATCGCGGTGGGTCGGCATGCGGTCCATCGGCTTCAGGACGCCGGCGTCGATATCGGCAATGATGCGTTCCGTCAGTGCGGAATGTTTCGTTTCGCCCTTCTGCTTGGCAAGCGACGGCCGCCATGCCACCGGTTTGGTTGCGGAAACCGGATCGGAGCTGAGCGGATTGGCTTGACGGCGCATGAAATTGTCTCGTTTTTGACGAAGGTAATTTCATGACATTATGCACGCTTCTGCGAAAAGATGAAGCCTTATGCAGCGCAGATGACAACTGCGCCGCAAATAGGCGCAGTTGTCATGTCATTGCTGTCGAAATGGGCAGCAGTGGTGACCGTTAAACGCCAAGGCTGGCGTCAGATTCTTTCGCCGGCCCGTACCAGATCATCCATGACGCTGCGGACGGCGGCTTCGGCGATGGCGATGATCTCATCCACCTCAGCCTTCGTTGTGACAAGCGGCGGTGCAAAGCCGAGAATATCGCCATGCGGCATGGCGCGCGCAATAAGGCCGCCGTTGCGCGCCGCCTTTGAAACGCGCGCACCGACTGTAAGGCTGGGGGCAAAACGTGTCTTCTTTTCACGATCCGCCACGAATTCGATGGCGCCCATCAGGCCCACACCGCGCACCTCTCCGACGATTGGAAGCTGCGCGAACCTCGCCTTCAGCTGCTCCTGAAAATAGCTGCCGACGGCGCGCGCATTGCCGGGCAGGTCTTCCTTTTCGACAATGTCGAGCACGGCGTTTGCCGCAGCCGCACCGATGGGGTGGCCGGAATAGGTGTAGCCGTGGGAGAAAGCCCCGACGCGATCGGCGCCTTCCTCCATCACCCTGTAGACTTTCTCCCCCACGATGGCGCCGGAGAGCGGGAAGTAGGCCGAAGTCAGGCCCTTGGCGACGGTGATCAGGTCCGGCTCGATGCCGTAATGTTGCGATCCGAACATGGAGCCTGTGCGGCCGAAGCCGGTAATCACCTCATCGGCAATCAACAGGACATCGTATTTTTTGAGAACATCCTGTATCGCCGGCCAGTAGCCTTCCGGCGGCGGTGTGATGCCGCCCGTGCCAAGCACCGGTTCGGCAATGAAGGCGCCTATCGTGTCGGGCCCTTCGCGCAGGATGAGCGCTTCCAGTTCGTCGGCGCGGCGTTTTGAGAATTCCAGTTCGGTTTCACCGGCCTCCGCGCCCCAGTAATGGTGCGGAGCGCCGGTGTGCAGCACGCCGGCGCGCGGCAGATCCATGTGGTCGTGATAAAAACTCATGCCGGTCATGGAGCCGGAAACCACGCTGCAGCCGTGATATCCCCTTTCGCGGGAGATGATTTTTTTCTTCTGCGGTTTGCCGCGCAGATTGTTGTAGTACCAGACGAACTTGGCCTGTGTCTCATTGGCGTCCGAGCCCGACATGCCGTAAAAGACCTTGCTCATCTTGCCGGGCGCCATCTTCACCAGCCGGTCGGAAAGGATCGCCAGTTCGTCCGTCGTGTGGGCGGCGTAAGAATGATAATAGGCAAGCCGATAGGCCTGACGGGAGATGGCTTCCGCCACCTCGGTGCGGCCATAACCGACATTGACGCAATAAAGACCGGCGAAGCCATCGATCAGCTGCTTGCCGTGCGCGTCCTGAATACGGATGCCCTTGCCGGTTTCGACGATGGTCGGTTCGCCGAGTTTGCCGCTGGCGAAATCCTTCAGCTGCGTGAAGGGATGCAGAACCGCATTTCGATCCATTTCCGCGATGTTTTTGATGTCGATGGTCATAGGCGAGTTCCTTTCAGGCAGCCAGGTTGCCGAAGCAGACATATTTGGGTTCGAGATATTCCATGAGGCCATGACGTGAACCCTCGCGGCCAAGGCCGGATTGTTTCCAGCCGCCGAATGGAATGGGTGCGCCGGTGAATTTCGGGGTGTTGACGGCAACCATGCCGTATTCCAGCTGGTCGGTCAGGCGCATCGCCCGGCCGAGGTCGTTGGTGTAGACATAGGCCGCAAGCCCCATCTCCGTGGCATTGGCGCGGCGGACCACCTCCCGCTCGTCATCGAAGGGCAGGATGGCGGCGACCGGGCCGAAAGTTTCTTCGCGCGCGATCAGCATGTCGTCGGTCACATCGGCCAGCACGGTGGGGGTGACGAAATTGCCGCCGAGCGGGCTATCCTGCCCGCCGCAGACGAGGCGTGCGCCGGAAGAGAGGGCCTGCGCGATCTGCTGACGACACTTTTCGGCGACGGACGGTCGTGTCATCGGCCCGATGTCGATACCGGGTTCGAGGCCATGGCCGACGGTCAGTCTGGAGGTCGCATCGGCAAACCGCTCAATGAAACGGTCATAAAGCCCGCGTTGAACATAGATGCGGTTTGCCGCAAGGCAGTCCTGTCCCGATGTGGCGAATTTGGCGGCGAGGCAGCCCTTCACGGTCTGGGGCAGGTCCGCATCGGCGAAGACGATGAAGGGTGCGTGGCCGCCAAGTTCCAGCGAGGCTTTTTTAATGGTCGCCGCCGATTGCGTGAGGAGGAGCCGTCCCACCTCGGTCGAACCGGTGAAGGAAAATGCCCGCACCTCGGTATGCTCCAGCAGGCGGCGCGCAAGCGGTGCGGCTTCACCCGGCAGAACCTGCAACACGCCGGCCGGCATGCCCGCCTCCTGCGCCAGTTTCGCCAGTGCCAGTGCCGAAAGCGGTGTTTCCGGTGCGGGTTTGACGATCATCGTGCAGCCGGCAGCAAGGGCCGCGCCCGCCTTGCGGGCGATCATGGCTGAGGGAAAATTCCAGGGCGTGATGGCCACCGTGACGCCGATCGGCTGCATCCGCACGGAAAGATTGCCGCCTTGGAGGTGGCTTGGAATTGTCTCGCCATAGGATCTCTCGCCCTCGCTCGCAAACCAGTCGAGAAAGGCGGCGGCATAGGAAACTTCGCCGAGCGATTCCGAAAGCGGCTTTCCCTGTTCGGCGCTGATGATAACAGCGAGGTCGCGGGCATTGTCACGCATCAGCCGGCCCCATGCCCGCAGGATATCGCCGCGTTGGATGGGCAGCATGTCCCGCCACCGGAGAAATGCTCTGCCGGCGGCCTCGACTGCGGCGTCCACGTCGTTCAGGGAGCAGGAAGAGACATCGAGCAGATGATCTCCGCTTGCCGGATCGACAACGCCCAGCGTCTCCTTACGCGCCACCCATTGCCCATCCAGAAAGGCACGATGCTCGATCAGCTGCGGTCGGTGAAGATTTTTAAGCGCTGCGCTGGCGATAGCTTCCATCGGCAAGTTCCCTTTTCATTTGCCAGAAGCTTAACTGCGCTGCATGATTGATCGACGGCGTTTAGGCGCGCTTCAACGCAGGAATAATGCTTAGTTTGATATTCATACGCAGGAATCCCGCATGACCCAGATTGATCGAGCCGACCGGGCGCTGCTTGACGCCGTGCAGAAGAACAATCGCCTGACATCGGAAGAGCTGGCCAAAATCGTCAACCTGTCGCCAACCGCGTGCCAGCGTCGGTTGAAGCGTTTGCGTGATGAGGGGGTGATCGAAGCCGATGTGGCAATCGTTTCGCCCAAGGCCGTCGGGCGCGGCATCACCATGATCGTTCTCGTCTCGCTGGAGCGAGAAAGGGCCGATATTGTCGACCGTTTCAAGGCTGCCATTCGCGCCACGCGGGAGGTGATGATCGGTTATTACGTGACGGGCGATGCCGATTTCATCCTGGTTATCACGGCCAAGGACATGGAGGACTACGAGGCCTTCACCCGGCGGTTCTTTTACGAGAACCACGATATCAAGGGGTTCAAGACGATGGTCGTCATGGACCGCGTCAAGGCCGGATTCGCCTTCCCGATAGACCCTTGATTCGCGTAGCAAGGCAACGTAAAGACCGGCCTGCGATAAAATAGACCGCTTTCTTACCAGCCATAGCTGAAGGTTAGGCCGTTGCCATTGTCGCCATCCTGCACCACATTGGTTTGCGTGTTGCGGCCATACTGGAAAATGCCATAGGCATTGTTGTTGCCATTCTGCTGCAATGTTGCGGCATGGCCGTTGCCCCGTTGCCGGATGAAACCGAGATTGCCGCCGCCGTTCTGGGCGATGCCGGCGGCGTTGCCACGGCCGAGCTGCCGGATATCGGCATCCTTCAGGCCACGGTACAGCGAATAGGCGCGAAGCCCGGTGGAAAGAAGATCTCCATCCGCTGTATTGCCCGGTGCGAGGTCGAATGAAATCCGGCCGCCGGCCTGAGCGGGTGCGGAAAACCCGATTGGCGCGAGGCTGCCGACAAGCGCAGTAATGGTAAGAAATTTCAATAGGTTGCTGGTCATTCTTATCTCCATCTGTCAGCCTCTTGCCGATGATCCACTGTCGCATTTCGCAACTGAACCTGACCGGAATTGCCCATTCACATGTCGTTCAGCGGTTCGGCACGATCAAAAGAAAAGGGCGCCGAAACCGGCGCCCTTTCTGGTGAAACATACGACATGGCGGCAGCCTAATCGCCGCCAATCTGCTTCGTACAACTGAAGCTCCTGCCATCGATCACGAGATCGAGCACCGCCTTGTAGCGGGCTCCCTTCGCATCGAGCGTCACAGAACTCAGCAGTTGCGAACGTCCGGCCGCGGCGTCGAAGTCGCCGCCCTGATTGATGACCGAACTCCCGCCGCCGCCCGATTTTTCGACGTGAAAGGAGTAGGTCCCGCCGCCACCGGCGTCACCCTTCGTGACGGCCTCCAGCCTTACCATGCCGGCCTGCGGTGTTGCCCTGATCTCGCAACGCTGCCCTTCGGCCGGTTCCTTTGCAGTCGATACGGCCGCAACGGCGCCGAAAGGAAGCAGGGCCATTGCAAGGATCGCCGCCAGACGGCGCGGATGTCTGAGGGTATGGGGCATGGCTCGTCTCCCTGACGATCTGATATTTCGATCTCGACCCGTTTCACGACATCGCCGACTGCTTAAGGGCAGGCCTGCACGAAGGCCGCGACATTGTCGTTGCCGCCCTGGCTCACATTGGCGCTGCAGCCACGGCCCACCTGAACACCGGCCGCGATGTTGCCGTTGCCGTCCTGGGTGAGGATGGTGGTGTGGTTGGAGCCGAATTGCCCGATGCCGGCCACGTTGCGGCTGCCGTTCTGATAGGTGGAGCCGTAATTGTCATGCCCCTCCTGACCGACGGCCGAAAGGTTTTGGCGACCGTACTGATGGCCGACAATCCGGTTGTAACCGCCGTTCTGGTAGGTGCGGATCCGGTTGCCATAACCTTCCTGCGCGCCACCGGCAGAGTTGGACCAGCCATATTGTTCGATGCGCACATCATTCGCCATGGCGGGTGCCGTGGCGGCGATGCCAACGAGAGCAACGAGTGCACTTGCAATAAAAGACTTCCGGATCATGACTGTGTCTCCTCAGGCGGATAGGACCGCGGTTGAACGTCTTTGTTTTAGACGGTCCCGTTGGAACGGAAGCTGAAGAGATTATTCAGTCGTAGTTCATTCGGCGGCCTTGTTGTTCTGGCACCCTGTGCCGGTGTCAGACCAGGGCTAGAATACGGGCTGGGCCGCCCGTTCCGCCGCGGTGTGCCGGTGCGCCGACGATTATGGTCGCTCCCTTCACCGGCAGAGCCTCGAGGTTGTTCAGCCCTTCGATGCCGTAGCGCCCCGCCGGCAGCCAGGAATTGTGAACCGCGAAATCTGCGGAGTTACCCGGATCCAGCGAAAGCGTGTCGACGCCAATGGCGACGGTGTCGAGCTTGAGTAGAAGGTCGGTCGCCGACTTGCCGAAACCGGGGAAGGCGAATTTTCCGGCGTCGTCATTGCGGAATGAGGGGCTCTTCACTTTGGTTGCCCAGCCGGAGCGCAGAGCCACGATTGCACCTGCCGGGATGTCGCCATTCGCAGATATCCAGCGTTCGATATCTTCGGCTTCAATGGTGGAATTGGCATCGTCTTTCGCACGGTCGGTGATGTCGACGATGACAAGCGGCGCGACAAGTTTCTGCGGCTCCAGTTGGTCGACGCTCGCGCCATCCGCGCTGAAGTGGAAAGGCGCATCGATATGGGTGCCGGTATGTTCGTAGATGGTGAGTTTGTGGAGCTGATAGCCGTCCTTGGCGATCTCCGCTGCCCACTCATATTCTATGCCCGGTTTGCCATCGAATGTGGGAAATGTGGAATCATAGGTATGGGTGAGATCAACGACCTGCCGGGGCGATTGCGCCAGCACCGGGGCCGCCAGGCTGCCCGCCGTCATGGCCGTTAAACCGGCCACGGCACCTTTGAACAGCAGGCGTCGTGACAGCATGTTCCGTTTTACGTTCTCGATCACGCAATTGTTGCACATGCCTCAGTCCCTCCATTGAGAAATCCCTGTTCCCAAGCGTAGCGCAAAGGTGGAGTGACGCAAGGCAGGACATCCCCTGATTTTTGACCCGTGTTCGGATGGCGGTTTGGGCAAGTCGCCGCGCAGCCGAGTGCCGCAGGCAATCGCGTTGCCTGCGGCCTCGAAAAAGGCAGGGATCAATCGGGACGCTGCAGCAAGGCGAGAGCGACCGTGGATGCAGCCAGGATTGCGGTCAGGGCCAACGGAGCGGTCGCACCGTAGGAGTCGACGATGTAACCGCCGAAAACCGCACCGATGCTGATAGCCACCTGAAAGGAAACGACCATCAGGCTGCCTGCCGCCTCAAGAGCATCGGGAGCGCCGCGGGAAAGATTGGTCGGCAACACCACGGGCGCCATGCCGAAGGCAAGGCCCCAAAGGGCGACGAGAGCAAATGCGGCGCCGGTATGAACGCCCCAGACAACGAGGGCGATTGTCGCAAATGCCATCAAGGCGGCGGTGACGACGAGTGCGAGGCGGATACTGGTATCGGCCATTCGGCCGCCCGCGACATTGCCGATCACGGAGGCGACGCCAAACCCGAGCAGGGCGAGTGCAATCGGCTTGGTCCCAAGCTGCGTTACCTGTTCGAGGAACGGCCGGACATAGACCGAGCCGGCGAAATGGCCCGTCATGAGCAGCAGGATCGCAAGCATCCCCAGTTGAATGCTACGCCGCCGCGTCAGCCGCAGAACATCGGAAAGACTGTTGCTTGTACTTGCCGGCAGCGACGGCAGGCTGAGTATCTGAAGCAGCATGGCAACTATGGCAAGTCCCGCCGTCATCGACATGGCGATGCGCCATCCCAGCCAGTCGCTGATCAGGGCGCCCATTGAAGGAGCAGCGATGGTGGCGAGCGAAACGCCGAGGGTGACGATAGCCATGCCGCGCCCGGTCGAGTTTGCGCCGACAAGCCGCGCCACAACGGCAACCGACAGCGCCCAGAAACCGCTGAGCGCAATACCCAGCCCGGCCCGACCCAACAGCAATAGCCAGAAATCGGCGGCAACCGATGCCAGAACGTTGGAGGCGATCGCCAGCGCGCTAAGACCGACGAGTACGGTCTTGCGGTTCAGTCTGCCGATCAGAACGTTGCTCAACAGGGCCGTCACCGCGCCTACGGAGGCGGTGGCGGTGACGACCTGCCCGGCCGTGCCTTCGGTGATGCCAAGATCGCGCGCCATGGGCGTCAACAGGCCCGCCGGCAGGAACTCGGCCGATACCAGCGCGAAGCTGGTGGCCGCCATGGAAAGAACGGCGAACCAGGTCGCAGCCGTCCATGCGGGTTCTTCTGTGGTTTCCAGGGGGATAGCTACCCCATCAAACTGCGATGTCGTGTCCGTCATGACGTCTCTCCTTGAGTTGAGAGAGTTTTAGACGGCTTTTTCCGGATGATATGTATCTAAAAATCCGAATTTCATGCCTATTCCTCCGAAATTTGTGCATCGCACAACATTCGCCGCGCCATTCGCGTGGGAGGATGCCATTGCGGACCGGCGGCCTGAATGAGGGCGCGATGAAAGCGTGGTCCCATCAGTGGTGGATGCGATCAAGGAAGCTCCTGATCAAGGGGATGACTTCCTCCAGGTTTGTCTCCAGGAGCCAGTGTCCTCCGTCCAGCAGGTGAAGCTCGGCATCGGGCATATCGCGAAGATAGGCGCGGGCGGAGCGCTCGGGCATGTAGTGATCCTGCGGTCCCCAGATGATGACGGTCGGCGGCCGACAGGTTTGCAGGTAGCGGCGGTGGATCGGAAACCACTCGCGATTTGCCTTGAGGTCGGAAAGTAGTTCTGCTGCGATATCCTTCCTCCTTTCGGTCATAAGGCTCCAGTGCAATTGCCAGAGGTCAGGAGAAATGAGTGCGGTAAGCTCGGTGCGGACGTCATTCAGAAACTCGTCACGAAAATTCTCTTCGGTGACGGCATCGCGAAATGCGGCGCGCATCCGGTCTGCAGGCAGCGACCAGAACTTTTCGATATCGGCATATTTCGGCCCCAGCGCGTCTTCATAGGGAATATCGCCATTCTGGATGATCTGTCCCACGATGCGGTCCGGCTTCATGATGGCAAGCCTTGCGCCGATGGGAGAGCCGAAGTCGTGCAGGTAGAGAACAAAACGATCGAGACCCAGCGTCTCGACAAAAGCGTTAAGCCAGCTGGCATAACCGTCAAAGCTATAGGAAAAGGTTTCGGGATTGCCGCTATAGCCGAATCCCGGAAAATCGGGTGCGATCAGCCGCCATCTGTCGGCCAATCTGGGCATGAGGTTTCGGAACTCGAAGGATGAGCAGGGATAGCCGTGCGGCAGCAGAATGACCGGCGCATCCTGCGAGCCAGCCTCCCTGTAGAAGGTCTCTACCCCCGCAATTGAGGTTCTGCGATGTGTGACGCGCGTGTCCATTGAACTGCTCCCTCAGGGATAAGAGCGCAGAGCGGGACGAAAGGTTCCCATATCCGTGCATGGGCCGAACGTCGTCGGTCCTCAACCTCAGCAAAATGCGACTGTTGTTCGCCACACGGCTCGGCTAAAACCTTTCAAAAAAACGGACGTGCATCGGGCTGGAGTGGAGACAAGACATGGCGTTACAGCATTCGAAACCACTGAAGGCCGCAATTGTAGTATGGATAGCCTGCGCATCCGGCGTCCATGCGCAAGAACCGGCAAGTGGATTGGTATGGAGCAGGGATCCCGCCAGCCATTGCGAATTCGTTTCACCCGTGTCGCTCACGGCGGGTCCGACATATTGGATCGGCGCATGTCCGGGAAACAGGGCATCCGGCCTCGGCATGCTTCGCCGTCGCGATGGTGACAAGGCCGGTCCCGCTTTTTATGGGCGAATGCAGGCGGGCGTGCCGGTGATCGGCGTTATCGATGATGAAGGTTATCGCGTGGGGGCGTTCGACAATGGCGATATCGGCGGCGACGCGCAACAGGAGCCACAGGTCAGGCTCGACGCCTTCCGCCTCGCGGCCGAAGCTGCGCGGGTCGTGGCCGGGCGCTACGCCCGGGATGGCAATGCGGCCTCGGCGCGGCATTACGAAGCCGTTGCAAAGCAACTGGAGGATCAGGTCGAATGATGATGGGCCGTCATCCGGCGAAGCGTGCTGGCATCGCATTGGCGCTGATGGGGTTTGCAGCGCCGTTATTTGCGCAGCAACCGTCACTTCCAGACGACGTCAGTGCTTTCGTCAGCCGCCGTGATGGCTGTGATCATTTCCGTGGCGAGGAAGCCACTGATCATGATCGCCGTGCCCAAATAGAAGAAGCACTGAACCGGCTGTGCCGGGGAAGTGATGCCGATTTGGCCCGCCTCAAACGGCAGTATAGCGGGAACAAGGCTATCATGACGATTCTCGAGCGCTATGAGCCCGATATCGAAGGTGACGGTGCCGCCGATTGAGAAGAAAATATTCGCCGCTGAACCAACGGCGTGAAGCAACGCAGCCTGAATGTGCTTCATGAACCGCAGACGCAGCCATTTTGGAGAGGATTGCCATGTCGAATTCTTCCCGGGACCTGATTATCGCCGCCGCACTCATCGTCGGTGGCCTGGCGGCTTTTTTTCTCTTTCTCTATCTCACCGGGCATGATCCCGATGAAAGCCCATTGGGCCTGATGGAATGGGTCATAGCCGGCGCTCTGCTCGGACCGGGATTTGGCTATCTGCTGAAGTGGAGAAGAAACCGAGGTCGCTAGCCCGGCGTCTTCGGCCGACCGCAAACCGTTCCGGAACGGCAACCTTTCAAACCGTCGTCCGTTTAAGCATCCATGACCGATGCTGACGCAAAACCGAACCCGATCGATGGCACCGGCAAAAAGGGTGCAGAGAATGTTCATGCCAACGACGCACCCGATGATCCCCTTCCGCCGGAGGAATTGGAGCCCGCTTCGGGTTTGACGCCGCAGCAGGCCGAAGAGGCTCGCAAGCGATATCTTCTGAAGCGCTTCCTGATCAGCGCGCGGGGTTTCTGGAGCCGCCGTGGGGATGGGCTGGCCTGGCCGTTCTCCATCGGGCTT
The DNA here is from genome assembly GCF_005144435.2 of Agrobacterium leguminum. Taxonomy (NCBI): domain Bacteria; kingdom Pseudomonadati; phylum Pseudomonadota; class Alphaproteobacteria; order Hyphomicrobiales; family Rhizobiaceae; genus Agrobacterium; species Agrobacterium leguminum. The sequence goes on from NZ_CP120212.1 coordinate 2,335,821, forward strand.
CTGGCGATGATCGGCGTCAATGTCGGTTTCCAATATGGCATCAACGTCTGGAATCGCGGGATTTTCGATGCGATTGAGAAACGGGATGCGTCGACGGTCTACTTTCTCGCTTCCATATTCCCGCCGCTGGTTCTTGGAAGCGTTTTCATTGTGACCTCGCAGGTGTACGTCAGAATGCGTATTCAGCGGCGCTGGCGGTCGTGGCTGACCAAGGTGCTGGTCTCGCGATGGATCGCAAATGGCCGCTATTACCAGCTCAACCTGATCGACGGCGATCATCAGAATCCGGAGGCGAGGCTGTCGGAAGATATGCGGATCGCCACCGAAGCGCCCGTGGATTTCGTGGCGGGCGTCATTGCCGCCTTCGTATCGGCGTCCACCTTTATCGTCGTTCTGTGGACGATTGGCGGTGCGCTGACGCTGCCGATCGGCGGCTTATCGGTCACGATACCCGGCTTTCTCGTGATCGCGGCGGTGATCTATGCGCTCATCACATCGAGTTCCATCGCGTTGATCGGCAGGAACTTCGTCCGGGTCTCCGAGGTCAAGAACCAGCTGGAGGCGGAATTCCGTTACACGCTGACCCGTGTCCGGGAAAACGGGGAGAGCATCGCCCTGCTGGGCGGCGAAGAGGAGGAGCGAAGCGACCTCGACAGAAGGTTCCGCAATGTCCGGCACCAGTGGAAGCAGATGGCACAGCAATATATGCGCACCACCGTCGTGTCGCATGGATCGATGTTGATCGCGCCCGTTGTTCCGCTTCTTCTCTGCGCGCCCAAATTTCTCGATGGAAGCATGTCTCTAGGTCAGGTCATGCAGGCGGCATCCGCTTTCACCATCGTTCAATCCGCCTTCGGCTGGCTGGTCGACAACTATCCCCGGCTGGCGGACTGGAATGCCTGCGCACGCCGCGTTGCCTCCCTGATGATGTCGCTTGACGGGCTCGAGCGGGCCGAACAGAGCGATAAGCTCGGCCGGATCGTGCGCGGTGAAACGGAAGGCGAAACGATGCTCAGCCTCAAGGATGTCTCGGTGTCGCTCGGCGACGGCACGGCCGTCGTCAAGGAGACCGATGTCGAGATCGGGCGGGGAGAAAGGGTGCTGGTCGCAGGTGAATCCGGATCCGGTAAAAGCACGCTCGTTCGGGCAATCGCGGGCCTTTGGCCATGGGGCGGCGGCAGCGTCAGTTTTCGGGCCGGCAGCCGGCTTTTCATGTTGCCGCAGCGGCCATATGTGCCCTCCGGCACCCTTCGCCGGGCGGTCTGCTATCCGCAGGCGGCCGAGAGCTGGACTTTCGAAGAGATAGGAGAAGCTCTCGACAAGGTTGGTCTCGGCCATCTCAAAGACAAGGTGGAGGAGGAGGCGCCTTGGGATCAGACGCTGTCTGGTGGTGAAAAACAGCGGCTGACCTTTGCCCGCCTGTTGCTGAACGACCCGGATATCATCGTTATGGACGAAGCGACCGCGGCTCTCGACGAAAAAAGCCAGGACAGGATGATGCAGACGGTGATCGATGAATTGCCCGACGCCACCATCATCAGCGTGGCGCATCGTGCCGAACTGGAGGCCTTCCATAGCCGGAAGATAACCTTGGAGCGACGGGAGGGCGGCGCAAAGCTGGTCAGCGATATCCACCTCATTCCCCGCAAGGCCCGCTCCCGCTCCCTGCTTCGGCGCATGGTCAAACGCAGGTAAGTCGCTGCGGCTGTCGGGAAGGCTTGCAGGCATGTCGCCTGCGAAATTCTAACGCGAACGAATATCGCCCTTTCCGGTGTTCCCGCCTTGTGCGGCGTCACCCGTAAGAACGATAGACGGCAATTCGGCGACGTCATAAAATGGCTGGCAGAGGAGGCAACGATATACTCTTGGGAGGAAACCAATGCCTATCTTCATGGACCGGCACGAGCTTGCCGGCGTCTCCGCTGCGGATATCGCCGCGGCACATCTTAAAGATCTCAACATCCAGGATCGGTACGGCGTCAGGTTTTTGACCTACTGGTTCGATGAAAGGCGCGGTACTGCGTTTTGCCTTATGGATGCTCCGGACGCTGAAACCGCGCAATGCGTGCATCGCGAAGCGCACGGGTTCGTCGCCAGCGAGGTGGTGGAAGTCGCCCTGTCGGCCGTGGAAGCGTTTCTCGGGCGAATACAGGATCCGGTAGCGCCCGGGGCCGCCTCGAAAAATATGGACCCCGGCCACCGCGCGATCCTTTTCACGGACATCGTCGGTTCAACCGAAATGACGGCCCGCCTTGGGGATCGCATGGCGGCGGAACTCATCCGGGCGCATGACGCCCTCGTGCGCGGTTGCCTGGGGCGGCGCTCGGGGCGGGAGGTGAAGCACACCGGCGATGGCATAATGGCCGTGTTCTCCTCCACGCCATTTGCGGTGGACTGCGCCATCGATATCCAGCGCGAGTTCCACCGTTACAACAGCGACAGGGGCGAGCCGATTCACATCCGTATCGGTCTGGATTGTGGGGAGCCTATCGAGGACAGCAATGATTTCTTCGGTACGACCGTGCAATTGGCGGCAAGGCTTTGCGCCGCCGCCGAGAGCGACCAGATCCTGATTTCGGACAAGACCTTCCAGGAATATGGCGGTGCCGATGTCCTCGTGCATGGCGATCGTTACAGGCTGAAAGGCTTTGCCGAGCCGGTCCTCGCCTATAGTTGCGAGTGGCTGCACTAGCTACGCTTGTGCAGCCACTGAAGGGGCAGAGGTCGCCCGATTTATTCGGCCGTCGCCTGAATATCGACCTTGTCGAGAAGCCCCATCGGATTGTCGGAGGCGGCAACCAGATCGAAAATGCCGAGGCCGTTTGCGCCGGTGGATTTGACCGTTACCGTCAGGGTGCCGGGTTTGCTGATGAACTGGACGAGCGCTTCCACGGCGTTTTGCAGCTTGGGCTGTTCAGCCGCCACCTGCGGCAGCATCATGCTCGCCACCAATGTCAGGGTGGCGCGTACCTGATCTTCCGTCATGTCGTTCTGCAGGGCATAAAGCTTGATCGCCTTGGCCATCAGGCCTTCATCCTTGATCGTGAGCTTCACTTCGCGGCCGGCAAGCCCGAAGAGCGCCGCCTGCGCGCGATTGACGTCAAAAGAGAAGAACTCTTCCGTAAAGCCGCTTACCAGACCGGCAAAATTGACGCTGCCGAAATCCTTGCTGCTGAGCGAGATATCACGGATCACCAGATTGCTGTTCGGTTCGTCCCAGCCGGCGGCGAGGCCATAAGAGAAGGCCAGCGTTTCGAGACCCAGTTTGCGGGCTTCGACGAAAACTTCCTCCGTCGAGTCTGCCGGGATCGGAAGCGTGAGCTCGTCCTGCCTGATCTCGATATCGGTCGGAATGCCGTTGAAGGGCTTGGTAAGCCCCATCTCGAAATTCTTGAGCGAGAATTTGATACGTTCCGGCGTGCCGGCCGTTTCTTCCTCCGTTTCCTCCTCCGTCTTTTCCGGCGCGGCGATATCGACGTTGATGCCGCCGAGGCGCACCCGGCCAAGTTCCGGTATCAGGCGATTGAACTGGAAGGTCTCGATCTGCGTCTCGTCGAGCGCGATGATCTCGGAAATTCCCTTGAGCGTCGAACTCCAGTCGAAGCCCTTGAGGCTCGCTTCCGCGACTTCGATCCTGCCGTCGCCGTCTCCGATAGACATGCCATTCACGCCGAAGTCGAGCTTGCGGCTGTCCATCTGCATGTCGATGCGGTCGATGGTGGCCTTGACCCTTTTGCCGGCCGCCCCTTCCTTTTCATCCGGCGCATCGACCTTGAAGCCGATGAGCTGCATGTTGCTCTTGCCGAACATGTCGAGAATGGACACGACCTTTGCGAAAAGCGCCTGGCGTTCCTCCGGTGGAAGCTGGTCGGGATCTTTGGTCGCCGTCAGCGCTTTCAGGGTATCCAGCAGCGGTTCGGATGGCATGCGGGCGGTAAAGCCATCGCTGCGGATTTCATCGTAGCTGAAATGACCGTCTCCTTCAGAGAAAGAAACTGCCTTGACGGAGAGCGGCCCATAGAGCGGCTTCGCTTCCTTGTCGTCCGGGCCGGCCTTTTCCGTATAGAGCCGGGCGAGATAAGCGACGTCGATGTCCTGGCCGGCGATCGCGCCGGTCGACACGACCATATGCTTGTCCTTCATCGCACCTTCGCTGTCGGGAAGCTGCATCTTGATGTCGTAGCTGCCATTGTCGATAGAGTATCGGGCAATGCGGCCGCCGGCGATCTCAGAGAAAGCCAAGTTCCTGTAAACGGTCTTCTGCTCGGTGGTCGCGACGGACTGGGTAAACGTCACCTCCGGCGTGGAGATGCTTGTCGCCGCGAAGCGCTCGATGCGCCGGGGCAGGGAGCCGCCGTTTCCTTCCGCCTGTGCCGGCTTTTCGAATGCGGCATTCTCGACGCGGGCCTGTGCCATCGAAATCTTTCCGGTCGGCACATCGATGTCGATGGTGATCATGTCCAACGCGCCGTCCAGAAACGGAAGTTTCGGACGTCCATCGATAGCCGCGATCTTGATATTTCTGCCCTCTTCAAGCGGCAGCGTCAGATCGCGAACATGAATTTTCCCGAGAAAATCGACCTCGATGGAAGTGGCCGTCGCACCGCTGCGGGCAACGAGTTCCTTCACCTTTGCTTCGTAGAAGGTCTTGCCGCCGACGACGCCTGCGGCAGCAACGGCAATAATCGCAACTGCCGCCCAAAGCGCCCTGCGCCGACCCTTGCCGGTCTGGATGTTTTCCTGTTCCACGAAGTGAGTCCTCTCTAACGAACTGATATTGGCCGCCTTTTAAGCACGCAAAAGTTGCTTAGCAAGTGGTCATTGCCAGTTGGTTCTTTGCGTGGAAAAGCTTGACGGAGAGGAGGTGTCAGGTAATCCTAAGTGCTGGCTGTCCTCTACCTGGGCTGCGCGCTATGGCGCAACATCACCATTTCGACATTCTGTGCCTTCATCTGTTCTTCAACCACAAGAATGGCGGCGCCCATGATGCCTGCATCCGGGTCCGGGGGCGAGATCACCAGTTCCAGCTCCCTCGTCGCCAGGGGAAGCGAGCGCTTGTAGACCAGCTCGCGTATGCCGGCCAGAAGGTGGTCGTTGGCGATTGCCAGTGTCCCGCCGATCACGATCATCTGCGGGTTCAGGATGCTGACGAGGCTTGTCATGACCTCGCCGAGAATGCGGCCGGATTCCCTGACGAGGTGAATGGCAAGCGGCTGGCCAAGTTCGACCAGCCGGGTCACGTCGCGGGCGGTGTGCGCCTCGATGCCCTCTTTGCGCAACTCGCGTGCGATTGCCCAGCCGGCGGCGCGCGCTTCGACGCAGCCGATCTTGCCGCAGCGGCAGAGCGGTGCGGGTTCGCGCGCGAACTGGATATGGCCGATATCGCCCGCCGCACCTTGCGCACCGCGATAAAGGCGGCCTTCGGTAATGATGCCGCTGCCGATGCCCGTCCCGACTTTGACGAACACCATCTCGCTGACATTCGTCCGTCGCTGCCGATGGTCGCTCAAGGCCAGAAGGTTCACGTCGTTTTCGGCGTAGACGGGAACACCGAATCTTTCTTCAAGATGTTGCCTGATTTCGAAATTGTCCCACCCGACCATCACGGAGGGACCGACGACCCGGCCGTTGGCGTAATCGACAGGGGCAGGCAGGCCAATGCCGATGCCCAGCACGTCGGCGGTTGTTTTGCCAATCTTCGATAAAAGCGCCTCGAATTGCTCCTCGATCCAGTTGAGAACCACAGCGGGGCCGCGCAGAATATCGAATGTTTCCGAGATTTCCGTCAGGATTCGCGGCTGCAGGTCGGTGACGGCGACGCGGATATGCTGCTCACCGATATCGGCGGAGAGAACGACGGCGAAGTCGCGGTTGAGATCAAGCGCGCGTGTCGGGCGTCCGCCGCTCGGAAGCGTTTCCTCTGTCTCGCGGATCAACCCCGCGTCGATCAGGCCCGCGAGTTTCTGGTGTACAGTCGCCCGCGAGAGACCGGAAAGTTCGGTCAGGGCGCTGCGCGAACGGGCGCGACCCGAACCGACGAGCGACAAGAGCGCGGCGCTTGCCTTGATCGCGTTGAGATCGCCCTGCCATTCGCGAGGGTTAGATCCTTGTCCGGAGGTTGTGCTTGCCATTGCCGGTTTCCGTTCCTCACAGCGTCTTTTAGTGTGTGGCATGCGGCCGCGTGCCTGACGAGACTGCTTACCAACATTTGGTAGAAAATCCCCTTATAATCCGAAATTTCCGATATTGCTCCTGATATATGTATAAAAAAATACAAAATGGTAATTAGATAATGTTGACAGTATTCATAATTGCGGTCAGTAATAATCGCGCCAAGACGGATTACGTCCTCCGGATGGGAGGGAGCGCTTGGTAATCTGGGAGGATTTCAAATGAAGTTTTTTGAGAAACCCGCTTCTGCGGGCAGTTTTGCCATGTCCGGACGTCTCGGCGCCGCAGCGCTCGCTCTGGGGGTAAGCCTTGCCTTCATTCCCTTGAACGCGCAGGCCGAAGACATCCTTATCGGCGTCATCACCAAAACCGAAGCCAATCCGTTCTTTGCCAAGATCCGCGAAGGCGCGACCTTGAAGGCCAAGGAACTTGGTGGCGTGAAGATCCAGAGTTTTGCCGGCAAGTTCGACGGCGACAATGAAAGCCAGGTGGCTGCCGTCGAAAACCTGATCTCCGCCGGTGCAAAGGGCATTCTGATGGTGGCGAGCGACACCAAGGCAGTGGTGCCGGTGGTGGAGCAGGCCCGTAAGGCGGGTATCCTCGTCATCGCGCTCGATACGCCGCTCGAACCTGCCGATGCCGCCGATGCGACCTTTGCGACCGACAATTTCAAGGCGGGTGAACTGATCGGCTCCTGGGCCGCCAAAACGGTGGGCGATGCTTCCAAGGCCAAGGTCGCCTTTATCGATGCGCTTGAAAACCAGCCGACAGTGGATGTCGCCCGCGATCAGGGCTTCATGAAGGGTTTCGGCATCGATCCCAAGGACGTGACGCGTTATCTGGATGAAGACGATGCGCGCATCGTGGGCCACCAGTGGGGGCAGGGATCTGAAGAGGGCGGCCGCACCGGCATGGAAACGCTTCTCCAGAAAGACAGCGATTTGAATGTGGTCTACACCATCAACGAGCCGACCGCCGCCGGCGCTTATGAAGCGTTGAAGGCGACCGGCAAGCAGGACTCCGTCATAATCACCTCTGTGGACGGTGGTTGCCCCGGCGTTAAAAACGTGAAGGCGGGCGTCATCGGCGCAACGTCGATGCAATATCCGCTCAAGATGGCGTCGCTTGGAGTCGAGGCGATCGTCGAATATGTGAAGTCCGGCAAGAAGCCCGAAGCCAGCCCCGGCCTGCCGTTCTTCAACACCGGCGTCACGCTCGTCACCGACAAGCCGGTTGCCGGCGTTGACTCGATCACTTCCGATGAAGCGCTGAAGGCCTGCTGGGGCTGAGCAGCCTTTGACGCCCCGTCCTCTCTAAGCCGCGGGGCGTCACTCCTGGCTAGGTCAGTTTCCGAATAAACACCGTCTGGCCACGCTTTTGAAAATTTGCCGTAACAGAACGCCGCACTTCCCTGCTGATGTGAAAAGGCGCTCCAACGTGTTTAATCCGTGCATCGCATTTTCCGGCAGCCGATCCTGTATCCGGTTTGAAGCCGCAGACCTGTGAAGGGTATATCTCGATGACTGAACCCAGCAAACATGCTTCGACTGGTCCGGCAGGCTTTGAGGCCGGTTCGATAGCAAAAGAAACATCTCATGCCGTGTTCGAGGATCAGGACACGAGCCCGCTTCGCAGGCTGCAACGTTTCCTGCACGGCAATCCAACCGTGGTGCCGTTCATTGTTCTTGCAGCCAGCGTCGGGGTGTTTTCCGTCATCGTCGGCTCACGGTTCTTTCAGCCTTTCAATCTTTCGCTCATCCTTCAACAGGTCACCATCATCGGAATTATCGGCATCGCCCAGACGCTGGTGATCCTGACGGCGGGCATCGATCTGTCCGTCGGCGCCATCATGGTATTGACCTCGACGCTCATGGGCCGCCTTGCCATTACAGCCGGGTTGCCACCGGAACTCGCCTTCCTTATCGGGCTCGGCGGCGGGCTGGGTTGTGGCCTCATCAACGGGTTTCTCATAACCTATATGCGTCTTCCGCCATTCATCGTCACCCTCGGGAGCTGGAGCGTGTTCGGGGCGTTGAACCTCTGGTATTCCGGCAGCCAGACCATCCGTAGCCAGGAGGTGGCGGAGGTTGCACCGATCCTGCAATGGATGGGGGCTGCGCTCCAGTTCGGTGGGGCGCGCATTACGCTCGGAACCGTGCTGATGCTCGCTCTCGCAGCTCTCGCCTGGTATGTGCTCAACCGCACCGCCTTTGGCCGCCATGTCTATGCGACAGGTGACGACCCGGATGCGGCGACGCTTGCGGGCATCGATACGCGTCGCGTGCTGCTGGCGGTCTATGCCTGTGCGGGTCTCATCTCGGCCATCGGCGCCTGGGCGTTGATCGGCCGGGTCGGCGCAATCAGCCCGACCTCCGGGTCGACTGCCAATCTGGATTCTATTACGGCGACGGTGATCGGCGGAACATCGCTGTTCGGCGGGCGCGGCACCATCATTGGCACCCTGATTGGCGCGCTGATCGTGGGGGTCTTTAGAAACGGCCTTGCGCTCGCGGGCCTCGATGCGCTGTGGCAGGAATTCGCGGTCGGCATTCTGATCGTGGCGGCCGTCGGCGTCGACCAGTGGCTCCGGAGGGTTTCGGCATGACAGGCGAACTTGCGCTCGAAGGTCGCGGCCTGACCAAACGATACGGCAATGTCGTTGCCCTCAACGGGGCGGACTTCGAATTGCGCCGCGGCGAAATTCTTGCCGTGATCGGTGATAACGGCGCTGGAAAATCCACGCTCATCAAGGCGCTCGCCGGTGCGGTGATCCCCGACGGCGGCGAAATCCGGCTGGAAGGCAAACGTGTCGATTTCAGAACGCCGATGGATGCGCGCTCCGCCGGTATCGAAACGGTGTTTCAGAACCTTGCCCTTTCGCCGGCGCTGTCCATCGCCGACAATCTTTTCCTCGGGCGTGAAATGCGTGTGTCCGGCATCGGCGGATCGGTCTTTCGCCTGCTGGACCGCCCTCGTATGGCGGCCGAAGCGCGGCGGCACCTGTCGAGTCTCGGTCTGATGACGGTGCAGGACATTCACCAGAGCGTCGAAACGCTGTCCGGCGGGCAGCGGCAGGGCATTGCCGTCGCCCGTGCCTGCGCGTTCGGTGGGCGCGTCGTCATTCTCGATGAGCCGACCGCAGCTCTCGGGGTCAAGGAATCCCGCAAGGTTCTCGACATGATCCTTGGCATTCGCGACAAGGGCCTGTCGATCGTGCTTATCAGCCACAACATGCCGCATGTGTTTGAAATCGCCGACCGTATTCACATCCACAGGCTCGGCAGGCGGGCGGCCGTCGTCAATCCGGGAGACGTCACCATGTCGGATGCCGTCGCGATCATGACCGGCGCGATGGCTGCTGCCAGTCCGACAGCGTGAAGAACGGCAGTGTTTCAGTTCCACCCAATTGCGAGATCCCATGCCCCTGAATGATGCCCACACCATATTTGCCAGCAGTCGCCGGGGGACGTGAGATCATGACCGATACCTATATGATCGGCATGGATTTCGGCTCGGAATCGGCGCGCGGCATTCTCGTCAATGCCCGCACCGGCGCGCAGGAAGGCCACCATGTCCACCCGTATCGCAACGGCATTCTGACGCATTCGCTGCGCGGTCGAAGCCTGCCCGCCAATTTCGTGCTTCAGGTCGCAGACGACTACTCGGAAGCCGCCGAGATCATTCTGTCGGCGCTCGGCAACGGCCGCAACGTTGCGGGGATAGGTATCGATTTCACCGCCTCTTCACCCATGCCCGCACGTGCCGACGGCACGGCGCTTTCGGTGCTTTATCCGGATGAGCCGCATGCCTATGTGAAGCTCTGGAAACACTCGGCGCAGGCTCATGCGGATGCGATCAATGCTTTGGGCGGCGATTACCTTGGAAACTTCGGCGGAAAGCTCTCCGGTGAATGGATGCTTGCCAAGGCGGCGCAAATGCGCGCTGAAGCACCCGCTTTGTGGGCCGAAACCGGGCGCTTCATCGAAGCGGGAGACTGGCTGGTCTGGCAGTTGATCGGCAAGGAGGCGCGAAGCCTCGACTTCGCCTCCTACAAGGCGCAGTTCTCCCGGGAAACCGGCTATCCGCAAGACGTGGTGCCGGGGCTTGCGGAGCGTCTTTCAAAACCGCTTCAGGTCGGCAACCCGGCCGGCTCCCTGACGCCGGAGTGGCGTCGTCGCACCGGGATTACAGGCGATGCCGTCGTTGCGGTTTCGGTTATCGACAGCCATGTCGTGCTGCCTGCGGTCGGCGCCGTCTGTCCCGGTGTTTTTGTCGGCGCGCTCGGAACCTCTGCCGGTTTTCTCATTCTGGACGGGGAGGGACGCGGCCTGCCACAAGGGCTCGAAGGGGCGGCCTTCGGCGCTGCCCTGCCGGATCTGTGGTGTTACGAGGCGGGGCAGGCGGCGTTCGGCGATATGCTGGCCTGGTATGTGAAGACTTTCCCGCGCGATGACGACCTTTCCCGCAACTTCGCCCTGCATAATGAGGCGGCGCAGGCGGTCGGCCCGGGCGGGGGCGGTGTTCTGGCGCTCGACTGGTTTGCGGGCAACCGCATTCCGCTGGCCGACTCCATGCTGTCGGGATTGCTGGTGGGCCTCAGCCTGAAATCGACCTCGGCCGGAATCTACCGGGCGCTGATCGAGGCGCTGTGTTTCGGCACGCGATCCATTCTGGACATGGCGATAGCGGGCGGTGTGCCGATCAGCCGTATCGTGATGACGAGCGGTCTGGCCCGCAGCAATCCGTTTCTGGTGCAGACGATGGCGGATGTGTTCGGACGGACGATCGAGGTTCCTGATGTGGAGAACCCGACGGCGCTCGGCGCGGCAATACATGCGGCGGTGGCGGCCGGGATCGTTGGCTCTTTTGCCGAGGGCGCAGAAAGGCTCGGTGCGCGCAGCCTTCGCGAATTTGTGCCGAACCTGCACCATTTCGAAAAATACGAGACGCTTTATGCCGAATATCGCCGGCTTGCGGCGGACGAGGAACTCCGGCGGGCCATGCGCTCGCTGCATCTGTTTGCCGCACGGCAAAATGCACATTCGCAACCGCAGTCGCCTAACGCCGAGGCGGCACAGTGAATTTGGCGATGGAAGCGGCGGTTCTTCAGGCAAGCGGCGCAGGGGCCGCAGGCGAAACCAGCGTCACCTTGCACTCCGTAGCTTTGAGCGAGGTCATCGCATCCTGCGAAATGCCGTTGTCGGTGATGACCTCGTCTATCTCTGAAATATCCGACAGCGTGCAGAAACCGGGCGCTGCGAATTTCGAGCTGTCGACCAGAAGCACGGTCCTGCGGGCCGCGGCGATCATGGCGCGCTTGAGCGAAGCCACTTCCAGCGAAGTTTCCGTCAGCAGCGTGCCGGTAACGGCTGAAGCCCCCGTCATGCAGATATCGGCATGCAGCGTTTTGATGAAGCTTTCCCCCGGCTCGCCCGCCAGGTGGCGGTGCCCCGGCCGCACGGTGCCGCCCGGCAGGATGGTGCGCCAGGATTTGATGTCGGCGGCGAAATCGGCGATCTGTAGGCTGTTGGTCACCACCGTCAAGGGAAGGTCGCGTTCGGCGGCGGCACGCACCGCCTCCATCACCGTCGAGGAACTGTCGAAGATGACGCTGTCGCCGGCACTCAGCCGCTCCGCCGCCTCGCGGCCGATCGCAACTTTTTCCGCGTGCTGAAGCGCGGCATTCACCGTCATCTCCCGTTCGAAGGTCGCACGCATCGGCTGCAACAGATGCGCGCCGCCGTGGGTGCGCTCGAGATAACCTTTTTCCACCAGATGCTCGAGATCACGCCGCACGGTCGATTGTGACCCGCCGATCGTGTCCGCGAGTTCCTGAATGCCCGCCGCGCCATTGATGCGCAGGTGCTCCAGAATGAGCGCCCGTCTTTTGGCGGGAACCATATCAACACGCTTGCTCGAAGACTCCATGCAATCACCCGGTTTTCGGCCCGTAGAAACGCGCCGATTCTCTCCAATGTCCGTCAAGCTCTACCAAATCGTGTATCCGCAATCCACCGCAACGATTGTGCCCGTCATGGCGCTGGCGGCGTCCGAGGCCAGAAACAGGATGGGCGCGGCGATCTCATCGGGCCTTGCGACGCGCTTCATCGGCGTCATCTCCATCCAGACCGGCATCAGCGTTTCGTCTGAAAAACCGCCGCGCGACATGACGGTGTCGACATAGGTGGGCGCAACGCAATTGACCCGAACGCCGCGCTCAGCCCATTCGCCCGCGAGGCACCGCGTCATGTGGTGAACGGCGGCCTTGGCGGTGTTGTAATGTACCTGCCGCTGCGGCTTGTTGGAGATCAGTCCGGACATCGAACCGAGGGTAACGATGGAACCGCGTCCGCGCGCCAGCATCGGCCGGGCAAATTCACGGCATGACCAGTAAGCGCCGTTGAGATCGACATCCACCACCTTCAGCCAAACCTCGTCGCTCATCTCTTCGCCCGGCGTGTCCGGCCAGGCGATGCCGGCATTGGCGATCAGGATGTCGACGGCGCCGAAGCGGTCGTTGGCGGCCCGCGCAGCCTCGGCGACGGCCTTCGCATCCGTTACATCCAGCTGCACGGCATCCGCCTCATGGCCTTTTGCCTTCAGTTCCGAGAGACCCGCCTCCAGCACCTCGGCATTCATGTCGGAAATGATGACATGCGCGCCTGCTTCCGCCAGCGCCTGCGCCGTCGCAAGGCCGATGCCGCGCCCGCCGCCGGTGATGAAGGCGGTTTTTCCATCCAGACGAAATCGTTCGAGAAACATCGTTTTTCCTTCAGGCCTGTTTGAGGGCGGCGGGTGCGGTCGCGACGCCGGGATTGCCGAGAACGAGAAGGCACCCGGCCGTGAAACTGTCGCCGAGACCGAGCGTGGTGGCGGGCTTTTCAACATAGGGCGAGGCGCAGGCAACAAAGGTCCAGCGGCCTTTCCGCACGCGATTATAGAACGGCAACGCGTGGAACTGCGCCAGCGCATCGGTACGGATCGCGTTTGCCGGTTCCCCATTGGCGGCCCGGGCGCTGGCAATGGCGCATCCGGCCATCAGCGCCAGTTCCTCCTCATCGGGGTCGTTGCGTGTCACAGCGGCCGCCCAGGTGTCGGCATGCACGCAGACGCGGTCGACATCCAGCCTGTCCCCAAGAGCGATCAGCGCCTCCATCGGATGCTGGGCGGCGCTATCCATCGCCAGCAGTTCCGAATGGCTCATGCCGAGCGAACTGATCGCACCCCTGGCGTGATCGAGCAGCTCGCTTACGGCGTCCTGCGAAGCATAGCCGGCAAGCTCGAAATGCACCGTCTTCAAGCCCGCATCCATCCAGTCGCGGCTGAGCGCAAAGACATGGCGGGCGGCGGCGCCGACATTTTCCGCGGCCTCGTCGTTGAGGCCGGACAGAAGGCCGGCAGCGGCGGTGGAGGCGCGCTTTCGTGATACCGCCTCAAATGCCGCATCATGCTGGATACCGCGATCACAGAAACGCACGATGATGCGTGTCGAACGATTGGGTATGAGCGCACCGATAGGTTTGCCCGCCGTGAATTCGAAGATGAATATTTCAGGGATATGCCGTTCTGTCGGCGTCACTTCCGCTGCCGTTTTGAGCGCGTTGCCCTCAGCCAATAAAACGCCCGGCGGGATCTGACGAAGCTGCTGCTCGTGGCGGTCCTCCAGCGCCACCAGGGAGGCTACGCCGAGCCGCGAAAGCACCCAGGCGGCCTGCGGCCCGGTGCCGCCCAGCGCGTAGCGAACATCCAGATGATCGCGCAGCCATTGCGGGCCGTCCACCCAGTCGGCGCGTACTTCACCGCCGATGCCCTTTGCGGCGCGCGCCAGCAACATGGCGGCGAATTGACCCGCCGGCGTTTCGGCTGGAGCATTAAGAAGCGGCTGCATATTGTGCATGTCGACCCGTGCATCGACACAGGTGGACATGCCGCACAAGAACAGCCCCGCCCGCGAAAGCGCCGATGTTCCAATCGGGCCGGAGCGCGGATCGGCGAGCGCAGCATAACGCTCCCCCCAGTCGCCTGTAAAAACGTCACCCATAGCCGAGTATCTCCTCCTCACGCGGCAATGATGTCAATTGCTACCATTATCTCTCAAATCGTCAACGAGATTTTGCGCTGAAAATGCTATTTTGCCAGAATTTGCGCAATGCAGCGCATTTTTAAAGCGACGCAGCACATGTTTTGCGCATGCGAAGGTCTTTGGTGGCGTATTGACCGTTGGTTTGCCAAAAATAAAGATATTTCAAGCGTATGGGCTGACGCCCATTATAGCGCTGATGTTTTGTTGATGCGGCATGAAAAGACGCTGGAAGACGTTTGGATGAGCAATTTAAAATATTGATTTCTTTTTATAAAGCTCGAACTTTTGGAATTTTTCGTCCCATCCTTCGGTCAAGAATATGGAGTGAGCCGTCTTCTTTTAGATAGAAAAAGATAGCTATTGACAGATTATGAGAAGTGGCCGTTTATGAATGCAAGTCTGCGGTCGCAATCGAAGCGCTGGCAGCCGAACTCCAACATTCATTGAGGGCTACGATGGTCACGAGACTCGACAGAAAACTGGCGAATATTCGCGCAGGGCGTTACAAACCGTCTGATTTTATCATTGCCGATGCGAAGGACAGCGATGTCGGCGCGGGTGTCTCCGCCACCGGTTTCGACTATTCCGTCAAGCCGCCCCGCCGTCGCACCCGGCAGGAATTCATCACCCAGATCGAGGAGATCATCGACCAGGACGTGGTCGACATCATGCTGGTGTCGCAGTCCAATCTCGATCTGCTGGACGAGCGCGGCGCGTTTTCCGGCAGCGAGGTGAAACCGGCCATTCGCGGCAATCTCGAAAGCATGTGCTGGGGTGGCGTGCGACATGGCACCTATACACAGTCCCCATCCGTGCCGTTCCGCGATACGGGTCTTGCCCGCGCCATCGCCAACTACCCGACCTCGGGCACCGATCTCTGCCTTTATTCGGTGTGTTTCACCAACGATCTCGACCGTGACATATGTACGCTGAAAGCTTTCGCCGAGTTCCGCGCCGAAGCGTCGAGGCACAATTTCAAATATTTCTACGAGGTCTTCAATCCGAATGTCGATATCGGCCTGACGCGCGAACAGACCGGCGAGTTTGTCAACGACCACATCATCAAGTCACTGGCGAGCGTGCCGCGTGCCGAACGGCCGCTGTTTCTCAAGATGCCCTATAACGGGCCAAAGGCGCTGGAGGAACTCGCCTCGTTCGATTCCGAGCTGATCGTCGGCGTGCTTGGCGGCGGAGCGGGCACCACCCGCGATACGTTCGAGCTGGTGGCGCAGTCGGAGCGTTACGGCGCGCGGCTCGCGCTGTTCGGGCGCAAGATCAATCTGGCTGAAGCTCCGCTCAATCTGATCGTGCTGATGCGCGCGGTTGCCGACGGCGCCCTGAAGCCGGAAGAGGCGGTTCGCGCCTATCACGGCGAGTTGCAGACACTGGGGCTTTCCCCGGTACGCCCGCTCGCGGACGACCGCGTCATTACCGAGGACGTGCTGAAAGCGGCGGCGGCCAAGGCGGCCTGATAGCTGCCGGGTTTCGAGTGAACGCGGCTCTGGGGAGGGCCGCGATAAAATCGGGCGGCAGGTCCGCCGGCATCTTTAAACAATGCGTCTTTAAACAATAAAGGGAGGAATATGATGAGGAAGACGTTGTTTCTTGCAACGACAGTTCTGACTGCCGTTCTGTCCGCTGCTGTCGCGAGTGCGGCGCAGAAAGAAGTGACCGTATGGTCATGGTTCGTGCAAAGCACCATGAAGAAGTCGATTGCGGCCTTCGAGAAGGCCCATCCAGACGTGAAGGTGAACTACACCTATTACAATTATTCGCCGGAATATATCACGGCGCTGAAGGCGGCGGCGGCATCCGGGAGTTTGCCTGACATCATCGGCCTGCAGCCGGGGTCCCTCACACAGCAATATCGCGATAATCTGGAGCCCGTAAACGACCGTGCCGCCAAACAATGGGGTGCAACGTGGGAGGAGAAGATTTTCCCCGTCAACCGCAAACAGATGTTGATGGGCAACCCCGCTGGCGACAAGAATTTCTACATCATTCCCCAGGAATCGCAGGTTCTCTGCATCTGGTATAACCGCAAGCTCTTCGAAAAACACAATATCGCTGTGCCGAAGACCTATGCGGAACTGAAGGCTGCTGCCAAGACGCTGAGCGATAACGGCCTCATCCCGATGTTTCAGGGGGCTGCGGACGGCTGGCAGAACGAAAACGTCTTCCTGATGCTCGCCAACCAGTTTTCCCCCGGCATCGTCGACAAGGCGCAGGCGGGTGAAACGCCGTGGACCGCGCCCGAGCTGGTGGCTGCCATGAAGGCGTGGAAGGGTCTGTTCGACGACGGCATCTTCCAGCAGGGTGCGCTTGGCGCGCATGCCTATCCGACCGGCGCGCAGCTCTTCGCACAGGGCAAGGTGGGCATGATGGCGCTCGGCTCCTGGTGGATGCAGGAAAGCAAGTTCCCGCCGCCGCTCTCCGAATATGTGCAGAACATGGACGGGTTCGACTTCTTCTACATGCCTCCCGTCAAGGAGGGCAACAAGGCAAGCCCGCCGGTCGGCGGCATCGACATCGGTTATGGCCTGACGAAGAATGGCGGCAAGAATGACGCCGCGTGGACCTTCCTTGCCGAACTGACCAATGGTGTCGGTCTGCAGGAGGCGCTGAACGACCTGAACGATCTGCCGGCCTTCGAGGGCCATACGCCGAAGGGCGATATTACCGACCACGTCAAGCAATTGTCGGCGCGGTTCATGGCAGATCTGCCCAAGGCTGAAAACCAGCGCTTTTCTTCGCCGGCCGTGGCCGAGGCGCTGGACAACGCCCTGGCGGGTGTAGCCGCCGGCAGCATCGAAGCCGAGGCCGCGCTGGCCAAGGTGGACGAGGCGACCAAAAAAGCGCTCGCGTCCAAGTGACAGGCGGCCTCAAGATGCCGGGCGCTGCCAAATGCGCCCGGCGGGTTGAAGCGCATCGACCACGACAAGACCTCCCTGGTGCGCTTCAACACCTTTCGATGCCGTTTCGTTTGATGGCGGCGTGATTATCAATCGGTGAGAACCCATGCGTGCAGAAGTTTTAAGGGCCGGCGCTACGCCTGTCATCATTGAACGCAGCAGAGTTTCGAGGACGTCCATGCTCTATGTCTTCGCGCTTCCTGCCGTTCTGCTGTTTGTCGTTTTCATTGCCTATCCAATCCTCTGGGTGACGGGACAGAGCTTCTATGCGGCTTCCGGCGAGGCACGCAGCTTTGCGGGGTTTTCGAACTACGCCACGGTTCTTGGTGACCCCACCTTCTGGATCGTCGTGCGCAACATGGTGCTCTGGGGTGTCATCACCATTCCGGTCCAGATGCTGGTGGGCGGGGTGCTTGCCTGGTTCATCGAACGGCACACGGACCGGCTGCGCGGTTTCTTCCGCACCATGTTCTTCCTGCCCGTCGTCACCTCCGTTTCGGTGGTCAGCCTTGTCTGGGTGCAGATTTACGCGCCCTATTACGGCATCGCGCAGGAATATCTGAAATATGCCGGCATCGTCATGTCGACCTCGCCGATCGGCGATCCCAAAACGGCGATCTATGCCCTCATTGTCGTCAACATCTGGCAATGGACCGGGTTTTCCATGCTGATGTATATCGCCGGCATCGCCAACATGCCGTCTGAAGTGCTGGATGCGGCGCGCATCGATGGCGCGAAGGGTTTGAAACTCGCCGCCCATGTCGTGGTTCCCATGCTGGCGCCCGCCACGAAATCGTTGCTGCTTCTCGGCGTCATCGGCACGCTTCAGACCTTTCCCATCGTGCATCTGATGACCGGCGGCGGCCCAAACCGGGCAAGCGAGGTTTTCGGCACCTTCATCTTCAAGCAGAGCTTTGTGCTGGGCGATACCGGCAGCGGTGCGGCGCTTTCCGTGATCGTTCTTGTCGTGGCGCTTGGCCTCTCGCTGCTGCAGATCGCAGCACTCGGCGCACGGCTGACGCCTGCCGGAAAGGATCGGTCATGACGGCTTTTGCCCGCAACCGCGCACGCGGCCTTCTCATTCATGCGGTGCTGTTCATCGTGCTCGGCATCTGGATGGTCCCGCAGGTCTACATGTTGTCCGTTGGTCTGAGAACGCCGGCGCAGGCATTCGACGCGGCGCTCTTCACATGGCCGGTGACTTTTGACAATTTCATCACCGTCATCCGCGACAATCCGCTCGGCGGCATCTTCCTGAATAGCCTGATCGTCACTGTCGCGACGGTGGCGATCGTGGTTGCCGTATCCTCGCTTTTTGCCTTCTCCATCGCCATCCTTCGGCTGAAGGGCACACTGTTTCTCTACACCACGCTTCTGACCACGCTGATGGTGCCGCTCGCCACGATGGTGTTGCCGCTTGCCATTCTCCTGAAGAATTTCGGCTGGGTGAACACCTATATCGGGCTGATATTGCCCTATGCCGCACTCGGCGTGCCCTTCGCCATGGTCATTCTGAAATCCTTCATGGAAGACGCGCCGCGTGAACTGTTTGAGGCGGCCAAGGTGGATGGCTGCAACGCCTGGCAGACCTACTGGCATGTGGCGCTGCCGCTGGTGCGCTCGGCGCTGGTTTTCGTCACCATCTGGCAGTTCATCGTCACCTGGAACGAATTTTTCCTGGCGCTGATCGTGCTGACGAAAAGCGAGATGAAGACGCTCACCATCGTGCCCATGCAATATTCCGGCCTCTATATGGCCAACCCCGGTGCGCTGTTTGCGGTGCTGACGCTGATCGCGCTTCCCCTCATTCTTCTTTATGTGCTGGTGCAGCGCGCCTTCGTGCGTGGCCTGACTGCCGGTGCGGTGAAAGGCTAGACCCATGGCAACGCTTTCGATCGACAAAATCACAAAGGCCTTCGGCAGTCTGACGGTCATTCCCGAATTGTCGCTGACCATAGAGGATGGCGAATTCTGCGTGCTGGTCGGCCCCTCAGGTTGCGGAAAATCCACGCTGCTGCGCATCATTGCCGGGCTGGAGCCGATCAGCTCGGGCCGCGTGCTGGTGGATGGCGCCGATATGAGCGATGCCGAGCCGCCCGAACGCGGCGTGGCCATGGTTTTCCAGTCCTATGCGCTTTATCCGCATATGAATGTCGCCCGCAATATCGGCTTCGGGCTGGAAATCGCCCGGACGCCCACAGCCGAAATCGGCGAGCGGGTGGGCCGCGCGGCCGGGAAACTCAAGCTGTCGAGCTATCTGAAACGCAAGCCGCGCGAATTGTCCGGCGGTCAGCGCCAGCGTGTCGCCATCGGCCGGGCAATGACGCGCAAGCCGAAGCTTTTCCTGCTCGATGAACCGCTTTCCAACCTCGATGCGGCCCTGCGCGTCGGCATGCGGGTGGAAATTGCACGGCTGAAGGCGGAGCTCGGCTGCACGATGATCTATGTCACGCATGACCAGGTGGAAGCGATGACGCTTGCCGACAAGATAGTCGTCATGAATGGCGGCCGCATCGAGCAGATCGGCTCGCCGCTTGCGCTCTACCAGCGTCCCGCCAATCTTTTCGTCGCGGGTTTCATCGGTTCGCCCGCCATGAACCTTCTGAAAGCGCGCGTCGTCTCAGCCGCAGAAGGCATCGCCACCGTGTCTCTCGCCGCCGGCCCCTCCCTCGATATTGCGGTTTCAAGGCCGCTTGAACCTGGCGACACCGTAACCCTCGGCATCCGTCCCGAACATATTGCAATCGGCGACGGGCAGGGCGGACAGTCCTATTCGATGAAAGCGACGATGGTCGAACTGCTCGGCAGCGATACTTTCATCCATGTCCGCGAGGGCGAGGAAACCATCACCATAAGAGACAGTCTTGGCCGCATGGCGCGCGCGGGAGACCGCATAGCCGTGTCGTTCCCGGCTGCCGCCTGCCATCTGTTCGATGTGAAGGGGCAGAGAGTGTCGCGGGATATGAAGACCCCGCGAGAGACTGAAGCGGTGCGGATCAATTGAAACGTTGTGAAGGGTGCGGAATGTTCGGCGCCATGAGGGAGGAAGACGCGAAATGACGGATTTTCAGGGCAGAACGATCCTTGTGACGGGCGGCAGCGGCGGTATTGGC
Organism: Agrobacterium leguminum; assembly: GCF_005144435.2. Classification (NCBI taxonomy): domain Bacteria; kingdom Pseudomonadati; phylum Pseudomonadota; class Alphaproteobacteria; order Hyphomicrobiales; family Rhizobiaceae; genus Agrobacterium; species Agrobacterium leguminum. The sequence goes on from NZ_CP120212.1 coordinate 2,356,100, forward strand.
GGGGAAACGGTGCGCCATCTCGTGCGCGCCAATGCCGATGTCATCGCGGCAGGGCGTTCGCAGGAGGTGCTCGAGGCTATCGCGAAGGAAACCGGTTGCCGCACATTGGCGTTCGATCTCGCCCGCGACGAGGAAATTCGCGCCGCGCTGGAGGGGCTGGATCTGTGGGGCGTCGTCAATTGCGGCGGTTTCGGCGGTGAAATCGCCACGCCGATGGATACGGATATCGCCATTTTCGACAAGGTCATCACCATCAATGCGCGCGGGGCGCTGCTGGTGACGAAATATGCCAGCCAGTCCATGGTGAGGCTCGGCAAGGGCGGCGCCATCGTCAACGTGTCCAGCCAGGCCGCCCTTGTGGCGCTGCCGGGCCATATCTCCTACGGCTCTTCCAAGGCCGCTCTCGACAATATCACCCGCTGCTCGGCGCTGGAGCTCGGCCGCTACAATATCCGCGTCAACAGCGTCAATCCAACCGTTGTCATGACGCCGATTTCGTCCGGCCACTGGAGCCAGCCGCATGTGGCCGAGCCATTCCTGAAGCAAATGCCGCTCGGCCGGTGGGCCAGCGAAGCGGAAATCGCCGCACCCATCGTCTTTCTGCTCAGCGATGCAGCCTCGATGATTACCGGCGTTTCGCTGCCCATCGACGGCGGTTTCACCTGCTGCTGATCGGGTAACGATGTATGGCGTCGCGACCCAGTCAGGGAAGCGTCGCCGCCGCATCGCGGCTCTCTGCGCCAACATGAGGCTGCGCCGATCAGTTCAGCCTCACCGAAAACACCTTCGCCAACCCAGGCCACGATCCCCTCCGGCCGCATGAGAACCGCAAAGTCCGGCGCGCTGCGCCCCACAAGCGCGTGATGCGCACCGAGATCGTAACGCAGACCGATGCCCCAGACGCGCTCGCCTTACACGCCCTTTATGATATTGCAGATGCCCTCGCGAATGACGTTCTTGTCGGCGATCTGTCCTGCCTGAATATTGAAAACGGCATCGATCCGCACGGCGTTGCCCTTCTGCCGTGCCACCACCCGCAGCGTCTGAATTCTGCCGCTGCCGCTGGTTTCCTGATGGGCATCGATGGACGAGAGCGCCTTGTTGATCTGGATACCTGAAAAACCTTCGGCGGCGACGGCCTGTGCAAGCTTTTGAAGCACTGCGGGCGCCTTGGCCTTCGGCAGGTCCTGCCATGATTTATAAGAAACGGCGGTCACCATAGGCACGCCCGAAACGGTGAAGTTTTTCTCGCAGGAGGCTGCGAAGGCAGGGCTCGAGACGGCGATGAGGCCAAGGGCGGCGATGAGGGATTTCATTGGTATGATCCGATCGTTGGTGAAGGTTTTCAACTGTTGCCCATGTCAGAACGACGACCGTTTTCCCCGATAGGTCGAAGGCGGCGGCAGGGCTTCATGGGCTTGCGCCAGCGTTTCCAGCCATGTTGCGAGGCCATCGGGAACGGCTTCATTGCCGGCTTCCAGCGCTTCGATCCATGAGAGCTCGCATTGCAGCGCAGAGGCAATATTGATTGGCGTCCAGCGGATAACCCGCAGGCATTCATTGAAGCGGTCTGGCGACATGATGATTTGTTCTGTTCCCCGTCATTTTCCTGGCGAAGCTCACTCACATGGATGCGAGAGTCAATCATTTTCTGCAACTTTTGATGGATCGTTTCCCTTGTATCCTTTGTCCGATAAAACTTAGTCGACCTACTAAGTTTCTCCTTGCCCCATCGCGATGAAACATGATAGTTAGCAATATGACTAAGCATCATCAGGAACTTTCACCGATCTTCCAGGCTCTGGCCGATCCGACGCGGCGGGCGATTCTGGCGCGCCTCGGCGGCGGTCCGGCGCCGGTCACGGAATTGTCCGCGCCCACGGGGCTGCGTCTGCCCACGGTCATGCGGCATCTTTCCGTGCTGGAGGAGGCGGGGTTGATCGTCACGTCCAAGGATGGGCGGGTGCGCACCTGCGCCATCGTGCCGGAAGCGCTGGAGCCGGTAAGCACATGGCTCGATGAGCAGCGGGCCGTGTGGGAGAGCCGGCTTGATCGGCTGGAGGCATTTGCAATGCAGGCCATGAAGGAGGAATCCGAATGACAACGAAACCGGATCAAAAAAGCGCACACGCTGAACCGCATCAGCGGCAAGACCGTTTTGCAACGCTCAGCTTCGAACGGGAAATTGCCGTTCCGCTATCGGCTCTCTGGCAGGTCTGGCTGTCACCCGCCGCCCGGGCGGTGTGGGCCTCTCCCTCGCCCTCGGTCACCGTGGAGTTCCTGGAGGCGGACAGCAGGCTGGGTGGTCGCGAAGTGTCGCTCTGCAAGGTCGCCGGCCAGCCGGATATTCGCTGTGAATGCGGCTGGCTGGAGCTGCAGCCAACCCGCCGCAGCGTGAATTACGAGGTGGTCTCATCCGACGGCGTAACGCAGTCGGCAGCGCTGGTAACTGCCGATTTTCAGGCGGCGGAAGAGCGTAGCCGCTTGACCTTAACGGTGCAGCTTTCCTCATTGGCCGAGGATATGCGCGATGGCTATCAACAGGGTTTCGGCGCCGGTCTCAACAATCTGGCCAGCGTGGCCGGGCGAACCATGGTACTGGAACGAGTAATAAAGGTGCCGCGAAACATTGTCTGGAAAGCCTGGATGAATGAAAAGACGCTGCCGCAATGGTGGGGTCCTGAAGGCTTTTCCTGCCGCACGAAGAGAATTGATCTGCGGACGGGCGGTGAATGGGTCTTTGACATGATCGGCCCTGATGGCACAGTCTTCCCGAACCATCATCGTTATGTCGAGGTCCGGCCCGAAGAGAGGATCGCCTATACGCTGCTGTGGGGCGAAAACGGGCCAAAACATGCCGACGCCTGGGCCTCTTTTGAAGATCAGGATGGCGTGACGAAAGTTGTGCTGGGCATGGTGTTCAGCACGGAAGCCGAGTTCCAGCAAGCGAAGGGTTTCGGCGCCGTGGAGCTGGGTCAGCAAACGCTGGGCAAACTGGAACGCTTCGCCAAGGCACTATAGATGTGCCGGGCCGACAGCTCCATGCGCGGCTGTCTCGATACCGGCTTCCTGTCCAGAGCGGCAACTACTCTTCAAAGCCGCTCTGAGCTTGCGAGATCGTCCTGCAGGTCCCGCCTTTAACGAGCAGCGAAAACGCGCACCTTTGTTTGCTTATTTTACAAAAGGGGTTCAACGGACTGTCGGGCATCGGATGCATTTGCCAGCGTGACATCCGGTCAGCGCGTTGTCACGAATCGCGGCTGTACTAAGTGTTTCACTGGGCCGACAGCTATTCCGCCGGGCCCAAACCATGAGCTCCAATCCGAAAAAACAAAGCCGGTAATTGAGATTGAACGCCATGCATGGTTCCATGCCGGATGCGTAGCTGATTCCTCCCCGGCGATACCAAACCGCGATCCGAGAGGCCCATGTCGATTTCAGATACGATCTTCCGCCCCTTCGAGACGCTGATACGGCCGCTCGACATCCCCTTCCGACCGCTGCCGTCGAATGGCCCCGTCGCGGTGCTGTTGCATTTCATTGCGATGTTTCGTGGCGTCCTGATTGCTCTTGCCCTGTCGTCCATGGCGGTGGAAGCCATCAATCTTTCGATCATCTGGGGTCTGTCCTTTATCGTCGATGGGGTGACGGCGCAGGGAGCAACGGCTTTCCTGCGCAATGAATGGCCGCTGCTGACCGTGCTTGGGTTGTTGATTTTCCCCGCGATGCCCATAGCGTCGTTCCTTCTCAATACGCTCAATTCCCACACGCTTGGCATTGCGATGCCGGCGGCCATCCAGTGGCAGGGCCACAAGGCCGTGGAGCAGCAGGATCTGGCATTTTTCCATGAGCTTTATGCGGGGCAGGTCGCCTCGCGTCTTTCGCAGGTCTCGTCAGCCGTTCAGCAGCAGATTATCAACGCGTTTCAGATCGGACCGCGTTTCTTGCTGCAAATGGTCGGCTCTCTTGCGCTCCTTGCCGCCTTGTCCTGGCAGCTGGCGCTGCCGGTGTTCATCTGGATCGTGCTCAATGTAGTTCTCGCCGTTAAACTTGCCCCGGTCTTCACGGAGCGGTCACGGCGCTCGGCGAAACAAAAGAGCCTTGTCTCGGGGGCGATCACCGATCTCTACAGCAATATGCAGATGATCAAGCAATTTGCCGCCGAGGACAGCGAGGCAGGCACAATCCGCCGCATACTGATGAAAGCCTTGCAGACGCAGCATCGGGAACAGCGTGTCTATCGCGCATCCGAGCTGGCGGTGGTTGCGCTCAACATGGCGTTGTGGCTGGCGATCCTGTCGGTGGGGCTTTCCGGTCTGGTGAAGGGCTTCATCACGGTCGGAGAATTCGTCGGCGCGGTCTATATATTGCAGCGGCTTTCAGGGCACACATTCACCTTCCTGCAGATGGGCCAGCAGATATTTCAGGCGATCGGTACGATCAAGGATGCCATGCCTGTCATGACGACGCCTCCGACCATTATCGACAGGGCCGGTGCGGCGGAACTGAGCGTTTCGCATGGGAACATCGTGTTCGACCATATCCGCTTTGCCTACAAGTCAGGCAGACCGGTGATAGATGATCTGTCGCTGACCGTGCGCGCCGGGGAGAAAGTCGGTCTTGTGGGTCTGTCGGGCGCGGGAAAGACGACGTTGGTCAATCTGCTCCTGCGCTTCTATGACATTCAGGAGGGCGCCATCCGCATCGACGGGCAGGATATTCGCGAGGTCACGCAGATGAGCCTGCGCCGCAATATCGGGGTGATTGCCCAGGACGTGGCGCTGCTGCACCGGTCGGTAGGCGACAACATCCGCTACGGGCGCCCAGAGGCAACGCAGGAGGAGGTGGAGCAGGTGGCTAAAGTGGCGAAGGCGGATGGCTTCATAGTCGATCTCGCCGACAGCGAAGGACGAACAGGGTATCAGGCCTTCGTTGGAGACCGCGGCATCAAGCTTTCCGGCGGGCAGCGCCAGCGGGTCGCCATTGCGCGGGTGCTGTTGAAAGATGCGCCTATCCTCATCCTCGACGAAGCCACCTCCGCCCTTGATAGCGAGTCTGAGGCCGCCATTCAGGACAAGCTCAATCTGGTGATGGAGGGCAAAACGGTGATTGCCATTGCGCACCGACTGTCGACCATTGCGCGGATGGATCGCATCATCGTGTTGGATCATGGCCGGATTGTCGAAGAGGGAAGGCCCGAGGAACTGGTCGAGCAGGATGGATTATTTGCGCGGCTCTGGAAACGCCAGATTGGCGGCTTCATTCCCGAAGATGAGGGGGTGACGTCGGAAGCGGTAGTGAACCGAAGCTGAGAGTGGAGAGCTTCGTCATTTGTAAAGAGGTTACGACGAAAACCGATTGGAATTCGATTAGAGGCATGCTGATTGCAGCAGTCGACGCCTGCGAACGCGTCGCGGCGCTGCATTATGCCGAGACTGCCCGGGAGGCCACGATCGATATCGGCGGACAAAAGGTCAGCGTCCATGATTTTCTGGTGACCGCGTGGACATACCCGGAGAAGCTCCGCGACCAGGTCATACGAGAACGCCTCGACACCGGCGTCGATCTCCGATACGTGCCGGAGGCAGCGCGCATTCTGTTAGGTCCTGTTGACAAAGTTCTCGATCATCGGGAAGTTCGATCCGTTATGGGTTGGGAGGGATACGTTGCCAACGCCTCTGGAAGTTTTCGATAAGTATCGATCTGCGCTTTTGACAAAGCCGTTGTCGGCGGTTTGGCGTGGCCATGGCTCGGCAATTTTCTTGGAGTTTGGCCGCTTATCACCCCAAGTGAGACGCGACGGTACTCCCGGAAATTCACAGGGCGACTTCACAGTCATGATCGAGTGGAGTTGGCGGATTGAGAATGAAAACTCGATTGTGTGCGGAAGTTGGAGCGACGAAGACGGTTGGGAAGAGACTTTTCGGTCGCTTATCGGTCGTGACGTTCGAAATGTATCGTTATTCGGACGACTTCCAGAGCTCTCGATTGAATTGGCAGGCGGGCTTTATATAGCTTCGTTTATGACCGCAGACGGCCAGCCTGGCTGGACCATATTTGACCGTTGCCCTGAGCATCAGAAATCCGCCTGGATTGAGGTTCGCGATGGCGAGATTTGGGAGACTTTGGACGCGAAAAGCTCATCAGCTGCAATTGACCCCGATTCCAAAATCGCTTGAAGCGTGATTCAACACTACCTTTTAGGAGGCGGTTTTGGAACGAGGCGATTTGAGTGATGCAGAATGGCGGATAGTTGAACCGCTGCTGCCGAGAGAGCGGGGCCGCAAGTCTCGCCCATCGCATGACAACCGCCGCTTTTTGAACGGGATGCTTCACGTCTTGCGCGTTGGCTGTCCATGGCGCGATATGCATGAGCGATACGGTAAATGGAATTCGATTTATGTTCGTTTCCGCCGATGGGCTGAACAAGGCATATGGGACGCTCTGTTAGAGACGCTGGTCGAGTTGGGGCTGACCGACGACTGGCAGCATATGATCGACAGTACAACGGTTCGCGGCCATTCGCAGGCAGCGGGCGCTAAAGGGGACTTATAAGGAGGCTTTTGGTCGATCACGCGGTGGCTTTACGACGAAAATCCACGCCCGTGCAGACGGTCAAGGACGCCCTCTCGGCTTCATCCTGACCGGCGGAGAGGCTTCTGATTACAGTGCCGTTCCTGATTTACTGGCAATACCGGTCGGTAAACCGAGGTTGTTTCTTGCCGACAAAGGATATGACGGCAATTTCCTGCGCGAGGAACTGCTGACCCATGGGATCAGGCCGGTCATTCCGCCGAAGGCCAACCGGAAGAACCCGCCTGCCTGCGACTTCCGAGCCTACAAGAATCGAAACCATATCGAACGGATGTTCAACCGTCTCAAGCAGTTCCGCCGCGTGGCGACCCGATACGACAAAACCCAAAAATCCTTCTCAGCATTCCTCGCTCTGGCCGCCGCGAAGATATGGTTGCCATACTTTGTCAACAGGACCTAGCAACGTCCCAAGCTGCAATTGAATTGGTGGATGCTGGTGGAGTGCCCCGCCAAACAAGTCCAGCAGATGATCAAATGGTTTGATGAGACTTGGTGCGTGGGATTGAAAGCGCCGTCGCTACTCACCGATAAGCAAGGTCGCAATGGACTATGGGGCGTAAGTGAGAGGAAAGGCTTTTTTTCCACATGGGTTCGGATGTTGATGTCTGAGGTAAGCGGTTTGCTATTCCCGTAGTCGTTATCTCAGCGTCACACTTCGATGTGGCGCGGTATCTCGGACAGGCGGGAGATGGAATTCCGCGAGGTCGGTGCGGACACAAGGATAAACTGTCATGTGACTTTGTATACCCTCGCAGAAGCTTGGCGCTGACGGCATTGCCCGTCCCAATGTCGCGCGAACGGCGGCGGCTATACGCTGGAGGCCGACTTGGGAGGGCATATGAAATGGCCGCAGCTCAACAACATTCCTCGATACGCCGAATGCTGCCCATCTAACGCTAAGTTGGTCGTGCCACCGTAGATTCTTTTGCGATAAATAATAACGGTGGTCAGTGTCGCTCTGTTGGGGATTTTAATGATAAATAATCATATATGGAAAGATCAATCGTAATGCGTATTCAATTATAAATTAATATAAATCGTGAATATGTCGATGATTATTTGCTGAAAATCTATAAAGTATAATTATGATAAGGGGTACTTGTCGATGGTTATAACGCCAACCAAAAATCATACTATGTGGGGAGCCGTAATATTGCTATAGAGTTCCTATAAGAAATCACTTACCAAGATTTCAATGGCTTATGATCTCGTGAAAATCAGCATGACAGCCTTGCTGGAGCCGGCATTCCGCACCGGTGTCGCTCTCACGCGTCTGGACGAGAGGGTTGCCCGTTCGCCGGTCGGCCAGGGCTTCCTCGGGCGCACCCAGTTCACCGATGCCTGCGCTTCGCTGTGGATCGACGGCGAACTCGTCCACCTCGAAGACCTCGTCCTCCACGACGCCACGAAGGATATTCGCACACCCACCCATGAGCTGACAATCGCGCGCGACGTGCTGCGAACCCGCCGACGGATCGCCGCCCAGCTCCCCGGCTGGGCGCTGTCGACTGACGGCGTTCGCGCTCTCAGAAAAACCTCGGAGCTCACATCGGCCGACACAGACGGGGCGGGGACCGCCGCGGCCACCCGGGAAATGGGCGCGATTGATCCGGAAGGGGAGGGGGAAGACGCTGACGAAGCCGAAAATCTTCCGGGGATTGACTATGCCGCCATCGATGCGGTGCTGGCGCGGTCGGACGCGGCAATCGAGAGCGCCAGACGGCCCGGCCCCACCGCGGGCAACAAGCCAGCTGAAAAGGATCCGATGATCTATGATCTCGACTGGGATGAGGGTGCCCGGCTCGACGAATGGCGCGGCGTGTTGCGCCAGGCCAAAGACTTGCCGGCGGTGCTTCAGGCGATCATTGCCCTCGATGCCTGGACCGAGATTGCGGTGCTACAGCATGCGCCCTGGCTCGGCCGGCTCTTTGCCGCCTCGATCCTGCGCCAGGCTGGGATCACCACCGGCACCCATCTCGCCGCCATCAATCTCGGTCTCAAAACCATTGCGGTCGATCGCCGTCGACATCGCGATCGTGAGACGCGTCTTCTCGCCATCGCCCATGGGCTTTTGGCAACCGCCGAGATCGGCATGAAGGAGCACGACAGGCTAATGCTGGCGAAGACAATGATGGACCGAAAGCTGCACGGGCGCCGGGCTTCTTCAAAACTGACGGAACTGGTCGAGCTGGTGATGGAAAAACCCTTGGTGTCGGCCGGGATGGTGGCGAAAACGCTCGAGGTCACACCCCAGGCGGCGCGGCGGATCGTTTTGGAACTCGGCCTACGTGAGATGACGGGGAGGGGGCGGTTTCGGGCATGGGGAATTGTCTAGCAACCGCCCGTTGCTTACCAGATTGCGAGATCTTGGCTCTAAGCCAGCAGGCCATATTGCCATTTCAATGTCTCGCAAAGTCCGGAGACGTCGGGAAACAATGATAACGGATCGGAGAAGTGAATCCACAAAACCCCTGATTTGGATAGTTTTTCCTGGTGCCACCGCCAGCAGATCACACCCAAATACACTATCCAGCGCTCGTCGGACGCCATGTCTGCTGCGGGTTCCGCCAGTCAATTCTCTCAAGCAAATAGGACATCTGGCCAGCCGTCAGCGCAATCACTCCACCCTCCGTCGCCGGCCAAATAAAATGGCCGCGCTCGAGCCGCTTTGCATATAAAGACAGGCCAATTCCGTCATGCCAAAGAGCCTTGATCAGCCGCCCACTTTTCCCGCGGAAGACAAAAACGTCACCCTTGAAGGGATCACGACCGAGACCCTCCTGCACGATCAGAGCCAGGCCCTGCATCCCTTTGCGCATATCGCAATGGCCGCTCGCAATCCATACTCGCACGCTCGAACTGATCGGGGTCATTTGAGTGCCCGTAGCACGGCAGCAGCAAGGTCGTGAGGTGCACAAGACGCAATCTTCACCTTCGTGCCATTGGCAAATTCCACACAGACAGCCGCCGTCCCGCCAACGGCACTGCCCGAGAAATCCACAACCGTCGCCTGCACAAAAGCTGGACCCTCCTCAACCACCAGCGCCTGGCGACGCCACGTGTAGATCAGCCCCGTCGACACGTCGAAGCGACGCGCAACCTCCGAGACATTTGATCCCGGCGCAAATGCTGCCTCCAGAATCTCCCGCCGTTCATCTGACGACCAACGGCGACGCCGTTCGCGCCCCGTCAGCAACATCGCCTGTGCCATCGATCCTCAATGCGCTCTTAAATCCACTCTCAAAAGCGCAAAATCATGGTTGCAGCGAAACTGCGCAAGGTGGCCCACACCGGAGGGGTACCATGCTCCGGCATCAGCTCGGCATGCTACGGCAGCTGATCGCTGGATCCCTCGACCCGCACGACGACGGCACGGTGAAGCAATCTATCGAGCAACGCCGTCGCGATGCGAATCGGCACTATCGCGTCATCCCTCCCATCGGCGGATTTTTGGTAGCTTATCATGCGGATGGGCACTTTGACCTCATTTCGGTTTATAGCATGGTAAGCTACCGAAAATTCGGGCATCTGCGGAGTAAACAGTGGTGCTGATTCACGCGAGCCCATAGCAACGTCGCGAATAACGATTTGTAAGCCACACAAAATGAGGAAGCCCCCATTCGATGCAAGACGACACCTATGGCCATTCTGCAGACGGGCGCATCCTGGATTGCGCTGAAGGCTGGGTGAAAAGACTGGCGCCGTTTGGCATCTTCGCCAACGGGCAACTGTTTAATCGAAAGGTTTGGGCAGCCTTTCCGGATCGCCGAAGTCCTGTGGTCGCCCTCATCCCGTCACGGAGGTGACCGCAATGCAATGCGCTCGGTTAGGCTGTGCGTAAGTCAAACGTGACGGAAAAGCCTTTTGCTTTTCCTGCTTCAAGCCGTGTCATCCCACGCCTCTCGTGGAAAGGTATCAGCGGCCCCGCATAGTCGCCATGTCCGGTGCTCGGTTCCAACGTTAAAAAATTCTCGCCGACGATAGACCATATCGTCCAATGCCGTGCATCGCGACATGTAACTCTCAATTCCCTATGATGCCCGATCAGACTGACCTGTGTGCTTCGAGTGTTTAGGAAGCACAGGGCCTCGTCCGCGAAAAGAGCATCGGTTAAAGGCAGGCTCCTTTCGACGAGAGGGACCGATTTCATTTCTCGGCTAAGCAAGCCGCTTGCTGTAACGATGGGGACGACAGGGCATTCAGCCTCAGAGAATTCAAGCCGCCAGCTTTCCTTCGAGGAGGGAACAAGTGGCCATCTAAAGCCTGGATGGATCCCTATTGCATAGTCCAAGTGTTCATCGGATTCGTTGGTGACGGTACAGCTGATACAAAGAGAATGCTGGTCGATCACATAATTTATAGAGAACAAATAGCTAAACGGATAAATGGCCCGTGTGACATTGTTTGATCGGCTCTCCAAAGAGAGACTTGACTCGCTACGCGAAACTACATCAAATTTCTGATGCGAGATGAACCCGTGGACGGGCATGTGGTATTGGCGTCCTCCAATTAAAGCGGTTGAATTGTTGCTCCAACCGCAAGCAGGGAACATCAAAGGGCAGCTCTGTCTCCAAGCTGGGGAGTCTCCGGGATAGAGGATCTCGGTTTCACCCACGCTCCATTGAACCAATTCGGCCCCTTTGGGGCTGATAGTTGCTTGGGAGCCTCCACACCGTAGACGTATCGCGTCGGTCATTTGCGGTTCTTTCGCACTCATAAGGAGAAGCACTGTTATACGAGGCCTTGAGCAATTTGATAGCTTCTTCAACGCGCGTAGGCAATATTTGAGCCAATCGATGAATGTGTCTCTGCCGCTCACAATTGGCGAGCGTCTCAAGCCTGATCGGGTTGAAAGCCTTCCTCTGCTTGCGGCGATTTCTCTTTCGGGTGTGGTACACGGCCGACGGACGCGACGTTGATGGGTTGACCCGATACACCTCGTAGTAGTAGTGTTGAGCAATAGTCTGGGTGCGTCGAGTTTTCTTGCTGGTCTCGGTTGAAGTGCGCCGCCTAGTGAAGAATGTCGACTAAGTGTGCGACACAAATTCAAGAGACTTCATATGCATCATGTACCTGGTTTGACCTCCTCGCTCGGTCGTCTGGAGTGTGAAAGCATCGAGGTTTTTCGCGAGGTTGCTGCTAGCTTCAAAAATCCGGTTATGATGTATTCGATCGGCAAGGACTCGAGCGTGTTGCTGCATCTGGCACGTAAGGCGTTCTTTCCCTCAAAGATCCCTTTTCCACTGCTGCACATCGATACGACTTGGAAATTCCGCGATATGATTGCCTTCCGAGACAAGATCGCAAATGATCTTGCTTTAAAGCTTCTCGTGCATGTCAACGCCGAAGGGTGCGCACAGAATATCAATCCTTTCGACCACGGTTCATTACATTTCACCAATATCATGAAGACGGCAGCACTTCGCGAAGCGCTCAATGCTGGCGGCTTTGACGCCGCCATCGGCGGAGCGCGGCGCGATGAGGAAAAGAGTCGTGCAAAGGAGCGCATCTTTTCCCACCGTAGCGCTCAACAGACGTGGGATCCCAAAAACCAACGTCCCGAACTCTGGCGTGTGTTTAACACATTTCTCCGCGCGGGCGAGAGCATGCGGGTGTTTCCGCTTTCAAACTGGACAGAGGCTGACATATGGGCCTACATTTATAAAGAGCAGATTCCTGTTGTGCCACTCTACTTTGCCCAAAGGCGTCCTGTGGTTGATCGTGGTGGTAAGCTGATCATGGTTGATGATAATCGCTTTCGCCTTGAACCCGGCGAGGTTCCGCGCGAGGAAATGGTGCGCTTCCGTACACTCGGTTGCTATCCCTTGACTGGCGCGATCCGATCCCAGGCTCGCAACCCAGCTGAAATCCTCATGGAAATGCGCGATTCTCCTAGCTCAGAGCGAGCAGAGCGACTGATTGACCTAGATCAGGCTGACTCTATGGAGAAAAGGAAGAAGGAAGGCTACTTTTGACGGTGGCTTCGAGCAATCCCTCATCCGATTCGAGCCTCGATCGTGATATTTCGGTTTGGTTAGACCAGCAGAGCCGGAAAAGCCTCTTGAGGTTTCTCACTTGCGGCAGCGTCGATGACGGTAAGTCAACGCTAATCGGCCGCCTTCTCTACGACAGCCATCTGATATTCGACGATCAGCTTGAGACCCTTCGACAGGACAGCCTAAACAAGCATGTTGGTGAGGAGGGTATTGACTTTTCACTTGTTGTCGACGGACTTACCGCCGAACGCGAGCAAGGAATCACGATAGATGTTGCTTATCGGCTCTTTTCAACGGATCGGCGCAAATTTATCGTCTCCGATACCCCAGGTCATGAGCAGTATACGCGCAACATGGCAACAGGCGCATCCAATGCCGAATTGGCTCTGGTGTTGGTGGATGCCCGGAAGGGCGTGCTGGCGCAGACAAGACGGCACTCGTTTATTCTATCCCTTTTGGGAGTGAAGCACGTGGTGCTTGTAGTCAACAAGATTGACCTCGTTGATTACTCGCAGCAGGCCTTTGAAGAGGTTGCGGACGCGTTTCGCCTGTTTGCAGCTCCTCTTGCCTTTAGATCTCTTCAAGCCATCCCAATTTCAGCACTGAAAGGCGACAATGTCGTTACATCCAGTGCCCGCACCCCTTGGTATTCGGGGCCTCAGCTCTTACCCTACCTGGAAACTATAGAAATTGACGAAGATTGCGTGAGCCAACCCCTTAGATTTCCAGTGCAATGGGTTAATCGGCCGAATCCAGACTTCCGGGGGTTTTCGGGCACACTCACCTCGGGCTATGTTGGCGTGGGCGACGAAGTGATTGTTGTCGCTTCACGCAAATCCGCTACGGTGGTCCGTATTGTAACCATGGATGGAGACTTGAAAACTGCGGTTGCGGGACAGGCGGTCACGCTCGTGCTTGACAAAGAGATCGACATTTCTCGCGGTGATTTGCTAGTTCATCCTAACGCTGTGGCCGACCTTTCGAACCAGGTTCAGGCCCGACTGGTTTGGATGGCTGATATGCCAGGCTATTCGGTGCGCTCATACTTTCTGAAGCTGGGAGCGCAATTGGTTGCAGCCTCAATAACAGCTATCAAAAATCGGACTGACCTGACCACGTTGGAGCTGGTGCCAGCTACCAGATTGGAGATCAACGATGTGGGGACCGTAACACTGGCAACGGATCAGGCGATTGCGTTTGATCCTTACGCTGACAGTCGCCATGACGGGGGCTTTATTCTTATCGACCGGTTCTCGAATGAAACGGTCGCCGCAGGCGTTATCGATTTTGGCATCAGTGGCGCGCAAAATCTCACCTATCAGCGATTCGACGTAACCCGTCAGGTGCGGGCTGATATGAAGCAACAGACGCCACAGATTGTCTGGTTTACCGGACTATCGGGCTCAGGCAAGTCAACCATCGCCAATATGCTTGAAAAGCGATTGACGCGAGATGGGCGCCATTCCTACATCTTGGATGGCGATAACGTCCGCCACGGGCTCAACAGGGATCTAGGCTTCACCGAAGCTGACCGTGTTGAGAATATCCGTCGAATTGCCGAAGTGGCAAGGCTGATGGCTGATGCAGGGCTGATCGTCTTGGTGTCGTTCATTTCGCCTTTCGCCCGCGAGCGGAAACTGGCGCGAGAGATTGCTGGTGATATTCGCTTCATTGAAGTGTACATAGACACTCCGCTTCAAGTGTGCGAAGCGCGCGATCCCAAGGGGCTCTACGCAAAGGCGAGGGCGGGGTTGATCAAGAATTTCACTGGCATAGACAGTCCATTTGAGGTGCCTGACAGTCCCGATATAGTGCTACACGGGGCAACGCTTTCGCCCGAAAAAATGGCAACACTATTATATGGGTACATCGAAGGCTGCTAAGATAATTTGATTTCCCGCTGCAGCGAATCTGTACGAAATTCGGCTGGCTTTGCCCAGTCGAGCTGTTGCAAGGGATCCTGAGAACTCTCGGGCTCAAAAAGAGTGGCCCGACAGGCCATGGAACTTTGGTCCCGCGGCCACTCCAGCTCTGGCGCCCGATATCGACGCTTTTCCTGAGGCGAGCCTGCGCTACCTTCCCGGTAGCGCAGACGCATCTGGCGGTCCGTTCGTTCGGATCCGAGAAACAGCCATCGCAGCTCCGCCGTTGCGATACAAAACAACGCACCTCAGCGCAGGCAATGCGCGCAGTATTTCCAGACCGATGTCTGTCCAGCGGTCAGCCAAATATCGCTAACGGAGCCGCTGGCAGGAAGAATGTCCAGGCAGGGGCGCGATTTGCGTTTAGCATGTTCCCTTTGATGAATGCCTTTACATGAAGTCCGCAAGCGGCTTGGACGAGCAACCTCTCGGTCAGCTAAACTCAACTGCGGTACCAATGACATGCTGCAGCTCTTGCTGCGGCTTAGTGCGTCTGCTGGGACAGATAACCTTAACAAGACACCGATTCGTGAATTTCCAAAACCAAGTTCAGAAGAGTCTCCTCAATGCCCATTGCCATTTCCTCAACTTTTGTCTTCTTCATGTAGTTTAGATTACAAAGGAATAGGATTTTTCTCGGTGAGTAAGACATTACATATAGTGACTTCCCCAGATGGGGTACGCCGTCGCTCCATGAGACCGCGAAATCTTTTCCATGGATATAGCTTCCAGTTAAAATGCGGTCTATTTTATCGCTCAGATCCTGCGATCGATCGCTCGAATTATGAAGCGCGGATTTCTCGTAGTGAACATTGATGCGGCTGTCCAGGGATACAGGAAAGCCATTGTGTGCAGTTCGAGAAATACGAGTGATTTCCAGCGGATCACCTAGCCCGTATTGATACGAAGTATACAAATTATCCTGTATCTCCTCAATCAGAGAAGACATATCTACATGCCCGATTTTAGCATAAAGGGGAATGTCTTGCGCGAACGTACCGACGCTGTCTTCGACATGTTGATGAAAGCGATTGGACGTGCAGATTGTTGTGGCTATGTAGTCTTTCTGTGCGTATTTGGCCATCGCGTGGAGTAACATCGTCAGCACAATAGTCGTGTCGGACGTCCTGTAGAAGCGTTCGAGCACTTCGACGCAGTCGCCCATTCTTCGAGAGAAAAAGCTTAGCTCCTGCCATTCTTCAGCCGCTTGTCCGTCCTGATTGATCTCGAACATACGAGGCGGAAACTTAGAAAGAGCGTTCTTCCAGTATAGCGCCGACTGGCTTGTCGATCGGCGTCCCAATTCTGCTTGCTCCCAAGCGGCTTGCTCGATGGGCTGCCGAACGGAGCCAGAATTATTTGGATACAATCCGCCATTTTGAAGAGCGCTGAGAAGCTGTTTTCTAAGCACTGGAACACCGCCGCCATCAATTGCCATGTGCGAAAATACCAGCACCAGCCTTTTAACGGTTTCATTGTCTACAACACAGCCAACTCGCGCCGGAAAGTCACTCATAGCGAATGGTTGATTGACTAACCAGCTATATAGGGACATCGCGCGGGCGTCATCATCACCTCCATCGGATGATAGCCAGCACTCTACCGATATCTCGCCAGAGGTAAGCAACTCTTGTGTATGCCGTTCATCGATTACATGGAACACTGTACGAAGGGACTCGTTTCGGTCAAGCATTTGCAACACAATTGAACGTACCTCATCAATGGTAACCCCATTGGTATCGTTGATCATGAAGCCAACGTTGTTAAATGCGAGGTTTTCCGGCGTTAAGAGCAGAAGATCCCACATGAACTTCTGCCCGTGCGTAACCGGAGCAATCGTTGTGGCTGGCCGCGGAAAGGAAAACGGCACTTGAATCGTGAGTGAAGATTTCATCTATTTACCCAACCGCGATTGTGGTCCAGAGATCAAACGCAAAAAATACGCTCCGGTCGAGGAAACGGGTTCTGCGCTTTGATAGCTGTTAGATATGTCGATCCACAGTAGCAAGGACGCGTCCAGCGTCAAGGACCGCTGACGGTCCTTTTCGCGCCTTTGAGATTCAAGTCGCGAGGTATTTGCGAAACGGCCTTGCAAGTTGGATCATCGTAAGGCAGCATTTCCATAACATGCAATGATAGATTGCAGGTATTTTTCCCCTTGCACGAGGCATATATGACGGTACTCGTAACAGGCGGCGCCGGATATATCGGTAGCCATATGGTCTTGGAACTGGTCGGTTCGAACGAAAGGGTGGTCGTGCTGGACTGGCGGTCTCCCACCTGCGCGCAAAGGGTAGTGTCGCCGCTGACGACTTATGTTGTCGGCGACGTCGGCAATCAGGAGCTGGTCGGCACGATAATCGTTGAAAACCAGATCGATGCCATCATTCACTTCGCGGGCTCGACTGTCGTACGGGAATCCGTTTCCGATCCTCTTTCCTATTACGAAAATAATACGGTCAAGACCGGCAAACTTATCAAGTCGGCTGTGGACGGCCGGGTCGCGCATTTTGTATTTTCGTCAACCGCAGCGGTCTATGGCGCGACCGGGCCCGAACCGGTAACCGAGGATTCGCCGCTCAATCCGCAGTCGCCTTACGGACGCTCCAAGCTGATGAGCGAATGGATGCTCTATGATGCGGCAGCGGCTCATGGCTTGACCTATGCCGTCTTACGATACTTCAACGTCGCCGGCGCCGATCCCGAGGGCAGGGCAGGGCCATCAATGAGGGAAGCGACCCATCTGATCAAGGTCGCCTGCGAAACCGCTATGGGTAAGCGACCCTTTATGAATATCTACGGCGATGACTACCCGACGAATGACGGAACATGCGTGCGAGACTATATTCATGTGAGCGATCTGGTCGAAGCCCACCGACTGGCCCTGGACCGGCTTCGGAAAGGTGGCGAAAGCATAACGGCAAATTGCGGCTACGGTCGCGGCTATTCGGTTCTGGAGGTGTTGAATGCGGTCAGGCAGGCTCATGGTGCCCATTTTGACGCGCGAGTAAGTGCCCGGCGTATTGGAGATATTTCCGCCATCGTTGCCAATACTGAACGTGTCAGAAGAGAACTGGGATGGCGCCCAAAGCGCGATGACCTGAACTTCATCGTCGCGGATGCTCTGGCGTGGGAGAAGACGCTGACGAGCGGACGAAACCCCAATTTGGGTTGAGGTCTACAGAGCCATAGCTTTCTCAAGCTGCCGGTCCTTGGAAATCCTGCTTACGCACCAACCACGCCCTGGACGTAATGCAGTCGCGGTTGGTAACTGGTCAAGAACTTTATGATACCCTTTGCAACTGTTGACGGACCGCACCACTCGCGGCGAGCAATTTTGGCTCATTCGCGGATGGAGCGTCATGCCGGCAATGCCAATATGGCATGGCTGGTCAATCTGGCACCTTGACACCGACCTCCCGCGAAGGGACAATACTCCAGATAGCTGTTTTTTGGTCAGACACAACCGTCCGATGGGTTCTTTTTAACCAGGTATGGCCGCCATTTCTGTGAGCGAGTTCCCCGTACTCGAACCGGAGTGATTACAAATGAGCAGAAAGTCGCCGAATGAGCATAGGGATGCGGCATCCTCAGATGTCTCCAAATGCGATGAGCCTTCCCCGCAAACCAAGTTTACCGCTCCTAGCCATACGACGATAGGGGGCTATGAAGCGCCGGAAGGGCAAATCGAACGCGCGTTGGCACATCTATGGCAAGAGCTGCTAGGCGTCGATCAAGTTAGTCGAAGCGATAATTTTTTTGAACTGGGTGGGAATTCGCTGCTTGCTGTAAAGCTATTGCAGCGCATGCGTGAGGAGAATCTTCTCGTCAAGGTGCGGACGCTGTTCGTTAGCCCATCACTTGCAGCCCTCGCGGAAGGCGTCACAGAAGTGGTGGAAGTTCGTTTATGACCCTCGAAAACCTGCTTAAAATGCTCGCGGACAGCAATATCGCGATTGGCGTCGACGGAGAGTCGTTAGTTGTTTCTGGACCTAAAGACATTCTTACATTAGAGACTCTGGACACTATCTCAAGGCATAAAGCAGATTTACTCGATATATACGGCAAAAACGACGAGGGTGCTAAGAAGAACAGCAACCGGTTTGCTGTTTCCGTCCCGCGAAATCTGATTGAGGCTGACAGCGCGACCATTACGCCAGACATGTTGCCTCTGATTGATCTGACCCAAGCAGACATCGATTATATCATTGCCAACACTCGAGATGGCGTCCGGAATATTCAAGATATCTATTCGTTAGCGCCCTTGCAGGAGGGACTATTATTTCATCATACACTGACGACCGGTAGTGATCCGTACCTTCTGGTCGGACAACGGGCGTTTTCAAGCCGGCAACAGCTAGATCGATATCTTGCCGCCCTTAATCAGGTGGTGTCTCGTCATGATGTGTTGAGAACGGGCTTCGTGTGGGAAAACATTTCAAACGCTGCGCAGGTGGTCTGGCGGGAAGCCTCGTTAAAGGTTCACGAGCTCCAGATCGACATTGGTAATGGCTCCGTCGCAAGACAATTGACTCGTTTTTCTGACCCGCGCACTACGAGAATCGATCTAACTCAACCACCTTTATTGTATCCAATAGTAGCTTTTGACGGAGAGAACGATCAATGGCTTCTTGTGGTTATGATGCACCACATCATCGGCGACCGGTCAACTCTGGAAATTCTTCATACCGAGATTGAAGAACTTGTTGCTCGAGATGGCTCCAATCTGCCTGTTCCTCAGCCTTTTCGTGACTTGATAGCGCAGGTCCGCCACGGGGTCACAAAGGAAGAACACGAGCATTTCTTTCGGAGCATGCTTGCAGGAATTCAGGAGCCGACGACGCCGTTCGGCCTGATTGATGTGCATCGAGACGGAAGTGCCGTTACCGAGGCCCGGCGTCTGGTCCCGGTGGCGCTTTGCAAACGACTACGGGCGGAGGCGCGCCGTCTCGGCGTCAGTCTAGCCTGCCTATGCCATCTTGCATGGGGGCAAGTGGTCGCTAGGACAAGCGGCCGGCAAAGTGTTGTTTTTGGTACCGTGTTGTTTGGCCGAATGCTCGCTTCTTCAAGCAGTAGCCGAGCAATGGGACTATTTATCAACACGTTGCCAATTCGAATCGATCTTGACGAAACCGGAGTGAAACAGTGCGTGCTGCGGACCCATTCGCTTCTCGCCGATTTGCTTCAGCACGAGCACGCTTCGCTGGCACTCGTGCAACGCTGCAGCGGGCTGGAGGCAGGGAAGCCACTTTTTAGCTCACTCCTCAATTATCGCTACTACGCTTCGCCGGCAGAGTCGCTCGCTTCAGACGATCGATCAGACGTAAGCGAGCGCTCCAGCTACCCGGTGTCCTGTACAATTGACGATTCCGGTGAGAATGTCCATCTGACGACACAGATTGTCCTTCCTCATTCGTCCGAGTTGTTGTGCGCATACATGGAACGGGCACTGGAGAGTCTGGTTGATGCACTTGAGCATACCCCTGACCTTCCGGTCCATGCTCTTGATATTTTGCCGCAGAAAAAAAATAATTTATCGTCGGGGGCCTGGAAGCCGTCGGACACGCTATCTCCACACCAGACTTGCATACACGAATTTTTCGAGGAACAAGCCCGTCGCGGTCCAGGAAATACCGCGCTTATCTGCGGTGATAACAATTGGTCATACGCTGAACTTAACCGTGACGCCAATTGCTTAGCCAATTATCTGATTGAGTTTGGCGTAAAACCTGACGATCGAGTGGCGATTTGTGCTGGGCGAGACAAGGCCTTAGTGATTGGACTACTCGCCGTACTGAAAGCTGGCGGCGCATATGTTCCCCTTGATCCGAAATACCCGCCCGATCGCCTTGCTTTCATGCTTGCTGATTGCACGCCGACTGCTGTTTTGGTTGACGGCGACACCAACTCGCTCGTTGCGGAAATCTTAGCTCGACCAGAATTAGTCGGTCAAAGCGATGATTCTGATTGGGGCGACAGCTTTGGTGCAGGCAACAAACTAGCAATCAGCGCGAAAACTGTTGCAATCAACCTAGAAAGCGATGGCGCGTTGTGGTCGCAATACCCTGCTGATAATCCCGATAGAAAGGCGCTCGGTCTTACGGCACGCAATCTGGCTTATGTGATCTATACCTCTGGCTCGACTGGGGCTCCAAAGGGAGTGCAGGTGGAGCACAGGGGAGTGGTTAATCTCCTGTGTTCATTGGGCGATGTTATCAAGGTTTCCCACTCCGACCGACTTTTGTCAGTCACCACCGTTTCCTTTGATATCGCGGCCCTGGAAATATTTCTACCTCTTAGCAAAGGTGCTTGTTTGGTTCTCGCCAAACAGACTGACGTATTGAATCCGAACACCTTATGGGAATGCATCGCGACTAAAGACATAACATTGATGCAGGCAACGCCTGTGATGTGGCAATCGTTACTTGACGCTAGGTCCGACACCGCTCCAAATCTGAGAGCCATTTGCGGCGGCGATGTTCTTACCCGTGACTTGGCTGCAGCCGTAGCAAATCGGGTGCGTACACTTTGGAACGTTTATGGGCCCACTGAAGCGACAATCTGGTCATCATTCAAGCAAATTTCAGGATCGGAGCTCCGCGATAAATCGGTGCCGATTGGAAGCCCTGTTTCCAACACAATGCTCTACGTCCTGGATGAAAATGGTTTGCCTGTGCCGACAGGTGTCATGGGAGAGCTTTACATTGGCGGTGTGGGGGTTGCGCGCGGCTATCTAAATCGTCCGGAACTGACGGCTGAGCGCTTCTTAAAGGATCCCTTTAGTTCACTATCGGACGCGCGGATGTATAGGACTGGTGATTTGGGCCGGTACCTGCCAAACGGCGATGTTGAATTTGTCGGCCGAAAGGATGACCAAGTCAAGATTCGGGGATTTCGCGTTGAGCTTGGTGAAATCGAGGCACATCTCCGCGAGCATGAGTGTGTCAAGGATGTTGTTGTCGTGCTGAATCGAACAGTCGCCGGACAAGGTCACTTGGGGCACGTCGGCCTCATTGCCTATGTTGTATGCACTGGGCATGCCGACAATATAGCAGATGACCGCGAATTGGACGTCGCCGCAATGTTGCGGTCTCACCTTGTCAGTCGGTTGCCGGACTACATGGTGCCTGTTGGATATGTGTTACTCCGGAACCTGCCGCTGACTCCCAATGGTAAGGTAAACCGAAAAGCATTGCCCTCTCCGGGCTCGCACGCATACATCAGAGCCGATTACGAAAAGTCGGAAAGCGAAAAAGAATCGTTACTTGCAGGTCTTTGGGAGGAATTGCTCGATGTCGAGCGCGTAAGCCGCCATGACAACTTCTTTCAACTTGGCGGGCACTCTCTGATCGCAATGCGGCTGGTTGGACGTTTACAGCAGCTAAATTATTCTGCCAAAGTCCAAGAGTTATTTAGGAGCCCGACGTTGGCAGCATTTGCGAATACGATTTCAGCGATCAAATAGAACATGAAAGGATATCTCCTGCGCTATTTTGCGAATTGTAGCGAGATGGATAAAAGTGCCAACATTTTTGCTCTAACTCCTAGTTGACGATCCACCGCAGTCGTTGCCGCAAGTTTTCACAGTCTATCGGAAAGTGTCTTTGAGCCAGCTTCGTCGCTCCGAAAGGCTGCTAGGCCTGAAACTGCTACCAGCAGGGAAATTATACCGCCCAACATGAAAGCTGTGTCGGTTCCTCCGCGTTCACTGATCCAACCGCTTAGTGACGAGCCGAGAGGACCGACTCCAAAAACGAGATAGTTGTATAAGGCACCGATACGACCCTGGTAATGATGCTCAGTTTCCTGCGTAATAACGCTGTGGATGCTCACCACATAGAACGTCATGCAGCAACCAGCAGCACCGACAATTAATGCTAGGACCGGCACAATGCTCTGTGACACTAGGAGGAGTTCACAAACACCTAGTCCGCTCACCGCCAGGAAAGCCCATTTAACGCTTATATGTCTTCGTGCGGCGACAGCCAAAGAGCCGATTAGCGAGCCGACACCAAGACTTGACAGAAGAATTCCGTATACAGTGGCATCCCGCTTAAGGGTATCCAATGCCAAAATGGGGAGTGTCGTGGCAAAGCTCATCGGTATGAATGTCACGACGAACAGGAAGAAGAATAGACTGCGGCGCCTCGGATTGATAGCGACGTACTTAAGGCCTCTTTTCAATAATTCGAAAGAAGGTCGTCCCTCCAGCCGCTCGCAATCCTCAGGCTTCCATCGATAAAGTACCCATATCATTCCCAGAAAACTTGCTGAATACAAAAGAAAGCATGTTGCTGCGCCCGCCCAGCTGATGACGATGCCTGCTATTGCCGGTCCAATCATCACGGCTAAATTATCAGCGGCTGCACTAAGGCCGAAAGCGTTCGGTACTTTTTCCTGGGCGACGACGTTTATTACAAATGTCCTGGAAGCTGGGGCCATTATGCATGTCAAAAAGCCTCTGAGGGTAGCGAATAAAAGCAATACTGAGATGGTCATTGAATTCGAAAGTATAAGTACAGCGACGACGATCCCACTCGCAACCATTAGCGAATATGACCCTATGAGAATTGTGCGCGGAGATCGGGCGTCAACCAGTGGGCCGGCGAACAGGCCGAAAACAACGAGTGGCCCAAATTGGCAGATTGCCAAAAGGCCTATCATTGAGGTGGAATGGGTGAGGGAAAAGACGAGCCAAGCTTGAGCGACCATCTGAAGATAGAAGCCTAGCGCTCCGAAAAAACTTGAGAAAAGAAAGTATCTGTACGTTTTACTTTGATTTAGCACTACAAGAATTTTTGAATCCCAAATCAAACTCGAATCCTTTTTGTATGGCCTGCAAATATTGCGCCGTCACCAGGGAAGTAAAAGGTGAATATCACGCCTCTTGGCGATTGCTCATCGGATAGGGTCGCGTAAGCCGTCTCGCTCGAGACGGGGCAGTACCTCGGAGACAAACCGGGTCAGACCATCCTCAAAGTTCACCCAAGAAAGGAGAACGCCATCTATGCCGGCAGAGGATAGTTTATGCAATTCAACCGAGACATGGTCGGCACCGCCTACTATCAGGGTTCCTCCGGCTCCCGCGCCGACATGCCGTTTAAGCCCTTGAAGTTGCTCAGGAGTAGCGCTCGCAGCATCTGGTAAGGTATTCTTTATCCATGCTTCAATCGTTTCACTATCCGCATTCTCTACGGCATAATATTGAACGTAATCCTCCGCCTCCCGTTCGGTCCGACGTTGCGCGATCGTCACTATCGTCCAAACCTGGATGCTTCGACCATACGTCTCAAGAGAGGTTTGCTTGTACTTAGCAATCTGCTCTGCTGTCTCCGCTAGCGACAAGGACTGGATCTCGACGAAACAAATGTCTGCGTGCCTTGCCGCGAAATTTCGACCCATCGGAGACGTTGCCGCGTTCATTATCGGCGGCCTTGGCCTTTGTATCGGTTGTGGGCGCGATCCGGCGTCTTTGACACTAAAGAACCTTCCTTCGAAGTCGAATTCGTCCGGGTAACTCCACAAACGCGTCAAGATTTCGAACCATTCCGCGAGATGCTCATAGCGGGTCTCCCGATCCATCACAGGCGCTCTAAACATTTCGAGCTCCGGGCGAAACCAAGTGGCGACTATGTTCAATCCGAAACGCCCCGCCGAAATCGCGTCGATGGTGGCGCATTGTTTAGCGGCAGTGATTGGATGCAGCGTATGAGCGTTTGTCGTTGCAAAGATAGCTGATCGAGCCGTCGCCTGCGCAATTCCCGCGGCCCATACAAGAGGATCAAGCACAACTCCTGTCGGTTGATCAAGATTGTTTGGGGAATGTCCTTTCCACCGCGAGTAAGACACGATCGCTTCCAATCCCGCTGCATCCGCCGCCTGGGCAATCCGCACATTATTTTCCCAGGTAGGGCGGTGGGCTTCAGGCACCAAGGAATTTGCTGTGCCTTTCCCGTTAATTCCAAACAAGCCTAGTTTCAGTTTGTTCTGATTAAATACCGGATTCATAGTTAATCCAATGCAAAGATGCGGTTTTCCGGCGATGGCTCGGACACAACACCCATTGTTAGTGCACTCCTCTCCCGCACGCCAGAACGTTTAAGCCATGCAGGTACTCGCTTTTTGATCTCAGCTTTTGGGAGGTCATTGACGAAGTCGTTAAATAGTGACTTCATACCTTTTGAAAACGCCATTTGGCTCTTGCATGACATGTAAGATGCAAGAAGACGAGGGTGCTGGATGTTTTCTCTGTAGGGTGCGAAGCTGAAATCTTCCGCGCGAATTTGGTCGGTGCGCATCTGAGCGGAGATACTCGCCGCATGTTCTAAAGCCTCTGCTTGGTTCATCGTTCGATGGGACCAATAGGTGCGCAGTTCAAAGTTCACTGGGCGATTCCAAAACTCCGCAGAGTATGACGATTGCGCCGACGTCGCGGCAATGCCGTATCGCTCCATCTGGGCCGGTTGCATAATGGGCACCGGCGAGTGCGCAGTTACGTCGGGGACCCAAACAAACAAATGTACACTAGGCGTCGCAAATTCCGATAAAAAGCTCTTCGTGCGGGATATAGTTTCCGCTGTTTCACCGGGGAAGCCTACCAGAATGCCGGATGATGAATAGATCTCGATTTCGTTGCAATTTTTTATAGCCTTGGCGTTATCCTCGATTGTGGTCAGCTTGTGCATTGCATTTAATATTTCCTGAGATCCGCTTTCGATGCCTAAGAAAACGAAACGGCACCCGCTTTCCTTTAGCAATTCCACAAACGAGGGATCGGCGAGTTCCGTTGATCGGGCAAAGCATCCCCAGGACAGGACACGATTTAGGCCGGACTCGATTAGAAGTTGTGCAAGGCGGATCGCTCTTTTCTTTGGGACCGTGAACAGCGAGTCAAACGCATCAATATAGCGAACACCCAATTCTGCCAGTTGCGTCCATTCAGAAAATATCGTGTCCGCACTCTTCATGCGAAATTTATCGTTGCCCATCAAGAACGGATAGTCACAAAATTCGCATCTGAAGGGACACCCGCGAACACTCTCATACTGATAAATTCCGTTCCTATCCCGAACCCATTCATGGGAGGGGAGTGCCCATGTATTCTGAAAATCGACAAGTGCGAAGGCCGCTTGCGATATATGAAGACGGCCTTCCCTTCGCCAAAGCAGTCCGGGTATTTGCTCTAGTTCGGAGTCATCGGGATTCTGACCGGAAATCCGCCTGAGAATTTGTGAGAAACGGCCTTCCGCCTCGGTTTTGAGACAATAATCGAAAGGCAGCGTCGCAAGTATCTGATCATGCAACTTGTTGACGAGCACGCCGCCTACGATGACGATCTTCTCCAGTTCGCTCAGATAGGAAAGAATATCTGCGAGCATAAGAGTACTGACCATCAAGGTCGTCGACAATGCGACGATCTCCGCATCATCGAGAACATCGTCCCAAAGCTCAGAGACGGTGACGCCGTCTGCCGAAAAATTGAAGAAGTCTGAAATCTGCGCGAACTCAGCGTCGAAACCTGCCAATCCTGCCTCGTATGCCAGAATTGGCCCAACGCCTGCTTCGCAAACCGCTCGCTTTGAATACGAATCGCGCGTTGTGAAAGGACTGAATTCCTCTGACGTGTCGAACCGGAAACGGTTCTGAAGTTCAGCCGGCGGGCACCCCAGCACATCACCGAAAAATTTCGTGTTAGAGTCTGCGAGTTGCTTTGCCACCGGGTTTCCCTGGAAACCGTCAGACACCACACCGGCGAGCACCAGTATCTTCGATCTCATTTCAATCTCCACGAAAATTTCAGCCGTATGCGTGGTTCGCCCAGACGGGCGTTAGATCTTCAGTCGAAAACTGACATGCAGCGTACCACAATACACCTATTACACGATGGTTTTCATTGCAAATAAACTTTCGAGTTTATAGGGTGAGGTCTGTCGTAGCGGCAAGGGTAGTTCCTTTGCGCCGCGCTCGGCTGAGATTTGTCCTCAAAATGTTAGCAACCTAAGATATCGCCTTGAAAAAATGCGCGGCATAGTGATGCTGATCACAGCGCCGTGGTGGTCGCGGCGGCCGCGGCCTCCTGATAGTTTTGTTGGACACAAAACACTGCCGGCAGATCGCATCTGATTAAGAAAAGTCGCGAACCGTGTCCTAATTGGACACCATTTAATTGGGAGCAACCGTAATATGGACACGGCCAATCAATATAATACGCGAAATCGCACTCAATACCTCTCTGATTTTTCCATGGATGTTATAATTCCAGTCGCATCAGCGGACGAATGCCAACTGCAGTTTCTTCTTCCCAGTGCTGTTCAGCTTGTCGAAGATCTCCAAGCATACAACATAAATGTCATTTTCAGCGTCAACGATGACATCACTTTGGAGAAATTTCTTCTGGCGAAAGGTGTGAACGATAAGATCAAGGTAATTTGTGCCGATGACGCTCGACGTGTCTACAAAAATAACAAATCGAACAATATTTCATATGCTGTAGATTATAGTGTTTCCAATGCGGTCCTCCTCCTGGATGACGATGTAATAATCGAAGCAGACAGTATTCTGCATGCATGGAGACAGCTACAACTAGATGGCATTGTAAAGTTCATGACACATTACGAGCGCCCCGACTTCTATGATAGAATGGACCTCTTTGGCATTTATTTCGTCAATATGATTTGTGACGATAGGCAGTTTTGGGGAAACATCGGGGTACGAGCCGAGTATATAAGAGGCGGGCGATATCGAGGCAACGGCTTATTCGATGACCTTGCCATATTCCGGAGCTGTAAGTGGCAGGGCGCATCGTTCTCATATGTCAGCAAGCCAGCTATGTCGATGCGAGGTAGATTGAGGACCCTCCGGAACTTCATTGAGCAACGCGTTCGCTATAGCTATGAGAACTTTGCCTACCCGGTCCGCACTGTTTCCTATATGTCTCTGATACCAAGTGCGCTTGCTGTGGGTGTAATTCTAGGTCTGTGGGTGGTATTGCCATTCTTGTTGATTGTAGCTTTATTGGTTGCAGCCACTGCTGAAATCGGACGGAAGCGATTTGGCGGTCAAAAAATTGGAAACATGTTCATTTATGGTTGCGCTTATGCAGCAATCAATTCTGTCAGCGTTTGGGCAGCAATGGTCGCTCGAATGCGGGGTGGTGTGCGTTTTGGAACGTCAATTATTCGCGAAGCGGTGTGAGGTCTGAAGATGGGAATTGTTGATTCTGCCCACGGTGGGGCCGGCTGGTGCGCGCGTGCTGACGGTCGTGCGACAAATCAGTCTCCGCTCGCGGTAAAACACGATGGTGATGATCTTTCCGCTGTCCTGCTGCATTTGCCAGATATGGAGCTAAACCGAGTTACAGATCCCTCGAGCGTGGACTGGGTTGCGAAAATGCAAATCGAGCGTGCGCGAAGCGAAATTCTTCTTCTCGCCGAACTTTATCGAAAACATGATGTTTCCGTGTATTTCTTTGAGCCTGTGCGGCCTATGGCAAACCATGTATTCATGCGAGATCTTTTCACGATGACGCCTCAGGGCGCTCTCATCAGTCGCATGGCGTCTGAGAAACGGGCGGGCGAAGAAGTCGAGGTCACCGCGATGCTCGCTAGCATGGGCATTCCGATTGTGAAAAGTGTGGGTGGGTCAGGCGTTTTCGAGGGACCGGATATCGTTTTCTTTGACGATGGTCACGCGTTTGTTGCTGAGGGTATCCGTAGTAATTCTCTTGGAGCCGAACAAGTTACTCAGGAGTTGGTCTCGCAGGGAATCGAGGTGACGAATATTCAAACCACCTACGGGTGCGGTCACTTGGATGGGGTCGTTTCGATCCTGAATCGTAAGACGGCTGTGCTATTCCCCAGGAGAGTTTCTTACGTTATTTATGAGAAGCTGCGTCGGCATGGGTACAATCTTGTTATAATAGATGACGAGCAGGAGGCCGATATTTCTATGGCGATCAATGCAGTTTGCCTGAACCAGGAAACGGTCTTGATGAATGAGCGCGCAGTTTCATTGCGGAAGCAGGTAGAAGCCTGCGGGGTGAACGTAGTAACGATAAACCTCGATGAAACCATGAAAGGCGGGGGTGCCATGCATTGTGCGACGGGCGTACTGGGGCGCAAGAGCAATTTGTAAGATACCCCGCTGTTGCCGATTGTGGCTATGCTGGTTTCCAGCGCGGCTTGCGATCGCGCTAGCTCTTTCTAAACGCCCGCACATAAAGTCGAGGTACTATTGTCTCGACAGTATTTCGTCCCATCGGTAGCCGGTCGACCCATCTTGCAGTCTCTTCCAGTATGCGTTCGTATTCCACGACCGGAATTGGCCAAAACTCCGCAAAGAAGCGCTTCTTAAATTGATCGAGGATCACCCCGTAAGATATTTCCCGCGACCAGCTGAGGTCGCTGACGTCCACTCTTACCTCCGAGCAGCCCTGCTTATCGAGCAACTCGACCAATTCGTATTCTTTCGCTGGGTGAAGTCCAAGGAAGCGGTTTTCAAAACCGGCCTCATTTGCAAGTTTTCCAAAGTAGTCACGAACGGTATTTTCCAAAGCGACCGCATCGTTCAGTTGGATAAAGGAAGCGCCGGACTTCAGTGTTCGCAGAAGCTCTGTAACAGCATTTCGCCAATCGCTCACGTGCACAAGGAGTTTACAAGCAATTACTGCATCCACAGCGCCGTCTTGCTCGGGTAGTTTCCGGACATCTCCTACCATGTATTTCGCATGCTGATTAGGAGCCACCTTCTTCTGAGCGGCCGCCACCATCTCTTCGGAAACATCGTATCCTCTTATTTCATAGCCGCGTTCCGCGAGTGGCAGCGACATCTGCCCCGTGCCACAGCCGGCGTCGAGGATAACGCCTTGAGCGGGAAGTGCGCCATACGTTACGAGCCTATCATAACAATTCATAAGAAGCTGAGTGGGGGCTTGATATCTTTCGTCGTAGCAAGATGCTATTGGGGAAAAACTCAAAGTGGGTGCAACCGTCTCCGCTGTCATGTAAAATTCCTTCGATTGAGGCCTTTGGTTGATTGGTCGATCGCAATGCCGACGAGCCGCAAAACCACATCAACTTCTCTAGTCACGATTGTCCAATGCTCATATTGCTACCACGATAGCATTTGACTCGAGGATGCAAAAGTGTGAAATGCACTCGAACTTCCAGTTGTAACTATGGCTATATCTCCTCGGAACGGCGAGCAGCGACCATGCGTCTCGGGAGCATTGATCATGGATAAGAACTGTCAGCCGATCAAAAAGTCTTGCATCGGACCAGTTTGGGACCGTCTGTTTCCTGAGGGAGTGTTCGTCGCTGCACGCAACATAACCGAAGAGGCCTTTCCCTTACTCGAGGCGGAAGAGGCAGTCATCCGGGGCGCAATTTATCAACGCCGGACAGAATTCAGCGTTGGGAGACACTGCGCGCGGCAGGCTTTAGCGCGATTGGGGTTTCGCGAATTTCCCATTTTGAAGGGAGATGGGGGAGCTCCTGTCTGGCCGCCGGGAGTAGTGGGTAGCATCACCCACAGCACTAATCTGTGCATTGCGGTGGTTGCGTTAAAAGAAATGATCAGATCAGTGGGAGTCGACACCGAAATTGTTGGTGCAGTGACGACCGATCTGGCTGACAACGTCCTTCGGCCTGACGAGCCTTATTCCGGAAAAATTGGGTCGATGGGCGTAGACTACTTAACGCTTATCTTCTGCATAAAGGAGGCGGTTTACAAGGCGCATTTTCAGCTGGAGCCGAAGTTTCTGGACTTCCACGACGTTCGGGTTAGGATTGACCCCCTATGCAACTCGTACATAGCCGATGTCATGTTTACTTCGGACCATCAAACGACCTTCAAGGGCCGATATGGAATAGATGGCATGAACATCATCGCTTCGTGTTGGAAACATGCCTGTGATACCCAACTAGATTGAACTCGTGATATCATCAAGAATTTTGTCAAGGCTGCCCATGCAGCGTGATATCATTATCGAACGTTTAAAGCATCTGCCGATTATATAATCCTCTGTCATTCCCATTGCGCCATGAAGTTGAACTCCGTTTCGGCAAACAAAATCTCCGCTTTTGCAAATATGGTAGTAGGCCGAATAGACAGCAGGTTTTCGCTCCTCGGCTCGCATAAGGGCGAGTGATCGGATGGCCGAATAAAGGATCGAGCGTGAAAGTTCCAACTCCACGAACATCTCGGCCATCCGATGTTGTAGCGCTTGATATGAAGAAAGCGGGGATCCATATTGCCGGCGTACTAATAGGTGCTCACGACACGTCGAGACAACATTGTCCATAATGCCGACCAGCTCGGCAGAAAGGGCAATGAAAGCGATATGACATAATCCGTTAAGGTCATCGCATCGTCCTATCATGGCGTCCTCGCTCAGCTCCACGTCATCAAGCACGAGATCCGAAGCTAAGCCGCCATCGACCGTAACGTAATGAAAAGTCTTCAACCTGTTTGCTCGACTGTCAACGAGGAAAAGAGCGAATGTCTCATCCCGTCCGCATCCAAGGCGCGCCGGAATGAGGAAGGCGTCTGCTGTGGGGCCTCCGACCAGCAACAACTGGCGGCCGTTGAGCCGGTATTTGCGGGAGCCTGCGATCGTTGCCGTTGTTAAGACACCCTCGCTGTCATTCCTGAACGAAGTTGCGACGAGACGGCGTCCTCCGGATAAATCTGATATTAGGGAAGTATTCGCATCGCAAGAAGCTAGCATCGATCCTGCGAGGACCGCGCACGACCAATACGGCGCGAGAACCAACGCTCGCCCAAGCTCCTCGGCTATTATCAATGGCGATAACGAAAACTCTTCTCCACTTTGCTTCTCAAAACAAGGTTGAAGCCAACCGAGTTCTCCCATTGCCGCCCATCTAAGGAGGGTGTCACTTTGCGAGGCCTGGCCGTGGCATCGGGCGCTATTCTCGCGGCAGTAACGCCGGACGGTCTCCTTGAGCATGAGCTCGGAAGCAGAATATGAGAAATCCATGGGAGATCCTAAAGCCCCAGCGCAATACCGGCTATCAGGTTTTTCTGTATTTCTGTCGTTCCGCCAGCTATGGAGCCTGAAACATCATAAAGAAAATCCTGTAGGAGGAAAGGGTCTGGGTAGTCTATTGCGGAATTGCGAATGGGCGTTAGCTGACTGTCGAGTGGCTCCATGATCAACGCGAGGTGCTCGAAGGCTTCTAGTTCAAGTCCGCCAACACGCTGGCGCAATTCGGCACCGCGGACCTTGATTGCGCAAGTGAGACCCTCCATCGTCGGATCTGTCCGATCGGCATGAAGCACGCGGAGTATCGCGAATTCCAGTGCTTGTAGTTCGATCTCAACTTCCGCCAATTTACGACGAAATTGTACGTGATGATGCATTGGATTGCTGTTGTCTCGCGCACTTGCCTTTAAGGTCTCGACACGCCGCCGTGTTGTCGGCGAGTGTGATAAAAGCAGGCGTTCATTCGCAAGCAGATAGCGTGCATTTTGCCATCCTCGCCCGGGCTCTCCGACAATATTCGAAACTGGCACACTTACCTTGTCAAGCACAACCTCATTGAAACGGTGGCATCTATCTATTGTCTCAATAGGCTTGATTGATACATTCGTGTGGCGCATATCGATTAGGATGAACGTCAGGCCGCGCTGCGTTACTCCGTCCACTTTTAACCGCACCAGCGCGAACATAAAATCGGCCAAGTGTGCGTTTGTGGTCCAGATTTTTCGGCCCTCAACAATCATTTCGTCGCCGACCAATGTGGCAGTAGTACGAAGCGAGTTGACATCTGATCCCGATTCTGGCTCGGAAAATCCTTGGCACCACATTTCAGTACCGGACACGATCTGGGGCAGATAACGTTTCTTGAGCGATAGCGATCCGAAATTACAGATAACCGGTCCGGCCAGATCAAGTGCGGTTCGATCTCGTGGGGGAAACCCTACGGCTTCTAATTCCTGTTCGAGGACATATCGCTCTACAGGAGAGAGCCCGGCACCTCCCCATTCCATAGGCCAGTGGCCAGCCAACCAGCCGGTATCCTGTAGAATTTGAGCGCCCAGGGCGACTGCTTCGCGACCCTTCAGTGAGCGCATCTTTGCTGAGTATAATTCCTCGTGCCGTTCGGCGAGAAAGCCTCTGACCTTCTCGCGAAACGCACTTTCAACCTCTGTAAAGCGAAGATCCACCTCAGTTACCCACGCTGCGGCCGACTTAGATTGGGCGGTAGCTGAGATTCAGATGAGCCCGTATGGACATGGACGGGCCCGATCTTGATCCACACTTCGTTGATGTAGGCCACACAATCTGCTTTGAAGCCGGTCGGACCAACGGCACGCCAACCATTTGGAATAGCTCGGCCTGCGACCCAAACCGAGTACTGCCCCAAATTGTTTACAACGACGTTGTAGGATTTCGCATCACCGGGATCTTGGCTCATCGGAAAAATCCTTTCATTCTATCGGCTCCCTCATAGTTTCAACGTGAGGAACAGGAAGGGAATGTGCAGACCTTGCCAGCTGCGGTTTGGACTGATGTCTCATCTCTCGAGCGCTTCCGATCATTTGCTTAGCCGCTCATGAAAGGGGGCGGCATAAGACTTTCGTCACCGAAGCTTCTCGCGATATCGGTTAAGCGATCACGGACTTCGCTCATGCCGATCTCGTTGGCGATGTAAAGGATGCCGCCGCGCCAGCTGGGAAAAAGAAAGCCATGAACCAGCACCAGGTCAACCTCGTAAGGCTCCCTGACAACACCTTCCGCAACTATTTTGAGCGCTTCGCCAATCATGGATAGGATCAATAGATCGGCGATTTCATCGGTTGCAATTTTACGCCGCTTAAAGCTGCCCTTGTCGGATAGTTCTCGTATCAACTGATGTACGACCGGATCGTCAAGCCGACCGAGATCATCAGATCGATACTTGTAGAATCCTTTTCCGGATTTTATGCCGAAACGACCACGCTCGCACAAACGATCCGAGATAGACAGCTCGATATTGCGCCCCTTCCTTGCTTTCCAGCCAATGTCCAAGCCGGCAAAATCTGCTAATGCGAATGGCCCCTTCGGAAACCCAAATTTCACCATAAC
Source organism: Agrobacterium leguminum (assembly GCF_005144435.2). Lineage (NCBI taxonomy): Bacteria > Pseudomonadati > Pseudomonadota > Alphaproteobacteria > Hyphomicrobiales > Rhizobiaceae > Agrobacterium > Agrobacterium leguminum. The sequence goes on from NZ_CP120212.1 coordinate 2,389,699, forward strand.
GTCATCCACTTCGTGCGGAAGTGCTCCCATCAACAGAAGGCGCTCTGCCATTCTCATTCTTGCGGCCATCACCCGGTTGCCGACAAATCCCAGTGTGGAGCCCACAGCAACAGGGATCTTTCCTAAGTGAACGCTGAGGGCAGATATTCTTTCAACGACGGCCGGTTCGGTATCACGATGGGGAATAACTTCAACTAATGACATTAAGTTAGCTGGGTTAGAGAAGTGCATCCCTACGAACGCCCTTGGGTTCGGTGAAGCCTCACTCAACGCATTAATATCAAGATATGAGGTGTTGGTCGCAAGGATACTGCCCTCCTTTACTCTCAGGCTGGAAAACAAGCCACGCTTGACATCCGCATCTTCAACGACCGCCTCTATGATCAAATCGGCATCGGCAGCAACGCCTGGGTTGATCGTCGACGAAATCCTTTCTATGCGCCTCTCGGCCTCCAAGTTGGAGATTTCCTGCAGTGCAACCCGCTTCGAATAGTCGTCTCGAATGGCTTCCATCGCCCGATGGATAGAGGATTCCTGCCTTCCAAGTAGGGTAGTCAAATACCCCGCATCAGCGAAACACGCCGCAATTCCTCTTGCCATCACCCCGGACCCGATGATAACCGCCCTCGTTATCGCGAGGTTTTCTATGTCTGGAATTCTTGCAAGAGCAGCTCTTTCGGCCTCCTCCAAATACTTTTGGACGCTCGAACGTGCGCTGATCGAAAGTGATTGCGTGGTATCCGGACCGGAGCGGGTATTGGCCTTGTCGGATAAGCGACGTCTGATAATGGCACCGAGGTCTTTGACATTACGACCCCTTCCGATGAATTCCGCGATGGGGATATGGACGTTAAATTTGCTCCGGAGCCCGGATAATATCCGAAGCGCTGTAAGCGAGTTGCCACCCAACTCAAGAAAGTCCACGTGAGGCGCTATTTCCTGCTTGCCCAAGATATCCTGTATGAATTCGGTCAGGCTATCTTCGATGCCGTGGCCATCGCTTTGTGTTGTGCGACCGGCGATCGACGGACGTATCTCATGTTGTGGTTCAAGCGCAGATTTGGGAGTTGCTGTTTGCATTCGCCCGTCGTGACTAGAGGAAGAGGTACTATTCGTATTTTGGGCTTGCAGGGGATCGGACTCCAACCTGTGCAGTTGTTTTTTAAACGGGTAAGTCGGCATCGAAACACGGTGAGGGCTCGTACGGTCGTGCAGGTTCCAATTCACACGAGCTCCTGCCGCCCACGCGTTGCCAATGGCTTCCAGTAGATTCCGACGCGTAGCGGGCCTCTCTTTGTCCATTGTCGGAAAGCCATCAACAATGGTACTAGATGCCTGCCGCGCTAGGTTGATAAGCGTTTCACCAGGTCCAATTTCGACAAGGATACAATCCGATATGTCCATGAGGGTTTTAAGGGCAGATGCAAATTGCACGGGTTGCCGCAAATGGCGTCCCCAATAGGAAGGGTCCGACAATTCTTGCTCGCCGACCATCGCCCCGGTAACGGATGAGACGTAAGGAATAAGAGGTTTCCTGAAATGGACCTTGGACGCAGCCTGTGTAAGAGCTGCAGAGGCGGCGTCCATCAATCGAGAATGACCCGCTCGGTCGATCTCAAGCCATTTGTAGGGTAGCCCGAGCTGATCGAGTTCATTGGCCACAAAACGCATGTCTTCTACCGCGCCAGAATATACGCGCTGGCAAGGTGTATTAACTGCAGCAAGGTCAACGGATGGCCATGTCGAAGACGGAATGTCACTCTCGATAGCCTCCACAAGCAACATTGACCCTGGAGGCGCCTTCGCTATTTCTATAGAACGGAGCGCGACCAAATCAATTGCGTCCTCCAAACGAATAACACCCGAGCAACATGCCGCTGCATACTCTCCCAGACTATGGCCAAGAAGCACGCTAGGCTGAAGCCCCCAATCCCTTAGCAATGCAGCGATTGCGTACTGCATCGAGAACTGAGTGGGCTGATCCCAAATAGCTCCGGCATCGGAAAGCGCGGTGTCGGCTGAGAGGGCCAAGCTAAGAACGTTCTCGATCCCTCGTTGTCGGAACAAATTTGCGCATGCTTCGAAGTGCGTTCTAAAACGATCATCTGTTTTGCAAAGTTCCTGCAAAAAGCCAGGCCTGATTGAGGTAGTTCCGGGAAACAGAAATGCCACGGGACGGCTCGTCGGAACATGTTTCCAGGCGCTATCCTTCGCCTCTTCCAGCCTTTGCACTTCATCGGCAAGCCCGTCTCTCGAGTCGGCGATCATGAAAGTTCTGAATTGCAATTCGGCCCGTCCCACCTGGAGAGTGTAGGCTAAGCTGTCGAGAGCATGTTCAGATCGCGATATCGAATGATCGCGGAGATTTCTAGCGATCTGAAGCCCTGCGGGTAGAGTCTTTGCTGATAGCGGAAGGAGTTGCTCTCTCTCGTCTGTGCCATTTGCTTCAGTCTGAAGATACTCTTCTAGAATGACGTGTGCATTCGTTCCGCCGATGCCAAATGAGCTCACGCCTGCAAATCTTGTGTCAGCGTCACATACCCACTCGCGAAGCTCGGTGTTTACGTAGAATGGGCTCGACGGAGCGGCTATCGCAGGGTTCGCGGTTCGAAAGTTGGCTGCCGGAACAAGAGTTCGATGCTTTAAGCACAGGGCGGCCTTTATCAGGCCTGCGACGCCAGCCGCGGTATCAAGATGACCAATGTTGCTTTTAATGGATCCAACGGAACAAAATTTGCCGGAAGACGCGCGGGCGTTGAAAACTTCGGTAAGAGAAGCAATTTCAACGGCATCACCGATCAAAGTTCCCGTTCCATGTGCCTCTATCAAACCAATTTGTCGTGGGTGAACGCCGGCGGCAGCGAGGGCTGCTTCGATGACGCGCTTTTGTCCCGTGTGGCTAGGCGCCGTGTACCCCACCTTGTTGGCACCGTCATTATTGATCGCGGAGCCGCGAATTATTGCCCATATGGGATTGCGTTCTTCAATTGCGTCACTTAGCCGACGCAACGCGACAACTCCGGCTCCACTCGCAAATATCGTCCCGGTCGCATCTGCATCGAAGGACCGGCAGCGGCCGTCTTTAGATAACACTCCGCCTTCCTGGTAAAGGTAGCCCGCTTTGCGGGTACTCACGGAAACTCCTCCAGCCAGAGCGATGTCGCACTCCATGTTCAATAAACTCTGGCAAGCCATATGAACTGCGACCAGAGAGGTTGAGCAGGCAGTTTGGACAACGAGGCTTGGTCCATTAAGATTCAGTTTATAGGAGACCTGAGTAGCAAGATGGTCCTTGTCTATGTCAATGAACGCCTGTAGCCGCTCAAGAAAATCACCGCGATTACGTATCCTGTCTACATTCTCTAAGAAGTAGCGGCTTGTTCCAGATCCAGCAAATACGCCGATTGCTCCATCACACGACGCGGGCGTGAGCGCGCCGCTCTCCAGTGCTTCCCAGGCGCACTCGAGAAAGATGCGCTTCTGTGGGTCAAGTCGATCGGCCTCCGCCATGCCAAATCCGAAGAATGCGCTGTCGAAATGCTCTGCCCCCTCCAGGGCCATGATCGCGGGAACATAGTTGGGGTCTTGGATTTGTTCAGGCTCGAGGCCGGCCGCTAGTAATTCGTCATACGACAAATCTTCTCTAGCGTCACGGCCGACGCATAGGTTTGACCAAAGATCATCAACATTGCGAGCACCTGGGAAGCGTCCTGATATCCCTATTATCGCGGTGGCATACTCATGGGCCGAATCAGGCATCCGAATGGTCCTCAATTGGATGACGAGGGAGTCGCTCTGGCACTATTTCGGTTGCGTCTAATATGGCGTGCGCGCCTCGCACGTGCATCGGAGTCTCCTGAAGTGTCCTCTTCGAACGTCTCACCATCGATAAACGATGCTAGGGCGGCCACCGTCGGGAATTTGAAGAAATCAAGGGCGGTCAAATTTGTCTTTAAGTGGTGCCGCAGACTGGCAACTGTTTTCATGACCAATAACGAATGCCCACCTAAATCGAAAAAACTGTCATCGGAATTTATTTCATCTACGCCGAGAATTCCCCGCCAAACTTCCGCAACAGTTTGAGCTGTTTGATGATGAGGCTTCACACGTTCCGTGATCGAAGGTCTGGGGGCCATTTTTATCAACCGTTCCCGGTCAAGTTTGCCATGTGGTGTCATCGGTAGTGAGTTAACAAATACGATTTGTGAAGGGATCATGTGATCTGGGAGGCTATCGCGCAGCTCTTCTTTCAAGCCGGCAGAGTCCGTCTCGGCCGCAACAATAAAACCGATCAAGCGGTTGTCTCCCATGCCGTTATCTTGCCCGACAACGGCGGCTTGCAGCACTCCCTGGCAGGCCAATAAGGCGGCTTCGACTTCGCCGAGCTCTATGCGATGGCCCCGCAGTTTGATTTGGTCATCAACGCGGCGGATATAGCGTAATGTTCCGTCGCTGTTCCACGAAACTATATCTCCGGTGCGGTAGAGCCGACCACCGTGGTTGAAGGGATCCATGGAAAACCTCTGCGCTGTCAGTCTCGGATCATTGCAATAACCTCGCGCGACGCCGGAGCCTCCGATGAGCAGCTCTCCAGGGGTTCCCGGAGGAACGAGATTCATTTGGCTGTCCACCACATAACAGCGCGTATTAGCGATCGGCCGGCCTATGGCCACGGCATCGCCAGCATGTAGCATCATCATCGTGCTCCACACCGTGGTCTCAGTTGGGCCGTATAGATTCCATGTATCACCCGGCCTGTTGACAAGGAAATTCGCCAGTTCGGATGGCAAAGCCTCGCCGCCGCTCAAAATTGTCAGACCGGGGGCTGGTCTCCAACCACTATCGAGAAGGAGTCGCCATACAGATGGGGTTGCTTGGATGATCGTAACCTCCGCATCGCTCAGTTCGCGGGCTAACTGTTCAGCATCAGGATTGTGCTTCATCATCACTAGGTGAGCGCCCGTGAGCAGCGGGAGATAAATCTCAAGCCCGGAAATATCGAATGACAGATTGGTCAAGGCGGCGACAACGGAGGAGGAATCGATTTTCAAATTTTGCATCATAGCGTAGACGAAGTTCGTAAGGGATCGATGCTCGATCATGACGCCTTTCGGCCGTCCTGTTGACCCTGAAGTATAGATGACATAGGCGAGATTTTCGGGACGTACCCCGGTTTCCGGAGCTGTATCTGGTTGCTGGTCAAGCGCGGTCCGGTCAGAATCGAGTCGCAGCACAGGCATTGGCTGCGTGGGTGCAAAATCAATGTGACTTTGGGTCAGAAGGATTGATGCTCCCGAGTTTTCGAGCATGTATGACAATCGGCTGTGGGGGTACGACGGATCGAGCGGCAGATAGGCCGCTCCCGCCTTCAAAATACCCAGCACGCTAACGATAAGCTCATCGGAGCGATCTACGCACAACCCGACGATGCTTTCTGGTTTGGCTCCCAGGCTCTGCAGGTGATGCGCAACCTGGTTGGCACGACGGTTTAATTCTGCATATGTCAGTCGCTTGCCTTGATAGACAACGGCGATCGCGTCAGGCTCCTGCAAGGCTCGTGCTGTGAAGAGTTCATGGGCACATTTGTCAGTCGGATAATTTATCTGTGTGTCATTCCATTCAACCAGTAGCAGCTGACGTTCAGCGGGGCTTAGTAAGGTAACTTCGGAGACTGGTTGGTCGGGAATGTCAACGATCCCTTCCAGGAGGGTGAGGAAGTATGTTCTGAGGCGCTCGATTGTCGATCTTTCAAACAGGTCCGCTGCAAATTCAATGCTGCCTGCAAACCCTCCCTCCCGCTCGGTCAGTTGCAGGAACAGGTCAAATTTTGAGGTGCCGTGCGGCCGCTCTACGGGGGTTAACTGTAACCCTGGCAGGTCGAGGATAGCATGCGGTACGTTCTGTAACGCAAACATGACCTGGAACAGCGGATGGCGCGAGAGGTCGCGTTCAATTTGTAATTCTGCGACCAGTTTCTCGAATGGGATATCCTGGTGAGCGTAAGCTGCAAGTGCTGTCTCTTTCACTCGCTCCAGTAATTGAAGGAAGCTGGGATCATCAGAAAGATCCGTGCGAAGCACCAAGGTGTTCACAAAAAGACCCATCAGTCCTTCCACCTGTTGCTGGGTACGGCCGGCAATCGGTGAGCCGACGACAATGTCGAACTGACCGCTCCACCGCGATAGCAGGAGCTGGAACGCCGCAAGCAATACCATGTACGGCGTTGCCCCATGTCTTCGACCCAACTCCAGAAGGCGCGCGCCGAGCTCTTCAGATATGATGACAGGAACACGCTCGCCACGGAAACTGGAAACCACTGGCCGTCGGCGATCGGTCGGTAATGCTAATGCTGCGGGAAGTCCTGCAAGCTGCTGACGCCAATAGGCCAGCTGGTGCTCCAGAACCTCTCCCTGCAACCATTCACGCTGCCACACCGCATAATCGGCATACTGCACAGGCAATGCCGGTAATGGGGATGGCTGGTTCAGCGAAAAGGCTGTGTAAAGAGTACCCAACTCATGGGGAAGAATGCCTCTGATCGACCAGCCATCGCAAATAATGTGATGCATCGTCACGAGTAGGATGTGTTGGTCTGCAGCGATGCGCAACAAGGAAGCTCGCAGCAGCGGTCCCTTCTCAAGATCAAAGGGCTCCAGAGCTTCAGCCCGTACGAGTTCTGATATCAAACCATCCGGCTGCCCGTGGACATCTCTTACATCCAGCCGGAATCTCGATGGCCGATCGATCACTTGTATTGTCTGGCCATCTTCAACGGCAAAACGGGTTCGCAGAACCTCATGCCGGCGGATCAATTCCTCAAAGCTGCGCTCCAGGGTCGCAATACTCAGCGCTCCCAAAAGATCAAATGCCATCGCTTCGTTGTATGCGACGCTGTGGGAATACAATTGGCTGAGGAATAGCAACCGCTCCTGAGAATGTGATAGGCGCTCCGGTTTTCCGCTATCGGACCGTTTTGAAAGATGCAGCAGGATCCCCTGTTTTTCCTGCCTTGCTCTATCAATATTTTTAGCCAACTCCTTCAAAGTGGAGGTGTCTTCAAACAACATCCGTACCGGAAGATCCAAATCAAAATAGTCGCGCACCCGAGCCATGACGCGTGTAGCGAGAAGAGAGTGACCGCCGAGGGCGAAGAAATTGTCTTCAGGATCAACAGTCTCGACAGCCAGAATATGGCGCCAAATCGATATGAGCACCTCCTCAGTCGGAGTGAGGGGGGCTGATGCGGTAGCGATGAGAGTAGACGTTCGTCTATCAGACAGCGCAAGGCGGTCAATTTTCCCTGTCAAGCCACGAGGAAGAGCGTCAATTGCGATAAGCTCAGCTGGTATTAGAAATTCCGGCAATGTCTGTCGAAGACTCGCCTTTAGGAGCACACTATTGATTGAAAGACCATCGGACGCGACTACAAATGCGGTCAATCGTGCATCGCCTGTTGTGGGCTGCTGTAATATAACGGCTGCATCCTTGACTTCAGGATAGGCAAGCAAGGCGGCCTCGATCTCGCCAGGCTCAACTCGATGCCCTCGGACTTTGATTTGATCATCAGCGCGGCCAATGAATTCGATTGAGCCGTCCGGCCGCCAGCATACGATATCTTTTGTTCGAAACAGCCGTGTCCCGTACCCAAAGGGATCAGGGACAAACGCTTCTGCCGTGAGACCCGGTTCATTGATATATCCACGTGCCAAGCCTGCACCGCCTACGTAAAGTTCGCCGCTTGCACCGATTGGCACAGGCTGCATGTTTTTATCCAGCACGTAGACATAATTGTTAGGGAGTGCCCGACCTATCGAGGAGACGTTAATGGCGATATCGAGCTCAACCGTCGCATCTGCCGCCAATTCGGTTGAACCGTATAAATTCACAATCCGGCACCACGGGAGAGCTGCTGACAGATTTGCAAAGAGATCCGGCCTGAGGCGCTCGCCGCTTAATGTCCAATTGACGACATTTGCTAGTTTTTGGCCAACATCACGCACTTCCAACATCGACGCCGCCAAGGAAGGAACGGTGACGATGCGTGTGATGTTGCACCTCCGGATCTCAAGAACAAGTTCCTCCGGGTTTTGCACAATGCTCTTGTGGAAAACCACCAACGGCCTGCCATAGACGAGCGGGACCAAAATCTCAAAAAACGTATCAACAAAACCCAATGCGCCCTTGTGGCAGCATATGTCTTCCTGGCCGTACGGATTAAACTGAGCTTGAGCAAACACCCTGTTTGCGACGCTGCTATGAGCCGCCGCGACGCCTTTCGGCCGTCCTGTTGACCCTGAAGTATAGATGACATAGGCGAGATTTTCGGGACGTACCCCGGTTTCCGGAGCTGTATCTGGTTGCTGGTCAAGCGCGGTCCGGTCAGAATCGAGTCGCAGCACAGGCATTGGCTGCGTGGGTGCAAAATCAATGTGACTTTGGGTCAGAAGGATTGATGCTCCCGAGTTTTCGAGCATGTATGACAATCGGCTGTGGGGGTACGACGGATCGAGCGGCAGATAGGCCGCTCCCGCCTTCAAAATACCCAGCACGCTAACGATAAGCTCATCGGAGCGATCTACGCACAACCCGACGATGCTTTCTGGTTTGGCTCCCAGGCTCTGCAGGTGATGCGCAACCTGGTTGGCACGACGGTTTAATTCTGCATATGTCAGTCGCTTGCCTTGATAGACAACGGCGATCGCGTCAGGCTCCTGCAAGGCTCGTGCTGTGAAGAGTTCATGGGCACATTTGTCAGTCGGATAATTTATCTGTGTGTCATTCCATTCAACCAGTAGCAGCTGACGTTCAGCGGGGCTTAGTAAGGTAACTTCGGAGACTGGTTGGTCGGGAATGTCAACGATCCCTTCCAGGAGGGTGAGGAAGTATGTTCTGAGGCGCTCGATTGTCGATCTTTCAAACAGGTCCGCTGCAAATTCAATGCTGCCTGCAAACCCTCCCTCCCGCTCGGTCAGTTGCAGGAACAGGTCAAATTTTGAGGTGCCGTGCGGCCGCTCTACGGGGGTTAACTGTAACCCTGGCAGGTCGAGGATAGCATGCGGTACGTTCTGTAACGCAAACATGACCTGGAACAGCGGATGGCGCGAGAGGTCGCGTTCAATTTGTAATTCTGCGACCAGTTTCTCGAATGGGATATCCTGGTGAGCGTAAGCTGCAAGTGCTGTCTCTTTCACTCGCTCCAGTAATTGAAGGAAGCTGGGATCATCAGAAAGATCCGTGCGAAGCACCAAGGTGTTCACAAAAAGACCCATCAGTCCTTCCACCTGTTGCTGGGTACGGCCGGCAATCGGTGAGCCGACGACAATGTCGAACTGACCGCTCCACCGCGATAGCAGGAGCTGGAACGCCGCAAGCAATACCATGTACGGCGTTGCCCCATGTCTTCGACCCAACTCCAGAAGGCGCGCGCCGAGCTCTTCAGATATGATGACAGGAACACGCTCGCCACGGAAACTGGAAACCACTGGCCGTCGGCGATCGGTCGGTAATGCTAATGCTGCGGGAAGTCCTGCAAGCTGCTGACGCCAATAGGCCAGCTGGTGCTCCAGAACCTCTCCCTGCAACCATTCACGCTGCCACACCGCATAATCGGCATACTGCACAGGCAATGCCGGTAATGGGGATGGCTGGTTCAGCGAAAAGGCTGTGTAAAGAGTACCCAACTCATGGGGAAGAATGCCTCTGATCGACCAGCCATCGCAAATAATGTGATGCATCGTCACGAGTAGGATGTGTTGGTCTGCAGCGATGCGCAACAAGGAAGCTCGCAGCAGCGGTCCCTTCTCAAGATCAAAGGGCTCCAGAGCTTCAGCCCGTACGAGTTCTGATATCAAACCATCCGGCTGCCCGTGGACATCTCTTACATCCAGCCGGAATCTCGATGGCCGATCGATCACTTGTATTGTCTGGCCATCTTCAACGGCAAAACGGGTTCGCAGAACCTCATGCCGGCGGATCAATTCCTCAAAGCTGCGCTCCAGGGTCGCAATACTCAGCGCTCCCAAAAGATCAAATGCCACGGGGATGTTGTATGCTGCGCCCACGGACTCCATCCGATCGAGGAACGCCAGACCCTCCTGCGCAAACGAAGCCTTCACCGGGCCAAGGCGCGGGAACTGGACCAAGGCAATTTTATCCTCCGTGGAACCAGCCGATGCAGCGCCGATCGCCGCTGCTAAAGCCCTAACTGTCGGCGTCTTCAGGACGGTTCTGAGTGACAAGTTAAAACCCAGCTGACTCCGAATTCGAGCAATCATCTGCATCGCGAGCAATGAGTGTCCGCCTAACTCGAAAAAATTATCGGTAACCTCAACATTCCGTACCTTTAACAATTCGCTCCATATCTGCACTAACAAAGCCTCATCCGCCGAGGGCGATGAAAGGCAATCGTCTCGATTGCCCACGTCCATGTTCTCCAGCGCGAGGCGATCGATCTTACCGTTAGAAAGCAGAGGAAACGCGCTGAGAACAACGCATCTATTCGGTACCATATGATCAGGAAGGCGAGATTGCAGAAAATCCCGAAATGCGGCGCCATCGACCTGCTCGGTGTTCTTTCGAAGAACGACAAAACAGGTCAGTTCTTCGGGGTCTCCGCGGCTTACAATCGTAACGCATCGCGCCGCCGCCGGATGTTTAAGAATAGCGTGCTCGATCTCCTTCAATTCAACGCGATAACCGCGAAGTTTAATTTGGTCGTCGATACGTCCGAGGACTTCGATTCTCCCATCTGCCGTCCATTCCCCGACGTCGCCGGTCAGATAAAGGCGGTGTCCTGTTCTCACCGGATTGGGCACGAACCGTTCGGCTGTCAGTTCCGGCCTGCGCCAGTATCCAACGGCGAGCCTTGTAGTGTCGACAGCAATTTCGCCGCGAAAGGGCGTCGGCATTCTATTGTTGTCAAGAAGCAGGATGTCCAGTCCGGCAACGGTCTGGGCCGTCAGGGCCTGGCCACCGTGCTGTCCGTTGTCGAGCGGAAAACACTCTAGAACCGTGGAGCATTCAGTTTGCGAGTATCCTACCATCATGCGGCACTCAGAACCCGCAAAGTCTCGAAGATCCCGCACGTCCTCCACCGCCACGCGCTCCCCGCCAAGCACAACCCATCGGAGGTTCAAAGGCCTTTCGAATTCCGACATAGCCGCTCGCAGCAACGTGGGAGTGGAATGCCAAATCGTCACCTGGTTCCGGTCAAGCCAAGTGTCGAGCCCGACCAAACCCTGGTTTTTCAAATCCCAAAGGCATAGGCTTGCACCATTGAGAAGTGCCCCGAAGATGACTTTTACAGCAGCGTCCGATGTAATCGCAGGCAAAAGCGCAATTCTGTCGGCAGGCTGTATATCTAACGCATTTGAATAGACGGCAATGTGTTCCAGAATGTTCCCGTCGTTTTGCAACACTCCCTTTGGTATCCCCGTCGAACCGGAGGTATGGAGGATATATGCATAGGAGGTATCGCGTCGTTCGATAAATTGCTGCCGATGAGTTGGAGCTGAGGCTACGTCCACAACCTTTATGTCAGAGGACAATGAGGCCAGAAAACCAACCAGGTCGCCTTTGGTCAGGATGTGCTGACACCCGGATTCCCTGGCAATGGCCTCTATCCTCGGCCTTGGATCGGATGGTGAGATTGGTACGTAAAAATGCCCGGCGCCGAGCACGCCGAGGACAGCGGCAATCATTACAGGTTCAGGATCAAACATGATGCCGATTGGCTGAGGTGACTCCAACCGAAGCTCAGCGATTAGGAAGGCGATATGTTCAGCCTCACCGAGCAGCGTCGCGTACGACCAAACGCTGTTGGGTCCGACCAGTGCAGAAGCTTGAGAATGATCGGTAGCGATCTGACAAAACCGATCTATTATCGATGTTGCGGCTGCTATCGGCGAGTCGATCGGTGCATCTGATGCCCAAGCTTTGGTCTTACGCAATTCAAACAAATGCAGCTGGTTAATCGGAGCATCGGGTGACTGTGACGCGCTGGAAAGGAAGTCAGCGATCCGTAACAGGAGGTGAGACGCCCTGTCTTGGCTAAAAGCGTGGTCTGGATAAGAAAAAAGAAGCTCGTGATGTTCGTCAGATCTTACCCGCCAGGCTAAGCCAATTTCGTCCTTCCGAGGACAAGAGGAGTCATGCGGCTGCTCTACTGAAGCATAGAGGACAAGACGTATACCTGTGCCAGTCGAATGGATAGCCTCTGCGGTTTCCGTTGTTGCCGGAGGGGAACTCATTCCCGATATTGAAGCGCCGCGCCCAGCCGGCTCCAACAAGCTTCGGAGACTATAGTCATTTGACCAAGAACTGTTGACGGCAACGGACTCGGCTCTTGCAATCTCCTCCTCACTATATTCAATGGACGCAATGAAATCATCGCGTTCAAACCATCGGCCTAGAACGTACTGGAACGCCACAAACAGGATAGTTCCTTTACAAACCTGCATCGAAGATGCGACGTCATGCAGCTGTTGTGTGCGTTGCTTATCCAGTGTGAAACATGTTACGTGGTTGTTTATGAAACGTTTAACACTATCCTCGCCTTTACTTGCATTTATCAAACTCGAAAAATTGACGTTGTAGCTTTTTCCGGCATCCTCGTCGCTTGTGAAGTGCATATGGACCTCTCTACTCGGTTGGATGAAACCGGCATACTTAATGGTGCCGAAAGTCAGTGCTGTGAGCCGCTTAGGCGCGCTCCTGCCTGTTAGTTGATGGAGACATGCGGCTCTCGCTGATGAAGCGATTTTGCCATTCCAGATTCGTTGCATCTGATTGAATAGCGGGCATAGGCACTTCAATGGGATTTAACGGCTGGGAAGACACCCCGAACCAGTTCGCTATACCTGCGATGATGTCCGTAGGGCGATCTTGCAAATCTTCATAATTCACTGTAAATGGCGTAATTCCGTTACGCTCAAACCATTTCCACCAGGCGGATGTTTGGGTCATTACCTCCTGGAGGCAATCGCGAATAAGATCGTGGCTATAGAAGAGGGGTACTTTGCGAGCCACCTCAAAGGATACCCATGAATTGGTCTGAAGGGCCTTCGCCATTGATACAGCCTGCGCTATTTTATCAAGCCTATTTACATAGAGATACCTAGCACTCCGGTGTTGTCCCATCCACCATTCTGACTGTTGGACCATCGCTTCAAAGTGATGGAAATGGCATTTTATCCCGAACGTGCCATTAGGGGCGGTGCGTCGTTTGATCAATTCGCGGAGATAAGACTCAGCATCCACGGCCCCAAGGCGTGCCATCAGCACGATCATGTGCTTTTCAAAATTAAAGTACTCAAACGGTGCACCAAATCGACCATCGGCCCATAGCAACGAACTGAGATATGTGCTGCCACATCGATAGGATGACGCGACAACGAGTACGCGTTCGATGGTCTGCAGTGGTAAATCAAATCGCAAGCTGCTGTAACCTTGCATTGCACACCTTTACAATCGTCTGATTTAGGCAACTGGCAACAATCTTGCAGGGTGGCTTTGGATCGCGTTCCCGCACAGCCAAACGCGACCTCAATTAGCTCAACCGATACGCGCTCATTGAGCATACAGTCTATGCCCGCCATAGCAATGCAGCAAATCGCAGGTTTGTATTTTTTTTGTGATGTGGCGAAAAAGCGCCCTCATCGGTTGCGCGCGCGAAAAACTTGAAATATGGTCTTGCCATTGAACCAACGCTACCTATGGTCGTTATTGGCTGAAAGGCTACGGAGCGCTATCGTGGTGACATTTGTGGGGAGATCCACCGATCGCTATGATGAGAATTGGTTGGCCACCAATTGGGTTGACCGATATGCCTCCCCGAAATTGCGATTGTTCTGCATCGCTCACGCGGGCGGGACCCATACTGTTTTCGAACGGTGGCCGGGTTATTTCGCCCCCTCTGTGCAAATCTGTGCAGTTAAGCTTCCAGCGCGGGGTTCGCGCTTGCTCGAGCCGCCAACTCATAAAATGGAGGAAATCTGTGCTCCTCTAGCCGAAGTGGTTTCACAGCTGTCCGATGTCCCCTTCGCATTCTTTGGTGAATGTTCTGGTGCGCTAATAGCGCTGGCAACGATCCAGTACCTGGAAAGAAATCACAGAATCACGCCGGCCTGCTTATTTCCCGCCAGTATACCTGACCCTTGCTCGGCTTTCGGTGGAAAATTCCATCAAATGAACCACGCAGATTTTGTGTCGAAGATCGTGGCGGACGGGCTAATAGAACCAGCTATACTAGCCGAAGAAGAGTTTATCGACTTTTTTTCGAGTCAAATACGCGCGGACTTTCATTTGGTCGAAGGCCATGACTTTTCGAATAGTCCAGTTGTTAGCTGCCCAATTGTTACTTTCTCTAGCGCGCGAGATAGACTTAGTGATGCATCATTCTATGAGAAATGGAGAAAGAGAACGAGCAGTTCATGGTCTCACCTGAAGACCGGCCTCTCCATAGTGTCCGAAGACGGCGAAGATGTTGTGAAAGGCCAGATTGCTGCCATCTTAGAGCAGACTCTAACGACCTGAGCTTCTTTCGCCCCACAATGCTTGGAATTGACGCGTGTTTTCCACGGTACTTTAGTAGAATCTCATTTTTGTAGAGGCAAGCTTCTTATAAAGCGTTCTATCGCCTTTGTTGTGACGAGATAACCATGTCAAGAACGGGCAAAATGATACTCGGTTTGTTTATGGCCCAAGCAGGACATCACGAGGCTGCATGGCGCTATAGCACGGCGCATACGGATACCGGTATAAACATAGATCGCTACATTTCATATGCTGAATGCGCAGAGAGCGCCGCATTTCATTTTCTTTTTGTTGCGGATACCGCTGGCGTGCGCGAAACCCAAATCGATTCGCTATCTGCCGTTGGTCGAACCGACGTTCTTGAACCGCTCACAACACTTGCTGCTCTTTCAATGAGAACGGAACATATAGGACTCGTTGCAACTGCCTCGACTACGTTTAACGATCCTTACCATCTCGCGAGAAAGTTCGCATCAATAGATCATATCAGCCGAGGAAGGGCAGGTTGGAATATAGTTACCTCCTCGAACCCAAACGAGGCACACAACTTTGGCCATTCGGCTCTTCCAGACCATGACAATCGGTATCATAAGGCGGACGAGTTTTTGGAGATTGCTAAGAAACTCTGGGATTCGTGGCAAGATGATGCCTTTGTTCGAGATAAGGAAAGGGGTGTATATTTCGAGAAAGATAGGCTGCATATCGCAAATCATGAGGGGCGGTATTACAAGGTTCGAGGGCCTCTCAATGCTGCGCGATGTCCTCAGGGATATCCAGTTCTTGCTCAAGCGGGAAGTTCTGAAGTCGGTATGGAGTTTGCGGCTCGACATGGCGAGCTTATCTTTAGCGCACAGCAAACCGTCGAGGGAGCCAAAAGTTTCTATCGATCTTTGAAGGCTGCTGCTTGCAAGGCAGGGCGCGGTCCCGACTCAATTGTGGTACTACCAGGTTTGGTACCGATAGTCGGAAAGACAATGTCTGATGCCCGAATGATGCTAAATAGCCTGCAGGATTATGTACAACACGCTCCCGCAATAGACAATGCAAATAGATTATTGGGGCACGCGGTAGACTTGTCCCGATTCCGCTTGGACGATCTTGTTCCCCAGGAACTACCGGTTACGAATTTGATGCAAAGCCGCCAGAAGCTGATCCTCGCTCATGCTTGCCGGCACGGACTGACCATTGGACAACTTATAAGTCTTCTCTCGATAGGAAGAGGCCACTATGTTTGCATAGGATCACCAGAGGATATTGTGGATGAAATGCAGGAATTCTACACAGAGTTTGCCGCCGACGGGTTTATCATCATGCCACCGATTTTTCCCGATGGATTGCAAAGGTTCGCCGATTTGGTTGTCCCAGTGCTGCAGCGAAGAGGGTTATTTCGTCAACGCTACGAAGGCGCAACGCTACGCGAAAATCTCCATCTGAAGCGCCCCCCGAATCAGTACTTGTGATTTTGTGGGGAGTACCATTCAGGGATCGGCCGATAGCCCTAAATCGCAAGAACGCACTTTTTGCGGGGCATGACGCAGGAGCCGAGAACTGGGCGGCCATCGCATCGCTCATCGAGACCTGTAAGCTCAATTCGGTCGATCCGTTGGCCTACTTGACCAGCACACTCGCCGCCATCGTGAATGGTCACAGGCAGAGCCGGATCCATGAGTTGTTGCCGTGGGCATTCAAAAGGACCGTCAAGCCAGCCACTTGACGGGTTCAGCTCCACCGGCATACTCGCAGTCGTGATACAGAAGCTGGACGTGCTAAATGATCGAAGACGACGAACCAAATCTGGTGACTTCTGGCAAAAGTAAGAGGATCGTCGTTGATGGCTATCCGTTTTCCATCGACATATTTCGACTGGAAACCGATACGACGTGGACGCTTGAGGTGGTCGACCACAACAACACAAGTCATGTCTGGGACGAGCAATTCCGCTCCGACGCAGAGGCGCGGGACGTGGCGGTGAAAGCCATTGAGACAGAGGGTGCCCCTGCGTTCATGCGCGGGAACAACGTCATTCCTTTCCGTCAAGCTTAAATCGACGTGCTCTCAAAACGGCGCTTACGTCAAAGCTGCCAGAGCTGGTGGAGCTCGTGATGGCAAAGCCGCTGGTGTCGGCCGGGATGGTGGCCAAGACGCTCGACGTCACGCCGCAGGCGGCGCGGCGGATCGTTTTGGAACTCGGCCTCAGAGAGATGACGGGCAGGGGGAGGTTTCGGGCATGGGGTGTAGTTTAGGTGGTGATTTTCGCCAGCGCTTTCGGTCGCTCTGCTGGTTCTCAGCTTGAGGTTAACCAGTGCCGCAAAGTCACCGCCGTATTGGGGCGCTCGTCCCAGACGATCCATTCCTCTTTCTCGCGGCCTCGAATCTTCCCCCAAACGATACGCTGGTAGAGGCCAAGATACTCAGAAGATGCCCAACTCATGTCAGTCGGGCTGTCTGCTGACGGAAATAAAGCGATTGGGCTCATTCCCTTCGATCCGTCCGCAACACCGAGTTCCCACGGCACCCACTTGCTATCTTTGCTTTTTTTGCTTGTGAGCAGGACGAAGCGCTTCGTCTGTCTAATCCGCGTTTTCAGCAGCGCGGCAGTTTCCGCCGTCGTATACGGTGGCATTTCTGGGTCTTTCTCGTCGGTGTAAACGAGTGCTCCATGGTTCTCCAACACGATCGTTGCTCCAACCACTAAATCCTCGTCCTTGCTAGAGTGCGAGAGAAATGTGGAACCATTTAACGAGCGAGACGAGGCGTTTTTTCGGATGACTTGCTGTTCAGTCGATGTCTTTTTGGCTGCAAACGAACGGAGCTCCGCTCTGGTAACAAATTCAGGCAACTGTACACCCTCTAAAAGTATTCATTTCTGCTGACGCGAGATGATTTTCTCAACTATTGCCAGCAGCGCCTCATTCGTTTTCGTTTCATCGCTCAAGGCGACGAGTTCATCATCAGTCGGCCGTGTGGCGTCCGCCCCGGTGAAGGGCAAATCGCTGCTGTTGGTTTCCACGCAGAACTGAGCCGGTTAGGCGCATAATTTCCATTGAGAATTGAGCCATGTGAACCTTCCCCCAACGCGGTGAGCGA
This sequence comes from Agrobacterium leguminum, assembly GCF_005144435.2. Taxonomy (NCBI): domain Bacteria; kingdom Pseudomonadati; phylum Pseudomonadota; class Alphaproteobacteria; order Hyphomicrobiales; family Rhizobiaceae; genus Agrobacterium; species Agrobacterium leguminum. Next base: position 2,407,318 of record NZ_CP120212.1, read on the forward strand.
CGGGGGCAACGGAGTGATCCACATGGGACTTTTAAACATCATCCGTCGGATGGCGCTGCGCGAGAAGCAGTCGATCCGGGAGATCAGCCGGCGCACTGGGCTGTCACGCAACACCATCGCGAAGTATTTGAGTGCCGGCACGATCGAGCCGACGTTCACGGTTCCGGAACGACCGAGCAAGCTTGATCCTTTTGCCGACAAACTCTCTGGCTGGCTGAAGACCGAGGCCGGGAGGTCGCGCAAGCAGCGCCGAACATTGAAGCAGCTTCATGCCGATCTGATGGCTCTCGGCTTTACCGGCTCCTATGGTAGGGTCGCCGCGTTCGCTCGTGACTGGCGGACTGAGCAGCAGACAGCGAGCCGCGGCATATTCATTCCTCTGTCCTTCCGCCCAGGCGAAGCGTTCCAATTCGATTGGAGCGAAGATTATGCCGTGATAGGCGGCGAGCGCACGAAGCTGCAGGTCGCCCATATCAAACTATCACACAGCCGGGCGTTTCTGGTCAGGGCCTACCTGCTACAAACGCACGAGATGCTCTTCGACGCTCATTGGCACGGGTTCCGCGTGTTTGGCGGTGTGCCGGGTCGCGGCATTTACGATAACATGAAAACCGCGGTCGATCGCGTCGGTCGTGGCAAGGAGCGACAGGTCAATATCCGTTTCCTCGCGATGACGAACCACTACGTCTTTGCGCCTGAGTTTTGCAATCCCGCCGCGGGTTGGGAGAAGGGCCAGATCGAGAAGAATGTCCAGGATGCCCGGCCGCGACTTTGGCAACAGATGCCGGACTTTCCTGATCTGGCGGCATTGAATGCCTGGCTGGAACAGCATTGCCAGGACCTGTGGCGCGACACAGCACACGGCACCTTGCCCGGCACGATCGCGGACGTCTGGTCCGCGGAACAGCCAGCATTGATGGCGCTCCCCGCTGCGTTTGACGGCTTCGTCGAGCAGGGCAAACGTGTCTCTCCGACATGCCTGATCACCTTCGAGCGGAACCGCTATAGCGTGCCTGCATCGTTTGCGAACCGGCCTGTCAGCTTGCGGATTTATCCCGAGAGACTGGTTGTTGCAGCCGAGGGCAATATCCTCTGCGAACATCCGCGGATCATAGAACGCAGCCACGACAAACCACCGCGAACGATTTACGACTGGCGGCATTACCTTGCGGTCATCCAGCGCAAACCCGGAGCCCTGCGCAATGGTGCGCCTTTCCTGGAATTGCCGCGGGCCTTTCGACGGTTGCAGGACCAGATGCTGCGTCGCCTGGGCGGCGATCGTGAGATGGCCGATATCCTGGCTCTGGTGCTTCATCACGACGAACAGGTCGTCGTCAGGGCTGTGGAGCTGGCTCTGGATCAAGGCGTCGCGACCAAGACACATGTGCTGAACCTGCTGCATCGTCTGATCGATGGGAAAACGACTGACGGCCCTGACATCGACACGCCACAGGCGCTGACCTTGTTGCGTGAACCCAAGGCCAACGTCGAACGCTACGATGGCTTGCGTGTCCGGATCGTGGGAGGTCGCCATGCGTCATGATCCCGCAAGTGCCGCCGTCGTCATCATGCTGCGGAGCCTGAAGATGTATGGCATGGCCCAAGCCGTCACAGACCTGATTGAGCAAGGGGCTCCAGCTTTTGATGCGGCCGTGCCGATCCTGTCCCAGTTGCTGAAAGCCGAGATGGCCGAACGTGAGGTTCGCTCGATTGCCTATCACATGAAGGCTGCTCGCTTCCCAGCCTATAAGGACATCTCCGGGTTCGACTTCGCCGCCAGCGAAATCAACGAAGCGACGGTGCGCCAACTGCACCGATGCGAGTTCATGGACGGGGCGCAGAATATCGTGCTCGTCGGTGGGCCGGGCACAGGAAAAACACATGTCGCGACTGCCCTTGGGGTCCAGGCGATCGAGCATCACCGCCGGAAGGTCCGCTTCTTCTCGACCATCGAATTGGTCAATGCGCTCGAACAGGAGAAGGCCAAAGGCAAGGCAGGACAGATCGCTGAGACCCTGGTTCGCCTCGATCTCCTGATCCTCGATGAATTGGGATACCTTCCGTTCAGTGCCTCAGGGGGAGCGTTGCTCTTCCACCTGCTAAGCAAGCTCTACGAGCGCACCAGCGTCATTATCACGACCAACCTCAGCTTCAGCGAATGGGCAACCGTCTTCGGTGATGCCAAGATGACCACGGCTTTGCTCGATCGCCTGACCCACCGTTGCCATATCCTGGAAACAGGAAACGACAGCTTCCGCTTCAAGGCCAGCTCGGCCGCAGCAGCTCAGAAGAGAGGAGAAAAGGCCAATCCCTTGACCAAAGCCTGATCAGAAAACCATACTCAGAGGTGGCTCACTTCTCGGTGGAAAAACCGGCTCAGTTCCGCGTGGAAACCAACAGGCGTCATCGTTGATATAGCGATGCAACGTTTTGGCAATATCGTGCCGGTCGAACACGCTCTTCTCGTTGCTGATCAGCGTCAAAACCTGTTCGGGTTTTTGCCGGATCAGTTCGGCATTTTGCCGTGCTGCCTCGTCATCCAGCCTGCCGCGCTCGACCGTCAATCCTTGCTGCTGCATCTGCGAGGCATGCACGCCCATGTGCTCGGTCGGCGACAACTCAAGACCGCGCTCCACGTGTGAGCGATGATCGATGCGAACATCCAGGCCTTCGCGCTGAAGCTGACGGTTGGCAATGCCTTCCCATGCCTGCCTGATATCGCGAAGCTGAATGTCGGTTGTCGCCATACCATTTGCCAGCAGCCGTGCGTTCTTATGCTCGAGATAAGTTTTCTCGCCAAGGCGGGTTCTGCCTACCTGTCGCGTCGTCATCAGCACATGCGCATGATAGTTCCTGATGTCACCGTGTTCACTTGGCGAATGGGTTGCAAAATCCACGGCCGCGCCATAGCGGTTTGCAAGATCCCGGGCAAAGGCGCGTGCAGCGTTCAGCCGCCCTTCTGGCGACAGCTCATGCGGAAGCGCGATTTCGAATTCGCGGGCGACGCGGGCATCCCTGCGCTTTTCTGCGAACTCGGCAGCGTTCCACAATGCCGAACGATCCAGAGCCCAATCGGCAGAAAGACCGTCCGGCAATACGATCTCCTTATGCGCCACGCCCTCTTTGCGAGTGAAGTCATGCACAAGGCCATCGCGGTGATTGGTAAGAAGTACCGCGCAACGGTAGGCGGCAGATGCCACAGCACTTCGGCCGGATGAGCGCGAGACAGGTTTGGTGCTGAGATGATAAATCGCCAACCGAAATCTCCGAACCGCAAACGGGGAAATTCAGCGCTCTGACGCGTGGCAAGTCGTAAGTGCGCCCTTGTCTGTTTACCGGTGGCGAGGCTAGCAACAACGAACGGCGATTTCGACTACTAAAAGTAGTAGTCGCCAAGTGGCAATTGCTCGTGTTTGAATAGGGACACAAAAGCGTCAATCAGGGGAGGGCGATAGGCGCAGGTTGATCGCACGACGGAGGAGGGATAGGCGCCAAAGGGAGCCGGACGAGTGGAAGAAGATATTGCAGGCGCGGCGCAACAAACAGGAGCGCGCGCAGGCAACGTGCGGTCGATAGTTTGGGATACGGGCTTTCGATTGGCGGCTGCCAAAAATCGGAGTTTCAAAGAAGTTTACAATGGACCATACAGGATACCGTCCAGAAACGGAGCAGACATGAAGACCAGCCTTGAACATTTGCCGGAACGAAAGCAACGCGAACTTGCGCGCGTCGTCGGAATTATCCAGGAAGAGTTTGCTGATCTGGTGGAGCGCTCGAAGTCGGACGCCAAGAAGGATGGACGGATTTTCAAAATCATTCTGTTTGGTTCTCACGCGCGTGGCAACTGGGTGGATGAACCGCATACGTCGAAAGGCTATCGCTCGGATTTCGACATTCTCGTCATCGTCAGCAACAAGGAACTGGCCGATCCCAAATACTGGGACAAGACAACAGACCGGCTGATGTGGGACAAGGAGATCGAGACACCCGTGAGCCTCATTGTCCATGGCGCTCGCGAGATCAGCAATTTTTTACATGATGGCCAGTACTTCTTCGTCGACCTCGCCCGCGAAGGTGTTGTTCTTTACGAATTCGACGACAGGCCGCTGGCTGAAGCGAAACCGCTCAGCCCTTCCGATGCACTCAGGGTGGCCGAGGAGCATTTCAGTACCCAACTTAATAGCGCCAAATTCTTTCATGAACTCGCTCTATATTCTATCACCCATGATCAGCGAAATCACGCGGCTTTCAATCTTCATCAGGCAGTCGAGACCGCTTACAACTGCTACCTGCTGACACTGACAAACTATTCGCCCGCGTCGCACAATCTCAAATTCCTGCGTGGACTTTCCGAAGGTCGTGACCACCGTCTGATTGACATCTGGCCGCGCGACCGTCAGCGATTTACCACCTGGTACAACATCCTGAATGAGGCCTACGTCAAGGCACGCTATTCGAAGCGTTTCGAGGTTTCCGAAGAGGCGCTGACATGGCTTCAGGAGCGGACGGCGGAACTTCACAAGCTGGTTGAGACCCTCTGCCGCGAGTACATCGAAAAGCTCAAACAGGCCGCGGGACAAGCCGCAAATTCCAGCGACTGAGCGCCACCGGTGGCGGATCAATCCTGAGCTCAGGCAGCAGCCACCGCAGCGTGATCAACCACAGGGTCCAACCTACTTTTACGATCGCTATGTCGATCTCCCCGTAGAAACTGGTCTGTCTTCCAGGAGCAAAGCCGTGGTCAAAGCGGCAGTTCCGGTGCGACCGCAATCGAAAGGAATAATCGTGGCAAGGAAAACCATCGAACAGCGCCTGGCTGAACTGGACGCGCAACGCTCCGCGCTCAAGGCCCGGCTTTCAAAAACCGAGCGCAACAACGATATGCGGCGCAAGGTCCTGATCGGCTCGCTCGTTCTGCATCATCTCGAAACCTCGAATGATCAGGAGTTCAGCAAACAACTCGGTGAATGGCTGCGTCGCGAACTTCCGGCCTTTCTGACACGCGACAATGACAAGGCGCTGTTTGACGATCTGATCGGACGAGAACTGAGGGACAAGGGAGAGGGTAGCGACAGCGGGCAGGGTGCTCCATGAGCCGATTGCGACTTGCCCGGGACGCATTCAAGAACATGATGCGCGCTGCCGCGCGGGATCCGCTTTGGGCATTTCTAGCTTTGATTGCCATGCCCTTCCGGATCTGGAAACCGCTTCTCGGATTTGTCGTCATCCTCATCATCGTCACGTTCGTGATCGGCATGGGTGGCCGTCATTTCCTTGAGCAAACGGGTTTCGGTCACGGCTCGCCTGTCTACATCATCCCCGATTTCCTCACCTTGCTGGCGCTTGCCGCTATCACCTTCCGGTTCATCACCAGCTTGCTCATTTTGCATTTCGGGGAGAATGACGATGAGACCCATGGCTCCGCCCGCTTTGCGACAGACAAGGAGATAGCTGCTCTCACCTCATCGGGTTCAGGCCTCCTGATCGGTCGTGATGCGAAAACGGCCAAACCCCTACGCTATGATGGTCCGGCCCATCTCCTTACCATGGCGCCGACCCGTACCGGCAAGGGTGTCGGCACGATCATCCCGAACCTGCTGACCGCCGATCGTTCGGTGATCTGCGTCGATCCAAAAGGCGAGAATGCAAGGATCACCGGCCGTGCGCGCCAGAAATTCGGACCGGTTCATGTGCTCGATCCTTTTGCTGTTACCGGGAGACCTTCTGCAGCCTTCAATCCCCTTGCCATGCTTGATCCCCAAAACCTCGATGTCGCGGAAGACGCCAGTGCCCTTGCCGACGCTCTCGTGTTCGACGAACCGGGAATGGCGGGGGAGGCGCATTGGAACGAGGAGGCCAAAGCGCTGATTGCTGGATTGCTGCTCGAGATTGTTGCGGCGGAGCCTTTGAGACGCAGGCACCTTGCAACACTTCGCGAGTATCTCACCCTTGCTCCGGAACAGTTTGCAGCGCTGCTCAAGCGGATGCAGGACAGCGATGCGGCAGGCGGTCTTGTTGCGCGCGCCGCAAACCGCCACCTCGGAAAATCCGACCGCGAAGCCGCAGGCGTTCTGTCCGCGGCTCAACGCCATACGCATTTTCTTGATTCACCGCGCATGACGGCCGTGCTCCACCGCTCTGATTTCCGGTTCGCTGATCTCAAGCGCAACAACATGACGGTGTTCCTCGTTCTTCCGCCCGACCGCATCTCGACCTATTCGCGCTGGCTGCGCCTGCTTGTCTTGCAAAGCCTGCTCGAAATGGCCCGCGATCCGGCAAAGCCGACGGCACCGGTTCTCTATTTGCTCGATGAGTTTGCATCGCTTGGGCATCTGGCGCCGGTCGAACGCGCGATGGGTCTAATGGCGGGTTACGGTGTCCAGCTTTGGCCCATCCTTCAGGACATCCATCAGTTGCGTGCCACATACGGTCACCGCGCCGGAACTTTCCTGTCAAACGCCGGCGTGCTGCAGGTCTTTGGCGTCAACGATCATGACAGCGCCCGTCTCATCTCTGATTTGCTTGGACAGGAAACGGTCGTGTTCCAGACGATGGCGAGAGCGCTCGATTCCGATAAGACAGGCATATCATACAGCCAGCAGCATACAGGCCGGCCGTTACTCACCCCGGACGAGGTGCGCAATCTTCCAGCGAACGGACAATTGCTGTTCCTGGCCGGGCAACGACCGGTTTTTGCTGAAAAGCTTGCCTATTTTGCTGATCCGGAGTTCAGGGAGATGTTCGACAGGGTCTAGGTCCTGTTGACAAAGTGGATTCCCAAGTCAGCCTAAGCGTGATTCAAAACTGCTTTTTAGGAAGCAGCTATGGCACGAGGTGATTTGAGTGATGAGTAATGGCGGATTGTCGAACCGCTATTGCCGACCGAGCGTGGTCGCAAGTCTCGGCCATCCCACGACAACCGCCGCTTTTTTAACGGGATGCTCCATGTTCTGCGCGTTGGCCGTCCGTGACGCGACATGCACGAGCGATATGGAAAGTGGAATTCGGTCAATGTTCGTTTCCGTCGCTGGGCCGAACAAGGTGTTTGGGACGAACTCCTTGAAACGCTTGTCGAACTGGGATTGACCGACGATTGGCAACATATGATTGACAGCACCACGGTTCGCGGCCATTCGCAGGCTGCGGGCGCTAAAGGGGGACTTATAAAGAGGGTTTTGGTCGATCACGCCGCGGCTTTACGACAAAAGGCCATGCCCCCGCAGCCGGTCAGGGACGTCCTCTCGGCTTTGTCCTGGCGGGCGGCGAGGCTTCTGATTACAGCGCCGTTCCCGCGCTTCTCACCATACCCATTGGCAAACCTAAATCATTCCTTGCTGACAAGGGCTACGACGGCGACTCCATCCGCGAAGCGATGCTGATCCACGGCATTCGGCCCGTGATTCCGCCAAAAGCGAACAGGACAAACCCGCCTTCTTGAGACTTCAAGGTTTATAAAGGCCGCAACCACATCGAACGAATGTTCAACCGGCTCAAACAGTTCCGACGGATTGCCACCCGTTACGACAAGACCCGATCTTCCTTCGAAGCGTTCCTTTCGCTGGCCGCCGGAAAAATCTGGCTGCCGCCCTTCACAGAACCTTTAGCCCAGCAATGGCTCAGATCGCCTGTAAGCCCACCATCGCCGATCAACCGGAGCCTTCGGTCCATCCGACGGTGGGGACGTGAAGGCAGTCATTATTGTTATTAAACGCGCCGCATCATCGCACGACGCATTTCGCGGCCACAGTGACGGATTCCTTCATGACGTATTCCACATTCGTAGTGTTGAACGTACAGATGGTATTATTGCGGCCGGGGATATCGAATTGATCTCCAGCGTGCGTGTTGCGTTCTTGTCCGTTTAAAAAAACTTGAGCCGTCTTATCTCCGTTTACCTTGTGAACGCCGAAATTTATAGCGCCACCTTCGATGATTGCCGATGACCCTTCGAGAATACTGTAATCCTTTCCTAAGCTAGTCATATTTTCGATATCGCGCGTAGCTTTTTCCAGAGCTTTGGCCGTGTTGGCAAGTTCTCTAGCAACTAGGTCACCTGCCTCTTTTTGTCTCTGAATATGCTGGCGCGCAAGGATCAACTGATCCCGAGCCGTCGCATATTCTGCATTTGACGCAAGAATTCCCTCGAACATTTTGGACGCTTGTTCAAGGTTCGCGGTTGCGGCCTCAGCTCGCTTAGCGACTTCCTCGAACTTAAATTCTTTTGACTTTTCATAGACAGCGAGTGCGCCAGCGCCCGCATCTTTTCCTTGGTTATACGCGTTCTGATGAATGAGATAGCCAGCAGTTAACAATATCAAAAAGGCAGAAACAAATTTGCCTAAGTGATCTACGAAAGCTTGCAAAGGAGCTGGCGTGGAGGCCGGCGGCAAAGGAGGTGGAGAAGGCGAAGCTGTCATTTGTAAGCACCCGTTTTGTACTTTGTAACACCCGCTGGTTGCTAAGTCGTTACTGCCAAGTAGTGGACGTTGCGGCAGGATTCCGCCATGACCCCGGAAATCGTTGATCCCAACAATCCCGCGCGAGGTCCCGGTCGTCCGTCTGATTATTCGCCGTTACTGGCGAGCATTATCTGCGAGCACATGATCAAGGGTCTCTCCGTGCGCAAAATAGGCGGCATGGAGGAGATGCCGTGTGAGGACACAATCCACACATGGCTCGCCCGATACCCACACTTTCCCGAGAAGTACGAAAAGGCGGTGCAACATCGCACTACCAAATACATGGACGAATGCGTGGATCTCGCTGATATGATGCCAGACGGCATTATGTTCATCGCTGGAAACGGGCAGATGTACACCCGAGACGGCTGCACAGCGTGAGTTTGATACAATCAAGAATGCCGCGGATGCTGTGGCGTGAGCGGCTGCGCGACGCCCGTAAGCGCGTCCTGTATCGTGTATCAGCTCAACCGGCCAAGCCTAAGTGAAGACGACACTGTGGAAACTCAGCTATCCGTACAAACCTCGATGTTGCAGTGGAAACAGCCTGCGAAAAATAGCAAGTTAAATCAGTGGTTTGCGGTAGGTGATAGGTAAATGCAGTTCACAGGTTGTGGATAGTTCCTGTTTTATCGTTTTTTGCGAAAGTTGCCATACTTGCTAACATCAAAAATTCAGCAATAGAAACAGGCGCTTGCGGATAGTTTAGTTCACCGATGGTTAATGCGCGGCGCTCTGTTTACATCGTTGCTATTGCATAGTCCTGCGATTCGGGTGAAATTGCGCAGCGAGCAGCGACCTCTTGTTTTGTTTTTTAAGCAGAGGTACGCCCATGGAAGACCCAAGAGATTCTCTTAATTTTGAAATTGGCTGGTTCAAAGCAACAGCGGTTGGACGATTTACTATCGTGTCCGTCTTAACCTTTCTTCTGGTTCTGGCGGGATTTGGATGGGTGTTTGGCCTTGGCCAGCTCGGCAAGTCTATTTCCGAGGCAGTTCCCGAAATCACAATTGGTAAATGAAAACCCGCCGAAGCGAGTTTGTGCGTGTACCCGAGTCAGGCGGCGAGTTTTTCGCGGAGAGCGAAGCCCATCAGTGGCCAAATTTGACGTACGGCGTCTTCACGGGCGAATTTTGCGCCAAGAGCCTCATCGAAGTTGTCCGGGTTAGCCGGAGCCGATTACCGAGGGGTTCCGGAAATACGATAGGTGTGGTGACCCCAGAAATATGCGTCACGGGAGACGAGACCACTTTTTGCGTAATAGCTGAGGAGCCTTGTCCTTCTCATCAAAAATCGGCCGACCTTCTGCGTTGGTGCCGACATTTCCCCAAGTTATACTTTCGATCCTACTGGAAGATGGGAATAATTATTGTTTTTGTAGATTTGAAGTCATTGAACGTAACTGCTTTTCCCGGCAAAATCGTCGTAAATAGTGTTCGATCGATTTATAGTGTGCGGCTGCCGTTAAAATATCGATGCGACGGTCGGTGACCCGACCAGGGCTGGTATCCAATACCGTTCCAAAGAAAAAAGCTTATTAGACATTGCTATGATCCAACTAAAATAGTTTTTCGTACGATGTTCCGGCAGTAGAAAAATGGGACCTGTCTTTTGCATGTTCTCAGTATCTTGTCCGATAGCACTTGTTGATCCTGAAGCTTTCGGAAGTAACAACCAGTCCGTCGACGACGCCGGCACAGAAAACGCTCCATGCAAGGCCGACGCTCACACCATAGAAATCATCCCTCACCTGATGTGGCGGCCCACATTTGACAGATGACTCATTTCTCAATTCCGTCTTCTCCTGGATGTTCAAGCTGTCCCAGTAAGCCATTTTCGTCGCTTGGAAGACGTCTGCATCCGTTAGTCTATTCCAGCACGCGTAGCGATATATGGCCCCACCAAAAATTGGGCTCACCAATATCATGACGATAACAATAGTTAGTCTTTTCAGCATGTTATAACGCTCTGGTGCATTTGTGTATGGGCTTAAATCACGAAGGCGCGTGTTTTCATATTAGGTACGATCCGCTGATACACGTACCGCCACAGGCTCTTATAAGACCGCCTGTTTGCTTCAGACGGTGTCCCGTCGTGACATGTAAAAAACTTGAGCTGCTCTTTTCGATGTCGCCCAATGATTAATCGCGGAAATTAGCGCTAAGAAAATCTTGGCTCGTCTGAGCGGCCTCAGACTTAGATCCACAGCTATCAAGTTGATACTTACGATGCAGGATTCATCTGTAAGCAAAACTCACTCGATGTAGCCCAAGCTAGACCAATCACATCGCCGTTCCACTCAGCTGATATGCCAACTATGTTCGGTCGACGAGGCAGGATCTGCTTGATGTGCTAATCAAGTTTTATGTTAGACATTTTTTGGTGTCGGAGCAGCTTTGACGCGTGATGATGCTGTACCAACATCTCGACCCTGCCCACGTCTTGTGACGAAAAACGTGCGCGGAGAGGGCCTTCGGCAATCCCTTTATTCACCCCGGTAACGTCGGTAGTGGCATTAGCAAAGAATGCGCATCTATTTCAGTCGGTTGCGCTGCAACCGGCTTAACAGGTTATGAAACTGAGAAATCGCTATAGATTTTTATATCAAAAGTAGTAAATTCATTTCTGGGTTGTTAAAGGGGGCGGGGATGCTTAGCAGGAGGCAATTCACTTCTTATTTCGCAGCAGCATCAAGTATGCTCACAGGTAATGCTTTTATGCCTGAAATATCCTATGCTCAGGATGAGCTTCCCCCACTGGAGATGGGGCTCGCTGATTTCTCTCAGTCATGGGAACTCACCCAAGGTGACAGCACTATACTGGTTGCGACAGCTGCCGACATATCTGACGATACTGTAATTAAACTTTCAAATGTCACATTTAGAACGCTTGCTGATATCCAGGAGTATTTTGACAGGAAATTTTCGACGTCGTTTATCGGTTTTTTCAATTCGCAGGTTGCAAATAAGGGGGCATGGCAGGGGAAGCGGATCCAGGGGGCGAGGTCCGAAGAAAATTTTTCCGCTTACTGGCATTCGGCAACTTTGTCTGCCCCCGTCAGTCTGATGACCTTTCTTTCCTACATGTCGGTTTTCATAAACGAGATCAATGGAAACCTGGTCAGCAGGACTGAGAGTTACGGGTCCCAGGATCACCCGGGAATATCCTATCTCTTCAATGTCGTGAACATGACTGGAGCCGGCGGCAGGAAGTGGCGTAAGAAGTCCTACAATTCTGATCCTCTGAACTATTCCCTCCACCAACTGCTTCAGGACGACCTATTCCTTAGTAGTCGGATGAATCTGCGTTTTGCGAATGATCTAGCGAGGACGACCGATGATGTCTGGAAAGGGTCCTCTTATCCCCGCGATGTCTTTCCGACCTCCGGCAAGGCGAGTGAGTCCGGAATTATCCTCGAGGGCGACTTCTACAAGTTTCGTGGCCGGGGTCTTATACAGACGACATGGCGGGCGAATTATCGTGACCTCGCGGACTACATCCTTGACTACAGCGGATCCAGTCCATTGCTGTTGGACTTTAAAAAACGCTGGGCGGGATATACCGCCGACCAGATCTGCACATTGAGTACGGGCACGGACTGGGACGATATATTCGCGGATCCAAAGGCAGAGGTATTACAAGCAGCCATCAGAATTCATGCCAGAAAAGGGGCATACCTACCCTTGTCCAGGTCTCCCGATGCTCTCAACGGCAACGCCGAAGGGTCGATAATAAAGATGGGCAACGGCATTGGCGGCCTTGGCTACGGAAACAATCTCAAAGCGCGTGTGAGGCAGATATGTCTGGCAATCGACGTCTGATTTCTCCTTTATTGGTCCTGCTTTGTTCAGTTCCAGTGTGCGCTGGGCCCGCTCTGGCTCAGACCCCTGCGAACATTGTGGAGTGCATAAGAGCGACTGCCGGCCCGGCGGTCGCTCAGATCGTTTACCAGTTCCAACTTGCGGATGGAACAAAAGACGAGGCTCGAGGAAGCGGTTTTGTCATCAAAGGCGACGGTTACATCATCACGGCGGCTCACGTGTTGAGACCGCCACCTGTCTATACATCCAGCGTGGTCACTTCGACGATCAAGGTTAAACTCGGAAGCTTGTTCGCAACGGAATATCCCGCCTCGCTGATAACAAAAATTGACGATCTCGATATTGCCTTGATCAAGATGCCCATGCTTAACGCAGGCTGGCCAAAAGTTCAGATTCACTATGGGGCGGGCGAAGATTCGATGCCTTGGCTTTATGCGTCAGGGTTCCCGGGGACATCCGATCTTACCGGAGCCGGCCCTGGAAAGGTGACATCGCCGAATGCTGTCGTGGATGGAAAGCCAACCGCGTGGTGGCAAACCGATATTCCGCTTAATCCTGGAATGAGTGGCGGCCCGGTCTTCAATTCTTTTGGAGAAGTGGCGGGTATCGCCGCGGCAATCAAAGGCCAGGCTGGCGGATCAATTACCTATGTCATTCCAATTTCTTCCGCGCTGACCCTCATACCATTGGCCGGTGTCACGGAATATACCCCCAGCCCCTGCAGCGATGACGGCAAATCCATGGTGATGGATTTCATTAAGGGCGCAGTCGAGGGGCAGTATGAAAAAGATCGGATATCCGACTATTTATATCAGACGATACTCGGTCAGACTGATGCCAACAGACGCTACCCGCAATTGAGCCGGCTGGGCAAAATACGGGATTTTGAAGTGGCTCATAAACAGGGCGTGCCACAAGGCACCTGGTTCACCATTAAGGTGCAACACGATAACGGTCAGTCGACCTGGGTGATCGGTTATAACCGTCAAAAGAAATGGATAGATGTCGCATCCTTCCAGGTCGTTGGACCTTGAAATCGATTTGGTTGCATCGTTTGAAGGAGTTATGGTTTTGAGCACGCAGATAGCCACAAGGCGCGAGCTGATCAGGATGGCGGGCGGAATAGCTGCGGCCACGATGATGCCGACACGTGTTCTGTCGGAGGAATCCTGCACTTCCGTGCAGTGCAGCGCCTATATTCCGAGCGGTCAGTTCGGACATATCCAGCAACCATTGCCGTCTGTCTGGTGCTGGGCAGCAACAATCGCCATGATCTGCAACTGGCATGGCTGCAGAATGGATCAAAGCAGCGTCGTGAGACAGTGTTTTGGTGCCTACGTCAACGCACCTGCCGATCCGTTCACGCTCATAGATTCCATCAACAGATCCTACATCGACGACGCTGGAAGATCATTTACACTCTCTTCAAGGGTCTGGTCGGTTCTGCACGGCGTCACCAATCTCAATAATCTCGGGATAATTGGTGAACTTAAGCAGAGGAAACCCCTCGTCGTTTGCAATACTAGCCATATGATGGCTCTCGTCGGCGTCTCGTATTTGCGGGTGAATGGAGAGATTTACGAGGCTTGGGTCGCGGATCCGGCGGTCTATGGACCCGTAACTCATGGAATACCGGGGATACAGCCACTGGCCTCCGGCTTTAGATATCTGATGCCAGCCGAGATGACGCCCGCTCCAGCCGGCGGGGCGTTAATGTTCGTTGCCGCAGTTGATGTTGTTTGAGTCCCGCGCACTCGGCACCCTCCTTTATTTGGCACTGGCCAGTGTCTCACGCGCCCGCAAGGCCATGATTTTTCGATGCGCGAGTTGGGGACCTTTAGTTATCATCCTCTGGTGATCAACGATTTTCGGTCATGACGAGTGTTGACTGTGTCCCGCTCAACGGTTCGATTGAGTTCGCCCCTACCTCTTCGGGTACTTATGGATCTGGTAGCGCTTCGCAAGGTCTACGGCGTGTAATGCAGCATTTACAGGATTGCTGTATTTTATGGGCTTACTTTTGTGACCGTGCTATCCTCGCGATACACGACGGGAGTGTGTTTTATGGCAGGTTCAGGTAATTCTTACACCACGAGTGATCTTTCCAGGAAGTCGGGTGATATTATCGCTGAGGCGCTTCGTCATCCGGTGACGATCACCCAGCGCAACAAGCCTCGCCTGGTTCTTCTTAATATCGAGGATTATGAACGTCTGATGCGGCAGTCTGATCTGCGTGCGGTTGGCACTATTGATAATATGTCTGACTCTTTGCTAGAGGAATTTGAGGCCGCAGTCGACACTTATGCGGAAAGTGAAGAGACGGTTCGGTGAGCGGTTTCGATAAGAGACTGCAGTCGTAATCCGCTACCCTTATCTATGGAGCCGCGAGGCTGCCCGCGGTGAAACCGAAGGTCGGAAGGGGCGACCTGTTGTTGTTGGCGTCAGGCTCGCCCGTGCGGGCGGCGACATGGTTCTTTTCTTTCCTATCACGACGAAGCATCCGGAAACTGATCGTTTTGCTATTGAGATCCCTGCCATTGAAAAGCGCCGGGCCGGTCTTGATGCAGATGTGCGGCTTTGGATCATTCTGGATGAGTATAACAGCGACATTATCGGACATTCTTTCTACCTGGAGCCGGAGCTACCTGTGGGACGGTTCAGTAAAGCTTTTTTTCTCCCTGTCCTTCGGGAGTTTATTGCACGTCGTCGGTCGTCCAGCGAGGTTTACCGCGCCCGATAAAGAACCGTGTGATGTTCGGTAACTCAGTTCGACAAATCGGACAGATCCTTGATATACACGCTTAACGTGTCACGTTCGACGGACTGGCAATCCTATGCTGGCTGGGCCAAATCGCGCCGATATACGCCCCTGGAATATTTTACCCATATTGATGACATTAATACATATGTTCCCATATTTATACTTATTTTACGGAATAGAATATTTAGCGATGATTGGGCGGCTGTAAATTGAACAGGGAGGAAGAGGGCCGGTAAAACATATAATTTGTCCAATAGGTGAGTGCAAAACATATAAATAATTAAACGCACTATTTCTGCGGGAGAGATGAGAGATTTGCTGGAGAAGTTCGCCTGTTTGTGCGCAGTCAATTTAGCACTGTTATAAGCAGGTGATTTATATAGGTTTTTATTGTTTAATGGATTTATTTACAGGTGGAACCGGAGGGAATCTGATTGGAAAGTGAATTGAAAAGGTGGTGAAAATTGATGGCGATCGATCGTAATAAC
>NZ_CP120213.1:0-132201 GCF_005144435.2 Agrobacterium leguminum
ATGAGTAGTGTCGCTTCTAGCGCTGCGAAAAAGATTGGTTTCGACGATATTATCCTTGCTCAGGGGAAGGATATATCGCGCAAGCTTAACCAGTTGCGCATGGAAAGCTATCCGCCCGACGCACGCAAAACCCTCCGCCAGTTTTCGATGGCAGAGGCGGCGTACTTCTTGGGAGTGTCGCCGAGCAATCTGAAAAAGCTACACTTGGAAGGCAAAGGCGTCGTTCCAACCGTCCATGCTGGGGGTCGCCGGACATACTCAGCCGAGCAAATACGCGAACTAAGGCACTGGCTGGATCAGAATGGTCGCTCGGATGTTAAGAAATATGTCCCAAGTCGCCGCGCGAACGAAAAGCTTCAGGTGCTCGCCGTTGTGAACTTCAAAGGTGGCTCGGGAAAAACCACGACAGCGGCGCATCTTGGGCAACACCTGGCATTGACGGGGCATCGCGTATTAGCGATCGATCTCGACCCTCAGGGATCGATGACAGCGCTCTATGGCATCCAGCCTGAGGTGGATGACTACCCGTCCGTATACGAGGCAATTCGGTATGATGAGAAGCGTTGCTCGCTCGCAGATGTGATAAAACCTACCAATTTCCCCGACCTTGATATTGTCCCCGCGTCACTTGAGCTTCAGGAGTACGAGTACGACACACCTCTCGCGATGCAAGCTGGTACCGAAGGGAAGCGTTTTTGGAATCGACTCCAGAGCGCGCTTGAAGATGTGGACCCCCGCTATGATGTCGTCGTGTTGGACTGCCCGCCACAGCTTGGCTATTTGACACTCACTGCACTCGCGGCGTCAACTTCCGTTCTTATCACGGTGCATCCTCAGATGCTCGATCTGATGTCGATGTCGCAGTTTCTCTTGATGCTCGGCGATATTCTCAAGACTGTGAAGCAGGCTGGCGGCGATGTCGATCTTGACTGGTTCCGCTACTTGATAACGCGGTTCGAGCCCACCGACATGCCGCAGGCGCAAATGGTCGCGTTCATGAAGTCAATGCTGATCCCGCATATGGCGAAGCATGAGATGGTGAAATCCACAGCGGTTTCGGATGCAGGCCTGACAAAGCAGACACTGTATGAAGTTGAACGGTCTGCGATGAACCGCGGAACCTATGACCGCGCTATGGAAGCAATGGAAGCCGTCAATGGGGAAATTCGGGACCTCATTCATGAGGCTTGGGGGCGAAGGAAATAGACTGCGGTCTAAATCGAATTTTTTGTTTGTTTTTACAGTGACTTAAATGGCGGAGCATGACGATGGCGAGGAAGAATATCTTCAACAGTGTAATGAATGACGATCAAGCGGTCGATGAGACGATTGAATCGGCTGCGCCAGTTACACGGTTCGGAGCTGCCAAGTCGCTCTCATCCTCCATTGATGCGTTGGCTCGACAAGCTGAACGGATCAATGACGGTGATGTGGTTGTCGAGCTTGATCCGGAACTGCTTGAGGCGTCCTTCGTTCGCGACCGACTTTCTGGGACCGCAGAAGGTTCGACGACGACCGATGAGGAGTATAGTGAATTGTTGGCCGCCATCCGTGAAAGGGGCCAGGACTCGCCTATTCTCGTTCGGCCAATCCCAAACAAATCTGATCGCTACATGATCGTTTTCGGTCATCGCCGCGCGCAAGTAGCGAGAGAGCTTGGCCGAAAAGTCCGGGCTGTTGTTCGTCAGCTCGATGAGCAGGCACACGTTATTAGCCAGGGGCAGGAGAATTCTGCACGCGCGAACTTAAGTTTTATCGAGCGGGCGACGTTCGCGGATCGCCTCGAAAAGCTTGGTTACTCCCGTGAAGTAATCCAGGTAGCGCTTTCGGTTGATTACCAAACACTGTCTAAGATGCTGACTGTTCCAGGGGCGTTTGGAGAACGGCTGATCGAGGCGATCGGTCCGGCCAAGGGCGTAGGGCGTGACCGATGGTTGCAACTTCGCAAGCTCATCGACGTCCCCAAGAACAAGGCACTCGCCGAGGAATTCACCAACGAAGAAGAGTTTACCAGCCTTGGTCAGGTCGACAGGTTCGAGGCACTATTCAAGCGGCTTCGATCTGGCAAAGAAAAGGCGGCGGTAAAGCGCTCAGAGAACACCCAGCCTCGGCAGGTTTGGAATGCAAAAGACAACGCCGTGAACGTTTCGCGGAAAGTCACGCCAAAAGCTGTGACGCTTGTTCTCTCGTCATCCAACGGCATCGCGTTCGGTGACTGGATCACGAACAATATTGAAAGCCTCTATGAGACTTTCCAGCAGCAAGGGAAAAACTGAGAAGAAAAACCGCAAAAGAAAAAGGCCCCCAATCGACACTGTCGTGGAAGCCTCTCTCAATTCGTAGCAGGCTGAGAATCGCATTTCCACGAATCGCTGTCAAGAGTCGAACCGTCGTTTAGGCGGCCGGGTTTCTTTTGCCTTTTGAAAGGTAAAGGCGAATGCAAATCGGAAATGTGACGACGCCCTTTGGGCGGCGGGCGATATCTCTTGCCTTGGTGAAAGGGCAGAGGGCCGCAGCAGACATCAAGGCAGGCAAGACCGCTGAAAAGTGGAAGGTGTTCCGCGACATCAGCGAAGCCCGCAGCTTGCTCGGTCTCCAGGATCGAGCTCTTGCAGTGCTGGACGCACTGCTCAGCTTCTATCCGGAAAGCCAGTTGTCAGAAGAGTCCGGCATGGTGGTCTTTCCGTCCAATGCTCAGCTCTCGGTTCGGGCGCACGGGATTACCGGCACGACGTTGCGCCGGCAACTTGCCGCACTCGTTGATGCTGGTCTGATTCATCGCCGCGACAGCCCGAATGGAAAGCGTTATGCGCATCGCGGCAAGGAAGGCGAGATCGAGCAAGCGTTCGGCTTCAGCCTGGCGCCGCTTCTGGCCCGCGTCGAAGAACTGGCCCAGTTGGCGCAGCTGGTTGCCGAGGAACGCCGGCTGTTCAAGCGTGCCAAGGAAGCGCTGACGATCTGCCGTCGTGACGTTCGGAAACTCATCACGGCTGCGGTAGAGGAGGGGGCCGACGGGGATTGGGAGGCGATCGAGGCCATGTATGTCGCCGCTCTTGCCAAGCTGCCACGCAATCCGGGACATGATGAGGTCGTCTCCGTACTGGATGAAATGACGCTTCTGCGCGATGAGATCGTCAACCTCTTGGAAATCCAGCAAAATGCTGAAAATATGGCTAGCAATGGTAGTCAGAATGGCTGCCACATACAGAATTCAAAACCCGAATCCTTTCATGAATCTGAACCTCGCTCTGAAAAAGAGCAGGACGGACCGATAGTGGAAGAACCGAAGCCGACAGCCGAGATGAAAAGGCCTTTCCCGTTGGGCATGGTGTTGCGGGCTTGCCCCGAAATTGCCATGTATGGGCCGGGAGGCGCGATCAACCATTGGCGAGAGTTGATGACCGCGGCCGTCGTGGTCCGGTCGAGCCTCGGGGTCAGTCCGTCTGCGTATCAGGACGCCTGCGATGTGATGGGGCCGGAAAATGCGGCGACGGCGGTCGCGTGCATCCTCGAAAGGGCTGGCCACATTAACTCGGCCGGCGGATATCTGCGCGACCTTACCCGGAAAGCGGCCCGGGGTGAATTCGGGCTCGGCCCGATGCTGATGGCTTTGCTGAAGGTTCAGTCCGGCGGAGACCGGAAGTCGGCGTAGCGGGGGAGGGCGCGTCAGATGCGAAAACTTAGGAGCCGCCGGGTCGGGTCAGTCCTCGAGGACCAGCGCATCGAATACCTTGAGGAGCGTATCGACGATGGCCTGACGCATCGCATTGGCGCTCTCGGCAATTTTGGTGTCGTCGTTGCCGCGTGCAGCAAGCGCAAGATCTCCGCCCTTCTCGGCTATGACGGCGGTCGCACGCTCGGTTGCCTATTGTGCGAAGTCGGCGCGATTTTCGATCGTAGCGGTTTGCATCGTCTATCCCTCTTCAGATATGTTTCGGTGCGGGCGGTAGTATCTTGGGTTGGATTAGCGCGTTATTCCCCGTCGGTCCCGACGAGACCTGTTTTCTTTGCCCGATCGAGCAGGTTCTTGACGGAGGATGGGGACCATTTTGTGCCACCGCGAGGCGTCCGCTCGTGGAGACGTTCGAGCTGGATGGCGATCTCCCGCAGCGTCAGTTCGGAGTTGGACGCGTACATGCCCGCGACAAGCGTCATCAAGCGATCCTCGGGTGGCCGTGGGGATGACTTCTTCAGCAGGCCCGGGTCGGCAAGGTGTTCGGCCACGAGCCATTTCACGGCGCGGCGAAGTCGTTCGGGCGTCCAGTCCATACCGCGCTGTTTAAGTATCCGCGCAATGTCGTCCCAGCTGTGGTCCGGGCGCATTCGCCTGACGGTCGGGAGCCATTTGTTGACGTCGATCTGGATGCGCTCGCCATACGCAGCTTTCTGAGCCGCCGTCATTTTGGCGAGCATCTCCGGCCGACGTTCTCTAATACCTGGATTGCCGGGTAGTTTGCCCTTTGACTTTGCCGCGGTGATACCAGCCTTCGTTCGTTCGGAGATCAGTGCGCGTTCGAGTTGGGCCACGGCGCCGAGGACCTGCAGCGAGAACATCCCCTGCGGAGTCGCAGTGTCGATCGGATCTCGCAGAGATCGGAAGTGTGCGCCCTTTGTCGTCAAGTCCTCGATCACGGCAAGCAGATGGCTGACGGAGCGCGCCAGTCGATCGAGACGGACCACGACAAGTGTGTCGCCGGCGTTGATGTGGCGGATCACCTTTGCCAAAGCCGGCCGGGTTAGCGATGCGCCCGAACCGTGCTCTTGGACGATCGTCTCACATCCGGCGGAGCGCAGCTCAATTTCTTGGGCTTCGGTTGCCTGCTCGTCCGTAGAGACGCGGGCATACCCGATAAGTCGGCCCTGTGGTCGACGAGACGTTCGATTCAGCATGTCAGCGGCCATTTAGAGCGTCTGAGAGATAGTTGCGAAGCAGTTTTCCAAAACCAGAAGATAAGGATAACCGATCGTTTGTAAACGTCTCTTGAGGATTTTTGTCAGCTTGTTTGACGGCACAAAGCCCTGAAAGACAACGGTTTTCGGCGATGTGAGGCCTGCCGGCTGCTGTTCCGTACAGTCCGGGAGTCCCCAATCTCTTTATATAGTACGCGCGCGAGAGAAATATGTTCTACGATTGAAGTAAATGGTAAACTAGCTTCAATTCCGTGAAGATAGATCTTTAAAAACAATGAGATATCAAATTTCCGATTTGCCTCTGACGACGCTACTTCCTGCCATTGGAAGGGCTGAGGATCAGCTCGCGCGCCTAGACGAGATTGTTCGGCGTAGCCTGGTCGGGCAGGGCTATGCCGAAAGGGCTCATTTCATCGAGGCAGCGGCCAGCATGTGGGTGGTTGGCGAGCTTGTCCATATGGAGGATCTGGTTCTCCACGACGCAGATCGGGATGTGCGAGCCCCGACGCACGAAATCACCATCGCGCACTCGATCTTAAGAGCGCGGCGGCGCATCGCAGGCGCTGAACCAGACTGGGCGACGAGCACGCCCGGGATCGCCAGCCTAATGGGACGGGAACCGGCGTTTGCGGAACGACGGGCTGCAGGGGAGGGGAGGCGTCCATTGTCATCGGACTTGGCAACGGACCAGGACGAAAGCGGTTTCGCGGAGGAGATGGCCGAAATCGATGCGGTTCTTGATCGCTCTGCCCGTGTGCTCGAAGCCGTTGAGACCGGTGAGGATCGCAAAGCGGATCCCCTGACGGTCGGTGAACTCGTTGTCCGGGATCCAGAATGGAATGAAGAGGGTCGCCTTTCCGATTGGAGAGCGGTTTTGCAAGAGGTCGACGCCTTGCCGCCTACCTTGGCAGCTGCAGTCATATGGGACGCATGGGAAAGCATAGAGCCGTTGCAGCGGCAGCATTGGCTTGGTGTCCAACTCGTGAACTCCTATTTTCGGGCGCGCGGGAAGGTGTCTTCCCACTTGTTCGGCTTCTGCTCCGGTCTGAAAGCGGTGCCACGCGAACGGCGGCGATCGCCGAAACGAGTATCACGAGTGCTTGCCGGGCTGGAGGCAATGACGAACGGTGCTGAACTGGCCACGAAGGAAGTCATTCGGTTGGGCCAGGCGAGGGAGCATCTCGAGCGCAAGCTGAAGGGAAAGCGCTCATCCAGCAGTCTGCCGCGCGTGGTGGACTTGCTGATGACGCGACCGATTGTGTCCTCGTCAATAATCGCCAAGGAATTGAAGGTAAGCCACCGTGCAGCACTCGATCTAGTCAACGAGCTCGGCGTTAGGGAAGTGACGGGCCGAGGGAGTTTTCGTGCTTGGGGAGTGCTCTGAACAATCCCTATTGACTGTGTTGGTGGAACATCCCGAGACAAGCCACTGGCGCGCTGTTAGGTTTGCCGGCCATAGTCAATTAGACGGTCGATGAAACCATCCCTTGCGTTCTCGGCCTGTGGTAGATCTGTTGCCGGGTCAAAGAACGCTTTCAAGGCGTAGTAGCTCAGTTCCAGCGCCGGACTGTCTGTTGAGACATTGCCAAACTTGTTGAAGGCGTCGGCGAACCTTTGCGCGGCAGGTGGATGGGTGGAAGTCGCCTGCCGCACGGCGTCGATGAGTCCGATCCAAATGAATGCTACACAGATGGCCAGCGTCCGGAAATCGCGCTGGTCATCAGCAGCAACCTTGTCAAGGATCCAGGACACAGCCCATCCGTCCGCTTCACGCTCCTGCTGGTGCATGAGCGCGGTCGTTTCCAGATGTCCTAGTACAAGGTGTCCGCATTCATGTAACACTATGACGCTTGCTGCAGCCAGGAACAGATTATTGGTTAAACCGACCTATGATGAGGGATCCGCGATTGAGTCTGGCTCTACAGGTAGGTCGCCCCAGGAGAATGTTTCGTTTCGTATCAGCGCCAGAGCAGCATTCTTCAGCTCGATTGCAGCTGAGCCGGGACCGTCCGGGACGATGACGACCTGCGATAGGTTCATCCCAGCAGCGGTTTGCATAAGGACCTGTAGGACGCGTAGCGCCGCGGCGACAGCCCAAAGGCTCAGCAGGGCAGCGTAGGTGCCCTCAATTTCCTTTGAGGTCGGAAAGGCCTTGAAATTTGCCGGCCCATCCACGATTTCGAGGACCCACGCTTCTCCCCCCATCTGCGCCAACAGTTCATCGGCTCGTTCGGGCGCGATTCTAAATGGGCTTTCTCGGAGCAGGGAAACGAACCCACGCGTCAATCTCTCTGCATCATTCATTCGTAGAAGCTCCGGTTATCTACGCTGATCGCGAGATCGTCGGACCGAATGTCCATAGGCCGAGCTACCGCGCATGTAACTGTCACGACATAGGGATAAGAATCGTCCTGTACAAATCCGATGTCGTTTTTCAGGTCCGAGCCGGAGCCGTATTGCAGCTCAACTTCAACATCTCCTTCGACGCGATAACTGATTTCGCTGGAATCTAATTTTGTCACTGTCACAGTGTCGATGTTATGCCCGTCGACCGTGGTGTGGGTGGAGAGTTCGTCAAGCTCATCGATCGTCTCGGATATGAGTTTTTCGAAGACGGCTTCTTGCATCACGTCAGCCACGGCATGGGTGATAGCCTCGCGGTTTTCAACTGCGGCTTGGAGCAACTGATCAAGGCCGAGCAAAACATCCTGGATCATTACACGGATCTTCCATCCTTTGGAGAGGATGGTTTCGGCGCGAACATGCGTTGCCTTGTTGAGGCCATCCATCACTTCGATGACGGGATCGGTATAGTCGCGCACATCTATCCCGAGAATGTCGCTGACGAAATCATCTGGCAGCCCTGCCTTTACGATGTAGCTTGCACGCTGCTGGCGAGTGACAGTCTTGGTGTCTTTGGCCTGCACAAACCAAACGCAGGCTCGAACTGCCTCATCAGGAGCGAGGCTGTGGAGTACATGCCCAATCGCCTCCCGCAGGCCGCTTGCCACGAAGTTTCCCCGCAACGGATTATCTCGATCTCGAGCCACGCGGAAACAGCCTTCGAGCACCGTATCGAAGAACTTGTCCTTCGGCATTCGTGCCTGGAGTGCGCGCCGAATTTTCCGCAGTTGACTCCAGCGTGGAGGATTGTCGTCGGTCAATGTCTTATGTTTCCTAAAGCCAGCATTGGCTGGAGGCTTCCCTCCCCATTGCAGGCGTTTAATACGTGGAACTTGAATGTCAGAAAAAGATGCACTATTTTCTGACACATGAAAAGCATTTCGACATCAGTACCGGATCAGATTATGAAGCGTGCACGCGCTGGCGGGCGCGGCGGCGTATTCACGCCTAGTGATTTCCTGGGTATCGCTGGACGTGCGGCGGTTGACCAGGCGCTTTCCCGACTGGTCAAGGGCGGTAAGCTCCGACGCCTCGCGCGAGGTCTGTACGATTTCCCGAAAGTCCATCCGCAGCTTGGGCTGCTTTCACCAGCCCCGGATGATATCGCCCAAGCGCTCGCCCGCGAGACTGGTTCCCAGTTGCAGATTGCGGGCGCGCGCGCCGCGAACGCACTCGGACTCTCCACGCAGGTTCCGGCGAAGAACACCTATCTTACCGATGGCCCCTCCCGTCGTGTCGTCTTGGGAAAGCGCGTAGTCGATCTGCGTCACGCCTCGCCCAAACATTTGATCGCTCCTGGCAGCGCGGCCGGTACGGTCGTGCAAGCGCTTCGCCATGTTGGAGAAATGCGTGCCAGGGATGTTGCACAGATCGCGGCGCGCCGTCTGTCAGCCAATGACAAGAAGACGCTGGCCTCCTCTGCTGTCCACGCTCCAGCCTGGATGAGGCCGACGCTCGTATCAATCGCCAATGCTGTGTCGGGTGAAATCGATGGATAGGGTAGCTCTTCTTCCGATTGATGATCGAGCTGCCCTATTCGGCGAAACAGGCGCCGTTCGAGGGGTCGCCAATACGATCATCGAAAAGGACTTCTGGGTCTGCTGGACCTTGAAACGCCTTTTCGGCCTGCAGGAGAAAGATGCAGCCACTCTTGTTTTCAAGGGAGGCACATCCCTTTCCAAGGCGTTTGGCGCGATCCGCCGCTTTTCCGAGGATATCGATCTTTCGTTTGATCGAGCGGAGCTTGGCTATTCCGGCGACCGCGATCCAGAAAAGGACGGCATCAGCAAGAAGCAGGCGAACAGACTCATCGAAGCTCTTGTGAGCGATGTCGAGCGGCATATTGCTGAGAAGCTGCTTCCTGCGCTTCGGTCTGCCATCGTCGAGCAATTGGGCGAGCCAGCCAACGGCGAGTGGTCACTGGACATAGACGCCAGCGACGCGCAGACGGTGAACTTCCACTATCCGACGGCACTCTCCACCTCGGAATATCAAGGAATGGCCTACATCACGCCGCGGGTGAAGCTTGAGCTCGGCGCGCGCGGGGATCCCTGGCCTACAGAGCAGAAAGTCATTCGTCCCTACGCGGCGGACGATTTCCCGAACTTCTTTAATGATCCGGACAGCACCGTGACTGTTCTCTCGGCGCAGCGAACCTTCTGGGAAAAGGCAACCGCGCTACATGCCGAGGCGCACCGGCCACCGGAAACAGCTACGCCGCAGTATTTCTCGCGGCATTATTATGATCTGGCGATGCTTCTCGACACCGAGGAGGGGAAAGCAGCAGCAAGCAATTTCGATCTTCTGGCAACTGTAGCAAAGCACAAGGCGACCTTCTTCCGGTCCAGTTGGGCCAGCTACGACACGGCGAAGCCAGGTACTCTATGTTTGATGCCGAGCGAGTCTCGCGTCAAAGATTTGCGTGGTGATTATCGTGCCATGGCGCCTATGATGTTTGATGAAAAGCCACTCTCTTTCGACGACATACTTGCCAAAATCAAAAAGCTCCAAGAAACAATTAATAGCTAACTCAATGCTGCATGCCAGGGGGAAGTCATTAGCTCTATACGGTCCATCGATCTGCGTCTCATAGATGATCTCGTTGACTTCGTCCGGGGGCAGGGATTCGTGCTGGACTTTTCTGACAAGAGCTTTTCCGACTTCTTCGCCTCAGAGCTAAAGGTCAACATCGACGACCCTAAATATGCCGTGAACGGAGGTTCTAAGGGAAAACGGCTTCGCTATTTCCTGCAGCACTGCGACGACGCCACTGCCGTTCGTACTCTAGCGGCGCTTTGGGAACATCGTTCGGAATATCTCGCGCGCACCGCCAGCAAAGACCCGGTCGTAAACGCTGAAACCCGCTACCAGGGGCTGGTCAATCGACTTTCGGGCAGTCCCACTCAGCAACCAGCTGCGCCCGGCGCCACGGCAATCGCAATCGATCGCCAAAAGCTCGAAAAGGCCAAGTCGGATCTCCTGCAAATCACGGCGCTCACCGCGCAGGCGCGTGGTTATGCCTTTGAGGGCTTCCTCAAGGACCTCTTCGATGCCTTTGGATTAGCCGCCCAGGAACCCTTCCGCCTCCGCGGTGAGCAGATCGACGGCAGCTTTCAGCTTGGCAATGAAATCTATCTCCTCGAAGCCAAATGGCAGGGGCAACCCATTGGGGTCGCCGAGTTGCATACCTTTCATGGCAAGATCGAGCAGAAGGCAGCGTGGACCCGCGGCCTCTTCGTTAGCAATAGCAGCTTCACCGATGATGGCCTTGTCGCCTTCGGAAGAGGCAAGCGCGTCATCTGCATGGATGGTCTCGACCTTTATGAGATGTTGGATCGCGAGCTTCCGCTCACCCAGGTTCTCGAGCGCAAAGTTCGCCGTGCCGCAGAGACAGGCTCGCCGTTTGTCCGCGTTCGTGACCTCTTTCCACGTTAACCAGGCGGAGGAGGCGTATTGGTGCAATTCAACGATTGGAGCGATTCTGCCGATGGTGAGGTTGGGGCGCACTTTCGCAGGGTCATAACCGGAAGGGCAGCCGACCTCGGCACTGGGATACAAGCGACAGCGGCAGTCATTCCCAACCATTACGCCTCTGAAGAACATGTCGCCCGAGCCCTCCGACGACTTGGAAAACCTGCTGCTGCGGCTTTGATCGAAGGCAAACTCCCGACGACTAAGGCAATTCGCTCCGGCGACCTCGGCGAAATCTATGCGACCGAGTGGATTGACGCCCATAGCGGCGGCTACCACGCGCCGATCAAGAGACTGCGTTGGAAAGACCACCGCAACATGGCAATGCGGGGCGAAGATGTCATCGCGCTCCTCCAGGATGCGGAAACGCAGCGGTTGCGGTTCCTGAAAACCGAGGCCAAGAGCCGGGCGGCCCTGACGGCGCAGGTCGTCGCCGAAGCGCGCGAGAACCTCAATAAGGATGGCGGCTTGCCTTCCGGTCATGCCCTTTCGTTCATTTCGGCACGCCTGCTTGAACTCGGCAACGAACCCTTGGCCGATGCGATCGACGACGCGCTTTTGAAACACGGAATCCCACCTGCAAGCGTGAAGCATCTTCTGTTCACATTCTCTGGAAATTCACCGGAGGCAATGTTGACCGCCTCATTGCAAGCCTATCCAGGTGAGGTTCATCAGTGGGGGGTCGGTCTTCGCGTCGATGGCCATGCCGCCTTCATCGGCGCCGTCTATGATCAGGTGATCGTCAATGCCAACAACGCCTGAAGCAATAATTGCCGATATCAACGACGCTGCAACCGCAGGATTTAGAGGGCGTCTGATCGCCCGCGGCCAGGCCAGAGCGATCATTTGGCGTGATGGTGTGTTACCTCCGGATGCGCCGGCGTTCGCGCCCCAACTGACCTATGATTTGCACACCTACGGCTACGCCCTTCTCGGGCTCGGCCTTCGCCTCCTCGAACTTGGCGGCGACGCGGCACAAGCGCGTATCGCCTTCGAACAGGCAGCAACCGCTCTTGAAGCCGTCATAGCCAAGGGTGATCCTGAGGAGGCCGATCGGGATTTCCACCTTGTCATGGCAGCCGCCAGCTACCATCTCGCGCATCTTTCCGCCCGCGCCTACTCTCTCCTCTCAGTTGTGAGCACAGACGAGAACTTCTCGTTGATCGAGCGGGTGCTGGCGCAGTTGATGCGGCGGGATTTGACCGCTATTCGCGCTGCAGTGTTTGACTATAGGGTTTCGGGCGAAGGCAGCGATGCCCAAATCGCCGCCGATCTCCAGGCGGGTCTTGATCAGGCTGAGGCAGCGGCAGCTCCTGCCGAAGGCGGCAACGACTTCGTGTTCGATTGTCTCGACACAGCGCTGACAGATGCATTTCTTGCGGCCATGTCACTATTCCTCCTAGCTCTCGAAAGAGGTGAGCGGCCGCTACTCGATCAGGCGCTGGAGCGCCTTCGAATAGGCCTCTCCATTTGCAGCGAGCTGAATCTGCTGCCGCAATGGTGGGCGCATAGAATTGCTATCCATCTCCTGTCGGATTTGTGGTCGAGTACGTTTCACGAGAGGGTGCCGGTCCAACCGGCCGGCGGAGAAGCCGCCGAATGGCCACGTCTTCGCGAGCTATTCATCGCCCTTCTTCAGCGCCGCCCTAAATCCGAGGTCGATCTTTGGCCGTCGCAGATCGAGGCTGCCGCCCGTGCCGTCGACCAGTCTGACGACCTGGTGGTTTCTCTGCCTACTAGCGCTGGAAAGACGCGAGTCGCCGAGCTCTGTATCCTACGTTGCCTTGCTGGTGGCAAACAGGTGGTCTTTGTCACACCTCTGCGTGCCCTCTCTGCCCAGACAGAGACCACCCTACAGAGAACCTTCGGGCCACTCGGCAAGACGATTTCTGCCCTCTATGGCAGCATTGGGGTGAGTGGCCTCGATGAGGACGCAATCCGGGAACGCGATATCGTGGTCGCAACGCCCGAGAAGCTCGACTTTGCGCTGCGCAACGATCCAAGCCTTCTCGATAACGTTGGCCTCCTCGTGTTCGACGAGGGCCATATGATCGGCCTCAATGAGCGCGAGGTTCGCTACGAAGTCCAGATCCAGCGACTTCTTCGACGTCCGGATGCGCACGAGCGGCGAATCGTGTGCCTGTCGGCAATTTTACCCGATGGCGACCAGCTTGATGATTTTGCTGCTTGGCTCCGACGCGATCACCCCGGCGGTTTGATCAAAAATGACTGGCGTCCAACCCGGCTCCGGTTCGGCGAGGTCGTTTGGACTTCGCCCACCGCGCGACTGAACCTGCGCGTCGGTGATGAGCGCCCATGGGTGGCGAGGTTTCTCACTGGTGCCGAGCCACCGAGGTGGGTGCCGCCAAAGCGTCGTCGAACACGGCTCTTTCCTGACAATCAGCGCGAGCTCTGCCTCGCGACGGCCTGGCGGTTGGCCGACGATGGACAGACTGTCTTGATCTTCTGCCCGGAGCGGCGGAGTGTTGAGCCGTTCGCAGACGTGATCGTCGACCTTCATGAGCGCGGAGCGCTGCGTTCCCTGCTTGAAGCCGACCTAGCGGTGCTCAACACCGCCATTGCACTCGGAGAGGAGTGGTTGGGGCCGAACAGTGCGATCCTCAAGTGCCTTCGCCTGGGCGTCGCACTGCATCACGGTGCCCTGCCTACGGCCTACCGCAAGGAGGTGGAACGGCTGCTGCGCGACAATGTCCTTAAGGTGACCATCTCCTCGCCGACCTTGGCGCAGGGGCTCAACCTCTCCGCCACCGCGGTCGTGATGCATTCGCTTCACCGCAGCGGGGAGATGATCGAGATTTCTGAATTTAAGAACGTCATCGGCCGGGCAGGTCGCGCCTACGTCGACGTTGAAGGCATTGTACTTTTCCCGATGTTCGACGACATCCCAAAGAAGCGGCGCAACTGGGAGAGGCTCATCAACGACCTTGGCGCCAGAAACATGGAAAGCGGTCTCGCGCTTCTCGTTTCGGCACTTTTATCTCGAATGCACGCGCGCATTGGCGGTGATCTTAATCAGCTCATAGACTATGTAACCAACAACGCCGCGGCCTGGACCTTCCCGGAGATCGCAAACGAAAAGCCCGAGGATCGGGTACGTGCGCTTGCCGACTGGGAGCGGCATGTCGCAACCCTTGACACGGCTATCCTCAGCCTGATCGGTGAAAATGACGTTCCCGACGAGGGAATCGAAGCCGCGCTGGACACCATCCTGCAATCGTCCCTCTGGCATCGACGCCTCTTGCGCCAGAATGAGCAGGTCCAGCAGGTCTTGAAGGCTGGCCTTGTTGCCCGAAGCCGGCTCATCTGGAGTCAATCGACGGCCGCACGTCGCCGCGGTTACTTCCTTGCTGGAGTTGGACTGACAACCGGGCATGCTCTCGACGCGATAGCGGCAGAGGCCAATCTTCTCCTGATCCAGGCTAATGGTGGCATTCTCGAAGGAGACGCAGAGGCGGCAATCGCCGCAATCACCGCGCTCGCGGAGCGCGTTTTCACATTCTTCCCTTTTACCCCTGACCCCATGCCCGCAAACTGGCGAGACATCCTGCGGACATGGCTTCAGGGGCAACCACTTGCCGATATCGCCGCCGGCCAGGAGTCCGAAACGCTGCAATTCATCGAGGGAGGTCTGGTTTATCGTCTTCCCTGGGCTATGGAGGCGATCCGTGTGCGTGCCGCTGCGAACGGCGATACAGTTGGCGTCTTTGGTGCTCTTCTGGAAGACCATGAGCTGGGCCTCGCTGTTGCCGCCGTCGAAACGGGTACGCTCAATCGCTCCGCATCGCTCCTTATCCAGGCCGGCTTTAATTCGAGGCTTGCGGCAATCAAGGCCGTTGTCGACACAGGCGCTGCCTTCCAGACGGGCCACGAGCTTCGGCAATGGCTTGGTTCGGAGGCCGTCACGGCGTGGAGCGCATTGCCCGACTGGCCGACTCTTGAGACGAAAGCAATGTGGACAGAATTCGTGCAGAGCTTTACGCCGCAGGAAAACCGCACTTGGTCAGACCGTCGATATTGGGCGAACGTGGCATGGCTCGGCGCGCCACCACCACCAGGCACTCTGGTGCAAGTTCATCATTGGGGAGGTCAACCTCGGGTGCTCGCTGCCGACGGTGCCATGCTCGGTAATTTGCAGG
The DNA here is from genome assembly GCF_005144435.2 of Agrobacterium leguminum. Lineage (NCBI taxonomy): Bacteria > Pseudomonadati > Pseudomonadota > Alphaproteobacteria > Hyphomicrobiales > Rhizobiaceae > Agrobacterium > Agrobacterium leguminum. The sequence goes on from NZ_CP120213.1 coordinate 14,943, forward strand.
CCGCACTCAACCCCGGAAGAGCGGGCCTATTGCGCGCTCAGGTCGCCCCTGACGTCGGCCGGATCGACATCACCTATCTGGGGCCGGCTGACCTGTCTGGCGCGTGACTGCCCTGCTGAGAAGTGCCTTCGCGTGAACCATGCAGGTTTATGCTCAAACCTGGTGAAACGATGCTGTTGGTTTCCGCGCGGAACTGAGCCGGTTTTTCCACCGAGAAGTGAGCCACCTCTGAGTATGGTTTTCTGATCAGGGTTTGGTCAAGGGATTGGCCTTTCTCCTCTTTTCTGTGCTGCTGCGGCCGAGCTGGCCTTGAAGCGGAAGCTATCGTTTCCGGTTTCCAGGATGTGGCAACGGTGGGTCAGGCGGTCGAGCAAAGCGGTGGTCATCTTGGCGTCGCCGAAGACGGTGGCCCATTCGCTGAAGCTGAGGTTGGTAGTGATGACGACGCTGGTGCGCTCATAGAGCTTGCTCAGCAGGTGGAAGAGCAGCGCTCCGCCTGACGCGCTGAATGGAAGGTATCCGAGTTCATCGAGGATCAGCAGATCGAGGCGGACCAGCGCTTCGGCGATCTGGCCTGCCTTGCCTCTGGCCTTCTCCTGCTCGAGAGCGTTGACCAATTCGATGGTCGAGAAGAAGCGGACCTTTCGACGATGATGCTCGATTGCCTGGACGCCGAGAGCGGTCGCGATATGTGTTTTTCCTGTGCCCGGTCCGCCGACGAGCACGATATTCTGCGCTCCGTCAATGAACTCGCATCGGTGCAGTTGGCGCACCGTCGCCTCGTTGATGTCGCTGGCGGCGAAGTCGTAGCCGGAGATGTCCTTGTAGGCAGGAAAGCGCGCTGCCTTCATATGATAGGCGATGGACCGGACCTCGCGCTCAGCCATTTCGGCTTTTAGCAACTGGGACAGGATCGGCACGGCCGCATCGAAGGCTGGAGCCCCTTGCTCGATCAGGTCTGTGACGGCTTGGGCCATGCCATACATCTTCAGGCTCCGCAGCATGATGACGACGGCGGCGCTGGCGGGATCATGACGCATGGCGACCTCCCACGATCCGGACACGCAAGCCATCGTAGCGTTCGACGTTGGCCCTGGGTTCGCGCAGCAAGGTCAGCGCCTGTGGCGTGTCGATATCGGGACCATCGGTGGTTTTGCCGTCGATCAGCCGATGCAGCAGGTTCAACACATGGGTCTTGGTGGCCACGCCAGCATCCAGGGCGAGTTCCACAGCGCGGAGGACGACCTGTTCGTCGTGATGAAGGACGAGAGCAAGGATATCAGCCATCTCACGATCACCGCCGGGGCGGCGAAGCATCTGGTCCTGCAATTTGCGGAAGGCCGGCGGTAATTCCAGGAAGGGAGCACCATTGCGCAGGGCTCCGGGTTTGCGCTGGATAACCGCAAGGTAATGCCGCCAGTCGTAAATCGTTCGCGGTGGTTTGTCGTGGCTGCGTTCTATGATCCGAGGATGTTCGCAGAGGATATTGCCCTCGGCTGCAACGACCAGCCGCTCGGGATAAATCCGCAGGCTGACGGGCCGGTTCGCAAATGATGCTGGCACACTGTAGCGATTACGTTCGAAGGTGATCAGGCATGTCGGCGAGACCCGCTTGCTCTGCTCGACGAAGCCGTCAAACATGGCGGGCAATGCCATTAACGCAGGCTGCTCATCACCCCAAACATCCGCGATCGAACCGGGAAGGCTCCCATGCGCTGTCTCCTGCCACAGGTCCTGGCAATGCTGTTCCAGCCAGAGGTTCAACGTTGCCAAATCCGGGAAGTGGGCATCTGTTGCCATAGGCGGGGACGAGAATCCTGGACGTTCTTCTCCACCTGGCCCTTCTCCCACCCCGCGGCGGGATTGCAGAACTCGGGCGCAAAGACGTAATGGTTCGTCATCGCCTGGAAGCGGACGTTGACTTGCCGTTCCTTGCCGCGGCCGACGCGATCGACCGCTGTCTTCATATTATCGTAGATGCCGCGAGCAGGGACGCCGCCGAACACACGGAAGCCGTGCCAATGGGCGTCAAACAGCATCTCGTGCGTCTGCAGCAGATACGCCCTGACCAAAAATGCGCGACTGTGCGATAGCTTGATATGCGCGACCTGCAGCTTCGTGCGCTCGCCGCCAATGACGGCATAGTCCTCACTCCAATCGAATTGGAATGCTTCGCCTGGGCGGAAAGACAGCGGAACGAATATGCCGCGGCCCGTCGTCTGCTGCTCACGTTGCCGGTCCGCTCGCCAATCACGGGCGAAGGCGGCAACCCGGCCATAGGAACCGGTAAAGCCGAGTACCACCAGATCGGCATGAACCTGCTTCAGTGTTCGCCGCTGCTTGCGCGACTTCCCGGCCTCTGTCTTCAGCCAGGCCGCCAGCTTGTCGGCAAAAGGATCAAGCTTGCTAGGCCGTTCTGGTACCGTGAATGTCGGTTCGATTGTACCAGCGTTCAGATACTTCGCGATCGTGTTCCGCGACAGCCCGGTGCGCCGGCTGATCTCGCGGATCGACTGCTTCTCACGCAGCGCCATCCGACGGATGATATTTAAAAGTCCCATGTGGATCACTCCGTTGCCCCCGTCGCTCTCCGCGTTGGGGGGAAGGTTCACATGGCTCAATTCTCAATGGAAATTATGCGCCTAACCGGCTCAGTTCTGCGTGGAAACCAACACGCAGCCCTTCTTAACGCCCAGCCAATGGGATTTTACGCCCCCGCGCAAATCGTGCGTGATGCCGAAAAACACCGCGTCAAAATCCGCCCCGTCTGTATCAACACCTCGCGCTGGGACTGCACGCTCGAACCGATGGAGGATGGACGGTTTGCCGTCCGCCTCGGGTTCCGAATGGTCAAGGGACTGGCGAACAAGCACGGGGCGGCGATCGTTGCCGCCCGCGAAGACAAGCAGTTCCAGTCGATCGATGATCTGTGGCGGCGCGCAAGCGTCCCGTCGGCGTCTCTTGTGAAGCTCGCTGAAGCCGATGCGTTCCAGCCGGGGCTGAAGCTTGCAAGGCGCGAGGCACTCTGGGCGATCGAAGCGCTGCGCGATGAACCCCTGCCGCTGTTTGCCGCAGCGGCCGCACGCGAGCAGTCCGTCGTCCCGGAGGCGATCGAGCCGGCGGTCGCACTGAAGCCTATGACGTCAGGCGGCGAGGTCGTCGAGGACTATAGCCATGTCGGACTGACACTGCGTGCCCACCCGCTGAGCTTTTTGCGCGACGATCTTACGAAACGCCGGATCGTCACATGCGAGGACGCCATGAACGCCCGCGACGGTAAATGGCTCGAGGCTGCTGGCCTTGTCCTTGTGCGCCAGCGTCCGGGCTCGGCCAAAGGGGTCATGTTCATTACCATCGAGGACGAGACGAGCCATGCCAATCTCGTCGTCTGGGTGAAGACCTTTGAGAAATATCGCCGCGTCGTCCTCGGCGCCGGGATGATCGGCGTCTATGGCAAGGTCCAGCGCGAAGGTGAGGTCGTGCATCTGGTCGCGCACCGGCTGACTGATCTTTCTGCCGAGCTTGCCAGCATCGGGTCGCGGGACAAGGCGTTTCCGCTACCCCATGGTCGTGGCGACGAGTTTCATCATGGGTCGCCGACGCCGGACCCGCGCGGGCTGCCGAGGGTTCGTGATATCGTCGATCCGTACGGACACATCGATCAGATCAGGGTGAAGACGCGGGACTTTCGATGAATTTCCCGGGCTGCCTTCGCGCCAAAAAATAGGGCCATCGGAATACCGAGGCCCTTTAATTGTGAAGGTCAAAAACCTCCAGAGGGGAACAGCTGATGCGATGGACCTGGGAGGAAGCCATCGCGTGCATCAGCTATAGGCATACTGCCTAGATATTGTGCGATGCGCAAACAAGAATTGTGCAACGCACCTATGCAAAATGCGATGGCCTGCCAAAAAGCCTCGAACTTGCGGTTGCCTGCTGCGTGCAGCTTCTTCTCCACCGTACTCCTGCAATGACGGCGACCTACTCCCAGACCGGTGTGGACGGACCACCAGAGTTTGGTGTGCGGCGATGTGTTCCGAATCAGCAAGATCTTTGAAGCTCGAGACTGGGCTCATGGAGGCGTTCCATTCCCGCTCTTGATGGATGGCTTCCTGGTCCAGCCCCGGATCTCCGTCGATCAACCCGCTGCGGGGTCCGCTACGCAAGCGTGCGGCCCTCGGCTTTGCCTTCGGGTGATCGCAACCGGTTCCGGACACTGACGGGAGCCATCGAGCGGGAGCGGCCCGCTCCAAGATGGAGCCTTCCAATGAACACAGATCTCAACCTCGCACAGAACCACGCCTTCCAGCTTTCCCGCACTCTTATGGTCCCGGTCACGCTTTTCCGGTCTGGCGGCGAGTTCGGCGTCCTTCCGAGCGACGAACTCGATGACGGCGAAGTCGAGACCATCGCGGAGTTCGATCCATTCTCGTACGGGCCGGCTCATTGAGCCGGCATTTCCTTGCCGCTTGCGAGCTGCAGGCGGCAAGGGAAGCTTCGCCGCGGCTGGCATGTACCGTTTGCGCAAGGTGCAGATCTGCAGGTTGCCAGTCGCGCCCTTGCCTCCTTTGCTCTTCGCGGGCCGTCGGAAACGGTCCTGCAAATTGCGGGAGAAATGAAACGGACAAGAAGGGCGGCGCCAAGAGCGCCGGCAGAAGGATGGAGAAACAGAAACTTGAAGACCTACGGGATCGTGTCCCGTGCGCCGTCGTGCTGGAGCAGGCGGGGTTCGTGCTCGATCTGAAAGAAAGCACACGGCGGGCAATCAAATACCGGCGCGGCGGGGAGATTGTCATCGTCATACACGGCGGCAGAGGATGGTTCGACCCGCTCTCCGAGGCCAAGGGCGATGTCTTCAGCCTCGTTCAGCATGTAGAGGGCTTCTCTTTTGTTGATGCTCTGGTACGTGTCGCGTCGCTGCTTGGGGTCGACTTGCAGGAGCCAGAGTGGCGACGCTCAGTGCGCGATACCACTCCTGCAGCTTCCATCTGGGAGCGATGGGACGGTCGGCGACGGCCATGGCGCGGGTCTATGACGTGGCGCTATCTTGCCACCGATCGCTACGTACCGCCAAGGATCCTCCGCGCAGCTATTGAGACCAATGTCCTGCGGGAAGGTCCATACGGCAGCATGTGGGCGGCCCATGTCGATGACGCTGGTGCCGTGACCGGCTGGGAAGAGCGCGGCCCGGACTGGCGGGGATTTTCGAAGGGCGGATCGAAGGTGCTGTTCCGTCTCGGCGCCAGAGACGCCCTGCGCCTGTGCGTCACCGAAGCAGCGATCGACGCCATGAGCCTTGCCGCTTTCGAAGGGCTGCGCGACGGAAGCCTCTATCTCAGTACCGGCGGAGGCTGGTCGCCGACGACGGAGGTCGCACTCCGCAAGCTGGTCTCGTGCACCGGTGCGCTGCTCGTCGCGGCTACCGATGCCAACAGCCAGGGTGAGAGTTTTGCCGGCCGCCTTCGCGACATTGCCGATGAAGCGGGCTGCGACTGGTTACGGCTGAAGCCGCCGGCCGACGACTGGAATGATGCACTCCGCGCTCGCGAGCAGGAGAGGAAAGAAAGAAGAATGTAAAGAGAGAGGGGAGGCGTGCCGCATGCCCGCCGGCCGCGTCAAGGGTAAAGCTTCGCCCGGCTATGCCGGCCCTTGACCCGCCCGGACGGAGAGGCGGCCTGGAAGGAGGTGTCAGGAAGGACTGAAGAAAAGATGGCGACCATGAGGATCCGCCGCGTCTCAGTCCGGACGAGGCTGAAGGAGCCCGATCATGACCCTCTCTCCCATCCGTAAAGTCTATCAGGGCATCGCCGATCGCCGGCAGATGTTTCGCATGTTCGACCGGCACGCGCAGCGACCGAACCGATGGGACGGCGACGACAGTGCGCTTTATTCTGGCGAGTGGTTCGAGATCGATGAGGCGTCCAGCGACTATATGCTCGACGTTCTGCCGCCACTGTGGATCCGTGGCGAGATGTTCGCGATGCGCGAGTTTCTGACAGGTTCGATCACTTCCGTCTTCTTCACCCTCAGGATTGACGGCAAGATCCGTTATTTTCACGGCTATTGCGATCTTGCAGACACGTCCTCGGCCCAGCAGATGCGTACCGCGATTATCGAGCGGGAGACCCGGCCGGCCCGGGCAATGACGCGTCAGGAGCGCCTCGAGCATATCTGGTCGAGCACGGCCGACGAGTATCGCGGTTACTCCGACTTCCGGTTTCCAGCTCCTAAGCGCGGCAGGCGGAACATCCGCATGTTCGGGAGTGGCGCGATCAACGTCAAGCTGCTCGAGGATCTGACCGACGCGGAGATCGCGTCCAAGCTGCCGGTGCACTTGCGCTATCTGCCCGACGCGATTGCAGCGTGAGGCGGCGTGATATGTTCACTTTCTCTGTGACCGATATTGGCGCCGTGCTGGCGCGTGGCCGCGCTGACGCGGACGCAAATGGGGGATATCGCGTGCCCTATCACGGGATATCCCCCGATAGCGATGCTCGCGCCGGCCTATGGCTGGTTGGAGACGAGAGCGTATACGCGATGTCGAACGGCAAGCTGGCCGGAAGCCAACGTGCGCTCGTCGTCTATGCCGAGGAGTGCAATCCCCAGACCAACCCGGATTACTGGCATTACAAGAGACAGTATTTCGGGGGTGATGACGGTGTCGAGTTTCTCGACGCAATGGAAATCGAGCGGCTGATCACGGCCGCGCCCGATGCAACCCATCTCCGGATCATCATGGACGACAGTTCCATGTCCATCGAACTGATCCGCTGACACGACCCGTCGCGGTCGCTTTTCCAACATTCCGGCGAACCTCTCCCGTCCACCGCGGCCGGCGACGGCGCCTGCTCGTTTCCAAGGAGGCACTTGATGAGCAACGATCCCTTTACCCTTGATATATTCGGCAATAACGCGCTTTCGTCAGGTCTTGGACTTGGCGTCACAGCCTTTGCCAGCTTCGCGCCCGAGGCCGCCAACGACGACGATCCGGATCCACCCCCGCCGGCGCCCGCCCCGGCGATGCGGCCTTCTAATGCTGTAGCCAGTGGTACCCGCAAACAGGGCAACCCCAAGAACTTTTACTTCGAGGACGGCGAGGACCGCGGTCTGGCCGCCTCGTGGAAGGAGCGCGCCCGGATCAACGTCGCTGCCATCCTGTCGGCCAACGAACTCGAAAAGCTCGACGTTCCAGCAACACGCGACCAGCAGAGGCGCCTGATCCGCTTCACCGGCTTCGGCGCGTCCGAACTGGCAAATGGCATGTTCCGACGCCCGGGAGAGGTGGAGTTTCGCGAAGGCTGGGACAATCTCGGCGCGTCGTTGGAAACCGCCGTGTCGCATGGCGATTACGGCAGCCTGTCGCGTTGCACCCAATATGCCCATTTTACCCCGGAGTTCATTATTCGGGCGATCTGGGCGGGCCTGCAGCGCATGGGCTGGCGCGGCGGCCGGGTGCTGGAACCGGGCATTGGCACGGGGCTGTTTCCGGCACTGATGCCGGAAGTCTATCGCGATACCGCTTACGTGACCGGCGTCGAGCTTGATCCGGTCACGGCGCGTATCGTCCGGCTCCTTCAGCCCAAGGCGCGGATCATCATCGGCGATTTCGCCCGCACCGATTTGACGCCGATCTTCGATCTTGCGATCGGCAACCCTCCCTTCTCCGATCGATCCGTTCGCTCGGACCGAGCCTATCGGGCGCTCGGCCTTCGCCTGCACGACTATTTCATCGCCCGGTCGATCGACCTGTTGAAGCCCGGCGCTCTCGCCGCCTTCGTCACCAGCTCCGGGACAATGGATAAGGCTGACACGACCGCGCGCGAGTACATCGCCAGGTCCTCGGATCTGATCGCGGCGATCCGCCTGCCCGGAGGCAGTTTCCGGCGCGACGCCGGCACCGATGTCGTGGTCGATATCCTGTTCTTCCGCAAGCGCAAGGCCGGCGAGCCCGAGGGCGATCAGACCTGGCTCGACGTCGACGAGGTCCGTCCTTCCACCGAGGATGAAGGCGCAATTCGCGTTAATCGCTGGTTCGCGCGGCATCCCGACTTCGTCCTTGGCGACCATGCCCTGACCTCCGGCCCCTTTGGCGAAACCTACACCTGCCGCCCGCGCACCGGCGTCGATCTCGAAACAGCGCTGAATGCCGCCATCTCCCTTCTTCCGGAAGACCTTTATGATGGCGAACCGACGGCAATCGACATCGATCTGGTGGATGAACTCGGCGACATCGTCAATCTTCGCCCTAATGGTTCGAAAGTCCGCGAGGGCAGCTTCTTCGTCGATACCAGGCACGGGCTGATGCAGATGGTCGACGGCTCTCCGGTTCCGATCAAGGTCCGCAAAAGCCGTTCTGCCGACGGTGTGCCGGAAAAACATGCCCGGATCATCACCAAGCTTATCCCGATCCGCGACGCGGTGCGTGAAGTGCTGAAAGCCCAGGAGCAGGACCGGCCTTGGAAGGATCATCAGGTGCGGCTGCGCATCGCCTGGTCCTCCTTCGTGCGCGACTTCGGGCCGATCAACCATACCTCGGTGTCGATCTCCGAAGACGACCAGACTGGCGAGGTCCGCGAGATCCATCGCCGGCCGAACCTGCAGCCATTCCTCGACGATCCCGATTGCTGGCTGGTTGCCTCCATCGAAGACTATGATCTCGAAACGGACACGGCCAAACCCGGCCCGATCTTTTCCGTACGGGTGATCTCGCCTCCGGCGCCCCCCGTCATCACCAGCGCCGCCGATGCGCTCGCCGTGGTTCTGAACGAGAGCGGCCGCGTCGATATCGACCATATCGCCGAGCTCCTGCATCGAGACGTGCACGGTGTGATTGCCGACCTGGGTGATGCCGTCTTTATCAATCCTGCCGATGGCGCGTGGCAAACCTCCGATGCCTACCTTTCGGGTCCGGTCCGCACGAAGCTCGTTGAGGCGCAGGCAGCAGCGGACCTCGATCCGGCATTCCAGCGCAATGTCCGGGCGCTACAGGAGGTGCAGCCTGCCGATCTGCGACCATTCGACATCACCGCCCGTCTCGGTGCGCCGTGGATCCCGGCCTCCGATGTCGTTGCCTTCGTCAACGACATGATGGGGGCGGAAATCCGCATCCATCACATGCCGGAACTCGGCTCTTGGACAGTCGAGGCACGGCAACTCGGTTACACCGGCGCCGGCACGTCGGAATGGGGCACCAGCCGGCGTCATGCCGGCGAGTTGCTGGCTGACGCCCTGAACTCTCGCGTGCCGCAGATCTTCGACACCTTCAAGGATGAGGGCGGCGAGCGCCGGGTGCTGAACGTCGTCGATACCGAAGCCGCCCGCGACAAGCTGCAGAAGATCAAGCAAGCCTTCCAGACATGGGTCTGGACCGATCCCGATCGTACCGACCGCCTGGCACGCGATTATAATGACCGGTTCAACAACATCGCCCCGCGCAAGTTCGACGGATCGCATCTGCAGTTGCCAGGAGCATCGGACGCTTTCGTTCTTTACGGCCACCAGAAGCGCGGCATATGGCGGATCATCTCGTCGGGTTCAACCTATCTTGCCCATGCCGTTGGCGCCGGCAAGACGATGACGATGGCGGCCGCGATCATGGAGCAGCGACGGCTCGGCCTGATGGCCAAGGCGATGCTGGTCGTTCCCGGCCATTGCCTGGCGCAGGCGGCGCGCGAGTTCCTGGCGCTCTATCCATCGGCCAACATCCTGGTCGCCGACGAGACCAACTTCACCAAGGACAAGCGCGCCCGGTTCCTCAGCCGTGCCGCGACCGCGGTCTGGGATGCTATCATCATCACCCATTCGGCCTTCAAGTTCATCGGCGTGCCCTCGGCCTTCGAGCAACAGATGATCCACGACGAGCTGCAACTCTATGAAGAGCTGCTGACGAGGGTCGAGAGCGACGACCGCGTCTCGCGCAAGCGGCTGGAACGGCTGAAGGAGGGACTGGAGGAACGTCTGCAGGGCCTTTCGACCCGCAAGGACGACCTACTGACCATCTCGGAAATCGGCGTCGACCAGATCGTCGTCGATGAGGCGCAGGAGTTTCGCAAGCTCTCCTTCGCCACCAACATGTCGACGCTCAAGGGTATCGATCCGAATGGATCGCAGAAGGCCTGGGACCTTTACGTGAAGTCCCGCTACATCGAGACAAAGAATCCAGGTCGGGCGCTGGTATTGGCCTCCGGCACCCCTATCACGAACACACTGGGCGAGATGTTCTCCATTCAGCGGCTGCTCGGCTACCAGGCCCTGCACGAACGCGGGCTGCATGAGTTCGACGCCTGGGCCTCGAACTTCGGCGACGAGAAGACCGAGCTGGAGCTTCAGCCCTCGGGCAAATACAAGCCCGTCAGCCGCTTTGCGAGCTTCGTCAACGTGCCCGAGCTCATTGCCATGTTCCGTGCCTTCGCCGACGTGGTGATGCCGGAGGATTTGCGCCAGTATGTCAAGGTGCCTGACATTGCCACCGGCAAGCGGCAGATACTCACCGCCGCACCGACGCCGGCATTCAAGACCTATCAGCGGATCCTTGAAGCCCGCATTAAGGCGATCGAGGAGCGCGATCGTCCACCGGAGCCCGGCGACGACATCCTTCTGTCCGTCATCACGGATGGTCGGCATGCCGCAATCGATCTGCGGCTGGTCATGCCGGCGATGGACGACGAGCCGGAGAACAAGCTCAATCTCTTGGTGCGCAATGCCCATCGCATATGGAAGGAGACGGAGGAGAACACCTATGTCCGCCCGGACGGCAAGCCGTTCGAGCTTTCCGGCGCCGCGCAGATGATCTTCTCCGATCTCGGCACGATCAATGTTGAGAAGACGCGCGGCTTCTCGGCCTATCGCTGGATCCGCGATGAGCTAATCCGAATGGGCGTGCCGGCTCCGGAAATCGCCTTCATGCAGGACTTCAAGAAAACCGAGGCCAAGCAGCGCCTGTTCGGTGATATCAGGGCCGGAAAGGTCCGCTTCCTGATTGGCAGTTCCGAGACGATGGGCACCGGCGTCAACGCCCAGCTTCGCCTGAAGGCACTCCATCACCTCGACGTGCCGTGGCTGCCGTCACAGATCGAGCAGCGGGAGGGACGCATTGTGCGCCAGGGAAACCAGCATGACGAGGTCGATATTTATGCTTATGCCACGCAAAGCTCTCTCGACGCGACCATGTGGCAGAACAACGAGCGCAAGGCGCGCTTTATCGCGGCCGCGCTCAGCGGTGACACATCGATCCGGCGGCTTGAAGACCTGAACGAAGGCCAGGCAAACCAGTTTGCGATGGCCAAGGCGATTGCCTCGGGCGACGAACGCCTGATGCAGAAGGCGGGTCTCGAAGCCGACATTGCCCGTCTCGAGCGCCTGCGCGCCGCCCACGACGACGATCTGTTTGCCGTCCGCCGGCAGATTCGCGACGCTGAGCGCGAGATCGAAACGGCAACGCGGCGGATCGGTGAGATCGGCCAGGACATCGGGCGGCTTATTCCGACCGGTGGCGACACCTTCAACATGGACGTGATTGGCCAGCCCCTTCAAGAGCGGAAGGATGCCGGCCGGGCGCTGATGAAGGAAATCCTCACACTCGTCCAACTGCAGCAAGAGGGTGAGGTTCATATTGCCAGCATTGGCGGCTTCGATCTCATCTATTCCGGTGAAAAGTTCGGTCGCAGTGACAGTTACCATTACCAGACGCTGCTTCAGCGCACTGGCGCCGATTATGAGATCGAATTGCCGGTCACCGTCACGCCGCTCGGCGCGATCTCCCGCGTCGAGCATGCCCTCGACGGGTTTGACGAGGAGCGTGAGCGTTATCGCCAACGCTTGAACGAGTATCGCCACCGTCTGGTGTCTTATCAATCGCGGCAGAGCGGTTCGTTTGCCTTCACCGATGAACTGGCTCAAAAGCGCGAGGCATTGAGTGATGTCGAAGAGGCGCTGGCAAGGTCGGCGCGGGGAGACCCAGAAGCAGAGGCTGCAGCGGCTTAGATGGTCTGGCCCGACGGGTCGTGGCTATTCCGCTCGTCGAGGTCAAGCTAACCAAGAAATCGACTTTTCGCACCGAAGTGACCAGTCTGCTTGCGGAGCGTTCATGAAGCATGGATCCTTGCGTGCGCAAAAAATCTGAGCATCCGCCTTGACCGCGAGCGTCCCGCATTCAATTTCTAAGCCGAACAATACGATTGCAGGACGGATGCCATTTTTTCTTGTTACCCATACTTCGCTCTTGGAGGCAGACGATGAACAGGCTGCCGCTCATGAGGCAGTCAACACGATTCGCAGAGGCCAGGAAGTGACCGTCATCGTCAAATCCGACGAGGAGACCGCCCTGCTTGTCACAGTCGAGGCCAAGGTCCATTCGCGAGAACGTGATACGCGGGTTGCGATGAAGAATAATGATCAAGTCTGAACTCATCGATATTATAGCGAAGCGCAATCCACTCTCTATCGTCAAGATGTAGAGCGACTTTTCGATGCTGTACTCGAAGACATCGCTGCCGCTATTGAACAGAGGAACCGCATGGAATTGCGAAGTTTCAGGGCATTTCTTGTGCGCCAGCGTCCTGCGCGCTCGGGCAGAACGCTAAGGCTGTCTTCGTAGAGGAGAAGTGGCCCCGCTCTTCCGAGCCGGCAAAGAGAATAAGAAGCGCCTGAACGCTGAAAAAATATGTTCTGCAGATAGTGAGGAGTGACTATTGGGTGTTGAATATTCAAGACACGGATTTTGTGAGATTCTTCCTCCCGACATGCGCGCCCAGATCGAAATGATGGCGCCGGAGTTCCTCGCCGAAACATGGCCGGTGCGGTTCGTTGCGCTCATGTCGATGCTTGAGGACATGGCGGGCCAAGTGACGGAGGACAATCAACCGTTTATCGTCAACGACTGGGTGATCGTCGTCACAGGACTGTTGGAGCATTTGCCGCGCGATCTGGAATCGCCGGAGTGTCTGGCTCTGATGCGAGTCAGCGTACTTGAACGGTTTCGACAAAGCGCGATGCGGAACTCATGCGACCTGACGCGGCAGATGGAGCTGTTGCGGCGCGAGTATCCGCAATGGCCGAACGTCGAGGATCTGTTGCGGAATTATGAAACCTGGGCTGCGAAACAATCGCTCGTGAAGCCCCATTAAGACAGACAGAGACAGAGATGCGCACAGGCACGGTCAAGTGGTTTGACGCCGCAAAACGTTATGGATTCATCGCTCCCGATGATGGCGGCCCGGACATCTTCCTTCATTTAAGCAACATAGCCGACCCGGCCTGTCCAGTGCCGCTACCAGGCTTGCGGCTACAATTCTTCGTGGGCCAGCAAGGCAAAAAGCCAACCGCCAAAGAGGTGCGCGCTCTTCCGCCGGCTGAGGTCATTCGCCGGACCGGCACCTCCACTAAAGATGCTGTTTCGGACTTCAACGACGCGTTTGAGAAGGAATGGGGCCTTAGGCCGACTTGAGCCCAAGGGTACGACCACGATGCGTGGCGATTGCCCGCGCGTCTTCATCGTCATAAATGAGTTCGTACATCGTCACGCCAAGCGCGATCGAAATACGGGTGATGGTGTCAGTCGTCGGATTGGCGCGACCGGACAGAATGGCCAGGAAAGCTGGCGGCGTCATGCCGCAAAGTCTGGCGAAGTCAACCTTGGTCATCCTCCGCTTGGCCCTTTCTCGTTCCATCACGATTGAAAGGTTACGCACCACGAACTCGCAGAGCTCGGTTGGCGCTTTCTGCTTTTGATATGCCATGGTGCAAACTATAATTATTTTTCTGGCGAGGAAAAGACGGGAAGGAAGAAAGAAAACCCCTCTCGCAGATCGCCCAACCTGGTGACGCTGTCGCTCAACCGCCCCCTCCTCAACCCTGCCCGCCGTTCTCGCAAGGCTCCGCCCCGCTCGCCCTGACGGCCAGGGCCGCTCGGGCGCAGTTGCACCGGCCCGTCCGCTCTGCGGTCCGGGAAGTGTCTTCGGAAAGAACTGAAGACAGACAAGAGCTGGCATAGCGCCGGCTTGGCAATCCCGGAAGGAGCAACATCATGCAGATCCTCAAACTCGATCCCCGAGCGCTCAAGGACAATCCCGACGACACCCGCCGCTCGAAGTCGTCTCCGCAGTCCGACGCGCTGCTGCTTGCGACAGTGAAAGCGGTCGGTATCATCCAGCCGCCGGTCATCTCGCCGGAAGTCGACGGCGGCAATGGCTACATCATCCAGGCAGGCCACCGCCGCGTGAAGCAGGCGATTGCCGCAGGACTTGAAGAAATCACCGTCCTCGTCGTCGAGGCGGCGAACGACAATGGCGCCATGCGCTCGATGATCGAGAACATTGCCCGGGAACCGCTCAATCCCGTCGACCAATGGCGCGGCATCGAACGGCTCGTCGCTCTCGGCTGGACCGAGGAAGCCATCGGCGTGGCGCTTGCACTGCCTGTGCGCCAGATCAGGAAGCTTCGGCTTCTCGCTAACGTGCTTCCGGCCGCCCTCGACCATATGGCACTCGGCGATATGCCGAACGAGCAACAACTGCGGACGATCGCCGCCGCCTCGCTCGACGAGCAGAAGGAGGTCTGGAAGGCGCATAGGCCGAAGAAGACCGAGCGCGCCGACTGGTACAACATCTCGCGGGCGCTTTCCAAGACCCGCATGTTCGCCAAGGATGCGAGCTTCGGAGATGATCTCGCGACCGCCTATGGCATCGAATGGCTCGAGGATCTGTTCGCGCCGGCCGACCAGGACAGTCGCTACACGACCAATGTCGAGGCGTTCCTCGGCGCGCAGCAGGAATGGATGACCAACAACCTTCCCAAGAAGGGCGCCATCATCGAGGTCAATAACTGGGGCCAGCCGGAGCTGCCGAAGAGGGCTGAGCGCATCTACGGAAAGCCGTCAAAGTCCGACAATGTCGGCATGTATCTCGACCGTGACGGCAAGGTACAGTCGGTTGCTTACCGGATGCCCGAGGAGAAGAAGAAAGGTAGAGGTGACGCAGCGACGGCGGGCGGTCTGCCCGAGACTGACGACGCAATCGTCGATACGCCGAAGTCCCGCCCGGACGTGACGCAGAAGGGCCAGGACATGATCGGCGACTTCCGCACCGATGCCCTGCACGAGGCCCTCGGTCGCACCCCGATCGAGGACGATACGCTGATGGCGTTGCTCGTCCTCGCCTTCGCCGGTCTGAACGTCCGGGTCGATAGCGGCGCCAACGACGCCGTGCTCGGGTCGAAGCGGTTCAAGCGCCATGCCGCCCGGCTGATCGGCGAGGACGGCAAACTCGCCTTTGATGGGGAGACGCTGCGTGTGACCGCGCGCTCGATGCTGATCGACGTGCTGTCGTGCCGGCGGGGCATGTCCAACAGCGGCGTTGTGTCCCGCATCGCCGGTGATGCCATCGGCGCCGACAGCTTCCTAGCCAACATGGGATCGGAAGATTTTCTGCTGTGCTTGTCTCGCCAAGCAATGGAAGCGGCGGCGAAAGAAGCGAACGTCCTTCCCCGTCAGAAGGTGCGGGAAACGCGCGCGGCGCTCGTCGATCACTTCAAGCAGGAACGCTTCGTTCATGCGTCAGCACTCTTCGCAGCCGACCCGCAGGACATCGCCGATCTGATCAAGGCTGGGGAGGTCGTCGAAGATGACGACACCGGCGGCAACGACGCCGAGGGCGACGCCGCGGAAGATGCAGCAGCCGACGAGGCGACGATTGATGAGGATGAAGGCCTCACCGCTCCCGACGCCGAAGGCGACCTTCCGAATCCTTCCGAGGAAGGTTCCGAGGACGGCGATCCGGATGACGAGCAGGACGCATACGGGATCGCCGCGGAGTAGCCGCATCACTCACCTCCCCTCCGAATGAATAGCCGCCGCCCGTGGTCTTCACCGGCGGCGGCTTTGTTTTCCAGCCACTCCAAACCAAGGAGATCATCATGTCCGCACATATCGCTTTTCTGGCCCCGATCGGCTCGATCTTGGCATGGTCTGACGGCCAGCCACGTCCGCCTGAGAGGCATCGCAAGAAACTGTCAGCTTGGAAGACGAACAACAGCAGCGGCCGGCTGATCCGAAGGGCTGATCAACGAGGTGGCGGCGACATAGCCCGTCCGCCCAGCTTCACGCTGCATGAAGGTGATTATGGCGGCGGCGGCATGATCGCGATCCGCGTCCATCGCACGTTTTCGCTGGACACCAGACTGATGTTCACCCTCGTCGAACGCCCGCTGGTCGGCAGTTGCCGCGTCTTCGACCGTCCCGGCGGCTATGCCGAGCTTGTTCACTTCGACGCAAGCCGGCTGGCGGCAGAGCAATGGTTGACCACTCACGGCTATCCCTCGGCAGTGCTGGAGGATGTCACGGCCGATGAAATCGCCGCCGATGTCGTGGAAGGTAGGCCGCGGCATGATTTCTCCCCACAATCGACAGGCGGAATTGCGCCGAATGGAAGACGCCTGCCGGCAAACGCGCCATCAGATCGCGATGATCGAGCGTCAGATTACCGCCAGGATGACCGCGTTGATCCGACGACCTGGCCATCGCAGATCCGGCTATCGCCGTGGCAGGCCGCCGGAACCGAAATCCTTTCTCTGCCGCTACCGTGCCAATCTTGCCGCGATGACCGCAGAGCGTCAGCCGGAGATCGACGCGCTCTCTCGCAAACTCGCGCGTCAGGAGGCTGCAATCGCACCATTGCGCGCACTCTGGTCTGCGGGTCTGATCGAGCCGGACTGCAGGGCGCTGAAACGATCGGAGGTCCTGATTGTCGAACAGCGGCGGGCGGGTTGACGAAGATCTGGTCGCGTAGCTTGCATGACTTCCTTTCCTGCTTCGGCATCCGGGATAAACCCCTTGGCCGTTCTGTCCTTCGGTTTTGTGGCGGTCTAAACCAGCGCCCGTCCGGTTCAAGGCCGCTGTCGCGCCGCGTGGCGGCCGGTCATGCCGCTTGTCGCAAAACACGTACGCGGGCCTCGCAGGGCTTTGGCCCCGCTTGCCCGCGCACCGGCTTTTCTCGATCTGGCCTGCCCGGACCCTGAACCGCCCGGCTTGCGCCGGTTCCTTTCGACCGCACCGAAGGACAGAACGGCCAAGGGGCCGAACGCTTTGGACAAACCGAAAAGGAAGCCATCATGGCAAAGCCCGCAACCTCTCCCCGACAAGCAGCCCGTCCCGCAGCCCGTGTCGTCCAGCTCCGCAAGGGCGCCACCATCGAAATGGTCCGCCTGACATGCCCCGATGAAGCGCAGGCGCTGCGCATCGCCGAAAGCTTCGGAACCGCCATCCTCGACAGCGACGGCATCCGTGCCATGCACGAACGCCTGATCGTCGAGACCGCAACCGGCCTCTCTGATGGCCTTGGCGAACGGGCGATGCAGATCCATCTCCAGCGGATCGTCGGAGCCTATGTCGGATCGGCCCATGGCGCTGGCCAGTTCTACAGCAAAGCCGTCACCGAAGCCCGCGATGCGACCGCCAAGAGTGCATCGGACGCTCGCGACGAGGATCTCGACGGTCCGGTCGGATACGACAGCGCCGCCCAGCGCAAGCGTGAGTTCGCAGCCGACATGGGCATCCAGGCCCATGCGCTCCGGATGGCGGCTGAAGGCGCCGTCGCAGCCTACGAACAGATTGTCGGCGAACAGTGGAAACCTTTCGACCGGCCGGTCGACAATCCCGGCCAGACGCTCGACCGCAAGGCGGCCGAAGCACAGATGGACGCTCTCGGCTGAGATTAATCCGGCGGAGCATCTAGCTCCGCCTTCTCCGTGACATGGCCGCCTCAACGTGAGGCGGCCTCTTTTCGTGTCACGGTCAGAGCGAAGCTCAACGCGAATAAGGAGCAAAAGCGAAAAACGACGGAGCGCGCTATTGCGGCCCCGTCCCGTTCGTCGGTCCTGCAGGAGCCGGTGGCGAGGCGCAACGGCTTCGCCGTCCTCCACTTACGTTTCGGCCGTTCCGGTGCACATGCCCCCTGAACACTCCTGCTTTCGGCCCTCCGCGACGGGGCTGCGATAAGCGCGGCCTCCTGAAACGGAGGTTTGAAAATGAGCAGGAAAACTGCAAACACGCGGACCGACATCTACGCACGCATCACCGACAGGATTGTCGCTGATCTGGAAAAAGGCGTGCGGCCATGGGTGCGGCCGTGGAGCGCGGCCAATTTGTCCGGCCGGGTGAGCCGGCCGCTTCGCCACAACGGACAACCCTATACCGGCCTCAATGTTCTCTTGCTTTGGTCGGAGAGCGTTGCCAGCGGTTTCGCTTCAGTGATGTGGATGACGCTGCGCCAGGCGAATGAACTCGGTGCCCATGTGCGCAAGGGCGAAACCGGTGCCACGGTCGTCTATGCCAGCCGCTTCACCAAGACCGAAACAAATGCGGTCGGCGGGGAGGTCGAGCGCGATATTCCTTTCCTGAAAGCCTACACCGTTTTCAATTGCGATCAGATCGACGGTCTCGCGGATCATTACTACAGTCTCCCAGAGCCGATCATAAAGCCGCTCGAACGTATCGAGCACGCCGATCGCTTCTTCGACAATACCGGTGCTGTCATCCGCTATGGCGGCGACAAGGCCTATTATTCTAGCGTATCCGACCACATTCAGCTACCACGGCCCGAACAATTCCGGGACATGGCCTCTTTCGTTGCCACGAGAGCGCACGAAACCTTGCATTGGGCAGGCGGCCCCGCCCGGCTGAATAGGGACCTCAGCCGCTATCACAAAGATCGCCGCGAGAGGGCATTCGAAGAAATGCTCGTGGAGCTTGGTGCAGCGATGCTGTGCGCCGATCTGGGCATTGTGCCGGAACTGGAGCCCCGGCCCGATCATGCCGCCTATATCCAGAGCTGGGCCGAAATCCTCGGCTCCGACAAGCGGGCGATCTTCAATGCCGCAGCGCACGCGCAGCGCGCTGTCACCTATCTGCATGACCTTCAGCCGGAAGCGACGGCCGGGCAGGAGGCTGCCTGATGCTCCAGATCTCAAATTTTGCCGGGGCGGGTAGATCGTCCCCGATCCGGCTGCGTGCGCTTTCGCTTGGCGCAGGTGTCCAGTCCACCACTATGGCGCTGATGGCAGCGCATGGGGAGATCGGACCCATGCCGGATTGCGCGATATTCGCCGATACCGGTTGGGAGCCGAAAGCCGTCTACGAGCACCTCGAATGGCTGACGTCGCCGAATGTCTTGCCGTTCCCGGTCTATGTTGTATCGGCGGGGAATATTCGTGACAATCTCATGGATGCGGCAGCCGGCAAGCGGTGGGCTTCCATACCGGCATTTGCCAAGACCGTGACGCCAGCTGGGACCGAGCGCGCAGTTCTGGATGAGGACGACGAGGGTGAACTCGTCGAAATCGGCTCTCTCGTGACATCGCGCGAGACGGTATCGATCGGCATGATGCGCCGGGCCTGTACTGCGGACTATAAGATCGTACCGATCCGCAGGAAAGTCCGGGAATTGTTGGGCCTCACGCGCAAACGCTCGCCTGACTATGCGGTCGCGGAGCAGTGGATCGGGATTTCGACAGACGAGGCGAGCCGAATGAAGCCCTCGTTCGAAGACTGGCAGATCAATCGCTGGCCGTTAATCGAACAGCGGATGAGCAGGCGCGATTGCCTCGCTTGGCTGCGCCGACATGATTATCCGGCGCCTCCGAAATCTGCCTGCATCGGATGTCCGTTTCACGACAACCGACGTTGGCGTCACATACGCGACCATGATCCCGAAGCCTGGGCAGACGCGGTGATCGTCGATCGGGCACTGCGGACCGGCATTCGACGCATCCGTGGCGAGGTTTATCTCCATCGCTCATGCGTTCCGCTTGATGCGGCCGACCTGTCAACGGCCGCCGACCATGGCCAACTCGATCTCTGGCCCATCGAATGCGAAGGAATGTGCGGCCTGTGAACGATTGCCGCTTTCCTATCCGCGCACGAGAACTGTCGGACGCGGCGAACTCGGCTCTCTCGTGGATATCCTCACCGACATCCGAAGCGAGACAGGCGTGTCGATCTGGGTGACGCGTGTCATCTACGATTGACCGCGTCCGCGGCAGGCGAAAACGCCTGTCATTTTTCCGGCGTAGTAGGCGAACTTGACGATTGCCCTGATAATCACTCCTTCTGCCACCCCGACGACCGGGACGGAGAGTCTCCGCCTGACGGGCGTGGCGGAGCATCAATCTGGCGTTGGCGCAGGGTGGGGCCAGTGGCATTGCTTCCGTTCTTCCCGATCAGCCACGTGTTGGGTCGAGCGAAGGTGGCGCACCGTGTTCGTCAGCATATGATGGCAGCTTCATGCTCTGTTCGGGCTCCGGTTCAGCCCGACCTTCAGCCGGCGCTGGCCATGATGAGGGACGGGGAGCGCTGGAAAGGGGGCGGGTCGATCGGGTTGAGGTGCGCCGTCACGGCATAGACGAAGGCGGACATTGGCGATGATGGCGGTGTTTTCGGTTGACCGGGAAATAATGGCGATGACGGCCGCCATTCCCGAGAGCCTTTCGGTCTTGTTGGAACCGGGCGCGGCCAACGCGACCTCGATTTGACATGTCTGATCGAAGACCGGCTGCGCCTCGATCGTCCTTCCGCAACAGCCATGCCCCGGTTTTTTCCGCCGCCTTCGGCTTTGCATCGCGAGACAAAAAAGCCGCGTCCCGGCCGTCCGCCACTTCGTTCAGGCCCCTGCGGGGTGCGGCGCGATCGTCCCCGATCCACTCGACAGTCATCGAGGACGCGATGGTCGCGGCCCGATCAAACCGAAAGGATCACGACAATGGCTATCATCGGCGAA
Source organism: Agrobacterium leguminum (assembly GCF_005144435.2). Classification (NCBI taxonomy): domain Bacteria; kingdom Pseudomonadati; phylum Pseudomonadota; class Alphaproteobacteria; order Hyphomicrobiales; family Rhizobiaceae; genus Agrobacterium; species Agrobacterium leguminum. The sequence continues at coordinate 35,708 of NZ_CP120213.1, forward strand.
TTCACCACCAACGGCAACACCATCACCGGCAACGTCCGCACCCTCACCGTCGGCCTGAAGGCCCGCCTTAACCCGATCGAGCGCACCTCCCGCGACGCCCCCGACTTCCGCATCACGGCAGGCGCCGGCGTCGAGATCGGCGCAGGCTGGAACAAGGTCTCCGGCGACGGTGAACCTTACATCTCGGTGACGCTCGATGACCCGAGCTTCAACGCTCCGATCAACGCAGCCCTGTGGCCGGCCGAGGCGGACGGCGACTACACGCTCGTCTGGAACCGCCCGAAGCGGGAAGCCTGATCGAAACACCCGGCCCCGCCCACCAGGCGGGGTCACCCCTGCTGGTGATGAAGATCGGAACGGGCTTCGAGCCCGCACCGATCTCCGGTCACTATGCGGAGAGGTGGGGTCTGCTCAGAGCGATCAATCGTGCCGTGAGAAAATGCCGGCCTCAAGGACTTCACGGCACCTCCCATTTTCAGGAGCCACCCTAAAGGGCGTCACCAGAAAATCGGTTCCTCCGCTCGCCGCCTCCGGCGGTCGCTAGCGCGATCCCTGACCCCGCCATTTCCTCACGCCCCGCCGCGTCATCTTTCTCAAACGTCAAGGAGATGACGATGCTGCTGGAACAACACATTGAAGAACTGCGCGCCGAGATGAACCATTGCCATCCAGACGAACGCCGGCAGATTGCCGCGGAACTGGAACTGGCTCAGGCCGAACTGGCGGTCATCATGGCCGAACAGGACGGGGCCATCGACGCCGTGCCGCCCTTCTGAGGGCGGATATCGCTGGCGGTGTGAGGCCGCCGGCCTCCCATTGCGATGATGTGCAACACATTCACGGTCTCCGTGTCGAGAACGGTCATCGACTATCGGGGATCGTGCATCCCGCGCAGTCAGGCAGCAACCTTTCCCCGCCGGAATTCTCCCCGCCGCAAGCGGCTCCTCGCGGCCCGAAATCCGGCAGTGAAAGGTCCTCCACTGGCGTTGCGGCCTGCCGGTGCAGCCTGCCTTTCCGGTTGCATTTTCTCCCCGCGATAACCGCAATCGACAAGGAGCAACCTCATGAAACGCCTCGCACAATTCCTCAACGCCACAGGCCGCAGGCTCAGCATCCTCGCAAAGGTAATCTGCCAGTTCTTCCGGGGTGGCAAGCTCGCGTTGAAACTCGCGATCAAGATCCCGTTCTTCGTCGAGATCGAGATCAGCTTCGAGCGTGACGGCAGGCCGCGCCGATGACGCACTGAAGGGAGCCGCTTCGGCGGCTCCCTTGCCTGTTCCGCCCGTCCTGCTGAGGGTTATTTGTTCAGCGTATCCTTCAGTGCCTTCGCAGGCTGGAAGGTCAGCTTCTTCGCAGCAGCAACCTTGATCGTTGCGCCAGTGGCCGGATTACGAGCCTCGCGCTCCGGGGTATCCTTGATTTTAAACTTGCCGAAGCCGGGGATCGACGTTTCCGCGCCGGACGTGGCAGCCGCCGTGATCGATGCGAACACGGCCTCGACGATCGTCTTGGCCTGTGCTTTGGTCAGGCCCTGTTCGGAAGCGATCTTGTCAGCGATTTCATTGGTTGTGGTCATGATGGTTTCCTCGTTAAAGACGGAAAACCTTTTCAGCAGATCGCGACGTTGTCATGGGACGTGGAAGGGCGGATGAGGGTGCGTCGGCAGGTTTCCACAGCTTCTTACTGGTCTGTAGCCCGTTTTTCGCTTCTGCAGCACCAGCTCGAGAAAGCGCGAGACAGCATCCTTCTCCGTGCCGAAGACCTCCGTCATCTCCCCACCCGCCACGCCGATGCGTCCCCATGTTCGCACCAGCGCTATTTCCCCGAACAGCGTTGGCTGGATCGCAAGCATATAGTAGCGCGCCATGTTCCTGTTGACGTCGATCCTCTGGCAATAGAGCTGGTAGTGGTAAATACCCATACCGCATGATCGTCGATGTTCATGATACGGTCCAACGACACCTATGAATCGAACAGTCATCGTCGATTCATTTTCTTGATGGAATAGGTGATAGGAATGTTCGGGCGAACCCGGCATCCGCCGGCCGGGTGCTACTCGCTTGAGCTCACGGAGCCCGTAACCGGTCTCCGCCTGCGGTGACGCCCCCTTTCGCTTGGCCGGCTGCACCGGCATACGGTCGCACCCGTTGGGGCCGGTATCTCAGCCAGATTTTGTTGCCGCTTATCAATCGATCGAACACCAGTCGCGCTCCTGTTCGTTCCAGAGCCGGGCAAGGCCTTCTTCAACGAGCGCTTCACCGAGGGAGCGATTGTTGCGCGTCACGGTACGGAGTTTGCGGCCGTAGCGATCTTTCTCGCGCCATCCCGATACCAGCGTGAACCCTCCGGCATTCATGAGGAATAGCAGACGGTCGCGGGCCATTTCGCCCGCATGCTTTTCATCGCGGCAATGGGGTGAGAAGATTTCAGGAGCATCGATATCCGCGATCCGGATCTTGTCGCCTCTGAACCAGAATGTGTCTCCGTCTATAATACAGTTCACCCGAATCGGACCATCGCACAGCGCGAACCGGGCTTCGAACATCTCGATCCTTTCCGGCGGAGCAAATGTCATCGCCTCGGTCGAAGCGCTGCGCGGTGCTAGGAGCTCCCATGGGCGCGAGCGGTTGTCGCCGAACACCCCAATAACGACAGTGGCCACAAGAGCGGATACGAGACCCAAGATTGCCGTTCGAATCGTCATGAGGCCTTCGCGCCTGACGCGGATGGCGCGGTTACGTCGCCCTCTTCTTCCTTCGGTCGGCGAAGAGCTTTAGTCGACCGGATCCTATTAAGGACCGGCGGCAGGAACGGCACATCTTCCCAGCTTACGCTACCTTCGAAGAGTTGATCGGCGTTGCGGTTCCGCCAGCGGACTTCCTCCTCCGTAACGAAGGGCGGGGCGATCTCCGCAAGGGCTGCGAGCGGCGCAAGGACGAGAACGCAAAAGGCGCCGGCGGTCCTGAGGATCATGTCGCCAAGCGGTGGAAGCACGTTGAGCGAACCGATCGCCGCCGTGCCGAGGAACGGGACCGCAATGATGAATACGACCCAGATCATCAGTGGGCCGATCAGCGCGTACCAGACTTTTCTCCAATGTCTCATCGATGTTTTCTCACGTTTGCTTTCAATATATTCAGCGTCGGCGTCATTGCTCTGCGGCGGCAGTCGCCGACGAGGCAGCGGGATGGAACCTGTTCTCCCCGACGCAAGACTTCATGTCGTCACGCCTGAACCAGATGGCGCGTCCGCAGCGCAGCGGCGGATTGCCTGATGTGAACACGATCTGCTCATCGCTGCGCATGCGCAGAACCTCATGCGGCAGGATCAACGGCCGGCGGCTGAGCTGCTTTGAACGCGACCGCGACGATCCCTTCATTCCCGAGGAGCGATTGGTCTGGTCGACCTCCACTGTCGTGTCGCCACAACGCTTCGAGATATAGTCGGCGGTATCGGGATCGTTGATCGCTGAAAACGAAATCCACGAGGCGGACTCGAACCATTTGCTGGTCGCGTCGCGGCCACCGTAAGCCTCGCGCATCTGCCCGAGCGACTGGAAGATCATCGTCAACGTGATGCCATATTTGCGGCCGGCGTCGCGGGCTGTCTCAAGGATGCGCAGGTATCCGAGCCGGGCGACCTCATCGAGCAGGAAGAGGGTGCGATCCTTCACGTCGCCATTGCGGTTATAGATGGCGTTGAGCAGCGAGCCAATGACGACGCGCGCCAGACCGGGATGGGCTTCGAGCACTTTGAGGTCGAGGGCGATAAAGATGTCTACGCCCCCGTCGGCGAGAGCTTCGGTCGAGAAACTGTCGCCCGACACGAGACCGGCATAGTTTGGATAGGAGAGCCAGTGGGTTTCCTTGACGGCATTGGCATAGACACCGGAAAACGTCTCCGGCGTCATGTTGACGAAGACCGAAACATTCTCTTTCACGAAGTCGGATTCCGAGCCCTCGTAAATTTTGGTCAGACGCGCCCGCAGTTTCGGTTCCGGCTCCGACAGGTTGGCGCGGACCTGACGCAAGGTCTGGTCTTCTTCTTCCGTATGCCCCGAGAGGCAGACGTCGGCGATCAGCGCCGTCAGAAGCTGCATGGCCGATGCCCGGAAGAAGTCTTCGCGGGCGGATGCCGTGCGCGGATTGTCGGTCATGATCCAGGTGGCGACGGCGACGATATCCTCTTCCTTGGTATTGCCGTGGCGGCCGATCCAGTCGAGCGCGTTGAAGCCGACACCGCTTGCCGTCGGATCAAGCACTATGACTTTTCGGCCAGCTTGACGCCTGTGCTCACTGACCATCGGCGCGACTTCGCTCGACGGATCGAGCACGACGAGGCCACCACCCCATTTGAGTGCGGTCGGGATCGTCACCGAGGTCGTCTTAAAACCGCCTGAGCCGGCAAAGACGATGCCATGCGACGAGCCGAAGGAGCCGTCGAAGCAGAGCAGCGGCGATTTCCCGCCCACACCCCAGCTTTGTTTCTCATCGGCTCGAAACGGCATGGCGGCGACGCTTTCCTTGTCGACGCGATACAGTTCGCCGATGACGATGCCGCCGGCGTCGGGAAACAGCTTTCTTGCTTCCTGCATTTTCATCCAGTCGGCCTCGCCGTGAACGGCACGCTTACCGCCGATCCGCTTCGGGGCTGTGGTCGCGAAGGCGGCATTACCGCTGATCGCGACACGCAAAGCGAACACGCCGCCCATGAAAGCTATGCCCGCGCCGATCGCGGTCGCGGGATCGACATAGGCAAGCACTGATTGCCCGGCTGGCACGTTCGCGGCGATGCCGGTCAGGCGGATCGCCTCCCGCACGATGGCGATTATTATGGTCACGCCGCTTCCGGCCAGCACGCTCAAGCCGGCCGCCTTGATATTCCCCGAACCGTTGGCAGCGAACAGGGCAATCACGCCGATCGCGGCCGCCGTGACATAGGGCAGGGCGAGACCAGCCCTTTCGAGCAACAGCTTTGCCTGCACGCTCGTGCCGAACGCCGCCAGCCGATGTTCCATTCCGGATGTCATGACCATCGCGGCAAGCATGATCGCTGCCGGCAACGTCAGCAGGAGAAGTCTATTCGCTGTCATTGCCGAAAGCCTCCGCCCCGATGGCCGTCAGTCGCGACTTCTCGCCTTCGTCGCCCTTGATCCGTCTGCTGGCGTCGATCAGCAGGCCAAGCAGCAGCGCCCGCTTTTCGTAACGCAACCCGGCTTTGACGATCAGGCCACCAAGTTCGATCTTTTCGCGCGTGTCCTTTTTCCGCGCCTCTGATGTCATCGCTTTCGACATGCGCTCAAACCTCGCCAGTCCCGCCCGCATCCGCGCCAGCTTGCTGCGTCGAGGACGGATCACTGCCGGTCCGGCTCTCGCCAGCATTTTTCCTTCCGGCCGCAGCACCTTTGCCTCCGCGAAACCGTTTGGCGACCTCCTCCAGGGCTGCCTGAAGCTCGGCCTCTTCAATCTCGATTTCTCCAAGCCCGGCCTTCAGCGCGATGCGGCCGATGCGCTCGGCTTCGCGTGTCTCGGCCTGTTTCAGTTGATCCTGCAATCTGGCGATTTCTTCCCTGATCTTTGATGACGGTTTTTTCATTCCGTTTGCGTCTCCGTGAGATTCTGGCGTTGTATTCGCGACGCAGAATCCTTCCGGATGTCATGAAATGGAATGTGCAGATCTGCACATCGGCAACGCCGATGCTTTGGAGCATCATCCCGGCCGTTCCGAAGGAGCGGCTTCCAAGGGCGCAATTATACGTCGCAATGCGACGCGTTGCTCAGAGGCTGACTGTGGCCTGGCCGCTCCGAACGAACGAGGTTCGAACCGGGAGCTTTTACCGCCGTGGCCATTGCCCACTTCTCAGCCAGCATCGTCAGCCGCGGCTCAGGCCGCAGCGTGGTGCTGTCTGCGGCCTACCGGCACTGCGCCAGGATGGAATACGAACGCGAGGCCCGGACCATCGACTACACCCGCAAACAGGGGCTGCTGCATGAGGAGTTCGTGCTCCCTGCCGATGCCCCGCAATGGGCACGCAGCCTTATTGCAGATCGCTCTGTTTCCAGCGCCGTCGAAGCCTTCTGGAACAGGGTTGAGGCTTTCGAGAAGCGAACCGATGCGCAGCTGGCGCGCGACCTGACGATTGCGCTGCCGCTGGAGCTTTCTCCCGAGCAGAACATCGCGCTGGTGCGGGATTTTGTCGAGAAACACATCCTAGCGAAGGGCATGGTGGCCGACTGGGTTTTCCATGACAATCCCGGCAACCCACACATTCACCTGATGACCACATTGCGGCCGCTAACCGAGGACGGGTTCGGGTCGAAGAAGGTTGCCATCATCGGTGACGATGGTCAGCCGGTCCGCACCAAATCCGGCAAAATCCTCTACGAACTCTGGGCCGGCTCTACAGACGACTTCAATGTGCTTCGCGACGGGTGGTTCGAGCGGCTGAACCATCACCTGGCGCTCGGTGGCATCGATCTCAGGATCGACGGTCGCTCCTACGAAAAGCAGGGGATCGAGCTTGAACCCACCATCCATCTCGGTGTGGGCGCCAAGGCCATCGAGCGCAAGGCGGAGCAACAGGGTGTTCGCCCGGAGCTTGAGCGGATCGAGCTGAACGAGCAACGCCGTTCGGAAAACACCCGCCGTATTCTCCGCAATCCCGGCATCGTGCTGGAGCTGATCACGCGGGAAAAAAGCGTTTTCGATGAACGCGACATTGCGAAAGTCCTGCATCGCTATGTCGACGATCCCACTGTCTTCCAGCAGTTGATGCTGAAAATCATCCTGAACCCGGACGTTCTGCGTTTGCAGCGCGACACGATCGACTTTGCGACCGGAGAGAAAGTGCCAGCGCGCTACTCCACGCGGGCGATGATCCGGCTGGAAGCGACGATGGCGCGCCACGCGATGTGGCTGTCGAACCGGGCGGGGCACGGCGTTTCGGAGGCGGCGCTCGACGCAACGTTCCGAAGGCATCAGCGGCTGTCGGATGAGCAGAAAGTGGCGATCGAGCGGATCGCCGGTCCGGCCCGGATCGCCGCCGTCGTCGGGCGCGCCGGTGCTGGCAAGACGACGATGATGAAGGCGGCACGCGAAGCCTGGGAACTTGCCGGATATCGCGTTGTCGGCGGTGCGTTGGCAGGCAAGGCGGCCGAGGGTCTGGAGAAGGAAGCAGGCATTGTTTCCCGGACGCTGGCTTCCTGGGAACTGCGGTGGGATCGTGGTCGTGACGTGCTCGACAGCAAAACTGTTTTCGTCATGGACGAAGCCGGCATGGTGGCGTCGAAGCAGATGGCGGGGTTCATCGACGCGGTGGTTCGGGCAGGCGCCAAGATCGTTTTGGTCGGCGATCCCGAACAGCTTCAGCCGATCGAGGCGGGCGCCGCCTTCCGCGCCATCGTCGACCGTATCGGTTACGCCGAACTCGAGACGATCTATCGCCAGCGCGAGGACTGGATGCGCAAGGCGTCGCTCGATCTGGCGCGCGGCAATGTGGAGAAGGCGCTGAATGCCTACGGCGCGAACGCGAAGATCACTGGCGAACGGCTGAAGGATGAGGCCGTGACGAGCCTGATCAGGGATTGGAACCACAGCTACGATCCGACGAAGACCACGCTGATCCTCGCGCATCTGCGTCGCGACGTTCGCATGTTGAACGTCATGGCGCGCAAAAAGTTGGTCGAACGCGGCATTGTCGGTGAGGGTCATTTGTTCAAAACGGCTGACGGCATCCGCCAGTTCGACGTGGGAGATCAGATCGTCTTCCTGAAGAACGAGGGTTCGCTCGGCGTCAAGAACGGCATGATCGGCCATGTCGTCGAGGCCGTGCCGAACCGCATCGTTGCTGTCGTCGGCGAGGGCGAGCATCGCCGGCAGATTGTCGTCGAACAGCGATTCTTCAGCAATCTCGATCACGGCTATGCGACGACGATTCACAAGTCTCAGGGCACCACTGTCGACCGAGTGAAAGTGCTGGCGTCGCTCTCGCTCGACCGACATCTCACCTACGTGGCGATGACCCGCCACCGCGAGGATCTGCATCTCTACTACGGGACCCGGTCCTTCGCCTTCAATGGTGGGCTTTCCAAGGTTCTTTCCCGAAGGAACGCCAAGGAGACGACGCTCGACTACGACCGTGGCAAGCTTTATCGCGAGGCGCTGCGCTTCGCTGAAAACCGCGGCCTGCATATTGTCCAGGTGGCGCGCACACTTCTGCGCGACCGGCTCGACTGGACGCTACGCCAGAAGGCCAAACTGACCGATCTCGGCCAGCGCCTTGCCGTTTTCACCGAACGCTTCGGCCTTGCCCAATCCCCCAAAACCCAGACGATGAAGGAGGCCGAACCGATGGTCGCAGGCATCAAGACATTCTCCGACTCTGCTGCCGATACCGTTGGTGACCAGCTCGGCGCCGATCCCGCCCTGAGGCGCCAATGGGAGGAAGTGTCGACGCGCTTCCGCTATGTCTTCGCCGACCCCGAGACTGCCTTCCGGTCGATGAATTTTGATGTGGTTCTCGCGGACAAGCAAGCGGCGAATCAGGTCCTGCAGAAGCTTGAGGCAGAGCCGGCATCCATCGGACCGTTGAACGGCAAGACCGGTATCCTTGCCAGCAAGGCCGATCGGGAAGCGCGCCGCATTGCCGAGGTCAATGCTCCGGCGCTGAAGCGCGATCTCGAGCAATATCTGCGCATGCGCGAAACGGTCGAGCAGAGGCTGCAGACGGACGAGCAGGCATTGCGTCAGCGGGTCTCCATCGACATTCCGGCGCTGTCGCCGGCAGCACGTGTGGTGCTGGAGCGGGTGCGGGATGCGATCGACCGCAACGATTTGCCCGCGGCGATGGCCTATGCGCTGAGCAACCGTGAAACGAAGGTCGAGATCGACGGGTTCAACCAGGCTGTCACCGAACGCTTCGGGGAGCGGACGCTGCTGCCGAATGCAGCGCGTGAGCCGTCCGGCAAGCTCTATGAAAAACTGTCCGAGGGCATGAAGCACGAGCAGAAGGAGCAGTTGAAACGGGCCTGGCCGGTCATGCGCACTGCCCAGCAGCTCGCCGCCCACGAACGCACCGTGCAATCGCTGAAGCTCGCGGAAGAACAGCGTCTTACGCAGCGCCAGACGCCGGTGCTGAAGCAATGAGACGAGGGAGGGTTCTGTGGTTTCTGACGAGCGCCGGCGTCGTCATGTCAGGGTTGGCGGCGACCGCATATATGGGCGGTTATCGCCTGAACCTGACACCGAGCGAGCCGCTCGGGCTCTGGCGCATCGAGGCGCTTCTGCGTCCGGTCGAGGTTGGCGATCTGGTCTTCGTCTGCCCGCCAGTGACTGCTGCATTCGAGAAGGCGGGCGGGCGCGGATATCTGCGTCGCGGGCTATGCGCGGGCGGGTTCGCGCCGCTGATCAAGACCGTTGCGGCGCTGCCCGGCCAGCATGTCGAGATCACCGAACAGGTTGTTATCGATGGCCGAGCTTTGCCTGCTTCCACCGTTCGGGAAACGGACGGTGAGGGCAGGGCGCTCTTGCCCGATCCGGGCGGCGTGGTGCCGCCACACAATCTGTTTCTCCACTCTTCCTTTGCGAGTTCCTATGATAGCCGATATTTTGGCGCGGTTCCGGATTCCGGGCTTCTCGGTCTGGCGCGGCCGATCCTCACCTTCGATCCGTAATCGCGGGGATCACCGCATAGCCAGTGTTCTAAAGCCGATCATGCTGTTGGTCGCTCCGATCGCCTGCAGCTGGATCGGCTGGAGCGGTGAGATGTTTCTTTTGCCCGTCGCTACGGTCTTTCCCGCGCTCTGGGCGATGTCGCCGTCGCGTATGATCGCAGCGCTCGTCGCGGCTGGATATTTCCTCGCCGCCTCGCGTGGTCTGCCACAAGGCGTCGCCAATTTCTATGCCACCGACTTCTGGCCCGGTCTTCTGCTTTGGGTCGCGGCTTCGATGTCGTTTGTCGGGGTGCATGCGGTGTTGTGGACTGCTCATCAAGCAAAGGATGCTAACGGAAGGAGGGGAGCGGATGCGGCGATGGCCTTGCGCTATCTGCTGGCAATGGTGCTGACGGGAGTGCCGCCTTTCGGCATCATCGGCTGGGCGCATCCGCTGACGGCGGCCGGTGCGCTGTTTCCCGGTTGGGGATGGTGGGGATTATTCGCAACGACGGCCGGCCTGCTTGCCATGACGACAAGGTTCTGGCCGGCCGCTGCCATCACGCTCGGAGCGCTCTGGCTCTGGTCCGCCGCAACATGGACGCAAACGAATCTATCGGAAGGGTGGACGGGCGTCGACCTTGAGCTGGGACAAAACCTCGGCCGGGACGGGTCGCTCGCGCATCAGCGTGACCTGATCGCAACGGTGCGCCAGACGATTGCGTCGCATCCGAACACACATGTCGTCGTGCTGCCCGAAAGCGCGCTCGGCTTCTGGACGCCAACGGTTGAACGCTTGTGGCGGGAAGAGTTGCGTGGATCGGACGTGATCGTGGTCGCCGGTGCGGCCGTGATTCAGGCGGAGGGCTACGACAACGTCCTGGTGGCGCTCTCGGCAGACGAGGCCAAAATCCTCTATCGCGAGCGCATGCCGGTTCCGGTTTCGATGTGGCAGCCATGGTTGAGATGGATGGGGGAGGGCGGCGGCGCGCGGGCCGACTTCTTCGGAAATCCCGTCGTTGAGGTCGGGCAAAAGCGGATCGCGCCAATCATTTGCTACGAGCAACTCATCCTCTGGCCCGTCCTGCAGTCGATGCTGCAATCGCCCGATATCATCGTTGCCACCGGCAATGGCTGGTGGACCGATGGCACGTCAATCGTCGCCATTCAAAGAGCCAGTGTGACTGCCTGGGCAAAGCTGTTCGGCGTACCCGTCGTCATGGCCTTCAACTATTAAACAGGAGAATCCGGGATGGTCGATGCCGCCCTTATCCAGCAATGCGCCGGTCCCACCCTTAAGCCCGCGATCGTCGAGCAGTTCATCGCACGCGCCGGATCGCAGGATCCTCTGGCGATCACCGTCCGGTCCGGAAACCGCGTGGTGCTCGTGCCGAAGCCCACGACGCCGGAGGAGGCGCTGGCGCTGATCCGCAACAATCTCGGCCGCAATACCGTGCGCGTCGGCATCACCCAGTATCCAGCAGGCCTTGGAATCGTCGAGGCCGGGCAGCTGAAGCCCGATCTAGTTGATGCTTGTGAAAACATCCGTATGGGCACGGTGCTCTTCGCCAAGGTCTGGCGCATCGTCATCAAATGGTATGGCAATCCGACTGCTGCTGACGTGCTTCCGCAAGTCATGGACGATGCGATCATCGCCTGGCAGACGGGCTATTTTGAGGGTACGGCGGTGTTTCGGGCCGAAGATCCTGGCGAGGCAAAAATTTCCCAACCCGCTTCAGCCCAAACCGGCGAAGCCGAAACAAAAAGCGGCTCTCGAGAAAATGCAGGAGAGGAAGATCCCTCATCCGAAGCGGTCTCGTCGGATCCGAACAAGGCTGGAATCAGGATCGACCTGTCGGGGATAGGCGCTGGCGCCCGATAGGCCCTGCCCAGAGTGCGATGAAACCGGTATCGCGCCGCCCAGACGCCCCGCAGGCTTGCCGCTGCCTGCGGGATTGAGCTCGGAAGGATCATTGAAGGGAATCCGAAGTCCCACCATATCTTGCCCACAGCGCACGCGGAGGGGATCATGTGGTCAGAGATGCCAATCGGCAAATATAAGGGTAAAACGCTGCCGCAGCTGTTGCTGACGGATCCGGACTATTTTTTCTGGGCGATGGAGCAGGATGACTTTTTCAGGGGCGGCCTTGCGAAGCAGGCGGCCGACATTCTCCGGAGAGCCCGCCGCATCAAGATCCCCAAACCGGATCCCGGGAATTGGCGCATCGAGTATTTTCTGACACCCGACGGCAAGTTCGCTCATTTCGACATTGTCGAGGCTGATCGAGCACCGCATGTCGGCTCGAGCAGGACTTCCCGCTCCCCCACGCTCGATTTTGCATATGTCCGCCAGACCCGGGACTATGACAAGCTCGGCTACAAGCATTTCATCAAGAGCTTCAAATATTTCTATTTCGGCAACTCGGAAGTTCGGCTCAACAAGGCGAAATGCGAAGCATTCTTCGATAACCCGGCCAATTTCAGTGAGTGCTCCCCGTTTCAGGCAGGATGAATGAACGATACGACCACAAAGCCCCTCAGCCCATGGAAAGCCTCCCGCGGTACGATTAAGGTCGACCGGTACTCGCTTGAAGCGGCCAAGGCGGTGAACGCCTTGCTGAACGAGCCAATCGCGGTTCTTCCTTCGGCTGAAGGGGAAACCGTGCTTCCGTTCCGGATCGGGATCAACATCGGCATCGAAAAAAGATTGAGGCCGGATGCGGCACTGCCGGATCTCCGTAAAGCGCTACGCTGTTACACGCATAGTGCGGCATATCTCTATGCGACCGCGCAGCCCGATGCCCTGCGCCATGATATCGATGGCAAAGCCTGTGAGCCCGTCAGTGAAGGAGATCGGCTCAACGCCCGGCAATCCTTCCTCCTCGTCCAGGAACGACGCAAGCAGCGCCGCCAGCAACGTCAAAGCGAAGATTCAGCTCAAAATCAAGCCGACAGAAGCGTGAAATCATCGCCGGCCGCGTCTTCGTGAAAAATTGCACGTACGCGATCTTCATCGAGACTGGCTTCTCCCTGGAATGACTCTTATAAGTGAGCTTGACGCAGTACGCGCTGCGTTGCGGCTTAGAATCCGCAGATGAACGGTTGGCGCTGACCGGAATGGCGCCAGGAACCCTCTGACCTTGTGTCCGGGGGCCTGCGGCGTATGTCCAGGCTCCGGCTAAAGGTCGCAGGGCCGATTCATCTCGGATTCTAACCCCCGGCAAGGGTTCACAGGGTTCAACGTCAGCGGAGGCGCACCGCGGACCAACCAGGGTTAGGTCAGGAATGGAACTGGAAGATGCAATCGTGACGAATAAGGTCGAGCTCCGCCCATTGATCGGGCTGACGCGCGGATTACCTCCGGCGGACCTGGAAGCAATCACGATCGATGCTATCAGGACGCACCGGCAACTGGTGGAGAAAGCCGACGAGCTATTTCAGGCTCTCCCCGAGACTTATAAGACCGGAAAAGAAGCCGGCGGCCCACAGCATGTCCGATACATCGAAGCGAGCATCGAGATGCATGCGCAGATGAGCGCCGTGAACACGCTGATCAGTATTCTTGGCTTCATACCAAAGGTCGTCGTTAACTGAGAGCGGTCAGGGGTGCCGGCCATAGATTACCCGATTAATCAACGGGATGCGACCTTAATCAGAACTCCTCCCAGTCAGCATTCGGCCTCGCAAGTGCTGTAGCGCCGCCAGTAGCTCTCATCGGGCCGGCGCCTATCCGAGCCGCTTTGAGAGGTGCGCGAAGATCCTGGACAGGGTTTCCAAGCTTTGACTGGTGCTTTCCGTCGTCGAACCGGAATTGCTCAAGCAGTTCGAACAATGCTGCTGCCTCGCGGGCAAGACTATGGCTGGCCGCTGTCTGTTCCTCAACCATGGCCGCATTTTGTTGGGTGCCCTGATCGACAGTGTTAACCGCCTGATTGATTTCCCCAAGGGCCGTAGACTGCTCCCGGGCAGCTTCAACGATGGCAATTACGTTACTGTTGATGTCGTGAACCTGCGCTGCAATCTCCTGCAGGGCGGAACCGGCTTGCGTCACGAGCGCCACACCATTCTGAACCTGACCGCCCGACGCGGTGATGAGCGTCTTGATCTCCTTGGCAGCTTTCGCTGAGCGTTGCGCAAGCTCGCGTACTTCCTGGGCGACGACGGCGAACCCCTTTCCTGCCTCCCCGGCGCGAGCCGCTTCGACACCTGCGTTGAGGGCGAGAAGATTCGTTTGGAAGGCAATCTCATCGATCATCCCGATGATGTTTGAGATCTCGCGCGAGGACCCTTCGATCTGGTCCATGGCGCCGATGGCGTTTTGAACGATTTTGCCCGAGTGCTCCGCATGCTCGCGTGCGCGGGCAACCATCCGTCCAGCCTCCTCCGCACGGCGGCTGGAATCCTTCACGGTGGTAGTGATCTCCTCAAGGGCTGCGGCCGTCTCCTCCACGGAGGCGGCCTGTTGCTCCGTCCGCTTCGCAAGATCGTCCGCGGCGGTGCGGATCTCGCTTGAGCCCGCTGATATAGCGCGAGCGTTGTCGGAGACCGTTGCCATCGCTTTCTTCAGCTTGGCGGACGCAGCGTTGAAGTCGACCCGCAGCCTCTCAAGCGACGGGATGAACGGCCTTTCGATCTTTTGGGATAGGTCGCCGTCCGCAAAGCTGGTCAGACAGGAGGCTAGCTTCTCGACATTCTCGACACGCCCGGTGACGTCGGTCGCGAATTTGACCACCTTGAAGACTTGTCCGTTCATGTCGAAGATCGGATTATATGATGCCTGAATAAAGACCTTGCGACCGCCCTTGCCGATCCGCATGAATTCGTCGGAAACAAGCTCACCCTCTGCAAGCCTCTTCCAGAAATCTTGGTATGCTTCGGACGTCACGTAGGATGGCTCGCAGAACATCGAATGATGTCTGCCCTGGATCTCCGTCAGTGAATAGCCAAGAGCAGAAAGAAAATTCTGATTGGCCGAGATGACGTCACCGCTTGGCGTGAACTCGATGATTGCCTGCGCCCTTGAAAGCGCGTCCATCTTTCCCGCCTCCTCTGCCGACATCAGCTTTTGAGCAGTAATATCCGTCGCGATCTTGATGACCTTAACCGGTTTGCCGCGGCGGAACACAGGATTATACGACGCTTCGATCCAGACTTCCTTGCCGCCTTTGCCGATGCGCTTGTATTGTTGCTGATCGAACTTACCTGCCGCGAGCTTTGACCAGAACGCCTTGTAGTCCGGCGACTGCGCATAGGCAGCTTCGACGAATAAACTGTGGTGTTTGCCGACGATCTCGACGAGCTGATACCCGAGCGTTCGACAGAAATTTTCGTTGGCGTTCAGGATCTTGCCGGACAGATCGAACTCGATCATGGCTTGCGATTTGGAAAGTGCCGTGAGTATTGCGGCGGCATTGGCACCACGATCGAGAATATTCATCAGCTGGTCCCCAAGGTAGAGACATGACATTCCGTCCATGTCGCTATGTTAATATTCGCACTATACGATTAATCGACATTTAATTTTAATTTTGGCTGTCTTCATCTCACCTCACCTTCTGTGATGAAAGACCGCTCAGGCTATCAAAGGGCGTTGGCACGACGTCCTTCGCGGTTCGGGTACCGGTTTAGCCGTTGTCGTCGATCCTCTCGAGGATTTCGTAATTCTTGACGAGGCTTGAGATGCCTTCGTTCAGCAAAACAAGCACACTGTGCCTAGAAACCGCGCTGATTTCGATTTTAACGAGATGAATTGGTTTCCAACTGTGTTCAGGGTCCTTAGCCACCTCCCTCTTCAACTGGCGAACTGCCCGACGGACGGCGTCAACATTTTCGTAAAAGGGGTTTTGGTTTCCGTCGTGGGGCCAGTCTGGCGCGCCGACGTCGGTTGCGGGTAAGTAACTATAGAACGTGCACGGCCCATCTGACATTACCATCTCCCCGTTGGAAGCTTCGCGACGCTAGCGGTACACCTTGTTCAAATGAGTTTCCGTCGGATGGCGAGCGCGGTGAGATGCGCCTTGGAGCGCACGTCGAAGCGCTTCGTGGCTTCGCGAAGCTTGACCCGGACGCTGTTGTACTTGACCCCTTCGACGTCAGCGATCTCCTCCATCGTTTTGCCGACGGCAATCCATCTCAGATAGGTCGCCTCCTTCGGATCAAGCCATGCGGCATCTTCTGCCGTGGATGTGGTGCGAAGGAATGAGATGCGGGCATGGATCTGCCCGATGGTCGCCGCCGCTGCAACGCCATCGATCTCCCGATCGAGATCGATCACCGGCTTGTCCGATGCTAGCGTGAACATCGACATCGAGCCGTTAGCGGTCTTGATGGGGATGGTGATACCGGAGCGGATGCCGAAATCGGCCGCGTGGGCATAGAAGGAACGCTCGTCTTTCGACAGCGTCGGCTGCTCCTGCTCGCCCGACCAGGTGAAGATGTGCTTCCTGGATCGTGCGCGTTTGACGACCGGATCGAGAGCCTCGAACTTCTTGTCGAAATAGGTGGATTGCCACTCGCGATGATAGTTGGTCACGGCAGTGATGTGCCTGTGCTGGATATGGAGGTAGGCATAACCTGTGAAGCCGAAATGCTCGGCGATGTCCGCCAACCCGGTCTTCAGGATGCATTCATCGCCTTCGATCGCGGCAAGATCCGTCAGCTTGTCCAGCCAGTGCTGCATTTTCCATCTCCGTCTAATCGTTGTCAGTATCCTTGTCGTCACGCTTCGTCCGACAGCGCGCAGTCGGCGAGCAGTTGAAAAGCATCATATTCGGGTGGT
Organism: Agrobacterium leguminum; assembly: GCF_005144435.2. Taxonomy (NCBI): domain Bacteria; kingdom Pseudomonadati; phylum Pseudomonadota; class Alphaproteobacteria; order Hyphomicrobiales; family Rhizobiaceae; genus Agrobacterium; species Agrobacterium leguminum. Next base: position 52,136 of record NZ_CP120213.1, read on the forward strand.
GAAGATGGCCTTCCTTACTCATGGTGTCGGCTTTCGGGTGTGAGGTTCAATTCCAGCAGAAGAGCGCTTTCCGGTCTCAGCATCGGCAGCGGCAGGCCGGAAAGGCTGACGCTCGAAAGCTCGAAGCTGATGTCGCCGGCAAGCAGTCTCTTCTGCCCTTCTGATATGCGAATGAATTCCGGCGTGGCCGGAAGCGTTTTGGTAATCTTCCAGCGACCGCCAAGCTTGGTGATGCTCTCCGGCAGCTTGAGCGGCTCGGGCTGCTCGCTCACCATCTGCGGCCCCTGAGCGACGATCACGACGATCTTTTCAGCGCTCGCCGCGCCCCAGACATAGCGACCATCGACCGGCTCGATCTGGAAATTGGCGCCAGCCTGGTGCAGCAGGGGCCTCAGGCGTTTGTAGGTCTTGATGTAGATCTTGAGTTCATCACGCTCTTCATCCGCCAGTTCCAACGGATTGAGCTCGACGCCAAGATGATAGGCGAGCGCAATCAGCGCGCGGAAGGCGAGCGTGTGACGGCGGCCCGTCTGGTGGTTGGGGGAGGCGGAGATATGGCTTCCCAGAATTTCCGGCGGAATGAAGCTGGAAGCCCCGCGCTGGATTTCCAGTCGTTCAAGCGCATCGGTGCAATCCGAAGTCCAGACACGATTGGTGCGCTTCAGCGCGCCGTAATCGATGCGACCGCCGCCCGATGCGCAGCTTTCGATTTCCACACTCGGATGCGCAGCGCGAACGCGATCCATCAGGGCGTAGACCGCCCGTGTCTGGGCCGAGGTCTTGGCCCGACCGTCGCGCCCACCCGCATGGGTCAGGTCGCGGTTCATATCCCATTTGATGTAGGAAACGGCGTGGTTCGCCAGAACCGCATCGATCTTTCCGAACAGATAGTCGGATACTTCCTTGCGCGTCAGGTCGAGCACGAGCTGGGTGCGCGACTGAAGCAGCGGGCGGCCTTCCACCTGCAAGGCCCAGTCTGGATGCGCCTTGTAGAGCTCCGAAACCGGGTTGATCATCTCCGGCTCGAACCAGATGCCGAACTGCATGCCGAGCGAGGTGACGTGATCGACCAGAGGCTTCAGACCATCGGGATATTTGCGCGCATCGATATCCCAGTCGCCAAGGCTCGTGGTGTCGTCATCGCGCTTGCCGAACCAGCCATCGTCCAGAACGAAACGCTCGATTCCGAGTTCCGCCGCTGCGGTGGCCTGCGCTTTCAGCGAATCCATCCGGTGATCGAAGTAGTTGCCTTCCCAGGTGTTCAGCGTCACCGGGCGCGGCGTCATCTCGCCGTTCGGCCAGTTCAGCAGTTCTTCGCGAACGAAGCTGTGGAAGGCCTGAGTTTCTGCCCCGGCATAGGCCAGCGGGCTCTCATAGCTTTCACCGGCGCCAAGAATGATCTCGCCCGGTTCGAACAACTCGCCCAGATGGATCAGCCGCTGGCCGTAATCGGTGCGGTCGATGACCATTTGATGATTGCCGCTCCAGCCGAGAGTGACGCCGAAGCGATGGCCGGACCCTTCAACGAACAGTACCGGAAAACGATCATGCGAGGTGCGCCCACGACGGCTTTCCTGAGACCAGATGCCGTTGCCGAGCTTTTCCTTGCGGGTCTGGAATTCACGGCCCCACATGCCGGTGAAGCTCGTCAATTCCACGTCGCCCGACGGTGCCGCAAAGCTTGCGGCCATGCAGCGGTCTAGCTGGTAATCCGTTTCGCCACGATTGGTGAGAACGGTGCCCATGGAGACGAGGCCTGATTCATGGGCGGTGATGCGGATCGCGATGTCAATCTTCGCAACGATGTCGCTGGCCTTCAGAACCGTGGTTCGATGCTCCTGCTCGACCTTCCATCCGCCGAACTGAAGCGTGAAATCGCGTCGCTGCCGGTGTCCGGTAATCGCGGGCCAGCCAAAAAAGCCCATGCCGCCTGTCGGTAGCAGGACGGATGACGGCACGGCCACATCCATGCCGTTAACGCGGCTGGAGCGCTCGATGTCGAATAGGTCGTCCTGCTTAACCGACGCTTTCCCGAAGGACAGGATTTCAGGCATGCCGAGTTCGGGCAGGCGCAGGTTGAGGGTGAAGTTATCCGAGCCGATGGTGACGATTTTGCTCACGAGTTGTCTCCCGTTGAACATGCCTCAGCCGCTGTATGGTTGAAGCCGCGCCAACTCGATCGCATCATTCGAAAACTCCCAGCTCTTCTATCCCCGACGCCGTGATGTGTGCTCTTCGCTCGGTGAAAGATACTCGTAATTCGGCGAAATCAGTGTCGTGGCTCCACGTCAAGACGAGGCTGCCGGAGTTGTCGGTCGCGACTTTGAATGAGCCGTTGAAGGCGGGATGCGTGTTGCGGAAGCGTATAAGAACCGCCAACCGTTCGAAGAGTGGAGTTTCGAGAGCGAAATCGATCTCTTGTTCGTCAAAGAAGTGCCGGTTGATGTCCCGCCCAACCCCGGTTGTCGCCAGCAGGTCCATATCATTGATGCCTCCCAGCAAGCCGACATAGTAGACTTGCGGGATACCTGGTGCAAAAAACTGGATTGCTCGGGCGATCAGGTAGTCGTTATCGTTGCGACCGAGCGCATCATAATAGGTGCAGTTGACCTGGTAGAGGTCGAGATTTGATGCCGCGGCACCTGTAGCAAGTCGGCTTTGTCCGTTTGAGCGCCTGTGAATTTCCTCGACCAGGTAATCGATGGCTTTCGGCTCCAGAAGGCCGGGACGACCGTCGCTATGTGCACCGACGTCGATAACCCCGATCCCGTCATGAGTGTCGAGGACCGTGATTGCGTTTCGAGGGCTGATCTGCAGCCAGTTTGCCAGCGGTGCTGCCTTGCCGGTGAACAGCGAATGCAACACGAGTGGCGGCAGGGCGAAATCGTAGACACGATCGACCTTCTTGGCAATTTCGATCTGGTCGCGGTGGTAACTGTGGATTTCGACCAACACCTCCATCCCACGTTGCCGCGCCTTGCCGGCGAGTTCCGACAGGAAGGCGTAGGTTTCGTCGATCATGAAGCAACTGCTGCCAGCCTTCTTGATCGCATAGCCGGCAGCATCGAGACGGATCGCAGTCACTTTTGCCTCGGCAAAGCGGTCGAGAATTGTTTCCAGATATGCGGCTCCGTGGATGCTGTGAACGTCGATGTCGATTTGCTGCGAAGTAAATGTCGTCCAGATCATTCTTTGGCTGCCGTCCGCGAGCGTCACTTTCGAGAACGGCAGGCCAGGGCGAGGGCGATAAATATTGAGGAGATCCTGCTCAGTTGCCCCATGTGGAAAGACCTTTTCAAAGGTCATGACAACATCCGCGAACTCTGAGCCCTTCCCTTTCGCCAAAAAGTCTTGGAATAAGCTCGATTGCGCCGAAACGTGGTTCACGATGAGATCGGCCATGATCTCCACCGAGAGGGACAAGTCTTGCACGTCCTGCCAGCTTCCCAGTCGCGGATCGACCGTCGTATGATCCGTGGGATCGAAACCGGCATCGGCGCCGTCTATCGGGGTGAAAAAGGGCAGCGCATGAACACCGCCAAACAATCCGGCAAACTTGCCCTCTATCAAAGCCTTCAGGTCGGGAAAACCGCCGCCACTTAACCGATCGACATAGGTGATCAGCTGTACTTTGTTCTTCATTTGAACTTCCGATAGTTTGCCCTCGGTAAGAGGCGCATTGTTTCTTTTTTCGTAGGTCAGTTTGTTGAACTGCGGGCAATAAGACGGCTTTCACCGAGCAGGCCCTGTTCGTCCATGATCGGATGAGCGACGGATACGATGTGGGCGTTGATGCGCTTGAGATCGCGCAGGATGTCGAGATGAAGCGAGCTGGTTTGCAGGCTGTCGGCGCGCCCGTGGCGCAAACGTTCAAGGTGGCGCTCGGAGGATCTTTTTTCCATCTGACGCACCTCGATCTTGCGCTCCATGAGTTGGCGGGCGAGGTTGACGTCGCGGGTGACCAGAATCGTCTGCGCGATCCTGAGATTGTCGATGGTCAGCTGGAAGAGCTGCTGAAGCTCGGCAAATCCGTCGTCGGAGAACTTGAGACCGTGTCCGATCTTCTTGGTAACCGCCTGCAGGAGGCCTTTTTCTATGATGTCGCCGATGTGTTCGAGGTTTATGGCGTAGTCGATGATGACAATCGAGCGGCGTCCCTCCTCTTCTGACAATCCGGTCTGGCCAAGTTTGGACAGGTAGACCTTGACCTCCTGTTGCAGCCGGTCGACCTGACGTTCGATCTGAGAAATGTCCTTTAGCCTCGATGCGTTGTTCTGCTCAAAAGCATCGGAGACTTTCAAAAGCATTCTTTCGATCAGATCTCCGACACCAAGCACCTCGCGTGTAGCACTGGTGAGGGCCACGATCGGTGTCGAGAGCTCATCGACGTCGAGAAATTTTGGGCCGTTCTCCGTCTGGGCCTGATCAGGGATCAGAATGGTCATCCAGCGGGCAATAAGCCGCGAGAAGGGCCACGCGAGCAGCGCGAGCGCCATGTTGAACGCCAGGTGCGCGTCGACAGGAAGCTTGGATTGGGGCAGGGGTAGCATGGATAGCCAGTCAGCGAGAATTCCGGCTCCGGGAAGGGCGACGACGCAGCCGATCGCGCGAACGAGCAAGTTGCCAAGCGTCACACGCCGGGCGGCTGCCGATCCCGACAAGGCGGCAATCACCGGCGGGAGCGCGCCACCTAGATTAGCCCCGAGAACCAGTGCAACGACAAGGCCGCCAGATAGAATGCCGGTGGACGCCATCGACAGGATGAGAACGACCGCAGCGAGGCTTGAGGACGATGCAAGTGCAATCGCCGCCGAGAGGATCATCGCGACCGGCCATGCGTTGTGGAGGAGTCCGATGAACGCTGAAAGTGCTGGCGAATGACGCAACGGCTCGGTTGCTGCACTGAGAAGATGGAGCGAAAGCAACATCAGCGCAATACCGATCAGAGCGGTTCCAGCGCCCTGACGCGACGTCGTCCCGCCTCGATAAAGAATGATTCCCACAGAAAGCAGGACAGGCGAGACCCATTCGATCCCTGTTGCGACGATCCAGGCTGTTACCGCGGTGCCGACATTGGCTCCCAGCAGCACCACCTGCGCCATGCGGGCTTTGATCAGTTCCCGCTCAACAAACGAAGAGACCATCATCGCTGTGGCGGTGGAACTCTGCAGCGCCACGGTCGCGACAAAGCCTGAAAAAAACGATCGGGTGCTGCTCCTCGTTCCGGTGGCGAGACCCGTGCGAAGCTTCGAGCCAAGAGCCCGGGAAGCTCCTTCCTTCACCTGTGAAAGGCCGAACAGTAGCAAAGCAACTGCTCCGAACAGGTTAATTATCACGGTTGTCGACTCCAACGTCGCCCTCCTCAGCCCAAGCCGGTTTGGTTCGAAATTTCGTCGAAATGAACTCGTGATAGGACACGCAATGAACCGGTGGGCGAGCCGGGAGGAAAGCTGCCCACCGGTATCCTGCCTGCGCCGCCTCGCAGGCAGGAAGCATCTCCCGGAGTTCCAGAAGTTCGAGACGGGTCAGCTTCAATCGATCGTGCACGTGGCATAGAAACTCCCCGAAGTTCATAGGCAAAACAGGCGCACTTTCCCGTCTAGCCTAAGTTAGCAATGAGCGGTTTCGCTCACTTGGCCAATCCTTTGCTGGGCACACGCGATCACATTGATGCTCAGCAACGAGATCTGGACGCTTTAATACGTTGTTGCGCCGCAACAAACTGTCATCAAACTTTCATTTGACGAAGAACGATAACGCTCATAAAGTGAGCGATATAGATCATTCTTGGATGAAAGGGAAGTGTTGTGTTCAACTCGACGCAGGACCGCCAAGCTAAAATCGTCGAGCTGTTGCGAGGTGAGCAGTTTCTGTCCATCGGCAAGCTAACCAACCACTTTCAGATATCAGTGGCGACCGTCCGGAGGGATCTGAGTGAACTTCATGAGGCCGGTCTTCTGCGCCGGACACACGGCGGAGCAGTCAGCGTCTCCCAGGTTGCTCAAGATAAGCCTAACGCGGCTCGAGCCGTTTCGCACCAGGCCGAGAAAGCGGTGATCGCTGCGGCGGCGGCGGCGATGATAAAGGACGGCGACGCTGTTTTGCTTGATGCCGGCACCACTGCCTTGGAAGTCGCAAAGCAAATTTCAGGGCGTGCTGGCCTGACGCTGATCTCGAACGGCGCAGACATTATTGCCGAACTGATCCGAGGCGAAACGCAAAACATCTATTCAGTGGGTGGGGAATATACCGAAACCAACCGCTCCTTCAGAGGTCCGCTCGCCGAGCAGTTCATCCGACAGTTCAATGTCGACAAGCTAATCCTCAATGCTAGCTCGATCGATCTGGATCGGGGATTGATCTGCACGGCGTCGCCATTGAACGCGAGCATCCAGAAGGCGATGATCGAGGTCGCAAGCCGCGTCATCGTTGTTGCGGATCATTCAAAGTTCACGAAATCGAGCCTCTCGGTGACCGCCAGGATAGAGGACGTTGGAGTCATCGTCACCGATGCCGGCGCCCGAAGCATCATCGAGACAGTACCGGAAAAGCTGCGGAAGAAGTTCGTCATCGCGAACTGAGGTTCGAAGTCCGCGCAAAAGCATCACACTCTTTAGAAAGAGCAGGGAGAGGACATCCATATGCTTAAAACTAGCCGCAGAAGCCTGATGATCGGCGCAGGAGCGATAGCCCTCGCGTCAACCGCAGGTGCAAATTTTGCCTTCGCCGCTGAGCGGCGGGCATTGCGCATCGGTGTCAATGGATTGCCGCCGTCGTTGGAGCCGATCAACGGCATCAGCAACACCGGTCCGCGTATCATCAACCAGATTTTTGATACCTTGATCCGGCGCGACTATTTTGCGGATGGCGCCAAAGGCAACAGTATCAAGCTTGTGCCGGCGCTTGCAGAAAGCTTCGAACGTATTGACGACAAGTCTATTCGATTCAAGCTTCGGCAAGGCGTCAAATTCCACAACGGCGCCGAGATGACGGCGGAAGATGTCGCGTTCACCTTCTCCTCGGAGCGGCTGTGGGGCGACGAAGCGATCAAGACGGTTCCCAATGGACGAAACTTTTCGCCCAACTGGGATGAGCCCGTCGTCGAGGACAAGTACACCGTTGTCCTGCGCACCAAAACGCCGTCCTACCTCATCGAGAAATATCTCGGTTCCTGGCTCGGACCTATTGTTCCGAAGGAATATTACAAGAGCCTCGGTGCGGTTGCCTTCGGTAACAAGCCGATCGGTACAGGCCCATATAAGTTCAAGGAGCTCGTCGCGAACGATCATGTGACGTTGGAAGCGAATGATGGTTACTGGGGCGACAAGCCTACGGCCTCGACGATCACTTACCAGGTCGTAGCTGAGCCGGCAACGCGCGTGGCCGGTCTGATCAGTGGTGAGTATGACATCATCACCACGTTGACGCCGGACGATATGGCGTTGGTTGACGGCTACTCTGACCTCGAAACGCGTGGCACGTTGATCGAGAACGTCCACATGTTTACGTTCAACATGAACCAGCCAATCTTCCAGAACAAGGCATTGCGTCGTGCTCTGGCGCTTGCTGTCAATCGCCCGCTGATGGTCGAGGCCTTGTGGAAGAACAAGGCTTCCATACCGAACGGCTTCAATTTCCCACACTACGGTGCGAGCTATGATCCGAAGCGAAAGCCGATGGAGTTTAACCTCGAAGAGGCCAAGCGTCTCGTCAAGGAAAGCGGCTACGACGGCACCCCGCTCACCTATCATACGATGGGTAACTACTACGCCAACGCCGTCCCTGCTCTGATGATGATGATCGAGATGTGGAAAGCCGCCGGCATCAACGTCGTGCCGAAGATCTTCGCACCGGGGACGACACCCAAGGACTCGGACATTCTGATCCGCAACTGGTCGAACGGCCAGTGGCTGACGGACGGCCTCACAACGATGGTATCGGAATTTGGCCCTGGCCGGGGTATCCAGAAGCGCTGGGGTTGGAAGGCACCCGCAGAGTTCAACGAACTCTGTGAAAAGGTGGCCCAACTGAAGGATGGCGAGGAGCGTTCCGCAGCCTTCAACCGCCTTCGTGATATCTTTGAGGAAGAAGCTCCTGCTGTCCTGATGTATCAGCCTTACGATGTCTACGCGGCACGCAAAGACGTCCAGTGGAGCCCCGTTTCATTCGAAACCATGGAATTCCGCGGCAACCTTAACTTCAAATAACAACAATCCAACGAGATGGCGGTGCGCATCCGTGCGCACCGCTCAGGGAGGATGGAATGACTGCTTTGTTGAATGTTCGTGACCTCGTTGTTGAGGTCCCGGCGCGCAATATCAAGATTATCGACGGTGTCAGTTTCTCTTTGGAAGCTGGCCAGACACTTGGGCTCGTTGGTGAGTCGGGCTGTGGAAAGAGCATGACTTGCTACGCTGTTGGCAACATGCTGCCTCGGGGAATTGCGAAAACCGGCGGATCAATCGAGTTCGGAGCGAACCGGACGGTGCCTGACAAATCCGGCAAGCCGACGATCGCGATGATCTTTCAGGATCCGACAAGCAGCCTGAACCCGGTTCATACGATCGGCTATTACCTGGAATCAGCTCTTTATCGCCACCAGGGCCTGAAAGGCAACGATGCGCGTTTGGAAGCGATGCGCCTTCTTGAGCGGGTCGGTATCGATCGCGCCCAAAGCCGGCTGCGATCCTATCCGCATCAGTTCTCCGGCGGCATGAACCAGCGTGTCATGATCGCCCATGCTCTGGCAGCCAAACCCCAGCTTTTGATAGCCGACGAGCCGACGACCGCGCTCGATGTGACGATGCAGGCACAGATCCTTCATCTGCTCGAAGAACTGAAAGCCGAGACCGGCATGGCGCTGATTATCGTATCCCACGACCTTGGTGTTATAGCGCGTCTCGCCGACAGGGCGGCGGTGATGTATTGCGGAAAGATTGTCGAGACGGCACCAGTCGCGGAATTGCTGGAAAGGCCGGCCCATCCATATGCTCGCGCGCTGATCGAATGCATGCCGAGCATCGCAGAGGAGGATCTCGAACCGCCTGTCCCGATCCCTGGATCAGTACCGCTCCTCGATAACCTTCCCCAAGGCTGTTATTTCCACCCGCGCTGTTTACGTGCGACGGCAGAATGTTCGGCGCGCTTTCCTGCGCCTGCGAATGTCGGCCTCGCCCATGAGGCGGCCTGTTATCATCCGGTGGCTGCATGAGCGCCCCCCTCCTGAAGACACGTGACCTGTCGAAGGCCTTCGGGCAGAAAACCGGCTTTTTCACGAAGTCCACCAGCCTGTTTGCTTCCAGGGAGATCAACCTGGGACTGGCGCCCCGCGAGAGGCTCGGCATTGTTGGGGAATCCGGAAGTGGCAAATCGACACTTGGAAGACTTCTCCTCGGCCTGACACCACCGACCAGCGGTGACATCTGGTTCGAAGGCGTGAACCACAAGGAACGGACTGCTCAGGACTGGAAGAACTTCCGCATACGCACCTCGCTTGTCCAGCAAAATCCCTTGTCTGCCCTGAATCCGCAGATGACGATCGGCGAGCAGATTGCCGAGGGTCTCATTGTCCATCATGTGGCGAACCGTGCGGTTGCCTATGAGCGAGCCGCCGCCATGCTTGAGCGGGTCGGCCTGTCGGGTGTGATGATGGACCGTTATCCGCACCAGATGTCAGGCGGACAAAGGCAGCGTGTCGTTATCGCTCGGGCTCTGATCCTCGATCCGAAGCTGGTCGTTTTCGATGAAGCTGTTTCCGCCCTCGACGTATCCGTTCAGGCACAGGTAGTCGCGTTGCTGCGTGAACTCTGGCAGCAGTCAGACCTGGCCTACGTCTTCATCACCCATGATCTTCGCATTGTGCGCCATCTCGTTGACCGTATCGCGGTCATGTATCTCGGGCGTGTCGTCGAGACTGGAGATATCAGATCGGTCTACCATTGGCCGCGCCATCCGTATACGCGTGCACTCCTTGCATCTGTTCCCACTATGGACCCGACTGTCCGCAATGTCGAACCGCCGATCAAAGGCGAACTCGACGTTACGAAAGCCGGGCATGGGTGTGCTTTCCGGTCGCGCTGTCCGTTCGCCATAGAGAGATGCTCGGTTGAGACGCCGGCACTTCGATCTGTGGGGGGGCAGGAGGTGGCATGCCACAGGGCTGAGGAGTTCCCTCGGTCGATCGCTTCGTTGCCGGCAGACTTGCAGCAGAAGGAGTTCGCCTGATGGGAGCTTTCATCGTTGCCCGCCTGGTCCGGGCCGTCATCGTGCTTGTTTTCACCGTAACGCTTGTTTTTGTCGTTCTTCGCCTGAGCGGAGATGCCGCGCAACAAATGTTGCCTGACACTGCCAGCCCCGAAGCGCTCGTGGCGTTTCGAGCCAAATGGGGCCTCGATCGATCAATTGTCGAGCAGTACCTTATTTACGTCGGTAACGCGTTGAGAGGTGATTTCGGCACGTCTTACGCCGATGGCCGGGACGTGTTCGATGTCGTCAGCGAGCGAATTCCAAAGACGCTGCTTCTGACGATCTCGGCCTTCATTTTAAGCATCCTGATCGGAATTCCAGCCGGCATTATCGCCGCGGTTCGGCGGGAGTCTGCCGTTGACAAGGGTGTCATGGCAGGAGCTGTGCTTGGCTACAGCATTCCCAACTTTCTGCTGGGTCTCGTCTTCGTCTTTGTATTCGCCGTCTGGCTGCGGGTGCTGCCGAGCTCGGGAAGTTCGTCATGGAACCACATGATCCTGCCGGTCGCCACCTTCGCATTGTTCAATGCAGCCGCCATTGCACGATTCATGCGTTCGACCCTGATCGATGTTCTTGGCCAGCCTTACATCTCCGCGGCCCGCGCTGACGGCATTCCAAACTGGGAAATCATACTGCGACATGCTTTGCCGAACGCGGCGATACCTATGGTAACCACTCTCGGCTTCACCGCAGGGGGACTGCTTGGGGGCGCTGTTCTCATCGAGCCGGTATTCGCGTGGCCGGGGCTTGGCAGCGGTTTCGTCGCGGCAACCAGCAGCGGGGACCTATCGGTTGTCCAGGCGATGATTCTTCTCTTCACGGCCTTCATGGTGACGATCAATCTGACGGTTGATGTCCTCTACGCGGTTCTCAACCCCAAAATCAGGAAGCACTGACATGACGACAGCGACAGCTTCGCGCTCGTTCAAGAGCGCCGTGTGGGCTCCCTTTCATCGTATGCCGGTCAGCATCGGAATGTGCTGCGCATGGATCGCCATCGTCGTAATCATCGGCATTTCGGCGCGGTGGACAGCACCCTATGATTACCTTCATCAAGACCCGCTGGCCCGGTTCGCCAAGCCGTTTGTGTCGGCAGCCCATGTGCTCGGTACCGACTATCTTGGCCGAGACGTTGTCAGCAATCTCCTGGTCGCAACCCAGACGACCCTGATGATCGCTGTCGTCGGATCGCTTATCTGCGCTCTGATCGGCACGTGCCTGGGGCTGATCGCAGCCCATTTCGGCGGGTGGATCGATAATGCGATCATGGGTTTTTCCGACGCCATGGCATCAGTTCCATTCATCATCGTCGCCTTGGGTATTCTCGCAATCTTCGGGTCGAGCCCGCTACTGTTTGTTTTTCTGGTCGGGTTCGCGAACTGGGAGCGCTATGCGCGATTGACCCGGGGGCTGGTGCTAAGCGCGAAAGAGGAGGGGTATGCGGAGGCGGCACGAATCGTTGGCGTGCCCCCGATGCGTATCTACCTGCGCCACATGCTGCCGAACATCGCAGGGCCGCTCATCGTACAGTTCACGGTCAATTTCCCGGAAATCATCCTGCTTGAAAGCGGTCTGAGCTTCCTTGGCCTTGGTATTCAACCGCCTGCTACCAGCCTCGGTTTGATGGTGGCCGATGGTCGTAATTATCTTGCGATCGCTTGGTGGCTGGCAGCTTTCCCGGGCGCCGTAATCGTGTTGACGACACTGTCGATCAGCTTGCTCGGCGACTATCTGCGCGACCGCTTCGACGCGCGACTCCGTTAAACGAAAGGAAATAGAATGAACCCGCTGAGAATGACGCCAAATACCATGCGCGTCGCCGGCCACCGCGGCCATAGCGAGGGTGCGCCGGAAAATACTTACGCCGCCTTCCGTGCGGCACGGGAATTCGCCGGACCAGGCGTGACCTGCGAAACTGATCTACGCATCACCAGCGACGGCGAGCTTGTGCTGATCCACGATGAAACCGTGGATCGCACGACGGATGGCCATGGGCTCATCCGTAACATGACCTATTCTGAGATCGCCGACTTGAGTGCCGGTCGTTGGTTCGGCGAAAAGTTCGCCGGCGAGCGAGTGCCACATCTGCGAGATGCTCTTCAGTTCGCGCGCCAGCATGAAATCATCTATCAACTCGAGCTCAAGACCTACGGTCATGATGAGATCTTTTTTCCCAGGCTCAGGGCGCTTGTCGATGAGCTCGGTTGTGCCGACCTCCTTCAGTTTTCATCCTTCGACTTCGTTCAGCTCCGGGCGCTGAAAAAAGCTATTCCGGAGGTTCCCACCGTAGGCTTGTCACACTCGCGCCTCATCGATCCCGCCGCAATTGCACGCGAAGCCAAAGTTGATGCCATCAACCTTGAGATCCACCATTTTCCGAGCGGAGAAGCGATTCAGCTTCATGACGGTGGCATCGCGACTTTCCTCCACGTTCCGCCTCCAAGCAAATTGAAGAGTCTCAAGGCGTACGGGGTAGATATCGAAGCCGACGTCGTTGGCTGGATACGCGACGGTCAACTCGATCAGCTCATTAGCAACGATGTGTCGCAGGTCGTGCGACTCAAGGACGAAGCCAATGGCTGATATGCATGCGAAGCCCACGGATGAAGCAATCGTTGCAGATATCGCGAGAAAAGCAGGCGACCTGGCGCTCGAGTACTTCCGGAAGCTTGCCGATCTGCCCGTCGAGAAAAAGGGTCACCTTGATCTCGTGACGGAAGCCGACCGGCAGGTCGAAGAGTTTCTGATCGACAGTCTCAAGCGATCATTTCCGGATGATGGTGTTTATGGCGAGGAAGGTGGTGAGATCGATGGAACGTCGGGTCGGACGTGGGTCATCGATCCGATAGACGGGACGTTCAATTTCGTTCGCGGCGGCCAGAACTGGGCAATTTCTATCGGGCTCTATGAACACCGTCGACCGGTCTTCGGCGTGATCTACGCTCCCGTGCGAGATCTGATGTTGACTGGGGGCAAGGACGTCGCGACACAATTGAATGACAGGCCCTTGCAACCGATACCACCTCTCGATCTTTCCCGGGCTTCTATGGGAGTTGGTCTTCATCCGTCTGTCGCGACCGAGGACCGGCTAGAAGTCGTTCGTTTCATCTCTGATGACCTTCAAATCAGTTTCCGGTGCTGCGGTTCGGCAACCCTCTCGCTCATCGAAGTGGCTATGGGCGAAACCGATGGCTATGTGTCGCTTGGAGATTCGACCTGGGATGTGATGGCGGCTTTACCGATCCTGAGCAATCTTGGTGTCTCCCATACGATCGACTGGGATCGGACCGAGTTACCTCAGAAGCTTCGCTTTGCCTGCGGGAGTGACGCTTTTCTTGAAAGAGTGCGGCCGTTGCTTGAGAAAGTGGCGGTTGCTGCTTGATGGGGCGCGGCGCAACCAGATCTGGTCGTAGTTCGATTGGCGCGAGGGCCGAGCAGTTCGCGGCTCTATGTGTGCGGTCTGCCGAACTCGCGGATGGCGACGTTGAGGTTCTTCTCATCACAAGCCGAGAAACCGGCCGTTGGGTGATCCCCAAGGGTTGGCCTATGGAAAAGAAGAAGCCACATCAGGTTGCCAAACAGGAGGCGTGGGAGGAGGCCGGCATCAGAGGGCGCGTGAGCAAGAAGCCTTTTGGTCACTACAGCTACGACAAGAAGATTTCTCGCGATGAGCGTCTTTCCTGTCTCGTTCAGGTTCACCTGCTGACGGTTTCGGGCGTTGAAGACGAGTTCCCGGAGCAGGGCCAACGCTTAAAAAAATGGTGCTCACCTGCGGATGCCGCTCTGGCGGTGAATGAGCCAGAGCTCCAGCAGCTTATCTTCAATCTCGGGAGCCAGAAGGGCCACGAATAGCGTTGCCGGGTTTGCAGGACTTCGGACAATCTCATTACTTTGGCTGATCGAGGATGTTATGGATATCAATCTGTTGAAGAAGACCCCAGATCTGCGAGGAGTGGCAGACATCCGACTGATGACACTGGAGGATGGGCCCGCGCGCGGTCAAAGGCTTCTCATTGCCCGCAACGCAAAGGGGATATCATTCGAAATTGCGGTCGACAGAGGTTTCGATATTTCCAGCCTTGCCTTCAAGGGCCTGAACATCGGGTGGAATTCACCGACACAGATGCGGTTCCCTCCATCTGATCCTGGCTCCGAGGAGGGGTGGGGTTTCCTCCGCAACTTCGATGGCTTCATGGTGACCTGCGGTCTTGACCACGTCAGCCGACCACGCGAGGTGGACATTTCCCACTACGAGCATCCCCATCTTAAAACGAGGAAAATGCCGCAGCATGGGAGGATCTCAACCGAGAAAGCGCGATTGGTGGGATATGGTGTCGATCAAGGCAGCGGCGAAATATTCTGTGAAGGCATCGTCAGGCAGGCAAGTGTTTTTGGCGAGACTGTCGAATTGCGGCGGCGCGTAAGACTTGGGATATTTGACTCTGAAATAGCGATCGAGGATGCAGTTACGAACCGTGGCTTTGTCCCGTCGCATCACGCGATGATCTACCATCTGAATTTCGGGTATCCGTTTCTTGATGAGAACCTAGAGTTCACAGGTCTACCCGAACTTCTTGCGGCGAAAATGCTGGTTGATCTACCTCTGCCAAATGACAAATACGGTGAGCGCGTGGATTCTGTAGATAGTCGCGACATTCCCGAGTCCGATCCCATCATATTCTCGAACCCTGCGCTCGACATATCGATGGGGTTGTCGTTCAGTCGTACGCACCTGAACAAGCTGGCGATCTGGCGAGCGTATCAATCAGGTCTATACGCCCTTGGCGTCGAGCCTCGTACCGACATCGCAGAAGATCGTCCACTCCTGCAGCCGGGGGAAGGTTGTAAGTACACTCTACAACTCAGCTTGACTGCAAAAGTCGACGACGGAGGGACTTAGAAACAAAGATGTACGCGATAACGATCAGCGCTTCATCCAGAGTGCAGGCATTCTGGGAACAGGTGAAACGAGCCTCTGCTTTTGAACGCACTTCGTCGATCGAAGCTTTGGGTTACGCGCCTCATCTCACCCTGGCGCGCTTCGGTGAGGCGACGCCCAACAGTTTGCTTGAAGCAGCAAGGAGCCTGCAACAGACAAGGGCCTTCTCGCTGACGTTCGATCACATCGGTTATTTCGACGTCAATCCGATTGTGTTGTGGCTATCGCCGCGCCCAAGTCAGCAACTGCTCGACTTGCACGCAGAGCTGCACGAGCATGTTGATCCCCAACTCTGCGATCCGCACTATCTCCCATCGTGTTGGACGCCGCATCTCACGACCGCCTCGTCCGTCGATGTTGCGCACCGCGACAAGGTAATGGAGTTCGTAAGCCTGCCGTTTGAGCCCTTGAGCTTAAGTTTTGACGCCATTGACGTTGTTTCTTGGCCACCCGTCCGCATCTTGAGCAGAATGCCGTTACAGCAGGTTGAGACCTGATTAGATTTGCCTCTTGTGGTGCAGTGTATTTGTTCGCTTCGAGCAGACACTGATGAATTAGCTGAGCCCCGCGAATAGATGTTTGCTCGTTTGAAGTGATGCTTCTTGAAGGAAATCTGCGATCCCCTTGAACTGGGCGAGAGCTATGATCACTGCGCTCCACCTAAATTTTGAGTATTTGGAATGAGAATGAATCTAGGTTGGCTATTGTGACATTGAAGATACCTCACGCGGTTCTCTTTGACCTTGATGATACTATTTTGATAGAAGGTAATCGGAGGGCTATCCTGCACGATGTCGCTTCACAGCTAGAACATCTCCTTTGGCCGCACGAGTCGGCCGCTGTTGCCGATCGTGTCGAGACGGCCCTGCGGGAATTCTGGTCCTCATCAGAGCAAGCAAAGGCAGCCCGCCTCGGATCGTACCGAGGGATCAGCCAAGCGCGTGAAACCGTCATCACAGAGACGCTTGCTAGAAGTGGTGTTGTCGGATCGCAGGAAGTGGGAGCTTTATTCAGCGACCTATTTACAAACGCGAGAAGCGCAAGCATCCAAATCGTAGACGAGGCGCTGACGACTATGTCTACATTTCGGCAAATGGGGATACGTTTGGGTTTGGTCACAAACGGGGCAGCCGATATTCAGCGACGAAAGCTCGAACGGTTCGGCCTAGCACGCTACTTCGACCACGTGCAAATTGAAGGCGAACTCGGGTTTGGTAAACCGGAGGAGCGAGCGTACTTTCATGCGATGGAAGCGCTTGGATCGGCGCCTCAAGACACTTGGATGATTGGTGACAATTTGGAATGGGAAGTTGCAGCTCCTCAGAGGTTGGGCATCCGCGGCATCTGGCACGATCTTGACGGAACTGGTCTGCCGACGGGCTGTTCGGTCCAGCCCGATAAGATTTTTCGCAAATTCAGTGAGTTGCTGTCCTTTTGAGCCTCGATCGACCGTATCCATTTCCCTCAAATGAGTTTTCGCCGGATTGCGAGTGCGGTGAGATGAGCCTTGCTGCGGACGTCGAAGCGCTTCATGGCCTCGCGAAGCTTGACGCGGACGCTGTTGTACTTGACCCCCTCGACGTCAGCGATCTCCTCCATCGTCTTGCCGACGGCAATCCATCTCAGATATGTAGCCTCTTTCGGATCGAGCCATGCGGCATCTTCCGCGGTAGGCGTGGTGCGAAGGAATGAAATGCGGGCATGGATCTGCCCGATGGTTGCCGCCGCTGCAACCGCATCGATCTCCCGATCGAGATCGATCGCCGGCTTCTCCGATGCCAGGGTGAACATCGACATCGAGCCGTTGGCAGTTCTGATGGGGATGGTGATGCCGGAGCGGATGCCGAAATTGGCCGCGTGGGCATAGAAAGAACGCTCGTGTTTCGACAGCGTCGGCCGCTCCTGCTCGCCCGACCAGGTGAAGATGTGCTTCCTGGATCGTGCGCGTCTGACGACCGGATCGAGGGCGTCGAACTTCTTGTCGAAATAGGTGGATTGCCACTCGTGATGATAGTTGGTCACGGCGGTGATGTGCCTGTGCTGCATATGGAGATAGGCATAACCGGTGAAGCCAAAATGGTCGGCGATGTCCGCCAGCCCGGTCTTCAGGATGCATTCATCGCCTTCGATCGCGGCAAGATCCGTCAGCTTGTCCAGCCAGTGCTGCATTCTTCATCTCCGTCTAATCGTTGTCAGTATCCTTGTCGTCGGATTTCGATCGACAGTGACCGGACGGAACTGATGTCGCTGACGGCATTTCGCAGTTTCCCTAAAAGATCCCTGTCCAAACCCCGCCTGGGGTTCTGCTGTTTGACGGGCGACGACACCCCTTTGGGGATGTCGTCGCCGTCCATGAGCGGAGAGTTTTTCCCTCGTCCTCTTCGCTGCATGACTGCTGAATATCGCTTGGCGCTGAAGTTCATTGCCTCCAATCTTGGATGATCGGTGTATCCACCTCAGGCTACCTTAAGGGCATGTTCACATCGTAGGAGCATGCCATAAAGGTCACGTGGCTCGTCCGGGTCTGCCAGCAAGTCCAGTTCGGTGAACATCTCAAATTCGGCAATCTTGCCCCGGACATAGCGCAGGGCCGAGAAGTCCTCGATTGCGAAGCCGACGCTATCGAACAAGGTGATCTGTTTATCATCCCTTCGGCCGACCGCATTGCCGGCCATAACCCGCCAAAGCTCCGTAACGGGATGCGACGCGGGAAGCTGCTGAATGTCGCCTTCGATCCAGGTCTGCGGTGGATACTCCACGAAGATGTCCGAGCGCAGCAGAACCTCTTTGCTGATCTCCGTCTTGCCAGGGCAATCGCCGCCTACCGCATTGATGTGAATACCCGGTCCAACATGATTGTCAGACACGATTGTGGCGTACTGTTTGTCGGCGGTGACAGTGGTGATGATGTCAGCGCCCTCAACGGCGTCGGCGACCGATTTGCATTCAACGATGTGGAAGCCAAGTCCGGTAAGGTTCCGTGTGCATTTTCGCGTCGCCGCTGGATCAATGTCGTGAAGACGCAGTTCCTGGATTCCAAGGAGTGCTCTGAAGGCGCGAGCCTGGAATTCACTCTGGGCGCCGTTACCGATGATGGCCATCGTTCGTGAATTCGGCCGCGCCAGATATTTCGCGGCAAGGGCGGATGTCGCCGCAGTGCGGAGTGCGGTCAGAATTGTCATCTCCGAGAAAAGCAACGGATAGCCGTTCCCGGCATCTGCAAGGACGCCGAAGGCTGTGACCGTTTGGCGGCCATCGCGCGTGTTTTTCGGATGGCCGTTGACGTATTTAAAGCCGTAGAGTGTGCCATCGCTGGTTGGCATCAGCTCGATGACGCCGTCGTTGGAGTGGGAGCCAACCCTGGGTGTCTTGTCAAAAACGGGCCAACGGTGAAAGTCCTCCTCGATCGTCGCCGCCAGTTCCGCGAGAAAGGTATCGATACCCACCTTGAGCACCAGTTTCATCATATGATCCACGCTTACGAACGGAACCACGTTTAGCTTGCGATCGACGGTCATTATTCCTCCGGTCATTCGACGGTAGATTTCAGGCAGCGCGGGTTGGTCTATCCATGACGCGCTTGCCCATGAGACTTGCAACGAGATCGACGATGAGCCTTGCAGTCTTCCCGCGCTCATCGAGAAAAGGGTTCAACTCGACGAGATCCAGGCTGGTGACGAGACCGCTGTCGTGAAGCATTTCCATGATCAGGTGCGCTTCGCGAAACGTCGCGCCGCCGGGGACAGTCGTTCCAACGGCAGGTGCGATTTCCGGATCGAGAAAGTCGACGTCGAAACTGACATGCAACATCCCGTTCGCGGCGCGGATGCGCTCGAGGAACATCTGGGTCACACTGACGACCCCGTGTTCATCGATGGCACGCATGTCGTGGACGGTTATCGATGAAGACCGCAGCGCATCCCGCTCCGCGGGGTCAACGCTCCTGATGCCGATCATGCATAAGTTTTCGGGCGGGACGGCGTGCTTCAGCGCTGGATAGAAGCCCTCGAATCCACGCCGGCCGGTATAGTAGGCCACAGGAGTGCCATGCAGGTTTCCGCTGACGGTGGTTTCCAGCGTATGGAAATCGGTGTGGGCATCTAGCCAGAGAACAAAGAGCGGGCGACCGTTCTCCGAGGCGCGCCGTGCTATTCCCGGAACCGTTCCTGCCGAGATCGTGTGATCGCCGCCAAGAAAGATCGGCATACTGTTATTGCTGTGCTCATAAGCTGCCGTCGAAAGCATCTTGATCCATGCCACCGTTTCGCCAAGGTGATGGACAGAAGTGTTAGGATGCGCGATCGCCGAAACTAACTTCGGACCCTGATTGCCTATGTCGCGAACCCTGTGCCCCAATTCCTCAAGTGCGGCGGCAAGACCCGCGATCCTGAGCGCGCTCGGACCCATCTCGCAACCGAGATGTCCTGCCCCAACTTGCAACGGTGCTCCGATCAAGGTGCATTCCATGGAGGTCTCCAATAAGGACCGCGTTCCGCAGTCTTTCAAAAGGCTGCAGGTTTCAGTAATGGGCCGTGGCAATAAGCTCGATCAGTGTCGTGTCACCGAGGTCAGCGACGCCGATGGTCGCGCGGGCGGGCAATTCCTCTGGCGCGAACCATTCCTTCCAAACCGCATCCATTTGCGGCTTCACGTTCATGGCGGCGATAAAGATCGTCACGGAGAGCAGGTTTGCGCGTTCTGAGCCTGCCTCTTTGAGATATGCATCGAGCTTGGTCAGGACCTGTCGAGTTTGCCCTTCCATGTCGAGGCTTTCATCGTCCGCGACGATCCCGCCGAGATAGGCGATGCCGTTGTGCTTGACGACGCGATGCAATGTCGGCATCCGGATAAGTCGTTCTGTCATGAGAAATGTCCAGCTTCGTTGGTGTCGTGATCGACAGGATCCCTGCCGGTTACCGCTTTCAGCGCGCGGGGCGTGTGCGGGAGATGTGCAAGTTCAGCAAGCCGAACGGGCTTGACTGGCGAACGAAGGCGATAGGTTCCCACGTCGCCGGGGCTGACCTTTCTTTCTTCCGCCATGATTTCTGTGACGGTCGCTGCACAAAGACGGCCCTGGCATTGGCCCATTCCGCAGCGAATGAAGGTTTTCAGCTGGTTGGGACCGGGCGGTCCAAGCGCGATAGCCTCCCGCAGCTTGCGCACCGTGATTTCCTCGCAGCGGCAGACAATCGTGTCGGGGTAGACCGGGGCGAGGAAGTCCGAGCCCGGCGTGTAGAGAGCATCCAGAAACGCTCTTCCGCGAAGGAAGCGGCGGGCTTGCTTGTGCAGGGATTTGATCCGCGCAGCTGCTACCGTCGTGCTGCCCAGCCTAAGGTCAGAAAGTGCGGCCAGTGCTGCGATACGTCCGCTGACCTCGGCGGCTTGAGCACCTGCGATCCCGGCTCCGTCGCCGGCGATATAGATGCCGGGCCTGGTGGTCCGACCCTCATGATCTGCGACAGGCTCGAACGCACGCTGTTCGTCATTCCATTTCAACTCACAGCCTGCCGCGTTGGTCAGGCTTGTCGACGGAATCACCCCCTGGTGCAGGAGCACCGTGCCGGCCGGGATGACCTGTTCGTCACCGTTGGTGGTGAAGCTTACGCCTTCACCATGCTCAATGCCAGTAATCGCGATGGATCTGACACCGGAAACCACGCGTGCATGCCGTTTTACCTTCATCAGCAGGCCTATGCCTTTCAGCACGTAAGGTGAAAGCATGAATTCAGGCATGTGTCGGAGCACGCTCGCCCGAAATGGAGATTGTGCGGTATCAAGGACGGTGAGATCGGATACGCCTGCATCAACAAGCTGACTTGCCAGCAGATAGAGAAGCGGCCCGCAGCCTGCAAGAACTACAGGTCCGGCCGGTACCGCTCCGGCTGCCTTGAGCGCAATCTGGGCTGCGCCCGCGGTCATCACGCCTGGCAAGGTCCAGCCGCGCACTGGCATGGGTCGCTCCTGGGCGCCGGTGGCGAGAATGATAGCCGAAGCTTCAATCATTTGGGCCGAGCCAGCCACGGTCACGCCGACGAGATTGCGAGCCTGACCTACCGTCTCGTCGGGGCTCTCCAGGCTCCAGACCGTGGCGCGCGCCGCGTAATCGACGTTGCTGAGACCGAACGCTTCTGTAAGTGGCTTTCCCTTCCAATAATCAGGGCCGAGATAGGTTCTTCTGTCGGGATTGTTTCGTGTGATCTCGCGGTAGATCTGTCCGCCCGGACGGGGGTTCTCGTCCAGTACTGCAACGTGGGCGCCAGCCGCAGACGCTTCGACAGCGGCCGCCATACCTGCAGGCCCCGCGCCGATGACGAGAAGGTCGTAAAAATTCAGAAGGTCCGATGCTGTTGAAACTTCACGAAGGCTCATGGGACTATCCCCTTTTCGCTTGTCGCGAGCTCGGGAAATGTTGGCGCGCCCATCTGGCTCAAAACCGTCATCCCGTTTTCGACCTCGGTCAGACAAGCTTGACGGTTCTGCACGCCATCCACTGTGACGAGACACTCGAAGCAAACGCCCATCAGGCAATAAGGCGCGCGCGGGCTTTTGCTGACGACGGATTGTCGAACATGGTCGATCCCTGCGGCCAGCAAAGCGGTGGCGAGCATATCTCCGCGCTCAGCCTGGATGACCACGCCATTGAACGTGAACTGGACGGGTTGCTCTATCCTATGCAGCCTGTTGAGCATGGAACCTCCGGGCGGAAAAGGCTGAGAGATCGTCTTCAAGCTTACCCGCAGCGATCTGCGGCGCGACGATCAGCGCGTGATTGGCAGCCAGGGTTACGCCAGAATGGCAAGCGACAAGAAAAGCGCCGGAATAGCGCTCGGAATGATCGTAGATTGGTACTCCGTCGGCCGTTTTGACCCTGAAGCCCGTCCAGCTGCGCAGGACGTTCAAATCAGAGAGGGCAGGGAAAATCCGTAAGGCGCGGCTGGCCAGCACGGCGCTGATATCGGATGACGACGAGATTTTCGCGCTGTCGGTCTCTTCGCTGTCGCCGATCATGATCCCGCCTTCGTCCGCCTGCCGCATCCCGGCAGAGAGGCACGGTAAGGCGGTCTGGCTCTTCTCCGTGACGAGAATCTGACCCTTGCTTCGCTTGAGTGGGCAAGACAGCCCGACCATTGGGGCAAGCCTTTCGTTTTCGAGGCCGGCGGCGAGAACGACACGGCGCGAAAGCATGGAAAAGCCATCACCCTTGAGAATGAAGCCTTCAGTCGTCGGTTCTATTGTTTGAACATGATGGTTTGGACGATAAGTGGCCCCCTTCTTTTCCATCGCGGCGTGAAGCGCGTGGAAGAGGCGAAGTGCGTTCACGTGCCCGTCCGCGGCACAATAAATCGAGCCTACGACCTCAGCGCCGACACCCGGCACGCGGTCTAGCGTCTGCTGGCGATTCAAAACTTCAAATTGCGGAGCTCGACCATTTGTTTCGAGCGCAATGCTATCCATATCCGCGCGATTGGCTTCGAGTTCCTCATCGGAGAGTGCGAAGGTATATGCCCCGTCCTGTTGAAGACCCACGTCGATGCCGCTGTCGTCGAACAGGGCTTTTGCCATCGTCGGCCATCTCTTCGCGGAGGCGTCCGACCAAAGAGCGTAATGGGGCGCATGCAGTCCCTTACCCTGCACCCAGACCAGCGCGAAATTGGCGCGCGAAGCACGCAGATCCAGATCCGCGCCGTCAAGGACGAGTGCCTTCGTTCCTGAGCGTGCCAGACCCCAGGCAATGGACGCGCCAACCAGGCCGCCCCCGATAATGGTCATATCAACTTCGTACATCGCATCTCGGGCTTGTTTCGTATTTGCAGGTCCGGGATACGGCGCGAACGCCGTATCCCCTGGAAGCGATCGATCAATGGGGGGTGACGTCCACCTTGAACCACTTCAACGAGAGCGTCTTGATGGTGCCGTCTTCGCTCGCTGCCTTGATGGCTGCGTCAAAATCAGCCTTGAGGGCTGTGTCTTCCTTGCGAAGGCCAACAGCGACCACGCCGAACTCGCCACCGGAGAAAAGCGGCCCGACGATCTTCGCGCCCTTCATCTCCGGCTTTTCGATTGCCGCGGCGAGCACGGTTGCGTTTGCCAGAACAGCATCCAGGCGACCGCTGGTCAGGTCGAGGTTGTGCTCTTCGACGGACTTGTATTCCTTGATATCGACGGAGCCCTTGAAATACTTGTCCAGGAACGTCGATGCCGTAGTCGATCCCTGAACACCGACAGAGGTGCCGTTCAGGAAGCTTGAAATGTCGGTAATAGCCTTTTTGGCGGCGTCTGCCTGGGTGTCGAGCGAATAGGTCTCGCCGGTGCCTGGCATATCTGCCAGCTTGCTGTCACCCATGACGGCAAAACCATTAATGCCAGCGGCATAGGGGATCGAGAAGCCGATCACTTCCTGGCGTTTTGGTGTAACGCTCATGGCGGCCATGATCGCATCGTATTTTTTGCCGGTCAGAGACGGGATGATGCCATCCCAGTTCTGCGCGACGATCTGGCATTTGGCCTTCATCTTCTCGCACAGGGCATTCGCGAGATCGATCTCGAAGCCGTCGAGCTTGCCGCCCGGTCCGGAGAAGTTCCAAGGCGCATATCCGCCCTCGGTTGCGATTGTGATCGACTTCTCCTGAGCTGCCGCTTGGCCCCCTAGAAGAAGAAGCGCTACGCACAGAATTGTTTTGAGTTTCATAGGTTCACCTCTGTTCATTTGTTTCCTGGAGACGCGAGCCGTGACGACTGGATCGTCAGTGGGATGCACCGCCGTCGCGCCGCAGGAATTGCCGAAAGCGATCCGTACGGGGATGGGCGAACATTTCGGAGGAAGGGCCTTCTTCAGCGATGACACCTTGGTGTAAGAAGACCGTTCGCGATGAAACATCGCGGGCAAAATCCATTTCGTGCGTGACGATCAGCATGGTTCGACCTTCGGCCGCCAGATCACGCATGACCTTGAGAACTTCGCCGACCAGTTCCGGATCGAGAGCCGACGTCGGCTCGTCAAACAGCATGACATCCGGTCGCATCGCCAGGGCACGGGCAATTGCCGCACGTTGCTGTTGGCCGCCGGAAAGCTCGGATGGATAGGCATCGCGCTTGGAGCCAATACCAACGCGCTCAAGCAACGCCTCGGCTTCATCGCGGCATGATTTCCGGTCACGGCCCTGAACGTGTAAGGGCGCTTCCATGACGTTCTGGAGTATCGTCAGATGGGACCAGAGATTGAAGCTCTGGAAGACCATGGCGGCCCGCTCGCGCAGTCGGTTGACCTGCTTGATATCCTTCGGACGAGCGGGCCGGCCGACACGATGCTCCAGGGCAATTTCTTCACCCATGATCGCAACGCTTCCGGCATTCGGGACTTCGAGCATGTTGACGCATCGCAGAAGCGTCGACTTGCCAGACCCGGACGAGCCGAGGATCGAGATCACCTCGCCCTCGTTGGCCGTTAGCGATACGCCATGGAGAACCTCCAGGTTACCGAAGTTTTTCCTGATCTCTGTCAGCTGAACAGCTGGGCGAGCGGGGTTAAGCATGGAGTTCGCCTTTTCGTTCGATGGGACCGGACGTGCGTCTGCCTTTGCGTCGCTCGGGCCACAAAACCCATTCGAGCAACGTGAAGAGACGCGCGACGATGAAGTTAAGGATGAGGTAGATTGCGCCGGCGCAGGCAAAAACCTCGACGGTGCGATAGCTTTCCGAGATCAGCTTTGCGGCAATTCCGGTGATTTCCATGATGGTGATGGTGGACGCGAGAGACGTCGACTTGACCATCAGGATCACTTCATTGCTGTAGCCGGGCAGCATCTGTCGTATCGCCTGCGGGATGACGATCCGGCGAAACAGCTTTACCCTGCCCATCCCGCAGGCTTTCGCAGCCTCGATCTGGCCAGCGGGCACCGAAAGCAAACCTCCACGCATGATCTCAGCGGTGTAGGCAGCGGTGTTCAATGCGAGCGCCGCCATCGCGCACCAGTAGGCGTCGCGCAGGACTGGCCATATGAAACTATGCCGAAGATCGGGAAACTGGCTGAGGCCATAGTAGATGATGTAGATCTGGACGAGAAGCGGCGTGCCGCGAAACGCGAATATGTAGAAACGCGCCGGCAGATCGAGCCACCAGAGGCGAGACACGCGCATCAGGGCCAGGCCGAAAGCGAGAACCGTTCCGAGCGCTACCGAGAACACCGCGAGTTTCAGCGCAAGCGGAATGCCCGCAAGCAAAGCGACGAAGGTCTGCCAGAGAAATGCGGGATCGAACGGCATTACACGCCCCTCCGCAGTCCGCGCATGGAGCGCATCTCTGCCATACGGAAAACCTGCCCCGAGACGAATGTTATAAGCAGGTAGAGCGCCGCGGCGGTGAGGTAGAAACTAAACGGCTGGCGGGTCGAGCCCGAGCCGACCTGGGCCTGTCGCATCAACTCGACAAGGCCGATCACTGAGATCAGGGCGGATTCTTTTAGGACCAATTGCCAGACGTTGCCGACGCCCGGCAGGGCGTACCGCGCTGCCTGAGGCAGGACGATCCGCCGGAACAACAGCAAGGACCCCATACCGTAAGCCCGACCGGCCTCGACCTCGCCCTTGTTGAGAGCCAGTACCGCCCCACGCAGGACCTGCGTTTGGTAGGCACCCGAAACCACACCGATGGCGAGGGCGCCTATCAGAAACGTCGGAGCACCAACGAACCCGCTACTTCCGAATAGTGAAGCGACACTGGAAATGATAGAGCTCGACCCGAAGTAAAACAGATAGATAACGAGCAGGTCCGGGATGCCACGAAGCGCGGTCGTGTATCCAGATGCTGTTGCCTGAAGCGCTCTAGAGTTTGAAAAGCTTGCGGCGGCGCCAAGACAGCCGAAGACAAGGCCTATTGCGAAGCCGCTGAATGCCACGGCAACCGTCATCCCGGTTGCCCTGAGCATATCATAGCCCCAGCCATCAGGGCCGAAGCCCATAAGTTGGAAGTAATCCATAGCGTTCCCTGCGCGCGACCGTTTCGCCGCACGTCTGATCCCGGTTGGTCCGGAAGAGTTGTGATTTATAGGGTCAGCTTTACATTCGGCCCGCATTCCGTCAAATTCATAATGGCGAGCTGAGAATAAGTAGATGTTATGGTAAGTTATGAATCTCAGGCAGGTTGAGGCATTTCGAGCGGTCATGTTGACGGGGCAGATGACAGCAGCCGCAGAGCTGATGTTGGTGACCCAACCAGCCGTCAGCCGCCTTATCAAGGACTTCGAGCATGCGCTTGGGCTTCATCTCTTCGAAAGGCGCGGCAACCACATCATCCCCACCCAGGAGGCAAAAACCCTCTGGAAAGAGGTGGACAGAGCATTTGTCGGGCTCGCTCACATCGGGAACTTGGCGGCCGATATCGGGAGACAGGCGGCGGGCACCATTCGCATCGCGGCCATGCCTGCTTTGGCGAACGGCCTTTTGCCACGATTCCTCGCCCAATTCCTGCACGAGAAGCCAAACCTGCAGGTGTCCTTGACGGGGCTTCCTTCGAGCATGGTGATGGAAGCTGTCGCGTCTGGACGGGCCGATATAGGCTACGCCGATGGCCCCTCAGATCGCCCCGGTTTTATTTTGGAAACCCGCTCACTTGCCGCAATCGTCGCTATACCGATGGGGCACAGGTTGGCCGGTCTCGAGCGGATTACCCCTCAGGATCTGGCTGGCGAGCGGATTATAAAACAGGAAACAGGCACACTCTTTGCCATGCGGGTCGAGGTGGCTATTGGCGGTATTCCGCGTCGTCCCTCCCTCGAGGTGAGCTTGTCGCATACGGCGCTCAGTCTCGTGCGCGAGGGCGCGGGGATTGCAATAATCGATCCCGCGGCAGCCATCGAATTCAAAGACAGGATTGTGCTGCGGCCATTCTCGATTTTTATCGATGCCGGCTTCCTGGAAGTTCGGTCAGCGAACGGCGTGCCATCTGCCGTCGTTGACACGTTCTCTTCGGAGTTCTGGAGCTTTCATGATGAACTGATGGTCCACAACGGATTGATGGAACGAGGTCGTGCCGACGGTGGCGCGAGCCTAGATTGTTAATCGACGACAAAAACATCACAAAAGATAAATCGCTTCATGACCCCTGTCCTTGTGGCTACGCAAACCGCGAGGCAAGCGTAGCCTCCGGGACATCAAGCCGCATTGCGGTAGTCGGCGTCGGCCGGCCCGGCATCAATTTTGAATTGATGGATTAAAGCCATAAGTCGACCGGCCTGTTCGGCAAGTTCGCGGCTCGCTCCTGTCGTCTCCTCCACCATGGCGGCGTTCTGCTGTATGATTTGGTTGATTTGGTTGACTGTCGCGTTGACTTCCTGCAGAGCCCCGGATTGATCGTGACTTGCGCGCGCGATCACCTCGACATGCTGGCTGACGGCCACAATCTGAGTACTGATTTTCGCCAGAACCGTGCCGGTCTCCTGAACGAACTGAGAACCGGAGCTTACCTCGCTGGTCGACTTATTGATGAGGCCTTTAATTTCCTTCGCGGCCTTGGCAGAACGCTGTGCAAGCTCGCGGACCTCTTGAGCGACGACAGCAAAGCCCATGCCGGCTTCGCCCGCGCGTGCGGCTTCAACTCCTGCATTGAGGGCCAGCAAATTCGTCTGGAAGGCAATTTCGTCTATAACACCGATGATCTGTTCGATCTGACGGGAGGCGGATTCGATACGACCCATTGCATCAATCGCGTTGGAGACCACGACTGCAGAATCGTCAGCGCTGCGCTTTGCCTGACGCACGATCTGTTCGGCATCAATGGCGCGTTCGGCAGAC
Source organism: Agrobacterium leguminum (assembly GCF_005144435.2). Taxonomy (NCBI): domain Bacteria; kingdom Pseudomonadati; phylum Pseudomonadota; class Alphaproteobacteria; order Hyphomicrobiales; family Rhizobiaceae; genus Agrobacterium; species Agrobacterium leguminum. The sequence continues at coordinate 80,109 of NZ_CP120213.1, forward strand.
GAGCGGACAATGACGGTGATCTCATCGACAGCAGCGGCGGTCTCTTCGAGCGAGGCAGCCTGGTGCTCGGTAAGTTTAGCGAGATCTTCGGCGGACTGGGCCATCTGGTTTCCGTTGCCCTGGATCATCTGCACGTTATCGCGGATCTGGCTCATGGTTGCCTGAAGGCGGAGCATCGAACCGTTGAAGTCTTCGCGCAACTGCTCTAGTCGGCCGATGAACGGCGTATCAATGGTCGTGGAAATATCGCCCTGTGACATACGCTCCAGACCGGCGGCGAGCTCGTTGACCGCATATTCGATCTGGCGGTCCATCTCGTGCTTCTCGGCATCGTTGCGCTGGCGCTCGAGCTCGGCGGCCTGTCGCTCTTCGTCGCTCTGCTCCTCGATGCGGATCTTGGAAATCGCATTCTCCTTGAAGATGCCGAGAGCACGGGCCATGTCGCCTATCTCGTCGAAGCGTTGTTCGCCGGAAATGCTGGTGTCCAGCGCACCATCTGCGATACGGCGCATCGCGGCAGTAATATGACCGATCGGGCGCTGCAGGGTCAGGACCAAGGCAATGCCGCCGATGATCGAGACCAGAATGCCGAGGCCGGTGGTGCCGACAGAGATATTGTTAGCCTGCTCACGCTCGGCTCCCGCCGTCTGTTTTTGCAGTTCGGCAAAGCTAGTCAGCTGATGCCAGATTTTATCCAACTGCTCACGCGCTGATGCATATTGTGCATCTCGTTTCTCGCTTACCGAAACGAGATTTCCTGCGTCTAAGTCGAGTGCGGCAATCGACGGTGTCACAAGCGAGGCAACGCCTGAAACGAATTCGAGACCCTGAGCGCCGCCGATCAATGTCTCGAGGTTCGAGTTTACCCAGGCTATCTGCTGATGAAGCTTGTCAAAATTTGCGGTATCCACTTTCACCGCCATGTCGGCCATGGCCAATTGTAGGGACTGGATCGCTGCATCAAGGCGCCTCGATTTTTCCAATATCGATGACGTTTTCGCCGTCCGATCGTCCAACTCCACGAAAACATTGGTCGCTTGCCGCATCATTTTCAACGCCCAAGCTTGGACGACCGATGCCACCCGGCGTAAGCGTGCAACATCTTCGACTTCTCCGCCTGACGCCACTTGTTCGGCAGATAGGTGGCTTTTCAGATCGGCGATCACCTGTTGCAGCGTTTGCACCAGTTCCTTCTGATCACGAGGGAGCGAAAGCTCGATTGTGCGCCCCGCCTTCATTATTTGGGGCATCGCATCGGATAGGGTCTGCAGTTTGTCTGCTGGACCCTGCGCCTTTGCGAAATCGTCCAACACCTGCCCCATCAGGTCGCTGCCTTTCAGCACCTTGTCGGCCGCACGCATGGTCGCCGTCGCACTGCTCTGGCCGGCGCGAAGATCCTGCTCAAGTTGCTGTGCCGACTCACCTACCTTGGATCGTGCATCAATAAGTGACTTTTGCGCGCCTTCAATCGAGAGGCGAAGCAAAACCTCTTGCTCATGTAGTGACCAAAGATTTTCTATCGTTTGGTGAAGCCCAGCGGTGCCCGAGGATGCCTCGGAAAGAATGGATTGACCATCGCCATCTCCAATCTGTTCGAGCATACCGTCGATGATAGCCCGCTGTGCCTTCACCTCGTTATCGAGGCCATTCCTTCCTTCTTCACTCGCCTCGCGCAGGAAGGCGTCCATCGAACCGTAAAGGTTTTTGAAGCCGCTCAATGATTGCAAGACGCTGTTCGATATGTCCATTCGACTCTGAAGAAGCCCGGATGCGTACAGACCGGTGAGGCCGACTGCGGAGATGGTTGCGACGAACGGTAGGACGACGATCAGGACCTTGGCCTTGATCTTGAACCGGGACAGATACTGATCGATGAACATAGTTGGCCCCTCAACGGCAACTCACGCGCGGCCGGTGAGCGGCGGCGCTAGGTGCACGACAGTTGTTTTAATTGGGAACCCTTGTGGGGTGGCGCTCATTGCCATGCGTCGCGGAGGGAATCGGACGCCCAATTCTCGACTATGTACAGGATGATCTGTTAATTCTCTGCTAATTCATACAAGTCTTATAGGCACCACACGGCCAAAATCTCCGCGATTCAAATGAGCTTTCTTCTTATCGCGATTGCGGTGAGATGAGCCTTGGAGCGGACGTCGAAGCGCTTCATGGCTTCGCGAAGCTTGACCCGGACGCTGTTGTACTTGACCCCCTCGACGTCAGCGATCTCCTCCATCGTCTTGCCGATGGCAATCCATCTCAGATAGGTCGCCTCCTTCGGATCGAGCCAAGCGGCATCTTCTGCAGTAGGCGTGGTGCGAAGGAATGAAATGCGGGCATGGATCTGCCCGATGGTTGCCGCCGCTGCTACGGCATCGATCTCGCGATCGAGATCGATCACCGGCTTCTCCGATGCCAGGGTGAACATCGACATGGAGCCGTTGGCGGTCCTGATGGGAATGGTGATACCGGAGCGGATGCCGAAATCGGCCGCGTGAGCATAGAAAGAACGCTCGTGTTTCGACAGCGTCGGCTGTTCCTGCTCACCCGACCAGGTGAAGATGTGCTTCCTGGATCGTGCGCGTTTGACGACCGGATCAAGAGTGTCGAACTTCTTGTCGAAATAGACCGACTGCCAGTCGCGATGATAGTTGGTCACGGCGGTGATGTGCCTGTGCTGGATATGGAGGTAGGCATAACCGGTGAAGCCGAAATGGTCGGCGATGTCCGCCAGCCCGGTCTTCAGGATGCATTCATCGCCCTCGATCGCGGCAAGATCCGTCAGCTTGTCCAGCCAGTGCTGCATTTCCGTACCCTCCATACGAGCGTTGTCGGAATTTCGCTCTTGTCTATACGCGCCGACAGTTGCCCGGCCTTAAGCATCCTATGGACGAAGTCACTGGTTCATATCCCCAACTTGTCATGTGTCTGGATCCGCTACTCGGGAAAGCCGAGCGACAACGTCGCTATCGACATTGCATTCTGGTTCCAACGCGACGCGGCCGCTTCTGGGGTGCGACAGGCAAGCCGAAGCAACCGCTTTCAGGCCAATCGGCCCATAATTTTGTAGGAGATCCGGCCTGTCATCGCTTTTGCTTTCATTGCCCCTGGTTGTCGAAGGCTTCTTCATTGGCTCTCTCTCTGCTGTTCCGCTGGTCAAGCCTGATCCGGCGCGAAAAGATCCGGTGCAGTCGGCCTCATAAGAACGCTGGTGACAGGTTAATTGTCCCTGAGCTTGCTCCCTCCGCTAGTGATGTTAAACGGCTTGTAACCCGTAGACATCAGATGCTGCATTGTGTCCGCGTCGCCGAAATCAAGCTCGGCGAGCAAGTCGTTGTCGTCAGTAAATGCCCGACCGTAGCAAGCGCTCAGGATTTCGATGCCGCTTTTGTGCAGAGGTGCTTCGACATTTGCCATTTCTGCAAGCTTCAGCGCAGGAATGAGACCGAAAGGAACGTCTTCCAGCACATAGCGCGTGTCGATATTCTTCGGTCCCATCGGGTCCTTGCCACGCTCGACGAGAATCGTGGAGATTTCCGCAACACTCGCCGCGGTGATACCGAAGGACTTGGAGTAATGATCCATGATGGAAGGGACTTTCTTCCCAAAAGCTTCCGCGATCATCAAACGCTCCCGATCAAGAGCTTCAACCAGCCTGCCGACCGAGGGCGTCACATTTGCGCGCTGCCCCCACGTTTCGCCTCGCTCAATGCGCGTGAGATTGCATAGAGCCGTTGCGAGATGGCTTGCGGGATTGATGTTGCTGAGAACGATCGTGAGAATATCGTCCTTCACGACAAAACGATCGCCGAAGAGTTCCACGCATATGTTCTGAGATTGTGCCGCAAGCGATGCGGGAAGAGTCGCAATGTCGACTTCGCCGCGGATCGCTCCAACCTTAATTTCGGTCGAAGACGGGGCTTTCGAGGTCAGAACGGTGGTATTCCAGACGACAATCGGGATCACAATGCCGCGCTCCGCCATTTTCTTCGAGAGATAAAGGGCTGAGAACGAGAGGTGCGCACTGATTATGACCGTGTGTCGTTGCTCCAGGTGAGGGACAAGGCTGTCGAGAACGAAGCGATGGCCGTAAGCGGGGAGGGCCAGAACAATGACGTCGCTCTCCGCCAACTCCTTCGCATCCCTACAAACGTCAGGTCGAAACTCTCCGGTAATGGCTCCGCTAACCGTAAATGGAGCGCCCTCGACAAGCGCTTTCGTTCTTTGGCCTGATGGAGACCAGACACGGACTTCATGCCCATGCTGCAGCAGAAAGGCTGCGTATCCCATAGCGATCGCGCCTGCCCCGGCGATTGATACCTTCATCGGCGAAATGACCTTTCGGTTTAGGTGCCGACCACGAGATATCGTGGTCAGTTTCTGTCTCGGATTCTCATAACGTTGACGCACCCCGTCGCCGTGGACAGTGCTATCAGTTTGTTTCGTCCATCCTGACCAAATGCCCTTCGGACACTTCCCGGTACTGCCGTGGAGGTGGCTCGTAGCCAATCGGTCGGATGGGGCTTTTCAGTTCGTCGCTTGCGATGCCCCGCCGGATCCTGCGCCGCGCAGGATCCGGCACAGGTACCGCCGCCATGAGTTTCTTGGTGTAAGGATGCTGCGGATTTTCGAACACGGCGGCGCGGGGGCCGATTTCGACGATCTCGCCGAGATACATGACTGCCACGCGATGGCTCACCCGCTCCACGACCGCCATGTCGTGGGAGATAAACAGGAAGGCCAGGTCGAGGCTCTGTTGCAGATCAAGCAACAGGTTACAAACCTGCGCTTTGATCGATACGTCAAGAGCGGAGACCGCCTCGTCGGCAACGATGATCTTCGGGTCGAGCATGAGCGCGCGGGCGATCGCGACGCGCTGCCGCTGACCGCCGGAAAACTCGTGGGGAAAACGCCTCATCATGTCGGGTGACAGACCAACTTTTTCCATCAATCCAGCAGCCTTATCGCGCGCCTGCGACGTCGTTCCCAGCCGGTGTTGAATGAACGGTTCCACGAGAGCACTACCGATGCTCAGTCGCGGATTGAGTGAAGCATACGGGTCTTGAAACACCATCTGGATCGAGCGACGCATCTTACGAAGCGAGGAATGGTCAAGCTTCATGACGTCGTGACCATCGATGACGACATCGCCGCTCGTCGGGTTCACGAGGCGCGTGATTGATCGGCCGGTCGTCGATTTGCCGCAACCCGATTCTCCGACCAGCGAAAGGGTCTCTCCTTGGAAGAGATTGAAGGAGACCTTTTCGACCGCGTGCACCGCGCCGGCCTTTCGGCTGAACAGGCCTGAGCGTATGTTGAACCGCATCGTCAGGTCTTTGACGTCGAGGATCGGCGCCTTGTGCCGGGCGACGGTATCGTTCACCTCGGCGAGTGGCCGCTCTTCTCCAGTCTTGCTATCGACGATCGGGAACCGCAAGGGTAGCTTCCGGTCCGCCATGGAGCCAAGGCGCGGAACGGCCGACAGAAGCGCTCGCGTATAGGGATGTTTTCCCCGATGGAAGATGTCGTCAGTCGCTCCCGTTTCCACGGCGTCTCCTCGGAACATGACGATCGTTCTGTCCGCCACTTCCGCCACGACACCCATGTCGTGGGTGATGAAGAGGACCGAGGTGCCTTCCTCTTCCTGTAAGGTCTTGATGAGATCAAGAATCTGACCCTGGATCGTCACATCCAAGGCAGTGGTGGGCTCGTCTGCGATCAGCAGCTTCGGTTTGGAGGCTAGCGCCATGGCGATCATGACGCGCTGACGCATACCCCCCGAGAACTGATGCGGGTATTCGTCGTACCGACCCTTGGCGTTCGGGATCCGAACTTTTTCAAGTAGCCTCAGGACTTCACCCTTGGCGTCAGTCGCGGAAATTTCCTTATGAACAGTGAGCGCCTCCGCGATCTGCTTGCCGATCGGGATTATCGGGTTAAGCGAGGTCATCGGCTCCTGAAAAATCATAGAGATTTCGTTGCCGCGGATCTGACGCATCTCCTCTTCCGGGAGCGAAAGGAGATCCCTGCCGGAAAGCAAAACCTTTCCTTCCACCCGGCTCGACCGTGCTGCCAGAAGCCGCATGATGGAAAGCGAGGTGACGGATTTACCAGAGCCGGACTCTCCGACGATTGCCACGGTCTCACGCGGTGCGATATCGAACGAGATATTCCGAATGACCTGTTTCCAGCCGTTCTCGACCTTGAACGAGGTCGTAAGATCCTGGACGGAGAGAACCGGGGCCAAGGACGCCTGAGTTGGGCCGGGGGCGGTATGTTGAGTTGGCAACGTCATTGCGCGCTCCTAGTTTTCGGATCGATCGCATCACGGAGCGCGTCACCAAGGATGTTGAGTGCGAGTACGGTGAGGAGAATGGCAAGCGAAGGAAACACGACGAGCCACCATCCGCTCAGGATGTTTTCGAAACCCTCACGGATCATGCCGCCCCATGTGGCTGTTGGCGGCAGAACGCCAAGGCCGATGAAGGCTAACGAGGCTTCCGTTCGAATGGCAGACGCCATCCACAGTGAAGCGACAACAACAATGTCGGACAGGATGTTCGGGAGGATATGAACGCCCATGATCCGGAGTGGCGAAAAACCCAGCGACCGGCCCGCCTCAACGAAATCACGCCGTTTCATAGCGATCGTCGGCGCCCGGGCGACGCGAGCGAACGGAGCGGTTTCCGTGATTGCAATCGCGATGATCAGATTCTCAAAGCTGGCGCCGAGCATTGCGGCGACCATCAAGCCCAACAGCAGAGTGGGAAAGGACAGCATGACATCGACGATACCCATCACAATCTGATCGAATATGCCGCCGATGTAGCCTGCCAGAATCCCGAGCGCTGACCCGACCACCATCGCAATCATGACGGATAGAAATCCGATCGATAGCGATATGCGCGCTCCGTAAAGGAGGCGGGAGAGAACATCTCGGCCATAACTATCGGTTCCCAGCCAGAACTGTGCGGAGGGCGGGGTAAGCCGATGAAGAATGTTCTGCTTCAGCGGGTCGTATGGCGCGATGAGCGGTGCGAACACCGCGAGCAAAATTATCAACGCCAGAAGTCCGATGCCAATCCAGGAAAAGCGATTGCTACGGAATGCCTTCAGGACCGGATTCGGTTGCCGTGCGGGTACGGCTTGAGACACAGTGATATCGGTCATTGGGCAAGACTCACTCTGGGATCGACAAGGGCGTAAATGAGATCCGTGATGGTGTTCACGATGATGACGAAGGTTGCGAAAACGACCATCAGTCCTTGAAGCATCGTGTAATCACGGGACTGCAGAGCGCCGAGGATGAGCTTGCCGAGCCCTGGACGGGTGAAGACGATCTCGGTGAGAACTGAATTGCCGATCAGGGTGCCGAAATACAGACCTACGACGGTCACAATCGGGATGAGGGCGTTGCCAAGGGCGTGGCGCAAGATGAGGCTGCGGGGCCGAACACCCTTCGCACGGGCAGTGCGGATATAATCCTCCCCCATGACATCGAGCATGGAAGAGCGTGTGACGCGCGCGATGTAAGCCGTCATGATCAGCCCGAGGTTCAGCGCCGGGAGCAACAGGTTACGGAAATGGTCGACCGGATCGCTGGTGGCGCGGCTCATCACCGGCAGCCACTGCAACCAGACCGCAAATGCGAGAAGCATCAAAATGGCGGAAACGAAACCGGGGAAGGACAGACCGACGAGCGAAAGGATACGGCTGACATAATCCGGCCATTGATCTCGGCGAACGGCAGCTATCACTCCTAGCGGAACTCCGAGCAACGTCCCGATCAGCATAGCGGCCGCGGCGAGTTCAAGCGTATAGGGAAGGACCAGCGCCACCTCTTCCAGCACGGTACGACCGCTCACCATCGACGTGCCGAAATTTCCTGTCAGCATATCCGAGATAAAATGGAAGTATTGGACAGCGATCGGTTGGTCGAGGCCAAGTTGAGCGCGCAGGGCCTGAAGGGCGGCGTCGCTTGCCCGATCGCCAAGCATGGCAACGGCGGCATCGCCGGGAACCAGCCGAACCAGAACGAACACAAGAGTGAGCATGGCAATCAAAGTCGGGATTGCCAGGAGAAGTCTTCGGATCGCATAACCTATCATGCGGCAACCCTTTCGATGGAGACGCGGCTTGCGCAGAAAGCGTCCAGATTGTGATTTGTGTGCCCCTGACAGATCAGGTCGGCGACAACGCGCCCGACGGATGGCACAAGTTGGAACCCATGTCCGGAAAAGCCAAAGACATGGATCAGGCCCTCGACCCGAGTGGAAAAGCCGATCACTGGGCGGTGGTCGGAAGTCATTGCTTCCATGCCCACCCAGGTTCGGACGATCCGAACCCCTTGCAGTTCGGGAAAAACCCGCACCGCTGCCTGCACCGATGCTGCGAGCGCCATGACATCAACGGTGGCGGATTGTCGGTCCGCTGCAAGCCTACCCTGAGATCCACCCCCGATCAGAAGGGTTCCTTGAGACGTTTGTTTCAACGAAAGCTTCTTTCCGAGCGATCCTACAACCGGCCGGATTTTGGGAACGGAGCGTTCCGTCACGACCATCATCGAGGTGCGGATCTCGTGTTTCATCGGATCGCCAGCAAGAGCAGATACATCGTCGGCCCAGGCTCCAGCTGCATTGACGATGAGTTTCGCCTCGAAGACGCCGCGCGTTGTCTCTACGCGCCAGCCGCTGGGTGATCGGTTGAGGGCCGTCACAAGGCACTCTTCGGTGATCGTAACCCCTGCTTGAAGTGCAGCGTCCCGAAAAGCGCGGATTGTCTGATGTGGGTCGGCAGAACCATCACCGGAAACCCAGGCGCCGCCGACACAATGCGGGGAAAGACCTGGCAAAAGACTTCGCATCTCATCTGGGCCGACAAACTTCTCGTGATGGTAGCCCATAGCCTCGAGCCGATCGATACGGCTCTTGATCTTCGCCAGTGCCTGTTCGTCTTCGGCAACCTGCAACTGTCCGCAGGCAACGAAGCCGCAGTCGTCGCCGACGAGTCCTTTCATGTCATGCCAGATTTCCGCAGCCTCTAGGCTGAGAGGCAGTTCTGCGACGTCTCGACCGAGCGTGCGAACGCCGGCAGCTGTTGCTCCTGAAGCATGGCGTCCAAGAAAGTGGCGCTCGACGAGTTGAACCCGTGCGCCTCGACGGGCCGCCTGTAAGGCGGCAGAAAGACCGTGCAGGCCCCCGCCTATGATCAGGACATCCGGGTTCATTTCGCGGCCTCCGCATTCTCCAGCGACGCGATTTCTCCAAGGGTGATTGGCTTCAATGGCGGGCGGATGTGGAAAAAAGCGACATCCTTAATCGGGAGATTGTGAACTTCCGCAAGAAGCGCTTGCACTGTGTAGCCGCACTGACGGCCCTGGCATGGCCCCATCCCGCATCGTGTCGCGGCCTTTACCGCACTGGGATCGGCGGGGCTGTTGCGCGCGGCCGCACGAATGGCGCCGGCAGTGACTTCTTCACAGCGGCACACGATCACCTCATCGGCAAGCCGATTGCGTGGAGGAGGATACATGGCATCCAGGAACGGCCTCAACGCGAGAGCTCGATCACGACGCCGGTCGAGATGGGTGACTTGGCGGAGCCTGTCTGTCTCGGAAGAAATCCCGAGGCGGCCAGCGATACCGAGGGCTGCGATTTCTCCGGATATGGTGGCGGCCAGCCATCCACCGATCCCTCCGGCATCGCCGGCGACGAACAGACCTTCCCGACTTGTCTCTCCCCATCGGTCCAGCTTTGCAGCCAGATATCCTTGTTCCTCGTTCCATCGGTGGGAACAGTTCAGCGCCAGCGTTTCATGGACACGCGGCACAACCCCTTCATGAACGAGCAAGACGTCAGCTTCGGCCCGATGGCGCTTTCCATCCACCTCCCAGGTGAGATGGTCAAGACGTTCATCGCCTTCCGCGCGCAGGTCAGAAAAGCCCCGGACCATCAGACTGCTGCGTTTGACGTCGCGAAGCCAACGCAGCCCTTTCAAAAGGCCACCGAAATCACGCCACGCGCGCGGTAACCGGCTCAAGGCGGACAGTTTCGGCGACGTCGAGGTGTCGAGATATCCCGCAATGCGACCTCCCAGGTTAAGAAGCTGGGTTACATAAAGAAGCGGTAGCGGGCCTGCTCCGGCAATCCAGACCTTACCTTCGGGTAACATTCCCCCGGATTTAAGAAGGATCTGCGCGGCTCCCACGGTCATCACGCCAGGCAGCGTCCAACCCGAGAATGGCACCGGACGTTCTTGCGCGCCATTGGCGAGCAATACGGCGCGGGCCGTAAGGCGCCGCGCTTTTCCTTCGGAAGTCAGGAAAACATTCCAGCCTTCCTCGATCTGCCAGACCTGCGTCGAGGGCAAGTATTCAGCGCCCGACGTCCTGAAGGCGGCTGCGAGCGCCTGTCCTTTTTGGTAATCCGTGCCAAGTGCAGAGAATACCGGGCTTTTGACGTTCCGCTCGATCCCTCTGAATATCTGCCCGCCCGGCGACGGTTGTTCATCGATAACAACCACCGAAGCACCGAGCTCACGCAAACGAACGGCGGCGCTCATACCAGCGGGACCCGCACCGACAATTGCAACATCATAGCTCATCGCGAGATCTCCCGAGGACCGCGCTGACTTTCGATGCGCATGCCTTGACGGACTGGAACCAGACATCCCTGTGTTGAGGAGACACCGTCGACGATCGCCAGACATTCGAAGCACACGCCCATCTGGCAATAGGGAAGCCTGGCTTTTCCGCTGACCGGAGATCTGCGGCCCGCATCCGGAACACGCAGAAGCACGCTGGCGACCGTCTCTCCATCCCAGGCGGGCGTCTCGATTCCGTTGACAAGCACGGTCATATCCGACGGCGCGCCGGGCCGCTCAAGCACACTTTTGAACATTAAATCTTCCATTTGAAAACGCGGAAAGGTCGGTCGACAGCCTCCCGTCAAGCATTGCCGGCGCGACAACAGAGGTGTGAGCGGCGGCCAACGTGACACCTGAATGGCACGTGGCCGCAAAGAGGCCGGGGTAGTCTTCGGATTCCGCGTAGATCGGAGAGCCGTCAGGAGGCATCACCCGGAAGCCGCTCCATTGACGAACCAATCGAGCCTCTGCCAGCGCTGGAATTACCCGCGTGGCCCGAAGCGCGAGCTTCGTGGCTGAGGCGACAGACACACCACGATCAGTATCATTTTCTTTCGTCGCGCCGATCATGATAGTGCCGTCGGCAGTCTGTCTCAGTCCACTGCCGGGATAGGGCAGGAGCGGCTGAAGCCTCTCCGTGACGAGGAGCTGACCGCGCTCGGACCTCAAGGGAATTTTAAAGCCGAGCGGGTCAGTGAGGGAAGGCGTTGCGAGACCTGCGGCAACCACGACGCGTGATGCTGTATACGTGCCAAGGGCAGCTTTGACTGCAAATCCATTTGTTCCGGGTGTTATCGATTCCGCGCTGTTGCGGAAGATGATTTTTCCACCCAACGCGATGGTTCCGCGCTGCAAGGCAGCAAGGAGCTGCAATGGATTTACGTGGCCGTCGGCTTCACAATAGCTCGCGCCGACGACCTCGGGGCCGAAGGCGACCGCCGGCATCATGCGTTCGAGTTCGCGGCGATCGACCATCCTTGTGTCGTTCTGCGGCACATAATTATGAGTACGCTTGATAACCGTATCGCGCGCTTCGTATTCAGCATCGCTCAAACAGTAGTTCATGCCGCCAGGTCGGGAATAATCTACCTGCATCCCGATTGTTTCCGTCAGTTCACGAAGAAACTCCGGCCAAAGGTCAGCACTATAGCGGCTCAGCTGATGATAGGCGGGTGCGTTGGAACCCTTACCCTGGACCCAGACAAGACCAAAGTTGGCACGCGCTGCGCGCATGTCCTGATCTTCTCCATCAAGGACAATGACGTTCTGTCCCTGCTTGGCGAATCCATAGGCGAGTGCGGCTCCAACAACAGCACCTCCAATAACGATAACGTCTGCGTCCACCTTCATCTCCATTGATTGTTGCCGAGCTTAGGAAACAGGGGTAGAAAGTCAAAGTCGTTTAATTCGGTAGTGTATTCGCAAAGGTTATGGCGCATGAGAGAACCCAGCCTTAGACAGCTTGAAGCGCTTATGGCTGTCATCGAAGCCGGAACCGTTAGTCGGGCCGCCGAGGTCCTCAGGATCTCGCAGCCGGCCGCGAGCAAACTCATCCAGGATCTGGAGGCAGATACCGGACTGCAGCTATTTGAGCGCGAGAGCGGCCGGCTCGTGCCGACAGGGCGCGGCATGCGTCTATATGAAGAAGTCGAGCGCGTCTTCGGTGGCGTCCACCAGCTCGCTCGCGCCGTCGACGCGATTCGTCGCGAGGAGCACGGCCATCTGCTCATTGGTGCCATGCCCGCACTGTCCGGCCCATTCATTACCCGTGTCATCGCAGGTTTCAGAAGGCGGCATCCTGAAGTCTTCATTTCCATCGAGGCTCGCAGCTCGCAATTTTTGACCGAAGCTGTCCTGCTTCGTCGTCTTGATTTGGCCCTCGTGATCAGCGGTCTGGAACATTCGTCTGTTCAGGTCGATCGCGTAAGCAGTCCATCGGCGGTGGTTGCCTTGCCCCAGGGACACAGTCTTTCCGAAAAGTCAGAGCTGTCTCCGATGGACCTGAGGGAAGAGCCGTTCATTGCATACGCGCCCACTGGAACTATGCGCAGGAAAGTCGACGCCGCCTTTGAAAAGTTCGGGTTGAAACCGAATATCGTCATCGAAGCAACGACCGCTCCAAACGTCGCGGAAATGGTCGCAGCCGGTTTGGGAGTGACCGTCGCCGATCCTCTTGCCCTGGAGCATGTCGCCGGACGGATCACATCGCGCCCCTTCTCGCCGGTCATCGACTTCGACTATGTGCTCATTCGTCCGGTGCGCGCGAGGAACAGCAATCTGGTTGCAGACTTCGTCGAAGAAGTGCATGCCGCGGCCAGAACTCCAAAACTCATACCATGAAAAAGATCCCCGACCTCGGCGACACTTGTTCGCTGTCGGTCGGGGAAGTCGGGGAAAGCTGGTCAGCGATTGATCGTTGTCAGTTCGGTAATCGGTGGCGCCAGGTTCAAAGAGCCCTTGAGCTCGTAACCGTAGTTCAGGGCCTTGTTGTGGACCCAGACCTGCATCAGGCTGAAGAGAGGCACACCGCATACCTGTTCGAAGATCTTCTTCTGTGCTGCGGACCAGAACTTCAACCGCTCTTCGTCCGTGGTCGCCTTTCGAGCAGCCGTGATATCAGCGTCGCCAGCATTGCAGTGGGCGAAATTGGTGACTGCGGTCGGCTTTCCGACAGATGCGTCAGAATGGTAGAACTGGCTCAGGTAGCTGTCAGCGACTGGATAACGCGCGGCACCATAAAAGACGACGTCGCTGAGATCCTTGCGGATCTGCTCTTGATAGGTCGGATGATCGACTATCCGCATCTGAAGATTGATTCCCGCCTCGGCAAGCTGGGCCTGAATAACTTCCATGATGGGCTGTTGAGCGGAATTGGATGAGACCACCGCCGAGAGGCTGAGGCCATCCTTGAAACCCGCTTCGGCCAGCAGTTTTTTCGACGCCTCCGGATCATATCTATAGGTCCAGCTGCAGTCTTCGCCGAGATAGTTGTTAGGGACGACCGAGCAGCCTTTCAAAGCCACTCCGGCTCCAACGAATTGGACAATCTGATCAACATTGATGGCTTGGGCGATGGCCTCACGGACTTTGACGTTGTCGAGCGGTTTGTGGGCCATGTTTAAGAAGACGGTGCGATATTCGCCCGGAGAGAAAATATCGACGGTAGAATTTTCCCAGACTTTCGCCTGGTCGACCCAGCGCTGTTCCCGCTTTCCATTGATAAGATCCAGCTCCCCAGATCGGAACGCAAGCTCCCGGCTTGAATCGGAAGGGATGAGATCCACACGGATGTCGTCGATTTTCGGTGCTCCGCGGAAGTATCCAGGGAATGCCTTGAGAAAGACCGACTGCTGCGTGACGGCCTTGTCAAACATGAAAGGACCCGTCCCAATCGGGTTTGCCTTGAACTTGGCGCCGAGCGCCTCTACTGCTTTTTTGCTGACGATGTTGCCGCCGTGGTAGTTGGCGACCAATCCCAGAAAGCCGGCGACAGGTTGGCTTAGCGTGATGCGGACAGTCGACGGGTCAATGGCTTCGATTGACTTGAATGCGGCATAATCGCTTGAGTAGGAGGATGTGTCCGGGTTTTTCGCACGTTGCAGCGAAAAGACGACGTCGTCGGCCGTAAGGGTCCCGTAATCGCCGTGGAACTTGACGTCCTTGCGAAGCTTGAATGTCCAGACCAGGCCATCCTCGGAGCTTGTCCAGCTTTCCGCCAGATCCGGCTCGATCTTGGCAGGGTCGGCGCTACCAGGAGTGAAGCGAACTAGGCCGTTAAAGATCCAGGACACAATTGCCACATCCTGGGTAGTGCTCGCCCTTGCGGGGTCGAGGGTCGCGATATCGGCTGCATTTACTCCCACTCGGAGCGATGCCGCACCGGCTACGGCGGGCAACGCGAGGCTGATCAGTGCCGATGTCGCCAATGCCGCGACTATGCTTTTCCCGATTTTGTAGGTCATGTTCCACTCCATTGTTTATTTTCCGAGCGAATTAATTGGAGTTTTCTATAAGTGTCAAAGTCGATATTTTAATTGCTGTATTCTTCTGGGTTATAGTGCGTTGATGCTTCTTGTCAGGCGGGGATCGGTCGCATCTACCGCTCAAACGGGCAGCGGCACCCTAACGCTGGCGAGCAAATCCAGACCTCCAACGGCGCCACCGCACATGGCGTATCTCGGGAGACAAACCAATAAGTATTGCCTCCTTACATCGTGCAACAACGCCGCGATCAATATGCAAGGCGGACAACGACCTCAGAATGCAAGATCCATAAAATATAGATATTTCAGTTATTTAGTCGAATGGTTGGACGATTTATGGGGAAGGGCTCGCCTATTGATAAGCGTTGTCAATCAATGCGGCTGAATTCCAATTGGTTGCCGTGGCGCACTGTTCTGTATGGTTTTCTTAATAAAACAAGAATGAGAGGTGAACATATGCATGCGATCAGCGTGCCCCCAAAAGGGCTATTCATAATTCATTGCCAGTCTGATGACGCCACCACGTCAGCATAAGTCCCTTCGATCGCAGCGAACCTAGAGAAGCCTGTCGGCCTTCTCTTCATCTTGGGGCGTACTGCAAGCCGCTACCGACTATCGCCACGGAACCATCGCTGGATGGAACAGGGGAGCGAACAGGAACATGGATATGAGAATGCCTGAGACAAAGGTGGCAAAATCAGATCAAGCGCATCCGCTGTTATCCGTGCGCAATCTCTCTGTGCGGTTTGGCGAAAGCAGCGCGCAGGTGGAGGCTGTTTCCAACGTATCGTTTGATGTTGCGCGTTCCTCGACTGTGGGTGTGGTTGGTGAAAGCGGCTCGGGAAAATCGGTAACATCGCTCGCGATTACGCGCCTGTTTCCCAAGTCCGCCAAAGCCGCCATCGGCGGCGCAATCGAGTTTCGTGGCCGCGAACTCATCACCATGCCGGAAACCGAACTGCGCTCGCTACGCGGCGCCGGCATCTCTTACGTGTTTCAGGATCCTCTCTCCGCATTGAACCCGGTGCGCCGATGTGGCGATCAGGTCGCGGAAGCCATCCGGATACACGAGGGCAGGATTAACCGCGATCACGTGCGTGACCGGGTGGAGCAACTCTTCGAACGACTCGGACTGCCACGGAGCCGAGGGATATTCGACAAATATCCGCATGAACTGTCCGGAGGTATGCGCCAGCGCGTTATGATTGCGATGGCTCTGGCCTGCAAGCCAGCCCTCCTGGTGGCGGACGAGCCGACCACCGCGCTGGACGTGATCGTTCAGAAGCAGATCGTCGATCTCCTTCGCGAGGCCGTGCGCGAGTTCGATACATCGTTGCTCTTTATCAGCCACGATCTCGCACTTGTCTCAAGTCTGGCGGATGAGATTGTTGTCATGCGCCACGGGAAGGTCGTCGAGCATGGCGCGACGGAACAGGTCACGAAAAATCCGATCGATCCTTACACCCAGCAACTCTGGAAAGCCACCCCAACCTTGCGGGCGCCCTCGCGGCCGGCCCTCGGCACGCGACGGCCCGAGGCCATCTCACCCAGCAGTGACCTTCTCACGGTGAGCGGAGTCAAACACTCCTTTTTCTGGGGCAACGGTGGGAAAATCGGTCCGTTTGCGCTTGATGAAGTCTCCCTCTCCGCACGCGAAGGAGAAACCGTGTGTGTGGTCGGGGAATCCGGCAGCGGAAAATCCACTCTGGCGCGCTGCGTGGCGGGCCTCATAGCACCTGATAGCGGGAGCATACAGTTCAATGGTCACGAACTCGTAGGCGCCGACGCGAAAGCATGGCGTGCCGTTCGCCGGGACATCCAGATGGTCTTCCAAGACCCCTATGCGTCACTCAATCCTCGAATGAAGGTCTCGGAGCTGGTGGCGGAAGGCCTTCTGATCAACGGCATTACGACGTCGAAGACAGACCTGCGCCGACGCGCGACCGATCTTCTCGAAATGGTTGGCCTAAAAGCGTCTTATGGCGATCGTTACCCACACCAGTTTTCAGGCGGACAACGACAACGGATCGCCATCGCCCGGGCACTCGCGCTACGACCGAAGCTCCTCATTTGCGACGAGCCTGTCACCTCTCTTGACGTCTCGGTAAGGGCGCAGATCGTCCAGCTGCTGACGGATATCCAGGATCGCGAAGGGCTTACATACCTTTTTATCACCCATGACATCGCTCTGGCACGGCAGATTGGAGACCGGGTCGTGGTGATGACTGAGGGACGCGTTGTGGAGGCGGGCGAGGCCACTGCCGTCATCGATCGACCGAGCCAGGATTACACCAAAGCGCTGCGGGCGGCGGTGCCGGAGATGCCCACGGAGTTCAAATCGCAATAACGATGCCGAGACGACAACAGCGTCCTTCAACTCGCTTATCGACATCGACTGGACCTTCAAAAGCAGCACTTCAACATCTAAGAAAAGGGGTAACAGATCATGCCAAGACAAAAATGGCGCGCGGCGGCCGGTATCGTGCTTGTTGCGGGAAGTGCCGTAACACAAATTCACGCTCAGGAGACAAAGTCGGGTGCGGCATGCGGATCCGGGCAGCCCGTCAGTGTAAATCTTCTCTCGCCAACTCAACCGAACACGCTGGATCCCAATGTCGAGACACTCGTCCAGTTCGCGCAGATCAGCCGAAACATGTTCGATGGCCTTTTTCAGCTCGACGATAACATGCAGCTCCAGCCGGATCTGGCGGTGAGCTACAAACAACCCGACAACCTGACTTACGAAATCGAGCTCCGGAAGGATGTCGTGTTCCACGATGGATCCGCCTTCACATCTGCAGATGTCGTGGCAACATTCAACCGTATCGTGAACGACCAGAAGCTTGCCTCGAAGCAACGCAGCTACGTCAGCAATGTGAAATCTGTAACGGCACAAGGAGACCACACTGTCCTTTTCGCTCTGAAACAGCCGGACAGCTCCTTCCTCAAGGCCTTGGCAACAATCATTTACATCACGCCAAAATCCACGATCGAGAAAATCGGTAATGTCGAGTTCGGCAAGAAGCCGGTTGGCACAGGGCCATTCAAGTTCGAGAGCTGGAACGTTGGAGACAGCGTCGTTCTCGCGCCAAACTGCGACTATCGCGGTGACAAGCCGATACCGAGCAAGGTCGAGTTCCGCTTTATCTCGGAGCCGGCAACGCAGATCAGCTCCCTCCAGAGCGGCGAAATTGACATTGCGACGGGGGTGACTTCCGATCTGACCGCCGCATTGAAGTCTTCAAGTGAGGTGGCTGTTCGATCGATCGATGGTAATCAGACATCTTGGCTGAGCATGAATACAAAGGAAGGGCCGCTCGCCAACCCAAAAGTCCGCCAGGCACTGAACTACGCAATCGACAAGACCGCGATCGCAAAACAACTCCTTGGTGGCTTCGCGACACCTGTCGGTCAGGTCTATTCGAAAGGTGTTTTTGGCTACACGAAGGCGGTCTCTCCGTATCCGTTCGATCCGGAAAAGGCGAAGGGCCTTCTTGCTGAGGCGGGATATAGCAGCTCCAAACCTTTGCAATTGGAGTTTTATAATTATCGCGCCGAACTCAATCCCGTTCAACAGAGCATCGCGTCTTTCCTTGCGGATGTAGGTATCAAAGTAACGACACGTTTCGACCCGAATTACTTCGTCGATACCTGGCAACCGGGGAAAATGGGCCGGAATCACGTATTTATAAGATCGAACAACAATCTCTTGATGGATGCTGATTTCCCTCTTGGGCTTGAGCTCGATGGCACTCGTCGTGGAATGTATTTCAGCTCACCTGAAACGGACGCGAAGATTGCCAAGGCCCGTGGTGAAACCGACCCTAGTTCGCGACAGGCTGCCTACGATGATCTCAACAAGACCCTTTATGATCTTGCTCCGATCACCTTCCTCTATAGCACTGACTCGATCTACGGCGTCAGCAACCAGGTCGATTGGAAGCCCAGGCCTGACGGCGCAATCTATCTCGTCAACGTCACTAAGAAACCTTGAACTGAATATGCGAAAGGGGAGCGAGTAGAATGCGTAGCCGATTTATGAATCGTCTCATCTTCAGCATCCTCGTGATGCTGGGAGTTTCGGCCATCACGTTTCTGTTGATGTTCCTGGCCGGCGATCCTGCCGCTCTCCTCGCTTCTGAAGATGCAACTGCGGCAGAAATCGAACAGATCCGGCAAACATATGGATTCGATCGACCGATCGTCGTCCAGTATCTGGAATGGCTATGGCACGCCGTTCGAGGAGACTTGGGCGTTTCCTACCAAAGCCAGCGCCCCGCCTTGGAACTGATACTTCATGCGCTGCCGAACACGCTGTTGTTGATCTTCTGCGCGCTGGCGTTGTCTGCTTCGATCGGCGTGATAGTCGGCGTGCTGGCCGCAACGTTCCGGGGCAGCAGATTTGACCGCTCCGTTATCATGGGATCAGTCCTTGTCCAGTCCCTGCCCTCGTTCTGGCTTGGCATCGTCATGATCCTGATATTCAGTGCGACGCTTCGGCTTCTCCCGACATCCGGGTTTCGAGGCCCGATATACCTCATCCTGCCCGCAGTGACGCTTGCCACGTTTCAGGTTGGAACCTTTGCCCGAATAGTGCGCTCATCCATGCTTGAAGTGCTCGATTCCGACTTCGTGCGCACCGCTCGCGCGAAAGGAGCATCGGCCTCGTCCGTCGTCTTCGGCCACGCGCTTCCGAATGCTGCGCTGCCGATCATCACCGTCATAGGACTAGAACTTGGCGGGCTTTATGGCGGAGCTGTCGTGACTGAAACGGTTTTCGGCTGGCCGGGTGTAAACACACTGGCGCTCTCAGCAATCACCTCGCGCGATATGCCGGTCATTCAGGCCTTCGTGCTTGTCGTTGGTATCCTGGTGGTGATCACCAATCTCCTGATCGACATGCTCTATGCAATTCTCGATCCTCGTACGAGGGGACTAAGATAATGACGGATACGACCTCTTTGCCCCAAAGTCCTGATCCTCAATCGTCAACGACGGTTCGACCGATCAATCTGCGGCTCCTCGTTCCGGCTTTCATGCTCGGAGCGATCGTGGTCGTTGCCTGCGTGGCCCCCTGGATTTCACCCTATGGTCCAAATACTCAAGACCTGTCGGCCCGGCTGCTGCCGCCGTTCTGGCAGTCTGGCGGATCAACCAAACATCTTCTTGGAACCGACGATTTGGGAAGGGACCTCCTGACCAGGATCATGTATGGCGCTCGGGTATCGCTTAGTATCGGCGCTATTGCTGTCATTTGCCGGATGGTGTCCGGTGTCATTATCGGCCTCGTCGCGGGTTACTTCGGGGGGCCTCTTCTCACATTTTTCATGCGGCTGGGCGATATTCAGCTTGCTTTGCCGACGCTCGTTCTCGCGATCGGCGTGATTGCGGCGCTTGGACCCAGTACCGCCAATGTCATCCTCGTGCTGGCGATCACCGGCTGGGTTTTATATGCGCGGCTGGTCGTCAGTCAGGTTATCGTTGTTCGGCGGCAGGAATACATCGCCAGCGCACAATTGCTTGGCGCCTCGCACTTTCGCATCATCATAAAGCACCTGCTTCCCAACATTCTCCCCTCGGTCATTGTTTTTGCCAGCCTCGACCTCGGCTTGATGATGCTGACGGAAGGATCGTTGTCTTTCCTCGGACTGGGCGTTCAACCCCCTGAGCCGTCATGGGGGGGCATGGCCGCGGGAGGCCGTGCCTTGATCAGCACGGCCTGGTGGATAGCTACGCTACCCGGAGCCGCGCTCGTCATCACGGTTGCGCTTGTCAATGTTCTTGGGGAGCAATTGCGCGACCGTCTGGATCCGCGACTCGATGCAAGCAGAAGTGCTTAGTGCTGCCCCTTATACTGCACGCAACAGGAACTGATGGAGGACTTCTCGTGAACGAGCCGACCGTTATGGCTGAGCTGTTCAATCGGATCGGCATGTTTCTAAGTGCCGATCTGGATTCCGCAGTGCGCCGACGCGCTGAATTGTGTCTCATTGACAGTATCACCTGCTTCTCGGCCGGTCTTGGACTCAAGCACTTCAAACCAAGCGCTGCCGTCGCGTCGTCCATGTTTGGCAATGAAAGTACGACCGGAGCAGGAAGCTTCACTCCCTCCACGATTCACACGGCCTATATCTACGGCCAGGCTGCAAATGCCCTTGATTATGACGATACTCTTCTGGGTCATCCCGGTGCGCCGATCGTTGCAGCCATCCTGGCAGTTGGTGCAAGGGAAAATCTTTCGATGGATCGGCTGCTGCGCGGTATTGCGGCCGGCTATGAGGCGCATTGGGTACTCGCATCCGCTGCGACGCCATCACGGGAAAGGGCGGCGCTCGTTCGCTCCGTCGGCGTCTGGGACACCGTTGCAGCCGGGATTGGAGCTGCGGTGTCGTTAGGAAAAGATCCCGAATTTCTGGAGAGGCTTGTCGGGGTGGCGTTATCTCATTCGCTGCTTCCATATACCGGAAAATGGTACGAACGTCCGGTACCAGCGCTGAAGAACAATCTCGGCTGGGCCGCGGCCGGCGCGGTCATGGCCCTTGATCTTGTTCAGGCAGGCCAGACTGGTGTTTCAAATCCACTCGACGGATCAACCGGAATGTGGCGAATGGCAGGCTCCGATCAACTGGACCTGACAAAGACGCGCAAGGATCTTCCCGCCATTTCGCGGGTCGGCTTCAAGCATTTCCCTGCATGCTGGCATCTTCAGGAATATCTCAAAACCCTTGCTTCGGTCCTGCCTCAGCTAGACGAGAGAGAAGAGATTGCGGCGATCACCGTAGCCGGCCCTGCCGACGTCGAGAAATTTTGCCAGCAAGCGATGTTGGCCCCAGCCGACGTGGCCTTCAGCTTGCCGGCGACCTTCAGTCTTCTGATTTCAAATGTCGAGCCAGGCCCGCGTTGGGATGAGGTCGCAGACGATTCTCCTGAACTTCGCTACAAAAGTAGGTTCGCTTTCGACCTTTCTGACAAGAGATCGATAAAGCTGGAAACGACAAGAGGTCGGATAGTAATGTCCAGCGTGGAGGTTAGCGATCCACATGACTTGGCGAACCGTGGCCTGGATGAAAGCGGCGTGGTAGCGAAATACGAGCGCCTGAGTGATCCACAACTGCGCTCGGCGTTGGCTTCTGGCCTTGCAGAAAGTGACCGGGGGGCGGCGGAATTGTATCAAGCTGTCCACCGGTTGATTGCTGTTGCGGGTGCGGACAAGCATTTGGCCCATCCGCGGTAGCTGCTGCATTCAGAATCCACCTTGCGGTCACTGTCCGAAGATCGTGACTGCCGAAAGGGCATCCGGAAACCGACTCCTCTCATCCAGCAAAATTCCTTGTCTATTTTGGGCATCCAAATGTGCCCAGGCGATAGCCTTTGAGGCGTTCGCTCTCTTCAGGTGAGAGATTAACCTGCAGGGGTACGTTCGGACGCCTTGATCAGGAACTTTACGGGTCTTTTGTTGGTCAAGTCTGATTTCGATCTCCGGATTTATTTGAACTGCAAATCAATGTTCGCGAATTGCAACTTCTCTCGCCAAAAGAAGGAAAGCTAATGTTTATCCAACGCCAGTAAGGCGCGTCTAATCAGGAGAAGTAGCAAGATATGCTTAGGATCGGCGTCGACATCGGCGGTACATTTACCGACTTTTGCGGATGGCGCGAAGGGGAGCAGGATATCATCAGCCTGAAAGTTCCCTCTACGCCTCCGAACTTCGAGAACGGGTTCAAGGAAGGGTTCGAGCGCCTGCTTGAACGCCTCGATCCGGAAAACGGTGAGCCGGCGCTGGTCATGCATGGCACGACCGTCAGCACCAATGCCGTGATCGAACGCAAGGGACCGAAGATCGCATTCTTCGTGACCAAGGGTTACCGCGACCTGCTCGAACTCCAGCGTATGGGCGTTCGTAACCCCCTCAATATATTCGAGAACCGCACGAAGTCGCTGGTTGATCGCGCGATGGTTTTCGAAGTCGACGAGAGGCTCCAGCGAGGCGGTGTTGTAGAAACGGCGATCGATGAGGCGGCGGTCGAAGTCCTTGTACGAAAGGCAGCGGATGCCGGCGCTGCGGGCTTCGCTGTGGCGCTCCTCCATAGTTACGCCAATGCGGATCATGAAAAAGCCGTTGAGCGTGCGATCCGACGCATCGTCGGTGAAGAAGCCGAAGTTAGTCTATCGAGCGAAATCTGGCCGCGTATCGGCGAATACGAGCGTGCGATCGTCAGCGTCCTCAATGCATTCGTCCGGCGGCGCATGAACGAATACATCGGCGCGGTCGAAAACTATGTTGCGGACAGGCTTCCAGGGTCGCAACTTTTCGTCACACGGTCGAACGGCGGAGCAATGGCAGCCGCTGAAGCGCGGACATTCCCTGTGCACACGCTCCTGTCCGGACCGGCCTCAGGAGTGACAGCTGTACAGTATCTCGGTCGGTCGATCGGCGAGCAGAATATTCTCACCATGGACATGGGTGGCACGAGCACGGATATCTCCCTTGTCCGAGATGGAGAGGCCCTCACGTCAACGGCTGCGGAAGTCGGGGATTTCCCCGTTGTCATGCCAGTTACAGGTATCGAGGCGATCGGCGCCGGCGGCGGCTCTATTGCTTCCATCGACGGGGGCGTTTTGCGCATCGGGCCGCAGAGTGCGGGCTCATTCCCCGGCCCGGCGTGCTTTGGCCGCGGGGGAACTGCACCGACACTGACCGACGCCTATCTTCTGGCAGGCTACCTGCCGGAAGCGCTCCTCGGAGGAGCCATGCAACTGGATAAAACGGCTGCCGAAACAGCGATGGCGTCAATCGCCGAAGGCCTTGGCACCGATGTAGCAACGGCCGCGGAAATGTGTGTCACGGTTGCTAGCTCGAACATGGTCGCAGGCGTCTTGCCGTATCTCGCACGGCAGGGCGTCGATCCGGAAGAACTCACATTGCTCGTCTACGGGGGAGCTGGAGCAATCCAGGGTCCTCTTCTTGCCGCTGAAATCGGCGTCAACCGCGTCCTCGTTCCGAGCACGCCGTCGGTGTTCTGCGCGCTTGGAGGCCTCGTTTCCGAACTGAGCAACGATACGATGGAAACCGTCCACGGCCTCGACGTTGATAGTGAGGTGATCGCGCAGAAGTTTGCGGCTCTGAGGCAGAAGGCAGCGGAGTGGCTGCGCCGCCAGGCGTCGGCCGAACGTCTCGTATCCGAGAGCTTCGAATGCTGGGCTGAGATGCGCTATGTGGGACAGTCGTTCCAGGTTGACGTGCGCCTTCCGGATCTCGCAGTGGAGAACAAGGATATGAAGGCGATGCATGATGTCTTCCACAAGGAACACGAGCGGATCTACAGCCATGCCGATCCCGCGTCACCCGTCGAGTTTGTTGACCTGCGCATGCGAGTGCGTGGCGCAATGTCCATTCCCGAGCCTGCATCGCCGAAGTCTGTAGCAGCCGGAGAACCGGTGAAGGGCGTGCGGCCGATGCGGTTCCAGGGGCATGTTTACCCGGAGGTTCGCGTTTACGACCGGGCCAATCTGGGCCTCAACGAGCCGGTGCACGGCCCCGCTGTCATTGAGCAATCCGAAGCCACGATCGTTGTCCCGCCGGACTTCATCGCACGTACAGGCGCCTATGGCGCGATTTTCATGACCCGGAGCTGAGCTATCATGGACGCTGTTCGAACTGCCATTATGAGCAATCGTTTCAATGCAATTGTCGAAGAGGCCTCAGCTGCGGTCTACCGCACCGCTCACACGACTTTTGTGAAGCTGGTTCAGGACTATCAATGCGCTCTCGCCACCCCGGATGGGGATATGTTCGCCTATCCCATGATGTCGGGGGTGAATGTTTTCATAGGCTCGCCTCTTCGTCCGACTCTTGACGCCATCGGTCGCGAAAACCTGAAACCCGGGGATATCGTCATCACCAACGACCCCTTCAGTACGGATGGTCTTGTCACGCATCTGATGGACGTCACGCTGCTATATCCGATTTTTCGCGAGGACAAACTGATTGCAGTCGGCTGGTCCTTCGTTCACGCATCGGATATCGGCGGCGCCGTACCCGGCAGTATTTCTCCTGCATTCACGGAGGTTTTTCAGGAAGGCCTCCGGGTAAGGCCGACAAAGCTTTACGAGGAAGGGGTGCTCAATAAGACCATCAAGTCCATCTTCGAAGACAACAGCCGTATCCCGGCAGAGCTTTGGGGGGACATCCAGGCCATGATCTCAGGCCTGAAAAGCATGGATCGACGTATCAACGAACTCTGCGACCGCTACGGTCGCGATATGGTCGAAGAGGGCATGCGTGACGTCATCGGATATTCCGAAACAAAAGCCCGCGCGGTGATTCGGAAAATTCCGGAAGGTGTCTATAGCTTTGCTGACTACCTGGAGGGGATCAACGAGGGACAACTCGCTTACTTCAGCGTTACGCTGACGGTGCGAGACGGTGAACTGGATGTCGATTTCACCGGAACTGATCCCCAACTTGCGGCCGCGTACAATCTTGTCACCGGCGCCACGACACACCCCTATGTGGTGCAGTGCCTGATCACCTTCATCCTTACGATGGATCCGCTCACGCCTCGTAATTCCGGCATCCTGCGTGCCATCCACGCCCATGCACCGCGCGGTACAGTTCTCAACGCAGTGTTCCCCGCCTCGGGCGGTTCACGTGCAGCATCGGCGACTCGGGCCTACGATATTATCATGGGGTGCCTCAATCAGGCGCTCCCTGAAGGGGTCGGAGCTGCGGGCGCCGGTATGGCAGGTGTCATTGTGGTGTCCGCTCCCGACCCTCGGACCGGTCGCGACCGGGTCAATGTCATCAATACGATTCATGGCGGCGGCGGTGGTCGCAGGATCAGCGATGGCGTTGACGGGACCGAGGTGCGCTACTCGCAGCGCATGGTTCCGTCTGAAGTGATCGAAGTTGAAACCTCGATGATCATGCGGGCAATCCGTATCGTTCCCGACAGCAGACGCGCAGGTCGCTTCGCAAGCGGCGCTGCACTTGAAATGGAGATGGAGAACACCGCCAACCGCGCGGTTATGACCGTTCGCAACATGAACCGCTTCGTTTTTGCGCCTTGGGGCTTTCGGGGTGGCGAACAGGGGCTTCTTGGGAAGACCATCGTAAATCCGGGCCGCGCTGACGAGCGATCGATCGGAAAAATTTCTGTCCTGGAGATGGGACAGGGCGATGTGGTCAGGATCACAAGCCCGACCGGGGGCGGATTCGGAAACCCGATGGAACGCGATCTTGATGCGATCTCCAGGGAGATCGAGAACGGCATGTTGTCGCCTGAAAGAGCGGCTGAAGTATACGCGGTCGCTTTCGATGACGAGGGACATGTCGACAAAAAGAAAACTGAAGCAAACAGGAAGGAACGTGGAGAACGCAATCTTCCCGCCTTCAATTTCTGCGCGGAACGTGAGCGCCAGGATCACGTTTGGTCCATGGCGGCGCGGCGCAAACTTGCAGCGATGGCGCTTAAGTTCGAACTGCGGATCCGCAGTCAACTTGTCGGCAATGTTCATAAGAGGATGATGAAGGCCGGCACGCCGGTGAACGACGACATACTACAGAACGTGGTTCGGGAAGAGGCCATACGGCTTGGGGGTAACCGGGTTCTTGCTTCTTGATAATTCTGCCCGGCGTCGACTTAAACCGCTCCGCTCTGCACGACAAGGGTTCACAGGCTGCTGTGAACCCTTTCTGTTAGTCCCTGCATATAGCACTCAGCATGTCCCCTGTCGAAAACTATAACTCTGGCGAATATGCGCCCTAAAACTTCGACTTTGACAGCTATGGCGAAACGCTGTCTCGTGGAAGGCTCAGGACGGCCTTCGTCTTTAAATGCCAGTGCAGTGTGTGACAGCGCGTCTTCTGATAAGTGGCGAAAAATGGAGAATTATCATCGGGATATGAGCCAGTCACTCGAACTGTGGAGCATGAAGTGTTTTATCGTGCTGGCCGAGGAGTTGCATTTCGGCCGCGGCGCGAAGCGCCTGAACATGACGCAGCCCACGCTTAGTCAGCAGATTAGGAAGCTGGAGTCACATTTTGGTGTTCAGCTTTTCATTCGTTCAACCCGAAGCGTGGAGCTCACGCCTTCCGGTGAGACGTTTCTGCCACTCGCTCGCGAAGCTCTGACGAAGCTCGACGAAGCGGTGCTTCTTTCGAAACTGGCCGCTGGAGACATGTATCCGGGTGGAGAGCAACTCAAGATCGGCGCCATTGATCCAGCGGTGCACCGACTACTTCCCCTAATTCTGCGGCGTTTCCGAAAACGTTTCCCAAAGACGCGGCTTGACGTCAGGATATTTGATTCCTCCGAGATACTACGCGCTCTTGAGCGCGGCGAGTACGATGTCGGAATCATGAGGCCGCCGAGTAATGGCAATGTTATTCGCTACCGACCTCTCATCTCGGACCGTTTTGTCGCCGTCATCCCAAAACAATCGCCTCTTGCGAGCCGCTCAACTCTCATGCTTTCCGATTTTGTCGGGCATGACGTCTTCACTCTCGACCGTTTTGAGCTTTCCAGTTTCAAGTCGATTCACGACCAGATCATCGAAGCGGGCATAGTTCCGGATCCCGGCATCAGGGTGTCGAATACGACAGCCGCCCTGGCATTGGCGGCTGCAGGACTTGGGATCACCTTCCTCCCCGAATGGATCGAGGCAATTGTCGGCCGCGACGTTGTTCTGCGGCCCGTGGACGATCTCGGCCAGGAAATCTCCATCGGGATAGCGTGGCGTGCGGACAATCCCATGCCGGGAATATTACCATTTGTGGAATATGCGGAACTCGTTGCGCGGCCCTCCTAAATCTCAACGAATTGGCAGGCAACAGGAATGGTCCGACAGATTAATCTACGGCAAATTGAAGCATTCAAGGCCACGATCGAATGCGGCTCCGTGAGCCGTGCAGCCGAACTCATGGGAATATCACAGCCTGCTGCCAGCAAGCTGCTTACTCATCTCGAAGATGATGTCGGCCTGAGCCTGTTCGACAGGCAACGTGGAAAGCTGCTGCCGAACAAACAGGGCATGCGATTTTATGACGAGGTGCAACGCATTTTTGCCGGTGTAAGGCAAGTAGAGCGCGCGGCCGAGACTATCAGGAGAGAGGAACAGGGACGATTGACGATCGGCGTCATGCCTGGTCTCTCGGGTCAATTCATTCAGCGGGTCGTGGCTGACTTTCTTCTGGCATATCCCGAGACCTACGTAATTATCAAGGATGGCGCTTCTAGGTACATCGCTGACTGGGTGGCCACCCGCCAGATTGACATCGGGATTATAAGTGAGCGCTTTGATAACCCGAACCTGACGTCCAGCCCTTTGCTCGATAGTCCCATGGCCTGCGTACTGCCTCTAGGGCACCGCCTGTCCGAAAAGACAGAAATCACACCGTCGGATATCAACGGAGAAAGGTTCATTTCCTTCGCTCCTGAAAGCCAGACGCGCCAGTTGGTGGAATCAACCCTTGATGGGCATGGTATCCGCGTAGACGTGGTCGTGGAGGCTGGGACAGCACCGACAGTATGCGAGTTTGTTGCCGCTGGTCGAGGTATTTCGATCGTGCATCCGTTGCTCGCGCATCCGGTAAGAGGCCGCGTCACAACGCGACCGTTCCGCCCAGTAATCTCATATGGAATGGTGCTAAGTCGGTCACGTGAAGCTCGGGATGTCAGACTGGTTGACGCCTTCATCTCCCAAGCGCGCCACGCGACAGCGCGCCTGTTCTCGGAAATCGTCGATGGTTAATTGAAATTGCAAACGCTCAAATCAATGTCCATCCTCGAATAGTCTTGCGGCTGAGTTGATTAGCGATACCAAGTTGGGTCGCTGCCAATGCACAGATTTCACCTGTAAAAATCCAAAACTGGCCCGACTCAAACTGCCTCCACCGTTTATCGTCGATATCAGCCTTTTTCCAGGTAAGCCCGTTCCAGAGCGTACCCGGATAGATTGACGAGATGATCCGGGAGCGCTTTGAAGCCTTTTAAATTTTGACGTACAGCGTAAGCTTGTCTTCGATAGTTTAGAAATGCAATTGGTGTCTTTTCAGCCACTATCCGCTGGAGTTCCTTGTAAATGCCTATGCGCGTCGGCAAGTCGGCTTCGTGCCGTCCACGGGAAAGTAGCGCGTCTATTTCCGGATCTTTATGTCCATAAGATCCGCCGGGGGCGTTTGATGCGAGAAAACCGCTCAGTTCGTCGGGGTCCGACAAGGAACGACTTCCATTAACGAGCAAATGGTATCTCCCTTCTTTCGCTTGGCTCATACGGACACCCCATTCAGGTAAAGCCAGCTTTATATTCAAGCCCACAGTGGCGAGATGCTGTTGGATAATCTCAGCAGTGTCCTTGTGAAAACCGTACGTGCTAGTCGAAAGCAAAGTTGCGGCCACATTCTCAGCGCCCGCTTCCTGAAGCAGGCGCTTTGCCAACGGTGGATCGTAAGGCCACAGGTGCGCGAGATCATCGGTGTCAAAGGGTGAACCCAAGGGC
Source organism: Agrobacterium leguminum (assembly GCF_005144435.2). Classification (NCBI taxonomy): domain Bacteria; kingdom Pseudomonadati; phylum Pseudomonadota; class Alphaproteobacteria; order Hyphomicrobiales; family Rhizobiaceae; genus Agrobacterium; species Agrobacterium leguminum. Next base: position 109,232 of record NZ_CP120213.1, read on the forward strand.
ATTGGTAGCCCGTACAGCGACTTGCCCTGTCCATAAAATGCCGCCGCAACGATATCGTCTCGCTTTATGGCATGTGCCACTGCGCGGCGTACAAGCGGGTTTGTAAACGGCCCTTGCGCCAGATTGAACTGCAAGGACATGAATAGTCCGAATGACGATTGGAGTGAGATGCCGGGAGTATCAGCAAGGGTTTGCATACTTTGAAATGGGACGTACTCGATAATATCGACATCGCCCGCCTGAAGGGCCGCAACACGCAGACTATCATCCGCATATACGATAAAATTTATAACTTTAGACTTGGGAAGACCGGCTTTGTAAAAATCCGCTCGCGCTTTAAGCGTGAGCGACGCTCCTTTTTCAAAACTCTCTAATAGGTAAGGGCCGGCTCCCACCATCTTGTTTGGATCGTCGCTCTGACCGGCGAATACGATTGCCGACGGAGGTGCTGCCAAGAGGCCAAGGAATGATGGAGTTGGCTGCTTTAGAACCAGCTTCACGGTCTTTGTGTCTACGATTTCTACCGATTCTATGTCTTGAAACTGTTCGCGGAGAGCGGCTACCGAATTCTTAGCTCGAATTGCGTCGATGGAATATTTGACATCATTGGCGGTAACGGGTGCTCCATTCTGAAATAGAGCATTCGGTCGTAGGCGAAAGATGTATGTTCGAGGATCGGTTAGAACCCAGGCCTCGGCCAGCTCGGATTGAAGTGAGCCCCGTTCATCAAAGCTCAACAAACCCCGGAACATGAGTGACTTGACCGCGCGGCCTGCAGCGCCAGTATCCTCAAAAGGACGAAGCTCAGGGGGATAGGCTGACAGGCCATACCTAAAGGTTTCAGCGATGCCGGTGTTACTCTCGTCGGCGAAAGCGGTTCGACAAAAAAATCCTGCTCCGAGTGCGGCGGCTGCACGCATAATATTGCGCCGGCTCGTCTTCCAATCATCATGAGAACTTGGCATCATCTTCTCCCCTGGCGCGGTACCGTTGAAGTGCCCCTATTTTCTGATGACCAAATCTGCGGCTGATAGTCTGATGAGTCCAATTCCAAAGGACATGTGGTGTATTCCGCTAAGTTATGCGTGCGGCGCTAAGTCGATACCGGAAGTAATTTAAAATAAAGAACTGCAATCAGGCAAAGCTGGTCCCACGGCACACTACCTCGCCGCGGGCGCCGAAAGCTGCGGAAGCGAGTTCATCGCTTTCGGCTGCGGCAAGGAGTCGTGGTGAAGTGAAATTACCAGTTCAGGGCTGCCAAAGGCCGTAGCACATTATTGCTAGCGCGCGGAAACCGAGTATATGCCGGTACTCGAGATCCATAGATCCATATACATTTGATATGAAGGCAAGAGAAGAGCAGGATGGGCTGTGCCATCTGATACCCTGCCTCAAATCTTGGTGAAATTAGTAAGATCGGTCGTTTTTTCCCAGAAATGCGGAGCTGAAAGAACAAGCTCTCGTAAATCGCTTGGGACAAGGGTTTTAAGCTTTCGCTCATCGTTAGAAATAGCTGCGCGTGCGAACGCAACAAATCTTTCTGTGATATATGCTAAAGTCCTACAATCTGCCGATCTCAAACTATGAGGCCCCAGAAAAACGCTGATGTCTTTCATGCCATTCACTCGGCGATAAGCGTCTAACGTACCTTCCAAGCCTTCCGCGATATCCCAAGTGCCCCGGACAAATTGAGCGGCAGGCCATTTATCGATGTTGGCGAGCACATCACTATCTGTGGCGCGTGACGTGCTGTATTCAGCGCGCAGTGCGGCCTCAATGAGATGTTCATCGTTCTCCACGGCACGGTATCCAAGCGATCCTGGATTAGAACCAAAGAGGATCGCTCCTTTGACGTTGCTTAGACCAACCGCCGGAGCACGCGTGGTGATTCCTCCATCGAAGTTACAGTTTTCAACGAAGTTTTTATGCATAAACCACTGTGCGGTTTGAGAGCCCCTGGAAAAACCCACAACTATGATCGGTATCTCGTAAATCGAGGCTCCATTCATCAATCGAGTTGCTGCGTCATGTCCCTCTGCAAGTTGGCCGGTAGGTGTCATGATGCGGAGACCCGCACCGCTGTTCAACTGCTCCAACATGCGGAAAATATCGTTGGCCTGCTCGCAGGTGTTCGAAGCGCTTCGGCCACCTGATATGCCTTCACCACGCCTGTCAGTCACAAGCACGTCGAACCCTGCTGATATCATATCGCTAACGCATCTACGCCAGTGGCGGAGCCCGGAGCACTCAGTGAGCGTGTCCAATGGAGGAACTTCGTAGTTTCTTGTAACTATATTTCGCACAAGCGGATTAGAGGCGGGATCGTCGATAGCAGTTGTCTCGCTGAAAGCGCCATTGTTGAAAATGACGAGCGATTTTATTTTAGAACTTTCAGCATCTTCGACGCCTTCTCCCCGTAAGTACCAACCTCGCAGCTTTATCTCGGTATGGAGATCAAGGAACTCGCGCTCATAGGCATCGCGAGGTACAGAGAACTCCACGACCGATGTCGCTTGTTCGAAATTGGCGATGGGTTCATTGTAAGGCGCTTCGCCAAAAAATCGCGGCCGTCTTACATCCTCAAGATCAATGTGGCCGTCCAAAGAAACTTTGCCAACTGGATTGACGCTGCCGGTCTTCCGGTTCTGAAATCCGACAATTGCTTTTGCCCGCCGCATAATATGATCAGATCGTTTGGCGTCGATGCGGCACGCCTCCCATTGAGAGCGAATCTTGTCGTCGGTGAATTCCTCAACATAGAAATCCCCCTTGTACCCCTTGGGTATCAAACTCGGCGTCGGCATAAATGGATAAGAAAATAGACCTCCACTTACTTCCGTCAGATAGCCGGGTAGCTCTCTATTTACATCGAAGTTTACCCGAACCCTGCAATCGGGTTTCGGCGTTCCTGCGTTGACGATGACTTCACCGGCTCCATCGGATGACGCCATCACCATTCCCCATTGTCCCAATTCATCACAAAATGACCAGTCGAAATCTCTCGGTACTCCCGCACGGGCGGCACGAAGTCTGCCGGTCTAACAGGGCTGCGGAGGTCCGCATTGGAGATCGAGCGCTTTTGCAGGCGCCTTGCCGGATCGGCGATCGGTACGGCCGCGAGCAGCCGTTTGGTATAGGGATGCTGCGGGTTCTGGAAGATCGCCGCACGCGGTCCGATCTCAACGATCTCTCCGAGATACATGACGGCAATCCGGTGGCTGACGCGCTCGACTACGGCCATATCATGGCTGATGAAGAGATAGGCGAGGCCCATTTGCGCCTGCAGGTCGAGCATCAGATTGACCACCTGCGCCTTGACCGACACATCAAGCGCTGAGACCGCTTCATCGGCGACGATCAACCGGGGTTCGAGAGCGAGCGCCCGGGCGATGCAGATGCGCTGACGCTGGCCGCCTGAGAACTCATGCGGGAAGCGGGTCGCCATGTCAGGCTGTAGTCCCACGCGTTCGAGCAGATCCGCGACCTTGTCGCGGGCTTCGATGCGCGTCGCCAGCCTGTTGATGATGAGCGGATCGGCAATGGCGGATCCAACGTTTTGCCGCGGATTGAGGCTGCCGAACGGATCCTGGAAGATCATCTGCATGCGCTTGCGCTGCTCGAGCAACTCTGTCGCATTGAGCTTCAATACGTCCACACCGTCCAGCATGACGGAGCCGGAACGGGGCTCGACAAGGCGTAGGATAGACCGGCCGGTCGTCGATTTGCCACAACCGGATTCCCCGACCAGCGCGAGTGTCTCGCCGGCTTTGACGTCGAAGGAGACATTCTCGACGGCATGCACGCGGCCTTTGACCGAAGAAAACACGCCGCCGCGAATATCAAAGCGCGTTGTGAGACCCTTCACTTCCAGTACGGCGCGCTTATTGTCCTGAACTGTGTCCGGAACTTCGACCGGGGCGTCTGATTGACCTGTGACGCGATCGACGATCGGGAAACGCATCGGGCGATTTTTTCCCTCCATCGAGCCGAGCCTTGGCACTGCCGAGAGCAGCGCGCGCGTGTAGGGATGTTTTGGTTGTGCGAAGATATCCGCCGTGAGCCCGGCTTCCACCGCCTCACCCTTGTACATCACCACGGTGCGGTCGGCGACTTCAGCGACCACACCCATATCGTGAGTGATGAAGAGGATGGACATGTCCTCTTCCTTCTGCAACTCCTTGATAAGTTCAAGGATCTGCGCCTGGATTGTCACATCGAGCGCCGTTGTCGGCTCGTCGGCGATCAGTAGCTTCGGTTTGCAAGCGAGTGCCATAGCGATCATCACGCGCTGGCGCATTCCGCCGGACAGTTCGAACGGATACTGGTCCAGGCGTCGTTCTGGATCAGAAATATGGACCTTGCGCAACATCTCGAGCGCGATCTTTCGCGCTTCGTTACGCGAACAGTCACGATGCGCCAGAACAGCCTCCGCGATCTGGTCTCCGATCTTGTAAACCGGGTTCAGGCTCGTCATAGGCTCCTGAAAGATCATTGCCATGTCGCCGCCGCGCAGCGAGCGGGCAGTCTCCCCGGACACGCGCGCGAGGTCATGAACCTTACCGGAACTGCCGGCAAAGCTGATCTTGCCGCCTGCAATGCGAGCGACCTTCTGGGGAAGCAGCCCCATAATCGACAGGCTGGTCACCGATTTGCCGGAGCCGGATTCACCGACAACCGCCAACGTCTCTCCCCGGTTCAGGTCGAACGATATGCCATTGACCGCTGCAAAGGTGCCAGTCGGCGTTGCGAACTCTGTCCTCAAGCCGTCAACGGAAAGTTGAACGTCTGAAGGCAGAAGCTCCGCAGCATATTTGGAACTGGAGCTCTCGGTGGCCACCTTATCGGGAAATGGCTTAAGCTTCGTCGTGCGTGGGTCGAATACGTCGCGTATTGCGTCGCACAGGGCGTTGACAATGAAGATCGTGACGACGAGCGCCAGGCAGGGCCAGACAAGTCCCATCGGGTTGAGCTCAAGATAGCTTCGCGCGCCCCGGATCATCAAGCCCCAGGATGGGGTCGGTGGTACGATACCAAGTCCAAGGAAGCTGAGGCCCGATTCAACCACGATCGCGGATGCGACCACCAGCGAGAATTGCACAAACAAGGGGGCGGCGATGTTCGGAAGGATCGTCTTTCGCATGATGCGCAACGGTCCTGCACCCAGTGACCGCATTGCCTCGACGTATTCCTTCTCCTTGACCGAGCGCACCTCACCATAGGCGATACGTGCAAATTCCGGCGCATAAAAGACGGCAAGGGTTGCGATGAGGGTTAGCGTGCCAGGGCCGGTGAAGGCGATGACGAGGAGCGCCAGCAGGATCGGCGGAAACGCCAACATGAACTCCGCAACGCGAACCGTCAGGACTTCGGCCAGCCCGCCGAAGTAACCACCAACCATACCGGCTGCAATCCCTATCAGGGCCGCCACCACGCCGGTCGCGATTGCGACGCTCAGCGATACACGAGCACCGTAGAGAAGCCGGCTCAGCACATCTCGGCCGAATTCGTCCTGACCGAGCCAGTGGCTCGCCGAAGGCGCACCGAGACGGCCGCTAATATCCATCGCGAGCGGATCGGAAGGGGCGATAACGGGTGCCAGGATAGCGATGAGCAGCAGCAGACAAAGGGCGATTGATGGCAGTGCTAGGTGACGAAATTTGGCGCTGCGCCAGATGGAGGAGAAACTATTCATGATTTGCGCACCTGCGGGTCGAGAAGGGAGTAGAGAACATCCACGATCAGGTTGAGCAGGATGAACAGCGATGCCGTCACCAGAACGATGCCCTGGACCTCAGGATAATCACGGCTCTCAACCGCCCTTACGAGGAAACCACTCATGCCGGGCCAGTTGAAAATGTACTCGACGAGAACGGTGCCTCCGAGCATCGTACCCATTTGCAAGCCGGTTACAGTCAGGACGGGACCGAGCGCATTGCGCACCACATGCCGGCGCAGGACCCGCCTCTCTTGCAGTCCCTTGGCGCGTGCCGTACGAACCCAGTCTTGCTGAAGAACGTCGAGCACAGTCGATCGAGTCATGCGGATGATGACTGCGGAGAAGCCGACGGCAATCGCGGCCGAGGGCATCAGCAAGAGGATCAGGTGAGCACGTGGCGATACGCTGAACGGTACAAATCCGCCAGCGGGAACGAGGCGCAGCATCAAGGCGAAAACAAGCACGAATACTGTCCCAAGCACGAATGTCGGGATTGAAAGCGCCACGCTTGTGGCCCCGCCGAGGATGCGGTCAATCCATGCTCCGCGCTTTCTTGCGGCGAGCACGCCTAGCGGAATGCCGACCAGCAGCGAAAGGAGCGTCGCCATGCCGATCAATTCGAGTGTTCTCGGCAACCGCTGGGCAATATTGCTCAGGACATCCTCATCGTCCTGAAAGCTCCTGCCGAGGTCGCCCTGGGCAAGCCTCGACAGATAGTTGATGTATTGCCGATGCAGTGGCTGGTCGAGACCGAGACGCGAACGCATCTCGGTCACAGCCTGCGGATCAGGTGCCATGCCGTCCGAAGACAGCATGACCTCGACCGGATCACCGGGGACCACATGCAGGATCATGAAGACCGAAGTGGCGACGAGAAAAATCATCACGGCCGCCACCGCGATCCTTCTTACGATGTAACTGAGCATTGCGCTCTACCTCCTGAGCGCGTGCTCACCCAATATAGACTTCGTCGAATGCGATTCCTGACTGGTTGATCAGGAAGTCAGGCAGACTCTTGAAATCCTTCACGCCGTCATGCAGGGCATAAGCCTGCGAGCGGTAGTTGAGGAATGTAACAGGCGTAATTTCCTGAACGGCACGCTGCAGATCGCGGTAGATCTCGACGCGTTTGCCCTGATCCGCCTCGTAACGGCCGCGCAGGAGAAGGTCGTCCAGTTTAGGATCGGAAAGGCCCACGGACCGGCGATAGGAGTCTGCGCCCGAGCCGAGAAGCGACGACAATTCGTCGGGGTCGCCGAGCTCCGATGCTCCACCATTGATGGCGAAATGATAGCGTCCCTCGTTACCCTGGCTGACACGCACGCCCCATTCCGGAAGGCTGAGCTTGATGTTCATGCCGATGGCCGAAAGCTGCGCCTGGATAATCTCGGCCGGGTCCTTGTGGAAGCTGTAGGTACTCGTTGCGAGAAGCGTTGCCTGGAGGTTTTCTGCGCCGGCTTCCTTAAGAAGTGCCTTGGCACGATCCGGGTCATATGGCCACAGGTGATCGAGCTCCTGGCTCCTGTAGGGAGAGCCCTCCGGAAGCGGGACGCCGTCAAGGGCTTTGCCGAAACCGAGAAAAGCTCCCTTCACCAGGTCCTCTCGGTTGATCGCATGGGCGACCGCGCGGCGAACCAAGGGATTGGTGAACGGTCCCTGTTTGAGGTTGAACACGACATACATGAAGAGACCGAGCGCGGATTGCATCTGCATTCCCGGCTTTTCGGACAGACTCTTCATGCTCTGGGCGGGCACATACTCAATAATATCGACGTCACCGGCTTCAAGAGCGGCTACGCGCAAACTGTCATCCGCGTAGACGACGAAGCGAAGGTTCTCAGTCTTTGGAAGGCCTGGCTTGTAGAAGTCGGTTCGCGCCTTGAACGTAAGAGACACACCCTTCTCGGAACTCTCAAGTTTGTAAGGACCGGCGCCAATCATGGTGTCCGCCTTGTCCATCTGCTTGGAGAAAACGACCGGCGCGTGGGGACTGGCGAGAACCGCGGTGAAGGACGGAGTTGGACGTTTCAGTGTGATGCGGACCGTTTTAGGGTCGACCACATCGATTGCCTCGATCTCCTGAAAATACTGGCGAAGATAGGCCGTCGATTTTTCGGCGCGGATAGCATCGAACGAGGCCTTAACGTCTTCCGCGGTGACCAGTTGTCCGTTCTGGAAAGTCGCATTGGCGCGGAGCTTGAAAACATAGGTGCGAGGGTCGGTCAGCTCCCAACTCTCGGCGAGTTCGGGCTGAATTTTCCCCTCACTGTTGAACGTGACGAGCCCGCGAAATAGAAGCATTTTCACGGTCCGGGACGCGGCACCTGAATGCTCGAAAGGCCTGATGTTCGGCGGATAGGCCGAAAGGGCGTAAGTCACGGTTCCGGGCGTTGCGGCTCGTGCAGTATGAGCAAAAAGCCCCGGTGCAAGCAGGCCTGCGCCGACGGCGCCACTGCCGAGCAGAAAGCTGCGCCGGTTTGAAAGAAATCTCCCGTTCAGGTCATAGAGGGCATGTGACATTGTTCCACTCCTTGTTATTGTGTTGGTTTCTCATTCGGCGCCGGCGACAAGGCCGACGTTCATCAAACGCTTTGCAAACTGCGCAGGGCCTCGTCGGTTTTTTCACGTCCGTAATCACGAACGGCCGAACTTTCCGAGACGACGCCGTCGCGAATATCCCGGGCCAGATCTGCTGTCGGGCGTTCGGATGGCGCACCAAATCCGCCACCGCCTGGGGTTTCAAGGCGCATGCTATCGCCGGCTTGCAGCACGACATGGGCGACTTTGGAGGGAAGGATCTCCTGGCTCTCCCGGCCGGGATTTCGCTTCAATGTACCTCGTCCGCCTTCCAGGCCACCCAGAGCGCCTTCGGCCCCTTTTTTGTGGCTGTCGGACCGTGCCGAAAAGATCGTGCCGTCCTGGAAGACCCGGATCTGGCGGGCAATCCCCAATCCACCGCGATGACGCCCGGCACCACCGGAATCCTCTACAAGGCCATATTCCTCGACCAGAAGCGGGAACTCGTTCTCGAGCGCTTCCGTCGGAATATTCAGGCTGTTGGTTACATGGACATGTGCTCCGTCCATCCCGTCGCGATCGGCTCTTGCACCCCCACCGCCGCCAAGCGCCTCGCCGCAAACATAGAGATTGTTGCTTCCGCTTCGCCCCCCTGAAAAATTAATGGACGGAAGGACGTCGTTGCCGGAAGCGATAATCTTGTTTTCCGGCAGAAGCCCGCGGAAAGCTCCGAACACGGCGCCGGCGATCTTCTGACAGGTGATCGACCGTGCCCCGCAGGCGGCTGGATGTATGGGGTTGGCGATCGATCCGGCCGGAGCCTCAATCGTGATCGCTTCGAACATGCCGCTGTTCGGCATTAATTCCGGATCCAGAAGCGCCTTGACGCAGTAGTAAACCGTGGCGCGAAGCGCACTGGTGGAGACGTTCAGCGCCCCACGGGCCTGTGGTCCCGTGCCATCGAGGTCGAAGTGAAGTTGATCATCCGAAACCGTGACGGTTACCTTGATCGGTACGGGATCGCCGCCGTTTCCATCGTCGTCGAGCTGAGTTGAGAAGGTGTAGCGACCGTGCTTCAGATCGGAGATGCGGCGACGCAGGCGCCGGTTGGTGTAGTCGAGGACATCGTCGATGGCGCGGTCCACTTCATCCAGCCCCATCTTCACGAACAGGGTTCTCGCCGCAGCGCCACCCTTCAGATTGACGGCGATTTGAACGTTGAGGTCGAGCTGGCGCTCCTCGGGCAGGCGGGAATTTGCGGCGATGAGACGAATGAGACCGTGATCGACCGCTCCTCCCCGGACGACCCGCATTGCCGGGATCCGGATGCCTTCCGCGAAAATTGTTGCCGATTTCGCGGAGGTCGATCCAGGAACGGCGCCACCGACGTCCGAGTGATGACCGATATTGGCCGCGAACGCCTTGACTTCGCCTTCGATGAAAATCGGAGTGACGACAGAAATGTCAGGAAGATGGGTCCCGCCCGCGAGATAGGGATCATTGCATATGAAAGCGTCGCCTTCGACCATCTCGGAGACCGGGCAGGCCTCCAGGACGGCCTGCATGCTTCCCATCAGCGAACCGAGATGTAGCGGAATATGGGTGCCTTGGGCGAGAAGGCGGCCACGCGCGTCAAAGAGACCGACTGAAAAGTCACGACGCTCCTTGATCTGCGTCGAGAACGACGCTCTCATCATATTGATCGCCATGTTCTCCGTGATGGAGAGCAGGCGGTTGGTGAAAATCTCCATTGCGATCGCATCGAATTTGCGTGCTGGAACCGAAGTGTGAAGAGCCGAAGTCATGAGCATCCGCCTTATGCTTGAACGATGATGTTGCCGGAGGAGTCGACCGAGGCCTGTTGACCCGGAAGCACAATCGTCGTCGAACTCATTTCGTCGATGACCGCTGGTCCTGCCAGTGACTGATTCACCGGAAGCGCTGATCGTTCGTACACGGGCGTGTCGATCCAACCGTCGCTACCAAAATAGACTGGGCGTTCTCCAATCTTCGCATCGGCGACCGATTCGCCGCCAATGTGTGTGGCTGGCTCGAACTTGGCCGTAACGCCGATCGCCTGAACACGGCAATTTACAATCTCGATATCTCGGCCTGGTATGTCGTAGCCATATTCTGCCTCGTGAGCCTCGCCGAACTTTTTCTGGAATATCTCCAGGCCGCTTTCATCGAAATCGTTGACCGAAACGGTGATTTCGAAGTTCTGGCCCCTGTAGTGGGCGTCAACGGCGAGATTGTATCGCCGGTTTTCTTCCGGGACTTTTTCGCTTGCAAGCCAGGCCTCACCGTCCCGGCGCAGCTCATGCAGCAAGGTCCAAACCTCAGTCCAGGTATCTGCATTGACCACCGTCAGGCACGTTCTCAGGAAATCGAGGCTGACATCCGAAAGGAGCGCCCCCCGAGCACACATGGTGCCAGGCTCCTGAGGGATGAGAACGCGCTTGATACCGCATTCCCTTGCGACCTCTGTCGCATGAAGCGGACCAGCGCCGCCATAGGCAAACAGGGTCAAATCGTCGAGATCATAGCCCCGTTCGGTTGTGACTGCCCGGATGGCTCGGCTCATGTTTGCGGTCGCCACCTGGAGAATGCCATAGGCCGCTTCTTCGACCGTTAGCTCCAGCGGATCGGCGACATTCTCCTTGATTGCCTTCAACGCCAGCTCGCGATTGATCGGCATCCGGCCGCGCAGCAGCGCGACGGGGTCCAGGCGATTGAGCGCAATATTCGCATCGGTCAACGTTGGCACCACACCGCCTCTGTCGTAGGCGGCAGGACCCGGAGCCGCGCCAGCGCTTCGTGGTCCGACTTTCAGCGCCGAAGCATCGTCGACGCCGGCGATGCTGCCGCCGCCCGCGCCAATGACATGAATGTCGACCATAGGCAGCTTCACAGGATGATCTGCGACCAGACGACCCGAAGTGAAAAGAGCATGGCCGTTCAAGATCAGCGCGACGTCAGTGCTGGTTCCGCCGACATCGAATGTGACAAGATTGGGCATGCCGGCGCGAACGCCAACCGTGGCCGCACCGACCACGCCAGCTGCAGGTCCGGAGAGACAGGTCGCCACAGGCAGTCGGCGGACGCTTTCGAGCGACAGTACTCCGCCGTTCGAATGGATCGTCATTGGTTCGACAGGAATACCGATCTTCGCGATGCCACCGCTCAGTCGGCTAAGATATCGATCCATTTTGGGACCGACATACGTGTTCAGGACTGTCGTGGAGGTTCGCTCGTACTCACGGAACTCCGGAAGAACCTTGGAAGAGATGCTAATATAGGCATCGGGCATTGCGGCCTGGACAACTGCAAGAGCTCGTTCTTCATGCTCCGGATTGCGATAGGAGTGAAGAAAGCAGATCGCAACAGCCTCGACGCCTGATTGTGCGAGGCGTTCCGCTTGGGCGCGCAGTTGCTCTTCGTCCAGATCAAGAATCACGTCACCGTTGGCCGCTAGCCGCTCGTCCACATCAAGACGGCGATAGCGATCGACGAGGGGCGAGGCTTTCGCCACTGATGTGTCATAGAGGGATGGACGGTTTTGCCTTCCGATTGCAAGGACATCTCTGAACCCCCGCGTCGTGAGAAGGCCGGTCTCGGCGCCTCGTTCCTCGATGATCATATTCGTTGCTACAGTGGTACCATGTCCGATGTAGTCGACATCGCTGGCAGGAAAACCGAACTCCTCGACAATGCGGGAAAGGCCGGCAAGGATCGCCTCGGAAGGATCCGAGGGGGTAGAGGACAGCTTGTAATATTGGACTGTTCCGTCAGTCGTGTTCTGAACGACGAAATCAGTGAATGTGCCGCCTACATCTATTCCAATTCTGCGCATAAAAACCCCTCACAAGCCACAATCGGGCTATGTCTCTTATTGATCTTGAATTTTTCTCAATCAGAGCCATTAGTCCAAGTCGAAATTTATTGGCATGTATTCTGTGGGGTTATATCTCACCGGGTCGGGCAACGCATGTCCGAGGGATGCCGCTTGTTAGAATTGTTATGTGAGCTCAGAGATCAGCGGCGAGACGCAAACCTCATAAAGCGACAATGTGTCGCGGTAAAAAGCCAATTATCCGTTATAGATACCTGGGAACACAATGTCCTGATCGACAAGCACATTGAACTTGTAGCCGGGTCGAATTTCCAGAGTGGGCTGTACGTCCATATTGCGCTGAATCGTTCTGTCGGCCACGCGCCCAAAAGTCTCGGCAAAATTCCGCCTTGCGGCGTCGGATGCCGTATCCTGCGTCGCGAGCGTCGAACTTTGCGGAACTGCCATATCGATGCCCGTCCCGATCAGTGCGATCATCGCCGCCGAGCCGAAGGTTTTGAGATAGTGATTGTTCACCTTGTCCTTGAAACCGCCATAGCCCTCAGCATCGGTCCCTGCCATGCCGCCGATCTGCAGCGTCGAGCCGTTCGGGAAGATAATATCGGACCAAACGACGAGGATGCGGCTCTGGCCAAACGAGACCTTGCTGTCGTAGCGGCCGAATAGCTTCGTGCCCTGCGGGATCAGCAGGCGATGGCCGGTCGCACTGTCGTAAACGTTCTGGCTGACCTGGGCAGTTATGCGGCCGGGCAGATCGGAATTAATGCCAGTGATCAAGGTCGCCGGGATCACTGAGCCCCTTTTCAGCTCATAGAGTGACTGCTGTGGGACAACACGGTTCGGCAGGTAGCCGAGGTCCTTGAGATCCGTGTTGAAGAAGTCTTCCTTGCTCTTCTGCCCATTGGGATCGATGTTCTGGCCGCCGAGGCCGGCACGCAAGGCGGCGGCATAGAGATCGGAAGCGCCTGCCGTCGTCGAGCTCGCAGTCGATGTATTGGCGGCCGAAGTATCGTCTGTTGCCGTGCGTGCCTCCAGCTTGCCGCGATCGATTGCGAGCGGCGCATCATAGGCGGCATCGTTTGCCTGGAGCCTTGCCATGCGCTGGCGCTGTCTCTCACGCAGGTATTGTTCCTGTTGCTCGCGCTCGAGGCGTGCGCGCCAGACCACCTGCTCCAGTTCCTGTCCGCGACGCTGTTCCGGCGTCGGGGTGAACGGATTGCTCGCCTTTTCGTCCACCTGCTTCGTCTCGACAGGTGTCGGCTGAAACGTCGTCTGCTGCTGCGGTTCGCCGATAATGCCGTCGGTGACACCGCGCTTGATCTGATCGGCAAAGGTGGAGGCGGGGTCGCCGGAACTGGTGTCCAGGCCGGCATCCTTCCCGAAATATAACCCGCGCGAGGCGAGCCCATAAAAAATGATGCCGAGGAAGGCGACTGCAAGCACGATGACGAAGACGATCGGAAGGCGATTGATCCGGCGGATGCCTGATGCCGCCTGACTGTTCTGCGCGCCGCCGAGTTTGAGGGATTGCACCATGATATTCGCCCTCACCCGCGCCGCATCAGTGAAAGCGCGCTCGCCGGCGTCGCTCCGGTCGACGTCACCGTGTAGGCGCGGCCGAGTTCGACACTGTTGGTCGAAAGGTGGGCAAGTACCTGACCGTCGAATGGCATGATCACATAGGCAAGTGGGACGACGGTCGTTCCGCTATCCGTCTTTTGGTCGGTGACGACGGCATAGCCCCATCCCTTCAGCGCCGCCTCCAGTGCCTGTCCGAAGGGTGAGGTATCCGCCTTCAGGGCAACGGTTGCCTTGCCCGGCCCGATCTGTTCGGCCAGGCGGCTGACCATGTCGCCTGCAATGGCGCTGGCCGCCGGTCCTGATATTTCGGGCGGCGCGTTGCTGGCGACAAGACCTTCTGTATCGATCGATTGGCATCCGGAAAGGAGGAGGGTGAGGATGCAGGTGGTGGCAAGACCGGGGATCTGGTTCAGGGCGCTCTGTATGGAGAGAAGGATTTTCATCGCCGCCCTCCCCTGCTGATCGTCACCTTTTGTTGTTTCCAGCCGACGCCCGAGACGAGCACGGCGCGATCGACGTTGTAGTCGACCACCATCATATTGCTCTTCATGCGGTAGTTGACGATACGGTTCTGGCCACCGGAGACGACGAAGAGAACCGGCGCATCCTGACCCGAGATCGATCGCGGGAACTGGATGTATGTCTTTAGGCCATCGGAATAGACCCGTGTCGGCCGCCAGCCGGCACTGCCCGATATGGAATAGGAAAAGCTCAACTGCTCCGCCGGCACCCCGGCGCCGGGGATCGTACTGGCTTCAAGGCGCGCATTGATGTCGGCGAGTTTCGTGGAAACATCCTCGGGATATTCGAAGCCGACGCGAGCCATGTATTGCGTGGGATGCGACTTGAGCTGGATATGATATGTCCGCCGGGATGTGGTCACCACCATCGAGGTGACAAGCCCTGGTTCCGATGGCTTGACGATGAGGTGGATGGCCTGGCCGCCGGCAGCACCCGATGTCGCTGGCTCTACTTTCCAGCGCACGGTGTCGCCGACCAGCACATCGCGCACCACCTCGCCGCCCTGAAGCTCGATATCGCAAACCTGCAGCGGCGAGCAGACGACGGAGGGCTGAACCTCGCCATAGAGAAAGATCACCTTGCCATCCGCGCCTTTGGTGACCAGGCCTTTCGATCCGCGCCATTGGGTCGAGAGCCCAATGCCTTTCGCCTCGTTGGCGGTGACACCATCAGCGGCAAGCGCAGTCAGGGGGGCAAGGACGGTAAAGGGGACGATCGCCAAAACCAGGTGGCCGATGGCCAGCGTAGCCCGTTGTCTTCTGTGTCTGATATTCATGCTCGGGCTATGCCTTTCAAAGCTGTGCAGTCCAGTCGAAGTCGCGGAGATAGAGACCGATTGGATTGAGACGGATGACGCCCTCATCCTGGGGCGCCGTCAGCGTCACGGTGGCGATGCCGCGGAAGCGGCGTGTCGCCGTTTCCTTGCCTCGCCGATCGCGCTCGAATTCGGTCCAGTCGACCTGATAACTCTGGTTCGAGAGCGCGACGATGTTGTTGACCTCGATGGCCACTGTCGCCGTCTTCGCCTTTTCGAACGGCGAGTTCGAGCGGAACCAGGCATTGACCTTTTCGGTCGCAGGATCGGATGTCCGGAGCAGCCCGTAGGTCCGGTCGATGTATTGCTTCTGGACGACGGCGTCGGGCGTCACCGATCGGAAACTCGAGACGAAGCTGCCAAGTGTGGCGCGTACGACGCGCGGATCGGCATATTCGATCTGCTGCGGGAATCCGGCATTGACGGCCGTGCCTAGTTTGTCGACCTCTACGATGTAGGGGATGAGCTTGACCTGCGTGCTCTGGTAGAGCGCATAGCCAAACCCGATCACTGCCATGGTCATGCCGGTGATGCCGACGATGCGCCAGGCGGCGGCCGCTTTCACGTACGAGCCGTAGCGTTCGTTCCATTCGTTGCGCGCAGCGATATAGGGGTTGTCTGGTGGAGTGGTTCCAGCCATGCGCTGTCAGCCTCTTATTTCTTGTCATTGATCGGGGGTGGCGGCGGCGGTGTACCGGGCCGGCCGGATTGCTGGTCGAGCTTGGCGTTGGCGAGGCCGAGCATCGAACCGGCATAGGCGCCGGGCGAGCCGATGGCCTTGTCCTTCGCAGCCGAGCCAACTGCGCCGGCCGCTTCGCCGATGCCGGCTTCCATCCCGCGCATGGCGGCACCTGCCAATGACGCTCCCCCTGCCCTCGCGGCACTTGCTGCCTCAAATCCCCGATTTGCAGCGCCGATCGTGAGGAACCCGGCGCCCAATGCGGCAGAGGCTGCCTGCCCGCCATGGCGGATCGCTTCCATCCCGCCGCTCACCGACGCACCCTGCACCACACCCTGCAGGATGGGCGGCACATACATGGCGATGACGAAGACCACGACGGAGATACCCGCAATGGCAAGCGTCGTGATGAACTGTTCGGAGGTCGCCGTCGGCGCTTCGGCCAAACCGAGCAGGATATCGGAACCGATCTTGGCGATCATCACCAGCGCCATCAGCTTCATGCCGACCGAGAAAGCATAGACCAGATATTTGACGGCAAAATCCTTGGTGTAGGACGAGCCGCCAAGCCCGAGCATGATCATGCCAGCGAGCAGACCGACATACATCTCCACCATGACGGCGACGAAGATTGCCGCAACGAGCGAGAAGGACACGACAACGACGACCATGGCGAAGACGGCGGCGATCGCCAGCGCGTTGTCCTCGAAGACGCCGAACTTGGCCTGCTCCGACATTTTGGTCGCAACCCGAATGCCGGCATCAAAGATATTGGCGGGCGAGGCCGAGCCGGCGCCGGCACCGATCTGGTAGAGGCTGTCGACCACAGCCTTGGCAAAGGCCGGTCCCTCATTGAGGATAAAAGCGAAAAGGCCGATGAACATGATGCGCTTGACGAGTTCGGCAAACCAGCTGTCGAGCGAGGCTGCATTAATTGCCAGCCAGACGGCGGCGATTCCGATCTCGATCCCGGCCAGGATCCAGAACAGCGACCGCGCCGCATTCATCACGGTCGTTTCCCAGCCCTTGGCGGCCGTCACGACGGAGTTCTCCAGAGTGGTCAGCACTTGACCTTGTTGCGCGAAGGCGGGGGTGGTGGCGATCAGCGCAACGCCGATCGCCATGAAAGCAAGTTCAAACTTGCGGGAAGTAGGCGCCGCTACCATCGTGGTTTCATCTCCTGGCCGCCGCGAATATCGCGGGTGGTATCACCGCCGAAGAACTGCTCGCGATGTTGGCGCTTTTCTGCATCGGAGGCGGGACCGGTTGCGCCCGCACCTGAACCGGATATCGAGGTCGGCTCGGGCTGGATCAGCTTCCAGCTGACAGCGCCACCCGCAGTGACGATCCCTGCTACCACAAGGATAATGATCAGACGCGGGCTCACCAGCGTGGCTCCATCGTCTGGCCGCCACGGATATCCCTCTCGGTTCCACCGAAGAACTGTTCACGTCGGGCCTGCGCGAGATCTTGTCTCGCCTGTTCCGACTGGAACCATGTGCCCATCATGGTCATCTGCTGGGAAACGAGACCGCGAAGCTTTTGCATCTGTGCCACCTGCTGTGCGGCGATCTGGTGGCCCACCTGCAGCGCCTTCATCTGGCCGTCGGCAGATTCCGACATGGAACGCAGTGACGACATCGTGCTTTCCTCGCTGGAGAACTGCTCTGCCGTCAGGTTCGCGGCCTTCAGCGTGCCGGCGATCGTGTCGCGATTGGTGTCGGACCAGTTCTGGTAGGTTGAGGAAAAGCTCGCGCCATCCGGCAGGTTGCTCTTCACATCGGAAAAACTCTGGAAGCGCTGCTTCAGCACATCATCGATGTTGCCCATCGAGAAGGCCACACCCTGCCCCTGGTTAACGACGCTTTGCAGATTCTGCAGGTCGCTTTCGACCTGGCCCCAGATATGGTTCGGCAGCTGCGCCGTATTCTGCAACATGTTCTGGTAGATCTTGAGCTGGTTCTGGATCTGCTCGGCCAGCTGCGAGATCTGGGTGATCTGGTTGTTGACCTGCTCGGCCGATTTGCCGACCAAAGAGATCAGTTCGGCGTTGTTGGCGAGCTGCGTCCATTCGGTAGCCTGCCCTGTGACGCCGCCGGCATGGGCGGGAACAGGGAGAGTCCAGGAGAACGTAACGACCGCACTGAGTGCGACGCGCAATATCCTATTCAACCGGGAAGAGCTTATCGGCATGGGCGATCCCCCTTTGCTGGAGCCAATGAAGAGGCCAATTTGCCCCGTGTTCGGAATGCAGGGAGCGGATCCGTTTCAGGTCTTCCTTCCCGGATGCCCCTACAAACGAAAGCGCGACGGGACCGAGCGCCATATCGAAGAGCCGGCGACCTTCTGGTGAAACGACGTAATAGTCGCGCTTCGGAATGGCAGTGGCGACGATCTCGATCTGCCGCTCGTTGAAGCCGATGCGCTCATAGAACTCCCGCGTGCCCGGCTCTCGGGCCGACCCGTTCGGCAGGCAGATTTTCGTTGGGCACGATTCTTTCAGGACATCGATGATCCCGGAGCGCTCCGCGTCCGAGATCGATTGTGTGGCGAGCACCACGGCGCAGTTGGCCTTGCGCAGCACTTTCAGCCATTCCCGGATCTTGTCGCGAAACACCGGATGACCCAGCATCAGCCAGGCCTCGTCGAGGATGATCAAGCTGGGAGCCCCGGTCAGGCGCTTTTCGATCCGGCGGAACAGATAAGTTAGAACAGGCACAAGATTGCGCTCGCCCATGTTCATCAGCTCCTCGATTTCGAAGCACTGGAAGGTGCCCAGCGCCAGACCATCTTCCTCGGCGTCGAGAAGCTGGCCCATCGGCCCGTCGACAGTGTAGTGATGCAGCGCATCCTTGATTTCGCGCATTTGCACGCCCGACACGAAGTCCGATAGCGACCGCCCGCGTGATTCCGCCATCAGCCCGACCTGTCGGGATATGGCGTTGCGATAATCCGGTGTGATCGTCACACCCTGCAGCGCCACAAGCATCTCGATCCATTCAGCCGCGAAGGCGCGGTCGCCCTCGGTATACAGTTCTGCGAGCGGGCAGAAGGAAAGCACCCTCCCCTCCCTTTCTCCGGTCGCATCGCCGCCGATCTGGTAATGATCGCCATCGATCCCGAGCGTCAGAGGCAGCATCGAGCCGCCCTTGTCGAAGGCGAAAATTTGCGCACCGGCGTAACGACGGAACTGCGCGGCGATCAGCGACAACAAGGTGGATTTGCCGGAGCCGGTCGGACCGAAGATCAGCGTGTGACCGACATCGTCGACATGCAGGTTCAGCCGGAAGGGTGTCGACCCGCTTACGACCTGCATCAACGGCGGCGATCCGGTCGGATAGAATGGGCACGGTGCGACCGGGCTTCCCGACCAGACCGAGTTCAGAGGGATGAGGTCGGCGAGATTGCGCGTATTAATCAACGGCTCGCGGATATTGGCATAGGAAAGACCCGGCAGACTTCCCAGAAAAGCATCGGTCGCATTGAGCGTCTCGATCCGGGCGGCAAATCCTTCGGCTTGGATCAGGCGGCGGATCGCTTCGCACTTTTCCTGAAGCCGTGCCTGGTCTTCATCGAACAACACGATGACCGGCGTGTAATAGCCATAGGCCACGAGCTGCGACGATGCCTTGGCGATTGCGTCCTCGGTCTCCGCCACCATCATCATGGCGTCCTGGTCAAGCGAGCGGGACTGGGTTTGGAACAATTGGTCGAAGAATGGCCGGACTTTCTGCTGCCATTTTTTGCGAGTACGCTCGAGCTTCGCCCGCGCCTCCTCCGCATCGAGAAAGACGAAGCGAGACGACCATCGATATGTCAGCGGCATCAGGTCGAGCGCGTTGAGGATGCCGGGCCAGCTTTCCGCCGGTAGGCCGTCGATCGCGACGACGCCGAGAAAGCGATTCTCGATGAGGGGCGTCAGCCCGTGCTGGAGTTCCGCCGTCACCAGCCAGTCGAGATACATGGGGATTTCCGGCAGGCGCACCGGATGGTTCTCACCGGTGACGCAAAAGCGGATGAACTGGAACAGTTCGTCATAACGGGCAACACGAAAGCCACCGCGCTCCGACGTCTCGCGCGTCATCATCCGGCGGATCGACATCACATTGGCGAGATACTGCTCGACCTCCCGGATAGAGGAGAGAAAGCTTTCAAGAGCCTTATCGGCATAAGTCGCGGACCGGCTGGCGGTGTCCGAATAGATATAGCGGGTCAGGCCGGAACGGCGTGGCTCCGGCGGCCGCCAGGTCAGGATCAGCGCATGCCGGCTCTCGAAATGCCCCCTTTCCTTCTGGAAATGTGCCCGCCGTTCCGCATCGATAGCGCGGGTGACGAGATCAGGAAAATGGCCGTCGGATGCTTGCGGGTAATCTGCAGTCGGCACCCTGACCGCCTCGACCTGTATCATCCAGCCGGAGCCGAGCCGCGACAGGATCGCATTGATCTGGCGAGAGACCTCGTTGCGTTCAGCATCGGTCGAGCTTTCGCTGTCCGGCCCGGCAAAATACCAGCCGGCCATCAGCGAGCCGTCCTTCAGCAGGATGACGCCGTCATCGACCAGACCGGCGTAAGGCACGAGGTCGGCGAAGGATGGCCAGGAATGACGGAATGATTTGAGGGCGACCATCTCTGCTCCTTCAGAATTTGCGCCACGGCGACGACGTCGCGCGGTAGAAGGTTTTGTAGGAGATGTGGCGGACATAGACGCGCCGCATCAGCGGATCGGCTTTCGCCATCATCCGGAGCGCCCCGACCGCCACTAGCCAGATCGCGATCCCGAATAGAGCTGCGTACCAGGTCAGCACCACGAAGATCAGGATGATGGCGGCCAGCGCTGTCAGCAATACCAGTTCACGATCGGCACCCATCAGCAGGTTCGGACGTGATAGCGCCCGATGAACCCGCGACCGCGCAAGAGTCGAGCCAGGTTCAGCCACGATCCCCCTCCCTTCTCTTAATGGGCGTGGGGGAGGGGGAATACTCGATCGGATCAGCCTGCGAATGAAGCTCGCCGATCGACGCTCCTGTCGCGCCGAACAGGGCGACGATCTGGGTGGCGCCGAGCAGCACGCCACCGACCAGTGCCACGTAGCAAAGCCGTCGGGCAAAGTCGTTCAGTTCACCGCCGAAGATCAACATGGCGCCTGCGATCGCCACCGCCGCAAGCGCGATGAAGCCGGCGACTGGTCCGGTGATCGACTGCTGGATCTGCTGGAGTGGGGATTCCCATGGCAGACTGCCGCCACCCGAGGATGCCAGTGCCCCATCCGTGGAGCCGAGAGTGACGAAGGTCAGTGCTCTCACTGTGAGAGCAAGATGGGTCTTACGCAACATGGCTGTCCTCGTCGATCTGGGCGTAATGTTCGGTCTGGTAGTGGCTGTTGCGGTATCCCTCGATGTGGATGACCTCGCGGACCCGCCTCCCCTTCCCCGTGCGTTCGATGGAGACGACAAGATCGACGGCTTCGCCGATCACCTCCTGCATCGGTTGCTGGCTGGCTTCGGCCGTCAGCTGTTCCAGCCTTCGCAGTGCCGACATCGCAGTATTGGAATGGATCGTGGTGACACCACCGGGATGGCCGGTGTTCCACGCTTTCAGCAGCGTTAGGGCCGCGCCGTCACGAACCTCGCCGACGATGATGCGGTCGGGACGCAGGCGCATCGTGCTTTTGAGGAGGCGGGCCATGTCGACCGTATCGCTGGTATGCAGTGAGACAGCGTTCTCGGCGGCGCACTGGATTTCGGCGGTGTCTTCGAGAATGACCATTCGATCGTCGGGCGCGGCCGTCACAATCTCGGCGATGATGGCATTGGCAAGCGTCGTCTTGCCCGAACCGGTTCCGCCCGAAATAACGATGTTCATGCGGGAATCGATCGCGCTGCGGATGGCCGAGGCTTGGGCTTCGGTCATCACTTTCGACGTCACATAATCGTCGAGCGGTATAAGGCGCGATGCCCTCCGCCGGATCGTAAATGCCGGTCCGGATACGATCGGTGGCAACAGGCCCTCGAACCTGTGTCCCCCGATGGGAAGTTCGCCGGAGATGATTGGCCGCTCATCGTCAGCTTCGGACTGCAGCGCATGAGCAACACTGCCGATCACGACCTCCGCGGCTGCCGGTGTCATGGCGCCGGCAGCCGCGACGCCATGACCAAGCCGCTCGATAAACAGTCGGCCATCGGGATTGAGCATGATCTCGACGACAGTCTCGTCATCAAGGGCAACGCAAAGCTGGTCGCCCAGCGCGTCCTGGAGTTTGCGGACAAGGCGCGGATGGGAGCGAAGCTGGGTCACGCGGCACTCCTCAACGGGCGGCCGTTATCGTCGGCGATGATCGAACGGTATCCCGGCGGGCAAACGCGCTCGAAACTCATTCGGTCGGCGGGCAAATGTCCGGCGACGGCGACGGTGTTGCCGATCACGACGGGTTCGCCCAGTCGCGTCAT
Source organism: Agrobacterium leguminum (assembly GCF_005144435.2). Classification (NCBI taxonomy): domain Bacteria; kingdom Pseudomonadati; phylum Pseudomonadota; class Alphaproteobacteria; order Hyphomicrobiales; family Rhizobiaceae; genus Agrobacterium; species Agrobacterium leguminum. Next base: position 131,361 of record NZ_CP120213.1, read on the forward strand.
CGGCCAACCGGCGCGCTTTAGGATGCGCTCGAAGCGAAGATCGGTTGCGGTGACGATTTCGTCGTAGCCGTTTGCCATCGACCATTCGATGATGCCGGCGAACATGGTGAGCGTCGCGAGATGCAGTTGGCCCCCTGCCCTCGTCGTCGGCAATGTCGTGTCGACGCAGAAGCGTGAGCTTTCGACCATTGCCTTGGTGGCGCCGAGAGAGCCGGCTGCCAGCAATTGCGGGAACGTCCTCTCCAGCATGGTCGGGCCTGATGCGGGTAAAAGCCGCGCGCAGCCGACTACCCTCTGCCCACTGAGCGTCGCGAGGATGTAGGTCGGGCTGAGGTTGTCGTACTGATCCCGTTCGCCGCCGTCCTCGATTGCGACATCCCATTCCAGACGATTTCTGAACACCTCGGCGCGAAGCCGGTGCATTTGCTTCAGGTAGTGGCTCTGGTGTTCATATTGGCCGGGCGAGACGGTCAGAATCAGCATGTCGATCTCCGCAACAACAAACGATGCGGAGAGAAAACATCTCGTTCAGCGTGTGGCTATGTGCAGATCTGCACCCGGTGATTCTCTTGAGTCGAGTGTTCAAGGGGCGATTTTCGATCGCAATCGCTATCGGGAAGCGTTGATTTCATGTGCAAATCTGCACCTACAGTCGGCTACCTTGAAACTGGCGGCGCGGCCTAACCCTATACGATTCAAGCATGATTCATTTTTCGGCAAAGAAACCGGACGGCTGCGTTAACTTCCTGTTAACCTTATTCTTCTTGCCACCGTCGGGGAATCGCCGATAATGACGGTACTTGGGCTGATTTCAGCCAAATGCCGTCATTCGGGGGAAGTT
>NZ_CP120214.1:0-71874 GCF_005144435.2 Agrobacterium leguminum
AGGAAGAGTATGCCAGACGAAGCCCATCAACTCAGCGAAACGTTGCTCTTTACGGCCGCTGTGATCGTTCAAGCATCACCAAACGAAAAAGTCACAATTTCCTCGGCATATAATAAGGGAAAGCAGCTAATAGCCGCGCTCGCCTCTGAGGGAACTTCTCAGCGGCCTGGTATCGAGGCCTGCATCCTGCAGCATCGTAAAACGAAACAGGCGGAAGACATCGCCTGCGCTGGTTGGATGCTCGCTGCCATCTCAGCCCGTGTTGACGAGCAGGACCTGCAGAGTTGGGAAGAGCTTAAGACGGCGATCGATGGCGTGGTCGACTTACTTACTCGCGATCGAGCGTCCCGTATTCACTGACTTGGTTCTTGGAGCCGAACTGAGATCGTCACGCTAGGCCACCAACAAACCCACTCAATTCGTCTAGGCGGACCATAGACAGCCGCACGGGACCACGGCAGCCACGTGCCCGACACACGGTCTCATTCTCGAGCTCGTCGACGTATAGAAACTCCCGTTCCGGCGAAACGCAGACTATCGCTCGCGTCAGATAATGGACGTGGCCGCACTTCCTGCAGCGCGCCTCGAGTTTCTGGTTCTCAGCCAGGTCCCCAATACGGATATTCTGCTTCCAGCTTTTCATCACCAAAAATCCTCTGCAGAGGGAATCCGCGTGTAGGAGATCTTCCCACCTACATGTCCGCCGGCCGGCGGCCGCCATGGCCCGAGGTTCACAACGGTTGCCGCGTAGCGAGCGTTGAGTGCATCAATCGCGTTGCTGGCGCTCTCCCAGCGCCGGCGCTTGCGATCGTCATTCAGCAGCAGATCAAGCTGACGCTCATTGGCCGGTGACAGATCGTACAGTGTCACACCAACACGAAAGATCGTCACGCCCCGCGGGTGGTCGCGGCGAACCTGGTTCCAAAGTCCATCGAGCTCCGCAAGGATTGCCTGGTCGTCATTCACGACAGGCAATTGTCGTTTCCCCATCCACGAGCCATCGCGGATCGACAACCACAGCCATATGCCGCTCGCATAGAAACTCTCCCGCCGAAGACGGCGAGATGCCTTAATCAGCAACAGCCTTGAAATCTCGCTTGCCCCGTCGATCGACCTGGATTCGGGCGGAAGGACTCGCCCATGACCGAACATCCCCCGGCTCGAAGCTGGCGCTTGAATGTCATAGCCATGCAGCGCGTACCAAAGCCGCTCGCCTGTGACGTTGCCCCAAAGCTTGCGCATATGCTTCGGCTGAAGATTATAGAGCTGTTCGGTGGAATAGATCGCTGCCCGGTAGAGCCGCTTTGCCATGTTACCGCCGACGCCTGGAATGTCCTCCATTGCGACAGCCAGTAGCGGCGCCGGCAGATCCTCCGGCCGCCAGATCATTAGTCCGTCACCATATCGATCCTTGCCGCGCTTGCCCTCCTTGCAGGCGATTTTAGCAAGCTGTCGATTAGCAGCGAAACCAATGCTGCAGGTGATCGATGAGCCGATGTTATCGGCGATCGCCGCTTTAATGCGAGCTGAGAGCGTATGAGGATCTAAACGGCCGACTTCATCAAGGCGGCATGTCAGTTCATCAATCGACTTCGCGGTGTCGATCGGGATCACGGTTTCGATTTCCGACAAGAGCGCATTATGTGCCCGGCGGTACAGGTCCGGTGCTTGCGGGACCAGGACCAGATCAGGGCAAAGCCGCTTCGCTTCGTTGATCGGCATCACATTTTTGACGCCGTAGGCTTTTGCCTCGCGGCTACATGCGATTACGGACGTTCTGTCAGTTCCCTCAAAGGGGACGACGCCGATCGGCCGGCCGCGCAAGCGGCGATCACACTGCTGATGAACCGACGCAAAGAAACCGTCGAAATCGAGATAGAGCCGTTCGATGGTCTCCGGCTTGCGCATAGCTGCTCCTGTTCTGAGAACAAAAACAGAACACCCGTTGACATGTTTCCGTCAAGAGGAATTTTTTCTTATGCGTATTTATGCGAGAGCGGCGTCAGAAACGAGGATTCCACGTCCCGGCGCTCCGGCTATTCCATTATGACTAGGTTGCAAAATTAACCACTGCAATTCATAGATAATTTCTGCCTGTGGAGACGCGGGCCGGGGCGTGGAATCCTCGCGAGGTTAGGGATAGGAACGGAGTTGACGGCGACCGGGTGACGGGCGCGTATGTCCAGGCTCCGGCTAAAGGCGTCTGTGCCTGACTAACCTCAGGATTTCCAACACCCGGTTTTCGTCAAGACGCTGCCGTGGGGGCGCGTTTTTCTTTTCGTGGATCCACCGGCGGAAACGAACGCATTGGGGTGGATTGATGGGAGATTGGCGATCTTGCAACGGTGGCGGTGTACCGTTGAGCTTGCAGGTGAGGGCAGCGTTGGCGCTTCGCGCCTATAGTCGGGCAGAGCAACGATTCCGGGAGATTCAGCGGCGCAAAGACGCGCTGGACGCCGAAGAACGGGTTATTTTGCATATATGGGCAATGAAGCTATCGAAGGCTTCCATCGGTCTGCATGATCAAGAAGGATTCCAAGCCTCATATCTGTCGCTCGGTGAGCGACGCGCAAAGCTATTCGAGCCTTGGCAGACCGCAAACGCGGACCTGGTATCGGCCTACGAACGGGCGCAGCGCGTGTTGCAGGAGATTGGTTTCGAAACGCCTGATGTGCCGCGATCCGTATCCTCAGGCGATATGGTTACGGAGAAGCCACAGTAATTTACGTGTCCACGCGCGGCGCATTCCATTGGCCGCGCATACAATTTGAGGTCATTATGCTCCATAAACCGCAGACCAAGTCACCGAATGCAATCGACATTCATGTCGGCAGCCGTATCCGCTTGCAGCGCGCGCTCAAGGGTATGAGCCAGACGACGCTGGCCGAAGGGCTCGGCGTCACCTTCCAGCAGGTCCAGAAATACGAGAAGGGCACAAATCGCGTCGGCTCAAGCCGGCTGCAGGCCATCGCCAACATTCTCGGCGTCCCGGTTGCCTGGTTTTTCGAGGAGGGGCCTGATAGTGGCTCTACCAGTCCGCAAGAGCCGGAGACGGGAGCCGGCAGGGAAATCACACAGTTCTTGAATTCCCTCGAGGGGCTGGCTCTTAATCGTGCCTTTGTAAAGATTCAGGACGACAAGATCCGACGGAAGGTCGTAGACCTTGTAAAATCCCTGGCAAAAGACGCTTCCGAGTAACGTCGGAACTACGCCGGCAGTTCCACCACGAGGCTTTCATGGAAGGCGGCGTTGGAGAACCGCGGGCCGGCCGGATTGCAGAGAATGCGGGTGCCGTTCGACCGCAGCATGTCGATGCTGTGATGTAGATGGCCGCCACCAGCACGTCGAAATCGGGGCGAACCGGTTTGAAGGCCTCCGGATAGGGGATGGTCTCCAGATGGAGATCGGACATGATCCAGAGTTTTGCCAAGGACGATCCTTTCCTGGTTTGGCACGACGATCAGGCCGGAGGCGAACGCGCTCACCCATAGCGCCGAAGAGAGCAGGGCCGGGTTGCGGCTTCAGGCCGACAGGCGCTGTTCGCAGAGGGCAGCGACAGATTCCTGCAGAACTTTCACCCGCTCGACTAGCCAGGCCAGTTCTTCTCCGGTGATTTCATAATGCGGTGAATAGCGCGCATCGACGTAGGCGCGATCGAGACGGGTAAAGCAGCGCTTGGCGAACTTGCTATCGCGCGGCCACACGTCGATCAGCTGCGGGGCGATGCGTTCGGCCTGGGATCGCAGGAAAGTCAGCCGGTGGGATTTCGGGCTGTAGAGCGCCAGCACGAGCAAGGTGCAATGGTAGAGTCGTTCGGCGGCCTGGTGCAGTTGAAAGGCGGCGAGATTCAGATTGCCCCGGTCGCGATAGAATGCAGCGCCGGCCTGTAGCTCAACTGCGCTTGGAAACCAGTGGTCGAAATGCCGTCTTGCCTCGACGCGGGCTTCGTCAGGGGCCAAGGACTTGGGGGAGGCGAGGGGATAGCCAGGAGCTTCATAGAGCACGATGCCGTCGCGGGCGATGTCGACGAAGAAGGGGCGGCCCTGGGTGAGCTGGTCGTTGAGATCCTGATAGGTATGGACGATAAAATTGACCGGCGTGGAGAGACGGCGAGTGATGGTGAGTTCCTGCAAGAAGCGCTCCGCCGCCTTCTCCCAGGATTCATGCTGCTCGCCAACGCTCTCGTAATTCACGACGACGAGGAGGTCATAGTCGGAGCGGTAGCCGCTCTTGCGATCCTCGACCCAATCGCCACGCGCATGGGAGCCGAACAGGATGAGCTTGAGGATGCGGCCGCGCTTGCCCTTGTCGGAGAGCTTGGTTTTCAGGGCATCCTCGAACTCATCGAACAGGATTTGCGCCGCGCGTTGCAATTCGCGGCGCTTGCGGTCGGGCAGATGGGCGAGCTGGTCATTCTCCATGGCGAGGCCCTTCAATGCACCGTCGGTTGGGGCAGGGGCAGCATCTTCATGGTGTTGTTTATGATTTTGCGGAGCTTTCGCCAATCGGGAAGATTTTGCTCGTTCACCCGCTCCTGCATAGCCACCAGCAGCCAACCGGCACAGGCTATGTCTTCTGCAGTCCTGTAGATGGTGGAGCGCTCGAAGCAGGCGACAATACGAGGGCGAGCATTGCCATTGTCCTTCGGGATACTGGCGACCAGTTCCAGGGCCTCCTCATAGGCGAGGGCAATGCGCTCACGATCGCCCGGCCCGCTCTGCGTGATCATGCCGATGGTCCAGATCAGTGTTTTACTCAAGGCTTCGGTTTCATCTTCATCATTCATGCCGGATCGAATGCTCCCAAAGTATGCCATTCATTGCGCATGGGCTTTGACCTTGGATTGCGGCAGGGGCGCGCCCATGAACGGCGCAAGGCTTTGGAATACCACTGGCGCGATCTGAAATTGCCGCGCCGTGCCGCGTCCCATCGAATTCTTTCCCATTTCCTCTACGAGAAGCCCGCGTTGCACGATCGGGTCGATCGTCTGAGCAGCAACATTTCTGGCGAGCCCTGTGATGTCAACGAGTTTGGCCAGCGTGATGGGCGAGCCGGTGACATGCAGTTTTTCGATCACAATCACGGTCATGAGAGCGACTTGCTTGAGGCGTGCCGTCGGCGTTTCGCCCTCCAGGGGATTTGCCATGATTTGCCTCGTGATCATGGTCAGAAGGGCAAGTTCAAGCTCCATCTAACGCTCCCTTGAGCTCCGGATCAGCATGATAGGGTCATCGTCAGGATGCTCCTCGTTGGTGATCGATAGTCGCTCGCCACGCCAATCATGCTGAGAAAATGCGATCGGCTGAGTTCCCTAGATGAGAAAGCCAGCCGATCGCAGCGCGTTTCCTTGGGAGGATCGCCGCGAAAATCCGCCGTGTGTTGGCTTCCACTTACTACCTGCGCGGACGGCAGGGATCAACGCTTTTCGCGCACGAAATTCTACTTGAGTGGAAATCAGATAATAACAATTATGGAACTTAAGTGTTTGATTTAAAACATTAATATCAGGTTTTATCAACCTTGCCCCGGCGAATCTGGAATACGTTGTGAAGCCTCACGTGAGCATTGAGGGGCGGCCGGACATCATGTCCGGCCTGCCGAAGCCCGCGACGGTCTAACGCCGCGGCCCCTTTCCATCGGGTCAGAGATGACGCCGACAGAAATCATCGATCTCATTCTGAAAGATCAACGAGAGGGTGCCAATGATCGTCATGGCGAATTGCGGAATGGTGATTGTATCCATAAGGACTTCCTTGGGTTAAGCCGACGAAAATGACGGCACATCTAGCGTCGCTCAAAGCTATGAAAGGTACAAAATTCGGCGCAGACCCGCGCACTCACTCGCCTAAAGAATATACGGTCGCATCGTCTGCTCGCTCCCTGATCCCCTTGAACGACGCATGGCGTAGCTTCCCCTTGTCCGTCCAGGCACGATATTCGATCTCCGCGACGAACAGTGGTTCGGTAAAAATGGCGTTCTTCCATTTCAGATCTACTGCCGGCGCCTTCGTCTTGATGCCGTCTAGCAACTTCCGCAGCTCCTGCGATAACCTGACAGTGAAGCCAGTACCGACGCCGCCAACATAGACCAGGCCGTCTCCCTTCTTCGCCGCTAGCAACAGACGTCCGATCGCACCAGAAACGGCAGACGGCTCAAACCCGACGATGACGAAGCTGTCACTGCGCACGCATTTGATCTTTAGCCAGTCTGGGCGCCGGCCGGAACGGTAGGCCTTTCCGCGATGCTTAGCGACTATGCCCTCGAGGCCATGCGCGCAGGCGACTCGCAAAAAAGCATCTCCGTCCGCATCCATCTCCTCTGAGAGACGGATTGCCCCTGTGCGACCAGTTAGGATCGCTTCGAGAATCCGCCGGCGCTCGCCCTGGCGAAGCCGGCGAAGATCCCTGCCATCGAGATAAAGTAGGTCAAACACAAAGAGGATGATTTGGCCGGTGACGTGAGCTGCGGGCCTGCGCCCAAGCGCCCGCTGCAGCATCCCGAAATCAGAGCGTCCCTGTTCATCCAGCACAACTGCTTCGCCATCGAGGATGGCACTCTGCAGACCGAGTTGACTCGCCTCCGCCGCGATCGCCGGAAAGCGATCCGTCCAATTATAACCGCCGCGCGTGATGATCCGAATATGCTCCGCTTTGATATGGAGAGCGACCCGGTAGCCATCCCACTTTATCTCGAGGCCCCAATCCGGCCCTTTTGGTGGCTTGGCTGCGAGGGTCGCAACACACGGCTCGACGCGAGTGGGCATCGGGTCGGGCGCAGTCGTCTCCGGAGGCTTTCTCGACGAAACTTTGGCCATGCCGCATTAACGCATAAAACTGCGGAAGTGCATGCGATTTCGCGCGTTGCTGGTGAGTGGCGATCGAGCTGGTCGATGGTCGTGCTTAGTGTTCCGCCCGAGCTAACTGCTCATTGTCGAAGGAAAGCGTTTTCACCAGCGCGACGACTTTTCTTTTCACGGCAAGGTTCTCGATTTTAGCAAAAGCTTTATTCAGAGCCAGGCCTTCCGGCGAGCTTATAAAATCCGTGATTTCACGATCCGCCGTCCAGCTGGCTATTGCCGCCGCGCTATCTCCTGCTCCTGAAAAGAAAAAGGATACAGGCACTCCCAGGACTTCGGCGATCCTGGCAAGGCGACTTGCGCCTACCCTATTCATGCCTTTCTCGTATTTCTGAACCTGCTGAAAGGTCACACCAATAGCAGCTCCAAGGCTCTCCTGGCTCATGCCTACGAGTCTGCGCCGAAGCTTAATTTTTGTTCCAACGTCGACATCGATATTATCTGGCGTTTTCACCAACACTGCCATCACGACACCTCTTTCCAATAAAAGGTAAAAAACTGGAAACAGGCTTCCCAGTCACATCCCTAATCTTCCGTCAGCGGAATAAACCACCGGCAACCATCAGGATCCCGAACAGGAAGATTGGCCCTCCCGGCACAATCAGGAGGATCATGAATAGTTTGTTCCACCCTTCCCTTCGATCGAAACTTAATTTTTCATCGTAGGTAGCGAACTCGAGGATGCCCGACGAATTCGTTCGTTCAAAACGCACCCTGTCCAAGGCTTTATGGCGGCGATTGAACTGGACCGCACTCCATATCCACGCTCCGACAATCAACAAGCCGCCGATCAGCAAGCAGATCTCCTACGCATCCGCTTCCTCGCTTTCTTCAGCCAAGGGATCCATGGCCTTTTCAGCGTACTCTTTCAGATACAGGCGCGATGTTTTGTCCGCCATCTTCTCCGAAAGCGTCTGAACCATCAGTTCGATATCTGAATTCAGATCAGGTGCCTCGATCTCGTTGGCAGCGTTCACGCTGTCGAAGATCACTTTATTCAAGGCCGAAATATCAGTGCCAAAAGCTTCACGCACTTCTTGGCGGCGAAGGACAGGAGAGCGAATGACCTGCGTATCCGGAGCATCCTCTCGCGCGATCATTCTATCGCGCACAGCATCCTGGCGCTTCAAGATGCCGGCATACTTGTTCTGATCCAGTTTCTTCTGGTCGACCTCGAGCACGTCATCATCGACGAGGTCGACGTTCTTCTCATGGTGGCGATCGACCAGCTGATCGTCGTCGGAAGTGCGCGAAGACGCCGTCACTTTTCCATTTTGCTGCGGAGGCGGGTCTTTCTGCCGCTTCCTTGGCAATTCGTCCTCAGTTACGCCTGCAGCTCGCTTCTCATCGAGATCCAGCCGTCGGCGAAGTTCGTCAAGAGAGGAAATGTAGACGTGACGAACGCCCTCTTTCATCCCGAACCGTACTTCGTGCGCATGCTGCGGCCTATCGACAGCGCCGAAATCGACGTCACCAGCGGCATTTTTCGCCCTGCGCTCTTTGATATGCCCGGGGGCTTCAATTTTCGGCGGACGTGATGCGTCGAACTTGTCCGTGTCCTCAATCGTCCACTCGACAGATTCCATCCGAGGCTTAGGCACCGATTTGAACTTCCGCACCTTCGAGAACATTCGCTCACCGCCCGAATCCAGCTTCATGATGCGCATAAGAGGCATGCCGGTAACCTGCAGAATGGCCTCTTCCGGCTTCATCATCATCAAGGTGTTCACCGGGAGCAGATCGACTGACACAGGCACTTTCGACACCGAACGATCGCGCCGACCATGTCGATGCGTGTAGGAAGACTGATCTATCCACTCAGTCGTCTTCCCCGCGGCCATCGAAACGGCGGAGGCATCTTCCTGGTTCTGGAAGTTCATATAGAGCTTGATCGTTGACGACCCCATCAAAATTTTCTGGCCGGACCTCTGATACAAGCGCTCGAGCTGCGCCCCGTCCTGCAGGATGAAAACGAACCGAACCCCATTCTTGCGGATCAACGGCGCAAGGGTAAGGACCGTGTCGATTCGTCCCCCATTGCCGAACTCGTCGAGCATCATGAGCACTTCATGCTCGCCGTCGCGCAGCTTGCCCAACTGGACCAGTTTATCGGCCATTTGCTGAATGAAAATCGAGATCAGGCGCTCATAGATCTGGATCGCGTTCCAGTCTGCCTGGACATAAATCACCATCTTGCGTTTGCGGATGATGTCGATCGGAATGGTAGTCGCAGACGTTAGGGCTTCCACGAGAGGATTTTGCAGAAAGTTGAGTTTTGCAACGATCTCGGCCGCGATCCCTTCGCCCAATTTCTCGTGCCTGCCAGCGAACTTCGTCAGCTGCATGCGGGTCTGATCTGTCAAAACGCTTTCGTAATTCTCAAGCAACTGAACGATCGCCTTGCGCTCGTCCGACATGGAATTGAGGATGCGATAAAGCTCGCTGAGCGACTTCCGGGTATCCGGGCATTCGAGCACGAAACCCAACATCGCGGTCAAAAGAATGCGGGCGCTTTCTTCCCAAAAATCCGAGGAATCTGAGCGAAGCCGTTCAGGCAGCAGCATTTGCGTCAGCTTCTGAAGATCTGTGATCCGCTGATTAGGATCACTGCTGATCAAATCAAGGGGATTATAGCCATCAGTCAGCTTGGAACCCGGCGCCAAGAGAAAGACATCATATCCCTTGTCTTTCATGTAGCCCGACGTTTCCTCGAACAGCTCGCCGCTCATATCGAGAACGAACTGCGAGCCCTCAAAACTCATCATCGTCGGGATCACGAAGCTTCGAGACTTGCCCTGCCCTGGCGAACCGATGACCATCACATGCTGATCGCCGTCATTTCGCAGCAACAGCCCCTGCTTCAGGCCAAGGACGATTCCGTGTTTATCCCTAAGCCGGAAATCAGCAGCGTCCTTCAGCGTTGCCAGACGCGCTTTTCCCATAATCATGCGCTGACGTTTTTGCACTGCGGCGCCGATCGGAAAGCCGATCAGAGCTCCTGCAGCTGCCAATCCAGCCAATGCCGCTAAAACAGTTTGCCGAGACGGCCGCTGATACGCTCCTGTGGCATCGATCGCGCCGAAAGGCGCTTGGTACATGGCAGCGAGGTGGTTGCCGTAGTATTCCGCCGCGGCGGCATTGTCGCCGAACTTCGTTGCCACGACAAAAAACACGATGCCATAGGCGATGACGCCGAGATATGCCCCGACGAAAATAAGCGCTGTCGTCGCGATCAAACTGAACATCGAGCGAACATGCAGCAGGTACAAGATCTTGCGTGAAAGCGCTCGGCCTCCCTTCAGCATCCACAGGCAGAGCCATATGAACACGAATGGCGCCGCCAGCACAAAGGCCAAAACCGACAAGCCAATGGTGTTCCGAACGCCGATCAGTGACCAGGTATAGCGAAGCCCATCGAGGAAGGGAGCGCGAGAAATGTAATCGAAATATGACGCTGACCCGAACGATACGACATAGGCGTCATATATAAGGGTGAAAAAGGCCAGCCACAGCAGGACTGCGACAGCGAGTGCCACAGGAAAGGTGAAGAACGAAACTTTCTGAAGACCCGTCCACTTCGGGCGGTCAATCTCCTCGTCCGTGTACACGCTTGCCATTTACATCAACCTCGTCGGCAAAATAGATTTCGCTGACGCCGCGGCCGCCGGCGGCGTCACTCTTCTTCAGCTGCACCACGATCGGGATAATCGATCGGATGTAGCTGATGATGTCAGCGCGCTCCATCCGAACATTGCTGTTCAAGACCAGAGTGGACAGCCTGTTGAACGCGTGATGAGGCGAGTTCGCGTGAATTGTGGACATGGATCCTGGATGACCAGTGTTGATCGCATTCAGGAAGTCAAATGCCTCATCGCCGCGCAACTCGCCCATGAAAATCCGCTCCGGCCGCAAGCGCAGAGCTGTGGCCAAAAGATCGGTCATTGTCACGCGCGCTTCGCCCTGCCCGCCCTTCGACACCAGCAGCGAAACCACATTATCTTGTTGAGGCTCGAGCTCGGCCGTGTCCTGCATGAGAACGAACCGTTCATGCTTCGGTATCGCCGTCAGCATGGTGTTCAGAAATGTGGTCTTGCCCGTCGATGTGCCGCCCGAAATCAGCATACTGCGATGATTGGCTGCGGCCATTTCCAAAAATGCACGCGCCTGTCCTGCCCTCAAGAGCTTGGACAATTCAACATCAACCTCGTCGATATAGTCGTCGCCGGTCACCTTCGTAAACCTGAATGCGCCGGCCTTCTCGTAGTCGTTCAGATCGAAGCGACGGATAAACTGCTTTCTGATCGAAAAGGCATGCCCAGTTGCCGACGTAGGGCTCAGAACGAACTGAACACGTTCGCCATTGACGAGCGTAGCCGACAGCAGAGGGTTTTCCGCATTGATGTTCTGCTTCGTAAGGGATGCAGCCCGAGTAGCCATGTGCTTGATCGTCTCCTGATCGAGCCCCTCGACGACTTGCTTCTCCATAGCCAGCTTGCCTATGCGCTCCAGCCACACCTCGTTGCTGCGCTGGCAAGAAATTTCCACGATGTTCGGATCATCGAGAAACTTCTTGATTGGCTCTATGGCCTCAGAGAGGAAGTGCTGTTCCGCGGAGATAGAAGGCCTCGCGTTCATTTATACACCGGCCCGTTAGGCGCTTGGATAACCGTGGTGCGCTGCTGCTTTTTCCTTTGTAAAAGCCGATTGTACTCTTCCCGCACTGGGTCGGGATACAGATCCGAGAAGTCCAGGTCACGAGTCACGAAAACGGTAATATCGGACCCTTGCGGAATATGGATTGTCGGGCGGATATTTCGAGAATCTTCGAATGCTTCCGATGACAATTGCTGAATACCGGACGCGATCGTTTCCGCCGCGATCTCACGCGCTCGATCCTGTGAGCTATTGCCATTATCTTGCGGGACGCGAGTGACACTGCCGTCGGAGTTTACGATGGTGATGTACTGCGTCTCTTTCTGGCCAAGAGAGGCGATGTATTGAGTCGCTCCCCCGATCATGGTCATCAAGGCAGGCGGGCCGAACCGCTCCCAATATTTGCGATCCACCTTCCCGGTCATGCCGGAACGGCCAAGTCGGTCTGTGCCGTACGACCCCAGTTGAACCGACACACCATCACCACGAATCATGCGGGTCCAGACAATCAACACCCGTTCTTGACCGCGCTCGATGCCTGATTTGTACTCGCCGATCAGCGAGGATCCGGCAGGGATCAGAATCCGACGTCCATCAAACGAATAAACGTCCTCGCGCACGATCCCCTTCACCATGCCGGATAGGTCGGAGTTCAGTGCAGTCTCAAGAGTTCCCCGGATCATAGTTCCCTGCGGAATCCATGCGTCCGTTCGACGGTTCTCGGCGGCTGTCGAGACTTCGACCCCTTGGCTGCCCATAGCTTTGAGGAACGCGCGGTCATTGTCGACAGCGCCACCGCCGCCATTCGCTGAGGGCGCACCGTTGGCTGATGGATCATTACCTCCGAACATGCCGTTATCCGCACTCGCGGAGGCTTGGGCAGATCCATTCGATTGGCCGGACTGGTCGTAGACCATAGCTGTGGAACGGACCCGTTCAAGCAGTTTGGCTTGCCGCGCAAGCTCGATGCACCGTGCATTGTCGGGATTCTTGCCATTCGAGCAATCAACCTGGACAGGTTGGGTCATCGGCATAGCAGCAGGTATAATGGCGGCCGGCGGCGGCGGCGGCGGCGGCGGAGCTTCAGGCACCTGGACCGTGGGAAGCGGCGGAGGAGCTGGTGGCGTGAACGCGTCGTTCCGTGGCGCCTGGACGGGCTGAAACTCTTCGCGTGGCGTCGCGTCGACGATCGCTTCTTTCTCGCCCCCGGACAGCAGGAAATAGAGCACGACGCCAACACCAAATATCGCTGCCAAAACAGCGACTGGACGCATAATGCCTACGCCAGACTTTCGGACTTGGCCGCCGATCGCGGTATCGTTATCGATCGAATGATAGTGCGAATCTGACATGTTACCCCCTGCCGCCGCTGGAGCCGATCCGCTTCGGCCCGACGACCCCCTCAATGGGTGCAGGGGTATCAGCCGGAGCGGTTCTCAGATTGAAGAGGCACGTTTCTTCTTCCGTGCCATAGCGCAGCGTCCATTGCCTCGAGACCGTGTCGATGACGATGTAGTCACCTTCGCGGCGATAGTTCACAAGGCTTTCACGACGCTTCCGGTCAACGATAAAGATCGCTGGAACATCTCCGGTGAACTTCATGAAGGTCTTCAGACCGTCGTCGAACACCCATAACGGCTTGGCAGCGTCGTTGCCTTTGAAGCCGTAGTCGTAATTGACCTTATCACGGCGGATATTCTTGATATTAGGGTTCTGCTGCGCTTCCTGCGCCTGTTTCCAAAGCTCGGCCGTCCCCTTTAGCCCCGCGTCCTCGGGGTACGTGAAACGCAGCTTGAACGTCTGATTTTGCATCGACGTGCTATCATTCACCCGCAGGTCGAACGCATAGGTGCGCTTGCTCGTGACCACCGACAGATTCGTCGGAGCATCCTTCTCCATAGGCTTCAGGGTCAGAGACCGTCGATCTGCCGAGGTCAGGATCTGCCAGGACACTGTGTCACCGGCAACGACCTGGGTGATTTCTTCATCGGCGCCGAACAAGATCGTCGTCACCATCCCGTAGGTTCCAGTAACTAGAAAGACCTGCTCAGCCGAATACGGCAATGTCCGCACGCGCGGATCCAGTCGCCCAGCTCGTGCTACAAGCTCGGCATGCGCGATTGTCGTCGTCAGCAGCAGGCTCAAGATTATAGTCGTCAATCTTTTCATTGAACCAACCCGGACGGCATATTTTCAGGGACTTTCACATACTCGGTCACGACAAAACCAAGCGGGTTGTAGAGCCGAACCCTGTTGCTTGCTTGCAGAGTGATTTGTTTATAGCGGACTGTCGCGGACCAACGGTTCACCACTTCGCCTCCGCGCTGGCGCTCGCGGGTCTCGAAGCGGACCGACATCGTGTTGGCATTCAGCGGATTGACGGAGAGAATTTCCGGCCGGACCTCGCCCGTCGCACCAAGGGTCTTAACCGGACCACGGGGATTTGAAGGGTTCATTAAATCCTCGTAGTCCTTGAACGCCTTGGCGTTGGGCTCGGACCAAAGCGCAATCATATCGAAGTTATCCGACAGATATCGGGGATCATAAGTCTCACGTCGCAGAACGTAATTACCAACGAATGCAGCGCGAACAGCCTGCATCTCCGAAACACTTGAACGATCTTTGTCGAGGGTGGTCACCGTTTCCATGTAGCCGGTGTTTTTATCAACGATCAAAGGGACAACTTCGGTCCGGACGAGAGGAAACAACTGCGCGACGGAAAAGGAAAGGATGCCCGCAATAGTCCATCCTGCAACAGCGAACGCGAACAGGATCAGGCCGATCAACGTCCTTAAGGATTTATTCTTCTCGCCCCACGAGAGATGCTGATTATAAGTGTCCTGCGGACCCGGCACCTCATCACTTGGCCCCGCGATTTGTCGCTTATTAAAAAATGCCACCTTCCGACCTCATATCCCCAATCGACGCAACCTTTTATGGCATGTGAATCAATCACATCCACCCTAAATTCCACTGCAGTGGAAGAAAAGGAATTAATGATGCTTAACGGCAACAACGACTGGTTTAGTTGCTGTTGCGCCGACGGTTCGTAAGCATCCGGCCTAAAGCGCCCGCACCAGCGGCCCCCCCGCGACCAGCAAGCGCTGCGGCCGCAAGCGCCCCTTTTGGTCCGGCCAGCATTCCAAGTGCCGCCGCGCCCGCCTGCGCAGCCCTGCCGTTCCTACCGGCAAGGTTCCCTCTCGCGGCATTGTATATAGTGTCAACACCACCGCCACCCGGGCCAACGGACAAAGCCGAGCCATAGGCGAAGGTCCTTGCAAAATCCGGCACCTGAAAAATGAAGTATGAGATCAGCGCCAAGTAAAGAACCATCGCCAAGACGATTGCCAACGCATTTTCTTTGGTCGCCATGTCGCCGTTGACAGTGTCCATCATGCCGATGAGGAATCCGAACGACAGGCCCGCCATAATATAGGTGAACAACAGCATGAACATGCCATAGGCAATGCCCTTCACCCATGCCTCGAAAACAAATCGAGTAATTCCGAAAAAGTAACAAAGAATCGCTATTGGGCCGATCGCCAGCATGACTGCTGTGATCATTTTAGCAAACAGCGTTACCCCCGTTAGGATCAGCAGCATCGGAAGTAGGCCGAAAACGAGGACGATAAACACCACAACCGCCCCGGTCACATTGGGAAGCCAGCCCGACTCATAGGAGTTGAACAGTTTCATAGCGAAGTCGTAGACCTTGCGGGCCATGCTAGCGACCTGAGAGGCGAGATCTGAGCCGGCAGATTGCCCGCCCATTGCGGAAGATATAGCCGAACCAACCTGCTCTGGTGACTGCAATACAAACTGGCCGATGTTGTCGAAGAATGTTGCCCACGACATGATCAGCGCGTAGGCAAGCGCAACCTTAAAACCAGTGACAGCCATGTCCTGCAGAGAGATGCTTGAAAGACCAAGCGCGCCCCAAAGGAAGTAAAGGATCAGAAAAAGCGCCAAGATAGCCGAGATCAGGTTCCCGTTCTCAGCGAACAGACCCCAGGCCCTCTCAAGAGAGGCCTCATTGATCTTTTCGAAGAACCTCAGCGCATCTCCATAGAAATTGACGGCGTAGCTGACGGGATCCATTCCGCACCCTAAAACTGGTTGACCGGCCTCATCGGACCACAATCATCTGCCACAGCCTCTCCGATAGCGGTTTCGGCTGCTGTCCTTTTTTCCTCGGAAACGTAGGCCGATGATGGCACAGGGCTCTCATCAGCCGAACATTTTGCCAACGTCTCAAATTTGTCGTGGCCCGCGCAGCCACCCAGGGCGGCGCAGGCCACTATCAAGGCGATAGCAATCCTCACTGATTTTGTTCCTCAAAGGCTTGCAGCTGATCACGAACCGACGATCCACTGGCTTGTTCATCACCGCCACGAATGACGCTATCCGGAAGCGGAGCAAAAGTCCGCAAATTCTGTGACGATGTGGCGAGCGCCGCCTTATATTGCTGGTTAAGCATCATGACTTGGTTGTTCAAGGAGCCGACAGCTTCGTTCGCAGTCTGGTTTCCCTGAAGAACCATCTGCGTATTCTGCTCCAATGCTCCCTTGAGATCCGTCGCCTTCCCGATTTCCTGAGTCGCCTGCTGGAAGGAGTTCTGCCGATCCTTTGTCGCCGTGTTCATCGCATCGGTCAGCGCAGTCATCGTCGTCAACGCATTGATCCCCTGCGAGTACGCTTGATTCGCACCAGAGAGATCAATGCCGGCCCCATCAGCGACCATCTTCACCAGATTCAAGCCGTTGATCAACTTGGCAGCAGAATTCTGGAATTGGCCGCCAATACCGCCAAAGACGGCCGAGTTCCCTGACAAAATGCTATTGAAGTCTGGAGCCTGCCCCATGCTGAAACCATTGCCGGTCGCCAGCGATGCAAACTGGTTTGCATCCTGAGTCCGATCGCCGGTAATTGCCTGCAGAGTCTTGGTCGTATTGTCTTTTACGACCGATGTATCCTGCTGAATTTGAGCCGAAAGCTGCTTGATCTGCTCATTGATGGCAATGTTTGCGGCGTCCGTAACGGGGACCTGCGCATATGCCGACGACATCGCCAGAACGCTGAATGCGCCTGCCAAGATGAATTTCTTCATTTGCCTTTCCTCTCTTTCAATTCTACTGCGCTACCGGTCGATTATCGACCACCGTTACAAGTCCTAACGCGGGATCTTCGATGACTGCGAAGGTTGCCGATTCACCCTTCAACCTCGCCATCTCCTGCAAGTCGGTGAGCCAGCCTTGGATCTCGTCTGTTGTTGCGGTCGAGGGGACGGCATAGCAGCGCGTTCCTCCTGTATTGATGACGGTCGACGGGCACCGCACTTCCGCCATCACCAACGCCCCATTGTTTTCATTGGCATTGCCACCGCCACTTCCGCGCAAGGAAGCCGACGATGACATCAATCCAGCCTGCAGACGCTGCAGATACTGCTGGTTAGCTTCGGTCGACTTCTGCACGAATTCGTTCCAGACCTTGCCGCGTTCGGCTTGTGCCTCCGTATTGCGATCGTAGGCCTTCTTCAGTTGCTCACCGCATCCGCTGCTATAGCCAACGGTTTCCGGCTCAGGTGTCGTCCCTGTCGGGGTTTGATCGCCATTCTGCGCCTTATTCCGATTGTAGTAGCCGGTGACCTTCTTCACGTAGTTCTGTGTTTCAGCGATTTGAGGAACGCGCCCTTCGCGTAGAGATTGGCGATGTGGCCCGGCATTATAACCTGCCGCAATCAGGTCGTACCTGTCCCCGAACATGCCTTGCAGCTTCTTGATGTACTTCACCCCGCCGCGAATATTGTCCCGCGTGTCGTAAGGATTGACACCAAGCTCCGCGGCAGTTCCAGGCATCAGCTGCATCACTCCGGTCGCGCCGACGGGCGAACGTGCCGACTGTCTAAAGCGCGACTCCTGCTCCGCGATCGCCATCGCAAAGTTCGGATCTACACCCTGCCGAATCGCCTCTTCTCGAACCATCTGGGCTACTTCTTCCTGGCTATGCGTACGCTTCGACGTTGGTGCCGGTGCGGTATCGCCCGACATCCCTTCGGCACTGCAATCGAGCGGTGAGCCAGATCCCTGCCCCGGAGCGAAACTGTCCGTTGTACCGCCAGAAGCCCCCTTCACTTTCTTCGTATCGGCCTCATAAGTGGTGTACCAGCCCGCCGTCTTCTGCTGGATATTCACCCGAGCATTGTCGATTACAGGAACCTGTGCCAACACGGCCGAGGGGGACAAGGCTGTGCAGATCGCCAAACCTACAGCGACCGCCCGGTTAGGTAGCTTTACGTCTATCATCCCCATCTCCATCCACGTTCCAATCACAGAATTTAGACAGCCAGTTCTTCGGATCGTCGCCATACTCGTCACGCAGCATTTCAACTTCGCGGACAGTTTCCTCGCGGCCCGACAAAACTTTAATAAATTCAGGCATATGAGACATATCTACGCGAGCGATGACGCTATCCTTCGCGTGCTTGATCAGCATAAAGCGCGACTTCGGATCGCCGTTCTTGACCCAGTCAAATTCTGCGCGAGACAAGCCGAAATGGTCCATGTAGGAGCTCTCATCTGCCTTAGGGTTCGCGAAGAAGATGTTGGTTGATGTCTGCTCAATAATCGTCCGGCTCACATTGGACTGAACCACGTCGTCAGCTGACTGTGTACCGAAGATCACAAGCCCGTTGCGCTTACGAATAGTCTTGAAATAATCCTTCATGGTGCGCTTGAACTCGTCATCGTCCAGCAGCTTCCATGCTTCGTCCATCAGATTGATGATGGGCGACTTGCCGTCGTAGATCCCGTCCAGCCTATGGAACATGTACAAAAGCGCCGCTGTGCGAACCGTAGGCTCATCCAGAATCGACGTCATATCGAAACCGATCATCGGTTTCGTAATGTCCAAAGTGTCCTCGGCATTATCGAACAGCCAGGCATACGGCCCTTGATCCACCCATTTATCCAAACGGGCAATCAGGCTCCCCTCAGTTCGCTCGCTACCACCGAGCAATGCTCGAAGCGACGAAAGCCGCCGATACGACCTATCTTTCGTTTTCAGGACGGCCTTGATCGCATTGCGAATAATCGCCTCTTCCTGCGGAGTGAGGCTTTCGCCTTCTTTCGGTGGCTTCAACATGAAGCTCAACAGGCGATACAAGAAAACCCGATTTTCCTCAGTGTCGTCGAGCAACAAAGGATTCCACCCGGACGGCTCACCTGGCTCGAGAGACATATATGTTCCCCCGGCAGCCCGGACCATAATGTCCAAGCCCCGGTCCTTATCGAACACCACAGTCTTCAGCCGCGGACTGACTCGATAGGCCTGCAAGATCATGAAAGCCATGATCACGGTCTTACCCGAGCCGGTAGGGCCGAACACCGTGGTGTGCCCCACGTCACCCTGATGAAAATTGAAGAAAAACGGCGTGCCGGATGTCGTCTCAAAGATCGTCACCGCTGGCCCCCAGTGGTTGCCGTCAGGCTTTCCATAGGGATAAGCATGAAAGCTACTCATGCCGGCGAAATTCAACGTCGAAATCAATGCGCGCCGAGCAATGTACGCCTGATTGCCGGGCAACTGCGCCCAGTAGGCCGGCTCAGCGTTCAGGTCTTCACGGACATATGACGCTCCAAGAGCGCCCAACTCATTGCCCACCAGGGCGACGGCGTCATCGAGCTGCGCCGTTGTCCTCGCTATCGGCATAATCGTTAGGTGATGCTCCGCGAACGCTACACGCTTACGCGCTAATTCGTCGCGCGCGATTTCAAGGTTCGCCTGAACGCTCGACCCGCCCTCGTCAGCCTTGGATAGCTGGCGGTCCAACCTTTCGATCCGACTACGTGCCGCCATGTCGTCGATAAATGACATCGACTGAGTGACGACCATTTCGAATGGCAGCTTGAGGATATAATCGAGCATCCCCGCGCCGGTTTCCGGAGGATACTCCTTCAGGGAAACTATTCCGGCGTAGCGATCATCGACAGCAGTATCGCCCTGCAAATGAATGATGCGGTTTCCGATCGACGTACGTCTGGCCGGGAGCAGCTCATCGATAGGAGTGTTTCCAAGGCGGATCGGTCGTACCCGGCCACCATTGAGCAGCGTATAGAAGAATTCACATTGCTCAGAGAACCAAACTTTGCGCGCGCCGTCTTCAAGAACCATGTCCTCAGAAACGTCGCGATAAATCCTCTTGCCGCTACCAAGGTCGACCTCCACGCGCTGCACATCACGCAGCACCTTCGGGCCATAAGCATCTAGGGACTTCTCGAGCGCGCGGGTGGCTTCCACGAGCTTATCCCGCATGGCACGGAACTGCTCTTTCCGAACCACACTTCCGCCAATGCCCATCACTCGCGATAGTGCGGAGCCCTTCTTAAAAAACGGACGAACGACAAGAGACACATAGGTGTCATTCACGAACATCTCATTTTTCGAAATGCTGGCCTGATAAACATCATCCATCCGCTGCATGAACGGATCCGCATAATTCGAGGGCAAGGACGGCGCGACCTTGTGACGAACAACATGAGTGTAGAGCGAAAAATTCCCGATCGACGAGATGGCGCGGAAAGCAGAATTGCGTTGCCGCTGCAGCATATTGATCGTCTCAATGTCCGCAGTCTCGAAAGAAAAGCCGTTCAGCCGAAGCGTCGTCACAAGGCAATCATTCTTCAACCGGATGATGCCATTTTCGATAGGCACGTAGAACGGAACGTGGGTGGCGATGCTCCGGTCAGCGAAGATCTCCCACCCCTTCGTCAGCGATCCCTTCAAAGCTCGTGCCATCGTATTCATAAATTAAACCCCGTAAGTTCGAATGCCGCCCCCGAGCCTTCGGCCCAAAGGATTTACCCCGCACATGCTCAGGCGCCCGACAATGTCGAAGAACCAGAGGTCAAGCTTGACGGTCAGCACATACAGAATGCCGTGAAGAACAACGAAAGAAGCTGGGAACCAAAGAATGGATCCCAGGATCATGAACACCATGAGCGACACGAAGCATTCCGCCAGAAAATACGTGTACGGAATGCCCATGACCGTCGGAGGCCGCGTTAGAGCCAAAATGACGGGGTGCGACTCTATATAGTCGTCCCCGTCGGACTGGTTGCTTCCAGCCGCCATGGCCTTAAGCGCCGCCACCAGCCAGGAAATCGACAAGCTCTGCCGCCGCGAACATACCGGCAAGGCAGCCTGCTACGCGCAGGAGTGCTCCCCACGACCAGTAACCGAAGGCCGCAGCAAGGAACATCCCGATAAACGCGATGGCGCCGACAGAGCGACCGAACGGACCAACGAAGAACTGAACAAGGCGATCAGCTGCCTGCTGCAGCGCATCAAGGTTCTGAGCCGCGGCCGGTTCAAACTGGCTGACCAACAGGATCATGGTGGATACCGCGAGCATAGCTCCGTTGGTTATCACCTTGCGTCCCCTGGTCGAATACCAAGCGGCACGGCCATAGACGGCAACAGCCTGCATCGTCCCCGCAATCATATTCATTGAATCACCTCTTCCTTTTTGATCTTCAAAGGGCCACTCACGTGAGCCTGCCCACTCTCCTGTTCCACACGCCCGCTAACGTCGACCGTGCTTCCAACTGAAAAAACGAGCATTGGCGACTTCGCGCGATCAGCTCGTCCGGATCGCGCACCCGATCTTTTCGCCGCAGGCACTACACCAGCACTCCGACCGATCTGGAACACTTCGTCAGTCGTGCTCGTATTCGTGTACAACCCGACTACACGGGTGACGTAATCCGCCGTCTCCTCAATGAGCGGAACGGATCGACGAACATCCACCTTCGGCTCGCCCGCATTGTAGGCAGAGGCGATCAGCACCGGGTTCCTGTACTTGTCCACGAGGACGCGAAGAAACCGCGCCCCTGCCCTCACGTTCTGCTCAGGATCCGCAAGATCGGCCGCGCCAAACGCTTCTCCGACCTTGGGCATGACCTGCATCAGCCCAATCGCGCCCGCCGGGCTGACGCTCGTCGGATCAAAGTCGGCGTTTTCCACGCGCATGATCGAGAGCATCAGATTCGGATCGACTCCCTCTTCGGCGGAAATCTTTGTAACGAGTCCGGCATATTCCGGGGGCACGCCAGCGAGCAAATCCGGCCGAGGCTCTCTCCCTGCACCTGCAACAACTCCCGCCCGATCCTCACCAGCCGGCTCGGCAGCTTCCTCGCCCATGACCCCATAGGAGAACACTTCAATCGATGACCGCACGGCCTGCTCTCGACGGCCGGTACCAAGGGGCTCATCCAGAGCATATGCAACGACTACACTTTCCGCCCCATTCAGCGACGACACGCCTTCGCCGGTACCGACGAAAGCATTATCCGGACGGTCCATCCGCTCGCCAAAACGATCCCCGTTAAAGCTGGCCAAATCGAGCGGCGGGATAGACGTTGTCGGCGTGGTCGCAACCATACCGGTAGCTTTTTCAGCAGGCTCAGAGCGTGAGACGCTCACCTTGATCGGCCCGTAAGAAGCCGCAGTCACAGGCTTCGGTCGCACAGCCTTTACCCGGGAATCGTGTGCTGCATCCCCAACATTGGAAACAGCAGCAAAGCTCGTCATGACGAACGCAGTCGTCGCGGCAGCCAGTTTGACTCGCCGCGAGCATGCAATTTTCGACAATGTCACATGCACCAACGAGCTGCGATCCATAGGTTCTGCTACCGAGAGTTCTTACAGCGTAGTAGAATATTTTGAATCGCATTCCAAGCCAAAAATCAACCGGAAATCGTCATTACCCTCGACTTTGTTGTAAAAATGCAGCTGCACACGCAACCCGTTTTCGCAGGTGAATCAATCCCGTACTCGTGACCAAACGTCAGGCTTCCAACGGTACCGAAGCTGTTCCGGATCCCCCAGCACCTTTGCAAGACGAACTGCAGTACCGCCTTTTACAAATACCGAACCGGCATCCGCCCCAGACCTCGCGCCGTAGATTTCGCAAAGATAAATCGGCAGCTGTCTTTGAACGCGTTCCATAGAAATGCATGATGAAACTTGATACTGATAGTCTTGATTGCCGGTTCCGGCCGGGCGTGACTTCTGCTGTACTGGCCCTAATCGTTGACGGCCAAAACTGCCCCCATAATCCAACTGGCATTCCACAATGTTGCTGCCATATGTCTTGCAGGCGTTGAGGCTCAGATATGAGTATGGTGCAACTGGCAATGGGCGCGTGGATTGAACGCCTGCCCCGCATCCCGACAACAGAATTGCCGAGCCAATACCAAAAACAAAGGTCATACGGTTAGTCAAAGGAACAACTCTCCTATTCGTCTTGTTCATAGCCTGAGCGCTTCAGCGCCTCGAGGAAAAGGTCGCGGGCAAGATCGCAGAACGGTGATTCATCGTGGGCCAGATGCAACTGCGTCAGGACAAGTCCGACGCCGGCAATATCATCGACGATGTGCTCGACATTCTCATAAAGGGCGAGTTGTAACAGCTCATCACCCTCATGCCCTTTGATGGCCATCGCATATTCGTTGCGGGCGATATTATGCCAAATCTCGACGAGTCCGGTCCCGCCCTGTCCATCTTCAGCATCGCCTAGGAGCAACAGCGAATATCCGCCATCTCGCAGCCCCCCGTCCTCGATCCACGTTCCTGCATGAAATTCCGTCAAGGCGACTTTGGACGAAAAGATCATCAGACCTTCGTTGTTCACCAGCCTCTTTTGCCCAAGGCGGACGAAGCCATTCATTGCTGCCGTTCGAAGCAGCGGAGCTGGAAGACTGTCGCCGCAATGCTCGCATAGGGATTTCAGCCCCCCATCCTTCACCGCGAACATGCTGTGATAGCGTTTAACAATGAATCTTTCGACATTCTCGATCCGCCCGGCAATGCTCTCTAGCAAAGCGAACGAATCAAGCCGCTGCCATGGCTCTTTGAGAATGGCGCCGTCCAGATCAAACGAAGCGGTATTGGTCATGCTGGATGGGCCAACCACAATTCCACCCGATCGGGTTTGTGCCCCGCATCCGGCGCAATCGACCGAAATGGGCACGACGTACCATTCCTTTGTCAGAAGCGATCGATCTCTCGTCGTCACAGAGGCGCCCCCGCCCGAAACAGCTTCATTCGCCCCCATCCCTCTCCACATGTTCCGGAAATACTTGAAGGGCACCCCGGGTCATTCCGTGTGACGAAAATGTGCGCCAGGTCAGCAATCGTTCACTCATCAGAATCAATGCCGCCAAAGGATCTCCCTTGCCGGCATTCAGCCAAGCGCTGGCCAGATCAAGAATCTCCGGTGAAACGCCTTCGGCGCTGATTTCCCAGACTTCTCCGCGACCAAACTGCTCTTCACTGCCTGATGAGTTTCCGCTGTCCTGCACCATGAAAAGCCGCTATTTTCTTCTACTCGGCTGTAATTATTAGCGGCGCATAATTGAAAACTCAAGAGGTTTACAACGCTGGCTTGCCCTCCGTCGCGAGCACTGGATTTTATACGCTCAGGTCCAACGATGGTTGAGTATCTGGACAATCACCACGGCCATGGCGATGGCCGCCGCAGCGAGGAACCAAGCAATGCCTCGTCGATGCCCCTCCAGCCACGACCAGAACTTTGCTTGTTTGAAGCTAGCTTCATCCGCCGTCGTCTCCATCATCCATGACGGACTCGGCCCCGGCCAATCTTCAGCTTCCTTTGCCTCCATCTTCCACTTGCTGACACGGAACATTTCTTCAACGCGCCGCAAGACTTCCTCATAGCTCAGATCCAGCGCGCCGTCTGTGACCATCTCTTCGTAGACGGCACTGACAAGCTGACCTTCGCGAAAGGGCGTCAGCTCCACACGATAGTCCCTAATGACCGTCCGTGTGGCATGGACCACCCGTTCGATAAGCACGAGGTTTGATTTCAGCAGCAATGTATTTTTGGCATTTGTTCCGGACACTATTCCTCCGTCCTAAAAGGTCTCGCCTCGTCCGCCTGGATGCGTCTGCGACCGACAAGGAACGCGACCCCAAGGGGCCTTCCCCCTTGCCGTCGCAAAGCGCCTGCTCGCCGGCGCGAATGCAGCAAATCGGTCGCACCCAAGGGTGCAACCGCGTTGCGCACCCGCCCCGACAACCGGGCGCTTTTTGCCAACCCCGCATCACCGAAAGGGAAGGCAGGCCCTTGCCTGCCCTTCTTCCTTTTCGGAGCGCTCCCATGAAACCGAACCGCTACACCGGCTTCCTCATTGACCCACTTAATGCCACCATCGGCCCTGTTTCCATCTTCGATCCGGTCGATCAGTATCAGCATCACCCGCAATTGCAGCTCCGGCAACTACTTGGAGCGCGCACTCTTCACACGCTCCATATCGATCTCGCAGGACACCGGCATCTGATCTGGCACGACGCCCAGGATACCGAATCTTACTGGACAGCGATGTTTCAGATCAACCAATCCCAGTTTCTCGCCAGCCGTGCGATCGTCTTCGCAGATGACAACAAGGATGAATTTGACAAAGACGCATCGCCCTTCGGGATCGAGCCCAAGCTTTCCCTGGGCGAGCTCGCGGAGTTGACGACATGCATTCAGCCGATCATCGTCCCGCGTATGCGCGAGGACCAGATGACCGGGTTCGACCTGGCTCTCGTGCGCAAAAGGCCAGCTATAATTTCATAGAAAGCTCATGAAAGAACTGACGCGACTGCCCACTTCATTGCTCATACCGATCAGAGCGGACAGATGCTCAAAGTCGTGACCATGCCAACGCGAACTCCAGCTTCAGCAGGAACCTTCTTCGGCCGGCTGGCATTATTTTTGGTTGCTTTGGTTTTCACGATACTGACGGGCAACTGGCTCTGCAGTTGGCCGGACATCAGCCTCTGGCTTTATATCACCATCGGGTTCCTCTTTGCATTGAGCCCGTTGGCAGTTTCTTCATTCGCCTGGGAAGCAGTTACGACCTTTGTGCCGCGCCCTCGCTCTATGATGAGCCAGTGGGACGAGCGCGAAAGAGACCGACTGGAGCGCAGCGCCACGGCTGTGTGTCTGTCGACGCTACCCCTAACGATGCTTCTATTGAGCATTGACAGGCTCTCTCGGCGAGAGAGCCTGTTCGCAGAGTTGCTGACGTGGCTATTTTGGCTGACTCTGTTAAGCCTCGCCATTTCCGCGCTCGCGGGGCTCATCGGTTACAGCGCAGTCGTCTTGTCAAAGAGACAACACGTTCGCCGAAAACAAATGTGAGCGGCCCAAGGCAATACGAGGTTATCCGAATAAGCTCTTATGGGCTTCAACACGGCTCCGTTCGTTTGCGGCTCTCCGGTCAGCTTCACGACGTAGAGACTGCTGAGCTGCTATATCAGAAGAGACTCGCCTATCCCGCTCTTCATCTTCTTTGATCTGGGACGCAGTTCGATGTTCGCCGGTCGCCCAAAGGAGGGGGCCTAAGAGCAGAGCGAAGGCTGCGATGGTGCTGACCTTGAACCAGGTATGCTCAGCGTACAGGCCAGACGCCCACGACCATAACGATTCGGTCCAGACCTCCGGCAGGAAGAAGTAAAAGAAGGCCAGCGCCAGCCAATAAGCCAAGAACGCTCCGACCAGGAGTGCGGCGGCAGCGACAATGAAAAAGTTCACGACAAGGAATCCCGTCCAGACAGCGCGGAACGGTAGCGTTACGACCCTGATTGCCTTGCTGTAAGCTGCCATTGCTCACTTTTCCTCTTCAGCCGGCCCAATTCAGATGGGGCATTGCTTGCCTTTCGATCCACATAATTCTACCGCAGTGGAAGATAAATAGCCACTTCCTAAAAAATTCCTCGAACCAGTGACTGCGGCCTCAATCAGGCACATGCCTGGTAATTCAATCTTTGTGTTCGTCGACCCGCTTTTATTTTACCACCATATTCTGACGCAGTGGAAGATTGACATACCCGCCATATTCTAGTGGCGTGTAATAATTTGGTGTTTACGGACACCATCATTTGGTGCATTTTCCGACGCAGCTAACGGATCACGATTGCGATGGACACAAAAGCACGGCGGCCGCCCCCCTTCCTCCTTCTCACATTGACGGGCGCACTTTTTGCGGCCCAGGCGGTGGCGCAGGACGCCGCGGCCGCCAAGTTTGTCACTTATTATCAAAGCGCTTTTGCGCAAGGGCGGGACCTGATTCCAGCCCCACAGGCGGGGCTGAACATCGCCTCGATCGCAACCGATCTGAGGCTGGAGACGGTGAAACCAGTTAGCGCGCTGACTGGAAACTCCTTCCTTGATGCCAGCAGTGACGTCGTCAAACTAGTCGGTATTCAAGGTTGCCTGTCGACCGAACAACTGGACTTCATGGGCAACAAGGCGTCCTGCACCATGATCTCGCTCGCCGGAATGACAGCCAGTCTAAAGCAGGCGCAAGCTGACGCCGGCGATGCGTTCCCGTGTCATTTTGTCGGTCAGAATTCGGGCCGCCCCAACGTCCGATTTGCGGAATGTTTCTTCACTGAGAACGACATAGTGCAGTCTCTCTCTGAGACGATGATCAGGAAGGGGGTAGTGTTTGCCGCCCGCGACAGAGCAGGCAGGCCTATCTTCCCTGAATATGCAAAAGCAGAAGACGAAGCGCGCCTTGCTAAAACCGGCATCTGGGCAAACCCATATTTCAAGCATCCCTACGGGGAGCGTTATCGTGCCAATCCAACGAATTGAATGCGGATCCGACTATTCATGCTGATTACGACGATCACAGCTTCTGGCCTGTACGCAGGCATGTACATCATGCCTGGCTTGCTCGCCGAGCAGATGAAAGCACCCCCCTCGCCTCCTCCTGTCATTCAGGTACAGGCCCAACAGGCTCCTCCGCCCCAGACGAAGCAAGCCGCTCCGCAGCAAGAGTTCACTCAGTTTCCGACAACAGCACAATTCGAGACCGGAGACACGTGGGTAGCTAACGGCCGCAGATATCGGCTCTACGGTTTGCAAACATGCCTTCGCGGAACGCAAGTGACGCTTTCTCAGGGCGTAGTAAGAGACTGCGGCGAATTGAACCTGATCATGACTCAGGCGCTCATTCGTGACACCAAGCCCGTCTGCACCACGGTCAAGGATCTAGATCAGAACAATGCCGTCGTCGTGTGCCAGACAACAACTGGGCAGCGCGGATACGATCTGGCAACTTACATCATCGCTCAAGGGTGGGGATTTGCAGCCGTCGACGGTGCGGGTCAGCTGATCGTTCCGGGCTACAGGGTCGCAGAGGAGACGGCCAGAAGCGCACGTGTAGGATTGTGGGCCTATTCCGACCTACCTCATCCAGTCTCTGTTCTGATGGAAAAGGCGCAACAGCAATGAGAACCGCCGCCCTTGCCGTTGGATTGATGTTGGGCCTTTCGAGCGCGGCCTCGGCTCAGAGCCGGTCGGTGGACGTCCCGCGTCAGATCTACGGCAAAGTGCAGGTTGTGGACGGAACGACTCTCGAATTTAAGGATCGGCGTCAGATCGTTCGCCTCGCGGGCTACGAGGCTTCCCGCATTGAACAGATGGCGACGAGCGATGGGATTGAGTGGCCAGCGGGCCAGGTGGCAAGAGCTTGGATGATCCTGCGGACGCTAAAGCGCGACGTCAACTGCGCGCCGATCGCTCGAGACGCCAACAAGAATCTGATTGCTCATTGTTTTGTAGGCGAGACAAATCTGGCGGCAACCGCGATCGCGGAAGGCATCGGATACGCCTTCAACTACAGAAACGAACCACAGGTCCCGGCATATTTCGACATCGAGCGTAAGGCTCGCGGACTTGGCTATGGAGTCTGGTCCAGCAAAGATCTTTTGCCGCCGTGGCTCTACGTGGCTTCTCCTGCAGAGGAAAAGAAAGCTGACGAGCCTCCGGACACTTACCCCGGCCTGCCCCTTCCACCGCCGGTCACCGAATCTCCCCAACCCCCGACAACACCCCAAGGAGGCTAATATGAACTATTTGCTTAAAGCCGCCGTCGCGGCAAGCGCGTTCATTCTGGCGACCGCCCCCATCTCGGCTATGTCCCAGTCGGCGGTACAAGACGGAGCCACCCAAAAGCAGGTTGAAGAACGTGATCCTGACTTTTGCGGCGCAGGCGGCGCGGGTTGCGACCCGGTTGAGGTGCAGGAGTGGAAAGATATCGGCAACAAGTTAGCTGATCTCTCGTCCGCGGATCTCAGTCAATATGCTTACGCCTGCGCCAAGCACCGTGATTGGAAAAAGGACTGCGAGAAGGATCCAACGATCATTCTCAAGCGCCTTGGTATTGAAGGCTATTGAGGGTGGAAGAATGAGCGCATCGTATACTACCGCAGGGATCGCGGCCGCCATCGCGGTCATGGTTGGATTCGGAGCTGGTTATCAGTTCAGCAACATGACCATGAGCGCCAAGATTACTGAGCTTGAGCAGAAGGTCACCCTCCTCGAGACTGCAGCGGCACAGCCGCCGAAGCTCGATATCCCGACTGATGAACAGGCCAGTGCCGCGATACAGAAATCTGGCCGTGCAATGAAAATCTCTGAGTGCAAGCAGCATCCCGTTGCTCCCGGCGTTATTTGCACTGGGACCATCACGACGACGACCGGCTCATTCGCCGGATCGAAAGAAGCCGGAACGCTTTCCTTCGCAAAGATCGACGGCGTTTGGACTCAAACTCACTGATGCATTTGAAGGAGAGGGAAATGAAAGGGACTAATATTTTATCCGCTGCATTATTGTCCGCCGGCGCGCTTTGGGCCGCGACGCCGGCGCAGGCTGAAGATGCGTCGTGGGGCTGCCAGGTCCTGTTGTGCGCAGCGTCCAGCAATCCATCCTGGCACGGCGTTCCCTATTGCGTTCCTCCGATGCAAAAACTGATTTCGGCTATGGCTAAGCCAGGATTTGACTGGCCTATTTGCCATGAGGCAAAAGCTGGATCGCCCGGCCGCGAGGTTTTCGAGGCGTGCCCTGAAGGATCTAAACCCGGTTCGCGCAATACCGGGTACGACAACAATTTCGGCCGGGATGAGCAGGACCAATGCGTGAAAACCGTCAATGTTTGTGAGAACGGAAGGAATCAAAACTTTCGCCGCTTTAGCAGCGACAGTCGAGAAAGCTGCATCCAGACCGTCTACAGCCCTCGTCCACGACGAGCTGACCCATACTTTTTCGACATCCCGAACGATAAAGGGGTAAAGCAGCGCTTCTGGTTCAACCTCAACGATTGACCATTAAAAAGCGGCGTACTCGTATACGAGCTCGCCGTTATAACCCCTGCGAAAGATGACGTTCAGTCATCTTTTTTTTTGCTCTGCGAGCGCTCCGTTGCTTCGCTGGCTTAACTTCCTCTTGGCACACCTCGAATAAATCCTTGATGGATACCCCAAGTTCTCGGGTCATCTTGTCCAGCATCGTCAACTTGATGTCGCGCTTGCCACGGACAACCTCTGACATATAGCCTTCTGTCACACCCAAGTGAGCTGCCAAGTCCTTGTTCTTCCAGCCGCGCTCGGTCTTAATCCGTTCGAGGCCAATCGATAGCATTTCCTGGTGAGTTAGTTCACTTAGGTCCTTCTTGGTCGCCACGTCGATCGTGTTCTCGCCTTTGAACCGAGGCATCTATATTTTCACCTTTTCGACTAGGTGCCAGATGAGAGACCCCGGTCGATTCGCATTATTGTAGGAACCCAGAGTCTTCATAATGGCACGCCTCCTCGCCGCCATTTATTCGCCCTCACGATTTCCGCTGAGATACAAACTAAACCAAGCCTGTTTTGGTCGAAACCTTCCGCGGCCTGATCACTCACGTTTACGTTATCCTCGTTGTCATAATAGACTCGGATCGACGCGCACTTCAAGGCCAGCGACTTCTAGCTATTTGAAGTGATTCAGCTTTTCCCTAGTCACTTTGGGCTATTTGCCCCTAACTCATTAGAGGGATTAATCGATTCAGCAATTAAAAAAGTTAAAATTGTTTATGAATTTTCGCGGACACCCGTCAATTACCAACTGCTGATATACCCCTAAAATTCCATGGGCAACTGCCGATTGGTCCGCAGAGGCAATCGTGCTTGGAATAGGAACTAGACTCACGGCATAAGGGGAACCGGGGCGCACATTAGTTCCGTGGCGGTCGCGATGGTATACCAATTACCTATCACGTGTTGTCGGCAGATTCCTTTTGTGCAAAATTACACCCCAGTCGAATCAACCGAATCGAAATATGGGAGTGAGCCAGCCGTTTTGAGCAAAAGAAAACCCCGCGAAACAGGGGTGTTCCACGGGGTCTGTAGGTCAAAAATGCCCAATAACACTCCTACAGATTTCCCCTCATTTCGTCAACTGCTCCAACCGTCGTTCTGGCGGTCGATAGCGCATGTCTTGCGCTTCCTCGACCGCTTGATCTCACCGACCGCCTTCGTGCGGTCAGTAGTTAACCTGGAGAGGATGGAAATGGCCGCATCGGGCTAAAAAGCGAAAACCGCTCAAACGCGCCAACGTTTGAACGGTTTCTGTAGAAGGAGAGTGGCTACTACTTCGCAATTGTTGAAGCCACTTTCCCAAAATCGCTGATCGCTGTCAACGGAAAATCATACGGTTTTCCGCACCAGTGAACTTTTGCCTACGCGGCCCCAGAATGGGGAAGTGTCGGATGAACGAAGTATTCGCGCCTGAGCGCCACGGCCCCGCTTTGCCTATCGCCAGGGCAAGCGGGATGAGCATGTATTATGGGCAATTGGCCAAATTGCTTGCCTCCATAACGGCAGCAAAGCAGATCCCCGAATTTAACAAGCTACTCTGGACGACCCACGGTCACGGCCATCTGAGCGATGACGAGGCAGACCAGCTCAGCCACGAATCTGCCACTCTCAAAACCTCTCTCGATGAAGCGCGCGAAAAGCGGATGCCGCCGACGCGCAGCTACTTTCCTCAACGGACGAAATCAGGTCGCTCCCGCGAAGACGCGGCATCGGGCTCTCGATGCTCGGTCAGATGGGCGCGCAAACGACGCCTGGGCGATATGGCCGCCCTTCCCCCGCATGTCCGAGACAGGTTCACCGAGGGCGAGCGCGCCGTGCTCTATATCGTCGCTTCGGATTATCGCCACCACAATGCATGCAGCTCGAGCGTCAAAGAGATCGGAGATCGAGCCGGCGTCGGTGTTACGACAGTGCGGAATACACTCCGCAAAGCTCGTCACCTTGGATTGCTGCTTATTCAGGAAAGACCGCAGTGGCGGGCGAAGAACCTCACCAATGTCATCAAGATTGTTTGTGCTCAGTGGCTTGGCTGGATTCGAAAATTCCGCCCCAACCTCGGACTTAAATTTTATCCGATAGGGTTCAAAAAACCGGAGTCCTCAGGAACCTTCGGTACTAAAAAGATAAACGGACAGCCTTCTTACAGCCGATCGGATGGCCCTCCGGGCCGCTTTCAGCGGTTTGCTAGCCGCAAACCACCGACCGGCTGACGGCTGAAAGCGTCAAACAACAACCCAAACTACCCGCGGAACCGTCGAAAGGGGCTTTTGAGAAAAGCCTGAGGGGACCGGCTGCGCAAATCAAGCAGAACCTGAGGGCGCGGATGGATTTAGCGAATTGACCATGATGCCCGCGCCAAGCGGCCCCTTGTGGGCGCGGCGCGGGCAAAAGGAAACCGCGCGGCCCGCCGGCAAGATGCGGCCGTCTTTATACGATCGCCGTCAGGACTGACCATCCCTCCCGATACGGATCCAGCCAGCCGACCCCGCATCCGATAATGACGCCGGTTTTTTCGTAATCCGGGAGAAATCGCCTGAAATCGGTGTCCTTGCGCTCCTGCCCCATCTTACCTGGTGAGGAGAGCCACGCCTGATGCGATCGCTGGATGACGTCAGCGACGACGGCGCTCGGGACGACATAACATGTTGGGTGATCGGTCAGATTCTTCCCGAAGTCCACGAACGCATAGAACAGGTTCGGCGATTGGATGTTCTCGTGTTTCCTGCTCATGTGCCAGCCGCCATCAGAGCCTTTGTCCTGGCGCGTCTTCACCTGAATTGCGCAGAGGCGATCGCCAATATCGTCGGTGACGACAATGTCACAGTTAGGCACACCTGCCGGCGCGAGTGCCGCAATCATTTCTCGCCGCAAGAGCTGACACATAACGTAATGTTCGCCCGCGGCTCCCACGATCGACGATTTTGAAGCCATTTTTTCCCCTCCCCTCAATTCCACAACGAGAGCATGCGTTAGGGCGCGATCGCGGGCAAGACCAGACGGAACCGCTTGCCGGGGGCAGTCGATCCCGGTTTCCGCCCTCCGGGCGGCGCTATGCTAAACCTCCTGCGGCTGCCCTTTTAACCGGTCAAGCGGTGCGCGAACTGGCGCCAGCCGCTGTGCGGCCTTCGCCTGGTATGCTCATTGTTTATTTTGGGGAACGGGCGCTGCCCATTCCCGCTCTCCTGCCGTCTTCCGGATTGCGATTAGATTCTACCCCCGCTAGAATCACCTGAAGCCTTCATCTCAACGGAGACCCCGATGGCGCTGCCGATCTCTCGTCACTACAGCTTTGAACTCAAGAGCCTGCTTATCAACACGACAATTCTTGTTGTGGTCTTTGCCGTTTTCAAAGTCCTGATCGACGACACACTGACACTCGGCTATGCGCTTGCCGTTCCGGTTTTCATCTACATCACCGCGACGATCGAGGGCGCTCGCGTTCGAAAGGGTGGATTTCGTGACATTAGGTCCTGGATCGAAACCATCGTTGCTGCCGCCATTGCCGTTTGCGTCGGGTATCTCGGCTATCGCATCTGGCTCATGGGCTACTGAACGAAGAATCTTATGCGCATCGTCCTTCGCAACACACCCTCTTACGAACTCGGAAATATCACCGAGCGGGAAAGCAGGGCGTTGCGGGCCTGGTACGGTCATTCGAGCACCGATGAGGATGAGCGCATCGCCCTGGCCGTGATCAAACGCGCTCGAACCATGGATGGCTGGATCGAGTGCGATTGCCTCTCGAGCAATTTCCGCCCCCTGCTTGCACCGATCCAGCAGGAGAAAACGTTCACGTTGCGACGACTCGTGGCAAAGATCGGAGATCCTCACCAGCAGGAAGACCGGCCTAACCACGTCGATACATGTCCGTTCCATGTCGACAAAGATGCGACCCCCGCCCTTTTCGACCGCGGATACAATCTACGCCCCGTTCCCAATAGCGATCGGACGTATATCGACGCTCTACCCGCGATACCAGACAGACTGGCCGACCTCGAAGGTCCTGAGGAAACCCGTACAGTCGAGCGGAACGACAGGCCATCAAAACTGGGCGCCGTACTTTGGCGATTGATCGACAAGGCCAGCGTCAATGTTGTGCCGCCTTTGCAAGACCGGCCGGAATATGGGCTCGCCGGCCAGATCAACAAGCTGCGCCACGTCGCTCGTGAGCTGAAAGTTCTTCGCACCTGGTCGCTCGGAGCACTTATGTCGACATGGGCGGCCGACTACTGGAATGCCGAAAGTCGTTGGCAGCAGCTGCTCGACAAATCCCGCTCAGATTGGCCTGCGACTCTGCGCCGAACTGGTTTCATGCTCCTCTACTCACCGAGCGTGTCGGCCAAAGCCATCTCGCCGGCGTCGGACTCCCGTAAGATCGACATCCATTCCAAGGTCCGCCAGCCACTCAGAGGCGACCCGGCAAACCGAGGCCCCTTCCTCACCATCCTTAATGTCGATTTCCAAGAGAATGACGAGGGTCCGATCCGCGCAATTCAGGCCTACGCACAACCGGTCTATAATGGCGACACACTATTCCCCGTCGAATCCGGATTTGAACGTGACGTTTCGCACCTCCTGTTCTGGCTTCAGCAAACGCTTTTCGAAGCAGCTCCACAGCTGCGCATCAAGATAATCAAACCCCTTTTTGCCTTAGATACACCGCTTGGCCCCTGTCGCCCCGACTTTGTGCTCGAGACAGTTCATGGAAATTATGAGCCGATGAACCTCATCGTCGAGGCGTTCGGCATGGAAACGGAAGAGTATAAACAGGCGAAAGAGAAGACGATTCCGCGCATGCGCCACATCGGGCCGATATTCGAAATCCGCCCGGCCGACCTCGCTCCCGCTCGGGCCGAGGAAACCGGGCAGAGGTTGCAATATTGGGTGCTCGATCATTCCCGGCGTTCGTCACGCAGTCACCAGCAGGCACCATCGGATCAAAATGCGACTTCACACCGCACTTGAGTATTTTAAGGATAACAAGTTTCGCTCGCTCGAGCCCTGGCGGCCAGAGGAGCCGGCGGAACTCGCTCGCTATATCGAAGAACGCGCACCTCAGACCGTAGAGTTTTCCTTCAGTTTCATCGATCCGGACAAGACCGACGAAACTCTTCAGGTCTTCATCGACTTCTCAAATCACCTGTGGGACGCCGAGATCGCGCCCTTACCGCACGACTTCTTTTGGGTCTCCTGGTCTCAGAAGATTCTACAGGAGACCGTCAATTTCGCGGCCTTTTGCGAGCGAGTGAAAAGCGCAGTGGATGGCAAGGTCATTGCCCTGTCCATGCAGGTGATGTTCGAAACGAAAAACAAGACCGGCCTGGTCTTCGTCAATCAATCCGGTCACAAGGTCATCGGCGATCACAAGCGCGTCTTGGTCGGCAACGTCAACTCTGATGCCGGCGCGCTTATGACCGATAATGGGTTCGGTGTGGTCGCCGCCCTTATCGGTGCGCTTTCGACCAGACAAGCAATCCGTCGTGACGAACCTGCTCCCGATCGTCTCAATAAGCAGCGAGAAAGGAAAGGAAGGCCGCCTATTCGCTCCATGATCGTTATCGACGTGCGCGCCAATCACATGAGCAAATCAGACCATGACGGATCATCTGGTCAGACAGTCATTCCACATTGGCGACGCGGCCACACGCGCACTCTTGCGGACGGGCGAATCATCCCAGTCGAGCCGTGTTGGGTAAACGTAGACGGGGACCTGCCGCCGCCGCCTAGGGCAGTTCGAGTTAATATCTAGCCTCTCCTGGAGGGTTGAAAATTTCACTGCGTTAGAATTTTTCTCCTACAACCTGTTGACAGATACCGGGTTGTCCGCGCACCTATAAGCTGAAGCTATTTCTCAGGTTATAGATGAAACGACTGTTTCGCCGCCCCGCTGTTTCCCTGATCGTTATCCTCACGGGCATTACGGTTGCCCAGGTCAAGGTCGCGTCGAGCGAAGACTTCGATCGCGTACAAGCTGGCCCGATCAAATATCGGATCCCAAAGGAATATCGCACGAGCAATCAGTCGGGCGACAGCATCTTCATTCAGTTCCACGTGGCCGATTGGGGGCCACTTGATCGCGATCGATCGGGTTGGAAGGATAACGTCAATGTCCTCATCACACCGCAGCCCCAGGACATAGCAGGGCAATACGATGCCCTCTGGGACGGGACGCCGAGCGGCGCGCCGACGAAATCAAAAACGATCGAGCGGACCTATCGCATCGAGCCTGACTTCACGGTTCAGGAGATGGGATCGACCTACGATATCGTCATTCCTGACCAGGACGGTGCAACGATGCCACTCGGTCTCATGCAATGCACCCGCCCCAATCCCCCGGTCTTTCCCAACGCTAGTTGCGCCTTGCTTTTCGACCGGGACGGCCAGCGCTGGACTGTCACCTTCGGCCGTCAATTCCTCCACCGCTACGCCGAATTCCGCGGGCGGGCCACTACCCTTTTTGACAGTTTTCGAGAGGTCCCTCGATAATGCGCTCTAGAAACGGCTCTACGCGCAACTTCCTTGGCATCGCAACCATTGGATTAACGGTTCTTGCCTCGATCGCGTTGGTTTCGGCCGCAAGCGATGATTTCGACATCGTCCAAGCAGGTTCTGTGACCTACCGCGTCCCAAAGGCGTTCCGTGCAGAAGGCGACTCAAAGGGTGATCTCTTCCTGCAAGCGCGGCTGTCGGACTGGGGACCGCTTGAGCGGGATCGACCCGGTTGGACGGATAACGTCAACATTCTGATCGAGCCTCTGCGATCGCCCATTAGCGCCGTCTACGATAGTCAATGGGACGGGTCGCCAAGCGGAAAACTTACCAAGTGGAAACAGATAGAGCGAACGTACCGCATTGAGCCCGAGTTTACGGTTCAGGAAATGGGGTCGTCTTTCGATATTATCATCCCAGATCAAGACCGATCTACAATGCCTCTTGGGGTCCTTGAATGCACAAGACCCAATCCGCCCGTCTTCCCTAATGCGAGTTGCAGCCTCCGATTTGATCGTGACGGCCAAAGATGGACGATAACTTTCGGGCGACAATACCTCCAGCGCTACGGAGAGTTTCGCGCGCGGTCTACTGATCTCATTGATAACTTTCGCGAGGTAAAACCCTAATGCCATCATTAACTCAGGACCAATTTGACGAATTATCTGAAATTGCAAACAGCGGACAAAGTGGCGCTCGGGTCGCTTACTATACGAAGCTCGCCGAATTTGGCGTCACCTATGGAAACCTAGCCCTAGGCGTGGTCCTTGAGGACCAAATTAGCGGCAGAGTCGCAAACGCTTATTTCATGACGGTTGCTGAGCAGGAGGGCATTTCTGTTTCCCCTCAACAGTGGGCTGCTATCG
Organism: Agrobacterium leguminum; assembly: GCF_005144435.2. Classification (NCBI taxonomy): domain Bacteria; kingdom Pseudomonadati; phylum Pseudomonadota; class Alphaproteobacteria; order Hyphomicrobiales; family Rhizobiaceae; genus Agrobacterium; species Agrobacterium leguminum. The sequence continues at coordinate 37,077 of NZ_CP120214.1, forward strand.
GAAATGGACTAATGCTTGCCGATCTCGCCGCCCGAGCCGCTTCAGCCATAACTCAGCCGGATGGCACAACTACCTATCCTGACTTAGGGTATGTGCCGATAAGAAACTATCACCAGCAGGTATTCGGAAATCTTGGCGGCACTGTCCCCGAAGGGGAAGGCGTCTCCATCAACGGTTGGACAGCCTATGCGCCAGTCGAAACCTTCGGCCCCGAAACCTGGGACAACATGCTCGTAGAGGCTGGCCTGCAGCAGGGAACGTACGGCGCATGGCTGTATAGCAAGATGTGGTTTCATGCCACGTTCGAGAGCGATGCTCTTGCGGACCAATGGCAATCCGTCATTCGGTCGGAATCGTTCCAACAACTTCTTGCCGACGGTTCGCCGGCACTCTTCCCCGATCAGATCGCCAGCTCTTATCTTATTCTTGGCACCCACTCCGGAGACCACCTGTCGATTGACAATGCAATCTCCCCTGAGACGCAGGTTCTTCTCATGGGGCTGGGCGGCGCCGATACGATCGCCGTTAATGGTCACAGCGACTATTTCGATGGTGGGGCGGGGGATGATGCATTTCTCTTCACCGCCATGGATGGGGATTTCATCCACGGCGGGACGGGAAGCGATACAGCGGATTTCTCCGCACTAGCTCAGAGCCTCCAGGTTCAGGCAGAAGCCGGCTCAACCTCCGTCTATTCAGGATACGACTGGGGCTCGCTGCGCTCGATCGAGAACGTCATTGGGACGAGCCAGAATGACGGCTTTGCCTTCTATGGATCGCTCGCAGCCCAGGAAATCGACAGCATCGACGCCGGCGCCGGCACTGACACCATCTACTTAAGTGATGCGGTCGAACAACTTCATGTCGATCTGGAAGACGGTCGAGTCCTCGGTATCCGCGAAATAGCGGTTATCAACGTCGAGAATGTCGTCGGCGGCGAAGCAGGCGATACCCTTCTGGGGTCGAGCGCAGCAAACAATATTCAAGGCGGCTCAGGAGACGATCAGATCGAGGGGCGCGCCGGTAACGATAGCCTCTGGGGGCAGGCAGGGAATGACATTCTTGTCGGGGGGATCGGGGCTGATAGCCTCTATGCCGGCGATGGCGACGACACCCTGCGCGGCGATGAAGGCAACGATAATCTTTACGCCGATGCAGGCGCCGACCACCTTTCTGGTGGTGACGGAGATGATTATCTCTCCGGTGATGATGGCGATGATCATCTTTGGGGCGAGAATGGGAAGGACCGCCTCTACGGCGGTGCTGGTGACGATTTCCTGTTTGGAGGAGAAGGCAACGACACGCTAACTGGTGGTGTTGGTTTCAACACGGTCTCCGGCGGACTCGGCGAAGACTGGTTCTATGTCTATGGCAGCGGAAACCAGACATTGATCACCGACTTCGTACTCGGGATCGATCATCTTACGAATGGTTCTGGCCGAACCTCATATGCAGATACAAGTGAGGGCCTTCGCCTGAATTATGCCGATGGAGCGACTGCGATCTTGGCTGGCCTTACGACGTCCACCCCTGACTGGACGCTCTACGTATGAGCCCCGGATAGGCGCTTGTCGTAGCCAATGCGCCATTCGTTCGCTTTCTCCTTGAACTCGAACGCGCGAGAATCGCGCACTATACCCAGTTTCGCATCGAAATCCGCTTGGAGAGCGCCACGCTCACGCAGCCAATACGCATATAGCGCCGCATCATGCGTTGGCGCCGGACCAAAAGGATCTACTGCGCGGGAGCCACTCATTGCCGTCATCAAACCCAAACTCCTTAGTTGCGTCGCTTTTCTGGCACTGCGCCTGCGGTGAATATTTGAGCTCATTTGTCGTCGAACGGCATTTCCCACGCGAAAATGAACAAATCCACCAGCCGACGCTCGGTACGGTATCCTCGATGATACATGTCGATAATATCGATCGCTAGGTTCGCGGCGCGGCCCGTACCCTTGATAATCCGGCGATGGCTGCAAATTCGGTCGAATGCACGCTGCAACATACGTCGCTCTTCAGGAGCGATTGATATGGCTTCTTCGGCGTGCTCTTCCAACATGCAAAAATGCTACAAATTTTCTCTTGCTGGACCCTTAAAAATTTCACTGCACTAGAATTATTCGACAACTGCCGCGTGAGAAGCTATTCTGAATGGGTCGTTTCATTCGGGCTAAAACAGGTGGCGCAGTGAGCAATTACATTCACCCAAATCGCATCGCTTTTGGCATCCCGGTCGGGATCTTCTACTTCATCCTCACCGCGTCCTTCATCCCGTTCATCCTCGCCCCTGACGCCGCGATCGGCGTGTGGGTTGTGCTCTTCCTGTTTCTCTATGCCTGCGTCCGTCACGGCATGGACGTGCATCCACGGGACATAGCTCGCTTCGACGACGAGATCGCACACGGCATTCCGCCCCTCTGATCAAATTTCGACAAACTCGACCACGCCGACAAAGGCCAAACGGACGATAGATGCAGGTTCATCCCGACTACGCAGAACATTCGGATCATAGATCTCAAAGGGCCGAAATCCTTGGGAAAACGACAAACCAGAACCAGCTTTTCCCGATCAAGGTGATGGGAAACCGTCTTTTTAAGATCGAAGACGATTTCCTCTATGCATGCATTACCTATGGCGATGGCTTGCAGCAGAAAGCTTTCCCCGGATTCACCTGGACGAAGGGCGTCGGATACGCGTTTCTGACGTTCTTCGTGCAGAAAGCTTTTGGCGTCCACCGGTTCCCGTTCTTTCCGGATCGGGTTTTTGAAGACCAGCCTTCGCCTGGGAATCAGAAGATCATCATTGAGGCAGCGAGAATTCTCACGCCCGCCAGGATCAATGCCATCAGCGATGAGCTGGTGAGTGTCTATCAGCACACGCAAAATTTATTGAAAGATAAGGGGCTTAACGAGGTCCACTTAAAGCGGATGATCAATGTCATCCAAGACCGGCCGACGGCGCAAGACAGCTACGGCCAGACCGTTATGAGACTGAAAAATGCGGCCCGGGCAACCGGTCAGGCCACCGTCCAGTTCGAAATGGACATCCTCAATTCATGGGGTGACGACGGAGGCTATCCGCACTTTCCGATCATGCTGCGGCAGACGATTCCTGCAGCTGAAGTCCTCTATTTCAGCAATATGATCGCCACCCGTGATCCTTCGGCTTACATGCACAGGGATGCTGTAGAGCCCGGAGAATGGGTGGTTATCAATCGATCGCCAACCGGGCTTGTCAACGTCTCGCCGGACGACATCCATTTTGATGAAGAGATTTATCAGGAGGTTCCCGGCTGGACGAAGCCGGCTTACGAGCGGTTCCTGAAAACTCACAGCCCGTTTCCGTTCAGAAGAGCGGCGCGGATCGGCGAACGCTATGCCCACCGAACCGCCGGCTGGCGTCTTACGCCCAAGGGCCGGTTGCTGCAGGCTCTGCTTCGCATTTTCAGCTGAGATTACACGTCACGTTTGGCCTGAAAGAAGGGCAAGCCGCTGCGCGGCCGCGTGCTATGCCTGTGGCACCGAGCCGGCTTCGCCGTCTCGGCCCATACGGGTGACGCCCGCTCTTGCGGAGGCTGGCTGATCGAGCATCGCGGGCAGCAGAGCGCGCGGACAAATAGAGCGAGAGGAAATCCAGGCCCGATTGAACGGGCCTGAGAGGGAGAGAGAGGCTTTCCCCGGTCCCGTGAACCGGAGAAAGCACGATGACCAGCAAAGCTCGCAAACCCGCGTCCGCCGTTCGCCGTCCGGATAAGGACGTCTATCAGCGCATCACTGACAAAATCGTGGAGCAACTCGAGGCCGGCGTTCGACCCTGGCACCAGCCGTGGGGCGCGAATGGCTGCGCCACCCGGCCGCTCCGCCACAACGGCGTTCCATATCGCGGCATCAACACCGTCCTCCTCTGGATGGAGGCCGCCGCGAACGGCTACAGTTCGCCTTTCTGGATGACTTATAAACAGTCACAGGAAATCGGCGGCCAGGTCCGCAAGGGCGAAAAATCCACCCTCGTCGTCTATGCCGGCGCCATCGAAAAGACCGAAGAGGGAGCTAACGGCGAAGAGATCGAGCAGCGGATCCCCTTCCTCAAAGGCTACTGCGTCTTTAATTGCGACCAGATCGACGGGTTGCCCGAAAATTTCAGGCCGATGATCGAGCCTGTCGAGCCCAAGGAACGCATCGCCCATGCCGACGCCTTCTTTGCGAACACCGGCGCCGACGTTCGGGTTGGCGGCAACAAAGCCTTCTACATGATCTCTGAAGATTTCATCGGAATGCCGCCCTTCGAGTCATTCGAATCGGCGGAATCCTTCGTGTCCGTGCTCGCGCATGAGACGGCCCACTGGACTCGCCATTCCACTCGCCTCGATCGCGACTTCGGGCGCAAGACCTGGGGCGACGAGGGATACGCGATGGAGGAGATGGTCGCGGAAATTTCAGCATCGATGATTTGCGCGGATCTCGGCCTCGAGGACAAGCCGCGCGAGGATCACGCCGCTTATATCGGCAGTTGGCTCAAGGTCCTTAAAAATGAGAAGCGTGCAATCTTCCAGGCGGCCGCCCACGCCGAGCGAGCCGTCACCTTCCTGCACAGCTTGCAGCCGGACTCCTCCTCCGAAGTCGATATGCCGCTCGCCGCGGCCGCCTGATCCCCTCCCCTATCTCTACCGACCACGAAAGGTTACGACCATGGCTGACCATGTCTGGACCCAGATCACCATCGGCGGCGAGCTCGATCGCGAAGGCGTCGACGCGCTCATCGAGGCCCTCTTCGACGATTTCCACGGCTACGATGCCTCGCCCGATGACGTTCTTATCGAGGCCATCCGCAACAACGGGCAATTCATCTTCCAGGGCCAATGCTCCGGAGACCCGGAAGTCACAGTGGCCGTCTGCAGGGCGCACGGCCTCACCTATTCATTCTGCTTCGACTCCCATGCGGAGTGGAACGCCGGCGGCAAATATTGGACCCCGGGCCTTGCGACGCCCGAGGAATTCTCCTGCGCATCCTCTTTCCACCCTGTTCTGCATCTGAAGGAAATCCGCGAGCGCCTGGCCGACGGCTCTTTAGGCAAGCATCTGGACGATCTGGAAATCTGGACTGGCGCCAAAGGCTTCCCGCCCCTGAAGTTGCGCGCGACGGCAGGAGGCGCCCATGCGGCTTCGTCCTGATCAACGACGCCGGCTGCAGGCGGCCCTTGCCGGCCGCCCGCTCGCCGTTTCCTTCGGATCGGGGGTCGATTCGACGGCCATGCTGGTGGCGCTCCGCCTTGCTGGACTTCGACCCAACATCATCACTTTCGCCGACACTGGGGCCGAAAAGCCCGAAACGCTCGCCCACCTCGAGCTCATGAACGCGATACTCATGGAATGGGGCTGGCCACCGATCATCATCTGCCGCAAGACCCCGCTCGCCTCGACGGGCTACACCGACCTCTATGGCAATTGCATCGCCAACGAGACGCTGCCCTCGCTTGCCTTCGGCATGAAGTCCTGCAGCATCAAATGGAAGCAGAAGCCGCAGGACCAGGTCCTGAAAGGTTCGAGATCCGGCCCCAATGCCGCAGCGCCTCACCCCGTCTGGATCGAGGCGCAGCGGACAGGCCAACGCATCGTGAAGCTGATCGGTTATGATTGCGGTCCTGCCGACATCCGCCGATCGCGCAACCTTGCCAGCGCCGACGCAGATTTCGACTACGCCTATCCGCTGCAGATCCTCGGCTGGACGCGCTCCGACTGCGTCCGGATAATCACCGGGGTCCTCGGCGCCGGCATGGTCCCGATCAAATCAGCCTGCTTTTTCTGCCCTGCGTCTAAGCAGTGGGAGCTCTACTGGCTTGCCGCTCATCATCCGGATCTGCTCGAGCGCGCCCTTCTCCTCGAGCGCAACGCCCTCACCGGAAAACACAGCCGGTTCGACGCAATCGAATTCGGCGCGACGTGGGACGATCTGGTGCAAAACGCCGATCGCTTCCCAAGCTCGTCCACGACCGTCGGTCTTGGACGCAGTTTCGCATGGAACCAGTGGGCAAGGGTCAACGAGGTGGTCGATCACGCCTTCCGTGTCAAACGGGACGACGCCGATCGCGATCGCTTCCTTGCTCTCGCAGATAATTTGCGATCGTCGGACAATGCCCTCGATGGTCGGTCCCATCCCGCCGCGTGACGACCCGATCCGACTTGCCCATTTTAGCTAAAATCTCTAAAATGTGGACAAGTCTTATCAGGAGAGCGTCACCATGCGCAGCTTTACCCTCACCGATCTTAGCAACAAATCCGGCGAGGTCGTGGAGGCCGCCTATTCCGGCCCAGTCGACATCACCCGCCGTGGCAAGAGAAAGTTCGTCTTCATGACTGCAGAACAATACGACCATCTTCGCAGGGCAAACGACCCTCGCAGGGTCTATGCCGCAGGTGAAACACCGCCAGAAATAGCCGCTCTCTTCGAAGCCGAAGCCGATCGTCTTGCGAAGGGAGAAGGATATGAGGACTGAACGGGACGAACTGCTTAAGGTCGGAACCGTTGTCGAGTACCCTTATCTCTGGAAATGGCAGGCCGAACTGGGTGAAACCGAGGGCCGCAAGGACCGGCCTATCTGCGTTTTGTTCGCTACCGTGAACCCCAGGGACGGTCTAACCCACATGGCTCTCATCGCGATCTCGAGCCAACCTCCCCGCCACGGACAGCAAGCCATCGAAATTCCCGAAATGGAATGCCGGCGGGCAGGTCTCTCCGATTGGAAGAGGGGTTGGGTGACGGTAAGCGAGTATAATTACGACATCGCCGAGAAATCCTTCTATTTCGACACCACACAGGATCCGGTCGGTCGTTTCGGAAAGCGCTTCATGCAGCGCCTCGCCACCGCGGCCGCGCCGCTCTTCAGGCAGGGCGGCGCCAGAGTGGATCGCAGATAGAACCTTCGCGAAATGGCTGAACGTTCCATCTACGCACAGATCGACGAGATCAAGGATTTGCTCGAGCAACGCCGGCGCGATCACCTTCGATCGCGGGGACGCGACGAGAGCGCCATGGCTGAGCATGTCCTGCGTCTGGAATGCGTCCTCAAAACACTCGAATGGGTGCGCGACAACCAGGACGGTCTCAAATCCTACGCGAAGATCCGCCGCCAAGAGGGGAAGACGCAAGAAACCGGCTAACGAAAGAGGCAGTGGAAGGGGCAAGCCCGTTTGAGCCGGGCTTGCAAAGCGGAGAGAGAGTCCTCCCGCCCGGCGTCTCAAAAGGAGCCGTTCCATGATCCCCTTCCCCTCCCCTCCGGCCGGCATTGCCCCCGGCCGCCTCCTGATTCTCGCCTGTTCGGCCACCAAGAAGGTCGAGCCCGCCTATATGCCGGCCATTTATCGATATGACGGCCCTCTTTGGCAGACGCTGCGCGTAACCGATCCCCGAGGCAGCATGGCACGGGTCGCATTTCTGTCGGCGCATTATGGTTTTCGCGATTCGGCCGTCCCGATCGAAAATTATAATGCCCGCCTCACCGATGACCTGGCGAAGCGGATGATCGCCGGCGGCATGGGGACCAGGTGGCCCCGGCCGCCATCGCCCCGCCGTCCGGATACATATGGAATGCACCCGGGCTGCGAAATCGCATCGCTGTCCCGATACGGTGGCGCCCCCTTCCACGACATCGCTTTCGTCGGCGGACACCTCTATATCGAGGTCATGCGCGCCTTTCTTCCGGGGTTCATCCGACTGAAAGGTGTGGTGGAGAACCCGACGGTAACCGAGATCAATGGGCCGATCGGCGTGATGCGCCGAGACCTCAGAGGGTGGCTCCAGCGTGGTGCCCCAAGCAGCGCTTCCTAGAGTAAGAGGCAGGGGAGCCCGGATGACCGGGCTCCAAAAGAGGAGAGAGTTCTCCCGCCCGGCTCTTCAGGAGCCATGCAATGACCAAGCCCACCATCGCCATGATCGGTCTCAACAAGCTGACCCGCAGCCCGCTCAATGTTCGCAAAACGGCGGCGAGCGAAGAGGCGGACAACGAGCTCTATGCCAGCATCAAAGCCGACGGCATCAAGCAGAACCTTCTCGTTCACAAATCCGGAAACGGATATCACGTTCACGCCGGCGGCCGACGCCTCGCGGTCCTCGAGCGCCTAGCCGCCGAAGGCCATATCAGCGCAGACGTGGAAATCCCCTGCATCGTCGAAACCAAAAAGCAGGCGGAAGAAACCTCCCTCATCGAAAACTTTGTCAGGGCCGGCATGCACCCGGCCGACGAATTCGAGGCCTTCGACGCCCTCGAAAAGAAGGGCTGGAGCCGCGAGGAGATCGCCAACCGTTTCGGCGTCACCCTGAATTTCGTGGATCGCCGCATGAAGCTCGCCCGCGTCTCTCCGGTCATCATCGAAGCGTTCCGCGCCGACAAGATGACCCTGGAAGCCGTCCAGGCATTCTCCATCACCGACGACCACGGACGGCAGAACGAGGTGTGGGAGGAGCTCTCCAGTCGTTCCTATGGATTTTACACTCAAAACATCAAGGCAGCCCTGACGCAGCGCACCTACCATGGCAGCTCCAAGCTCGCCCGTTTCGTCGGTATTGACGCGTATCAGACTGCGGGCGGGGCGATCCTGCGGGATCTGTTTTCCGACAACGATAGCGTCCATTTTTGCGACAGCGGTCTGCTCGAAAAGCTTGCTCTCGAAAAGCTGCAGACCAAAGTGGACGAACTGGCCAACGAGTGGAAGTGGGCCGATGCTCAGCTCGAGGTCGCATATGACACTCTGCGGCCGTTTGGCCGTGTCTACCCCGAGCCCGTCGAGCCGGACCCTGCCCAGGTCGCGGAATTCGAGCAGCTCGAAGCACGACTCGAGGCCCTGTCCAACCAGTACGATGAGGAAACCTGGACGGAGGAGCTGCAGGCAGAAGAAGACGCCGCGGCCGCACGCGTCGAAGAGCTCCGGTTGCTCTTCGCCAACGACCAGGTCTTCACAGCCGAGCAGAAGGCGATCGCCGGCGTCATCGTCACTCTCGACCATAGCGGTCAGTTCCGGATCGAGGCCGGCCTTGTCCGTCCAGAGGACCTGCCGAAGAAGGTCCCGAGCACCGACGGAGACGAAAGCCCGGCAAATGACGGTCCGGTGATCCGGCTCCCGGTATCGTCCTCGACCATCCGTTCCGATGATCCGAATCCGGCCGCCGAGGCACGGAAAGAACAGGGGATCTCCGCTTCGCTGGCAGATGATCTGCGAGCAACGCGCCACCAGATCCTGAAGGCGCATCTGGCGGCCGACTTCGCCACCGCGTTCGACGTGATGCTCTATTCCATGTGCACCCGCGTTCTGGGCGAAAATGGCTATAAGACAACGCCCATCGATGTGTCGATCAAGCACGCCGAGACCTATCAGAGCCGCGAGGCCATCGTCGATACGGTCGCGGCGCGGATGCTGCAGGCAACCCGGGACGGTCTGAACGTCGAATGGCGGTCTCTCACGAGCCCGCAGGATTTCGAGGCGATGTGCTCCCTGCCGGAAAGCGACAAGCAGGCGCTCTTTGCCTGGTGTGTCGGCCACGGGGTCATTCAGCAGCTCGCCACCGACAACAAGCCCAACCCCGTCGTCGAAGCAATCGGCCATCGCATGGCCGTCGACACAGGTGCGTGCTGGAGGCCGACTGCTGAAAATTACTGGAGCCGGACCAAGAAGGACCATGCGATCAAGCTCGCACGCGACCTGATCGGTAATCGGTGGGCCGATGACAAGGCGAAGGACAAAAAGCCCGTCATCGCGGCGGCGATGGAACAGGCTTTCAGCGAGGATCCTCGCGCATCAGCCGGCCTCACGCCAGAGACGGCCGCCAAGACCTCCGTCTGGTTGCCCGACGGCATGGCCTTCTCCGGGGTCATCACCGAGCAAGCAGCTGACGCGGACTTCTCCTACGACGAGGAGGGGCCGGATGGCGACGATGATGAAACCGTCGACGTGTCTGAAGGTGCCACCGACCAGGACGCCGCCCTGCAGGAAGCCGATCAGGAGATCGATGAAGACGATATCCCGGCCTTCCTGAAGGACAACGCCGCCTGACGGCTTCGATCGAGGAGACAGAAACCCACGGCCCGGCTCATCGCCGGGCCGTTTACACATCAACGCTCAGGAGATGTTCCCATGCGACTGACGTTTCCCCATCCCCAACTGCGCAAGCTGCTCGCAGAAGCCGAAATACGATGGAGCCAAGGGCTTCGCCTCAGATGGGGCATCAAGGATCCCGCAGGCTTCTGGCTGATCGGTGACCAGGGCGTCTACCTCATGCACAACGGTCGTTTTGTCGAGGGAGAACAAAGGGTCGTCTATGCCATCGAATGTGATCCTACCATCATGCCCTTCGAGCAATGGTCATCCGCCAAGCGCATTTCTTTCGGTTGCGTCCGCGGTTGCGAGTTCATTGACGAGGAAATCGTTCGAGACGCTGTTGACGTGGGCAGTTCGCTCATTGTCGAATTCGCCTCGACCACCATGACGGTGGGTCTGCAAACCCATCCCGCCATCTTTGATTCCAAATAAATCAGCCGCTGGAGACGCGACCTATGGGCAGCAACAAGTACGGAACCTGGGACGACAAGAAGGCCGCCAAGATCGAGGCCAGATATAAAGCCGCCATGGATCGAGCCAGGGCAAGGCTCGACAAGGCCGAAGATCGCAATCGGCGGCTGATGGAAGAGGCGAATAGGCGGTTCAGAGCGGACCAAGGGGCCGCACGCAAAGCATACGACGATGCCATCGAGGCCATCGTCAAACTTCACGATCGTCCAGATATCCAATCATAGGAGAACGACATGAGCCGCCATCCTGTCACCGTCACCAAAGGCGACAAAGCCGATCCAAACGCCGTCATAGGCTATGATCCGCCGCTTCGGACCTTCTTCCTGCAGGCCTTCCCCGATCCCGAGACGGAAGAAAACGAACTTTGGCTCGGAATGCAGCTCGAGGAATTCCCGAGCCTCGAAAGCATTGTCGTCGAAGCCCGTGCGCAAGGCTACGATCTTTCCGGCATGTCGAAGGACACCGTGGTTTCGCTCATCAAGGAATCGAGCACGCCCACCCCTCCCGGCATTGCCGAGCAACTCGGTCTGGTGCGGTAGACCATCAGACCGAAAACCTGACGTGGGCCGCCTTTGGTCAAAGGGCGGCCCTTGTGTCCGTGACGAGTTTTCCAGCCCGCGTGGCAGGCACGCCGGCGCTCGTCGTGGAGCACGACCATGACGCACTATGCAACTTATATCGAACAGGCCCTTGCCAGCGAAGGCGGTCATCTCCAAATCGGCCGCGGCGGCTTTTCCCTGCACTTCGGTTTAAGCACCCTCAGCGGCTACGACTGCGAGACCATCAAAGCAGAAGCCATCGACGCAGGTCTTCCGGTTTACGATAGCCGAATGGTCGATTTCGGCGTTGTCGCCAATCTCGCCTGCAGTGGCCCGATGATTGCCGTCGGCCGCGCAGCAGACCCCAAGCCCTGGAACTCGCTATCCTTCGTTCCGCTCTATCATGTCATGGACGCTTATCGGCAGGCTGGAGCCGAAGTCTATCACATGCCCCCTCGTCCCGTCGAAACCGGCCTCGATGGCTGACAGGAGGCGGCGATGAACTCCTATACTCAGGCCAAGCTTGCGCTCTCGAGCATGGAAGAGGCCTGCCGCGTCAACTGCCGGCACCTCAAAATCATCGATCGTCAAATTCGTTCAGAAGCTGAGAGCATGACGATCAAGAACCGCAACAAAGTCCGCCAGTTCGGTCGGCATGCTTCCACATGGACCAATGCCGACGAACGTCACTACCGCGACTGCATGGACGCCGTCTTCGAAAGCCGACGCACCGAGGTGGATGCTCTTCGGCGCAAGATCGAGCGCCAGACAGCCGCGATCAACAGATTGCGGGCCCGCCTTGGCATCAACGAGCCAGCACCGGTCATCCCCGATATGATCGGCGGATGAACTAACGACGGCCCCGGAACGGCAACTTCAAGATCGGAGATCTTCCCATGAATCAGCAAGGTTTCAGCGTCGAACATATTTTTGCGCTCGATCGGCAGCATCTGCCGCCAGAACGATACCTCCCGTGGCGGGAGACGCGCAGCGGCCTCTCCGTCGTCGTCGAACCAAAGCCCCATTGGGCTATGGATCTCCTCGCCTTCAGCCTGTCGGAACGCCGCTACTGCTATTATGCGGACTGGTGCCATAACGGTCCCAACGCCCGCTTCTTCGACCATATCGAAAAATCCGGAGCTGATGTCTTGGAAAAGGCGCACACCATGATCGCTGATGAGCTTTCTCAAGGTCTGTGGGATCGCGCAGCTTAAGCAAAGAATGCCGCTGCACATATCGGGCGCCCAGGTGGCGCCCTTTTTCTTTTCATCTGAAGAGCCAGAGGCGGGCCGGAAAGAGAGTGGACCGGCCGAGCCGAAAGAGAGAGTTCGAGAGCCGGTCTTCCCTTCCGTCCCAGGAGACCGCCCATGGCAGCCCTCGCCCTTTCCGCCCGTATGGTGGAAACAGAAACTTCTTTGGATGACGCCCTGTCGCGCTACGAAACCAACCTTCGTCAGTTCCGCGTTCTATCCGCCCAGCTGCGAAACCGAAACAGAGCCGCCGTCTTCGATGCTCTCGCCGGCGCCGGCGTCTCCTTCGTGATCGTCAACTTCGATCGCGACGACGACGAAGGTCCCATCGGGGACCTCGCAGTCATTGCCGCCGATCGCGCAGCGCACCTTCCAGAAAATCCCATCACGCTTCCGATCGCGCTCTGGAGCCTCGAACAGCCCGTAACTCTCGACCTTTCATTCCCGCACGCGATCGAGCGCCTTGCCATGGACTACATCGAGCAGAGCTACGGTTCTTCTTCCGGCGACTTCACCAACCTGGACAGCATCATCTTCAACGTTGCAGCTCGCTCGCTTGCGCTTGCTCCCCGGGGCAGAGGAGCGGCCGGCGCTACTGCCAATCCGTCAAGAGAGTGAGAGGCAGGCCGGGAAGGGCAAGCCTTCCTGCGGCCAAAGAGAGCCGCCGGGAGGATTCCGCAACCCTCGGAGGCCTCCATGAACGTTTCCTTCCGCCCCTCTTCCGCAATAATCGTCCCGCGCGCCGCACCGCTGCTCGAAGCTGCCCGCGCGCTCCTCCCCCTCATAGAGACTGGTAAACCAATTTCGACGGACATGCTGCGCACCGCCGTCGAAAACGCCTATGGCGACAGCGATACGAATGGCGCCTGGGTCTGGAAGGACGCCTATGAAGCCCTGGAATGCGCCCAGATCCTTTTCATGATCAAATATGGCGCTCGCATCCGTCGCCAGTCTGCAGATCCGCTCAGCGAACTGAAGATGCTGGAAAAAATAGCGGCGCTTGTTCCGTCCCAGACGCGGCGCTCAGAAGAATCGCAGCGCCTTCAGCAGTTTTCCACCCCTCTCCCGCTGGCTTTTGTCGCCGCTCACGCAGCCGCCCTCTCCGCCGGCGACCTGGTTCTCGAACCATCCGCCGGCACGGGGATCCTCGCCTGCTTCGCGAGGATTGCCGGCGCGCAACTTCTTCTCAATGAAATTGCGGAAGACCGCGCCCACCTCTTGGCCGAACTCTTCGACCAAGAGGTCACGCGCCACGACGCCGCCACCATCCATGACCGGCTGGCGCCATCCCTCTCCCCGTCCGCCATTCTCATGAACCCGCCTTTTTCGGCCGCACCGAATGTCGAGGGCCGGTTCCGGGCCGCGACCATGCAGCATGTCCGCTCTGCGTTGGCTCGCCTCGCAGAAGGCGGCCGCCTGGTCATGATCTCCGGCGCCAATTTCGCACCTGCTTCCAGTCAATGGGGCGATTTCTTCCGCTCCATCGAAGACCGGGCCACGATCCGCTTCAGTTCACCGATAGCGGGCAGGATCTACGCCAGCCACGGCACCACCTTCGAAACGCGCCTGACGGTGATCGACAAGATGACCGGGGACGAAACCGCCGCCTCGCTTCACGCCGAGCCCGCCCAGTCTTGCGCCGAGCTGCTGGCCCGTGTCGTCACCGAGGTTCCGGCCCGGCGTCTTTCGGTATCCTCGTCGGTCTCTATCCGACCGGTAAACCCCGCCAGCGCGATTGCATCGCTGCGCGACAAGGCGCGGGCGCAGGCGCGTGCTGCAGCCTCCGAAGCTGCGCGCCATCCCCTCGATAAGGCCGAGACCGTGGAGCTCGACTATGCGCCGCGCGTCCACGAGGCTGATGAGCACGCTCAGCCTGCAGGCCTCTACGAGCCATATCGCGTTCAGGCGATCGCAATCCCCGAGGCCGTCCCCCATCCGACGGCGTTGGTGCAGTCGGCCGCGATGGCGTCCATCGCCCCTCCCCTTCCGACCTACCGGCCGACCTTGCCGAAATCGCTTATCTCAGCCGGCGTTCTCTCGGATGCTCAGCTGGAAAGCGTCATCTATGCCGGCGAGGCCCATGGTGCCCATCTCTCCGGAACCTATACCGTCAACGACACCTACGATCAGCTGAAGGCCGCGCCCGAAGACGCATCCGGCTCCTTCTGCCTCCGCCGCGGCTGGTATCTCGGTGATGGGACCGGTTGCGGCAAAGGTCGCCAGGTCGCCGGCATTATCATGGACAATTTCCTCAAAGGTCGCCAACGGGCAGTCTGGGTTTCAAAATCCGACAAGCTGATCGAAGACGCAGTTCGCGACTGGACTGCGCTCGGTGGCGCTGCGTCCGATATCGTGCCATTGGGCCGCTTCCGCCAAGGCGCTCCCATCAAGCTCGAGCGAGGAATTCTCTTCATCACCTACGCCACCTTGCGCACTTCCGAGCGCCAGGACGGCGACGGAACGCTGAAGGCGAGCCGGCTGACGCAGATCGTGGAGTGGTTGGGTCCCGATTTCGACGGGGTCATCGCCTTCGACGAAGCTCACGCAATGGCAAATGCAGCCGGCGACAAAGGTGAGCGCGGCGAAAAGAAGCCATCGGAGCAGGGCCTTTCAGGGCTCCGGCTGCAGAATGCCGCTCCGGACGCCCGCGTTGTTTATGTCTCCGCGACGGGTGCGACGACCGTCGGCAATCTGGCTTACGCCAGTCGCCTTGGTCTGTGGGGAACCGGCGATTTTCCCTTCGTCAACCGGGCCGACTTCGTCGCCGCCATGGAATCTGGCGGTATCGCGGCGATGGAGGTCATATCCCGCGACCTCAAAGCTCTCGGCCTCTACATCGCCCGGTCCATCTCGTTCGAGGGCGTCGAATACGAAATGCTCGTCCATGAGCTCACGGACGCGCAGCGCCGCATCTATGACGATTACGCCGGCGCATTTCAGATCATCCACCAGAACCTGGAACAGGCGCTTCTCGCGTCGGGCATCACCTCCGATGAAGGCACCCTCAACAGGCAGGCCAAGTCCGCCGCTCGCAGCGCCTTCGAAAGCAACAAGCAGAGGTTCTTCAATCACCTCATCACGGCGATGAAGTGCCCCTCTCTTATCCGTGCGATCGAGGGCGACATGGCGGCCGGTCACTCGGCCGTCATCCAGATCGTGTCGACGAGCGAGGCCCTGCTCGATCGGCGCCTCTCCGAGATCCCCGCCTCCGAGTGGTCCGACCTTACGCTGGACATCACTCCCCGCGAATATGTCATCGACTATCTCGCCCATTCCTTCCCGACGCAGCTCTTCGAGCCTTACACGGACGACGACGGAAATCTCCGGTCACGTCCTGCTCTCGACGCCAACGGCAATCCGATTCAATGCCGCGAAGCACTGGAACGGCGCGACAGCCTGATCGAGCATCTTTGCGCGCTTCCTGCGGTACACGGCGCTCTTGATCAGATCCTCTGGCACTTCGGCAAGGATCGCGTCGCGGAAGTCACCGGTCGCACACGCCGCATCGTGCGGACCCACGACGGCCGTCTGGCCGTCGAACGCCGTCCAGGGTCCGCCAATCTCGGCGAAGCCCACGCATTCATGGACGACACCAAACGCATCCTCGTCTTCTCGGACGCCGGCGGCACAGGCCGATCCTATCACGCGGAGCTGACAGTCAGAAATCAGCGCCTGCGCGTTCATTATCTGCTCGAGCCGGGCTGGCGTGCCGATAACGCCATTCAAGGACTTGGCCGGACGCACAGGACCAATCAGAAGCAGCCTCCGCTCTTCCGGCCATGCGCAACCAACGTGAAGGGCGAAAAACGCTTCCTCTCCACGATCGCCCGCAGGCTGGACACTCTCGGAGCCATCACCAAGGGCCAGCGCCAAACCGGCGGACAAGGCATGTTCCGGGCGGAAGACAACCTTGAGAGCCCCTATGCGCGGGCCGCTCTGCGCCAATTCTACTCGAATCTCGTGCGGGGAAAGGTCGACGCCTGCTCGCTCACAGAGTTCACCGATCTGACAGCCCTGAATATCGTCGATTCGGCCGGCTCCCTGCTCGATGAACTGCCGCCCATCTCGCAGTTCCTCAATCGTTGCCTCGCGCTGACGATCGACATGCAGAACGCCATTTTCGAAACGTTCGAAATGTTGCTCGACAAAATAATCGACGACGCAACGCGCGCCGGCACCCTCGACGTCGGGCTGGAAATCCTGACGGCCGAGCGCTTCGACGTCGTCGAACGCCGCGTCATCCACCAACACGCAGCCAGCGGCGCAACGACTCTGGCGCTGACGATCAATGAAACTACCCGCAATGCGCCGCTTTCGCTCGAGACTGTTCGTCAGATCGTCGGTTGCGACCGTTCGGCCGCCCTGTTGGTCAACGCCAAATCCGGCCGCGCTGCTTTAATGCAGCCGGCGCCGAGCGTCATGGACGAGGACGGCACTCCGATCCGGCGTGTGCAGATCACCCGGCCGATGCACCGTGAACGGCTGTTCGAATCCGAGCTTGAGCTGACGCAATGGCATCCGGCTTCAGATACGGACTTCGAACTGGCCTGGACCAACGAGCTCGCCCAGATACCCGAGTTCTCCACGCGGCGGATTACGCTGATCTCAGGCCTGCTCTTGCCGATCTGGAAACGGCTCCCCGACGAAAATTGCCGCGTCTATCGTCTGGAGGCCCATGATGGCGAGCGCATCCTTGGGCGCCTGGTCACGGCCGACCAACTCTCCACGGTGTTCCGGTCGCTTGGCCTCGATATTGCCGTGGATATGAGCCCGGCCGATATGCTCGAGACAGTCATGGTCCGCGGTTCGACGGTGGACATCGAAGGCGGACTCGCCCTGAAACGCTCCCGCGTCATGGGCGAATACCGCCTCGAGATCACCGGTCATACGCCGTCGGCGCTTCCCGCGCTCAAGGCGATCGGCTGCTTCACCGAGATCATTTCCTGGACGACCAGGCTCTTTGCTCCCGCTGGCAATCCCGATGTGCTCGAGAAACTGATCCAGCGTCATCGGATGATTGATCATTCGGAGGCCGCGTGATGGACGCGATCGCAACAACGTCGCACATCGACATGCTGATTGCCGACGGCTCGCCCGTCGCGATCGGCGTATCAGGCGGAAAAGACAGCCAGGCATCGGCACTGGCGACCTTCTCCCACCTGGACAGGATCGGTCATACCGGCCCGCGATTACTCGTTCATGCCGATCTCGGATCCGTCGAATGGGATGCCTCGCCTCGCATCTGCCGTGAATTGGCATCCTATCTCGGCGTCGAACTTGCTGTCGTTCGCCGCAAGTCCGGCGGCCTCATGGAACGATGGGAAGCTCGCTGGCAATCCAGCCTCGAGCGCTACCAGTCTCTCTCGACCGTCACCCTCGTTCCGTGCTGGTCGACGCCCGCCATGCGCTTTTGCACTTCCGAGCAGAAGACCCATGTCATCATAGCCGAGCTAAAGCGTCGGTTCCCCGGGCAGCGCATCATCAACGTCACTGGCGTTCGACGTGATGAAAGCGCAGCCCGAGCGAAGGCGACCATTGCCAATGCGGACCTTAATGGCCGCATCTGGACATGGCGCCCCATCGTCGAATGGAGCGAGGCGGAAGTCTTTGCGGCCATCGATCGGAGCGGACTGCTGCCGCATCCTGCATACCGGCACTTCGGCATGTCTCGCGTCTCGTGCCGTTTCTGCATCATGTCCAGTCTGAAGGATCTCATTGCGGCGTCAGCCCAACCGGAAGCGCACGACCTTTATCGCCGCATGGTCGCGCTGGAGGCGCGCAGCACCTTCGCATTTCAAGGTTCCCGTTGGTTGGGGGATATCGCACCGCATCTCCTGAATGATGCCGCTCGCGCGGCATTTGCCCATGGGAAAGCAGCCGCTTTCGCGCGCGTACAGGCGGAGGCCCGCATCACCAAACCGATGCTTTACGTGAAGGGCTGGCCGCAGCGCATGCTGACTGACCAGGAGGCCGATCTGCTGGCAGAGGTACGGCAAGAGGTTTCCTATTCTCTGGGCTTTGCCTCTCGATTCCTCGATCGAGAGAGTATCCACGCTCGCTATGCCGAGCTCCTTGCGGCCAACAACTCAACAAAACTCGCGGAGGTAGCATGAACACCGCCACCGATATTTCACGCGCTCTCGCCGAACGAGCGGAAGCCTTTTGCCGCTCTTGGCTCCCCGCAGGCCGGAAGGTCGGGAATTACTGGCTCGTCGGCAACAAGCATGGGGATCCAGGTCGCAGCCTTGCGATCCGGCTGAAACATTCGGCCGGCCGCCAGCCCGGAAAGTGGGTGGACCACGCAACGGGCGAGCATGGCGACCTTCTCGATATCATCGAGGAACGCCTTGCCACCCCGTCTTGGGGGGATGTCTTTTCTGAAGCCCGCCGATTTCTCGGCCGTAGCGAGCCGGTCTCTGCCCGCAGTGGTTCGCAAACCCGCATGTCCCGATCCGGATCCGATCGGTCCACCGCAGCACGCAAGCTGCTCGCGATCGGGCGGCCAATCCAAAACACGCTTGCGGAGCGCTATCTCCGTGCGCGTGGCGTCGCGCGGTTCGGGACCGCCCTGCGCTACCATCATGCGGTCTATTATCGCGACGAGACTGACCAGACCCGGCAACTTCCTGCCCTCCTCGCCGCCATTACCGACAACCAGGGGCGGGTCACTGGTTGCGCCCGCACATGGCTCGATCCTGCAACCGCACGCATCGCGGCCATTGCCGAGCCGAAACGCGTCATCGGCAATCTGGCGGGAAATGCGGTAAGGTTTCAACACGGGTCGGCCGGAGAGGAGCTTGTCGCCGGCGAAGGCGTCGAAACGGTGCTGTCGATCGCAACCGCCATTCCAGTTCTGGACGTCTGCGCCTGCCTTACGGCCACGCACCTTGCCCAGTTCATGCCCCCGGCCCACCTCAAGCGTCTGTGGATCGCCCGTGATAATGACGAGGCGGGCGAGCGCGCTGCCATTCTCCTGCGCCGGCGGGCCGAATCTCTCGGGATCGCGGTATTCGACCTCGTGCCACAGCGCAACGACTTCAATGACGATCTGCGGGAGGACGGGCTCACGGTCCTGCGAGAGCGTCTGCAAACCGCGGTCGAGAAAGCTCGATGCGGGACACTGGCGAGGGCCTGAAACGAGAAAGGTCCGGGCGTGCCAGCCGGCCTGAGCTGTGGCCCGCACGACCTGGATGAGTTCGCGATATAACCCTACGGGTCGGGCGCGGAGGCGCCCTCGATCACACACAACGCCGTCTCCTGCAAAAAATTCCCCGCCGGTAAACCGGCTCCTCGCGCAGCAATTTTTTGCGCTCCGGCGTCCTCCGCTTCGCTTCGGCCCTACGGGTGTGTGCGCTCTCCTCCGGGTTCTTATCGCCTCATTCCAGGCCGCGCAGGCCACAGCAAAAGGACCGAAACCATGATGCCGCACCTTGCTTCCACTTCCAGTCCGACGGCCGCCCTCCTCGACGAGCTCGCGCTCTACGGCGTGCGCCCCAACTCCGACGAGCCGGATTTCCGCCCCCTCCCCGACCACCAGGCCGTCGAAGGCGGCGTTGCGGTAATGGTCGAAGCGATCCAGTCGATCTTCACCGACACCCGCCTCGAGGACGAGGTCGAGGAAGTGCTCTGGTCCGTCGTCAACATCTTCCACCGCCGTCTGGCACACACCCAAAAGCGCCTCGATGACAATGAAGGCCGTCAACGCACTGCATTGGCCGAGCAAGACGGTTCAGAGGTCAAGAGCGTCGAACTGGAAAAGCTGGTGTCCGAAGGCTTCTCGCTTACCGAGTGCCGGAACGCCTTCGAGGCGATGCGCGATGTCGCGGCCGAACACTACCGGGTCGAAACCGGCTCCGCATGGCTTCCCCGCACAGGCTCGAAGGTCTCGCATCGGGCTCTCACGGCGGCCGTCATCGACAGCCGGAACTTCATCTCGGCAAAGCGCCGGTCCGAAAACGAAGTTCATTGCCCTGCCGGCACACGCATCGCTTTCACCGGTGGCGACTATCAGGACTATGACGCCATCTGGAAGGTTCTCGATCAGACGTTCGCAAAGCATCCGGACATGATCCTGCTCCATGGCGGAACGCCGACCGGCGCGGAACTCATCGCGGCAAAATGGGCAGAAGCCCGCGGCGTCACCCAGGTGGCTTTCAAGCCGGACTGGAAGGCACATCGCAAGGCTGCCCCCTTCAAACGCAACGATACCCTACTGGAAACCATGCCGATCGGCGTTATCGCCTGCCCGGGAACCGGTATCAACGACAACCTCGTCGACAAGGCACGCGCTCTCGGCATCCCCGTCAAGCGGATCGGCAGCAAGGCGGCGTCCTGATGGGCGCCGCATATCAGGCTTCGACCTGCTCTCGAGCTTCCTCGATGGCAGGTCGTTCTTCTTCCTCCGGCTCAGTTTGCTGCGCAGGCGGCTGAAGCGCCATTACGCAGTCGGCGCACATCAATCGGGCGTTCGGCTTTGCCCAGGCATTCAGGCCACAGGACGGGCATGTATAGCAGGTCTTGCTCGCAGTCTTTTTGGCACGTGCGGCTTGTTTCTTCGCATCGTCCCACAGCTCAATGAAGAAGGCGTCGAAGCCCTCCTCCTCCAGTCTTGAAAACACCCGCTGGAAAGGCCCGCCGTCGGCGATGTAGTGCGTGACGCGCTGCCCGGTTTCCTTACCTCCAGGCTCTCCGCTTGACGACGGAACGAGCCCGACCGCATGCATCTTTTCCGCCCACTCGCGATTATGATAACCGCCGCGTGACGGCTTGCCGAAATGATGCTGCCAGAGGTGCACCATCTCGTGCACCAGTGTCGAAAGAATCTGCTCGGTCGTGCGCAGGCTGAAGTGCGCTGGGTTCAGCGCGATTTCATCCGTGACCACGGCGCCGTCCTTCGAGCCGAAACGGCCGCCCGCGAAATAGCCGTAGGCTTTCTTCACCCTCTGCATCGTGATCAGGCAAGCCGGCAGCTCGCCCCCGAACAGTTCCTCGTTGAAAAGGGCATAGGCGCGAGCGAGGCCAGTATACGTCTTCTTCGTCGGGTTGATCATCGCTCGCCTCTTGTTTCGTACGATACAATTATTTTGCCACAAGCGCTGCACCATTCCTAGTGTGGGTCCGGACGATCCAGTCCCTTTGTTGGTCCGATCTTCTCTCACGACAGCCCCGCCCAGTGGGGTGGTGGCAATACCTCGCAGCGCCGAATCCGGAGGGCCAGATCAGACCGACGCGTCACCAGCCGACCAGGCCGGGCGCCGTCGGACGGCAATCCAAAACCGGCGCACAATGGTGGAGGCCTGCGACATCGGCGCAAGATTGGCTGCAACGGACGAGTTCTCCCTGTGTCCGCCATTTGGTGGCAGGCCGATCGCGGCGGGAGCAGTTTTCGTCATTCTTGGCATTTCGGATTCCGAATTGGTCGCTTGATGTGTCAAAGCCGAAAATGGACCCGTGGCCTTTCCCATCGATGAGCGAAAAGACGAAGCGCGCAGACACCGTTCTCCGTGCTGGCCCCCGAATTCATTCCCAGTGACGCCCCTTATTCGAACCACCGCCGTCAATCCGGTCAACCCACGCCTGACCCTTCGGGCAAGCCATCGGCGGGTATCCCCATAATCGCTCACGCGATCACGGCGCTTCGCACCGCCCTGCGGGTGGGTGATCCCCCTCCCGCCGCTGGCACAGGCATGGGTCAAGCTCCGGGATTTCATCCCTCCATGACCAGCTTTCCGTCTGGCGCTTTTTCATGGGGCGTTCACGGGAATGATCCCGATCAGCAAAGGAGAACTTCAATGTCCGCAACCATCGCTCGCCTCACCCAGAACGAAAAGGGCTTCGTCGGTACCCTCGCTACCCTCGCCATCCGCTGCCCGATCACCATCGTCGAGAATGCCAAGAAGGACGAAAACAGCCAGGAACCCGACTACCGCGTCCTCGCCAACCGCAACGGCTTCGAACTGGGCGCAGCCTGGGTCCGAACCTCCCAACGCACCGGCGCCGAGTACATCTCCGTCTCGCTGCGCGCCCCCGAGTTTGGCACCCTCTACGCCAACATCGCACCGGCCCCGGGCGGCAAGGAAGGCGAATACGTCATGATCTGGAACCCGCCGGCACACTAACCGGCCAGCATCGGAAAACCCCCGCCCCACTGGGCGGGGCTTTCTGCGCCAGCCGCCTCGGACCATCAAAGGAGCGACCTCGATGCCCGCCACCACACCACTAAGCGTTGAAAACCATGGCAGAAATCACTATATTCAGCCTCGAAAGAGAGGCGCCATGCTCGACCACGTTCCCGATTTCATCGCCACGCGCGAACAGGCTGACGCCGTGTTCGCCGAGTTCTTCAGCACTGGAGACCTCGATGTCTTTTCGCGCCACCGCGAAGCGATGACCGACGATGTCGATCGCGGCAGCCTGGCGATCATGCGCGGCTCTGGCAACGAACTCGGTCCGTTCGAAGAGTTCCTCTCCGCCCTCGAGGAGCATGGCATCCTGACCATGGACGAGGCCTTCGAACTCGGCGACCGTTACATCGCCTACAAACACTCAAAAGCGGCCTGATCGGCCGCTTTTTCCTTTTCCCTGCTTGCATTTCGGTTCTTCGCCTCGCGTCAAGATTGACCGCGGGGCCTAAAGCGATTCAAATCGCGCCGTATTCAATGACGTTATTCGGTGACCATGGCCCAAGATCCCTATTGCTATCCCGGCACTTCGGTTCTCATCAACAAATTTGGCGTCCGCGACCAGGAACAGCTTAATGTTCGCGAACAGGTCACGACCAAGAAGGCGCTTCGCGATCTTGAGCTAAATCCCGTCAAGGGCAACTTTGACAGGCAGCACTTGATGGAGATTCATCGGCGGATCTTCCAAGACGTCTATCCGTTCGCCGGCCAACAGCGAACCTACAATATGTCAAAGCCCGAACCGGTACTTAGTGGCGCTTCCGTGAAGTATGGCGATCACAAGGTCATGGACCAGCTGCTCGACCACGATACGAAGGAACTTGGCAGGTTCCGCTGGGACGACAGCAACAAGGCCCAATCTGCAGCTCATTTCACGAAACTGATCAGCAATGTCTGGCAAGCTCATGCCTTTCGTGAGGGCAACACCAGGGCGATCGGCGTCTTCATGCATCAGTTCGCGAAGGAACGAGGTTTCGAGCTCGACCGGGAAACCATGTGGCCGGCCGCGAGTGAGACCCGAGACTTCCTTGCGAAGGCCACGGTTGGGGACGGCAAGGATTTTGCAAAGCGCGTGCTGCAGGCGCATCAGATCGAGAAGGATCGCAACCACCCTGAGCTTGGCCGCGTCACCAGCATGACGGCGCAAATGCTGCGGATGATGGGCAAACCCGAAGTCCAGATTCCGAAGAAGGGCGACGAACTGAAAGGCCAGGTCCTGACCGTTAGCTACGACACCGCCATCGTTGCAAATGCACGAGGCGTTCACGCCGTCGACGTGAAGAACTTTCCCAAGACGCCGCAGACCAACGATCGGGTGAATGTCGCGATCGAGCACGAGTTCACCTCGAAATCACGATCCGAAAAAGGCGCAGAGAAATCAGCGGCTGACAAAGGCCGGAGCGACGACAAGAGCGCGCCGGATCCCAAGGATAGAGGCTCGAGCGATAAGCCGGAAAAAACGATCAAGCTCGCTCCGCCTGAATCTCCGACAAAGTATCGATCACGCTGATTTTCGACACGATCCAGGGCACGTCGCTTGACGCGACCGCGCTCTATCGCTGCGCGACCGAGCCCCGCAAGCGGGTCTCGGCCCATTCGGGTTACGATCGCTCGTGCGGCTTGCAGGTGTCGCCGGCCCGTCAGATACGACCACGCTCAATGGCGTCCACGCCCACTCCAGCAACAGTGTGACGGCAATCGTCCTTGCGGCCGATGGCGAGTTGCCGATTGTTGTAGAGGCCGGCGCCATCTGGCTTCGAATCCCGCGTTGCCGTCGGCGTCCTCCAAAGCGGCTCTGCGCAATCCTATCGCTACGCACTCTACCGCTGGCCCGTCCAAGCGCAACCCTAAAGGGTTCTCCTCTCCGCTCCGCTCCGTTGCGACCGCTTCGCGGTGCTGCTTGGCCGTTCCAGCGGTCCTCGAGCTACGCAATTGCGCAAAACCACTTTGGAGGAAAACCCCTCATGAAAACGCTCGTAACCTTCTGCCAGAAAACCGGTCGCCGACTTCGCCTCTACATCAATCGGCAACTCGCCAAGCTGACCCAAAAGGGCCAGCTAAAAATCACCGTCGGTCTGTCGCTTCCGTTCATTGCTAAACTGGAGGTCACCTACCAGGTCGAGTTCGATCGAAAGGCCGGCGACACCTGCAAGCCGCAGTGACCGACCAAGCCTCGCCCTGTAGCCCAGGGCGAGGCTTTCCCATGCCAGTCAGCTCCACCTGCGCCTGCGGCTCACATCAGCCGGCCCCCGGCCGGACACGGTCACGACCGCTGGTCGCGGTCGTGCTTCCCCCTCTCTCCATGCCGTCCCAGTATACTTCTCTCTCCTTGCGCCTCAAGGATGAGCGGTTCCCCCAATTTTCAGCCGCCTACCCTCGCTGCGCTCGGGCCGCTTCGCTAGGCGTCAGAAAATCGGCTCCCCCGCTCCCCGGCTCCGCCGGCCGCTTTCGCGGTCCTTGACCCGCGCGTCGACAAAAGTTGCCTCCTTTCGTCATTGAGACGAAAAGGAGAACGATATGACACTTGATCCTGCCTACGAGCTGATCCCCGCCGTTGCGCTTGACCGATTGAAGGCGAATTTCCGCAAGAACCTCGATCGGCGTGGGGCCGATCTCGAACCGGTCGATTTCCGTCCGGTCCTAAAGCTCTGGATGCCAACCGGCCGGGCGATATGGCTTGTGACGGAATATGACGAGGCCGAGGATTGCCTCTTTGGTTTGTGCGATACCGGCCAAGGCTCTCCGGAATTGGGTTACGTCTCCCTTGAGGAGCTGAAAACCTACGTCGGCCCCTGCGGCGTTCACGCAGACCGTGATTGCACCTTCCTCCCCTCTCGGACGCTCTCGGAATATGCCGCCGATGCCCGCGCCCGGGGCTACATCGAAACATACGAAACGAAAGGAGAATGACATGAAACGCGCTCTCTTCGCCCTCGCAATCACCCTCGCACCGTCCGGCGTCCTGGCCGGTGCATCCATTGTAACCGCCTCGACAGCTGATCGTTGCGGGGCCGGTCACCGCGGTTGCGCGCCGCAGCTCGTCCGAGATTTCATGGATCTCGGCTACACCCTTCTGCCCGAAACATCCTCCGCGACAATCTCTCAGTATGCCTATGCCTGCGCGGAGCGGCCCGACTGGCGCGGCGATTGCCTGGATGACCCGGCTGCGGTTCTCGCCCGCCTCGGGCTAACGCCGGAGGACTGATGCTGCGGTCCCTCCTCCGAAGGCTCCTGTGTCACCAGCGCAGGGGCCTTTTCTATCGCCTACTTTGCGCCTGATCTTGCGCGCCCCTATGCCGGCCTCCGGCCGGATGCGGAGTCGACGCCTTCGGCGCCGACAGGCTTTTCCGTCTCGACTTAACTAGTGTGCCATCCGTCCACGCGAGCCTCAAGGATGAGCGGTTCCCCCAATTTTCAGCCGCCTACCCTCGCTTGCGCTCGGGCCGCTTCGCTAGACGTCAGAAAATCGGCTCCCCCGCTCCCCGGCTCTGCCGGCCGCTGCGCGGTCCTTGACCCTCGCTATCCGAATGCCGGGACCTCTCCGTTCTCGACGAAGAGAACGGATCAAATCATGAGGTTCACAATGTCCAATCAGATCACTTCCGCGAACGACATCATCCGCGTTGAATTCCGCGGCCACTTCTACGCTCAGGACGAGCTGCGCGAGGCCATCTGGCTCTCCAACATCGAACTGCGCAGCGGCCTTCCGAAGCGCGAGCGCATCGAAGCACAGCAGCAGATCGCAGGAATGGAGACCGCTCTGGAGGCTCTGGTTGCTGCCGAGGGAGAGGGGCGGTGACGCCCCCTCTTTTCCTATTCGTCTCGACGGACGCGATTGTTGGCAGCGCAGCCCGCATCGAGCGGGCCGCGCTGCCTTCACAGGGGGTGCCCAAAGCAAACGTTATCTACTCTCTATGACTTCCCATTGTACTGGCCCCTCCTCCCGCCTCAAGGATGAGCGGTACCCCCAATTTTCAGCCGTCTACCCTCGCTTGCGCTCGGGCCGCTTCGCTAGACGTCAGAAAATCGGCTCCCCCGCTCCCCGGCTCCGCCGGCCGCTGCGCGGTCCTTGACCCACTCGTCGGTTCTGCGTGGACGACTGGCGTCATAGATCAGAAGGAGTTCACCATGACCACAGTATTTGGCAGCTGCATCGAACCGGGCGGGCACGAACTGAGCGACGAAGTGACCGTCATCGAATGCCGTCACTGCGGCGGTGAGGCGCATGAGCGGTTCTGGGAGGCCTGCGAAGCCGGCTCGATAAACTCCTACGAGACCATCATCTGCACAGCCTGCGGAGAAGCCGAAGGTGATCTTGACGACAGCTACTACGAGATCGACGAAGCAGCCAGGGCGCTCGAATACGAACAGATCCTCCGCGAATTCGGCTGAGGAATGCATCGGAGCGGGAGGGTTCATTCCCTCTCGCTCAATCTATTTTCCCCCATCTGTGACCACTCGCGGGCATCGAGCCCGCTCGCGTTCTTGAGGGGAGATGCTAGTCGCCTCTCCCCTCAAACACCCCTCACCTCAAGGAGCGGATTGAAAATCCGCACGGCCTTTCGGGCCGGTAGATGGACGCTGCCGCGACTTCGTCAAACAATACGGAGAGCGAACCTATGCTCCACTTCACCCTCATTCTTCGGGTTCGTTACGCCGGTTCTTTCTCTCCTGCGGTGTGTTCGCCGCCTCACTTCTCGCGCCTTATGAGATATTTTTCTGAACGAAAAACATCTCAAGCGGCACTCGAAGAGGCGGCTACCATCAGCATTTTTAACCAGCCTAAATGCCTTCCGTGCTGTTCCCACATCCCCGATCACTCGCTTCTCTCGTGATGCTGCCTTTGCGCATTTCATGCTTCAAGACAGCGAGGGGGAAGTGGGGCACTACAGACAAATAGTCTGGTTAAAAATGGCAGGATAGGTTGACGGTATACCGCCAACCGTTTCCGCCCGAGGGGCGGTGCCTGCTTCGCAGTGGGAGGTGGTGGGTTTCGCGATTGCCCTTGTTTCGGCCGAGAATGGCCCGTGAAGAGGAAGGGCGGCCTGCCGCGTGGTGTGGAGCGCCCGTAGCCTTTCGAGCTTGTACGAGGCCTAAATTTGCCTCTCTCGGGAGAGAGGCAAGATTCGCAGCCAATATGATGAGCGGTAAGCGCCGGATCAAGCGTGAAAATTGCCGTGCGTGATGAGCGGATGAGTGACAGCGCGGATAGGTGATTGAGCGACTGCGCGACTGTGTGAATAGGGTATTAGGTGAGTCGGCGAAAGCGAGAACAGGTGAATATGTGATTGCGATAATAGGTGTATGAGAGAATGGGTAAATAGGTGAATGTGTGAATAGGGGAATATGCGAGCGCGTGACTGGGCGAATATGCGAACGAGAGATTAAGCGATTAGGGTAACCAGTGATTGAGGGAATACGCGAACGCGTGAACCAGTGAATAAGGGAATGAGAGAATGAGCGAATGCGCGCCTAGGTGATTGCGCGAAAAAGTGATTGAGTTATGTTGCAACTAAGTGATTCGCATCATCACTCAGTCTCGCAATCCCTCAATGAGTGAACCAGCGATTGTGCGATTAGGTGAATAGGCGTTTTTTAAGAATTTGTCTCTATCCTGGAAAACCCCAACTTTAGGACCGGAAGGAAACCCCATGGCCCAAAAGCCACTTTCACTCGCAATCTCGACGTTCAAGGGTGGCGCAGGAAAGTCGACGCTCAACGTCAATCTGGCAGCCGAGTTCGCCCAGCAAGGTCTGAGGACGCTCCTCGTCGATTGCGATGAGCAGGAATCGTCCACGCGCTGGTACAACGTATCGAAGGAGAGGGGCATGATACCCACTGACGGTACGCTCCTTCACGTGCGCATTACACCGGACGATGATTTCCTGAAAACCATGGCAAAGGCGCCCGTTGCAGACATTCGCGTCTATGACGTCGGCGGTTATGTCCACCAGCGGGCAATTGAAGTCTATCAGGAGTGCGATGCTGTCCTAATTCCGATTATTCCGGAGCCGACGGCAGCAACATCGGCAATTAAGGTTGCGACGATCCTTACGGAAATATCGAAGAGGCGTGGAACGCGCCCGATACCATATGCGGCCATCTGGAATTATGTCGACATGATCGCACTCAAGCACAACAGGTCCCTAC
The DNA here is from genome assembly GCF_005144435.2 of Agrobacterium leguminum. Classification (NCBI taxonomy): domain Bacteria; kingdom Pseudomonadati; phylum Pseudomonadota; class Alphaproteobacteria; order Hyphomicrobiales; family Rhizobiaceae; genus Agrobacterium; species Agrobacterium leguminum. The sequence continues at coordinate 65,755 of NZ_CP120214.1, forward strand.
CAGAGGTGCATGCGATCCTCAGCACCGGCAAGATCCCAATCGTGGAAACCGTCGTCAAGAAGAGCAATCACTTCAGCGACGTTGGCGCGGGCTATGGTTCACTTTACTCCAAGCTGGCGACTATCGAAAACAACCCTTCCTTGACCCCTTCAGCAAAGAAGAGGGCCGCGGAGAGTGTTCTCGATGCGATTGATTCCGTTAAGAAAATAAACAACGAGTTCATCAACCTTCTTCAGGCTGAGGCAGCATAAGCGATGGTGAAAGAAAGAACACCGGTTACGGCAAACATACTCGCCATTTCGAAGTCTAGGGCTGAACAGGCCGAGGAGGTCGCCGGCGTGGCGACGTCCTACATGCCGACCAGTATCGATCTCGACAAGCTGATGCCCGCTCAGGGGGCGCCTGATCCGGCAGCAGTGCCGCCGGACTCCAATGCGGCTGAACCTGATGTTGCAACGGAAGATCCGCCGGCGTCGCCCTCCGCCAGAAAGGCCGCCCCCACTGGCAAGGTGAAGGCGAAGGAAAAGGAAAAAGCAGCCGCGAAGCCTGCTCGTGAGAAAAAGCGCATATCGCTGTATCTCGACGACGACGTGCTCACGCGAATCTTTCAGGTTTCCCTGAAGCATCGGGAACAGATGTCCGCATCAACCCATAGGCTCATCATTGAAGCACTCGAGGCGAGGGGGCTTTAGGTAGATGCGGGATCCCGCTGTCATGTTCCGCTTGCCGGGGCACGTGCTGACAAATGTCGATGCCCTTGCCAAGCGGCTCAATATTTCCGTGAACCTGGTTGCGAAACTGATCGTGACCAGAGAGATCATGCACATCCCCGCGATGATCGACGAGCACGACAAGCAACTGGCCAACATGCACCAGTTCATGCGGGATATGGCTTTTCGTAACGAGGAATTCCTCAACGAGGACGGCGATCGGCGCACCGAAGCGGCCGACGCTGTCATGAAGAAACTGGACGAGGTCATGCTAGCGCTGGACTCTATTCGTGACGCAGCATTTGTGAGACCATCGGCCTATATCGAGGATCTGATCAAGCAGCACGATGAACGACCTATCCAAGAGTCGCTCGGGATCTAAGCCGGAAGGCCGCCGACTCCCGACATATTTTGAGCTTATCAAGGATGAGCAACGTCGCCGTGGGGGAGGCGGCGGCGGTGGCGGCAAGTCGTCACCTATTGTCTCGAGGACACCTATCGCCGGCGGGAACACGGCAACCGCATTAAGCAGGGCCACCGGCAACAATGCTGTAGTCGTGAAGGTGCTCTCGTACGGGGCAGGATCCGGCTCGGCTCGAAATGTCCTCGCTTACCAGAGCAAGGAAGAAAAAGCGCGTGACCAGGATGGTCGGGAAGTGTCCGATCTGAATGCGGCCGTAAGGGAATGGGAGCGCGAGTTCGCGAACCGAAAAGGCAGTAAGGATATTGTCCGCTTCAGCTATGAGCTCGAGCACGCAGACCGCGATAAGGTCGAACGCGCCTTGGACGCTCTAGCAGGTGAGGGGTTCCGCGACGCCGGCGACACCGATCGAACTTATGCATTCAGCGTCAGCTCGGGCGTAAAAGGCCAAACTCGTCTCCAGCTCGCACTGGTCATAGCCCATGAAAAGGAAAATCGCGGCGATCGGACCGGCCGGAACCGGATTCCGGCCGAGATCGACGACATTCATTCCATCGACACGCGCTTGGACAGGGCGTTACGCAGCGAGGGCATAAACCCGGTATCGCGATATCCTGTCGAATTTTCTTCAGGGCCGAAGGGCCTGACCGCGACCTTGCATGCCATGCAACGCGATGGCGCCGAAGTTACCCTCTCGACCAAAACCCACATCAAGGAGCGGCCTGGCAAGAGCGGCATCTATGAACGGGGTACGAAACGCCGAACGGTTACGACAAAAGACCACAAAGAGATCACGACCGAGAGCAAGACGGTCGCCGCGCTCATGCAAACCCGTCAGCCCCGGGACTTCATGCACCTATTGCTCTCCGGACCTGCAAACGTCGATCGAGACCAGTTTGTCCTGGCCGGCCGCGATTTCCTGAAGGAGCAGTTCTCCGGTCATCGCTATGCCTATGCGGTTCACAATCGTGATGACAAGGAAAAGCACCCCCATCTCCACGTGATCGTCTCCCTACGCAACGCCAGTGGGAAAATGCTCAACCCCAATATCCGTGACTTCACGGAGTGGCGCGTTAACTTCGCGGACAAGGCTCGAGAGCGCGGCATTGCCATCGACCGTCAGAAACGTGTCGAGAGGGCAGGGGCTCCTCCCGTCAAAAGATGGGAATGGGAAATGTTTCGGCGGATGGGGGCGACGGCGCCGAGCAATGTGATCGATAAGGTCCTCAGCAAGGTCCATGACAAACCCACGGCCCCGAAGCTGGAAGCAGCGCGAGAAAAATTCGACCAGACTAGAAGTTCTGTAAACCGTGTTATTGATATGCTGGAAGGCATAGCGAAGGACAAGTCCGCGCCCAGTACGGCGCGTGAGTTGAGCCAGGATCTGTCCGTCGGACTTCGACGGGAGTATAATCGGCTTGAAATGGCAATTCGTGAGGGCAGGGACCCTACTTTAGAGAAAGGTCAAGAACATATGCTGCGATCCACTCCCATTAGCTCAGGTCAGGCGGCGGCCGCGAAAGAGACTTTGGCCAAAACCGCAATCAGTGTGGCCTCCAAAATTGCCAATCCAGCTGATCGGGTGATCTTCGAGCAGGCGACCAAGATCATTGGTAAGGTCGTTGGACTGCAGCTCGACTCGAGAGTGGACAAGGAAAAGGATCGCGGGCAGGGCGTTCAAGACAATCGCAAATCGACCGCCCTCGAGACGAAGTCGGCTGCTGGTCGTGACCACGTTGCCGAGCAGGGCATCGTCACCAAGACGTCCAACAACCGCGCTGTTGACGCCGCCCGCATCGCCAGCTCCAACGCGCGCGATACACGAGAGAACGATCGAGAGGAGCGCGGCCGCGACAAGCAAAAAGAACGCGACCGTGAAAATTCGAAGACCGTCAAACTGCGCCCGCCGCAGACAAAGGACCGCGATCGCAGCCGTTAAGCCGGGTAGGAACGAGCGCAATGACGAAGGTAGAGATGTATCCGTTCCCTTCGAACGGCCAGCCCAATGCAATGATTGTGGCGCGTCCAGGCACTGGCAAGTCGCGGTATTTCGGTGGGATGCCTGTCGAGCGGCCTATCAGCTTGGCAACAAAAAAACCTGGAGATGGTGTTGAGCCCGAATAAATGCTCTGCCCGGCTCGTTGCCTACAAGAGGCCTATAGCGGCCTCGTACGGAAAGGGATAACCGATGAAGCCGCGCAACCTCTTTATTCTCGCCGCCGCCTTGGTGGTCGCAGGGCTCTCTGCGATCTACAGCCAGGCAAACTTGTCTCCTGCGAATGAGCCGTCGTTGGAAGACACGGCCGCCCCATCGCCACCGCCCCCGCCAGCTCCGCCTGCACCGCGGTAGGCTTCCGTACAATCATTTGGGTTTCAATGAACACACACATCATCGTCTCTATCATGCTGTGCACTCTGCAGTGTGAGCCGGCAGAAGTTCGCATATGGGACGGGGACACGTTCCGGATCGGGAGCCGCGACGGCGAGTCAGTGCGAATCTTCAACATCGACGCGCCCGAAATCGAGGGGAAATGCCGCTACGAATCCGACTTGGCGCAGCAATCGAAATTGCGCCTCGCCAGCCTTTTGAAGGGCGGCAAGATCGAGATCCAGCGCCAAGATACCGATCGATACGGCCGCACCCTAGCATCGGTCCGTGTCAACGGACATGACGCCGGCGACATGCTCGTAAGCGAAGGTTTAGCCCGCACCTGGAGCGGCAGAAGGGAGCCCTGGTGTTAGGCTGCCCTGAGAAGGAAACGAGGGGGAGGGGGACGTCTTCACCCTGCAGATATTCATGTCGGTATCGCACACGTTAGTAGGGGCAGCGTCTAGTCATGTTCGGATTATTTAAGAAGAATGAGCCTGCCGGGCCAGACCGGATTGTTCGACTGCTTGAGATATTTGAAACGCTCAGCGCTCATGCTGACGGCCTGTATTCGGATGTAGATCGGTACAACCCGGCAGAAGTGCGCTTTTTCACAATGTCAGCGATCTCGGTCGATATCCAGAATTACGGCGGCTTAGATGAAAAAGCGATGCAGCAGCTCGTCGGAAAGTTCATCGAGCAAGCGATCGCGTCGCTGCTCTTCAAGATGCCGCGCGCCAGCTACGATTTGCTGCACAATGCCTTTGCGGCTCGCTTCGGTGAGTACGCCGACTTGATCGTTGATCTCTCTAATTCGCAAACTGGCGAAGCCCTGCAGAGCGCCATCTATGGCCTAATGACGGTCCTCGATAGAAACGCACGCGTCGAGCGCGATGACGCGGCCAGGATGCTCCAGGGGCTGAAGATTGTGACGCCCCTCACAAACGCAGCCGGCGACGTAGCTGACGTTTTTCGGGGTCGCTGATCCCCCGATCGCTCGAGTAAGTTTCTATTGTCACCGTCGGCGGACAGTAAATCCGCCGACAGGAAGTCGAGATCAGAGAGCCGCTTTCACCAGACCCTCAAGGCGGCGCAGCTCGTCCGGATTGAGCACGTCGACGATACGCTTCAGGATGTCATCATCCTCCTCTTCCTCGCTGGTCTTGCGATAAGTGGATCCTGTTCTGAAAACAGGATCATTCGGAATGCGAATGCCACTTTCGTCGACCACGTAGCCGAGATCAGAGAGGATGGCGCGCACGGTCGCACCGATGAACTGCCGAACAGTCGTCGCCTTCAGGTCCGGCTCATCACCGGGGAAACGCTCCTTGAGCATGTGGCTGATCTTCGAGACCGGAGGGACTTCCTCAGCCACCCCCTGCTCCAATGCGGTCATGTAGGGTCCACTGGTCAGCACTTTCAAAAGCTCATCGCCGCCTTTGATGCTTTTCGCGCTTCGGTGGGCTTTTCTGATTAGTGCGGAAGTACGTCGCATGTGATAAGTCCTCTTGCTGGCGGCCGGGAGTGCAATCCCGCGCTCGCTTTGGTGATTGTCATTCTGGATGACTTCACCTAGATGCACCTGCAAGGAGATTTCGTCAAGATATCTCCTTGCATTTTTTTTGTGCGCCAGGAGGATTGAATGCCGATCAATGAAATCATCGCCGAGATCGAGGCTCAGATTGCGAGCCGACCGACCAACAAGTTTGGCATCAAGGTAGGAAGCGAGCTTTACAAAGAGCTGGCGAAAGCCGGAAAGGTTCAGTGGAAGACCTTCACCATGGAAGGTACCGGATTGTTTCCCATCGATCTGCCGGCATACATGCACGGGAACTGGGGTTATGCCACGACCGTCGATTGGGAGATGGGCGACTATGATTACAAGGTCGGAGTTCCTGACCAGGACAACGATCGTTAAGGGCTAGAATAAGCTAGCCACAGCGCTCCGCAATGGCCGGGAATGTAGTCATCCTTCCCGGTCTTCGTGCAACTTGAGCCGCGTCAATCCTACTAAGACGAAAGGTATGCAAACAAAGCCTGTTGCCAGACTGACGAGAGCGAAAATTCCTCTGTATCCCTCAGTGCTTGAATACGAGCTGCTGTAGATCAGTTCTATCGCTTGGGAAACGCCAGCGCCTATGCAACAAATCACAGCCAGAAACCGATAAAGTTTCAATCGTCCGTCTCGATCTAATCTTCCTTTTCCCAGCCCCCTGAGGGCCATATGAATGGCTATAACCATCCCGGTAAACCCAACTGCTTGGCCCGCTGTGAAGAATAATACTGCTATGTTTAACGCCATGATCTGGCTGGCACCCATAATCGACGCCTTTTCCGAAGCTACTCCACCTAGCCGAATGCCGGCGGGATAGGCTCACTCTCGCTGACCTGAACCGCGCCTTTCTATCTTAGGGCGATTGGCCAGGCAACGCTTTCCACAAAGAAAATTCTACTGGAGTAGAAATCAGATAAGATAAGATACGGATTTAAGTTATTGATATTGCAAGAATAATTGCAGATTTCGCATTAATCTCCAGCGCTAAAAGCCAAACCGACCACTACTGGCTTTTCGACACAAATCATACTTAATAATGCTGCAGGATCAGAGTCCCAAGGAATGC
>NZ_CP120215.1:0-9262 GCF_005144435.2 Agrobacterium leguminum
GCTGGCCGGGTGTTCATCGGCTACGCCCGTGTTTCGACGCGCGGGCAGGACCTCGACCAACAGCGAGCCGCCCTTGGCGCGGCCGGTTGCGTCCGGATATTCGAGGAAAAGATATCAGGAGCACAGCGCGATCGGTCGGAGCTGGCCCGCATGCTCGACCACCTGCGCACCGGCGACGTGGTGACGATCACCCGGCTAGATCGCCTCGCCCGATCGACTGGTGATCTTCTCGACATTGCCAAGCAGATCGGCGCGGCGGGCGCTGGCCTGCGATCCTTGGCCGAGCCGTGGGCCGATACGACGACGCCGGCGGGCCGGATGATATTGACCGTGTTCGCCGGCATCGCTGATTTCGAGCGATCCTTGATTGTGGAGCGCACCAGCTCCGGCCGGATCGCGGCCAAGGCCCGAGGCGTGACCTTTGGCCCTCGCCCTGCCCTGTCTGCCGACCAGCTCGACCACGCGCGCCAGCTCATCCAGCAGGACGGCAAGACCGTAGCCGAGGTGGCGCGGCTCCTGAAGGTGCATCGATCCACCCTCTACCGGGCGCTAAGCGGACCCCTCAAAGGCGAGATTTCCGCCCCTTAACATTAAGGGGTTGCAGAATCGCACAAATCACTCTCACATGTGAGCATGAATCGAGGAACCAGAGAGAGTCGCGACTACATGGTCACGCACCGCGAAAAGCGGCGCGCGGCAGGTCGTGTTCTGGTGACTACCGATCTACCGGCTGACCTTGTGGAGGCTATCGACAAGCGGAAGGCCGAGAGTGGAGTTCGGGGCAGAACCCCGATCATCGAAGAAGCTTTGAGGTTCTATATCGAGAACGCACCGAGGGCATAAAACGAAAAACCCCTAGCCGTTCGCAGCGGCAAGGGGTTTTTGGATTATCGGAACGACCGTGTTGGGAAGCCCAGAAACTGCTTTCCAACATAGTCGAGAGGCCGCCACCCTGCAAGAGGTAGCTTTTGCGGGAACGCTGAATCTTTGTCCGCTGTCCATGCCCTCCAGACGGAGGACGAAGGACGATGTTTAAGCAGATAGGGGCCGTGCTCGCAGGAGCACCGGCCGAGCGGGAGCGCACACCCGTTCGACGGCAGAGCCGTGCGGCGGGAAAATGCGAGGGCGTATTCTGGCGACGGACGAACCGGCAGGAGGTCCGCCAGATCGTGCTGGCGGCGCGGCGCTATGAGTTGGCCTGCCGACAGCCAGGTACACGCAACGGCCCCCTTGGAGGGGTGGCAATCGAAGTGTTGGAGCTGTTCGCCAATCTGGTGAATTTCCGCACCGGCAGGCTCGACCCTTCGATAGATTTTCTCATGCTCAAGCTGCGGCGTTCGCGTGACGCGATCGTGCGGGCGCTCAAGGCGCTGCGCTCGCATGGCTTCCTCGACTGGCTGCGGCGCTACGTGCCGACCGGCAACGAGGGGCGCGGCCCACAGGTCCAGCAGACGAGCAACGCCTATAGGCTGTCTCTCCCTGCCCGCGCACGTCAGTTCCTTGGTCGGTTTGGCATGACGCCCCCCCTTCCCGATGATCATGCGCAGGCCGAGGCCGAGCGCACGGCCGAGATGGAGGCCCACCGGGCGAGCTTGCCTATGGACGAACTGGCCCTGTTCGACGTGGGCGACAATCCCTTGGGGCAGGCGCTCGCCAAGCTCGCGAGATCAATCAAACAACGTGAGTCCGCCAGACAGACTGAATCCCCATCTGGTTCTATTATAATTAGCCAAACATAAGCGGTCGCCGCTGTTCGGGCCTCTTCCGAGGCCCTGCGGCGGTTCCGGCCCGCGTGTAGTGCGGGCCGGTGCGGCACCCTTAGAGCCTGAAACCGCAACGTTCGCGCTTGCGGCTACCGTCGCATGGGCTTTCGAGAGAAAGCAGGCGGAGGGGCTTGTGCTAAATCCTCAAATGAGTTTATGGGCGGATACGTATTTACTTAAATGCTCTCATGCTATACACTCGCTTGAGTAAAAGCACATTTCATCAACCGTAGGAGCTTCGGCCGTGCATGTGATCGCCGTTTTGAACCAGAAGGGAGGTGCGGGAAAAACCACCATCGCCACCCATCTAGCCCGCGCCTTGCAGATCGGCGGCGCGGACGTGCTGTTGATCGATTCCGATCCACAGGGCAGCGCCCGCGATTGGGCGGCTGTGCGGGAGGAACAGCCGCTTTCCGTGGTCGGGATCGACCGGCCGACGATAGAGCGCGACCTGAAGAACATCGCCCGCAAGGATTTCGTGGTGATCGACGGAGCGCCGCAAGCGGCCGATCTCGCCGTGTCGGCCATCAAGGCCGCGAATTTCATCCTGATCCCGGTCCAGCCCTCGCCCTACGATATTTGGGCGACGGCCGATCTTGTCGATCTGGTGAAACAGCGCATCGAGGTCACGGACGGCAAATTGCGCGCCGCTTTTGTCGTCTCCCGCGCGATCAAGGGAACCAAAATCGGTAGCGAGATCACCGAGGCCCTGAACGGCTATGGCCTGCCGGTGTTGGCGACCCGGATCACGCAGCGCGTGGGCTATCCCGGCTCCGCTGCGGCCGGATCGACCGTGCTCGATCTGGAACCTGACAGCGAAGCAGCCCGCGAAATCCTCGCACTGGCGAATGAAATCAAGCAAGTCATCAATTGAGTGAATAAGGATTGCATCAAATGAGTGAAGAAAAACGCGGTATGCTTAGCGCCGGTCGGCCGAGCAACGTTCGCAAGTCCGCTACCCTCGCCAGCCTGTCGGATAAGGGCGGCACGGTGCGGGTGAATTTCGATCTGGATCGCGACGAGCACAAGCGCCTCAAGCTGATGGCCGTCGAGCAAGGTCGCACCGTAACCGAGATTCTGCGGGAGCTTGTGGCTCAAGCGCTCAAGTGAGTATTTGAGTTAATGCGCTGTTGAGTGAGCCGCGAATGCGCGGCTTGCCGGTTTATACAAGTTTTGATATAAGAGGTTCATGGCTGGTATGAAGCGGCTCGTATTTCTTGGAGATTCCCTTGAACAGGTAAGGGACTTTCCGCGATCGGCTCAGAAAGAGGCCGGGGTGCAGCTGCACAAGGTCCAGCAGGGCTTCGATCCGAGCGACTGGAAGCCAATGACGACCGTAGGGCAGGGGGTGCGAGAAATCCGCATCCGCGACGAAGCCGGAGCATTCCGGGTGCTCTATGTCGCCAGAATAGAAGATGCCGTCTATGTGCTGCATGCCTTCCAGAAGAAGACACAGCAGACAGCGAAGCGGGATTTGGATTTAGCCGCCGCCCGATTGCGGCAGATTTAGCGGAGGCACGGTGATGGAACGCCAGAGCTTTGCGAATGTATGGGATGCCTTGGAGGACACGCCGCAGGAAGCGGCGAACATGTCCATGCGCTCCGATCTCCTGATCGCCGTTGAGCAAAGGGTGCGGAGCTGGAACGTCACGCAGGCGGAGGCGGCAAAGCGGCTCGGGATCACGCAGCCCCGGCTCAACGATCTGTTGCGCGGTCGGATCACGAATTTCAGCCTTGATACGCTGATCAACCTTGCCTCGCAGGCAGGGCTTGCCGTGCGCCTCGATATTGCCGAGGCTGCGTAACTGCCATGTGTACGGAACTGGTGAGGGAGATCGAGCTTATATCTACGTTAGCCCGATCTCGTCGCCGTTTCGCGCCTGCCTACCGGCTGACGAAACCCTCATGACTGTTTCTATGGCAATCGCAGTGTAATATCAACGAGTATTTGAGTTTATACTTGTTTACTCAATTGAGTTTTTGAGCTGCATAGCAGCTCCCGGCCTGTAGGCGAACGCACTCCCCATCAAGTGCCGTAGAGAGCCGGAGGGCCGTCACATATAAAGCCCCGGCGCGCAGCGCCGGGACCGCTTATTTCTTGGCAGGCTTTGGGATGACAAGATTGCGGTATTCGTCGCGGGTAATATCACCGACGACATAGCGCTCTGTGGCATCCTCCAATAGGGGATCGTGCTTATAGCCCTGACGCTGGATGGCGGCGCGCGCCTCGTCAGTGGCACGGCGGCGCTTGGCAACAGCTTCGGGCGATCGATCGGGCCGATCCTGCATGCAGCTCCCTTTCCTTAAATATTCAAACCCTCATTTGAGTAAATAAGTAATACCGTGTTTAAGGCTGGTCGTAAAGGCCGGAAAACTCCTTGTCCTCGAAATATCGAAGCTTTCGGGCCGCGACAGGGGGCATATCCTTGACCATCAGGATTTGCTCGTTTTCCGGGTTGTGCATGACTTCATCGGGCGTCAGCAGGGCGCGGCCGGTGAGCTGTTGGGACACGCCCTGGGTGCGCGTCGTCGCCAACGGACCGGACGTCGATTTGCCGTGTTGGTGGGTAGAAAATTCGATGGTGGCTTGGCCGAGGGTTTTGGAGATCCATTCGGCGGTTTCGTAGTCGTTGACGCCGAAGGTCTGAATCACACCGGCATTGGAAAAGAATGTTCCGGCCTTTTCGCCGTAGAGGGCGCGGAGCTGGTGTATGTCCTGCAGGATGGGCCAGAGCTGCAGGCCGTATCCAGCCATGAGGCCCATAGCGCGCTCAACGGGATCGAGACGGCCGAGGGCGGCGAACTCGTCGAGCATGAACAGGACCGGCTTTTCGGGCTTGGCGGGGCTGCGGGCCATGTCTGTGAGCGCCTGCGCCAGCAGGAGGCGCAGCCAGCGCGCATAGGTGTCGAGGCGATCGGGCGGCAGGATCAGGAAGACGGTGGCCTTGTCGGTCTTGAGATCGGCAAAGCGGAAGTCCGATCGGGCCGTCACGTCATGGATGCGCGGGCTGTCGAGAAAATGGGTGTGGCGCTGCGCGTTGGACAGGACGCCCGCGCCCTCCCGCTCGCTCTTGCCAATCTGCCGGTTGGCGGCGCGCGCAATGAGGCCGCGCGCCTCGCGGCTTTGCTGCATGAGGGTCAGCAGGCCCTTGAACTGGTCGGGGGCAAGGGTGAGGTAGTCGCGGACGGTCGCGAGGGTGCGGTTTTCCGGTTCCTCGTGGCAGACGGCATAGAGGATCATGCCGGTTATCAGCGCCTTGGATTCTTCATTCCAGTGGTTGTCCGACACTTGGCCGGGGGGATCGAAGACGAGGGCGTCCGCGATCGTGGCGGCGTCCTCGGCCAGATCGACGGCGGCAGGGTCGAGCGCGTCGAGCGGGTTATAGGCGGAACCCGGTTTGCCGGACACGCCGAAGGGATCGAGATAGAACGCCTTGCCGATTGCCTCGCGGCGGCGACCCGTCACGCGGGCGTTTTCGCCCTTGGGATCGATGCAGATCACCGAGCGATCGGCGGTCAGGAGGTTCGGAATAATTGCGCCCACACCCTTGCCGGTGCGCGTCGGCGCAAGGGTGATGAGATGGGCCGCGCCGTCATAGCGGAAGAGATCGGGCTTGCGCAGATCGCGGCCGATCAACAGGCCGTCGTGGCTTTCGGTAAGTGGTTTGGTGTCCTTGGCCTGCGCCCATCGTGCCGTGCCGAAAACGTCCGATACGGTGCCCTTGGGGAAGTAGCGGCGGATGACGATGAAGACGCCGCCGATCGCACCGAGCACCGCGCCGACAAGCTGCATGATGCGGCCGATTGCATCCGTGCCGAGACCCAACGCCGCCTCGATGCCGGAGCCAACTACCCCTAGCATTCCGCCGACCAAGACGCCGAGCAGCGCTGCGACCGGAGCGAGGATAATCACCCGGATAATGGCTTTGGTGCGTTCCATCAGTCATGCCCCTCGCTCGGTGCTTTAAACCCGGATGCAGACAGGGGATTACCCTTTTGCAGCTCTGACAGGATTGCGGCCAACGTTTCCCGATCGCGAGGCTTGGTGAGGAAGCCCGGAAGCTCTCTTGCCACCCATTCCCGGATAGGCTGGACGGACGGGTCTTTGCGCCCGAGCTGGTAGAGCAGGAATGCACCGAGCAGGATGCGTTCGCGGGTTTCAGCCTTGCGACGTTCCTGCGAGACACGGGAGCGAAGGGCGCGTTCCTGTTCTTCGATTTGACGCTTTTGCTCTTGGAGCTTTTCCAGTCTTTCTTCGAGAGACGATCGAGCCATGCGGATACCAAACCTCCATTCGGTTTAACCACAAGGTTTCTGTATGTGCTATCGCTTGCGTTCGCAAGGGCGCGCTTATACATTGCTCCGCAATGTGCACGGTCCTCATTGGGATTTCATCCCATGCCGGACGGCTTCCCTGTTTCGTTGCATCCTGCAACGAGCGGGGCCAGCCCCACACCCCGCGATGGAAACCTTGGCCCGGTTTCCCTCGACCCATCCGGGCCATTGGTATTGAACGGAATGGCAATCTATCGTTTCAAAGCAGACCCGATATGTCGCTCCGATGGGCGATCGGCGGTTGCTTCTGCTGCCTACCGCGCGGGGAACGATCTGTATGATGAGAAATACGGAAAGTCTCACGACTATTCGCGCAAACGGGGCGTCGTGCATTCCGAGATCATGGCCCCCGAAAATACACCTGACTGGATGAAAGATCGCGGCAAGCTTTGGAATGCAGTCGAAGCCGTCGAGAAGCGTAAAGACGCCCAGCTTGCCCGCGAGCTACAAATCACATTGCCGCGCGAGTTGGACAAGGACGAGCAGCGGGAAGTGATCCGCTCATTCATACGCGATGAGTTTGTGCAGCATGGCATGATTGCTGATATCGCCATTCACAACCCGAAGGCATCTGATGGTCTGGACCAACCTCATGCGCATGTCATGCTCACCATGCGTGAGCTGACGGGTGAAGGGTTTGGCAAGAAGAACCGCGACTGGAATCGCAAAGACCATTTAGAGCGCTGGCGGGAGAAGTGGCAGGATTACGCTAACGATGCTCTTGAGCGGGCAGGACATTCCGCCCGGATCGATCATCGCAGCCTTGAGGCGCAGCGGCAGGCCGCGAATGATCGTGGCGACGAGGAGCGCGCGGCCGAGCTGGACCGCGAGCCGCAACCCAAGCTTGGAAGTGCCGCCGCTGCTTTGGAGAGACGAGGCATTGCGACCGAACGCGGCGACGAGCTGCGCGCCGTTGTTGCCCGCAACGCCGAGCGCCAATCCCTGCGCGATCAGCTCCGGGAGATCGGTCAGCGGATCGGAGATACGTTGAGCCAGGTGCGCGACGGTTTGCGCAATACGGCCGACACGATCCGCGACCGGCTCAGCCAAGCGGCTGCTGTCGTCATGGATCGCGGGCGCGGCTCCGTGGAGCGGCAGGCCGAGGGGCCGAAGGCTGAAATTGCAGGAGAGAGGACGACCGATAGCATTCGTGAGCGATTGAGCCGCGCAGCGGCCAGCATCAAGGAGCGAGACGACATGCAGGAGAAGGACACAGGATCGACGGCCGAGCGGTTAAGCCAGCGGCTCGAAAAGGATGATTCCAGCGACCGCGGCGGCGCCGATCGGCCGCGGGAGAACTCGACAGAGGATCGGATTGCCGAGCGGCTGCGCGACCATCTCGGCGGCAAGGAGATGGACAAGGATATGGAGGAACATGTTCGCCGTATCGAGGTCGACCTAAGCCGAGGCATAGAGCGATGACGGAAGAAACAGAGGATCCGCTTGTAACGCTCCTGACAGATATTCGCGACGGCCTCGACCGTCTCGCCGTCGCAGTGGAATCGAACACGGCCCAGACTGCGCGCCTTGCCGAAATGCAGGCCCGAACCTATCCCCATGTGCTCGATCTGGCGGGACACAGCGTCTATTCCAAGGTCCACCTTGCAGCGATCATGGAGCTGATAAAGGCCATTTCGCCAAAGATCGATGGAGCTGCCATCGGCAGGACATTGGCCGCTCAGGTCGATAAAGCCGACCGAAATGAATGGATCGCAGCTCTGCAAGGGCTGGAAGCCATGCGCGACCAATTGAAGGATGAAGCCCCCTACATTCGACAGCGCCTCGAGGAAGAGTGGAAGCTGAACCGGGAAGGGATGAAGGAGGACCGGAAGCGTTGACCGGATCGGAATGCCCCGGTGCTCGCGCCCGTCAACGGCCTGTCGGCCGTCCTTCGCTACGCTGCGGCCCTGCGGGTGACTGGCGCTGCGCGCCGGTGCCTTCTGAACGTGTCGGGACGAGGGGCGTCTGCCCCTCGCTCCGCTCGGAAGTTCAACCCGCCTGCGGCGCGTCGAACAAGGGGCGGGAAAAGGAGTTGCGACTGTGAGACGAGTTATTGCCGCTATGGCCTATGCGCTGCGCATGACGGCATGGGTTATCTTGAACATGCTGCGGCGTCCGGTGATTGTCGTGTGTGGGTTCCTTACCGTGGCCGGATGGGTCGGGGGCGTGATCCTCGCCCCGGCCCTGCTCTGGTATGCGAACGCCTACAAGGGCAGCGCCTTCGGTTGGGAAATGTTCGCCATGATGATCGGCCTTGGCCTTATCATGGGCGTGGTTTCGCCGGTCGTGATGGTCAAGTATGATTCTTTGCTGTTCCGCCTTCAGCCGGACGACCGTAATATCATCTATTATTAGGCTACGGCGGGACACTGCGCGGGAGGCATCGACATGGAGCATTTGCCGGAAATTGGTTTGGCGTTCGGTGCCTTTGCACTTGGGATGTTCAGTCCCGGCCCAAATATTCTTTCTGTCGTCGGCACATCGATGGCCGTTAGCCGGAAAGCGGGCATTGCCTTGGCGCTTGGTATCTCCGCTGGATCGTTCCTCTGGGCCTCCATGACCGCGATCGGCCTGACCGCGTTGATTGCCGCCTATGCTTCCGTGCTGACGGTCATCAAAATCGTCGGGGGCGTCTATCTTCTCTGGCTGGCTTTCAAAGCTTTCCGCTCGGCCGCGTCGTCAAAACCGATCATGGACCCGGCCGGATTGGCGGCAGGCAGCTTGCGCACGTATTTTCTGCGAGGCGTGATCGTCCAGATGACCAACCCGAAGGCCGCATTGACGTGGATCGCGATCATGTCGCTTGGCCTCGCGCACTCTGCGCCTGCCTCAACCGCTCTCGTGATCGTCGTCGGAACCACGATCCTCTCGGTTGTCGGACACATTGCCTATGCCGTCGCCTTCTCCACGGCGCGCGTTGTCACAGCGTATGACCGTGCTCGCAGATGGATCGACGCAGGTTTGGGAGCGTTTTTCACCTTCGCCGGAATCAAGTTGCTGACGAGCCGGACCTGATCTGTCGCGCAATTCCTAATCCGCGCGACAGATCAGCCACCCCTGAAAATTCAGGGGTTTCCGTGTCGCATGTCATGGTCGCGAATGGTAGAAATCCCGCGACATGATTTGCGACAGGGGGAGCCGTGGACGGCCAACCAGATTCCGGC
>NZ_CP120216.1:0-605495 GCF_005144435.2 Agrobacterium leguminum
ATGTTGTATCTTTGGCGGGCAATGGTCGGCAAACCGAAGGCTGCCCGCCAAGGGGGCGATATGGCGATAGCGAGACAGGCAGGAACGACAAGCAGTCCGAAAGAAGACGCAGGCGGAAAAATCATGCGCCATGCGGGCCTGCTGTCGCAGCAGTTGCAGCAGCTTCGAACGCGTATGTATCCTCCCAAATCGGAGAAGAGCCTACGGCCGTTCCTGACGAACGAAGTCTCCAAGCTGACCTCGATACCCGATTCGACGTTGAAGCTCATGTCGAGCGAAGGGCGCGGACCGATTCCCGGCCGACTGGAAAATAATCATCGTGTCTACACACTCGCCCAGATCAACGAGTTGCGCGAGCTTTTTGCGGCCCAGAAGCCAGCTGAAGCACTGAGGTTTCTTCCGCGGCGTCGCCAGGGCGAGCATCTGCAGGTCGTAGCCATCGCCAACTTCAAGGGTGGTAGCGCCAAGACGACGACCTGCGTCCATCTCGCTCATTATCTTGCATTGCAGGGCTACCGCGTTCTTGCCCTCGACCTTGACCCGCAGGCATCGTTGTCCGCATTGTTTGGCGCCCAACCCGAATTCGATGTCGGGGCGAACGAAACGATCTATGCCGCTCTTCGTTACGACGATGCGGAACGTCGGCCGATCCGCGACATCATCCGCAAGACCTACTTCGAAGGAATCGATCTGATCCCTGGCAATCTCGAAGTGATGGAGTATGAGCACGAGACGCCACGGGTGCTCGCACAAAAATCAGGTTCAGGCGCGATTTTCTTCGAGCGGCTGAAACTTGCTCTTGCCGAGGTCGAGCAGGACTATGATGTCGTCATTCTCGACACGCCCCCGTCGCTAGGGTTCCTGACGCTTAGCGCGATCTACGCTGCGACCAGTATGATCATCACGGTCCATCCTGCGATGCTTGACGTCGCTTCCATGAGCCAGTTCCTGTTGATGATGGGGGATTTGATCAGCGTGCTGAACGAGAGCGGTGCGCAACTCGACCAGGACTTCATACGCTATCTCGTCACCCGCCACGACCCCAACGACGCGCCGCAATCGCAGGTCGTCGCGATGATGCGTCATCTGTTCGGGACTGACGTTCTGCTTCCTACCTTGATCGAAAGCACGGCTGTTGAGGCCGCCGGGCTCGCGAAGCGCTCGATCTACGAGCTTGAAATGGGCCAGATTGGACGTGATACCCACAAGCGTGCCCGGGAAGCCGTCGATGCTGTGAACGAGGCAATACTGAAACTGATCAATGGTAGCTGGGGACGCACATGACCAAGTCGTCGCGCAAGTCCATCGTTGCGAATTTCGGCCTGTTGTCGGCCGAACTTGAAAACAAGCTGTCAGCCGAAACGTCCGCTGTCCCGCAACAGCCGGCTGCTCCGACCCGCGTCGGTGCCGGTGTTATCGGTGCTGCACACAGGGCCATCGACGACATCAAATCTGAACGCGATCGTCTGAAGGCGCTCGTAGAATCGGGTGGAGGCGCAATCAGGGAGCTCGATCCGTCGAGGGTCGATCCGTCGCCCTTTCCGGATCGTCTTCCAGATGACGGTGCAGAAGATTTCGAAGCTTTCCGCAACTCCATTCAGTCGGAAGGCCAGAAGGTTCCGATTCAGGTCCGCAAGTCTCCCTCATCGCCGGAGCGTTATCAGGTTGTTTACGGACACCGCCGTCTGCGGGCTGCAAGGGAGCTTGGCATCCCCGTCAGGGCGATCGAAGTCGAAATTTCCGATGTCGAGCTTGTCATTGCGCAGGGCATTGAGAATGCCGACCGTCAGGATCTGACATGGATCGAACGGGCCCTGTTTGCACGCCGCATGGATGAGGCCGGGGTAAAGCCTCGCGATATCTATGCTGCCCTCTCCATCGATGACGCAGAACTCGCCCGGATGCGGGCAGTCTATCGCAGCGTGCCGTCAGACATGATCGAGGCGATCGGACGTGCCCCGAAGGTCGGGCGTCCGAGATGGGCTGAGTTTGCGAAGGCTTTTTCGGAAAATTCCGAGGCGATGGACAATCTTCACGGCGTGCTGTCGCAAGCTGTGGAAAAGCGGATGAACTCCGATCAAAGATTTCTGGCTGTCCTGGACGTCCTGAAGCCCAAGGTTTCGCCGAAAACGTCCCCACGGGTAATCGTAAACGGTGAAGGCCGGCAACTGGGCAACTACGTTGCGTCTTCGAAGGATATCCGCATTTCTGCGGAAACGACGGCTGGAACAGAATTCCTGAAATTCATTGAAGCTGAACTGCCGGCTCTTGCGGAGCGGTTCACACACGAAAGACTAAAAGGTTAGGACGAAGCCAAAGGACAAGCTTCGCAGCATTTGCAAAGGAAGGGAACGAGCAAAAGAAAAAGGCCCCCTAGACGTTGCCGTCATGGAAGCCCTTCTCGATGTGTGACAACTTGAGAATCGCATTTCCATGAATCCTAGTCAAGAGTGTTTGGCACCGTTTCGGTGAGCGTTTTCCTTTTGCCTTTTTGAAGAGGCAGGACAATGGAAGATGGACAGGTAACGACGCCCTTTGGGCGGCGGCCGGTGACGCTTGCGCTGGTGAGGAGGCAGATTGCTACCGCCAGGATCAAGCAGGGCGCTTCAGCCGATAAATGGAAGGTTTTCCGGGACGCTTCGGAAGCGAGAGAGGTGTTGGGACTACAAGATCGTAGTCTTGCCGTACTTGACGCGCTGTTGAGCTTCTATCCCGAAAACGAACTTCGCCAGGATGCACAGCTGGTGGTGTTTCCGTCGAACATTCAGCTCTCGATCCGCGCGCACGGTATTGCGGGCGCCACCTTGCGTCGTCATCTGGCACTACTGGTCGAAGCGGGACTTATTGTTCGAAAAGACAGCGCCAATGGTAAGCGATACGCCCGAAAGGATGGTGACGGATCAATCGAACATGCCTTCGGATTTGATATCTCACCGCTTTTGATGCGTGCCGAAGAACTGGCCTGTCTTGCTCAGCAGGTCGCCGCAGAACGAATTATCTTCCGAAGGGCAAAGGAGAACCTTACAATAAGCCGGCGCGATATTCGCAAGCTGATTACAGCGGCGGTCGAAGAGGGCGCGCCGGGTGACTGGGATTGGATCGAAACGCGGTATCTGGAGCTTGTAAGACGTATTCCTCGCAGGCCGAGCCTTGCAGATCTCCAGAATTTGGGGCGCGAGATGGATGTCTTGCGGCAGGACATTATCAAGTTGCTGAATTTTGATGACTTTTCATCAAAAATGACTGGCAATGATGCTCAAATTGAGCGTCACATACAGAATTCAAATACCAACCACCCTAATGAACTTGAACCTAGCTCTAGAAACGAGCTGGAAGCGAAGCCCACGCCAGAAAATCAGACTGAACACCTGCCGATAAAAACGTTTCCCATAAGTCTTGTACTGCGGGCCTGCCCGGAGATTTTAAATTACGGGCCTGAAGGACAAATCCGAAATTGGCGAGAGTTGATGACGGCGGCCGTGGTCGTCAGATCCATGCTGGGAGTGAGCCCTTCTGCATATCAGGAAGCGTGCGAGGTGATGGGGGCAGAAAATGCGGCAGTAACGATCGCATGCATCCTGGAGCGTGGCGGGCATATCAATTCGCCCGGTGGGTACCTCAGGGACCTGACCAACCGAGCGAGGCGTGGCGAGTTCTCCCTCGGTCCCGTACTCATGGCTTTGCTGCGGGCGGCAGGCCATCCTGTGAAAGCGGCCGGATGAGCGCGATTAATGACGTCCAGCGGCATGGCTGCGATTTATCGGACAAGCTCAAAGGTTAACGTGTCACTGAATAGATCCGAGATTTGTGGAGCCCCCCTCTTTCCCAACCTTGAGGCCAGAAGAACATCATGAGTAAATCGAATGTCAGCGACGAGAGTAAGCGCGACGCGGCGCGTCACATCATACGGACCTTTTCTCTTTCATCGGCCGGTAGAATGCCGAACGCGCGATGGACGGCCGGTTGATATCGCCTCTGGACGGCATCAACACCCGCTGTGAGCGCTTTTCGCTAAGTGGGGCCTCTGCTCCATGCTTGGCGAAGAGCGTCACCCAGATCGCGACTAGCTCCGGTTTCTTGCAATGCCTCGAACAACATTCCGGCCTGGCGCAGGTCCTTTTCCTTCTTTGCCCTGCCACCGGTATCATCTTGTCGCCGGCCAGCCACTATCAGTTTGTGGACGGCGAACCGTGATGGATCGGGCACCACGACCGAGACACCGGTGCCACGCAACAAAATCGTTCGTACCGGATCACGGATCAGGAAATCCATGTATCGGAGAGGTTCGGCAGACGCACCGCCGAGGGCGGTGCATTTGCGCAGGTTGATCCGCGTATTCTTCCGATCCCCGGTTTGTCGTCAGGAACTCTACCCGGTAACCAGACGAGCTACGGAAGGCATTGGAGAGGGGGAACCCGAGACATGGGGCACGGCGCGGAATGACGGATCGATGGATTGAAGGAGATTGACAATCGGTGGAATTGAATCCTCGATCTCCCTTGAAATCACGTAATCCTGTGCCAGGTCCGCGTCACCTGTCAGGATCGCGGCCATGGGCAGCCGGATACCGAGATGGGCCGCATAACATTGAAACGCGACTGTGCCGAGGAGGATACCACGGAGCCGGAATAAACCGGCCGATGCCAACGCCTCAACGACTGGCCTGTGAAGCGATCAGGAGTAACTAGACCAGCTTCGCGGGTTAACGCCGCGGCCATCTTTCGCTGGTTCTGATAATCGTCCTTTTCGCCCCTGAAGGTTTCAACTCGGTTTGTGATCTCGTCATCATCGGCAGGACCGACATAGCGCCGCTTTTGACCGCCTTTGCCGTCTGGTTGATCGAAATGCCAGTATGAGCGGTTATCAACCCTGACAGAGACATAGCGACCAGTAGGTGGGAAATCGGCCGACCACTGCGCATCAAAAGTCCGTTGCTGCAGCTCCGCGATCATCGTCTGGAACATGAGATCGATTTGCGCAAGCTGGACAACCTGAATACGGCAGAGGTCACTCGTCCCCTCCCCCAAAAGCCCTAATAAATGGCTCGATTACAGATATTTTAGGAGATCAGGAAAGTCCACTCTCTCCACGCGACCTGATCTTCGAGATTCTGGGCGAGCCTCCCGTATTGCTCTACCCAAGGCAGTGTTAGATCAACGATTGTTTCCTTGCCTCTATGGTCTTGGCACCAATGCCCCTCTGAAGCGGGTCGCCGGTGCTAGCTATGAGGAGCTTCTTCATCTGCAACGCCGCTTCATTCACCCGGGTGCTTTGCTGGAAGCCTACGCTCGATTCGCTAACGCCACGCTTGCAATTCGCAATACGGCAGCCTGGGGTGATGCCGGAACGGCTCGCGTATCGGATTCCGTGAAGTTTGGTGCCAGGATTGCAACCTGATGACCGAATAGCATCCCGTTATTGCGAGCGCGGCGTCATGATCTACTGGCATGTCGAAAAGCGCGCGGTCTGTGTCTATTCCCAGCTCAAACGATGCTCGTCTTCGGAAGTCGCATCGATGATAGAAAGGGGTTTTCCGTCATTGCACTGATCTGGAAATCCAGCGGCAATATGTCGATAGCCAAGGCCAGAGTGCCGTAGGCTTTGCCTTTTGCCGACTGCTCGGATTTGAACTCGCCCTGTGCCTGAAGGCAATCGCCCGAGAGAAGCTCGCATTACCCGACGCGGGTTCCGGACAAGATTACCGAACCTGCTTCCCATTCTTTACGAAGCGTAAGAGCCGGGACCGGGGGGAAACACCACGGTTCGGCTACCGTTCAGGAATACACGCCGATGAATATGGGCGTGAATGGCGCGCGCCAGCACCTGCGCCTCCACGTCGCGGTCGAGCGACAAGTAATCCTCAGCCGGCTGGGCATGGGTGATGCGCACGGTATCGTGCCTGACATCGCCTCGCACATCCTGTCGGAAAGCACCTGCATGTAACGCGCCAGCACGATGAGTTCCGTAGCCGAGCTTTCCACGATCTCCATGATCCAGGCTTCGGCCTGCGGCTTGTTCTCTTTCGTCACCGGAATGTGGTGGAACGGAATGTCGTGATTGACGACGACCTTCTGATAATCGAAATGGTTGGAAACCACACCGACAATATCGATCGGCAGCGCCCCGATGCGCCAGCGGTAGAGCAGGTCATTGAGGCAATGGCCGAAGCGCGACACCATCAAAAGAACCTTCATCCGCTCTGCCTGATCGTGCAGCGCCACCTCCATGCCGAACTTTTCCGAGATCGGAGCAAGCCCGGCCATCAAGGCGTCACGTGCCGCACCCTCCTCGGAATTTCCCGATATACGGTGCTGTACGCGGAGCAGATCGCGAACCAGCTTAGTGGCGATGCGCGAGTTCCCTGGTGGGGGAAAGGCTGACCGCTGTGCGCTAAAAAATGCCAAGTGTGGCCAGGACAACGGGCTTTTGGCAAATAGAGAAGACAATGAACCGCTACAGCCCGGTCGGCGTCTCCCGGAATTCCTCGTCCTATTTCGGCTGTCGACATCTCGCCTACTTTGGGAGATCTATTGTTACAGCACCCCTCCTCTCCCCTCCCTTCTCTGTGAGGCTGAGGCCGAGTTCCAGGAGCGATGTCATCTTATAAATCCTGTCAGCTGACAGGATTTATTCCTCGACTGTGTGGCGACTAGAATGCTCGCTCATTCTTTACCTTTGATCGCGTAGTCCGAAACTATAAGAGCCGGAACGGCATAGACGCCGTTGAAAGGGTTTGACGATTGCGAAATCCAGAACTCGCCAGGCAAAACCCTGTCAGCTGACAGGATTGGCTTTCGGGCAACGGCCGACAGCCCATTCTACAGGCGGCCACAAATCTCGCCGACGTCGCCTCAATTGCTTGGATAGTCGGGGATGACTGCAATGGAGAACGCCAATCAAGCCCGGTATACGAATCTATCCATGGATAGGCTCAATACAGCGCCCTCTCCGCGTTGCTGGGCATTTTGCACCTGCTCCGAAGTGCCCCTCCCCTCTTCGCCTCGGCCACGTGAGCGACTATAGCTTCTTTGCAGGATCTTTCCTGCGCGGTCCAAGACCCTATAAGGCCCGTCGAGTGAGGGAGAAATTCACTCTTGATAGAAGGACTCACGGCAGAAAGCCGTGACTATCCGCTGCCGCGTCGTTGGTTGGTTTTCTGCTCCACGAGGAGTTTTCCGGGAACTCTTTTGGCGTCCCTGCCCTGTCTGAGAGATCTCGACACTGAGCTCGGGCTTAAGTACAGGATGCCATTTGCGCGCGATCAGGCATCTTTGCTCAATGCACCCTCACCGTGGGGACGAAAATTCATCGAAAGATTGAGGCGGCCTTCGGCGAATTGACGCAATTGTTCGTGTGAAGGCAGAGGAGTAGATCACAGTTACGGAAGCGCAATCAAAGCAGCCTTGCAGCCCGGCCATTGCGCCGCGCGACGTTGTTATAATAGCTCGACGCCTGCTGGACAGACCGATGGCGGGACTGGTCCATCGCTTCAGTAAGTGGGATACCCCGATTGGCGGCTTCAGTTAGGTATCCGGATCGCAACCCGTGTGCTGAAAACTCCCGCGGATCCAACCCCGCCTTGGCCACCCGTTGCTTGACGATATCGTTGACCGCTTTCGGATCGAGCGCCCGCAGGCTGACATTACCCCAGCGGTCAATCGCCCGAAACACACTGCCGCTGTCGATTCTCGCAGCCTCGAGCCAGGCATTCAGCGCGTCCACCGGCCGACCGTTCAAGTAGACGATCTCGTCCTGACCGGCTCCCGAGTTTTTGGTGCGGCCGAGATGAATGGCGAGGCAGGGGAGGGGACTACCGTCCTCAGCGCTAACCGGTTCCTCGTTCGTGAGCTGCTCCTTGCGGAGAGTGGCTACTTCGCTGCGTCGGCGCCCGCCGGACGCAAACGCGACCATCAGGATTGCCCGGTCCCTGATATCGCGAAGATCGGCGCCGCCGCAGGTGGCCAACAATTTCGCCAACACGTCACCGGTGACAGCCTTGGCACTCTTGCGGCGGCGTTGCCGCGGGACGGCACGAACGGCCAGCCGAATAGCTGATTTCAGGGCAGGGGAGGCGAAGGAGCCGTCCAGGCCTCGCCATCGGGTCAGTGTCGACCAACTGGCAAGCCGCCGGCGGACAGTGTCGGGCGCATGCGGCCCTGTCGTTTTCAGAAATCCCTGATCACGCATCGATTGATCGACGTCCAGCGGCATGCCGTGAAAAGCGTCCTCCCGGCGCCGTTCTGGATCCCACAAATGGTGAGCGACGAATTTTAGAAGCAGTGCCTCGGGCGCCGGCCAGGGAAGAGTGTCGCCGGTGGACGCCAGCGACCATGCCTGCAGGTAGGCGAGATCGGATGTCAACGCCCTGAGCGTATTGTCGCCCATGCCTTCGTTGACAAGGTGCCGTAGTGTTTCGACATCCCGATCAGTCAGGAGCTCGGCAAGCTCATCGCGGCGTTCGATCGGCAAGACGGCGGCGATGGTATCGAGTTCTGCGGCGCGGCGGTCGACGGCGGATCGTGGCGTTGTCGATGCACGCTGGAACTTCATTGTATAGCCTCGATCTACGGTCGCCAGCGCGCGATGATTTTTTCGATCTCGTCGCGATAGGCGTCAGGGTAGACGAGGTCTTCTTCCCGGGCGAGAAAGGTGAAGATCGTTACCATGTCCTCGGCAACATCACGATCGACATTGGCAAGGTCGGTCAGATCGAAACCGCCGTGCACCTCGGCGTTCCACCAGGCGAGCAGGAAATTGGCCGCTCTATGGCCCTGGCCGGTATCCTGGTGGGCGACATTCAGCAGTTTTTCGAGGGCAAATCTGACGCGATCTTCCATAAAATCCTCTTGGGCCCGGTTGGTGGTTTCTTCTCACACGGCGGATGCCGGATGAATTTTCAGGTCAGTCTTGTTAAAATCGTTGCCCTTGAACAACAACGGCGCTTTGGCGACAATGGCAACCGCATAGGAAAAGCAATCACCCATGTTGAGCGCGGCAGAATGGCGGCCTTTGCCGAAGCGGTCGAACGCGCGTTGTGCTTCGCGGTAATGTGCGTCATCGAAGGCGACCGCGGTGACGTTTGGCAGTTGAACAAGCTGATCGATGATGTTTGAAGCGTTGGGAAAGCCCTTGCCGGTCAGCACCATACGCGCCTCCAGCAGCGTCGGCCACCCGATCGCCACCGCTTCCCGTCCCAGTAACGTCGTGAAGCGTTCGGCTTCCGGCTCTGCGAGCGCCATCGTCAGAATGACCGACGTATCGACGGCGATCATCGCGGTAACCCGTTCTCGTCGTAAAGATCGTCATGCGCCGACGTGACACCGGCCGCAACGGTATGCCGGCCTTCGGCCATCAAGTCCGACAGGACATCGATTGGTGCTCGGGCAGACTGTTGGCGCAGCTCCCGATCATAGCGTTCAAGCGCCAGTTCAACCAGCCGGTTGATCGGCTGGCCGGTGCGGTGTGCAAGCGCATGAGCGAGGTCTCTCGCCCTGGCGCTGCGGACGGAAAGCTGTGGTTCGGACATATTTGGTGCTCCAGCTCGAAATGCGTGGTTTTAATATAGTCTCGGGGAACAAAGATGGCAAGAAAATCACCATTTGATGGCTCACTTCCGATAAGGGGTACTTATCGATGGTAGAAAAGCCAACCCGCCATCATGCGCAGTGAGGAACCGAAACATTTAGATAGAGTTCGTTTAGCAAATCATTTACCATGATTTCAATGTCTTATGATTTTGCCAACTTGCCCATTCTGAGCCTGATGGGGCCCGCTTTTGAAGCGGGTCTCGCCCTTGCGCGCCTCGACGAGCGCATCGCCCGTTCGCCGGTCGGGCGGGGCTGGATCGAACGCTCGCATTTCGCCGACGCCTGCGCCTCGCTGTGGCTCGACGGCGAGCTCGTCCACCTCGAGGACCTCGTCCTCCATGACGCCGCGAAAGATATTCGCACGCCGACCCATGAGCTGACCATCGCCGGCGACGTGTTGCGCACCCGTCGGCGCATCGCCGGGCATTTGCCCGGCTGGGCGGTGTCGGCCGACGGCATTCGCACGCTCCGACAGACCTCGGAGATCACCTCAACCGGCACTGACGAGGTGGAGACGGCCGGTGCCATCCGGCGCGCTGCAGCGATCGATCCGGAAGGGGAAGGAGATATGGACGGTGGCGACACTCTTCCCGGCGTCGACTATGCTGAGATCGATGCGGTGCTCGCCCGATCGGAGGCGGCGATCGAGAACGCATCACGGCCCGGCCGTGGCGGCACGCAAGAGAGAGATCCGATGATTTACGATCTCGACTGGGACGAGGACGAGCGGTTGGAGGAATGGCGCGGCGTGCTGCGGCAGACACAAGACTTACCGGCGGTGCTGCAGGCGATTGTCGCCCTCGACGCCTGGAACGAGCTGGCGGTGCTGCAACATGCGCACTGGCTCGGCCGGCTGTTTTGCGTGTCAATCTTGCGCCAGGCCGGCGTCACTACTGCGACGCATCTCGTCGCCGTCAATCTCGGCCTGAAATCCATTCCTGTCGATCGGCGCCGCCATCGCGATCGCGAAACTCGGCTGCTCGCCATTGCCCAGGGTTTCTCCACGGCCGCCGAGATCGGGCTGAAAGAACACGACCGGCTGGCGCTCGCGAAAACGGTAATGGACCGAAAGCTGGAGGGGCGACGGACGTCTTCGAAATTGCCGGAACTCGTTGAACTGGTGATGGCGAAGCCATTGGTGTCGACCAAAATGGTGGCGAAGACGCTCGATGTGACGCCGCAGGCGGCGCGGCGGATTGTTTTGGAACTCGGCCTGCGCGAGATGACGGGGAGGGGGAGGTTTCGGGCATGGGGGGTGCTATGAAGCGCGTTTATCTGATGAGGCCGAATCGGCGCAGCAGGGGGCGCTGTCAATGGAAGGCTTGAAATCCACGACTCCCCATCCGGAAACAGGAGGCAACCATTATGCTCAAGGTCCTCGTAGACACATGTGTATGGCTCGATCTGCTTGGGGACTATCGCATTCGACCACGGCTTAAGGCCTTTTTGCATCTAGTGCGCCAAGGAAAGATCGGCCTTATCGTGCCGCGTATCGTCGTTGAGGAATTTGATAGAAACAAAGTGAGGACACTCAAGGCGATTTCTAGCGGGATGGCCAATCATGTAGGCGAGGCAGGTCGCTTGGCACGGAAGTTTATGCGATCCAACGAATCGGCTGAACTTTCGCGTCATCTCGAAGATTTAGCTGAACAGATGAATCGAGAGAGCGAGGCAGCCGAGCGGGAAATCCGGGAAGTTGAGAGGCTTTTCGAAGAGTTCCCGAACATGCCCACGAGCGACGCGGCTCGGCTGCGTGTCAGTCGGCGGGCGGAGGCTAAACTCGCACCCTTCCACAGGGGCACCAACAGTACAGCCGATGCGCTCATTCTCGAAGCCTTTCGCGAGGCGATTGCTGCCGACCCGGATCTCGGAAATACCTACATTTTTATCACCTCTAACCATAGCGACTTCAGCCAAGTCAACGGCGACAGGCGCGTGCCCCATCCCGACCTTGCGGAGTACTTTCCCGAAAACCGCGCAAGCTTTGCACTCGATGTAATGTCGGTGATTAGCCTGTTTGGCATGGATCTAATTCACCGGTTCATGCCTGACGAGTTCGATGAGCCCCGCAAGAAGACCGAGATCATGGACATGATCGATAAACTTGAGGACATCAGCCGCTATCACGACATCAAAGACCGCGAAAAGCTGATCGAAGCTGGGCGCATCGTGATTGTGGACGACGATCCGGACAGTCGTGGTAAGCCAACGCCTCCAGGCATCATGAGACGGTCGATCCTCGGGCGACAACGCCGGCAACTTGAGGATCTCGAAGCCAAACTGGACGAAGACGACAAACGTGAACTCGACGAGTGGGAGCGAGGCGAATTATCAGGTCGGATGGCAGCGCTTGAATGGCTGATGGGCGGAGAATGGGATGGGGCAAGCTATACCCCGATGACCGTGACTGCCCTAACTGCGGATAAGGAAACCATGTAGGGATGCGGTACTCCCCTAGTAACATGTCGTCGGTGAGCTCGGCTTGCGCGAAACGACAGGGAGGGGGAGGTAGGCGTGGGAGATCATATGATTGTGCTCCAGAATTAGGCCGCAAAATTGGCCGCAAAACTAGAAATCGTGCTCAGAGCCCTAGTTCGGCATAGATATGCGGACCGTAGTGACGGGCGCCCCCGCCCCTGTCAGTGGCGCTCATACGCCGGTATTCGTCCGGCCAATTGTCGAGCGCAAAGCGGATTGCCCTCATTTTAAAGGGCACGTGAACAACGCACTGGTCGCGGATGATCGGCGGGCAATTTGCGTCCTGTTGACGGCTCTCGTTGATGTTTGCGGCGACAATCGGAAGGCTGAGTTCGAGAGCGAGTTCCAATTCCCATCGAACGAACCGGTAGAGATTTTTGGTTTTCTCTCCGATTAGTGCAATGACAGCAGACGATTGACGCATCCGCTCTTTTAGATTGCTTTTTACATAGGCTTCGCTATGAGCGCGGCTTGTCATAGTGTCGAGATCGTGGGCGTCAAAAAAGTTGAAATCGATCCGGTCGTTTGCCTTCCATCCGCGCATAAATCGGTAAGCCCAGCCGTCATTATCGCCGTCGAAAATCACGTAAGAAGGGTCGGTGTGCGAGCTCATCTTAATTTCCTTGCTGCTGTCGGGCGGCCCATTGCGTGTGCTCGCGTGAGAAGGCAAGTTCGGCTTCGTTAACGGCGGCGGAAAACTCTCCCGCGGTCGCCGCATCCTCGATAAGGCTCTGCACCAAGCCGATTTCCTGCGCTGTAAGCGTGTAAGCGGCTGCCAGTTCGTTGAATTTTTTTATTTGCGTCCATCCGATCGCGGCTGAGGCGAAGACAACCAATGGCTCGGTTGGCCAGCTGACGGACGTCGGATCAACTATCCGCGTTAGGATGAAGATCAGACCGAAACCGTACGCAAGACATGAGATAGCAACCCACCATTGGGCGGCAGCGCTGTTGGTCTTGGCCTTCTTTTGATACCATCCCCGTTGATCGGCGATGCGATAGAGCAAATAGAAGGCGCGACGCTCCTCCAACTTTTTTTCCCGCATGTCCTGCATGGCACTTGGCAACTGTTCACCATCGGACTGCAGATCACTTAGTGCGTCGCTGATCGAATGGTTAGCCTTAAGGACGTCGCTCAGCAGATTGCGGAAATCGCGTCGTGCGTCACTTGACTTGGCATCATCGAAAGGTTCGGCCCGCATGGCAAATCGCCAGCTCAGTGTTTTGACCGATTCCGAAAGAGCACGGGCCTGATACCAAGTGCGCTCCGGCTTCTTCATTGAACGATAGACCATGACGATCATCGACAGAGCGAAAACGATCGCATAAGCGGCAAAATATGCGCGTGTGTCGCTCCACCCAAGCGAGAAAAAGGCGGTAACGATCAGCAGGCCGTATTCGAGTCGGACCAGCGCCAAAAACCACCACTGACTCCTGTTGGACGCCGCATCGGCGCTTTCGAACAATGTCGGATAGGTCATCATGGCTTTGGTCCCGGATTTCTCTTGCGTTGCTTCTGTCGACGGTTACTTCAGCTCGCCAGAGAGCTTGCTCCACGGTACCACCTTGATCTCCGGCCGAGATAGCCACTTCGGTACCGGGCTCGCCGGGCTCGCACCTGCATGCGTCGCGACTACCCTCTTACCAAGCGATAGGCTCTTTTCGACCTCCCATTGGACCCAGCGGCTTTGCGCGGTACTTTCTGAAACATAGACCACAGTCACAGAGCAGCGATTAATCCGCTCGGTTATCTTGCTTTTGATATAGTCAGCCCGCTCGCTGTCGTAGGGTTCGCGAACAGAATGGTCGTTGAATTCGATGTCGCTGTTCTCATTCTTGGCCTGGCCGCGCAGTAAGTTCACCTCGGCCATGTCTTCGGTCGCAAAGCTGATGAACACGTTACGCTTTCCGCCTGCCAGCGCCGCCTTTGCCTTTTCTTCGAGGGAGCGCACGTCCCCCAGCCTGTTCCAGTTACCATCACCACCACCACCACCGCCCATCTCTATGCCCTCTCGAACTTGAATTCATTGCAAGCAATGCATTCGCCGCATGCCTCGTCACCACCCTCGTGGCAGGAATAGGTGCCGACGATGCCTTTCTGGCGTGCAAGCTCGACGACATCGATCTTGTGAAATTGCGAAAGGGGAGCAAGCACCCGGATCGAACGGCCTAGGCAGCGCGCGATCATCTGCTCGGCGTCCCGCAGAAAAGCGGAGGTTTGGTCGGGGAAGAGGCTGGTTTCCTCGTGAAGCAGCCCAATCGATACCGCATCCGCATTCCTCTGAAAGGCGTAGGCTGCAGCCGTCAGCAGAAACAGCATGTTCCGGCCTGGTGTAAAGGCGTCATCAACGATGTGCAGCGATCGGTCGGTCAAGCCCGAGCGGATCAATGCCCCATACCCTGACAGATCGGCGACTTTCGGCTCGGGAAGTCCGAGCCTCTTCATGATGCCTCGGCAGGCGGCGAGCTCGCGGTCTCGTGACCGTTGGCCATAGTCGATGAAGAGCGGGTGGATCGAAAGACCTTCCTCCTGGGCGAGTTTCGCAACGAGGGTCGAATCGAGCCCTCCCGAGACGAGTGTAACGATGCTCATGCTCTTGCCCCTTCTTCCGTTCTCGCGACCCGCATTACGATCCAGATCGCCCAATCGAGAATGCCGACGGGAAAGCCGAGTTGGCGCGCATGGCCGCGCATACTCTCCTCGCCGAGCCAGTACTCTCGCATTGTTGCAATCGGCTTGGAGTTTTCGTCCCGCAGACCAGTGAGTTCCATGTAGTTCAGGACATGCCTGTCCAGGATTGCTAGATCATAGCTGAAGCCGCTGTTGCGGAGGAACATGCTCGCCTGCTTCGGGCCGAGCCCTGGCGCGCAGTTGACGAGCCAGTTGCGGGTGGCAACCGGAGCATCGAGCTTGGTTAGCAGGGCGCTAAGTGTGCCGAACCGGTCAGTGACACGTTCCTTGGTCGCCGCCAGCTGCCGCGCTCGCGCGCCCGGAAAGCGATAGCTTCGCCCGGTCGCAGTCAGCGGCCGCCGTAATATCTCGCTCAGCCGGTCGGAAAGGTCGGGCAAGCAGTCTGGCTCAAAAAGGTGGCCAGCTGTATCGATCGCCGAGGCAGCCTCGCATGCCAGCGGATAGGGAACCTGGCTGCTGAGCACACAGGCGGAAAGCTCCCACCACAGGCGTCTCTCATTCCGCTCGGCCGCACTATTTGAGATCCGCTCTTCGATATCCGGACAAATGGCGCAGACGGCGTCTGTGATCCT
This sequence comes from Agrobacterium leguminum, assembly GCF_005144435.2. Lineage (NCBI taxonomy): Bacteria > Pseudomonadati > Pseudomonadota > Alphaproteobacteria > Hyphomicrobiales > Rhizobiaceae > Agrobacterium > Agrobacterium leguminum. The sequence goes on from NZ_CP120216.1 coordinate 15,330, forward strand.
CCCAGCCGAGAAAGCTCTCATTTGAACAATCCTTCCACCTCTCGCTTCAACTGTTGTATCGGCGCCTTGCCGATCCGTTCAGCGACGAAGGCCTCGAGGCGGTCGTCTGTGACAGCCTCTCGAAGGTCTTTCATGAAGTTCGTATAATAATCAATATTGTGAAACGCAGCTTTCCCCGCGAAATCGACCTTGTCGTCAACAAACGCCGAACGGGCAACGTCGGAATCGGCGACGCCTGTCTGATAGGTGAAGAAATCATAGTGCTGAAAATGATAGAGCCGGTCGTTTTCGATATCGGCGACGACCCGGCACCACTCGAGCCCGTCAAAGGTGTCGGCGCCAGCTGCAGTCAGGACCGCGATACTCCATGGATTGCCGGTTCCGAGGAGATGGATGGGTTGATAGAAGGGAAGCTCGCTCAGCTTTGCCCGGATCGACATCATCGTCCGGCAGCGTTGAAACAGCCCTGCGCCGAGCTCGCGTTCGGCAACGCCAATCAGTTCTGGCTGCAGCTCCCGGGCAACGGCAAAGACAGTCTCGATCAGCATGTCGATATCGTGACCGCCGTTTTTCCGCTTCGCAGCATGCACGATCGGCAGAACCTCGGCTTTGGTCGCTTTCTGGTCCCGTTCAACAGCGGAGAGGATAGAGGCGGCCGCCTTTGCAGGGTTTCTGCCGGGTTTCATATCATCGAAGCAGAAGATCCGGTCGTAGGAGGCGCCCGACAGGGCACCGACTAGATCGACCGGTTTCCATCGCTTGTTCGTCAAACGTGAAGACTCATAGTTGCCGGAATCGACAAGGACGAAACCGCCGTTTTCACGGTACTCCGTCAGAGCTGATTTGAGTGCGGTGGGCTTTCGCCTGTCGACAAGATCCCATGCGGAAACAAGCAACGAGGGATAGCGGGCAAGATTCAGCGCCTTGACCGCCTCGCTAGGCTTCAGTCGGGTCTCGAAGGAGGAGGTTGAGAGAAAGAGTGTGGGGAGGGGCAGACGCCGTTGCAGTGCGATTGGCCGCTGCGGTTTTACGCGAACAGGAACGATCGTGTTGATCCTGTTGGCAAGTATCCTGAGATCGCTGTGATCGGGGCGTTCATCCCATGCCGAGAGATCGCTGTTCGAATAGCCGCCGAACCCATAGGCAGCCTCGCTTCCGTCCAGCGTGACGCAAACGATCGGCCTGTTCGCTTTCTGCGCCAAGCGAACCTCGTCAGTGACCGTATCTTTCAGGCGCGAGAACTTCGACCAGAAGACCAGCACACATCCCGCCCTCGTGATCTCGTCCTCAATCTCGGCAGCGAAGCGTTGTTGGATCATCTGATCCCACCACACGCTCCAGGTTATTGAAAGAAATTCGAATAGCTTTTTTACTTGCGCCTGATCTTCTCTGGCATAGATCAAATAAATATCAGCCACGCCCCCTCCGAATCGCAACTGGCCCATTTACGGTGTAGTAACAACGGGATGGATACGCAATAGGGGTTGTATTGAATTGATGTTACCACCTGTTCAATTGTTCCAGCCAGCCAGGTATAACGCTGTCGAGAAGTCGTCAGTCGTTTCACAATTAGTCAGAAAGCGAAGCTGGCCGAGGGAGTGCGGCATTTCTGCGAGAGCCACGCATCTGGCGCCCTTATCAACCAGCCGCTGTGCGACTGAAAGCATGTCAGCGTCGATACCGTCGGCCAACAGGAGGACAGTCGAAACCTGAACGTTTGACAGTTCAACATTTTCCAGCGCCGGGCAGATAACAGTGAGACCGAGATCAACCAGACTATATCTCGCTTCCTCAATCGAATAGCGTTGTCCCAGAGTCTTGATCGCGCCGAGCAGAAGGACTGTCCGAGGCTCGCAGACCGGATGCCGCTCGTCTCGGACGTCGTGCGCACTTGACGCAAGCGGAGCAAGGGGTACAAGCGGATTGTCGCAGTAGCGGGCTACCTGCTTCGATGCTGAAAGCGATGCGTTGAAGGGATCGTGTCCAAGCTCCGCCCAGTAATAGGCGAAGGCCGCGCTGAAGACATCCCCTGTACCTATCTTGAAAACACGCGTGCTCCGAAATGCCGGAATGAAACGCGATGCGGAACCCGGCTCGAAGACGGCAACACCCTTGATACCCCGTTTGACGACGATGCAACTTGCCCTATGACTTTCAAGAATCGAAGCTGCGGCCACCTCGACGTCGTCAATCCTCGCAACACTCAGGAGCTCCTGTTCATTCAAGACGAGAGCCAGTTGTTTCGCAGTCGAACCGTTGCTGAAAAAGGGAGGAAATTCGCCGGTGGTTTGGGGATCGTAGACAGCCTTTTCTGCATTCACGATAGCATCGCCCTCGAGAAAGCCGAACCGGAGAGCCGCCCTTCCCTCGATTTTCAGGGGAGGCATTTTTCGCAACTCCGATCGCGCCGGCTGCAAGTGCGGACGCGACAGCGGATGAAAATAAGCGAATGCAATCGGATCGGGACGAAAGGCGCACGAGCCACTCACCCCTAATGCAGAAAGGACGGTGTCGAAATCGTGTGGGCGCTCGAAGTAGCAGCTGAAGATGGTGCCAGGCGATAATCGGGAAAGGGCGCGGGCAGCTCGCCCGCCCGAACCGAGAAGAGCATCCCAGTGCGGGTGAAGGCAAAGTTCGCGATAAAGTCCACCCGCAATATGCATTCGTATTTCCTCATCCGCACCCAACCCGTCGCCGAAGCTCCGACTTCCGATAAAATATGAGTCGGGGTCAATCCGCGATGGGGTGCAGTATAACAAATAAGCCGGTGGAAAGCGGAGCGCACGAGACTGGATTTATACCTTATTTCACGTAAAACGAGTGTATGGATAAAAGTACGGAGCGGCTATGCCTGCAGTTCAAAATGACATTGACCATCGCCCCGTCTGCTTCGTCGTCATGGGATTCGGCAAGAAAACCGACTATGAAAGCGGACGTACGCTCGATCTTGACGCGACGTTCGATGCAATCATCAAGCCAGCTGCAGAAAAGGCAGGTCTGCGTCCGATCCGTGCCGTTGATATCAACGGAAGCGGAGTGATCGACGTCTCCATGTACGATTTGCTGCTGAGGGCGGATGTCGTGGTCGCCGATATTTCGACGGGAAATGTAAATGCGGTCTACGAACTGGGCGTCCGTCACGCGCTACGCCCGAATACGACGGTGATCATCAAAGAGGACCAAGGAAAACTTCATTTCGATCTCAATCATATTAACACCTTCCATTACAAACATCTTGGCGAAGATATCGGTAATCGTGAGGCGATCCGCGCGACCGATGCGCTTGCCGAACTGATCGTTAGGGCGATGTCGTCAACAACGCCGGACAGTCCTGTCTATACATTTCTTCCGACCCTGCAGCGGCCTCGCCTATCAGACGAACAATATGCCGAACTGCTCGACGAGGCCGAGGAAAATCATGAAATGCTGAGCGCGGTGCTGCGAGCCGGACGCGATGCGTTTGATCGTAGCGACATGCAGGCGGCCGCCGCAAACTTTGCCCGCGCCTGCGAACTTAAGCCAGAGGAAGCGTCCTTCCGCCAGCAATATGCCCTTGCGACCTACAAGACGAAGCTCCCGACTGAAGTCGAGGCCCTGCAGCGGGCCCTTGAGATCATCGAGCATTTGCAGCCGGAAGCGTCAAACGATCCTGAAACGCTCGGCATAACCGGGGCAATTTACAAACGGCTCTGGCTTATTCAGGAGAACCCCGTTCACCTGGACAAGGCGTTGCGCTTTTATGGTCGAGGATTTGAAGTCAGGCGAGATTATTACAATGGTGAAAATCTCGCCACGTGTTTCGATCTGAGAGCTGCGCAACAAATCGACCCGGACGAGCAGCTATTTGATCGCATGAGCGCCAAGAAAACTCGTGTGGCACTCGTGGAAATTCTCTCGATGATGGTCTCGGATCCATCCTTCCACGAGCGTTCCGATAGAAAGTGGGTTTTCGCGACCCTCGCCAACACGATGCTTGCCCTTGAGCGGCGGGCTGAGGCTGCTGTCTATGAAGCGCAGTTTCGTTCGCTTGAGCCTGCTGATTGGGAAATATCGACCTTCGAAATGGTGAAGGCCATGTACGTCAGCGAGGATCTACAATCATGTTCTTAGTCCTAAACGAGCGTTGCAATCCTAACATCAACCGAGGAGTGGCCTTCAATGGCTAAATGCACTGCACCAGTAAGAGGCCACACAGGGGGCGGCGCAGCGAATTGTCCGGCATGTAGTAGTCGATGGGGCCGCAGTCGCTTTGGTGGTTACGGCTCCTGGCCCTCGTCGCCGACTTCTTACTCCTCGTCTGGTAGTGGTAGCGGGAGCCGAGTCGGGGGCGTATCGGGCAAAACCTCGAAACCTAGGTGGGCGCGAGCTAGTTCCGCCGTGTGGTACACACCCGCAGAGGTGCGGGAACTGGAACCCGTACGCGAGCAAATCGAGAGACAGGCGACCGTGCCTGACCTTCGGGACGTATTCCTCTGTCATGCGTGGGACGATCGGCAGGGGGCTGCAAAGGAATTGCATGATCTGCTTGAGGCACGCGGAGTGAAGGTCTGGTTCAGCGAGAAAGATATCGCACTCGGTGAACCATTCCTTCGAGAGATCGACAGGGGGCTCGCAAAATCACGAGTTGGGATCGTTTTGGTGACGCCAAACTTTCTTAAACGAATTCACGGCCGTAGCATCGCCGACAAGGAACTTTCGGTGCTGCTTCATGGGGGTAAATTAGTTCCAGTCATTCACGGCACCACGTTCGCTGAACTAAACGAGGAAAGTCCCATGCTCGCGTCGCGCAACGGGCTCAACACGGCGGAAGACAGCATGGCCGAAATCGCTACAAAGCTCGCGGATCTAGTTGCCATCTAACGTTGGATGCGAAGCAACGGCAGCACAGTGGCGACGAGCAAAGAGGTTAACCTTTAGCGATCGCGACAACCGATCGATCTACTGTCCACAACGGCTCGGCAGCTGCGTTTGCGCCATGAGTGCGAATGGCCGCGTTGCTGAGCAAGACCTCTCATCGCTCCCGGTCCGCCACTGGCGCCCCCGCCAGCTCTTGAGAGCAAGCAGTTGCGCGGATTAGGAAAAGTAATCCAACTAAGCCGCCGAACGACGCCCGAAGGTTCAGATCCCATAAAAGGCTTATGGCTTAGACGTATCAGCGTGAGGTATGTTGATGCGTTAGATCCGCTTCAGGCGAAACGGCGTGCGCGCTTGGGTCTTATTGGCAAAACGGCGTCCAGCTGCTCTTTAGTGAATGTCGTTCATCCCATCCAACAGCACCGCTGGCCCGGATTTATGGATTCATGACCAGATTCCAATCGATATCGAAGCCGGCAGCCTTCAACTCTCGACTCAGAGCCTGTCGCCATGCGCCACCCGACGAATAGGGTTCGTGCACAACGCCCTGAAAATCCGAAGGGATCTCCAGTTCCCCCTGGATAAGGGCCATGATCCGGCTGCGCCCCAACCTTCCCACAAAGTAGCCGAGTTCAAAAATCACGTTCTGCCTGGCGCGGGGCTGCGGCGGCTTGCCTTTGGCATAACCCTCGTCATCCGGTGTAAGCAGAACTACGGCGAAACCCACATCGCCATGGGCTTCAAACTTCTCGATGATGGTGCGGCCTTGGTTGGCTTGTTCCATCAGAATGATCGCCTCGAAACCCAGTTTTTCAAGAAACCTTGCGACCGCTTCTCTGGCCCCGTCTTCGTGGCCATGAACCACGAAAACCTTGCGGGGGGCCGGCCCGGTTTTTACCGGAAGCTTGACAGCCTCCTCCACATTCAGGGACCGCTTGACGAAGTCGATATAGTCTCGGGCGAATGGCACCAGGACTTGAGCTGTCATGTTCTGCAGGTTGGCGGTATATTTATTGCCATTATAATAGAAGGTATGCGCGAAATTCAGCGCGGCGTTTTCATCAGACGCGAACTTATCGACCAGTAGGATGGTCATGCCCAATTCCTGCTCATGTTCTTCTGGCCAATTAAGCGTTGCGGATCCGACCATACCTCCCTGTGTGTCTTCGCCGGCCGCAAGCCAGACGTCTAAGTGAAGACCTTCGGTGAGCTCTGCCGAAACGGGTTCAAGCTCGGGGTCATGCAGAATGCGAGACAGCTTTTTGATATGCCGGTCAAACGAACCGGATTCTGCCCATTTCAGATCGTTGATGGTATTTTCAATCTGTCGAAGGAGGATTGGTACCTTCTCGGTCGGCATTATGGATTCCTCTGAATTCGCTTCCGTGCGTGCCTGGGCGGCTCGTTCATGGATCTGCTCTGAGTAAGCTTCCTTGAGTTGTTCAGACATGTTCTGGACAAAAGGATTGCTGCGATATCCGCCTGCAATGTTGTCGATGGCGTTCTCCATCTGACTAATGGCAGCAAAAATACTCGCCGGCTCATTGGGATCGAAGTGCACTGTGGTAATCTCACCGTCCAGCGCCTGGAATGCCCGCTGGGCATCCTTCAACTGCTTTTCGAGCTTATCCAGCCCGGTAATCTTAAACGACATGCAGCATTTGCTCTCGATACACGTACCCTGAGTAAGGTATAAATCTCTTCCTTGAATACAAGCGCTCTTTTGTAGAATGGCAGCTGCATATCCCACGCAGACCTGCTCGAGTGGCGAGGGCTGCGGATAGTAAGGGCAAGTGTCTCAGGGCGCCGGTGCGCAAGCTTGCCCCTGGCAGCAATGGACTGGAGGGTACAGTCAATCGGGTTCTCGATCCTTAGCAGACCCGATCATCACGCACGAAGCGATTGCTGAGTTAGCGCATGCGATCACGAGTGAGCCGGAAGAAGAGTGTGAGGCCGATGGCAAGCTGGCCGGGGAGTGATCATTTTTGCCAAACATGCAGGGAAAAACTATTACCTCGGGTAGGCTATCCATAACTCCGATGATTGAAAAATCTACGATCATGTTGTCGAGAACAGCGTACGCGATTTCCCTCAGCTGAAGACCTGGCTACCATCGTGAGATCGCACCTTCTTGCTCGATCCTCCACTTCATCGTGCTTGGTCGGTTAGAATTAGGCGAATTCCTACCTCCATGGCCTCCTCGTCCAGGTGAAAACTCCTCATCCATGTAAGGTTAAGTCACCGATCAGCAGGTACCCACTTGAGCTGGGAGGGACAATAGGAGTTTCATCCTCTCGAGCTGTTGAAGGGCGCCTATTCGATTTCAACGCCAATTACCGCCTAGGTCTTCACATCAACACGTTTTCGTTCTACCTATGTTCGCGAGACTATGTTGGAAGGAATGCGGCAAACACTATGTTGATCTACCGTCGAACCAGCCTACTCGAGTCGTCCGCCCAGACACTGGTCAACACAGTGAATTGCGTTGGAGTCATGGGCAAAGGGATCGCAAAGGAGTTCCGGGACCGCGAGCCGCAGATGTATGCGGCATATCGCAGGATCTGCGAGCAAAAGCTCCTTCGGCCGGGAAAGCTGTGGCTTTGGAAAGGATCCACCCAATGGGTTCTGAACTTTCCGACGAAGGATCATTGGCGCAACCCGTCGAAACTCGAATGGATCGAGCAGGGCCTTCAGAAGTTCGTGAGTGGCTTCTCCGAGCTCGGAATCCGTGAAATCTCGTTTCCGCGTTTGGGTTGCGGCAATGGAGGTCTTAATTGGGATAACGTGCAGCCGGTGATGGAGCACTATCTAGCCCCCCTGAAAATCCAGATCTTTATCCACGACTTCGATAAGAAGATCGGCTTGCCTGAACACCTGGAGCACGTGCCATCTGTTCTGGCAGGGCAGATCGATACTGCACCCTCCTACACCGAATTTCTGTCTATGCTTCCGCGTGCCATCGAGCTCGCCGGACCGAATTTCATCGACCTGAGCTCGCACGAACGGCTCAGCGCTGAGTATGATGGGACCGAACTCCGGCTATCGACGTCCAATGTCGAGTGGGCGTTCGACGCAGAAGACCTCTGGGGCATCTGGGTTTCCCTCCAGAAGGGCTTTCTCACTCAAGAGAAGGCCGGCTGGGCGGCCTTCGAAAGTGGGAGCGCGCTGATATCGCTCCTCGCTCTGCTACCATTCGTCCGCCTCATTGAAATACAGCGCTTCGGCGACGCGGCATCCGAGCTGGCACTAGAACTGGCCCAGCCGGCAACGAGCATGGCCCCTGCCGATGCCCAGTTAACCGAACAGATGACGCTGCAATGGCACTAAGCGGTGCTTTTGTAGACAGCCATATCACCACCTGGTCGGCAACTCTGGCGGCGAGCTACCGACCCTATCGTGGTCGGTGGCCGGCAAGGCTTTTTCATCATGCGCCAATCGAAAATGCGGTGGCAATCCTGAGAGACGGGAATCTCCGGTCGAGAAACGACGCCCAGAATGCACGGGTGAGGGATGTCGCCGGCGTTGGCGTGATCGACGCACGCAACCATGCACACGAGTTCGGTCGGATCTACTTCCGGCCGCGAACTCCGACGCAATGGCATATCGAGGGTATCCGCAAGCCTGGCGAGTGCAGCCACGGCGAGAATGCCCATGCCCCGATCCTGATCATGTTCGTTTTCGACGCTCGGAGCGTCCTTCTTCGGGATGGTGTGTCCTTCAGCGACCGGAACATGCAGCTCGCGTCTGCTTCCGTGGGTGACACCGAAGCCTATTTTTCGTCGATACCCTTCCAGAAGGTCTATCATGAAGGCGATATCGCAGGTGATCGCTCAATCATTGATCACCGCTGTGCAGAGGTTTTGGTGACATCACCGATGTCATTGGCTCAAACCTTGCAGTGGATTTACTGCAGGACGGATGCAGAGGCATCGACGCTCCTCCATATGCTCGGACCTGACGCCAACGGGTGGCGCGACCGCGTATTGGTATCTGATGACCTGCTCGTATTCGACAAGCGTTTCGTCTACGTCGAAAAAGTCGCGATCGCGCGTGATGGCGTCGTTGCACAGTTCAGCCCTCGCCAGGATTACGCACCCATCGATATCCATGTCGAAGTTTGGTCGTCTGACGGGGCAAAGCGCGTCGACTACCGAAATCCCGCAAGCCCAGCGCGACCACCCCTGCCGTCAACGAGCTGGCGGTTTCCTGCACAGCTTCAAGATGGCAATTATCTGGTGAAAATTCATCTCGAAGGTCATCTTGGCTTCGCCTCGTTCATGGACGTCGGCAACAACATTTTCCTCTGACGACTTATCCAGTGAAGAACGATGACCTGAGCCGGTACGGCGTCGGGCATGGTTTTCGCCCAAGAGATTGACTTACGCCGATAAGCCGCAGAAAGCGCATTTGGCAGTCCAGAGCGGACGCCTCTGGCTCTCGCGGCGGCTCTATTCATAATGCTCGGTCCAGGATCAACATCCGCTCAAAATGGGTCATGCCGGCAAATATGGCCGTGATCTTTTTGCCCGCCGGCAATTTGCATGGCAACCCCGCTGGCGCGAATTATGTCGCGAATGTTTGAGCATTTGCGACAGACTTACGCGAAATGAAAAACACCTGTAATCTCGTACCGGTAATAAGTGTCGCACAACGTTGGATTCGCATGACATTTGCCGGCCGCACTGTTCGGTCACATAGACTAACGTTACGCCATAGCTATATTTTACAATAGCTTAGCCAAATCGGATTACGGGCCGGCGGTTCTTATCCCTTCAAGAGCTTAAAAGGCTGGCAGCCACGCGGCGCAAGAAAGGGATTGCGAGATTAAAATGAAAGCGTTATATGTAGATACGTTCCTACATGGAGGCGACTATGGCTACGACTAACTTGACCAGCCGCGAACTGAATCACGATGTTGGCAGAGCGAAAAAAGCTGCTGAGGCAGGGCCTGTCGTCATCACCGATCGAGGCAGACCTTCGCATGTGTTGATGACGTACCGTGAGTTTGAGCGTCTGACAGGTAAGCGTCACAATCTTGTCGATGCGCTTTCAATGCCAGGATTGTCGAATATCGATTTCGATCTGTCTCGGTCGGTCATTGCAACTCGCGAAGTTGATCTCTCTTGAAATACTTGCTCGACACAAACGTTGTCTCCGAGCTCCGTAAAGTGGGTGACGGTAAGGCTGATCTGAACGTGACGACTTGGTTAGGTGCCAAGGATTCTCGTGATCTGTATATTTCTGCCATAACAATTTTAGAGCTTGAGCGCGGGATACTCAGCATCCAGCGCCGTGACATCGAGCAGGGCTCTCGCTTACGAACCTGGATGGATAGCCGAGTTCGACCGGAGTTCGCTGAGCGCATGATCTCTATCGATGAAGCAATTGCGACGCGATGTGCTCACTTGCATATTCCGGATCGCCGCAATGAAGCAGATGCACTCATTGCTGCGACAGCGATCGTGCATGGACTAGTGGTTGTCACACGCAACATTCATGATTTCCAAGGTACAGGCGTTGTTCTCGTAGACCCATGGCGTGCCTAAAGACCGGCATGCGGGGCGCCTTGAAATTGTTTCTGCGAGCTCGGCAGGAACCTCATTGAGTTTTCGAAATGCAGAGGTCGGCCGTTCAGATTATATCAAGGCGAAATGGCTTCGAGAAACAAGCTCGATACCTCAAAAGATATGTATTTTAACCTGTTGCTGGAGATGAAGGTCATAACGTAATATGCTCAAGGGTAGCGATGTTGCGTACTTCCGGCAGCAAAGGATTGCGGTTGTGGGGACTCCAAATGGCGTGAAGCTCTGCAACACATTCTTCTCGCAAATCCAAGGATCGAAAGATCACATCATCGAAGCAGGCGTTTTGGGTGCCGGCCGGAACTAGCGCCAGGCCGATGCCGGCGCTGACCAGTGAGAGGATGGCCTGAGAATGGGTCATGCTTTGAACGACGCGGGGGGCAATACCGTTCTGCTCCATCAGTCTGGTCAGCTTGTCGTGCAGATAGCGTGCAGGCGGGGAAAACATGATGAAGGGCTCACCATTGAGCGCATCCAGCGCAGGTCGGCGTTTTGCGGCAAGCGGATGCGCGCGAGGGATGGCGAGCATCATGGGTTCGCGCGCAACGCACAGGCTTTCCAGATGATGATTGCCGGTAAGCGGGCGGGAAAGTCCGAGATCGATATCGCCGGCATTGATCGCTTGAAGCTGCTCGGCCGTTTCCATCTGCACCAGTTCGAGTTCGACCTGAGGTACGGCAGTACGCGCCCGACTGATGAACCTCGGCAGGAAACTATAGGTGCTGGCGCCGACAAAGGCGATTTTCACTGCCCCCGCACTCCCGCGTGCTGCCCTTCTTGTCGCGGTTACCGCTGCATCCCCCTGTTCAAGCAGTTTCCGGGCCTCCGCCAGAAACGCTACCCCTGCCGGCGTCAGGACGACGCTGCGGCTGGTTCTCTCGAAGAGTGTGACGTCGAGTTCCTGCTCCAGCAGCTTGATCTGCCGGCTGAGTGGAGGCTGGGTCATATTCAAACGCCGGGCCGCGCGGCTGAAATTCAGCTCGGCGGCGATGGCGACAAATGAACGGACCTGTCCCAAATCAAGCATCTATTCAATCCTGGTATCAATATCCAACAGAAAACAACTTGGACTTAAATTGATTGCCGCGATATCAGTCAAGACGAGGGCCGCTCGGCGGGTGAAAATCAGAGAGGCGAAGATGGATACGCAGCCAGCAAAAACCGGCCACCGGCAACAGGCCCTCGGCGCAGACAGCATTGCCTGGATAAAGCTTTCCTCGATCTTCCTGCCGCTGAAGGCGCCGATAAGCGATGCAAAGGTTTTGACCGGCAGGCAGAGGCCTTTGACCGAAGTCGCTTTTCTCTTTGCGGAAATAGAGACGAAGCACGGCCATAGCGGCATTGGGTTCAGCTATTCCAAGCGTGCCGGTGGTCCGGGTCAATATGAACACGCCAAGGAGATCGCGAGCGTCCTTATCGGCGAAGACCCGAACGACATTGGCAAGCTGTGGAACAAGCTTTGCTGGGCCGGAGCGTCGGTCGGTCGCAGCGGGCTTGCCGTCCAGGCGATAGCAGCCTTCGATGTGGCCTTGTGGGACCTCAAGGCGAAACGTGCAGGCCTGCCGCTTGCCAAGTTGCTCGGCGCCCACCGCGATTCCGTGCAATGCTATAACACATCAGGTGGCTTCCTGTCGTCGCCGATTGAGGAAGTTCTCGATAATGTCGAGCGCTCGATTGCTGCGGGCATAGGTGGGATCAAGATCAAGGTCGGTCAGCCCGATATGGCTGTCGATCTCAAACGCGTCGCGGCGGTGCATGAGCGCCTCGGCGGCAGGGTGGCGATGATGGTTGATGCGAACCAGCAGTGGGATCGCCCCACCGCTATGCGTTTCGGCCGTCTCATGGAGCCCTATAATCTGACATGGATCGAAGAGCCGCTCGATGCCTATGATGTCGAAGGCCATGCGGCGCTCGCCGCAACGCTCGATACACCGATCGCAACCGGCGAAATGCTGGCGAGCGTTCTGGAGCATATCTCGTTGATTGAGAATAAATCCGTCGATTTCATCCAGCCCGATGCGCCGCGCGTTGGGGGCATCACGCAATTCCTGAAAATCTGCGCGCTGGCAGAGTCCAGGAAGCTGCAGCTTGCGCCCCATTTCGCCATGGAAATCCACCTCCATCTGGCGGCCGCCTACGAGCTTGAGCCTTGGGTGGAGCATTTCGACTGGCTCGATCCGCTTTTCAACGAGCGGCTGGAGATCAGGGATGGCCGCATGCTGGTGCCAAGCCGGCCAGGTCTTGGCATTACGCTTTCGGAACAGGCCGATCACTGGACGCGGGCCACGGCGGAATTTGGCAAGCGGCCGTAAGCGCGCTGCGTCAGGCGGTGCCGCGGGCAACGATGTGGAAATCGATATTGATCATGGCCTCCACATTCCCGTCGCCTTCTATCTTTCTGAGAATGGAGCGCGCTGCCTTGGTGCCGATGTCACGGCGATCGATACGGATCGTTGTCAATGGCGGGTGTGTGTAGGGAGCAAAGTCAAAATCGCCGAAACCGATAACGGCGAGCTGATCGGGTATGCTGCAGCCGCGTGCATTTGCTTCCGCTAGGGCGCCGTGGGCGACGACGTCCGATGAACAGAATACGCCGAGCGTGCCCTGCCCACTGTCCAGAAGCTGCGCCATCGCCAATCTTCCGTCCCGAAAGGTAGAGGGTGAATTCATTTCCAGCGCTGGTAACTCGACATCCGCGACCCCTCTGAGGCGACCGACGAAACCGTCGCGGCGCTGAACGGCGCGGGGATCGTTGGCACCGATCTGGGCATAGCGGTCGTAGCCCTTGACCAGCAGATGCTCGGCCGCCAGAGCGCCAACCGCCGCATGCGAGAAGCCGACCGCAGTGTCGAGCGGTGAGGGGGTCGAATCCCATATCTCGACAATCGGCAGGCCCGCGCCTGTCAACATGGCGCGTGTCCCTTTAAGATGCGTGATGCCGGTGAGGACGATGCCATCGGGACGGCGTGCCAAAATCGCGCGTGTCAGTTCCAGCTCGCGGGCATTGTCATAACCGGAAAGGCCAAGCAGCAGTTGATAGCCGGCGGCGACGAGTTCAGCGTTAAGCCCCTCGATAGTCTCGGCAAAGATCGTGCTGGAAACGGTTGGGACGATCGCAGCGATCAGCCGGGTGCGCCGGGAAGCAAGGCCGCCAGCCAACAGATTAGGCACATAACCCGTTTTTGCGATCACCCGCTCAATCACCTCCAGCGTGCGGGGCTTGACCAGAGCGGGAGTATTGATCGCCCGGGAAACCGTGACCGGCGAAACGCCCGCGAGCTTTGCAATGTCGGCGAGCGTGACCGGCCCGCCTGGTGCGATATAACTGCTTTTCTCGTGGTCGGCCATTTTTCATTCCCCTCAAAATGATTTACGCTTTCATTTTGAGCTTAATCAAGATGTTCGTCTAAAGTATTGTGGTGATTCAAGTTAATATGTTGAAACTTAATGATTAAAAAAACACCGTCTGCGGTTGCGGAAGAGATTTTTGGGGCTAAAATGAAAGCGCTTCCATTTCTTCGGGAGGAGGGTTTCGAAGGGTGGTGAGCAGTGCTGGCGGGAAGCCAGAAAAGTGGAGGAATTACTATGAACCTCAAGCGTTTCATGACGTTTGCGGCTGTCACAGCCGCAATATCCGCAATCGGTCTCCAGTCCAGTTTTGCCGAAGACTATCCGTCCAAGACGGTGACCGTCATTGTTCCTTTTGCCGCAGGCGGCAATACGGATACATTCGGCCGCCTTGTGGCTGAAGAATTGGACAAGAGGCTGGGACAACGTTTCATCGTTGAAAACAAGCCCGGTGCCGGCGGCAATATCGGCCTTGGCGACCTCGCGCGGTCAAAGCCTGATGGCTATACGATCGGTATGGGAACGGTCAGTTCCAACGCGATCAACCAGACGCTCTACAAGACCCTGCCTTATGACAAGGAAAAGGGATTTGCGCCGATTTCGCTGATTGCAAGCCTGCCGAACGTGCTGGTTGTCAATCCCGATAAGATAAAGGCGAATTCCGTCAAGGAGTTGATCGCCTTCCTGAAGGCGGAGCCGGGCAAGCACACTTACGCCTCTTCCGGCGTCGGGACGTCCATCCATCTTGCGGGCGAGCTTCTGGCCACCAAGGCCGATCTCAAGATCACGCATGTGCCTTACAAAGGCAGCAGCCAGGCCATTCTCGACGTTGTTGGTGGCCATGTGGACATGATGTTCGATAATATTCCGACCGCTGCCCAGCAGGTGAAGGCCGGCAAGGTCAAGGCGCTCGCCGTCACCAGCCTGGAAAAAGCCAGCTTGCTGCCCGACGTGCCGACCATGGCAAGCGTCATTCCCGGTTTCGAGGCGACCTCCTGGCATGGCCTGTTTGCGCCTCCCGGCACCCCGCCGGAAATCGTCGAAAAGCTCAGCAAGGAAGTCCAGGAGATCATCGCGGATCCGGCGATAAAAGCGAAACTCGAAGCAATGGGTGTGACGCCGGTCGGCAATACGTCGGTCGAATTCCAGGCGTTCATCGACAAGGAAACGACGAAGTGGGCCGAGGTCATCAAGGCCGCGAACGTCCCGCCGCAGTGATGCAGGCTGCCGGCCGGTATGATTTCCTTCGATGTCATTCCGGCCGGCACATTTCCACAGCGAGTATAGTGCCATGCTGAAGATAAAAAACGGTCGCGACTTCGCCGGCGGCGTGACGATGATTTTTGCCGGCCTGTTATTCATCTGGTTCGGTCGCAATCTGGAGGTCGGGAACTCGTTCCAGATGGGCCCCGGTTATTTCCCGACCATGCTCAGCCTGATCTTGATGACGCTTGGCGCGTTCATCCTCATCCAGTCGCTGATGGTAGGCGCTGAGGAAGGTGAGACCGAAACCTGGAACTGGAAGGCCTATTTTCTGGTGATCCTCGCTCCCGTCGGCTTCGGTCTCGTGCTGGCGGGGCTTGGCCTTGCACCCACGATGTTCCTGCTCATTGTCGGGGCATCGGCGGCCAGTCGTTATGTCAACTGGCGTCATTCCATCCTGTTGGGCCTGTTCCTGGCGGGCTGCTCCGCCCTGCTTTTCACCAAGCTCCTCGCGCTCCCTCTCCAGGCTTTCGGACCGTGGATCCCCTTCATCGGTGACTTTTTCTAGGGCTCGCCAGTCAGCCCCGAAACCGGATTGGATTACTTATGGACATCTTCTCTAACCTCTGGCTCGGCGCATCCACCGCTTTCCTGCCGATGAACCTGCTTTACGGCTTCATCGGCTGTCTTCTGGGAACTGCGATCGGGGTGTTGCCGGGGCTTGGGCCGACGGCCACGATCGCGATGCTCTTGCCGATCACCTTCGGCTTGCCGCCGGAATCCGCCCTCATCATGCTGGCTGGTATCTTTTATGGCGCGCAATATGGTGGCTCGACAACGGCCATTCTCATCAATCTGCCAGGGGAAAGCTCTTCGGTCGTCACCGTGATCGACGGTTACCAGATGGCGCGCAACGGCCGCGCGGGGGCAGCGCTCGCAACCGCAGCCCTCGGCTCCTTCTTTGCCGGCACGGTGGCGACCATCCTGCTTGCGGTTGCCGCGCCGCCACTTGCCGCAGTCGCGCTCAACTTCGGGCCAGCCGAATATTTCTCCCTTATGGTTCTGGGGCTTGTCGCCTCCGTCGCGCTGGCAAGCGGTTCGCTGCTCAAGGCCTTCGCCATGATCGTCTTCGGCCTGCTGCTTGGCACTGTCGGCACGGATGTCGAAAGTGGTACACCACGCTATGTCTTCGATATTCCCGAACTCTATGATGGATTGAATTTCGTTGCCGTCAGCATGGGCATATTCGGTATTTGTGAAATCCTGCGCA
The DNA here is from genome assembly GCF_005144435.2 of Agrobacterium leguminum. NCBI lineage: Bacteria > Pseudomonadati > Pseudomonadota > Alphaproteobacteria > Hyphomicrobiales > Rhizobiaceae > Agrobacterium > Agrobacterium leguminum. The sequence continues at coordinate 31,587 of NZ_CP120216.1, forward strand.
ATCTGGAAAACGAGCAGGAGCGTTCGGTTGGCGTCAAGCGTGTGACGGGACTGATGCTGACGAAAGACGATTTCCGGCGAATTTGTGCGCCCGTTTTGCGTGGCACCGCACTTGGGTCCTTCCTCGGTGTTCTGCCGGGCGGTGGGGCTATGCTGGCCTCCTTCGCCGCCTATGCTGTGGAAAAACGGGTTTCTCCCAACCGGGTCGAGTTCGGCAAGGGTGCGATCGAAGGGGTTGCTGCCCCTGAAGCCGCCAACAATGCCGGCGCGCAAACATCGTTCATTCCCATGCTCACCCTCGGCATTCCCGGAAACCCGGTCATGGCGTTGATGGTCGGTGCGATGATAATCCAGGGCATCACGCCCGGCCCGAATGTGATCTCCGAGGAGCCGAGCCTGTTCTGGGGCATGATCGTCTCCATGTGGTCGGGTAATCTCATGCTCGTCATTCTGAACCTGCCGCTGATCGGGCTTTGGGTCCGGATGCTGACCGTGCCTTACCACCTTTTATTTCCGGCGATCATTGGCTTCTGCTGCATCGGCGCTTACAGCATCAACAACAGCGTTTTTGATGTCTTCGTCATGGCAGGTTTCAGCATTGTCGGTTTTGCATTGAGCAAGATGCGTTTCGAACCGGCGCCTTTGCTGCTCGGCTTCATTTTGGGGCCGATGCTGGAGGAAAATCTGCGCCGTGCGATGCTGATCAGCCAGGGCGATCCGACGATCTTTCTGCGCAGCCCGCTTAGCCTGTCGCTGTTGATCTTTGCGGTTGCGGTGCTGGCGCTGGTACTGTCGCCGAGCATCAGCCGCAAACGGGAGGAAGCGTTCACCGAATAGTGAGATTATAACAATCCCATCAGGTCGCTCGACGACTATCTTGCTGCGGACGATCCGAAGCCGCGTGGCGACGGCCATGAAGGTTGTCCTGTGTGGGGGTATCGATGTATCTGGGGGCGGATACTCATTTGAACCTGCAGGCACATGGAAACATCGCTTTATCTGCCCATCAAAGGCTTTCTTGAAAAGGCGGGTTACACCGTCAAGGGCGAAGTTGGCGGTTGCGACCTTGTCGGTTTGAGCGATGGCGATCCGCCGGTTGTCGTGATTTGCGAGCTGAAACTGAGTTTCAATCTGGAACTCATTTTGCAGGCCGTTGATCGCGCGGCTATCGCCGATGAAGTCTGGATCGCGGCTCGGGTCTCGGCCAGGGGTAAAGGCCGCGAGGCCGACAGGCGTTACCGCGACCTTTGCCGCAGGCTCGGGATCGGCATGCTCGGTATCGCCGATACCGGCGAGGTCAGCATGATCGTTGGTTCGATATCGCCGATGCCGCGAACCAATCCGAAACGGCGGTCGCGGCTCATGCGTGAACACCGGAAACGACGCGGCGATCCAACAGCAGGCGGAAGCACCCGCGCGCCGATCATGACCGCGTATCGCCAGCAGGCGCTTGGCTGCGCTTTGGCGCTGTCGTCAGGGCCGATGCGTGTGCGTCAGGTCAGGTCCAGCATTCCGGATGCAGGGAAGATCCTGCTTGCGAATGTTTATGGCTGGTTTGAGCGGCTCGATCGAGGAGTGTATGGCCTGACGCCGGCCGGATGTGAAGCCTTGCAGCGATGGCCGCAGCAGGACTGCATTTGAGGCCGCGGTTTCACACCACTCCATTCAGATCTTCGGCGTCGGCTTGCGTCCCCGACTCACCTTTTGGGGGTGCTCTTTCCGCATTTGTTCCACCAGGCCGTCAATGCTTCCATGGCAGGACCAAGCCCTCTGGCCTTAAGCGGCCATCGGTTCGATGTCTTCTTCATTCAAATGTTCGACGGTCCACTTCATGATCAGTGGTAGGGGGACCACCGCCACGCCGCTTCTTACTGAAAAGGCGAAGCTGATTTACCAGAGAGGCGCTTGGCTGGCCGGAAAGGCGCAGAATAGCAGCGTTGCTATCATCTTTTTTGTGACAGTTGAGGCAAGCCGGAATATTCGTGCCGAATCTCCGTGGCTTGTTCGGCTCATCTACAACGATTGTGGAATAGCAGGGGCGTCAGTTTGAGTCTTTTCAGAATCCGGACCGGCTGCACAACAGACAAAGCGATGGCGCCTCGCCGGCATAAGTCAACCAGCTACCTTTCGGAATGATTAGATGACGATCACCAGCATCTGAGAGATTGCGAAATTGCGCTCACGGTCAATCAGAACGGGTGGCCCCTTGAAAGCGACCGGCTGCTTTTCCACCCCGAAATCCATAATGCCTTCAACCGCATCGACATCGTGTTCATCCCAGGAACTCCCACAATGGGCCAGAGTTCCGCGAATGAAGAGACCTCGAAACGGAACTGGCCAATAATAAAGGTCGAAGTCGCTTATGTTGTACTCCATTGGTCATGCAAACCACTAACGGGGCTGGTTATTGCTGGTCCCCAAAATGCATTGAGAGCGAACATGGAGCTCAACTGAGCGCTGACCCTTTGTAAGCTGGGGGCCGTGTGATCTCGTTCTCTGCGTCGATTCCGCACCGCTATCGACCGAACTGCTCGGGAATGGTACGCTTAAGACTTACCGGGCCTAGGACACGGCATGTGGATCAATAGGGGCATGATCAACGCTGACAGCCTTCCTCCGGAGTGATGCCTCCGGACGTGTACGGTAGCCCCGCTATATCTCTGCCCATTAGGCGCCGCGGCACGTTCTTGATTTGCGCAACTTTCTGGGGACCCGCATGCTCATTCTTTTCACAATTCTCATAGGATTCGTTGCCGGTCTACGCGCCATGACCGCTCCCGCCGTAGTTGCCTGGAGTGCCTATCTCGGATGGTTCGATATTTCACAAAGCAGTCTCTCCTTCATGGGGTCGATCTGGGCCGTGGCGATTTTTACCGTGCTTGCCATCATCGAACTCATCACCGACCAGCTTCCCAGCACGCCTTCACGCAAAGTGCCCATGCAGTTCGGAGCACGTATCGCGGCGGGCGCTCTCAGCGGTGCGACGATCGCCGCAACTGAGGGCATGGTGGTTGTTGGGCTCCTCGCGGGTGTCGTCGGCGCTGTGATCGGAACATTTGGCGGTGCGGCTGGTCGCGGCTATCTCGCCAACCGGTTCGGCCGTGATCTCCCCGCCGCCCTCATCGAAGATGCGGTCGCCATTGCACTTGCACTGCTCGCCGCGACGGCCGTGTCATGAGGGAGTACGACGCGATCTTCATTGGAGCAGGACAGGCCGGACCGTTCCTCGCCGCCCGCATGGCCGCGATGGGCCGCAAGGTAGTCCTGATCGAACGGAAGTTTCTTGGCGGAACCTGCGTAAATGCCGGATGCATGCCGACAAAGGCCCTGGTCGCCAGTGCCAAGACCGCCGAGGTCGCCCGGCGTGCATCGGAATTCGGCGTCAAGATTGATGGCGAGCCCATCGTGGACATGTCGGCCGTGGCAGCCCGCGCCAGGAAGGTGACCCTAGACGCGAGAAGCGGTCTGGCGGCTTGGTTCGACAGTCTCGAGACGATGGATGTGGTCTATGGCCACGCCAAATTCGTCGCCGCGAAGGCGGTATCCGTGGAAGGGAAGCGCTACACCGCCCCGCAGATTTTCATCAATGTGGGCGCGCGGCCGCATATCCCCGATGTTCCGGGCCTCGCCGACGTGCCTTATCTCACGAGCACGTCGATGATCGCGCTTGAGGAATTGCCGAAGCATCTGGTCATTCTCGGTGGCAGTTATATTGGATTGGAATTCGCCCAGATGTATCGGCGCTTCGGCGCGGAGGTCACTGTCATCGAGCGCGGGCAGCACCTGGCGGCTCGGGAGGACACGGATATCTCGCAAGCCATCGCGGATGTACTGACAAAGGATGGCATCCAGATTCTTCGGGGCCACAATCTGCTATCCATTGCCAGAGACGGCGCAGACGTGGTCGTGCGGACTGATCAGGGCGAAGTTCGTGGCAGCCATGTCCTGGTCGCCGTCGGACGTCAGCCGAATACCGACGATCTCGGGCTCGATCTCGCAGGCGTCGAGACCGATCGGCGCGGCTTCATCACCGTCGATGAGCGTCTGCAGACGACTGCCGACGGTGTCTGGGCACTTGGCGACTGCAATGGGCGAGGGGCCTTCACCCACACATCCTACAATGATTTCGAGATCGCGGCGGCGAACCTCCTCGACGGCGGCGACCGCAAGGTGACCGACCGCATCCTCGGCTATGGCCTCTACATCGATCCACCGCTCGGGCGTGTTGGCATGACAGAGCGCCAGGCGAAAGAGGCCGGCCACCGGATCAAGGTCTCGACCCGTCCCATGAGCCGCGTCGGCCGCGCCGTCGAGAAGGGCGAGACGCTCGGCCTCCTCAAACTCGTGGCCGATGCCGACACCGACCAGGTACTCGGTGCCGCCTTTCTCGGGGTGGGGGGTGACGAGGCGGTCTATGGCGTTCTCGATGCCATGAACATGGAAGCCACGACCGAAAAACTTAGATGGGCCGTACCGATCCATCCGACCGTCGGCGAACTGGTGCCGACGTTGATCGGCGACCTCAGGGAACCTGACGCTTAGCCAGGACCGAACAACATTGAAGCAGTCTGCCAATCTCATTGTTAGGGAAACAGTCCCACCCACTGCAGACCCAGTTCGTGGGGCGGAAATCTTGATTGTGGGTCGTACCTGTTTGGGCGGCAGCCATTTACAATGGGCCCAGAGAATTGGCAGGCTGCTTACTGCCTCTAAAGCAACCGTGACGTTAAACCAAGCTCTTGCTTAGCCTGCCGATCTCGTGCTGAGGGAGTTTGTAATAACAGCGTCGGTGGTTTTGATCCCATCAAGGCGAACGTCCCTGCCACCCGTCTCAACGACAGCGGATCCGAAAACAAAGTAATTTCGCTCGTCTCGATAAGAAGCTGTCGTCGGCCCCGTCCGTGGCAGTTCAAGGCATGGCCGAACGCTGAACCGGCGAACCGCCTTAGCTCGACTGAGCGGCCGCGCTGAGCTTGCGACTTCCCTCAAGCAAATGACGCTGCAAAATTGCACTCGCAGCGTCGATATCCCGATCTCTGCAAGGCTTTAGCAGAGCACGGTGCTCGTCCTGCGATTGCTGGTCATAGTCTAAGCTGGATAGCAACACCCGCACGTAGCGGTATGACGAACCGGAGAAGAAAATGAGGAACGCAGAGCGTACAAGCCCGCTTCGGTACCGTGGGGTATCGACCATCGGCAGCTTTTGCTCTGCATTTTTGGTTTTCGGAGTGGCCACGGCGATGTCAGCGGACATGACGCCGGAGTGCCTTCTCAATATCTGCGAAGCACCATCGTACAGACCGCGATGATCGACGTTTTGACAGAGATAAAATCGTCAGGTCAACGCTCTTATCTGTGCCTATGTCAGTTTGCCTCTATGGTGATGGTGTAGCTTGAGGGGTTGTCCGTATAGGTACGCAACAGATACGTCCCCGCATTCACTTCGTATTCGATGCTGGGTTCATGCGAGAAGGCAGTACTGATCAAAAGGCCATCGACGCCGAGACTGCCAACCACGCGCAGGTCGAATGTGACGTCTGGTTGGTCTGCCGCGATCCTGACTCGGGTAGCGTTCGGCAACGTGAAGGCGAACCAGGCGTCCTTCATTGGCCCTTCGCCGGTTCGTCCCCTGAAGGTCAGGACGCCTTCGACCTTACCCAAATCGGCAGGCTGTTCCGTTGTACCGGCGGTGACGTAACGAGATTCCGCAAAAGCGGGCATATCCGCCGGGCAAAGCAGCGCGATGACGACCGACAACAGGCGCAAAACTGGTAGAAGTCTTTCAATCATTGTTTCCCGTCCGAACAGCCCGCTTCCCCAGAGGTACTCCAGGAAGCCGTTCATGCGCAAACCACCCCTGCTGGACATGTTTACATCAGCCTTTTAGGGTCCGCTTCGGTCAAAGCCAGTGGCATGTTGCCGTTCAGGCATATCCGGCGAAAAGAGGAGAGTGGCTGCCCTTGAACAGCGTAACGTCAGCAGAGTGGCAGGAATTTGTGATCCAGAGGTCGAGGAAGCTTCCTGACCCCGCCGTGGCCGAGGCCCTGTCGAGGTTTCAGCTGGTGTCCGGAGGACCCCAAAACGAAACCGCGGACGCGTGCATTCATCGCGGCGATCTCGCGATTGACGGGGATTTCGTCCCGTCTTCATGGATCACTGTCATCGACGGAAACCTGCATGTCAGCGGCAAAGTCTCAACATGCATCGAAGGGGGCGATGGGCATGTTACCCTCGTTGTCTTTGGCGATCTGAACTGCGGCAGTATCGACAATGACTGGGCCAGCATTATCTTCGTCACTGGAGATGCCGTCGTCAGGGACTGGGTTTTTGCGTCCAGGGAAGACTCGTCGATGGTTGTCGGTGGCGATTTCAGGACGCCGATTTTTATCGGTGCCGATATCTGGGTATCTGTCGGCGGCTCGGTCGAGATGGAATACGGATACGGGTATGCAGTCGCTCTTGCATGGTTCGCTGATGCCTATGGTGCACCCCAGGTCCGGCCGACATATGGTTGGCGCGAGTTGGCAATGAAGCTCGGCTTGGGGCAGGGTCGTATTCGCGAGGAGCAGCTTATGGAATTGCTGGAAGAGCGTTTGCGAACGACAGGAAGCCTGTTGCGCCCGGTGTGAACGCCGGGGCATGATCCTCAACTGGCTGCATCCATCCCGCAACGTTTACTTTCGGACGCGGCGGTCTGATCCCATGGACGATGATGAACCGGAGAAGAAAATGAGGAGCGCAGAGCGAGCAAGTCCGCTTCGGTATCTTGAGATATCGACCATTGGCAGCTTCTGCGCTGCATTTTTGAGTTTCGGGGTGGCCACGGCGATGCCGGCGGACATGACGGCGGAGCGTCTTCTCACTATCTGTGAAGCGCCCACCGTGCAGACCGCGATGACCAAGGGTGACGAACTTGGCTGGCCGCGGCTGACCGATGCGGAAACAGAGGAGTGGCGTCGTAGCTTCGTCGCCCATAATGGCGGCTCGGTGGACGTTGTGGGCTGGCGGCAAGAGAAGGCAGGCGGAGCCGAGTCATTGTCTTTTTGGCTTGCTGCTGGTCCGAACGGACACAAAGCATGCGCATATTCCACGCCAAGGCCTGCCGGTTTCCTGGATGCGTTATCGGAGAGGCTTGGTACACCGGATAATCTGGACAAGAATGACGCGATCGAAAGTACGACAGCCTGGTGGAAACGAGGTGCGGTCGAGTATTCTTTTGTTCAGGTAGGTTCATCCGCCGTCATCAATATCAACTCAAGTCGATGAGATAATGGGAACAGCCGAAGCGTATTTTACGTCGTTACCGAGCAGAAAAATAGACGGAAAAGGTGTCGCGCGTGTCACTTGCCTGACTCAATTGCTGTGGGTTCTGAGGAAAACCAGACGTCCGGATAGATGGCAATTGCACTTTGGTCGGGGAAGCGGTCAGCCTTTCTCCAGATAGACCGTATAGTCCGCGCCTCGTCGAAATTGGCCGGCACTCTGGAAGGAGCAACCTCTCTTGAAGCGCCCACGCATGGAATAAACCATGCCGGCATCAACGGTTTGGCACTGAAGCCGCCGCTGTCGGCCCGAACCAGCAGCGTCAGGGCAACTTCCTCGCTCGGTCGCCACGGAAAGATCATCCGACCGCCGGGCTTGAGTGCTCGTAGCCAGTCAATTGGAGGTGCTGCCGCTCCAGCATTCACATAGATCACATCGGATTTAGGGAGCCGCTTTTGAGTCGCGTCAGCGTTGATCACGCTTACTCCCTCGAAGGGTTCAAGATTAACTCGAGCTTTTTCAGCCAAGCTCTTGTCGATTTCGAAGGCTGTTACTGTACCTGTTGGCAACACGAGCATCGACAGGATCGCTGAGTAGTATCCCGTTCCCGCACCGATATGCGTGACCGCTTCTCCGCGTTGCGGTGCAACTGCTCCGAGCCAGGCCGCATGAAGCGAAGGCTCCCCGTTGTTGATTCCTTTGTCTGCATCAAGCGCCACCAGGACGTTATGGTAGAGGTAAACGGGATCAGCACTCGGCGTATCGAAATACCGGAGGTTGATCATGACTTTCCAGGGACCAGGCGGGAAGAAAGCTTCGCGGGGGACGACCTCGAAAGCCCTTTCGAGCCGCGGGTCGGACGACCTGCTCGCTTCTACCATCAACCGCGCGTAAAACCCGCGTATTTCTTCGATGCTGGCTCGTTCATTTGCCATGAGCTGGTCTCCTGTCGATGTAGAAAACATCTGACAAACCAATCGGAATTTGCCTTCAATCCGATATTCGGCGTTCGTTCAGGAAGTTTTCGATCTTTTTCGCTTCCTTCTCGTGGGCCGGCTGTTGCCCGGGGGAAAGTTTCTTTGGCGCGACCTCTTTCGGGGTATCAGGGGCTACGCCTGTCCCTGCTGTCTCAGCCGTGAAGTTGAAGCGTACGTCGCCATCGATTGGAAGGACGGCGATCTTTGCTTCGCATTTCAGGATCGCACGAACACCCGCTTGTGCGAATGCCTTATTGAGTGGCCCATCTCCTTTCGACACGACTTTCGGCACGCCTTTCAGTTTCCCATCTTCGAAATGTGCTTCGATGATGGCGGAGGTTGTCGCGCCGGCAGGAACCATAAAGCAGCCGAGGACGGCTTTCTGTAATCTGGCCTTGTCGTGATCGGAGGGTTCCGCTGCCATCGAGACTGATATCAGGAGCGGAAGAGCAAACGATGCCATGACAGTGGGCCGCCAGTGCTGCTTTTGGATTTTGCATCTATATGGTTTGCTCTTCGTGCCGCGCATAATCGATCGCTTCCGTTCGTTGTTCCGCATGTGATCGTAACCGCTCCTCGGGCACAATAACCAGGACGTTGAAACCTTGGTCGATATCAAAGGTCTGCGGGTCGAGCAGTTCGTTTACATGCTCCGAGCTGAACCAAAGCCAGATATTTTGATCGTAGACGGTCGCGACCGCTTCTTTCATGACATCTTTGATGGCTTCGATGATTTCGACCCCGGCCCCGCCTCTCGTATTGAGGTGCATGAGCTTTTTCCGTGCCGGGCTTCCCGCATCGGAAACAGCGATGGACACCCTGTCCTTCATGTAACTTTTGACCCGGACCCGCAGTCGCTTCGGGCGAGACGCATCAAATTGGTCGTTAATGGCTTTGACGCGCGCCTCGATGTCGGCATCGTCCAGGCGCTCCTTGGGCAAAACATCGTCCGCCGGCGCAAGCTCGTCGCCAAACTGCGCGCGTGCCACCTCGGCAGCGTGATGCGCGTATGCGAGATGAGTAACGGGTAGTGCCTTCAGCCATTTGCGGCGTTGCGTGATCGCCATCGACTTTGCCGCTTCCTCACCGAATTTGGCGATGGAGAAGTTTTCTCTTTTTTGCCCCTCACTGGTCATCAGCGTTGCCTGCCAGACATCCCCGTCAGCCGCATCAACGCGCCTCACGCCGGAAATTCCGCTCCGATTGTTCTTACGCAGAAGTACGGCCTGCTCGTGATTGGTGGCAGGCGGAATTGCAAGGATAATGGCATCGCGGTAGGCGCGTGCCTGACGATAGGCGGCATCGCCCGAACCGTAGACACTGTCCTTGAACAGCCTGACGATCCTGTGGCCGCGCCGCCTTAGGCTGACCCACCAGCCAGCACCGCGGTGTGCCCCGGCGGCTTCTTCTCGACGCAAGCCATAGTGGTCGGCGTCGTGTTTTGTCTGTTTCGGCCTTGCTCCAACCGGCACGTCCACCCCCTTCTGTCAGATTTCATCGATGGAATTTTGGCATATCCAGGTTGCGGAATTCATGGTGAATCCATGGTTTCGCCACAATGTTTGATTGCATTCTGTCGAGATTTTGGCAGTTGATTGATATTTTTCCGATCTTCCATCGAGGTTTGCCATGAATGATCAGACTTCTTTTTCCGATTTCATTCAGGCGAGCCGTGTGCTCAAGGTCAAGTCTCCGTTAGGGGAAGATCAGCTTCTGCCGGAACGACTTGCGGTTGACGAGGGCGTATCGCAGCTCTTCGACATTCGTCTGACGGTGCGTGCCAAGAAGGAAGCGGTCAAGCCCGAAGAGCTGATCGGGCGGCTTGTCGATGTGTCGGTCGAGATAAGCCAGGGAGATGGGGAAGAGGGCAGCGGTGTTCGCCGCCCCTTCAACGGCCTGGTGACGGAGCTGCATGAAGGCCCGCCGATCACACGCGGCATGCGCTCCTATGCGCTGACCATCCGCCCGCAAATGTGGCTTCTGTCGCGCCGCTCGGATTGCCGTATCTGGATGGACAAGACGGCGGTGGAGGTCGTCGAGACGCTGTTTTCCGAACATGGCATTCCCGCTCCCGACACGTCAGGCATCATTTCGCCTCCGCCTGCACAGCATTACAGCGTTCAATGGAATGAAGATGACCTCTCCTATCTTCTGCGTCGTTTCGAGGAAGATGGCCTGTTCTACTGGTTTGCCCATGAGGACGGTTCCCACAAGCTGCATGTGGCCGATAGCGCCAGTGGCTGGCTTGGGCCGTCGCCGGCCGCGCAAGGGGAGGGGACGGTGCGGCTGGCGCAGGGATCGTCGGATCGCAACCATATCAATGACTGGGCGCGGCGTTTTTCCTATGTCTCGGGCCAGCGTGCGGGTGCCGACTGGAATTTCGAGACGCCGGGCATGGTGCCGGGCACGATGACGCCGTCGCTGGTGCAGATGCCGGATGCGACGAAACGCGAGCTTTACGAATATCCGGCCCGCATCAAGACGGTGGAGGAGGCCGAGCGGGCGCAGAAACTGCGCACCCAGTCCATCGAAGCCGATCACGACCGGGTTTTCGGTTCGTCCACCTCGCGCATTCTGGAAGCCGGCCGCCGCTTCACGCCTTACGAGGTTGCCCATCCCGAACACGCCTATGAAGAACATGTGATCATCAGGGCCAGCCACAGCATCGTCGACCTCTCCTACGAAACAAACGGCAACGAGCCGGAATACCGCAATCACTTCGAGGCAATTCCCGCCCGTGTGCCGCTGACGCCGCACCGGTCGACAAAACGCCCGCGCATCGAAGGCACGCAGGTGGCGATCGTCGCCGGCCCTGAAGGCGAGGAAATCCATCCGGATCAATATGGCCGCATCAAGCTGTGGTTCCCGTGGGACCGCAAGGCGAAGAAGGATGGCACGGATACGTGCTGGGTGCGGGTCAGCCAGGCATGGGGCGGCGGCACATGGGGTGCGCAGGTCATTCCGCGCATCGGCATGGAAGTGATGGTCGCTTTTGTCGATGGCGACCCGGACAAGCCGCTGGTCATCGGCGTGGTCAACAATCCGGCCAATTCCGTGCCCTATGACCTGCCGGCCAACAAGACCCGCATGGTGCTGCGCTCGAACAGCCACAAGGGTGACGGTTTCAACGAAATCACCTTCGAGGATGAGGCCGGCAAGGAGAACCAGTTCTTCCACGCCCAGAAGGACCAGACGACGCGGGTATTAAATGACCGGACCAAGCGCATCGACCGGCATGAGGTCGCCTCGGTTGGCGGCAACCGCGCGGTGGAAGTTTCCGGCAACCAGAAACACGAGATCGGCGGCTCGGTAAACACCGTCGTCGGCGGCACGGGGCCGATGGCGATGATGGCCATGGCCGGCGTGCAGGCGCTCTCCGGGCAGACGGCGGGGTTGCTTTCGCAGGCCGCCCAGATCGCCGGCGGCGGTGGCCCCGGTGTCGCGGCCTTCGCCACTACACTCGCCTCATCCGCACTCGGCTTCCTCGGCGCAGGCGGTCTTTCCTCGCGTGAGGGGGTCGTTTCCGGCCCGAGCCCGCGCGCGGATGCGGGTACGGCGCTAGCCGGCTCCGGCTCGGGCGTCGGTTCCGATGCTTCGGGATTGTTTCCGCTGCCGGGCATCATGAACACGATCGTCGGGGCGTTCAAATCCGACAGCGTCGGGGTGGCGCGGGCAGAACAGATCGGGGTGAGCAAGGTTACGAATGTAGGCCAGACGTCGCTGGAGAGCGTCGGAAAGTTCAAGAAGATTGCAGTCGGTGAAGAGTTCGTCATCGAATGCGGCGATTCCAAATTCATCATGAAGGCGAATGGCGAGGTCATCATTCTTGGCAAGACCTTCAATTTCGTGGCGACGGATCATTTTCAGCTTCGCGGCAAGCCGATCGATCTGAACTGACGGAGGCCGGGTCTTGGAACTTCAGAACCGCCTGCCGTTTCCCGCCATGGCTTTCCGTCAGTTCGATGCCGAAGGAGGGCTCGATTGTATCGTCTCCGTGCGTGCAACATTCACGCATGCTCAGGGCGGTTCGCTGGATGTCGCAGCCGAGCAGGAAAGTTTCCAGTGGGAGGATGCCTATGAGGGCGATCCGCACCAGACCGTCCTCCTGCGCCAAAGCGACCTTACCCCGGACAAGCCCGGCACGGATATAACCTTTCTCGGGAATGCGTGGTCTGCGAGTGGCGAGCCGGAGAAATCCTGGCGTGCCTCCATCCGCGTTGGTGGAATTTTCAAGGAAATCGAGGTTTTCGGCAAACGCTTCTGGCAACCTGTCGTTAAGGAGAAATGGGCAGGTTTTACCGCCAGGGAAGCCAAACGTGTGGTAGCGGATTGGAAACTGAGCGATCCTGAACCGGCTAGAAGCGTGGCCATATGCTGGCGCAACGCTTATGGCGGCGCGATCCCTGGCACAGGTGACGCGGGGACGGAAACACCGATTGACGTGGAGCGCCGAAATCCGCTTGGGTGCGGCATCGTCAATCTTGAGATGCCTGCCGACGCCGGGCCTGTTCCAGCTCCGCAGATCGCTGCCGTTGGTGAGCATTCCGATTGGCGGAGCACGCCGGAACCGCAGGGATTTGGACTCGTTTCGCCTTGGTGGCAGTTCCGTCAGCAATATTCCGGAACTTATGACGACGGTTGGCGGGAGGAGAGGCACCCCCTCTTGCCGCGTGATTTTGATCCACGCTTCTGGCAGGCGGCCCATCCTGATCTCATCGCGACGCCTCACCTCAAGGGTGACGAGAACTACGAGCTCGTTAATCTGAGTTCTCAGCATCCGGTCGCGAAAGGCTCGTTGCCTGGCCTTACCCTCGGTGTCCATTGCTCTCGCGAAGATCGCGACGAATGGCATGTGCTGAAGCTCGATGGCGTGCAATTCGACTGGCGCAATGGCGGACGGGTGCTTCTGACCTGGCGCATCAGGTTTCCTCTTCCCGATGCCGGTGAAACAAAGCTCACCCTGACGCGCGTTCGTCTGAAGTCGCCCGAAACCGAATCGGCTTTAACCGCGAGGGAGACAGCATGAGCATCCCCCGCGACAATTATATCGGAGAGCCCCAATATCCCGGCACATGGACCACGGCGACACCGCGTGAGGGGCTGCGTGACATCGATGAGGCGCGTATCGTCTCTTTGGCGCCTGATGTATGCCTGACACCGGTTGGCTCGTCGGTGGTGCCTATTCCCTATCCGGTCGTGGATTTTTGCGGCCATGATAAAAACTACACGCCGTCTGTTCGGTTCACCGGCAAAAAGGCAATGGTGATGCGTTCGTGTACGACACATGTGCACGGCGACGCGCCCGGTAACCGTAAGGGGGTAAAATCCGGCACGGTGGAAAGCATCTGCGAACCCATCGGGCACGCTGATCAGGTGCGTGCCGAAGGCTCGCATGTCATTCGCCACCTCGATCGTTTTTATATGAACAACAGGAATACCCAGGGTGAGGCGATCTTCGTCCGCAGCACGCAGACCTATGACCCTCCCAAGGACGATGATCCGGTGCGGGGGTCGCTTCGTGCAATTGAAGTCGCCGATGCTTCAGAAAAGCAAAATCGTTCATCTGATGCCGTGCCTTCTGGCGGCGCTGCTCTGGGCTTTCTCGTCACGCCAGGATTTGCTCCACTCGTTCAAGGTGCGGGTGGAGCTGCGGCTGGAGGAGCAAGTACCGCTGCCGCCGGTGCGGCAACTTCTGGCGCTGGGGGGGCTGCCGCGGCAGGAGGCGTCAGTTTGGGAACGATATTGGCGGGGATCGGAATATTCGCCGCCGGTGTGCTTATTCCGACCAACAAGATGAACTTTTCCGATACCGTTCCACAAGACGATTTTGAACAGAAATTGCTTTTAGATGCGCAACGCAGAATCAACGAACTTCCATTCTGGGACAGCGGTACTGATATCCGGAATGAGACGTTTGCAAAAATTCAGGAACACAGAAATAAACCGACGCAGGACCCGGAGCCCAAACCTGTTCCTGTGCCGCCACCTGGATCAAATGTTCGTATTGATGAGGATGAAAATCGTAGATGTCGTTTATTGATAATCTGCTTTATGCCCACAAAAAGTACGATCGATCTCGATGAGTTCAAGCGACAAATGGAATTGCAGGAACAAGGGCTCAACAATATGAGTCCGCAGCAGATGTTGGCCAATCAAGCAAAGTATTTAGCGAATCCGGCGGGCATGCGGGCTTTGTCAGAGCCGCTCCAGGCGAAAGCGCGCCAAGAATATAGGAATGACCCGCGCATCCAGAAAATGTACGTTGATAAATACGGTCCAGTTCAGGGTCCGATAAAATTGGGGCAATATCTGGATTCCGCGGCCGCATTGCATAATCCAGACATGATCGCGGGTGGAAGATATAATTCTGTAGTCGATCAGGCGTTGCCAATTGAAAACCGGATAGGTGGCCTTTCCGAGAATAGCTCTATGGGAAGCCAATGGATCAATCCGAATCGAAACGGAAATACTCGCGCTAGCCGATTGACGGAACATGCGAAGAGACAAGCGGCGAACAACTGTCCAAGTGTGCAAGTTGATCTTCGACTTTGCCCAAGTAACCCCAGTCGTCCCGGTGAGCCATTAACAGGAACATAAAAATGGTAGAAAAGCCGAACTATAACGTGTTTGAAACTAAATGGATTGACGAGCTCCTGAATGCATACGAGATCGACCATATAGTTAAGCCTGACGCGCAATTAATAGAGCGCTATAAGGATCGTTTGCCTGAAATCTTGGTGAAATTCTGGATCGAAAAAGGTTGGTGTAGTTGGTCAAGGGGCCAATATTGGATATGCGATCCCTCTATATTTCAGCCCGTCATCGACTATGTGTTTCTCGGTGATCCTGAGCTTGATCCAACGCGCATGATTGCCTTTGGATATAATGCGTTCGGTAATGTCGATATTTGGTATGGCGATGCGACGATACGGTTGAACCTGCCGAATGGCATGGTCCGCGTGGAGCCCCGCGGATATGACGAAGACCAAAATCGCCAATGGACCGATGAAGTAATGATCGGTCTTAAACTGTCATTCAACGTCTCTCCATATGTTGCGCCATGGGAAGACGAAAAATACCAGAACATGATGCCACAAGCTCTAAAAGCACTTGGAGAGCTCGAACCAGGGGAAGTTTATGGCTTTGTGCCAGCTCTTAGCGTAGGCGGACGAAATACTGTGAAAAATCTGCAAAAAGTAAAACTTAAGGAACACTTACTCTTACTGGCTTCCTTCGATACTCCGACTCTATATGACTACGCTCCACCGTCTGAAGGCGGAAGCAGCATGGGTGAGGTCACCCCACTTCGAAAGATAGGCGCGAAACGCTGAGAGCGTGGTGTACCTTAAACGCGAAGGAATCATAAAGTGACAGACAAGTCGGGAGCGTGGGAAGTTTTACTGGGAGAAGGCATCGGTCCGCTGAGGCTTGGTACATCTAAAGAAGTGATTTCGAAAATTGAGGGCTTTGCTGAACCCGAACTCGTGCAGGATGAGTCAGCGGCAGTTTCGGACTTCGAGAAACTGCTAAACTCGATGGGGCCTGAGATGGGTCTCGATCCTGAGGAATTTAAAGAGATGATTGCGGCGATGCAGGCTGAAGCTGCGGCAGAGGTTCGGTGGGTTCCCAAAACCAAAAGCCTGCCAGTTGTTTTTTTTCACGGAGATATCCTTATTCGTATCGTTTTGTCGGCCGAGTGCCGTCCAAAACTTGAAGGGCGAAATATTTTTGAGATACCTGCCAAAGAATTTTATGAACTGGTGATTGCCAGATCGCAATCCGTCTTCAGGAAACGTAATGAAATAGTCGCGCCCGACATCTCCATGCGCTTCACAGTTCCCAAGAAGTCCGATTTCGAGGACGGAAGACCTATCGAACTGCTCGTTTTAGAGAAAAATAGGACGGATGAGTTGATCGCTGACGGATATAAGCAATTGCCGATCTGAGGCACGAACTCTCCAGTCTCTTGGTCTTTGGACATCTAAAGGGCGGGCTGTTGGAACGAAACTTCGAGGGCTTGAGGCAGTAAGCGATGGGTCTAGAGCACGTCCACTGAACTCGGAATCGGATTGAGGATTCCGTTACGGTCCGATTTCTGATTCCATGATCCGACTGGTGATTTGGTCGGAGGCAATATGACCCGCGCTTTCAGCGATGATCTTCGCAGCCGTGTTCTGGCAGCGGCTTATGATGGTATGTCAGCACGCTCGGCGGCCGCCCGGTTCGGAATCGGAGTCTCGACGGCCATCGCCTGGATAGCCAGCGCACGGCATGGTCAGATGAAGCCTGCTAAGCAGGGACGGCGCGGCGGTTCTCGTCTGGATGCCCATGGCGATTTTATCGTTGGGTTGATCGATGAAGAAAAGGACATCACGCTGAACGAAATGGTTCTGCGGCTCGCCGAAGAGAAGGCCGTTTCCATCGGCCGCAGTGCCCTCGATGTATGGCTGCGCAAGCGCGGCTGGACTTTCAAAAAAAGACCGCACATGCATTGGAGCAAGAACGACCCGACCTGCTGAAACGTCGTCGCGACTGGTTCGATGGTCAGCTTGATCTCGATCCGGCAAGGCTCGTGTTCATCGATGAAACTGGCCTGTCTACCAAGATGTCCAGGCTGCGCGGCAGGTCCCCTTGCGGCGAGCGTTGTCGAGCCGCGATTCCACATGGGCACTGGAAGACGACGACTTTCACCGGTGCGCTCAAGCTCTCGGGCATGACCGCGCCCATGGTGCTCGATGGTGCCATGAACGGCACGGCCTTCCGCGCATATGTCGAACAGGTTCTGCTTCCAACGCTGACAGTTGGCGATGTCGTTGTGATGGATAATTTGCCTGCGCATAAAGCGGATGGTGTGCGGCAGGCTATTGAGAGCGTTGGTTGCCAGCTTCTCTACCTTCCACCCTACAGCCCGGACTTCAACCCCATTGAAAAGGCCTTCTCCAAGCTCAAGGCGCTCCTGCGTGCGCGAGCCAAGCGCAACGTCGAAGCTCTGTGGGACACGGTCGGCGAAATCGTCCCGCTCTTCAAACCCAAAGAGTGCGCCAACTATTTTACGTCGTGCGGATATGACCCCGAGTAAAGTGGACGTGCTCTAGTGAAGCTGGCTGGAGATGTCGGCGCGCGCGCGGTGGTTCGGCGCCATAGGATGTCGATAGTCGACGTCGAGATCGGACCAGCAGCCAGGATGGACCTCGATACGCTCGAGTCGTTGCGCGAAAGGGGCTGGTTGCCCGCCCAAGGTTGAAAAAGCGGGTGCGTCCAGTTCCTGTAGCGTTGGCTGGGATTCAAAGATTGGGTGGGAGAGAAACGCCACCGGTGTCATTCCGCGCAGGAGTGCGGGTTCATGAGCAAGGGCCATGAGTCCTTGCCTAGCAGAGCATCCAATCTTGCGAAAAAAGAATGCCGGCGGGGATAAGTTTCATTGAGATAGCCTGGAAAGCAGTACAATTTTTTTTGTTGCAAATCTTGAATCCGAAAATCGTCAAAACCAAATCGATTGCCGCCAGCCGCTGAAATAAGGGCTGGTATCGCCGGGAGCGCCGCTTTTGGCATTCCCGTACCATGTTGCTTCAAGGAGGATATGGCTATGGCAACATCTTACGACTTCGCACCGCTGTTCCGCTCGAGCGTCGGCTTCGACCGGGTGTTCCATCTGTTGGAAAATGCTCAGCGCGCCCGCTCAATCAGCGACTGGCCGCCTTACGACATCGTCAAGACTGACGACGATACCTACCGGATATCAATAGCGGTTGCCGGCTTCACCCAGGACGATCTCGATATCACCTTCCAGTCCAACCTGCTGACTGTAACCGGCAAGAAACAGGAGGTATCTGCCGTTGGTTACCTCCATCGCGGGATCGCTGGGCGTCCATTCGAACACAGGTTCGAACTTGCAGATCACGTCAGGGTGAACGGAGCGGACCTTAGAAACGGCCTCCTGTCGATCGAGCTTGTTCGAGAGATCCCGGAGGCGTTGAAGCCGCGAAAGATATTGATCCAGAGCACGCCTGCGTTGACGTCCGCCGTTCCGGCGCAGATCGAAGCACAGAAGGCCGCTTGATATCCAGGCTCGTCCAGTAAGCAAGGGTGCCATTGCGATGGCGCCCATCACCATTCCGGGTTGGGAAGGAGAGACCAATGAAACCCGATATGTTCAGAAAACCTGTCACTATCCTTGTCGGCTTAGGCTTTCCTGTGGAAGTACGCGGCATAATGGATGCCTACCGGCATCTTGTCGAATGGCCGACCTCGTTCAGAGACACGGCACACTCGATTGCCCTAAAGGCTTCTCAAGCGGCGCTTCGCGGAGAGATCGAAGCGGAGACCGCGCGCGGCCTGTTTGCCGCATTCGCCGCGAAGCATGATCTTCTGGCCCCGGAGTTGCCGGTAATTAGCGCTTCTCTCATGCATGGCGACAGCGGTCCCCATATAAAGTGAGGACCTGCCCACTGCAAGCGGCCTGCCACGAAACTACGGGTTCTCACACTGCTCGAGCGATGCATAAATCGCATCCATGCCGACATGGATGATCTTGCGGACTGGCGTGTGGCAACGACATTCCTGATGACAACGCAGTTGCCTTGAGAACGAAGGGTGTTGATTGCCACTGAGAACTGACCGGGCGTTGGAGTGAACCCCTCGGCCTGGACCAGCGAGGCACTTCAAACTAAGCCGCTTGCTGGGCGAGTTGAGTTTCAAATTCTGCTGGCGACCTATAGCCAAGGGCCGAGTGCAGCCGCTTGGCATTGTAGACTTCTTCGATGAAGCTGGGCAATCGCTCGGCGACGTCTACGAAAGTTTCGTACCCGGCAGGATAAATGCCCTCTACTTTCGGAGTCTTCATAAAGCTCTCTGCCTGCGCATTGTGATAAGGGTTGCCAACGGCACTCGTGGATCCCTGTAGGGCTGCCGCATCGAGTGCTCGTCGATAGGTCTCACTTGCGTACTGGCATCCGCGGTCCGTGTGGTGAATGCAGCCAGGCGGAGGCGGAGGCATTCTGTTCTCGATGGCCGAATGTAGTGCGGCCAGCGCCAGCGGCGTATCCGGCCGTGTCGACAGGCCATAGCCGACGACTTTCCGGTTGCAGGCGCCGAGAATGACGGCGAGATAGCAACAGCCGATGGCGGTGCGGATGTATGTGAAGTCGGCCACCCAGACCAGTTGAATATGCATGCAAGTGTTGGTCGGTAATGGTAGCGCTTTCTTTGTATTGAAAATGACATTTAACAAGTTTAACGACTCGCATGCGGAGTTGGGGACATACCCTCGGCTGATACGATTCCCGTCAGACCGGTCGCCATCTCCGCAAATTCAAAATCCAGTTGGACCCCGCAACCGGGATTTGCCGGCTATGTGATATCCGGCCTGAGCCTACCAAAAATTGGTATTTGGTGATGCGTCGTTATCGAGATCACGGTCCACAATCTTGTAATTCCCTTTATGTATTTCAGGGAATTTCCTGGTCTGTGTCTTAATCCAACCGAAACACCGAGTAATGTCATCGGCTTCGAAAACTGGACTTTCCTCGCCAGCGCATTTTAATATTACGATGTACCGCAATCATCGCTCCATTATGAAATACTGAAAATAAATACGTGTATAGATTTTATTTGAAATTTCGCAACGAATGCCTTCGGTGCAGCAAATTTTACCCTATCTGAGTAGTCTAGAAACCTTCCGATGTACACTTTGGAGCGGCATTTCAGAATGGCCTGCTGCCGAGCATGGACCTCAGCAAAGATGGAATCCCCCCCCCCGCGAGCCGCCCCAACGGGACGGCCCCCGACCGGCCGCAAGTTATGATGGTTGCGCCCTTCCGTAACCGGTAGACGCGGCTATGCCAGAACGGACACCGCGCCAAACTCCAGGCGTGGCAACCGCGCGAAATTGCCGGCCGGGTTGCCGTAGCCGACATTCACCATGAAGTTGACCTTGATCGCTGTGTCCGCGAAGAAGCCACCATCTTGGCTACGCTGTCGCGCGACATGTTGAAATGCTGCTGCTCGCCGCTGCGTCATCCCTTCGGAAACAGCCAGGCGAACCCACAGATAAAGTTCGACGGTATAGATCCCCTGTCCCTCCTGCGCTCATTGCAGAAAGAAAATAAGTGGCCGGTTTTTACTCCGCTTGCGGACGGATTATTCCGCTGCGACCGTGGCCGACTTTTCCACCGCCGAGGCTCACGTCACGCGAGGGTCTTGCTTTCCAGCGTCTCGGGCGGCTCGAAGAGGAGCGGATAGCTTATTCGAAGGCGCTTGCCACTGATCCCGCCTGCTACGAGGCCCGCCTGTTCAGCTTGGTGAGATCGATTCCGAACCAAGCAGCGCTTCCGGGGCGCGGAACCTTCCGTGTGGCCAGTCAGTTTTTGTCGGTGAAGCTAGAGGAACTGACAATGCCCAAGAAAATTTCGGCCCCCTCCAAGACGACCGACCCTAAAGAGCAGCCTGTCCGCCCTTCCGAGGACCAGGTGGAGCCCGCCGAGCCGGACGATCGCCAACATCCGCCGCGAGATACAAGAGAGACGCCGGCTCCGAACCCAAACGACAAAGGGCTTCCGAACAGGGCGCCTGAATAAGTCGGAGACCGAAGACTGACTTGAGGCGCGCGATCGGTAAGAGCGTCGGCTCCCCTCCTGCTCGACGCCATGCCCTGAATAACGTCCCAAGTTTGGGATCACCCACAGGTTTGCCCTCAATACTTGAGCAAATCAGCGCGTGAAACCTATGTGCCTGATTTAGTGCATTTCATGCGGTGGCCGCTAGTTCGATTCCCTTCAAGAGCATTTGAGCGCCGAGAGCGGATTATTCCGGCACAAAACTGCATCTGGAAATCGTCATTCAATTGCATTACTATCTCTGAAAATGTAGGAGATAGTCATGGCTGCAAACGCTCTTGTCCAAACACGCATTGATGCCGAAGTTCGGGATCGGGCTTCGGCCGTGCTTGAAAGCATGGGGCTCACGGTATCTGATGCGGTTCGTATTATGCTCACCCGGACTGCTAACGAAGGGGCGCTACCTCTTGAACTTCTTTCTGGGAGTGAAACACACGATGCCTGGTTTCGGACCAAGGTGCTCGAAGCGTTAAATGATACTCGGTCGGATTTAACAGACGACGAGGCCGAGGCGCACTTTGCCAAACGCCGAGCGGCGGCCCGCCTTAAAGTGGGTTCGACAGAATCGTGAAGCTTACTTGGTCGGCGTTTGCGCTATCGGATCGCGACGCCATCTTCACGTATATTGAGGCAGATAATCCTGCGGCCGCTATTCTCATCGATGAGCGGATAGTATCCGCCGCCCGTCGCTTGCTCGACTTTCCTGCCAGTGGGCGCTTGGGTAGAATCGCCGGTACACGCGAACTCGTCATCAATGGTACACCTTACGTCGCCGCCTACGCCACTACCGAGACGACAGTTCGAATTCTTCGCGTACTCCATGGCGCGCAGGAATGGCCAGAATATCTGCTGCAAAACTGATCAACCACAGTCGAACCGGACCGACCAGTATCAACACTGCCGATCGATCCCGCGGCGTTTCGTATGGTCCGTTGTGCAAGCGCGCAATCGGCCCGTCAGCGTAGCGCGATCTAAACCCACCCTGATGAACTGCTCGCGATGACCAGAATTATCGGCTTCCGGGGCAGGTTGGGGGTATCCGGCCGATCTATGAATTTTCGATCACGGGTGCCGCTATCGTCGACGTTCATTACATCGGCGCGTCCTGGAATGGTCCGATACCGTCAGCCTTTTACCACTTCACGCGTAGGCCCACCTGTCCCCTGACGGAGTAACTGTCGCCGAAGTCATTCAGGCTGGTCTGAACCAGAGCTTCGCCATAGATCGAATACTTGTCGTCGTCCCAGCTATAGGTTCCCCCGATCCCCAGACCGCCCCATACACGATCATTGCGGCTGGCGAAGCTCACTCCCTCGACATTGACACTCGTCCCTTCAAGAAACTCATAGTAGAGATTGCCAATGCCGTGGACGTGGGTGCGATTGAGCAGTCCCTCGTCGTTCCGCCACGAGCTTTCGTGGTCGAGGGTCACACCGAGACGGCCTTGCAGGCTTTCTCCACGGTCGAGGCTGACACGGGCGCCGAATGTATCGGTAAACGCGTCGAAGTCGACATTGGAATAGACCAGCTGGGCCTGCGGCGTGATGGACCAGGCTGGATCGATGGCAATGCGCTTGCCGCTTTCCAACGACAGTGTGTAGCCAAAACCGCCATTGTTGTCGGTGAGGTTTGTACGGGCAAGGAGAGAGTCGAGATCGCTCGTGTACCAGGTCATCTGAGCCTGACCGTCCAGATAGAAACCGCTCTCGCCATACCAGGTCAATGTCCCGCCAAGACCGTAACCGTCCGTGCTGATCTCCCCATCGCCGTAAACAGAACCGGTGTCGGTTTTGCCATGGGCGTAATGGATTGTGAACCCGCCAATCAGCTTGCCGCTTTCCGCTTCTGTAAACAGCCCATCAATACCGGCCTGAAGTTTGAAGATATTCTGCTCGGACTTGGTGCCGGAGGTCGAGAAACGCGGTTCGATGCTGTTATGCACACCTTCAATGCGGCCCCATACACCGTTTCCTTCGATCGCAACGCCTGCTTGTTCGGGAGTGGGATAAGGTGTGCCGACAGAAGCGCCATTACCGGCCCAGAAACGATTACCGACACGTTGCTGCAAGGTTGGCACGCCGTTCAGACCCCGCAATGCCCGGGGGTATGCCTCGTAGGTCGGAACACCGGCCTGATAAAGCGGAGCAGTCGGCGTCGGATTCGACACGGTCAATTGCGAACGCAAATACCAGTTGCCATCATTCGGTGATGAAGTGCCCCCTTGATAAAGCTGATAGGCGTAGGCACCTGCAACGACCGCTTGCCTGTCACCCACCGTGTAGTCGCCAATGAGCGAGAAAACACCGTTGGAAGCACCGTTCACTTCGATGATACGGATACCTTCACTGGTCTGCGCACCCGTGCCACCGACATTGTTGACGCCGACATTTGTCGTGCCCGATGTGTCGCCATTGACGATGACCATATCCGTATTGGAGTTGTCATCACCAAGGGCAACATCGAACAGCATCTGTCCGCCATTGCCGCTATAATTTCCACCGATGATGACGACATCGCCGACAGCATCGTCCACCGTGGTGATGGTTCCGGCGTTGGCCACATCGCCGCTGAACGAATAGAACCCGGTTCCGTTGCCCGTTCCGACTAAATTGGACGTTGAATCAATCGTCATATTGCCGTCGAAGGCGAGTGATGCCATGCCGTCAAGTGTGGAATTGTTGTTCAGGAACACACCGGTCGTTGCTTCGTCCGGCTCGCCGACATGCCATGTGCCGTCGTCGATCGACAGATTGGCACCATCCAGATTGACAACTTCCCAATTGATGATCCTGCCGCCATTCGTGGTCGCTTTCACACCGCGAAGCGTAAGCGTATCGATCATGCCGTCGGCAACCGAGGTATCATCGCCGCCGTCGAGCACCTGAGAACCATCATAGGCCGATGCGCTTACCATCGCTGTATCGGAACCGTCCTGACCGTAGAAGCCGCCAGCCAGAGTGCCGCCCGTCCAGGTGAACGTATCATTGCCTTCATGGTTTGTGACACCGTCGTTGCTTCGAGCGTCGTCTCTGTCGTCACCGTAGATATTACCGATATAGGTTCCCCTAGCCAGATTGAAGGTGTCATCGCCGAGGCCGAGGACCGCATCACCGGTTACGGTGCCAGCGCTGTTAACGACGACATTCCCGCCAATCGTGTCCGATGCAATCGGGTTACCCGCAACACCGCCGTCACGAATGGCTATTCCGGACGTTGCCGTGACCGTTGCGGAAGCTGCGATATCTATTGTCGAGCCGTTCGCTGCAATCGTTTGGATACCCGCGCCCGCACCGCCACTCACCCTACCACCGACGCTGACCAGCGAGGCGCCCGTACCCCTATTCGACGCCAGAATGCCGGTTCTGCCAGCAATAGAACCCGCCGTTTGTCTTACGGTCAGATCGGTGGCGCTGCTGGCATTACGCGAATAGACACCGTAGTCACCGGAGGCGATCACATCGCCGGAAAGTGTAACCGTTGTTGTGCCGGTTCCCGCATTGTCTGCGAAAACACCATAGGTGCCGCCTTTGACCGTTCCGGAAGTCTGGCTTACAACAATACTGTCCGCTGTGGCCGCGTTATAAGCGTAAAGTCCAGCGCGTACGATTGCCGTGGCATCGCCGGAACTGATGATCGTCGTTGAGCCGCTACCCTGATTATTGGCATACATGCCGAACCAATTGCCGGAGATCGATCCCGCGGTCTGGGTAAGAATGATATCTGTCCCGGCTGTGGAATTGTAGGCATAGACACCAAATGTGTCGTTATTTGCCGCGCCAGTCTGGGTCTGGTTGATGATCCCGGCTGTCGTGATCGATATGGCGCCGGCCGCCCAATTATCGGCGCGGATGCCATGTGTATAACCGGTTATCGTGCTGCCGGCTGCCTGGGAAATCGTGATGCCTGTCGCGTTAGCGAAATTTTGCGCCCATATACCGTTTTCGGCTGCACCGTCCACATCGCCAGCGACACTAATTGCGGTCACCCCAAATCCACGATTGGTTGTGGAAATTCCGTTATCCGCGCCAAAAATCGTCCCGCCCGTCTGGCTGACGGTCAGGTCTGTTGCGAAACCGTCGTTGGAAACATAGACACCATTACCGATTGTCCCAATCGCCGTGCCTGAGGATGTGATCGTTGTGGGACCTGTACCGGTATTGATGACATAGATACCGTCAACGCCGGTGATGCTACCGTTCGATGTTATTTCAACCGCGCCGAAAACATCATTGATCGCCAAAATACCCTGCCCACCAGAGGACGTTATGGAGGACGCATTTCCGTCCGTTATGGCGATCCCTCCGATGGTCTCGACTCTGATGGCTTCCCCAGAGGCTGACAAACCAAATCCTGGTTGTGTGACAACCGTTACGGGCGCGGAGGAAAAGATCACCGCCGACGGATCGCTCCCTGTGGCAGCGCCGGAACAGCTCCAGGTTCCAGGGCCAGCGGGATCGCAGCTACCTGCCAGCGATGGCGAAGACCAGAGGAGCACCGATGTAACTGCCGCCGCCGAAATGACGGACAAACTTTCAAATGACAGTACCAAACGCGCTTCACAAGGCGCTATGCCACCGACGATCCTCTTACACTTCCCCACTCGGCCGCCACGGATGAGCATGTTATTTGCTCGATTTGTATCAGAATTATCTAAGAAAGACCCACCCCCGTTAGATGGACGCTTCTTGAAAAATGCTCCAGGTGCGGTCATTCACGGTCCCCATCTTCCGTCCCGATAAAGCTGAAGAGTGCTTCTCGCGGAACCATCTCCCCGAATCGAATTCGCCCAATGGTTGTTCCAGATGATTGAGATCTATATATTACTAAAATATAATCAACGGTGAATTCGAAGTTGCGCAGCCGTTAGAAAACTGGACCGACGCAGCCGAAATGGTTGGTGTTCCGCATCCAGCGGCTACCTAGCGTATTAATTTAGGGTGTCGTGGGTCCACACTACTCTCTGCAGCGTTAACCATATAGGGAACCGCCATCCCAAATCCGCTTCGGTTATGTTAACCCTTGGTAAACAGGGGCGATAGACGGACCAACGACGTGAGCTTTGTGTTGGAGAAACACTGGGAGCGGCTGCTTAAGGAAATCGCGGCCTGCGAAATGGCAGTTCGAGAGATCGAAACCGATCTCCGCCTCAGGGCAATGTCGAACGACGCTGACGACAGAGAGCTGACCTTTCTGCGGCGACTCAAAAATGAAAAGGTCGAACTGCTTTATCGTTGCCAAAACCTGAGAGAAGCGTTCATTGCGTTGCTAGGCGATAACGATATCGCCGCCGAGTAGTTTCTGGGTCGAGATCGCAGGCAAACCCAGTGAACTTTACCTAAAACGCGATTTGCAGCAGTATTCCTCCCCACAAGTCGCAAATACGGCCTCGGTCACCGGAAATGCGCCGCCGAAGCGTTCTGACAAGCCGACCTTTTCGCTGTGCTTAGTCCGTTGGCGCGATGGGGCTGGGTAGATACGCTTATTGCGGAACCAGAGACGGCTCTCCTATCGATGACGTAACGTCCCAAGTCTGGGATCACCACAGGTTTGCCCTCAATACTTGAGCAAATCAGTGCGTGAAACCTATGTGCCTGATTTAGTGCATCACGCGGTGGCCACTGGTTCGATTCCGCTCAAGAGCTAATTGGATGCGAGTCGTTTATCCGCGAACCAAAGTGCGCCGGATCGTAAGCCGAAGTCCGGACTTGAACTTTTAGACACCCGGCGTGATTGTGAGAGACGGACAAATCGGAGAAAAAACACTCCGGTCCTAACTTAATTGGTGTTGGAGTTTACATGATCAGAAAATCGATAATGGCTCTATCGCATGCGGTTCTTGCCGTACCCAATCCCCTCCGCGCCCAGCGACGATGAGCGGACGACGAAGTAATTCTACGCTTTCGGTCGTATCGATCCCTCTACCAGCCATGCAGCAAAATGAGGGAAATGCCGCATTGGTTTCCTGCGTTGTAGCTGCCCGATGGAAATTTCGAAGGATATCTCGCTTATAGCCGCGGCCACTTCGCGGCCGAGGCGAGCGCAGAAGTCTGTGAATGATTGGCCCATGAATTGACAAAACTGAATTCCAACAAAGGCGCGAGATGATGATGCCAAAAATGCAGATTGTATTAGGGCTCGTCGTGGCCAGTGTTGTGGCGCTGTCTGGACTGGCTGCACCTGCTATAGGTGCTTCGAGTATTGAACAGGGGATAGATTTACAGTTCACGCCACCTAAGGGTCTTTGTCAGGTCGATCCGTCACGCTCGAAAGCAGACCAGTACCTTTGGACTAGTCTTCCTGATAAAAAGACGGCCGAATTGACACACACATTGTTTGTCGATTGCCTTCCGCTGGAACAGGCGCGGAAAGGTGATTTTTCGGGTAAAATGCCAACGAATGTGATTTTTCTCGCAGTGATTCCGCGTACAATAGACCAGACACCTCCCATCCCATACAATCTGAAAGATTTAGTGTCGGCTTTGGTAGCGAGGGACGCGCCGCGTTATAAGGACGCAAAGCCGTTTTTTGGGTCGCGGAAAGAGACAGCCGACGTTTTCGCATTACTTGGCAGCGACGAAAACGGCGTGTATTACGGCATCCGAAAATTTGACAAATCCGGCAAGGAAATAGGAGGCGGCATTTCGATTTACACGATGATCGAAACATCCCCCATCCTTATCTGGGTGCTCGCTTTTGAAAACACGATTGATGAAGCCAAGTTTGACAGGGCAAAGCAGCTGGCCGCACAATTACAGGCTGAAAACAGCCGCCCCGTAACAGTAAATCTAAAGGGGCTGCCGCACTTGGCAAAAAAGGTACAATCCTGCTTCAACGTGCCCGCCGGAATAGGGGGAAAGGCGGTTGTTTCATTCAAAATTAACGAGGCGGGCGCTCTCGAAGGAACGCCGGTGGTTATCGAGCAGGGTGGTGGCGAAGCAAGCGAGGTCATTGGTAAGGCAGCGATAAGGGCGCTTCAAAAATGTCAGCCGTACCTGGAATTCGGTTTGCAAGGCCAATTTCATCTCCCGTTTGTAATTCAATAGGTGGAGGGTTTCATGACATGTGGCATCCTACAGCGCGACAGCGAGTTAATTCCAGCCAAGGCGGAGTAGAAGATGAGCGGCGGTGGCCGACATATGGTTGGCGCGAGTTGGCCATGAAGCTCGGCTTGGGGCAGGGTCGTATTCGCGAGGAGCAGCTTATGGAATTGCTGGAAGAGCGTTTGCGAACGACAGGAAGCCTGTTGCGCCCGGTGTGAACGCCGGGGCATGATCCTCAACTGGCTGCATCCATCCCGCACGTTTACTTTCGGACGCGGCGGTCTGATCCCATGGACGATGATGAACCGGAGAAGAAAATGAGGAGCGCAGAGCGAGCAAGTCCGCTTCGGTATCTTGAGATATCGACCATTGGCAGCTTCTGCGCTGCATTTTTGAGTTTCGGGGTGGCGACGGCGATGCCGGCGGACATGACGGCGGAGCGTCTTCTCACTATCTGTGAAGCGCCCACCGCGCGGACCGCGATGATCAAGGGTGACGAACTTGGCTGGCCGCGGCTGACCGATGCGGAAACAGAGGAATGGCGTCGTAGTTTCGTCGCCTATAATGGCGGTTCGGTGGACGTTGTGGGCTGGCGGCAAGAGAAGGCAGGCGGAGCCGAGTCATTGTCTTTTTGGCTTGCTGCTGGTCCGAACGGACACAAAGCATGCGCATATTCCACGCCAAGACCTGCCGGTTTCCTGGATGCGTTATCGGAGAGGCTTGGTGCACCGGATAATCTGGACAAGAATGACGCGATCGAAAGTACGACAGCCTGGTGGAAACGAGGTGCGGTCGAGTATTCTTTTGTTCAGGTAGGTTTATCCGCCGTCATCAATATCGGCTCAAGTCGGTGAGGTCGTGGCGTATACCGCAGGTAAATTGTCACGCAACCCGACAGACCGCCCCAAAATGCGAGACGTAAAAGGTTTCAGGTTTTTCGCGAGATAATATCGCTGGAACTGAAGGCGAAGATCGCAATCATCAAGAAGCTAAGCGCGGATGCCACTTGCGCACCCCATGACTGACTTTGAGCGACGAGCATACGTCCCCAGCTAGGTTCAGGCGGCGACACACCGAGTCCGAGAATGTCCAACAGGTATGACAGGTGGTCTATTTCTTTTGATTGCCAGCAAAAGCGGCCGTCAGGCCAAGGCCGATGTAAACGAAGCCGCTAACCCAGCGTTCGGCCTTCAGATAGGCGGGACTGCGCTTCAGCCAGTTGCCGGCCGTGCCGGCAGCAAGTGCGTAGGTGCAATCCGTCAGAACACCAATCAACGTGTAGAGAATTCCGAGAAAGGCGATCTGCATTGCCATATGGCCACGATCGACCTCAACGAACTGCGGCAGGAAAGCCAGAAAGAACAATGCGGTCTTCGGATTGAGGAGATTGACGATGAAGCCCTCACGAAAGATGCGCATGCTGCTTCGCTTCGGCAAACCGCCCTCGACGTCGGGAATGTCCGACGACCCGAGGAGCTTCTTGAGGCCAAGCCAGATCAGGTAGGCCGCGCCCGCATATTTCACCACGCTGAAGGCAAGCGCGGAGGATGCCAAAAGCGCCGAGAGCCCAACAGCGGCGGCGACGACGTGAACAAGTGTGGCGGTATGAATGCCAAGGATTGAAACGAGGCCGGCAGAACGGCCCTGCTCGACCGAGCGCGCAAAGATGTAAAGGACTGCCGGGCCCGGCACAAGAAGCAGCACCAGCGTGGCGCTGACGAACAGGCTGAGATTGGCTGCGCTGGGAATTGCCAAATCCATGATTGTTTTGCCCCCGTTTTCTATTGCACGAACGATAGCATTGAGCTGCCTCCAATGCGAGGTCGTGTTCTGCTTTTACGCTGTCACGTCGCGCCGATTTCTGGTTCAGCGGTCCCTATGAGCCGACATGACCTGACAGACTTTGAATGGCGCGCGATTAAGTCGCTGCTACCCAACAAGCCACGGGGGGTGCCGTGCGTCGATGGCGGCAGGCAAGAACATGACGGACAAGCCGCCGACCATCTGCTCGACCACGATGGACCTGGAACAATCGTGCTGGCGGACAAAGCCTACGATACTGATCGCATCCGGGTATTTCTCCGCGTGAAAATTTCCCGACACTTGAGAACTGTCATCGACGCGTATCGCCCTCGGGATCCGTTCTATGAAGAAGGCGGAGATCACGACGCCCTCGGCGACGAATTCGCTGCCCTATGACCGTTCCCCGTCTCGTGACCTCCGCCGCGAGTTGTGGATTTGGGTGCCTCAGGACGTCGGACCCTACCGCAACCCTTGTGAGTGTTTCACTAGCGCGGTAGGGATTGTTCTCAGAGGCATGACCCCGTCGACATTATCTCTGTTATAGAGAGAGCAATCGTTGCCGGGTAACCGGCTCAGTTCTGCGTGGAAACCAACAGGCAATGAGGCTTCTGCCCATGTCGCTTCCGACTTTGGTCTAATGTTATTCAGGTGCAAAAGTCTCTTAGGCGATTGCTGAAGTCCAAAGGAGGTTTTCTCTTCAGGCCAGGGCTTGACCACTTGCGGTGTCGCGACGATTTGTAAGGCGTTCAAAACCTTGCCGACCGGTTCTCGCGTGCTACCCGTTGCCGGATCCAATCGGTACCTCAGGAGCCAGATGTGTTATTGCGCCGCAAACTGATCGCCGTTTTCCCGTACCTGCTGTTGACCCTCTTCAACACCGCTCTCCCTTATACAATAAAAATTCACGGTATTTCTGCGACATTTGCCGAGCAAGTGGCTGAGGCCAGAAGCGGCAACGGCGGTGGCAACGGGAACGGCGGCGGTGGAGGTAGCGGAGGTGGCGGAAACGGAGGGGGAAGCGGCAACGGAGGAGGCAACGGTAACAGTGGCGGCAACGGCAACGGCAATTCGGGTGGCAAGGCAAACAATAGCGGCCAGTCGTCGAGCACTGGAAGTGCTGCAAAAAGCCAGACTGATGCCGATGACGCAACGAATGAAGCCGGCGGCGCCCTGACCGTTCGCCATAAGGACGGCATCAGTGAAACTGTGCAGCGGGGGCGATACGTGATGAAGGACTCAAAGGGCCGTACAATCGTCAACCGCGATGCAACGGTTGCAGACGAGCAGCGGCTCAGATCCTTCCTTCGTTAACGGCGCCTGTCAATCTCGTCGCGAAACGCCATCGCGGCTTCCGTCCGGTTGCTTACGCCAAGCTTGGTGAAAATCTGTGTCATATGGTGTTTGATCGTCTTTTCGTGGAGGTCCAGTTTGAGACCGATATGTTTGTTGCTTAATCCGGCAGATGCAAGCTCGAGCACTTGGTGCTCCCGATCCGTCAATGCGGTAAAGGGATTGGCCCGGGCACCCGATCCGCTTTCCGAAATCAGGCGTGCGGACAAGGTGGGTGCAACGTAACTGTCGCCTGCCGCGACGCTTCGAATAATGTCGGCAAGTGCACGTGAGCCAACCCCTTTCAGGACGTAGCCCTTCGCTCCATTTCTCAGCGCTGCCATGACGTCATCACCTGCCTCGGAAACCGTCAGCATCACGATCTTCTGACCGGGCACCCGATCAAGTATAAGCGAGATAGCTTCGAGCCCACCGCCCGGCATGGAGATATCGAGCAGCAGGATGTCGGGTTGGTGCTCTACCGCGATACGCAGAGCGTCTTCCTTGCTGCTGCCCTCTCCAACGACATTGAATCCGTCCATTTCCGTCAGGCTTCGGATGACGCCTTCCCTGAAGAGGGGGTGATCGTCCACAACTGCCAGGCTTATTTGTTGCGCCGTCATGCCTGCTCCATTTCCTCGATATTAAGCGACATCCGTACGGTGGTTCCCCGGTCTGAGGAGAAAAGATGGAAGACGCCTCCCAGGCTTTCCACGCGATCCCTGAGACCGGCAAGGCCGAGTTTCTGGGGCGAAACATCACTCATGCTGAAGCCGTGCCCTTTATCCATAACTTCGATGATAATCAGTCCGTCTTGAGATGTTTGCGCAACCTTTTGCCCGATGCCGCCGGCATGGCGATATCCATTGTTCAGCGCCTCCTGTACAAAACGATAGATGCATATCTTTGCCGAGGTGGAAAGGCTCGCAGGCCTCTTGTTCAACGAGAGTTCGACGGAGACGCCTGTGCGCTGCTCATGCGCGAGGACCGCGCGTTTCAGCAGGTCAGCAAGGCTATCCGTTTCTATGTGTGGCAACATCAACCCACTACAAATGCCCCGGATTTCCGTCATTGCGTCGTCGAGACTGGCCTTGATTTTTGTCAAGGACGCGTCGCGTTCTTTGGCGGGAGTTCTAGGGTCGGTGAGTGTCTGGCTGTCAAGTCGTAAAGAGGCATAGGCGACCAATTGTGCGGGGCCGTCGTGCAGGTCAGCACCGATGCGGCGCAAATAGCTCTCGTTGAGGGAGGTTGCCCTTTGGGTGGCGCGCTGAACACGTGCGCGTAACGCTTCGTTCTGTCGCAGCAGTGCGGACAGTTCCCCGATGCGGTCACTGAGTGCCTTGCGCTGGCTGTCGATGGTACGGCTTCCACGCAGGACTATGATCGACAAGAGGGCGAAAAATGTCATCGTAAATGTAGCAACCATTACCCAGCTCAACAGCCGGGCCCGATTAAGGCTCCATTCGAAATCATGGGCCACCTCGAAAAATTCAGAGACGGCGACGACTTTGCCAGACCAGGGCTGTAGGACCGGATTGTAGATTTGCAGAAGTGGCTTGTCACTGTCGCGTTCGGCCTCGCTCTCGACGTCGTCTATCCGATTGAACCTTGCTGCCATTCGGCCGGTAAAGGCCGTTCTGAGGTCATCAGAAAGCGGGAACTGCTTGCCGGAAAGGTTCTTGTCGCTGGAATAGAGAATTGTTCCATCGCTGCGCCAGAGCCGGAATGAAAACAGGCGCTTTCCAAGTGCGCCCTGGCCAAGTGTCTCGTCCAGGGCCCGCGTTATCGAATCGTCCAGAGCCTGGGTGGTTTGCATATCAGGCAGAAGAGGGGCGATCACGCTATCCACATAAAGCGCCGTCGTCGCCGCGGAATTACGCGTCACGGCGTTTTCGATCAGGCTGGAAACGAAGTAACCCACGACAACCATCGCACAGATCGCGACAACACCACCCGCAAAGAGGAACTGCCTTGCGAGGGATTGAGAATTCCAGCGTGCGACCAGTCTTGCCAGAGGCACTTTGTACTCACGGCTTGTCGGCAGAACACGCATGATCAGCACTCATCTCCCCCAACCTTTATAGCTATCCCGCCAAAGCGGAGTGTCAACCGTTGTCTCCCGGAGGAGGCAACGGTTTGTCCCGAAGATGAGCCAGTTCTCCGGTCCATACAATCAGGGACCATTGGGCGCGATCAATCGGACTATGGTCGGAATGCCCAAGGCATAGGTCCGAGCGGAGTAGAAACCTGAAATTTCGGCAATATTGTAGTGCGTAACGATTTGCTGGGACCGCGGCTCTCTAACTGCGGCGGTGCCCAATTTTATGAAGGACCTGCTCATGAACATCCGCTCTGTGATCGGAACCGCAAGCCTTGGTCTTGTCCTCGCCGTTGCCCCGATGGCAGGAGATACCGTCGGCTTCACTTATGCTGCTTTTGCCAAGGACGGAAACGGTGGTGGTAATGGCGGCGGCAACGGTGGTGGGGCCGGCGGTGGCAACGGGGGAGGCCATGGTGGAGGAAAATCCGATGCCGGCGAAAGCCGGGCTTCCTCCAACTCATCTGCGAACAAGGGCTCTTCGGCATCGTTGAAATCGCATCATTCAGACAAGCCCTCAAAAACACACGGCGAGAAATCGAAAACGCAAAGCGCAAAGTCGGGCACTGGCAGCCTGAATTCGATGAAGAGAAATTTTCATGCCTATCTGAATTCCAACGATCCCAAGATGGCAGCGCTTGCAGCTTATGTGAAGGCGTACGCGGAATTCGAAATTCAGTACGGGGTCACGGCCGTGCCCACGGATCCCGCGCTTAGCGAGACTGCGCTGGTTTCGGCGTTGGAACAGTTGGCAAACAGGCCGGTGACCAGCGAGGAGATCGCGGAGGCGAAGAGCATTCTGGGCGCTGGAACAAACACAGGCAAAATCGCGGAGGTTCGCGAGGCTCTGGAAGAAGAAGCCCAGAACTGAGGCACTGGTTGGGAAGGTTGCTGCAAGCTTGAGGGCGCTGCATCAGCGGCGAATTTTCAGCAGCTGTCATATGCGAGTTTGACGTCGACCAACGCCATCCCCTTGCCGGAGTAATAACCGGCACTATCGCCGGATCAAGCCGCCCGCCGCGGGCTTGATCCGGCGATATCACATCAGAGACCGCCGTGGCGCATAGCGCCGGCTAGCTGGATCTTCCAGTCTAGCCTTTGAGGAAAATACCGGTGTTGATTGATCACGATCTGGTCACACCTCCTGCGGAATGGCGATGCGGCAATTTACGATCCGACACGACATCCTTTCCCACCGGCCACGCAGCGACGGCAGAAGATCTTTCCTCAATTGCCCTTGCAGGCTTATTGCGCGGCGCATGCAAATGCGCGAACGTATCCGGCGAACCATTGAAGGTGCTCCTTTGGCGCTCAGCGTGTCCGCCCAACCTTCGAAGGATGAAATGTCAAAGATCACCTACCGGACCAGTCGCCTGTCGAGGCGGTGTCGCAGGATGCCATGGCTGCGACATGTCCAAGGCCTTCTTAGCCATACTTAACTATATTGGTTCCAGCAGTTTTAAGTTTCGTTCACGTAGTGTGGGCAAAACACAGGCGGATACGAACGAATGCTAACCCATCTGCAGTCAAAATGGTTTTGGAGATTTAACCTGCCCATCGTGGTGTCGATGGCCATATGTGGCCTTCTCCTCTTGTCACTCTACTGGGCGTCGGTCGCAAGCGATGCAATCGCGGTGGCAAGACAACGCGATGTCGTTGCCCTCACGGTTTCGAAACTAAAGTCATCAATCGCTCATGATCAGGAAAGTGCCACTGTTTGGGATGATGCGGTCAGGAATTCCATGGTCCGAAACCGCGACTGGATGGACACCAATCTCGGCGTATGGATGAATACCTATTTCGGGCACGATGCAGCAATCGTACTGACAGCGGATCTCAATCCAATCTATCAATTTGTTGTCGATCCCAATGATGCCCGGATCAGCGGTGGTCTATCGGCCGCCTATCTGCCATTGGCAAAGAGGTTGAAGGAGCGGCTTGTTGCAGGCGATGAGGAGGGAACGAGCAGCAAGGTCCTGTCCATTGGCGAAGCGGACATCGTTTACGTTGGCTCACGTCCGGCAATCGTCAGCGTTAAACCGATCGTTTCCGACACGGGAGATATCGAGCAGCAGCCGGGACAACAAAATCTGCATGTCGCCGTTCGCTTTCTGGATGGAGATCTCGCGGCAACCGTGGGCCAGGAGTACCAGTTCCGCAATCTGCGCTTCACGCTTCATCATCCGACGGACCCTCGTTTTTCATATCTGACGTTGCAGTCGAGATCCGGACATGTCGTAGGCTATTTCGAGTGGCAACCATTCAAACCTGGACACAAAGTTTTCGCGGCCACCATTCCCGCAATTGCGGTGGCATTTCTTGCTATATTCAGTGCAGCAAGCTTCGGGGGAAATGCATTCTGGAGACGATCGAACCGTCTTCAGGCAAGCCGTGAGCAGTTGCAATACCAGGCGACACATGACGGTCTCACGGGTCTTGCCAATCGTTCCGAATTCCACGCGCGAGTTGCGGTGGCCGCGCAAAATGCGAGGCAAGGCGAGGTGCATGCCGTGCTGTTCACCGATCTCGACAGGTTCAAGGAGGTGAACGATTCACTCGGCCATCCCGCAGGGGATAAATTGATCTCCCTTGTTGCTGCGAGACTGACGGGCCTTTTGCCCGACGCGCTCGTTGCGCGGATCGGCGGCGATGAATTCACCGTCTTTGTCAAGCTGAACGAGTTCCCCGAGGCAGAGCAGGTCGCAAAGACCATCGTGGAAGAACTTCGAACGCCTTTCGAAATCGATGGCACACATATCGCCATCGGCGCAAGCGTAGGTCTCGCCCTCAAGCAAGGCGTCTTCGACGCAAACGAAGCTATCCGGCAGGCTGACATTGCGCTGTATCATGCCAAAGCTGCCGGCAGAAATACATACGCGATATTCGGCGACCATATGGATGAGCTGCTTCGCAAGAGGAGGGCTTTGGAGGCTGACCTGCGAAAAGCGGTCAATGACGGCGCGCAGATAGAAACATTCTATCAGCCTGTTTTTTCCGCAGGGGAGGGTGTGCTCTGTTCTTTCGAAGCACTGGCACGTTGGAACCATCCAGAGTTCGGGTACATAAGTCCTGAGCAATTCATTCCGCTGGCGGAGGAGTGCGGCCTGATCCACGAAATCGGTGGCGTTATATTGGAAGATGCCTGTGCGATGATGGCTGAATTTCCCAATGTCGACATCGCGCTCAACGCTTCCGTACTGGAGCTATGTTCGCCTGCCTATCCGCTG
This sequence comes from Agrobacterium leguminum, assembly GCF_005144435.2. Lineage (NCBI taxonomy): Bacteria > Pseudomonadati > Pseudomonadota > Alphaproteobacteria > Hyphomicrobiales > Rhizobiaceae > Agrobacterium > Agrobacterium leguminum. The sequence continues at coordinate 67,937 of NZ_CP120216.1, forward strand.
ACCGTAATAGCGGCGCTCGAAAAATGGCAAATACCGGCTCACCGCCTGGAAATCGAGATAACGGAAAGCGTTGCCACGGGTGAGGACGGTCGATCGGAGCGGAATATTGGAGCTCTGCGCGCAGCTGGCGTCAGATTTGCCATCGATGATTTTGGAACGGGATACTCGTCATTCTCGCGGGTTCAGAAAATCGAGGTGGACCGCATCAAGATTGACAAATCTTTCATCGAGGAGATGCACAGAAGCGATAGCAGGGCCCTCGTCCTCGCGATGATCAATATCGCGCGAGCCAAAGGCTTGAAGATCACCGCCGAGGGTGTGGAAACAAACGAGCAGCGCGACATTTTGATGAGTATGGGCTGTCACTATCTCCAGGGCTTCCTGCTTTCACGACCTCTTTCGCCCGATGCGGCTCGCGCGCTGCTTTTAGCCTCTCCCGATACCGCATCGAACCTTCGAGGCTATGCAGGCATTTCCTAGCTTGAGCGGCGCCATCTTCGAAGGGCTCATGATCAGCCGACAACAGAACTTTGGGGCGCCGATGACGGCTTGCCGTGGATTGCAGGTCCTCATCACCCGTCTGAACCGTGAAACGGAAAGGGGCGGATTTATGCTCCATCAAGAAAGGCTATATGTTGTCATCCGTTATTTCTGCTGCTTTGCAGCATCACGGGCGCGTGACTAATTTGATGTCGCTTAGGGGGTGTAATTTGCGTCAATAGTTACGAGGATTTTCGATGCCGACCACTCCCGATCTGGAAGCCGTTGCCCGCCGTGGTGGCAAATTTCAGCGTATGGCAGCGCGTATACCGACATATCTAACCGATTTCCGAGAGAATCCGGCCTGGTTACCCATGTTCATGCTGGCCCGCACGATGCCGTTTCGCAAGGCCCACTGGCTCACAGCCCGTAATGTACCTGGTTCAACGGAAACGACTTCCTCGATGTTCGGGAAACTAAGACCGGAAATCATCGCCGACGAATTGCGCCTAACGGGAATTTTTAACGGCTTGTGCCTGCCACCCGATATTCAACGGGAACTGTCCAGTTTTGGTCGTGAAACGCCTTGCTTCGGAAATTTTGAACGAAAACTTGAGTTCCTTCCCGCAGAACATACTGAGGCTGAACGGCGTTTCGGACGTACGATTCTGAGCGGGCATCATTTCGAAAGAGTGATGGGGTGCAATGCCGCATTGGCTGTCCAGGAGGATCCATTGCTCATCGCGATCGCCAGACACTATCTTGGCGGGGAAGCGAAACTGATTACCACACGGACCTGGTGGAGCTTTCCAACGAAATCAGCATCCGAGGCAGACCTGAGCCGTGCGTCCTTCAAATATCATTTCGATCTTGATGACTGGCGTATGCTGAAGTTCTTTTTTTATCTGTCGGACGTGGACAGGGACAGCGGCCCTCACGTCTATATTCGCGGCAGCCATAATCGCCGTCGTTTGAAACATCAGCTCACGCTTCTTGTGGGTCATCCTGCAGAAGAGATTCTGGAGTACTACGGCTCAGAGAATGTTGTTGAATTGACAGGTGAAGCCGGAACCGGCTTCGTTGAAGATCCTTTCGGATTTCATATGGGAACTCCGGCAAAGACAACCCCGCGCCTGATGATGGAGGTGGGCTTCGGCGTCTCGAAACCGTCAAAGCGGCGGTATCATGGTGAGCCCATCGTTCGTTAATTCATCAACCAGAACCGGCTCATGCGGCTATGAAAGAAGAGGCCTCATACTCGAGGCCTTTACGCGGTCGGGATGTCCGGATGCGCATTGCATCTGTTCCGCGGAGCGGTAATCGAAATCCTCTCCGACATTGTTGTAAGAGCTGACCGGAAGTCTATTTGCTTACCGGCAGATGCGGCTTCTTTTCTGGCGTGGCAAGTGCCTGAAGACTTTTTGCGAATTCGCTTGGCACAAGATGTTTCATGGTGCGGAATCTAGCATCCACAATCCAAGCCGGGTGATCGAATTTGGTACACATTGAGTAGGACCATTGCAACGACTCGCTACACCGCTTCAGTGCCTTTTAACCGCTTGTCTTTACAATATCATTCGGTTGTACTGGAATTGTGGAGGGCATGATGCCTGCCGAAAATGCGCTGGCGCGCAACCCGAATGTTCGGGATGAAGAACTTAAAGCTGCAATTGACTATCTTCGTGCGAAAATCAGGCGAGCAGCCCATAAGGGCCAACCTGCGCCATTCAACGCCTATCGATCGAAGTTGATATTTGAAAAGGCACTGAATATTCGAACCGGAGAATCCGAATGGGCTTCCGTCCGCTCCGAGAGACGCAATCTTGTCGAGCAACCGATGCTGCAATCTCAGATATTGCAGGGGCATTTTGATGGAAATTCAGCGGATTGATCAACCATGGCTCTTTTGCTGATCGCGCAGTTCATCGCATTTTCTTTATTCCCACTTTATTTCACAACGCTCCCGGCACCAAGCCGGCGTACCCATTTTTACACCTACATCGCGCTCATTCTGCTGATCGGCGGTTTCATGGGGAATGTCTATTCCCTGCCCATCGCCGATGGTGTCGTCGTCTCGGGCGGCAACCTGTGTTACGGTGCCTTCATGATGGCGTCCGTGATGTTCGTATGGGTTGAAAGAGACGCTTTCATTCTCAGGCATCTCGTCCGGCTTGTGGTTTTGGTCGATATCTTCAATATCGTTTTTTCCCTCCTGACGCATTCTATTCTGGAAACGGACGGTGTGATCAATCCACATGCAGTTCCATCAGGGCTGTTCGAAATTTCCACACCGATGATCGCGCTTGGGGGTGTTCTGATTATCTCGGAGCTCCTGCTTCTGCTTTTCATTTTCGAGGCCGTTAAAAAAAAGCAATCCTCACTTTTCGTCACGGCGGCCATCTACATTCTTTCATTCGTGCTCGTTCTCGTGCTTGATGGCATTGCCTTTCCTTTCATCGCATTCGGTATCAACGCGCAGATCGTTGCAATCGTCATCGGTGGACTGGCGGGAAAGATCCTTATCGCATTTGCCTATGGCATGCCGCTGGCCTTGTTTGTGCTGTGGAAGCGGCAGGCATTTATCCATTATCTGGAAACAGATACCGTTCGATGGCGTCTGCTGGCTTCCAGCAGCGCCGACCTGATCAAAGAGATGACCATAAAGGATCAGGATGTGCGGCGTGGGGATATCGTATTCAAGAACTCGACCGAAGGTCTTGCCATCGTCAATCATCTCGGTCAGGAGCTGAAAGCAAATGCGGCTTTTCGGGCGATGCTGGGTATAAATTACGATCACACCGGTCAGCACGATACAGATATCGACAAATCATTCTGGATCGACGGGAGGCCCGTTTCGAGACCACACGGCGCGGCTGGGCAATGGCGACAGGAGGTCATGTTTGGAGCGGACAGGCATCGGCCCGGCATACTTTCCATTACCCCCGCCGGCGAGGACGCGAGCGGCGGCGACACCTTTGTTTATTCATTGACGGACATTACCGACCAAAAGACGGCGCAGGCAAAACTCGAATACCTCGCATCGCATGACCATCTGACCGGCTTACCGAACCGTCGCACTCTAGATAAAAGCCGCGCTCGTTTTCAGAATGTTCCGCATGCATTAATCATAATCGATCTCGATTATTTTGGGGACGTGAATGACAGCTATGGTCATGGTGTCGGTGATCGCGTGCTCCAATTGATTGCGGAGCGGCTCGATAATCTCCGCGAAAACTATCTGGCTTCAGGCGATGTCCTGTGTCGTCTCGGGGGTGATGAGTTCGCCTTTCTCATTCAGTCTGGTGATCACGGCTTTATCGAAGGCATCATCGAAAAAATCCAATCTTGCCTTGGCCAGACTGTTCACATTCGCGATGATCTGGAAGTGCTTTCCTCGGCAACAATTGGCGTGAGCTATCACCTTCGTCCCGGAGATCATGATACCCTTCTTGGGGCCGATGCAGCTCTATACGAGGCGAAACGTTCCAGACGTGGATCCGTCGGTGTTTATGAAGACCGGCTGACCGCACAGAGCCAGAAGCGTGTGAAGCTGGGGCTGAAGCTGAAAAATGCGATCGCCAACAGCGAACTCGATGTCTATTATCAGCCGCAATTCACGGCTGTTGGTCATGAACTGCATGGCGTCGAAGCACTCGTAAGGTGGTCGGATCCGGAGCTCGGTGTTGTTTCCCCTGCGGATTTCATCCCGGTTGTGGAGGAAACTGGTCTCATTGAGACCTTGGGCGAATATGTTCTTGAAAGGGCCTGCCGCGACGGGCAGGAATGGCTTCAGGCTGGCTATCTCCCGGTCACGCTGTCTGTGAATATATCGGCCAGCCAGTTGCGATTTGGTCGCTTCATACCCTTCCTGAAGGGGGTTCTGTCAGAAACTGGATTTCCTGCGCGTCAGCTTGAGATCGAAATAACGGAGTCGACTTACATCCAGCGTGAAAACGAAGTCTCGCCTCTTCTGAACGAGTTGAGGGAAATGGGTGTAGGGATCGCGATCGATGACTTTGGAACAGGATATTCATGCCTGTCCTATCTGGCGGAATTCCCATGTAGCTGTATCAAGATCGATCGCAGCTTTATCACTGATATTCCAACCGACACTAGGCAATGCAGTCTGACGTCCGCCATCATATCGCTTGCGAAGGGTATGTCGTTCAAGGTGGTAGTGGAGGGTGTGGAAACCCGAGAGCAACTGGACTTCCTGACAAAACACGAATGTGATCTGATTCAGGGGTTTTATTTTTCTGGTGCCCTGCCCAAGGCGGAATTGGCCGTGCTGCTGAGACGCTCCTCAATGCCGTCGGGTGATAACTTTGTCAGTTGATTCGAGATCGCTGCGCTGGCATCGGGACCGTCAGTTCCTTGCAGGGGCAGAGAGCCGAGGGCTACAGGGCGTTGCGGCTCCCGCACGAAACCTGCGTGTCGCATGGCGTTCATGTTCCGTTCGATTTTGACTCACGTTTTCTTGCAAATCCTGTTCCGCTCCAACTCCGGTAAAAAGAGAGTCAGCTTCTGCGGGGAGAGGTCGCCGACGATGAATTTCGCGCGGCGAAGATGTATTTCAGTTCACAGGAACATGACGGGAAAGGACAAAAACCGTTTCCAAGCGAATGAAACGACGTTTCCTCCTGAGGCCGGCAGAGCAGGGAGTCCACGAATAACTGCTGGCCGTTACAGCGCGAGTGCAATATCGACAGGCGCGGCAAAGGCAACGATCTGCCTCATCTCTCTAACATCCGAATAGATCGGAACATTGCTGATCTCGAGCATATCGGTCTCTGCGACGCGATCTCCGAACAGGAGCACTGCTTGTTGTGGATCACATCGTTTAGACGTCCAGATCAGGCCATGCGCGTCCGGCCTGCTTTGATGAATAGCCAATGCCCACTGAGCAGTGATGTGATAGTCAGCGGCCGTCGTATCGATGAGGTCTGCCCTGCGGATGCCCCATTTGGCGAGATCAGGTGCGAACAGGGGTATCAGAACAAGATCACGCTTCAGATCGATGACCGAATGGGCAAGCGGCTTGATATTGTCGACGCCAACAGTTTTGTTCGGCTCGTCGATCGGCACATCATGAAAGATCGTCTCGTGAACCGCGCATTCGTAATCGGTCGCGAGATATTGCGTTGGGATAGGATCGCTGCCCAGGAATAGCGGCGCAAAGCGGCTGGGGCGACCCTCTCCAGGATTGAAAGAGCAGCTTCCGAAACGCTGATCATGAACCCTGTGGAACCTCGTCCCCGCCTTGATCTCGTGTGAGTTCGAGGCGGGGAAGGGGGAGGGGGAGGGAGGCGAGGAAATCATCCGGCGATATTTTCCGCCTCACGGGCTGCCGCCGACACCACCACATCGCCGTCTTTCAGGGCGTCGACCGGGCGCTTGCCGGCAAGCCACCCGTTCGGGGAGGTAAACCAGAATGCCAATTGCCAGCCGGACTTTTTCTCACCAAGCAGGGCGAGCACTCTGGCAACGGTTTCAATCGGCCGCCCTTCCTCGAACTGGAAGGCCGGAAAATACTCGACGCCGCCATGCCTGATCGAGAAGACCTTGCCCTTCATCTTCCATCGCGAGGCGGTCATGCTCTTGTTCTTGGAACCATGTCCGGCCACTTCCGCCAGATCCTTGCTGGTAAAGCTTGGCCACTCCCCAAAAAAACGCGCTCTCGCCTTCGCATTGCTATCATACAACAGCCTCTCGACGTCGGCATTGGGAGGCGTGCGCATATAGACCGAAACCAACGCGTCGATCGCGTCATCGGTCAGCTTGCTTTGCCGGGCTTCGACGATGGCCGGGACATGCTCGACGATATCACGGATGGTTTCCCGAACCGCCTGATTTGGGGTGTCGACCAGCACGACCATCATGTCATCGACATCTGTTTCCGGCGTCGAGTGCATCGCACTCGCCATCGCCCTGCGCAGTTTCGCGCCGATGGAAGACACACGCTGTTTTCCTGTCAGCTTACGCTTCAGCAGGGGGCCACCGGCGTCCGATGTTTTCCCGCCGGAAGCAGAATCCATCTCGACCTGTAGCGCGTGGGCGAATTCAGCGCCATCATAGACGCGAAGACCATTGGTGGCAGCCATCTCGATGCTCCGGGATATTTCGGTTACCTGTCGTATTATAACCTATATCACCGAAGGCTTGTTTTCAAGTGCGCCCCCATTTGAGTCGGCAGAGGGCGAACGCCACAGCAAAAAAATAGGGCCACTGGTTAACCAGGGCCCTGTAAGATGTGAAGGTCAATAACCTCCAGAGGGGAACAGCTGATACGATGGCATTGGGAGAGGCCATCAAGTGCATCAGCTACATTCTAAATGCCTGTTATGTGTGCAATGCGCAATCATTTATTGTGCATTGCAGCTATGCGATGAACAAAACGCGCACTTGCGCCTCTTGAGAAAGCCTTCCGCCGATTGCGTCGTGCCCGCGGCAGGAAACTCAGGCTTTTTCACCGATTTCTTCTGAAAGAAGGCTATCATCCTTTAGCGTAGATCGCGAAGTCTGCCCTCATCGACTTCGCGAGGCCTGATTTGTACGAGAGGCTCCCTCTTCCCCCGAGAATAGCTGTCCTGTGTGCCGGTACTTCGGAGAGATTTGATTCGCGTCAATATCGGATTGTGTCGCAAAAAAGTTAGTTTATCCGCGAAGTCGTAATCAGCTTTCGAAGGTGCTCAGCTTTTTCAGGAGGTCTTCGGATATCTCGAACTGACGTGCGGTTCCTCGCCCCATGGAATTCGTCCCCATGGTTTCATTCAGCATGCCTCGTTTGACGAGGAGATCAACGGTCTCCTTCGCACCGCTCCGCGTGAGTGCAGTAATTTCAACGATATTGGAAAGAGTTAGCTTCTGATGGGCCTGGCTCATCGTGTAGAGGATCGTCATCATGCCGATCTCTTTCAGCCGCGCCTGTGGCGTTTCGTCTTCTAATGGATGATCGAGAATCTCGTGGAGGATCAGCCCGGAGAAAGCAAGGTTGTGCAATTGTGTCTTGAGCGCTCTTGTCATGTTATTTAACTGTGTTATATACGTTAGTAAAATCACGTTGCGCCCCTGACGGACATTGTTGCCGTAGCGCGCTGTCGTTGTTTCGAAGGGGCAAGTCCATGAAAAACCTTCTGCTGAATAGCCTGCTGTCTGTTTCCTTCATGCTGCCATACTATCTGATTTCCGACAGCAATGCGCGTGCCGATGACTGGGGATGTCAGGTTATTCTGTGCCTCTCCAATCCCGGCGGGCCAACCCAGTATGCGGAATGCCGGCCCCCGATCCAGAAACTCTGGCGTGAACTCGCCAAGGGGCATTCGTTTCCAATCTGCAGCGGCGTCGGGTTTCAGAGTTCTCGGCCTGGCTACGAGCCATATTATTGCGATGAGGGTTATCGACTTTCAGGCAGCTACGGTCCTCGCGGTGAACAGGCGACCTGCGTTTCAGCCTCCCTCCAGCGGGTAGACCGTTCGCTTTGCTCTTTCAGCCGTGACAATTCAGGCGGCGATTCCGGTTCTGTCCTGTCGGCACAGTGGCAGCGCCAGGACGGCCGGCTCCAATGCATGGGCTACCCGATCACGCGTCCGAGCGTGCGATCGCAACCGCATTATATCGACGTGACCATCGATGGCGTTGGCATGCAGCGCGTCTGGTATTGAGCGATGAGTGTCGTTTTCGTCGATATCGCGCAGAGCTGCGCGCCCGCGGTCCAAGTGGAAACACTAGCCGCCGTTGTCAGCCTGGAGAGCCGGTTCTTTCCTTTCAATATCCGCATCAATAGCGGCATGCCGCTTCCCGCGCAGCCCACCAGCAAGGCGGAGGCGATCGAGCTGGCGACGTCCCTGATCGCTGAGCACCAGGATATCCAGATCGGACTTGGCGGGATCGGTGTTGAGGAACTTCGGAAGTTGAACCTCTCCGTTTCCGACGCCTTTGACCCATGCCGGAACCTCAAGGCGACCGCAACGCTTCTCGATGGCTATTACCGTCTCGCCTTGCGTTTCGGTGCTGATCCCGCCCGGGCCAAAACGGTGATGCTCCAGTCCTGGTACGGGCGGGACGACCCTTCTGTTGGCGAGATGGTCCGGTATGACGAGCAGGTGCGGAAGGAGGTAAAACGGCTTTCTCCGAAGCTCGCATCGCTCGCGATTGGCGGGCCGCTTGATCGCGCGGATACCCCGGAGGAACAGGCTCAAGATCAATTGGCCCTGCCAGTCCCCAAACAAGTGGCCCAAACCGAAGAAACCGCATCATGGGACGTATTCAGTTCCAGACGGCACTCTTCAGTTCTCGTTTTCCAGAATGATCGATCGGAGCAGAGTGAATGATCTCCAGAACCAGCCTTCGTCCCTATGCCGCCGCCACGTTGATGGCAGTCGCTATTGTCGCTTGCTTCGTTGAACCGGCCTTTGCCCAGTCAGCCGGCATCGAAACCGTGCTGCAAAACATCGTCACGATGCTCACCGGCAATATCGCCCGCCTGCTGGCGATCATCGCCGTGATCATCATCTGCATTGCCTGGATGTTCGGCTATATGGATCTGAGAAAGGCCGGTTTCTGGATCATCGGTATCGGCGGCATTTTCGGGGCTACCGAGCTGGTCAACACCATCGTCGGCGGCTGACATTCATGGCGAACACTCCGGTCCTTGAGGAAGACACGCTGTTCCTGGCCTGCACCCGGCCGGCCATGATCGCCGGCGTGACCATGGAAGCGATGGGCATCAACATCATGCTGACCACCATCCTCTATATCACCGTGGGATCGATCATTTACGCCTTGGTCGGCGTCGTCTTCCACCTCGTCTTTCGCGCGCTCGTCAAGCACGACCACAATATGTTCCGCATCCTGCTTGCCTGGATCGAGACCCGCGGCCGCTCGCGCAACGCTGCCTATTGGGGTGGCGCAACGCTCTCGCCGTTGAAGCTTGTCCGGCGCTACGACGAAAGGGATCTGAGCCTTGCCTAGCCTTGTGACGCTGCGGTCCCGAGAGCTCGGGCCGGAGACCTTCATCCCCTATGTGCGCCATGTCGACGAGACCGCCATCGCGCTCGATTCCCGCGCGCTGATGACAGTGCTCGTCCTTGAGGGCGTCTCCTTCGAAACCGCCGATATTCTGGATCTCAACGGGCTGCACCGCAGCCTCAATACGCTCTATCGCAATATTGCCGACGAGCGGTTGGCGCTCTGGACGCATGTCATTCGCCGTCGCGATAACGACTACCCCGACGGGCACTTCGCCAATCATTTTTCCGATGGCCTCAATGCCAGATACCGCGAACGGATGGTGCGCGAGGACCTTTTCCGCAACGATCTCTATCTCACCCTTGTCTGGTCTCCGAGCCGCGATCCCACCGAAAAGGCAGCCAATCTCCTTTCCCGTCTGCGCAAAGCGCGCCGATCCGGCATGGAGCTGGACGAAGCGGCACTCAAGCACCTGCAGGACAAGGTGATCGACGTCGCTGCCGGGCTGAAGCGCTTCGCACCCCGTATCCTGTCTCTCCATGAGCTCGACGGGATCCTGTTCTCCGAGCCGAGCGAGTTTCTTCATCAACTTGTCGGTGGGCGGCGTGAACCTTTGCCCCTCACGGAGGGGCGGATTTCATCGGCGATCTATTCGGACCGGGTGATCTTCGGCCGCGAGACGGTGGAAATTCGACATGAGGCGGAAACCCGCTATGCTGGCATGTTCGGCTTCAAGGAATATCCGGCGACCACGCGCAGTGGCATGCTCGACGGTATCCTAACCGCACCCTTCGAGCTTGTCCTGACGCAATCCTTCGCCTTTACCTCGAAGGCGGACTCCCGCACGATCATGGGACGCAAGCAGAACCAAATGGTCAGCGCCGCCGACAAGGCCGCCTCGCAGATCGAGGAGCTCAGCGAGGCGATGGACGATCTCGAATCCAACCGCTTCGTCATAGGAGAGCATCATCTCGGTCTCACGGTCTTTGCACCATCGGTCAAGGAGTTGACCGATCATATGGCGAAGGCACGCGCGCATCTGACCAGTGGCGGCGCGGTTGTCGCCCGCGAGGATCTTGGGCTCGAGGCCGCATGGTGGGCGCAACTGCCCGGCAACCTGCGCTATCGGGCGCGCTCCGGCGCGATCACCTCGCGCAACTTCGCGGCACTCTCGCCCTATCATTCCTATCCGACCGGCCAGAAGGACGGCAATGAATGGGGACCGGCGGTCGCCATGTTGAAGACCGCTTCCGGCTCGCCATTTTATTTCAATTTCCATCACAGCGATCTCGGCAACACCTTTGTCTGTGGCCCATCGGGCGCCGGCAAGACGGTGCTCCTCAATTTCATGCTCTCACAGCTCGAAAAGCATGATCCGCATATGGTGTTCTTCGACAAGGACCGGGGCGCCGACCTGTTCGTTCGCGCCGCCGGCGGCACCTATCTGCCGCTCAGGAACGGCGTGCCGACTGGCTGCGCGCCGCTGAAGGCGCTTGATCTGACGCCAGAAAACAGGATATTTCTCGCTCGCTGGATCGGCAAGCTGGCGGGAGCGGCGACACGGGAACTGAATGTCAGCGAGCTGCGCGACATCGCAGCCGCCGTCGACGGTCTGGCGGACCTTCCCGTCGAGCGCCGCTCCATCGGCGCCCTGCGCACGTTCCTCAACAACACCGATCCCGAAGGCATTGCGTCGCGGCTGCGGCGATGGGAGAAGGGAGGGCCGCTCGGCTGGGTCTTCGACAACGATCTGGATGACATCGGGATCGGCGCAAAGTTCATCGGCTATGACATGACCGATTTCCTCGACAACGAGGAAATCCGCACGCCGCTGATGGCCTATCTGTTTTATCGCATCGAGCAGCTGATCGACGGGCGCCGCATCATCATCGTTATCGATGAGTTCTGGAAGGCGCTGCAGGACGAGGGTTTCCGCGATCTCGCCCAGAACAAACTCAAGACGATCCGCAAGCAGAACGGTCTTATGCTGTTTGCGACCCAGAGCCCGCGCGACGCCATCGTCTCACCGATCGCCCACACAATCATCGAGCAATGCCCGACGCAGATCTTCCTGCCCAATCCGCGCGGCGACCATGCTGATTATGTCGACGGCTTCAAGCTCACCGAGCGCGAATTCGAGCTGATTTCCCGCGAGCTTTCGCTCGAAAGCCGTCGCTTCATCGTCAAGCAGGGCCACAACAGCGTGGTGGCCGAACTCAATCTCAACGGTTTCGACGACGAACTCGCGATCCTGTCGGGCCGCACGGTGAATGTGGAACTGGCGGACACCATCCGCGCCGAACTCGGCGAAGACCGCGAGGTCTGGTTGACCGTGTTCCAGCAAAGAAGGAGGACATCATGATCCAAAACGGCAGGATAGGGCTTTTCCTGGCAACCGTCACGCTGCTGGCATCGGTCGGTCTCGCGAATGCTCAGGGCATTCCCGTTACCGACCAGGCGGCGATCGCCAAACAGATCGAGAGCATCGCCCAGCTCAAGTCCCAGCTCGATGCGCTGAACCAGCAGATTACGCAGGCGCAGCAGCTTTACGGCTCGCTGAACAAGATCACCAACATGGCCGATGTCGCCAGCCTGCTGAACGATTCCTTGATCCGCAAGGCGCTTCCGCAGGACTTCAATGCCATCGAAAGCCTGTTCAAAGGAGCCGGCAGCGGCATGTTCGGCGACTCCGCTTCGAAATTCCTCGAAGGCAATTCCACCTATCGCACCAACGCGAACGATTTCTACGCGCAGGAACTCTCACGCGTCCAGAACAGGAACGCCGGACAGATGAGTCTCGGCCAGCAGATTTATGATGCTGCCACCAAACGGATCGACGGCATCGATGAGCTTCGGCAGAAAATCTCCAGTGCCGCCGACGCCAAGGACATCGCCGATCTGCAGGCGCGCTTGCAGGCCGAAACCGCCTTTCTGCAAACCGATGTCCTACGCATGCAGGGACTGCAGATGGTCCAGCAGGCGCAGGTGCAGGTCGATGACCAGCACAAGGCCGAGGATTGGCGCCAACGCATGGACACCATGGGAGCAGCGCTAAAATGAGATGGTTCGTTTCCGGTGTGGTGATGCTTCTCCTGTCGGCCTGCTCCTCTGCGGAGAGGGTCTACACCGTCGATGAACTGGTCGCCGACGAGACCTTGCTGACGAAAATCATCGGGGAATGCCGAAACAATCCCGGTGAACGCCGCGACACCGCCAATTGCCGTAATGCCGAGGCCGCCGACGGCAGGCTCCGTCTTGAGCGCATGCGCAAGTCGCTCGGAGGCTGACCGATGTATCAGGTGTTCAGTTTCGTCGACGGGCAGTTCAAAGCGCCGCTCGAAAACTTCATCTCCACCGGCACCTCCAACATCGCCAATTGGGTGAGCGGCCCGCTCACGGCAGCGCTGACGCTCTATGTCGTGCTCTACGGCTATCTCGTGCTGCGCGGCTCGGTGCAGGAACCGATCCTGGAATTTGCCTTCCGGGCGATAAAACTCGCCATCATCGTCATGCTGGTGCGTAACGCCAGCGACTACCAGACCTACGTGACCAACATATTTTTCGACACCCTGCCAAAGGAAATATCGCAGGCGCTGAACTCAGGGACCGCGCCGAGTGCCTCTACCTTCGACAGCCTGCTGGATAAGGGCCAGAAATGCGCTTACGAAATATGGTCGCGTGCCTCCTGGCCGGTCGATATCGTCACCGGCGTCGGCGGCATGCTGGTGATCGGCGCGAGCTTCCTTGTTGCCGCGATCGGCTACATCGTATCGCTCTATGCCCGTCTGGCGCTGGCGATCATCCTGGCGATCGGGCCGATCTTCATCGCGCTTGCCATGTTCCAGTCGACGCGGCGGTTCACCGAATCTTGGATCGGCCAGCTTGCGAACTTTGTCATCCTGCAGGTGCTGGTCGTGGCCATCGGCTCTCTGCTGATCACCTGCATCGATACAACTTTCACCGCGATCGAGGGTTATAGCGATGTCCTGATGCGGCCGATCGCGCTCTGCGCCATCTGCATCGCGGCTCTCTATGTCTTCTATCAATTGCCCGGCATTGCCTCGGTGCTCGCCGCCGGCGGGGCATCGCTGACCTACGGCTATGGCGCGGCGCGGGACGCGCATGAAAGCACACTCGCTTGGGCTACCTCGCACACGGTCAGGGCAGTTGGTCGCGGAACACGCGCCGTCGGCCGCCGGCTGACACCAAACCGGACGGAATGACAGCCTCGATATCAATGAAATGGGACAGGTTATTTTAGATGCTTCGTATACTTTCGTCGCTTTTGCTGAGCGCCAGCCTTTCCGGTTGCGCCTCGATTTCCTACCCGCTGCCCAAATGCGATGGCTATTCCCGGCGTCCGCTGAACCGCTCCATGTGGCAGTGGGAAGATAAGGGGAAGCTACAGAAGTCTGTCAGTGAGAACGATCGGAACCCGGCGAGCCGCGCGGCCCCTTACGCGGAAGAACCGGCCTCAACGACGCCGGCCGCGTTTGCACAGTTCGATGTCGCAGGCTCATACCGTCCGTGTGAGGGCAACTGAGATGGTGAACACCGACAGCCTCAAGAGCTATTTCGACAAGGCGCGCCGCTTCGATCAGGATCGGCTCATCCAGGTCGAGCGCTCGGCCCGCATCGCCTGGTTCGTCGCGATCTCGGCCAGCGTGGTCGCCGTCGTCTCCGTCTTTGCAATCGCCGGCCTCACACCTCTCAAGACGGTCGAGCCGTTCGTCGTGCGGGTCGACAATTCGACGGGGATCGTCGATGTCGTCTCCGCGCTGACCTCGACTGCTGGCACCTATGACGAAGCCGTCACGAAATTTTTCGCTGCCAGATATGTTCGCGCCCGCGAAGGCTATGTCTGGAGCGAGGGGGAGGAGAATTTCCGGACGGTGGCGCTCCTGTCGACACAGCCCGAGCAGTCCCGCTTTGCCGCGGCCTATCGCGGCAGCAATCCGGATTCGCCGCAGAATACCTACGGCCGCAGCGCGACGTCGCGGATCAACATCGTTTCGATCTCGCTGATCAACGCGAATGTGGCATCGGTCCGATACATGCGCACCGTCACGCGCGGCGACGACGTTCGCACCACGCATTGGGTGGCGACGCTCACCTTCTCTTATGTCAACGCCCCGATGTCTTCCACCGATCGGCTGGTCAATCCTTTGGGCTTCGTCGTCAGCGAATATCGCGCCGATCCGGAGGCCATCAATTGAAACAGAGATTTTTGCTCGTTCTTTTCCTGATCGCCGGCTTTTCCTCACGCGCATTAGCTCTGGAGATCCCGCGCGGTGCGTCCCAGGACAGCCGAGTCCGCTTCATCGACTACCAGCCCTACAACATCACTCGGGTCGTCGGCACGCTGCGTTCGTCGGTGCAGGTGGAGTTCGCCGCCGACGAGGAGATCGCCCATGTCGCGCTCGGCAATAGCGTCGCGTGGGAGGTGGCGCCTGCCGGCAATATCCTGTTTCTCAAGCCGCGAGAAAACCAGCCCGTGACCAACATCTCGGTCGTGACGACCAGGCGGGACGGTTCGACGCGCAGCTATCAGATGGAGCTGACGGTCCGCGACGGCAGCGTCGAAGCCGGGCAGAACACCTATTTTTATGTAAAATACCGCTATCCTGCCGATGAAGCGGAGCGCCGGAAACAGGACGCAGCCGCTCGCGCCCTGGCGGCGCAGGCCGGCGAAGCCGATCGCGTTCTGTCCCTTCACGAGGCCTATGGACCCCGCAACTGGCGATATTCCGCTCAAGGTTCGCAAGCGCTCGAACCGCAGGCCGTCTACGACAATGGCAAGGTCACGACCTTCGCCTTTACCGGCAATCAGGAAATGCCGGCGATCTATATGGAAAATTCGGACGGCACGGAAAGCCTGGTTCCAAAATCCGTCGATGGCAATTTGGTGCTGGTCCACGCCATCAGCCGCAAGTTCATGCTGCGCAGGGGCGGCGATGTCCTGTGCGTCTTCAACGAGGCCTACGACCGCGTCGGTATCAATCCCGAGACGAATACAACGTCACCATCGGTCGAGCGCGTCGTCAAGGCCGCCCCCGGCACGGTGCAATAGGAGGTGTCATGGCCGACGAGGAAATCACCCAGATCCCCGGCGAGCGCGCCGAAACATCGACCGGCCGGCGGATCGATAACAACCCGATCCTCAAGCGCGGCGCCGTCGCCGTCGCGATCGTTGCCTTTGTTGCCTTCGCCCTCTGGTCGATGCGCGGGCAGAACAAGCCGTCGGATGGCGCGCAGCCTGAGCGGGTCGTCATCCGCCAGACATCGGATTTCGAGCCGGCAAAGGAGCCGGTTCAGCCGGTGACGACGCCGGCCGAAGTCCAGCTTCCGACACCCGTCATCGCCGAGAAAGCGCCCTCCGACGACGACAAGCTGCTCGATGCTGCGCGGCGCGCGCCGGTGATGGCCTATGGTGCGGAAAAGACGCCGACCGCCAGGCGCCAGCAGGATGACGCCAGTACCGATCTCAACTCGAACTATGTTCCGCTCGCAAACACGCCGGGCAGCTTTACGGGGCAGGGGGAAAACGAGGATCAGCGCTTCAACCGCATGCTGAGCCCGACGCAGTTGGAGGGTTCGCGCGCCGGCACACTCGGCAACCGTGATTTCATCATCGCCATGGGAACCTCCATCCCTTGCGTGCTCGAGACGGCGCTTTCTTCCGATCAGCCGGGCTTCACCAGCTGCGTCATCAACCGCGATGTCCTGTCGGACAACGGCCGTGTCGTGCTGATGGAGAAAGGCACGCAGGTTGTTGGCGAATATCGTGGCGGACTGCGCCGCGGCCAGAAACGCCTGTTTGTCCTCTGGAACCGCGCGAAGACGCCGAAAGGCGTGATCATCACGCTGGCGTCGCCGGCCACCGATGCTCTGGGTCGCGCCGGTATGGACGGCTACGTCGACACGCACTGGTGGGAACGGTTCGGCAGCGCCATCCTGCTGTCGATCGTGGGCGACGTGACATCCTATGCCAACAGCCAATTGCGCGACAGCGACGTTGATGCCCAGAACACCACGAGCGCAGGACAGCAGGCCGCGGCGATTGCCGTCGAACAATCGATCAACATTCCACCGACGCTTATGAAACATCAGGGAGGGCTGATCTCGATCTTCGTGGCGCGCGATCTCGATTTTTCTAGCGTCTACCGGCTGCGCGTGACCGAACCGCGCAACCGCGTCTATGACCGCGCCGTTCTCGGCGATTTTGCCCCGGACTCGAAGCTTGTAACGAAGTAGGTGTTGCGATGACTGAAGCTGCAGATTCCGGTGTCGTGCGAGAGCTTCTCCTGCCGCTGTCGCCGTTCCTTCGCGACAAGGCGCTCTATGAGGTCATTGTCAACAGGCCCGGCAAGGTCGTAACTGAAGGAGCGAATGGATGGCAGGTCCACGATATGCCGGAACTTGCCTATGACCGGCTGATGCGCCTTGCTCGGGCGGTGGCGAGCTACTCCAATCAATCGATCGACGAAACCCGGCCGATCCTGTCGGCGACCCTGCCCGACGACGAGCGAATCCAGATCGTGATCCCGCCTGCGACGACGAGGGGAACCGTCAGCGTCACCATCCGCAAACCGTCCTCGGTGTCGCTCGGCCTTGACGATCTTGACCAGGGTGGACTGTTCGCCGGGGTGGTCCGCACACAAGAGAATAGCGGGCAAACGGACCAACGGTTGTTGGAACTCCATCGCGCCGGCGCTCACAGGCAGTTCCTTCGGGAAGCGGTGCTGGCGCGGAAAAACATCATCATTTCCGGAGCGACGGGATCGGGCAAGACGACGCTATCCAAGGCGTTGATCCAGTACATCCCGGATACTGAACGCATCATTTCCATCGAAGATACCCCGGAACTCGTCATCCCGCAGCCCAACCACGTCCGTCTCTTCTATTCGAAGGGTGGCCAGGGGACTGCGAAGATCGGCGCCAGGGACCTTCTCGAATCCTGCCTGCGCATGCGGCCGGACCGAATATTGTTGCAGGAGCTCAGAGATGGCACGGCCTTTTACTACATTCGCAATGTGAATTCCGGACATCCCGGTTCAATCACGACGGTACATGCCGACTCTCCGCGCCTTGCCTTCGAGCAACTAACCTTGTTGGTGAAGGAGTCGGACGGTGGTGGCGACCTCGAACGGCATGACATACGCGAAATGCTGACGATCGCGATCGATATCATCGTCCAATGCAAGCGGATCGACGGGCGGTTTAGGGTGACCGAAATCTATTTTCGTGACGCGCTTGCGTCCGGCGTCGAGGGTTGATCAGAGGGCGTCGACATGGTGCTCATGCACATAACGTTTGGCGCTGCAGCACTCCGGGAATGGTGTCATCGATGCTGAATTGTCGCGCTTTATCTCTCCCAAGGCAGTTTTCCTCATAGGTGTCCGACGAAAGCCAGTTGAAGCTGCCAAGCCAAATTTGAGCGGTTTTAAGTTGTCATAGTTGACAAAGTTGCTTCAAGTGGCCATCTTCTCTTCAGGAGAACCGCCATGGCCCAGAAGACCCAGTCCAAGACATTGAAAACCAGCACTAAGACCCCGAACGGCATCATGACAATGTTTGTTCTTGATGCGAACCCTTTCGAAGAGGTTGCCGGATTCCAGTTGCCCGCGGGAGCGCGGCTTGCCGTCGTGACCTCGAAACCGGAAACGGCGAGTTCTATCGCCCGGACAGTCGGAAAACGCTTTCGCGGCAATAGCATGGTCGTTCGAAGCACGCGCCCGCTTGCCAAGGCCAAGGAAAGCGCCGAGACGACGAGCACGGTCAACAAGGCCGCTTTCGAGCCGGACGCACGCAGCCAGGCGGTACTTCAGGGCGTTCGGATTGCGCAGAACGATCTAAAGGCAGCAGGCGGTGCTTACGATCTGGAGCAGGTCAGAACGCTCCTGCATGGGGTCTCCCGTCAGGCTGTCGACAAGCGTGTGCAAGAAGGAAGTTTGCTCGCCGTCCCCGGCCCGAGCAACAGGCGCTGCTACCCGACGCTTCAGTTCAACCGGGACGGTAGTGTGGTGGCAGGTCTCAAGGAGGTACAGGATGCGCTTCCCGTTGAAAGCCCCTGGGCTGTGCTGAACTTCCTCGCGCGGCCGGATGATCGTCTGGATGGGCGCAAGCCGATCGACCTTCTGCGAGAGGGAAGCCTTCCGTTGGTTCTCGAAGCGGCGAACCGCTATGGTGAGCAGGGCGCGTGACCGTCCCATTTCCACCGTTAGACCTGCATGGCCGTCGTCCGAATACCGTTTCACTCCCCGCAGGGAGTGAAACCCATCGATTCTACACGGCTATATACGAACCCATCTTCTTTGACCGATCCAGGACCGGCCGCTTTAACGCTCCCGATGGCTCTTACGGCGTGCTCTATGTCGCGAAGCTCGTCAACGGTGCGTTTGCCGAGACGTTCTTGCGCTCGCCAGGAAACACGCTGATTGACGGTGGCTTTTTAAAACGCAAGGGATATGTCCGGCTTAAAACTGTGTCGTCGCTGAAGCTGATCGATCTGACCGGTCCGGGACTTGCGATTGTTGGAGCGACGGCGGAAATCCCGCATTCGGGGCTTCCCTATGATGCGGCTCAAGCCTGGTCAAAGGCGCTGTTTGAGCACCCTGTCGGGGCAGATGGAATTGCCTATCATGCGCGCCACGATGATACAGAGATCTGCTATGCGATCTTCGATCGCGTGGGACCAGCTATCGTGGAAACTTCCCGCGAACTGGATCTCGACCAGGATTGGTTCTGGGAGACCGGTGCTCGATATGGGGTCGGTTTAGCACCATAGACCAAGATCTCGAATTCATTCGACAGCGAATGGGAAAACTGCGCTTTGTGCTCGTCTGCTTTCGGAGGCGATGGGAGCAAGATGATCGCTGTTGTCGCGGCGTACCTTCCCAGCCCAAGACTTATGATATTGGTTCTGAAACTCCTATGCCGGCTTGATCCCCACTCGTGCGATTGGCGCGAAGGGCCGGAAGCGGGGGAAATTGTGGCCGGGGCGAGAGAGCTGGAGAGAAATGGCGGGCAAACTCGCCAGGTCCTGGACACGAGAACAGCCCAACAGCCCTCGGCGCGCCGCTTCATTGCAACAGCGCGGATCCTCACAAGACCATTCTGTCTATCGATTTTTGGTTCTTGCCGGACATCTTGTCAGCGTCGGCGTCGCCGGTCTTGCCATTCAATTGCTTGTGGGGTTCTTGATAAACAAGTTTTCGGTCCGGTGAATCGAGGAAGGATGGAAAGGTACTTCAGCGACATCAATACCGGTCGTTAAGCATCGACGTATGATGATATGTAGTAAAGAGAGGTGATATTTTATCATGCCGGAATTAACGCGCGCCAGGCTCTACAATCTTGTCTGGACCAAACCGCTGAGAACAATCGCTCAGGAATATGGCCTTGACCCGATCCATTTGGCCAAAGCCTGTGACGCCTATGACGTAGCCCGGCCTCCGGCGGGTTATTGGCAGAAGATGGAGCACGGCAAGTCTGTTCAGAGGCCGCCACTCTCAAATAGGACGTTTGGCCCCGAAGATATCCCGGAATTGAAACAACGAAATGTCAAGAACGACAAAAAGTGATGAGATGAAACGGTTCTCTCAAACACACCAGCGATAACGCAGCGCACAGCGGCATAGAAATGACCGCCGCCAAGGTCTGGCGGCCTCCAGCTTGAACCCAATCTGGCACTGATAAGAATGGCGCCGAACTGGTGGTTACGGTGTTTAGGGGCGCCCCATAGGCTTTCCGGTGAAATGCTCTTCCAAACCAGGGACGCGCTTGCCATGATCCCTGAGTTCATCCTTCGGTCCGGCATACCGGTAGAATGACGCGCTCGATCGAGCTTCTTGCGCAGATCAGAAACGAACGTATCAGATTGCGGTATGGCGGCCTGTACGAAGCGCACTTGTGCGTTTGTGAGCGCGAACTTGTGGCCGCGCATCCTGCCTGCGACTGCCTTACAGAAATCTTCGGCGTCGATCTCGCGACCCTGCGCCGAAAGCAGAGCGGATTGATGGATGGGTTGGAGAGCCGCTTGCGATCGAGCATTGCGCGATGGCCCTCTCTGGCCGCCCGCCTGGTCCTTTGCGGGGCCGGTGATGCAGCGGATGCCCGCGGGAAGCGGTGAGGGCGAGGGATGCGGTTGGAGGGAGAGGGGGGAAGGGGAGTTCGTGGCGGATTGTGGTTGTCGGAGAATGGCTCCGGCCAATCCGCCGCGGAGAAATGACATGGCACAGGCCATCCAGAAAATCACGCTCAATGCCGGGCGCGACATCCCGTTCAACAAGCTCGTTTTGAGCCAGCAGAACGTCCGCAAGATCAAGGCAGGTGTCTCGATCGAGGAGCTTGCCGAAGACATCGCCCATCGGGGACTGCTGACCAGTCTCAACGTCCGAGCCGAGATCGATGTCGACGGCAACGAGACCGGAATTTACCGCATCCCGGCCGGCGGCCGCCGGTATCGCGCGCTGGAACTGCTGGTCAGCCAGAAGAAGCTGTCGAAGACCGTTCCTGTTCCATGCATCGTCAGTAAGGGCGAAACTCCTGAAGTCGAGGACTCGCTTGCCGAAAACGTTCACCGCTTGCAGCTCCATCCACTCGACCAGTTCAGGGCTTTTAAGGCCCTCAGCGACCAGGGGCTGACGAACATTGAGATCGCGGCCCGGTTTTTCGTGTCGCCCACTCACGTCGCACAGCGTCTGAAGCTCGCAAAGCTCTCGCCAAAGCTGCTTGACCTTTACGAACAGGATGAGATCAAGCTCGACCAGCTTGAGGCATTCGCGATCTCCGAAGACCATACCCGTCAAGAACAGGTATGGGACGCGCTGTCGCGCTCCTATAATAGGGAGGCGCGTTACATTCGCCGGCTCCTCACCGAAACTGCGATGCGCGCCAATGATCGCCGGGCGGTATATGTTGGCATTGAGGCCTACGAAGCTGCCGGCGGTATCGTGATGCGCGACCTGGTCGAGGAGGATCACGGCGGATGGCTGCAGGATCCTGCGTTGTTGGAACAGCTCGTATTCGAGAAGCTGGCGATCGATGCCGAGGCTCTGAAGGCCGAGGAAGGCTGGAAATGGGTCGACGCTGCGATCGACTTCTCTTACGGCCACGCCTCCGGCCTTCGCCGTTTCTATGGCAAACAGGCCGAGTACACGGAAGAAGAGCTGGCACGTCACGACGCCCTGAAGGCGGAATACGACAAGCTCGATGCCGACTATGCCGAGACGGAAGACTATTCCGAGAAAACCGAGGCTCGACTTGAGGAACTCGGCAATGAACTAGATGCGTTGAACGACCGGCCCTATGTCTTCGATCCGGACGACGTCGCGCGTGGCGGCGCCTTCATCTCGCTTGCCGTCAATGGCGAATTGAAAATCGAACGCGGTTTCGTCCGACCCGAAGATGAGCCCGTTGTCGAGGCGGATGACGGTGAGACCGACTACGGCGATGGTCAGCGCGGAAATGACACCGTTGCGGTCTCGGCGAATGGTGGCGTTTCGATCAACGGCAAGCCTGCGGGTGTCGAGGAGCCGGAAGACGATGACGGTAAGCTCCGCCCCCTTTCCGATCGCGTCATCGAAGATCTGACGGCCGCCCGCACCGTCGCCCTTCGCAACGCACTGGCGAACGATCCGGTAATAGCCTTCGTCGCGGCGCTCCATGTGGCGGTTCTGACAATCTTCTATAGATACGGGGCTGACTCTTGCCTGGAGATCACGCTGCAGCATACCGGGTTCAGCCAGACCCAGGGGCTCGGCGATACAGCCTGGGCGAAAGAGATCGAACAACGGCAGGAATCGTGGGGTCATGATCTCCCCGCGAACGCTGAGGGGGTCTGGGACTATCTGATCACGCTCGATGAAACCAGTCGCATGGCGCTGTTCGCCCATTGCGTCTCACTGTCGGTAAACACCACGGTTCAGGCGTGGAACCGGCGGACCAAGGAAAACATCCATGCCCGACAGCTCGCCCGTTCACTCGGCTTTGGTATGGTGGAGGCGGGCTGGACGCCGACGGTCGACAACTATCTGGGGCGCGTGACCAAGGCGCATATCCTGCAGGCGGTCCGCGAGGGGAAGGGTGAACAGTCGGCGCAGCTTATCGATCATCTGAAGAAGCCCGACATGGCGCGCGAGGCGGCCCGCTTGCTCGAAGACAGCGGTTGGCTCCCCGAAGTGCTCCGACTTCCGATCGCTGAAACGACGACGGGCAGCGACGTCGATGCGATGGTGACCGACGACGGTATTGAAGACAATGCCGTCGAAAGTGCTGACGTCGATCTGCCGGCCTTCCTGACCGAGGACCAGGATGCGGAGCAGGTAGCCACCGATCCGGTCGACGACGACGGTGAGCATCTCGAAGCCGCCGAGTAACCACGTCAAAAGCCCGTCCCAACGGAAGCCCGGACGAGAGCCGGGCTTCTCTGTTTTTCAGGAGCACAGCCATGCCTGCTTACACGATCGAAACGACCTATACCCTGCCGATATTTCGGCAACGCACTTACATCGCCGACACGCCGGAGGAGGCCTGCAAGGCCGCGCTCGTGGACGACAATTGGGAGTCTTTGCAGAAGAATTATGATGCTTCCGGTGAGGTTCACGTCACCGGCATTTGGAAGGGGGAAAAGGCTCATTACACCGGATCATCGATCCCCGTGCCGTCACAGTTTGACGAAGCGGTCCAGCGCCGCGCCGACCACTTCGAGATATTGCTCGGACTGCTGAAGATGATGGTCCACGATGCCCATGCGACGCGAGCTTCGCCGTCGTACTGGCTGGCCAAGACGGCGTGGGCAATCGCGCGAGGTGAGGCAATTCTCGCGCATGCAGCCGATCCCGAGGAGCCGATCGACGCCCCGAGGGCAAGCCATATCCTCGCGCGTTTGTGCGAAGAGCGGGTCCGTATCGCGATAGCCGCCGTACTTGATGTCGATGACAGCTTCGGATCACTTTCGACGGATTCGGTGACAGACGAAGAGATCCAGTCGGCTTGCGAGACCACCATCTCAATGGTGGATCTCTCCGATGCGGTGAGTAACGCCGAATTTCATGCGGCAATGGTGGCTATCCGATCTGCGGCCCGTCGTCTCCATCCAGATTGACGCAGATGAACCGCTGTTGGCACGGGTTGCGGTTTCGGTCAGCGGGGAAGGGAAGAGTGGGCCGGGAGAGGGCGAACCGGGCGGTTGAGAGAGGGCTGCCTGGTCTGAGCCCACCCGCCTCTCTGGAGAAAGATCGATGTCGATAGTCGAAACAGGACCCCAACCCGCCACCATCGTCCCTGACGCGCGCCGCCCGCAATTCCTGCCCGCCCTGTTCGGGCGCTCGCTGCTGATCATCGGCGAGAACGCAGTTTACGGTCTCATGGAAAGACTGAGCCCCCTCGATTACCACGGCGGTTTCTGGGACTTCTATGAGCATGAGGGCAAGCCGATGTTTCTGGCCCCGAAGTCCAGATCACGTTTCCGGATTACCGGAGAGATCACCGGGTTTCAGGGGGAGGTATCGGCGGAAGCTGCGGGGATTATCGCCACGCTCTTTGCTTTCTCGCACCTCTCCTTCCGGCACCAGTCCGACCATCTCTCGGAAGGCTATGGCCGTCTCTACGCCTATTCGGCCGAACATCCCGAAGCCTCCGAGATTTTTCAGGCGATCGACTGAAGCACGATGTCTGCCCGCCTCGGTTGGCGCAGCTATCCAGCAATTTGAATGGCTCGTCCGGACGGTGTGCCGTCCGGACGAGCCATCCCGCAATCCGAAAAGGTCGAACCTGATGACGACATTGGAAAGCCGCACATTCGTGACCATCTCGACAGGTCATATGAGCGCCGCAACCGCAAAGTTTCTCGACAACACACCCTGCGCGCAATGGCCCTGCGTTGGAGGGAGTTACGCCGACTATGGCTGGTTCTTCTACGCCCATGACGAGAACGCCGGCGAAGGGGACCAGCACATTCCCGATGATCTCTTTGCCGTCATGACATGGGCGCGCCAAAAAGGATTCAGCCATGTCCTGCTCGATCGCGATGCTGAGCAGGTCGATGACCTGCCTTGGCACGATTGGTGACACGGGTGCATCGGCGCCTGGGCTATTCAGCGCGACAGCCGCATTCTAGAAAGGACTGCGTGTCGCGGCGACCATCGGCGATGCAATAGACGATCACATCCTCTCCGATGATGCGATAGATCATCCGCCAGGGCTTATGATGCAGTTCCCGATAGTCGGTTATGCCGAGACCGGTCAGTTCCTTCGGAACATTCCCCCCGGGTGGGCAAATCTTCCAGTCCCAGACAGGTTTACTCGGTTGCGAGGAGAAACCGTTCAGCGGCCTGGATGCCACCGTGGCCAGCGGGGAGGTGGTGGAGATCTTCGAGGCTCCGTTCCGCGTCCTCCGTAAACAGAACCTGATACGGCATCAGGCATCGGGCTTCGCTAAGGGCGCACGAAGGCGCGCGAAGGTTTCTTTCGCGGGGCGGACCTTCCCGTCCTCGACCTGCTTGTTCGTCAACGCCAGCACCTTCAAAAGCGCCAGCGTTTCTTCATATTGCGTGATGTGCTGAAGCACCGCTTTCGCCTCGCCGTGCACTGTGATCACCACTGGCTGCCGGTCGGCGGCGAGCTGGCGAATAACTTCTGGAGCATGCGCCTTGAGGTAGCTGACGGGCTTCACCTGTTCCGACAGTTTCATCGATCCGATCTCCCTTTGACCACAATATATAGGCCGTCAATGGCCCGCCGGGAAGCGATGATTGCCAAGTCGCAAGAGGGGGAGGCGGGCCGCTTGCGGGGCGGCGGCTGCCGGAGGGCCGGAGAAAGGGTTTTCGTGATCGCCTGCATCGCGGTGCCAGCCTGACGGCGACGTCATCCATTCTTCCTTCGCCAGCCCGGTGGGTCGCGAGAGCGTTCCAGCCGGGCTCTTTCGTTCCAGGAGATTTAAGCATGAACACCATGATTTCCAGCCCCCCTCGGACCCAACGACCGGCATCGTCCGGTTTCAAGGTCGACATTTCCCGCGGCGAGCGCATTGGGCGGGTGTCGTCAGAATGGTTCTCGCGTCCGGACGACGAGCGCTATCTGTCGCTTTCAGATCTTCATCGCGCGGTCAGCACCAGAACCGAGCAAGCGCGTGTTCGCACCGTCGAGACCGCCGAAATTCGTGTCGAGGCGACCCGCGACAATGCCGAGCGCTTATCCCTGATCGTCCCCGGCGGGCGTGAACCGCTTGCGCCGACACACTGGAGCTATGGGCAGCTTTGCAGCCTGGTCGGTGCGCCCGCAAGCTACATGCGCCAATTGCCCGCGCCGCTCGCTGCGATCAATCTTCAGCATGGGCTCCTCAACCACAATGCCGAAATAGTGAAAACCTTGGAGATGGACGACGGCCGCCTCGAACTGCGGGCGGTCACCGGTCCCGAATACGGCCGGATCTGGGACAAGGATCTGATCGCCGCTATCATGAATATTGCAGGTGACGGCACAGGCGACACGATCTGGAAAGTGCCCGGTCTGCTCGACTGGTCGACTATGACCCACAATCCCTTCGTCGATATCACCAAGGATACAACCACGCTTTATGCCAGCGATCGCGACGTGTTCGTCTTCCTGTGCGATGACACCCACCCGATCGAAGCAGGTCGTCTGCCGAACGGCGACCCCGATCTCTATTTCCGCGGCTTCTATGCCTGGAACTCCGAGGTGGGCAGAAAAACCCTTGGAATTGCAAGCTTTTACCTGCGGGCAGTGTGCGCCAATCGCAATCTTTGGGGCACCGAAAATTTCGAGGAAATCACCATCCGCCACTCGAAATTCGCCGCACAGCGCTTCGCCCACGAGGCCGCTCCAGCGCTGACAAACTTCGCAAGCTCCTCGCCGGCACCCTTCATCGCCGGCATTCGGGCCGCCCGTGAACGCGTCGTTGCCCGCAATGATGAGGATCGGCAGACGTTCCTGCGCCGCCGGGGTTTCTCCAAGGCCGAAACGGGCAAGATCATCGAGACGGTTTTATCCGAGGAGGGGAGACCCCCTGAGAGCATTTTCGACTTTGTGCAGGGCATCACCGCGCTGGCGCGGGGAAAGTCGCATCAGGACATCCGGCTCGAGCTTGAAGGCAAGGCGAAAAAACTGCTCGAAAGCGCCGCCTGACCACGGCAGCCCAATGTCGATCCTCATCCATCCCCTCCATCGCCCGGCCGTCGCGCCGGGCTTTCTGTTCCGGAGAACCGAAATGACAGATTTCTCATTCCATGCAGAGGTCGCGGCAGAAGCCATCGAAAAGGTTGGCCGCCTGTTCAATGCCACGATCGACGATATTCTGGGCGAGTTGCTGCAAAACGCCCGCCGCGCCGGCGCGACAAAGGTGATGATCGACCAGATTGACGATCCGCGTTTCGGCAAAGCCGTGCGTATCGTGGACAATGGCACCGGTCTCGAAGACCCTCGGTCGCTCTTTTCCCTGGGACACAGCGGCTGGTCCGAAACCCTGTCCCGATCAGAAGACGCCGCCGGCATGGGGTTCTTTGTTCTTGCCAATCGAGGTGCCACGATCATCGCCCGGCGGAAGGGCTCCTCGGGCTCGTGGCTTGTCCAGGCGACCGCAGACGCTTTCCATGGCAAGCAACCAGTCAATGTCGGGGCTGGGCCGCAAGATCATCAGGGCGTGACCATCATCTTTCCCGAAACAGGAAACGAGAACGTCGCCGGAGCCGTTCAGCATGCGGCCCGCTTTTATCCCATCCCGGTGGAATTCAACGGTGCGACCATGCCGTCGTCGGATTTCCTTGGCGATGCCGAGCACATCGAGGAATGGCGCGGGATACGGATCGGCGTATTCAGTAGCAACCCCGGTCGATACAATTTCGACAACGCCAATTTTCACGGTGTGACGCTCGGGATGCCGCTGCCCGAGCTTCGCCAGTCATGGCATCGTTCCTTCTTCGCACGGGTGGATGTCGTCGATTGCGCCCATCTCAAGCTTGTGCTGCCAGCGCGCAAGGAAGTCGTGCGCAACGAAATGTTCGATGCCTTGCTGGAGGAGGTCGACCGCATCTATTTCCGCCTGACTGCTGCTTCCGGTCCGCATAGCCTGTCGTTCAAGGACTATCAGCGGGGACGCTCTCTCGGCATCGATCTGAATGAGGCTGCACCGGCCTTGAGACCATTTTCCCCGGTCTTCGCGGAATCCGACCGCAATGAACTCTTGCCCGCCAAACAGATCAGCCAGAACGCTCACATCTATGAGGGCGGCGGCCCCCTTGAAGAGCAGAACGTTGCGCGTGCGTTTGCCGACTGGGGCGATGCTCCGCCGATTTTCGAACCGAACCGCGCCTTTGCTGGCTATTTCTGGTACGACCGGCTAAGCAGGATCGTCCTCAAGAGCTACAAGATGGTCATTGGCGATGCCGGTGAGGAGATCGATCCAGTCGGCTCGGTCGAGACCGAGGGACGGCCTGACCGGCTGGAGATCGTCCTTGAGACGGGAGATGCGAAGGCGGTGGATATCCGGCATCTCGAAACCGATCTGATCGTCGCAGGTCCCGAATACGGTTCGCTCCACGAGGCGGATATCCTGGTGACGCGAAAATCGACGATCACGCCGTTGGCGTTGCGCATGTTCCTGATCGATGCATTGTTTTGCCCATCCGACGATACAGACGACGCATCCTATGATCAGCAACTGGAATGGTTTTCTGACGAAGCGGAAGACCTGAGCGTCAACCTGCTGATGTCAGCGGCCGAGGCTGACATCAATGCCATTATCCGCGCCGTCGAGCGTGAGGTGGCGTGGCGTGTCCCGAAGAAGGGATCGATCGTGATCCGGATCGATGACCGCAAGGTTTCCGTCGAAGGAATGCCGTGCGCTGAAGATGCCGCCGCCGAATCTCAGCCTGATCTCGCCGGTTAGCAGCGACCGTCGCACCAGCACTCAGCATTTTCTCAAAAGGACCCGGCCATTGCGCCGGGTTTTGACGTTCATGGAAGGAACCGTCATGACCACCCTCGAAACTAGAATTTACACCTACCCGCCTATCCCGCTCGCCGACATCAGCCCGCTCGAAATGCTGATCCTCACCAATGTGCTCGAATGTAGCGAGACAGACACGGGCCTTGTGCTTTTCACTGATTTCGGGCCGACCAATACGATCCGCGTGGCGCGTAGCGAACTGGCCGATGCGTATCGCGCCTCGGCACACTATGCCGAGGAGCCGGTCAATGTCTTCATCGCCAGTCGTGTCCTCGCCCTTCTACCGGCCGGCGGTAACGCGGTCGAGGAGGATGCGATGCTCGACATTGATCTCAGCCAGTTCCCATGGCAGTTCGTCGTCCAGGGTATCGTGGCGCGATCGGCGGATTTGCGCGAGGTCACCGTGATCCAATGGATGAACCACCCCTCTCAACGTCCAGACTCATACGGCGCCGGCGTTTCGCTGATCACCGCCAGAGCCATCCACCATGCGAGCAGCGAAGATCTTCTCGCCCGCTTCAGGCTCCAGGATCAGGCGTTGCCGTCCGCGGCCTCGCCAGCCCCTTCGGAGAGCAACAGCGCCTTGGCCGGTATTGGTGCAAGCGATCCGTTCACGGTGAAGGAGTTTGAGACAGCGCTCTGCATCTGGGAGGCTATGCTTTATTTCCGCGGGCTTCATCAGGGCGGGCGGCCGGTCCCGGACACGATCGTCCGCATGTCGCAAATCTGGGATGCCGTTGGATGGCAGGCCATGCGGTCCCATGTTCGCGCGCTCGTGCCCTTCGCACTCGACGTCTATGACGGCCTGTTCGAGGACCTTGAGGAAGGAGGCTTCACCTTCGATTTCGATTTCGTGCCCGCCTTCGTCGCGGCCCTGCTCTGGTCCGATGAAGGAGCCTGCCGCGAAGGCGAGCGGCAAGAGTTTCTCGAAGGCGTGATGGTCGCGGTCAGGCGCCATCGGCAGGACGTTGCCGCGCAAAACGCATCCAGCTTCAATCCGGACCCGGGCCGGGCCGGCTTGTGAGGAAGGGGGCGAATATGGCCCTGTTCAAGGCAACCATCGAGATTCTTGTCGACGTTGATCATGGGGCCGAAGCCTGTGACTGCATCGCGAGACTTTACGCGAACTGCTCGCCGAAACCGGTTTATGACGTCGTCAGGCGCTGAGATCGGGGAGGTTCAGGGGCGCGTCAGCGTCCGACGGCTGCTCGGCCGTGCTTGCGTTAATCACGCCAGCCATTTCATTGGCGGCAACCTGATTGCTTGCCGCTTTCAAGTCGATAGCGCCCCAGATCGAGTTTGGTTGCGTGGATTGGCGACGCCGGTTCTTGAACTCGACGATAAACCGCTTTTTCTCTGGCTTCATGGTGCTCCGGCTGACTGTAGCGGATGAATTTCTCCGTAATAGGTGCTCTTATTCGCCGTGTCCTGTCAACGGTCGGTAGCGCGGAACCCGGATCAAGGGAGTGGGGGTATTTCGCCGTCCGCCACACGCCAGACCCACGGGGTGATCTCCGGTCGCGTTTCGATCATGTCGGCCAGCGCACGTTCATAGTCGTCACCGGCGCCTGGAGGGACGATAAACATTGCGACGGGTGCCGGCTTCTGCTCGGGCATGGTCACAGACACGATCGGCGCATCGCGGGGCAGGTTGAAACGCAGCCCTTTGACGGTCTTTCGCTTCAGGTGACCAAGCTTCTCCAGCAGCTTGAGTTCGTGAATGTCCTCGAACGGCAGCCAGTGATCGTTGACCACCATCAGTGCGACCTCTTCCACGGATGCGATGCCGGCGGCGGAAATGCCGAACGTGGCGATGACGATCAGATGGAACGCCTCGCTTGATCTCCACAGTTCGAGCTCGGTCACATAGCGCGCCGTCAGCCGCCGCCATGCGCCGTCCTCGATCATCAGCGGGAAAGGCGTGTGTCGCACGTTGATTTTCTGGCCTTCGCGCGCCGGGGAAAACTCCTTCACCTCGGCCACGATCATCATCAACTTCCGCGGCCCCGACTTTGTTGCCTGCACGCCCTTGAGTGCCGCTGCGCGCCGGGTGGCGATGCCGTCCTTGTCCTCTGGATGGAATACTTCCGGGACGTAGAGCATGTCGACAAGAGGGCCACCTCTCGCTGACATCTGTGAAGCGGCATTGACGAGACTGGAGCGAACCCGGCCCCAGCCGCGCCTGCCTTTCCAGGTTGAGCGCCATTCCGTCAATTCGCCGGCCTCCCAGAGATAATGAAGCATTGCCTTGAGCGACAGCTTTCGCGGCTCGCTCCGGATGCCGGCTTCTGATGATTCAGCCGGTGCGCCTGGCCCGGCACGCGGTCCCCGTTTCGTCAGCGAAAAATCCAGTTTCAGGTCGGTCTTGCCGCTGGCATCGATCTGAATGGCATTGCCAATCAGCGGGCCGAGGCCGGAAAGCTCGTAGGGCGGCTCATAGGAGGGGCATACAGGATCATGGTCTCGCCCCGATAGCGGCATCCGTTTGATAAGGTATTGGTCCTCGACGCGGGCGATGTACATCGGCACGGATGTATCCTTGCACATGCACATTGGTCGCAAACGCTGCTCGTAGGCTTGCGCGAGAAAACCCTGCAATTCAGGCTCGGTCTCCTCGATGACATGATCTCCGATTGCGAATTTCCGCATCCCTGCTCTCCTATGTCTGTCGGCAAAACTATCCGACCACTGACCATTTTACTATTTTAAAACAGTCAGTAAAATAGGGGTGCGATTGCGACACGCGTAGTGAGAAGCCTATTCCTTATACCCGGCTATCGCCAGAGACAGGAGAGCGGAGCTGCGGCGAACCGGTCGCCGAAGGGAACGACATCGGTATTGTCGTAAAGAACGATGCCAAAAGCGAATTTCTTTCCGCATGCTTCCGCCAGCGTTTTCAGTCCTCCAAAGTCACTGGCCCTGACGGTGGCGCTTGCCTTCACTTCGATTCCGACGATCATACCATCGTCGCGTTCGAGTACGACATCGACCTCGCGCATTTGCTGGTCCCGAAAATGGTAGGGAGTGAGCCACAAATCCGAGCCCGTCATGAGTTTCAGGATTTCGGAGAATACGAAGCTCTCCAGTAGGGCACCAAATACGCTGCGATCGGCCTTAACCCTATCAAAAGTCAGTCCCCGGGTCGCGGCCAGCACGCCAGAATCGATAAAATGCAGTTTCGGGGTCTTGGCGATCCGTTTCAGTGCATTGGTATACCAGGGTTGCACAGTGGCAATCAGGAACACCTGCTCGAGGAGACCGACATACCGCTGCCCGGTCTTGTGGCTGACGTTGATGCTCGACCCGAACTGCGAGTAGTTGACCAGTTGTCCTGAATGTTCGGCGAGCAGCCGCACAAACTTCGGAAGTTCGGTCAGCTTCTCGACATCCGCAATGTCCCTTAAGTCGCGCGTCAGAACCGAAGTCAGATAGGATCGTGCCCAATCCTGGCGCCGTCGTTCACTTTCTCTGGCAATCGCCTCCGGAAATCCGCCGAGCAGAACGAGCTTCACAAGATCATCTCCGACGATCGCGTTCTGATCGCCTTGCAACTTTCCTTCGAACAGGCGATGCAGAAACGTCGAAGTCACACCTTTGACTTCTGCGCGGGCGAGCGGCAACATCCGAATGGTTTCCATGCGGCCGGCCAGGCTGTCGGCCACACGAGGCAGCGTAAGCACGTTGGCAGAGCCGGTCAGCAGGAAGCGGCCGGGACGATAATCCTCATCGACCGTCTTCTTGATTGCAAGCAACAGATCGGGTGCCCGCTGGATTTCGTCGATGATAGTCCGGTCAAGACCGCGGATGAAGCCGGCGGGATCTGACTGGGCGGCGGCAAGCACCGTCTGGTCGTCGAGCGTGATATAGCTGCGGTTCGCCTCATCCATCTTCCGCACCAGCGTGGTCTTGCCCGCTCGACGCGGCCCAACGACCAGGACCACGGGCGTATCCGAAAGGGCTTCCTCGACTCTGCGTCTTATAAACCGATTGTACATGCCCATTTCCGATTCTTTGAAAATTGGAACTATCAAGCATGATAATTGGAAGTCAACTTTTTGTTGATTGGAGGTCGATAGTGGATTGAAGGTTGCTTACATTCTACAGATTGTTGGGTTTTGGGCAAATTGTTCGCTGCCACGAGAGAGGGAGAGAGGGGCCGGAAAGGGGAGCCTGCCGGGGCTTGGAGAGCGTCCGGGTGGGCTTGTCCTTTCCCGCTCTCGACAGGATCTTCCATGAACGTGATCTCGACTCCGGCCGCAAACGCGGTCGCCACTTCGCGCGTTTCCGCCAGCCGTGCGGACAGTATTCTCAACGCCAGCCATGAGCTTCTGCCGTTTCTCGAACGCGGCCATGCCATCGGCGCAGCCGATCTTCGCACCATCCTGATGAACGCCTTCGGCGGTTCGGATGCCGAGGGCTTCTGGTCCTGGAAGGACGCCTATGAAGCGACGGAAGCCGCGCAGGTTCTCTTTCTACGCAAGTTCGGTTCGGCGATTGCCGCCCGCGCGAACGCGCCGCAGGCGGCGCTCGCCATGTTGACCAAGGTTGCAGGCCTGATCCCCACCCACACACGGCGCTCCGAGGAAAGCCAGCAGCTCCAGCAGTTTTCCACGCCGATGCCGCTCGCCTATGTCGCTGCCCGCGCCGCAGGCATCATGCCCGGTGACATGGTTCTCGAACCGTCGGCAGGAACCGGACTGATGGCGATCTTCGCCGAACTCGCCCGCTCGCGCCTCGCGCTC
Source organism: Agrobacterium leguminum (assembly GCF_005144435.2). NCBI lineage: Bacteria > Pseudomonadati > Pseudomonadota > Alphaproteobacteria > Hyphomicrobiales > Rhizobiaceae > Agrobacterium > Agrobacterium leguminum. The sequence continues at coordinate 101,093 of NZ_CP120216.1, forward strand.
AACGAATATGCGCCGCTCCGCAACAGTCTTCTGGAACGCCTCTTTCTGGGTTCGCAGGTCACGCAGCACGATGCTGCGCATATCGATGACTATCTCGATCGCGCGGTTCGCCCGACCGTCGTGCTGATGAACCCGCCGTTTTCCGTCGGCGTTCATGTCGAAGGCCGCATGACCGGCGCCGCATGGCGTCATCTCGCCTCCGCCTTCGCGCGTCTTGCCCCGGGCGGCCGGCTGGTGGCGATCACCGGTTCCAGTCTTTCTCCTGACAATCCCAAATGGCGTGACGCCTTCGTCCGACTTCAGGGTCGCGGCACGGTTCTGTTCAGCGCTGCGATCGACGGTTCCGTCTATGCTCGCCACGGGACGACGATGGAAACCCGCCTGACGGTGATCGACAAGATAGCGGCGGCCGATCCGGCAAAGCTCGTTGTTCCGCATGGCGTGGCCCCCGATCTGGAAACATTGCTTGCCTGGATTTCCGGCCTTCCGCCGCGCTCACCCTCGACCGCGCCGAATTCCATCGGCGCGCTGTCCAACGGAATCCTGAACGCCTGCGCGGCGAAGATGGCCGCCCGCAAAGCCGCCGGCACCATGCGTCCCGCGGCGGTGATGGCCCCGGCAAGCCGCCCTTCAGCCGTTCATGCGCCGCGGCCTCTACCCTCAGCTGCATTCCGGATTGACGATGAAGTCGTCGAGCTCTTCTACGAATTGCGCGACGGAACGATAAACGCCCGCGCCGATGTCGCCGATGGCATCTACGAACCTTACCGGGTACAGGCGATCCGTATTCCGGACGCAAAATCGCACCCGGACAAGCTGGTCGAATCCGTCGCCATGGCCTCGGTCGCGCCGCCCAAACCGAGCTACCGTCCACATCTGCCGAAGAGCATTGTCATTGGCGGGGATCTTTCCGACGCCCAGCTTGAAAGCGTGATCTATGCCGGCGAGGCCCATTCCGGCTATCTCGCCGGTCACTGGTCCGTCGATGCCAGTTTCGACAATCTGAAAGCCGTCACCCCGGAAAGCGAAGGCGCTGTCCGCTTTCGCCGCGGCTGGTTTCTCGGCGACGGCACGGGAGCCGGCAAAGGGCGACAGGCCGCGGGTATCATTCTGGACAATTGGCTCAAGGGTCGCCGCCGCCATCTGTGGATATCAAAATCCGAAACCCTGATCGAGGATGCGCAGCGCGATTGGGCCGCACTCGGTCAGGAAAAGCTGCTGGTCACGCCGTTGTCGCGCTTCCGCCAGGGCGAGCCGATCAAGCTCGACGAGGGCATCCTGTTCGTCACCTTCGCCACATTGCGCACTGACGAGCGTGAGGGCAAGCGCTCGCGCGTTCAGCAGATCGTCGACTGGCTGGGTCAAGAGGCGGGGAGCGGCGAAGCCCCGACAGGGAACGCAAAAGGCTTCGATGGCGTCATCGTCTTCGATGAAGGGCATGCTATGGCCAATGCTGCAGGGGGCAAGTCCGATCGCGGCGAGAAGTCTGCCTCGCAACAGGGCCGCGCCGGTCTTCGCCTCCAGCGTGCCCTCCCGGATGCCCGCGTCGTCTACGTCTCCGCGACCGGCGCTTCCGAAGTGGAGTCGCTCGCCTATGCCGAACGCCTCGGTCTCTGGGGCGGCGCAGACTTCCCCTTTTCGACCCGGTCCGAGTTCATCGCCGCAATCGAGGACGGCGGCGTGGCAACGATGGAAGTGCTCGCGCGTGACCTGAAGGCCATGGGGCTATACGCCTCCAGGTCCCTGTCCTTCGAAGGTGTCGAATACGACATCCTCGAACACGAACTGACCGAGGAGCAGGTCCGCATCTACGATTCCTATGCCGAAGCATACCAGGTCATTCACAATCATCTCGATCAGGCGCTGGAGGCTTCCGGCATTACCTCCAGCGGCGGCACCCTCAACAAAAATGCGAAAGCTGCTGCGCGCTCCGCCTTCGAAAGCACCAAGCAGCGCTTCTTCAACCATCTCCTGACGTCAATGAAGACGCCGGCGCTGATGAGCGCGATCAAGGTGGATGTGGCAGAAGGCCATGCTGCAATTGTCCAAATCATTTCCACCGGCCAGTCCCTGATCGAGCGCCGCCTCGCAGAAATCCCGACCAAGGAATGGAACGATATCCAGGTGGACGTCACGCCGCGTGAGATCGTCGCCGAATACCTCAATCATTCCTTCCCGACCCAGTTGTTCGAGGAATATTCCGATACCGAAGGCAATCTCCTGTCGCGCCCGGTCTATGACGCCGACGGCAATCCGGTCCTGTGCCGCGAAGCTGTTGCCCGCCGTGATACGCTGCTTGAACAACTCGGTAGCCTGCCGGCAATCCCAACCGCGCTCGACCAGATCGTCCAGCAATTCGGTACGGATCGCGTGGCCGAGATCACAGGCCGCACGCGCCGTATCGTCCGACGCGATGATGGCGGCACGATCGACCGCTTTGCCGTCGAAAGCCGGCCGGGCAGCGCCAATCTTGACGAGACCCGCGCCTTCATGGACGACGAGAAGCCAATCCTGATCTTCTCCGAAGCCGGCGGCACGGGCCGGTCCTACCATGCCGACCTCGGTGCGAAGAACCAGCGTCTGCGCCTTCACAATCTCCACGAAGCCGGATGGCGCGCAGACGTCGCTATTCAGGGGCTTGGCCGCAGCCATCGCACCAACCAGGCGCAGCCTCCGAAATTTCGCATGATTGCCACCAACGTCAAGGCGGAGCGCCGCTTCCTCTCGACGATCGCCCGGCGTCTCGACACGCTCGGGGCGATCACTCGCGGGCAGCGCCAGACCGGCGGGCAGGGGATGTTCCGCAGCGAGGACAATCTCGAATCGCAATATGCCCGCGATGCGCTGCGGCAGTTCTACAAGCTCGTTCATGCCGGTGGCATCGAAGGTTGCTCGCTGGAGAAATTCGAGGCGATCACCGGCCTGTCACTGACGGCGGAAGAGGGTGGTCTCAAGGACGAACTGCCGCCGATCCACACGTTCCTGAACCGTATGCTGGCGCTCACCATTGCCATGCAGAACCTGCTGTTCGATGCCTTCGAACAATTGCTGGCTGCGCGCATCGAGGGCGCGATTGCCGCCGGTGTCTACGACAAGGGGCTGGAGACGCTGACGGCCGACCGCATGACGGTGAAGGACCGGCGGCTGGTCTACACTCATCCGGTCACCGGCGCTCAGTCGCACCTGCTGACCATCGAGCGTATGGATCGTAACAGGCCGATGCTGCTTGCCGATGCCTTGAGCCTTGCCGCACGCGATCCGCATGCCATTCTGATGATCAACGGCAAGTCCGGCCGCCCGGCGGTGCAGGTTCCGACCCGCTCGGTCATGCTCGACGACGGATCGATCCAGCCGCGCGTCGCGCTGATCCGGCCGATGGACGAGATCCGCTTCGAGGTGCGCCAGCTCGAAGAAACGAACTGGGAAGCGACGGACGAACAGAGCTTCTCCACTGCATGGGAGAGGGAAGTCGCCAGTCTCGCCGAATTCTCGGTATCGACCATGCACGTGGTGTCCGGCCTGTTGCTGCCGATCTGGAAACTGCTGCCGCAGGATTATTGCCGGGTCTATCGCCTCCAGACCGACGACGGTGAGCGCATCGTGGGACGTCTGGTCGCCCCGGCGGGCCTGACGCGGCTTTGTCGCAACTTCGGGCTCGACCAGACGGAGGTCGTCACCGCCGCCGAGGTCTGGCAATCGCTGCTCGGCGGCTCCTCTGTGGTCGCGCTTGCCGGAAACATGACGCTCAGGCGTGTTCGCGTGATGAACGACTATCGCATCGAGCTTACCGGCTTCACCGATGGCATGCGCGACAAGCTGCGATCCATCGGCCTGTTCTCCGAGATGATCGCCTGGAAGGTCCGGGTTTTTATCCCCACCTCGGAGGAGGGACCGGCGGTCCTCTCCCGCCTCATCGAACGGCATCGCATCGTCGACGTCGCCGGCCGGGGATGATCGCCATGTTGTCCGCATCCGAACTGGCGGACCGTCTCGCGCAGGATGCGGAGGCGGTCTGCCGTCATTATCTCTCGGCTGGCCGCAGGGCCGGCAACTACTGGATCGTCGGCGACGTCACCAACAACAAGGGCAGGTCACTTTATGTCCATCTCTCTGGCTCTCGGAGGGGTCGGTGGGCCGATGCGGCGACGGCTCAATATGGCGATCTGCTCGATCTCGTGCGGGAAAGCTGCGGACTGGTCGATTTCCGCGACGTGGCCGACGAGGCGCGGCGTTTCCTCAGTCTTCCCCAACCCGCCTCGACGGCGCCCCGTAGGGGCGACGCCCGTGCCGATCCGCCGGTCGACAGACCGGCCGACGAACGCGCGCAGCGCCTGTTCCGAATGACGCAGCCGCTTGCCGGCACGCTGGCCGATGGCTATCTGCGCCAGCGCGGCATCCTGCGGGCGGCTTTGCATCCCGCGCTTCGGTTTCACCCCTCTTGCTACTATCGCGATCTCGTGACGGGCAGGACCAGTAGTTATCCGGCTCTGATCGCAGCCGTGACCGATCGCTTCGGCATGATCACCGGCGTGCATCGCACATATCTTGATCGCTCCGGGCTCGACCTGGGAAGCATTGGCAAGGCGCAGGTGGACACTCCTCGGCGTGCGCTCGGCGGCCTGCTCGGCAATGCCGTGCGCTTCCGCTTTTCGTTTCATGTCCCCGTGCCGGTCATGATCGCCGGTGAAGGCCTCGAAAGCATTCTTTCGCTCATCGCTGTGATGCCCGACATGCCGATGGTCTCGGCATTGACCGCCAATCACCTTGCCGCCTTCCGGCCACCGGACGGGTGTGAGCGCCTCTACATTGCCGCGGATGCGGATGCCGCCGGCCGGCACGGCATCGAGGGATTGAGCCGCCGGGGGCAGTCGCTCGGCATCCTGCCGCTTGTGCTCACCCCGCAACTCGGCGACTTCAACGAGGATCTGCGCCAGCTCGGACCGGACCGCCTGATCGCCAATCTGCGGGCGCAACTCGCCCCTGAGGATGCTCAGGCTTTCCTGTCCGCGTGATCAGGCCGTGATGGGGAGGTGCGGCGGGATTGCTGCGGCGCGGGTGGGGAAGGCCGGTGCCCTGCCGGTCCCCGCCCGGATGGGCGCGCGCCTGCGGGCCTGCCGGGAGGCGACCCTTACCATGCGGCGGGCGGGCCGCCAGCCACCGCCGGAAAGGTTTTTTCCCCGCACCGGCTCTTCTCGCGCATCGGCCGCTCCGAAACCCGGTTCCCGGTGTTCGGGCCGATGCGGGGCCGGTGCTCCTCGCGGGACAAAAAACCTCCCCGGCGGGGCCCACTGCTTTGCGTGGCCGCAGCGCGAGGCGCTGCGGTTCTGGCCCGCCTCCGCATGGACAGGGATCGCCGTCAGGCCGCGAAAGGCGCGGCCTAAACCGACGGAGACCATCATGACCCTCATGCTTCCCAACGACGACGCCTTCGAGCCGCATCGCGCATCCTCTCCAACCGACCGCTTCATCTACGAGATGCAGCTCTACGGCCATCGCCCCTTTCAGGATGAGCCGGACCCGCGCCCGCTGCCCGAGGAGCCGGTCGTACAGTCGGCACTAACCGCGATCTTCGACGCTCTCTACGAGATGCTCGGCGACACGCGGCTGGAACCCGATCTCGAAGACCTGCTCTGGTCGACGGTCAACCTCTTCCATCGCGCCGGCGAGCGTATCCAGCGTGAGCTCCAACGCAACGAGGATGCGCAGCGCACCGGTCAGCGCGAACAGGATGGATCGGAAGTCAAGAGCGTCGAACTCGAACGCCATATCGCCGAAGGCATCACCCTTCTGGAGCGTCGCAACGCCTTCGAGTTCATGCGCGACTTTGCGGCCGACCTGTTCGAGGCGCAGACCGGATCGACATGGCGCCCGCGCACCGGCTCCAAGGTCAGCCACGCCAACATGACCGCGGCGATGATCGACTCCAGGGATTTTCTTTCCGCCCGCCGGCGCGCCGAGACTGATGTGCTGATCCCGACCGGCACCAAGATCGCTGTTGGCGGCGGCATGGACTACAACGACCATGAGCGGATCTGGGCCGCACTCGACAAGGCTCATGCCAAGTATCCCGATCTGGTCTTGATGCACGGCGGTTCGCCGAAGGGAACTGAGCGCATCGCCGCGTGCTGGGCCGAGGCCCGCAAGGTGACGCAAATCGCCTTCAAGCCTGACTGGACGAAACACGCCAAGGCGGCCCCCTTCCGCCGCAACGATGCCATGCTCTCGGTCATGCCGGCGGGTGTGATCGTCTTTCCTGGTTCCGGGATTACCGACAATCTTGCCGACAAGGCCCGTCTGTTCGGCATCCCGGTCTGGCGCTTCGGTGGAGACAGTGCGTAAACGATCCTTCAGAGGCCGTGCGGTCCATCCGCAGCCGGCCTCTGAAATATTCCCGGGCCATCGTGTGGCCCGGTGCTGTCGACTTATCGCGCGCAAGGAGGGTCGACGTTGCGCCGGAAGGCACCAGGTATGGTTGATGTAGCACCTGCGGATGCTATAGTTCGATCAGGATATCGTATGACTGACGAGGGGTGCCATGCCGAACTCTGTTTCACCGTTTGAACAGCGACGCTTGTCTCTTCGTCGAGCGGAGATATTCGTCATGTTTCCATCCCGCACAGCCGTTGTGCTCGGCGCTCTCGGGTGTGTGAATTTCGCGCTTGTGTTCAGGCAGCAGGAGAGCCCATCGTGGCTGGCGACCGCAGCAGCAGTCGGCATGTGGGTTCTTGTACTGGCAAGTATTCTTCGCTCAGTGATCGCACTGATGACCTCGCCGGACGGCCGCTATAACCGTGGTGCGAGCATAGCTGCGGCGTTGATCGGCAAGTTCATATCGGCTCTGCCCGAACTTAAGCGCAGGTATCTTGAGACTCGGTTCGAGAATCCGGCCTCATCAATTTGCTTCCGTTTTCCATGGCAGATGAAGCATAGCGCCGTTTCGCCGTCGCTCCGATGCATAGAGGTCCTGCTTCTCGTGGTGGGGGCAACGCCTTTCGTGCTGATCCTTCTCGTCTTCGGCTTGGTCGTCGGCAATGCCGATGTCTGGGGACCGGCGGTCGAACAGCCTGCTTTTGTGATCACTATCGCTTTCGGGTGGGGGATTGTTGTTCTGAGCGCTATTGCCGTCTTGCTTATTGTGATCGACGCAATGTTTTTGCTCTTTGCCGAGGGCATTAAGGCGGATTTCGCGAACAGAGCACACAGAATAGGGAGCTGGTTAACCTCGCTCCGTTGACTTCATTCAGTCGACCAGTCTTCAACGCGCAATCCGTCTACGCGATTGAACTCACCGAGATTATTGGTAACGAGCATCAGGCCACGGGCCTTGGCCTGACCTGCTATCAAGACGTCGTAGGGGCCGATAGGCATTCCCTTTGCGGCGAGAGCCGCCCGGATTTCCCCCGCGACAAAAGCATCGCGCTGATCGAAGTCGAGGACCGGAAAATCAGCAAATACCAGGCGCAATGTTTCCAGGTTGTGCTGGACCTTTGCGCTCTTTTGGGCTCCAAAATACAATTCATGTGCGACGATCGATGGCAGGCCGATCGTTCCTTCAGCGCTCTGAAGCACCCGATTGACCAGCATGTCCGATCGACGGCCAATCAACGCAATGACCGCATTCGTGTCGAGAAGATGCGAGATCACGGAAACACCGTATCAAGCTCCGGCCGGTCCTGCGGTTTTGGCTGTTCGCGCCCGCCCTTCATGAAATCGTCGCTGACGCCCCGCGCCATGGCCGCTTTCAGGGACGACCACGCGTCACCACGTTCAACGTGCGGGCGCAGAACGAGCGCATCACCCTCCTGCGTGATGTCCACACGATCGACATCGAAACGAAATTCTTTCGGCAGGCGAACCGCCTGAGAATTACCCGATTGAAATACGCGGGCTACATGGGGCATGGTTTGCTCCTCCTTGTATATACCAGAACGTATATACGCCGTTTCGGCTCCGATTTCAAGCAATACACCATCAAGATCAACATGCGGTTTTGTGACACACAGAGCATGTCGCATTCCAATATCAAGTTGCCTGTGTGTAATGTAAAAAGTGGCGAGCATTGATAACAGTTTGATAAGCCGCTTATCTTTTGCGAGCATAATCAATGGAGATTACGATATGACCAGTTCCGATTTGGGCAAACAGCTCGAACGCTATATCCAACTGCTTGTCGATACGGGTCGCTATGGCTCCAAGAGCGAAGTGTTACGCGAGGGCGTGCGGCTTGTGCAGGACAGAGAAACGAAACTGGCCGCACTCGATGCGTCGATTATGCGCGGGCTAGCCGATGCTGACGCTGGCCGCACAAAGCCAGCCAATGAGGTGTTTGACCGCCTGGAGGCCAAATATCGTGCGATGGCTGCACAGGATGAACAGTCCACATGATCGTTGAATTTTCTGGCGAAACGAAATGCGATTTTGAACAAATCGCGGATTGCATCGCCAAAGAGAATCCACACCGGATGCCGACAGGGTGCCTGCACAATAATAAAACTCAAGCCTTGCATTTCTGGCGATTTGTGTACACATTTTCCATTCAAACGGAGCTTCGCTATGCCTCAATCCCGGCAACAGACATCTTCCCCCCGCCGTGTCGGTGTACGCGAATTTCGCGGCAACCTGACGTCCTTCCTGAAACAGGTCGAGGATGGTCAGCGGTTTGTTCTCACCTCCCATCATAAGGTCGTCGCGGAAATAGGGCCGCCATCAAAGGATATTGTCGTTCGCAAGCCCGGCGCGTTGCGCGGAAAGATTAAAGTTGCCGAAGACTTCGACACCCTGCCGGCGGACGTTCTGGCCTCGATGGAAGACGAGGCGTGAGGCTACTTCTCGATACGCATGCCTTGTTGTGGTGGCTGAACGACGATGAGAAGCTGGGGAGCCATGCGCGTAGCCTTATCGGCGATCCTGAGAACGACGTCCTCGTCAGCTCTGTCTCCCTTTGGGAAATCACCGTGAGCTGCGGATCGGCAAGCTCGATGCCGATATAGAAGAGATTCTTGCGGCCTGCCGATTCAGGGTTTCTATCGGTTGGATATCACAGACGCACATCTTATCGCTCTTACTGCTCTCCCGTTTCATCACCGCGATCCCTTCGATCATCTCCTCATGGCCCAGGCCGTGGCAGAGGAGGCGCATTTCGTTTCGCAGGATCAGAATGTTCCTGCTCTACGGCATTCCGTTTGTGACTTGCTCGGATCCTGTCGCGTTGTGACTTCCGACGGGGCTGGCTCCGTCGATGAAGCCGTCCCAGTTCGCCCTGCACTGCTGGTCTGCCGGTAGGCAGCGTGCCAGAGGGTTCACTGTCCGGATGAACGAGCGATAACCGGGCAAGCTGGCAAAGATCGTACATCGGATATCGGGCGCGCGCAGCGCCACCAGATGTTGCCGCACGGTCGGCAACGGGCAAGACGGTCGCGGTGCCGATCGTTCCTCCCCCGAAGGCATGGCGAGGTGGGAGCCTCATCGCATGTCTTTTGAACCGGGAGCAGTCGCCAGGAGGTGGCGTTGAAGCGGATAGTGGCGAAGGCGCGCACGCGAGGGGTGCGGCGGTATCGCACAGCGCCGGACCGGGCAGCCATGATGGTTTCTTGCCCTTCGATTGCCCCGAACCATTCCCGTTGTATGTCGCTCGTATAGACGACCGCCTGCTTTTGCGGCCAACCCCTGAAGGGGTAAGACTCGCCCGAAATTTTTGCAAAATTCTATTTCGGTTTCTTGTCCTGGCGGAAAATACAATTTTGCAAAATTTTCAGGCGAGCTGACCGCAGCAGGCGGCCGTCTCTTCGTGCGCCATCGGGAATGGTCCCGAGCAACCGAAGGAGACAATACCATGGCCACCACGATCGCAACCCTGACGCAGAAGACCGACGGCAGCCTCGAAGGCGTTTTCGCCACTATCCGGGTCAACGCACCGATCGCCATCGTCCCGAATGCCCAGAAGGCAAGCGAGGAAGCGCCCGACTTCCGCGTCATCCATCGCCGGACCGGCTTCGAGATCGGCGCAGGCTGGAACCGCATCGCCCGCCAGACCGGTGAGGAATACCTCTCGGTGAAGCTGGAGGCGCCCGAAATCGGCGTGATCTTCGGCAATCTCGCACAGGCCCCCGGTGGCGATCCGGCGAAGAAGGTGATCCTCTGGAACAACCCGAACTGAGCGGCAGGCAGCCGGCCCCGAGCGATCGGGGCCGGCTTCGGCATTTTTGTGCCGGCCGATCCGCGTGGTCATGGGAGCGAAAGCGGGCATCGAGCCCGCTTCCGCTCCTCTCCGGTGCCAAACGAAACCAAACTTTGTCTGCTCAGTCCGTCCGAGGGTGCCATGGCGACCCGAATGCCTCAAGGACGAGCGGTTCCCCCAATTTTCAGCCGCAGCCCCTGCGGCGCCACGTCAGAAAATCGGCTCCCCCACTCGCCGCCTCCGGCGGTCGCGTTCCGCGCTCCTTGACCCATCCGGCCCGTCATGACCGCGGGCGGCGTCTTTCACAAATATCAAGGAGATAACCAATGTCGATCGATCAGCACATCGAGGAACTGCGCGCCGAGCTGCGGAATGCCGTCTATCGCAACGAGCGCCGCTGGATCGAGAAGGAACTGGCGAAGGCACTGGCAGAGCGCGAAGCGCTCTGGGCCGCGCAGGCCGCCTTCCTTCAGAACGAGCCGCCCTTTTAGGGGCGGCATTCTGCGTTCACTTTTGCGGACGATGCAGGCGGTGCGGCGGCGCTTTCAAGCGCTGACATTTGCGCAAACGCTGTGAATGCTGTAAATTACAGCAATGACAACAATGACAGGAGATCACCATGCCCCGTTCCAGTGGTTCCTATTCGACCAGTGACCTGTCGCGCAAGTCCGGCGACATCATCGCTGAAGCACTGCGTCACCCCGTTACCATCACCCAACGCAATAAGCCGCGTCTCGTGTTGCTCAACATCGACGACTACGAGCGGCTGATGCGCCAGTCGGATGTTCGTGACGTTGTCACGATCGAGACAATGCCCGAAAGCTTGTTCGATGAGTTTCAGGAGGCCGTCGAGTCCTATGCGCTGGAGGATGAGAAGGGGCGGCCATGAGTTACGATGACATCCAGACCGCAACCGTTATCCGCTACCCTTACCTATGGGCACGGCAGGCGCGGGCGGGTGAAACCGAAGGGCGCAAGGACCGGCCCGTCGCCGTCGGAGTGCGTATCGCTCGCCCGGAGGGCGATCTTGCGCTTTTCTTTCCGATCACGACCAAAGAGCCGGAACAATCGCGGTTCGCGGCCGAAATTCCCGATATCGAGAAGCGCCGTGCCGGTCTCGACGCTGACCGGCGTCTCTGGATCATTCTCGATGAATTCAACAGTGACCGGATCGGGAAGTCCTTCTATCTGGAGCCGGAACCGCCGATCGGACGTTTCAGCAAGGCCTTCTTCCTGCCGCTGCTGCGCGAGTTCATCGCGCGGCGCAAGGCCTTTACGGAGATCAGTCGTTTTCGATAGCGTCGGTGCTGCGATAACCGCGGCGGCGTTTCGTCCGGGCAAGGCGCCCAAATGCCTGCCAAGCCTCATCCTGGCCGTCGAAGGTTTCGATCTTCGACTGGCCGCCAGTGCCGATCCGGCCCCAGTTGCGGATAACCGAAGCACCGCCAAAGAGCGTCGGCTGGATCGCGAGCACATAGAAACGCCGCATGTTCTGCGACGGATCGATGCGGCGAAGATGAATTGTTCCTGTATCCTCATTTTCCATGACCGGAGTCTCGCTTCCTTTGGAAGACCCGTCCAACGACTTCTTTGAATCGATCCGCCCCGACCGATTCATTGCGGTGATGATTGGTGGGTTCGATCCGATGCTTTCAGTCAAGAAGGATTGGGCGAGACCCCTTGCGGGGCGCGGCTCTACTCACGCCCGAAGGGGCGCTCCCGGAGCCCGCATACGGTCTCCGCGCATCCGCGTGACGATCCTCTCGCGGTATAACACGGACCAGTAGGCAACTGGACCGTTTGCAGCTCCGTCGCCACCCCCAAAAAAAAGAAAAAAGGGCGGCGCCAGAAAATCGGCTCCCCCGCTCGCCGCCGGTGGCGGTCGCTCCGCGATCCCTGACCGCTCTGGGCCAAAAAATGGCTGCTCTCCATCTTCCTCATGCCGACAAAGCATGTCCGGTACACGTTCAATCCTTGCGCTGCGTTTTTGCTGGAGTTAGACTCGCGCAAACAAGCAAGTAAATCTTACCGGCACATTCCGCCGGGTGCTTGCGGGGCTGCTTGTAACAGGAGGCGCATCGATGACTGTTGAATCTTGCTCATCCGACCCAGCCGTTGAGGAACCTCACCCAAATCCCTTTGGGCGTATCGTACGGTTCGTGGTGAGGTTGCCCTTTGCCATTCTAGGCGTCTTCGTTCGGGGACTGCTCTACAGCGCGTGGTATCTGGCTTTTTATGTGCTCTGTATGTTTCGACCGTTCACGGGAATGATGGTGCTGGCGGCAATCGTGATGCTGCCAATGTCGATTGTCGTCTTCGCGCATCCCGAGGCTGCCCGTGGAATGCCGTTCTGGGCATTTGGCCTGATGGGGCTTGGCTTTGTCGCGTTTGCGCTCGGTTACACGCTCTTTGTCGACTGGATCACCCCGCCTAGGGCCGGGGATCCCTTCGAACGCTATCGTCGGCGCCCGAGGTGACCGTCTTGTGGATCACTTTTTTGGCGAGGATAAAATACCAGTGATTGTCGCTAAGACGATAAGCGCGCCGGCTTGAATCAGCACCCACAAATCCGGCCCGTAGATCATGCACCAAAGGGCGGCAATCAAGCAAACCAGCACGCTGAAGATCAGGCATTTCACCTGCCACCGAAGATGCTTTCCCCGCTGCGACAGAAACAGATAAAGCGTGATCGCGATTGCCAACAGACCGGCAAAGGTAAAGACGAGTTCCATCAAAATCCCTTCTTGTTCAAATTCTTTAAAGGCAGGCTCCGCCGTAGGTATTGCATACCGCCACGGATCGCGTGGCCAAGCGGCATGGCTCTACAATATGCCTCCCTCAGCCCCTTCGAATGGTTGAACTCACGGAAATAAGATAGTCTGCTATCCCGGAACTCCCGGAGTGTCCACCACCAAGCAGGTCTGAGCGCTTACGGGCTGAGCTTGACGAAACGATTGGCCTTGGCGGCCGCATCCATGTCCTTTCGCCGGAAGTAGATCGCACGACCGCAGCGGATGGGGCTATACCCCTGCACGATGATGATCTGCTCGTCCTTGCGCATCGACTGCGTGATTTCGTGCGGCATGATCAGCGGCCGTCGCTGGAAACTCACATTCTCCGATTTGCGCGACGCGCTATTCTTGGTATCCCAGCCGATGTTGCGGGAGCTTCCCTTCACCTCGACCGTCATCTCGCCGCATTGCGCCGAGACGTTGCGCGCCGTGTCGAGCGCCTTGATCGCCGCGTAGGAGGCGAAGGCGCAGCCATCGATCCACGACGTCGCGCCATCCTTCCCGAAATGCCGCTCGAGCTGACCGACCGACTGGTACATCAGCATCATCGAAATCCCGTATTTGCGGCCGCGGTCGCGCGCCTCTTCGAGAACGCGCATGTAGCCGAGCAGGTCGACCTCATCGAGCATGAACAGCGCCCGGCGTTTGAACCCGCCGTCAGCCTGAATCATCGCATTGATCAGTGCGCCGATGATCACCCGGCCGATGCCCGGGTAGGATCGCAGGATCGATGCCGGGACGTTCAGGAACACATCCTTCATGCCAGTAACGATATCGCTCGATTTGAAGGCGTTACCACAAACCAGTGCGGCATAGCTGTCGAGTGACAGCCATTGCGTATCCTTCGACGCGGTCGAATAGACGCCGGAGAAGGTCTGCTCGGTCATGTTGGTGAACACGCCCAGGGTTTCGCGGATGAAGGCCGAACCCGAATTCTCCTGAATGTCGCGCAGCATGGCGAGCACTGACGGCTCTGGTTCGGATACGATCTGGCGCAGGCTACGCAGGTTCCGTCTGTCGGCATAGTCGGGCGACAGCATGACATGGGCGAGCAGTCCTGTCAGAAGATTGTGCGCTTGGCTCTGGAAGTAGGAGCCGGTCGAGCTTTCGAAACGCACGCTCTCCGACAGCAGCATATGGGCGACGCCGACGATATCCTCTTCCTTTTGCATGGATGTCTCGATGCCATCGAGCACGTTGAAGCCCATGATCGGATTGGTCGGATCGAGCACCATGACATCGCGCCCGAGCTTGGCTGTGCGATGTTCGACAACCATCGGTGCGACCTCGGTGGATGGATCGAGGCAGATCAGCGGCCCGGTATAACGTAGCGCCGTCGGCACGACATTGCTGGTGGTCTTGTGTCCGCCCGATCCTGCGAAGAAGAGCATATGGGTGGAATCGAAATCTTGGTTGTAGGTGAGGAGCGGCGCTTTGCCGCCTTGTCCCCATGTTGAGCGATCGTTCGGATCGAAAGGCAGTTCATGAACGATTTCCTTGTCGACACGGTAGCGCTCGCCGATGACGATCTCGCCATCGGCCGGAAAGAGCTTTCCCGCCGCCGACATCGAAAGCCAGTCGGCATCGCCGAAGGTCGCGCGCCGCGCCCGTTTGACCTGTTCGGGAACGACGGTGGAAATGCGGGCCGAGGCCGCGACTGCCATGAACCCGCACAAGGCTCCCACCACGGCAACCATGTCGAGATAGGAGAGCGCATAGTCCCAACTGACGACGCCGCGCTCCACGGACGGCGCGAGGCGCCCGTATTCCCGCAAGGCATAAAAGCCGACGACGCCGAGAAAGCACAACAGGCTCACCATTGCGACCGGCCGCCGGCGATGCATCGGCAAGGCCCAGACCGTCAACAGGCCCGCTAGCGGCCCGAACAGAAGCGCCGGTAACGGAGCCGCCCGCAGAAACCAGTATGCCGTTTTGCCCGACATCCCGGTCGCCAATCCTGTCCACCGCCAGCCGACGATCTGGACGGTGATCGCCGTGACAACGATCGGCACGAAGACAAGCAACAGGCTCGGATGCAGTTTTCCCTTCACTGCCATTCCAGCATCTCCCCAGCGCGCGCGATCTCGCCCTTGAGTTCTGGGGCCTTGAACGCCTCTTCGCCGATATCGCGCAGCCGCCGGTGTTCGGGAGAGCCCGTTGTCACACGCGCCAGCTCAAGCAGACCACCGAGCAGGAATGCCCGGTCCGCTTTAGACAAGCCTGCCTTGACGACGATGCCGCCGAGCAAGAATTTCTCACGGGCCTCCTGTTTGCGATCACCCGTCATTTGAAACCGCCTCCGCCGTTCCAGCCCCACTATCTGCAGGTCGACGCGCCGGAGCAGCTGCGCCACCAGAACCTTTCTTCTCTTCTTTCCGAAATCGCGCGGCGATCTCCTCGAAGATGCGATCGACCTCCTCGTCGGCGATCTCCATCTCCGCCAGCCCTGACTTCGTGGCGGCCCTGGCGAAGCGCTCGGCGGATTTAACTATCAGAGAACGCCTGCGTTCGCGCAGCTTCTCGATTTGAGCGTCGATATCCAGAATGGATGATTTTGCTGCCATCTACCTATCCCTTTCCGTCGTGACAATCTTCCGATTTATCGATTATACTGACTAGAATACGATAGTAAAATAAGCTACCTTGCACAAGTCCCCAAAACGTCGATGCCGGAAATCCGGCTTGGGCCGCCTTCCGGAAAAGAGGCATCGGCCCTTCGGTCCGATCGGTTTGAGGGCGCAATATACGTCGCTGGCGCGACGTGCTTGGAAGGTCTGGAGACGACAATGGCGATCATGTTCGTCAGAGCGCAGGTGATCGGAAGGGGAGCGGGACGCAGCATCGTCTCGGCCGCCGCCTATCGTCATCGTGCCCGGATGATGGACGAACAGGTGGGCACGTCGTTCAGCTACAGGGGCGGGGCAGCCGAACTGGTGCATGAAGAGCTGGCGCTGCCGGACCAGATCCCGACCTGGCTGAAGAACGCGATCGACGGGAAATCCGTGGCCGGCGCCAGTGAGGCGCTGTGGAATGCGGTGGATGCGTTCGAGAAGCGGGCGGACGCACAGCTCGCCCGCGAGCTTATCATCGCACTGCCGGAAGAGTTGACGCGGGCCGAGAATATCGCCCTGGTCCGCGAATTCGTGGCGGACAATTTTACGTCGCAGGGCATGGTCGCCGATTGGGTTTTCCACGACAAGGACGGCAACCCGCATATCCACCTGATGACAGCGCTGCGGCCTCTGACCGAAGAGGCGTTCGGACCAAAGAAGGTGCCGGTGCTCGGTGAGGATGGCGAACCTTTGCGGGTCGTCACGCCCGACCGCCCGAACGGCAAGATCGTCTACAAGCTCTGGGCGGGCGATAAGGAAACGATGAAGGCATGGAAGATCGCCTGGGCGGATACCGCCAATCGGCATCTGGCGCTTGCCGGCCACGACATCCGCCTCGATGGTCGTTCCTATGCCGAACAGGGTCTCGACGGTATCGCGCAAAAGCATCTCGGGCCGGAAAAGGCGGCGCTCGCCCGCAAGGGGATCGAGATGTATTTCGCGCCGGGCGATCTTGCTCGGCGGCAGGAGATGGCGGACCGGTTGCTGGCCGAGCCGGAGCTTTTGCTGAAGCAGCTCGCCAACGAACGCTCCACCTTCGATGAGAAGGATATCGCCAAAACGCTGCACCGCTATGTCGACGATCCTGTCGACTTCGCCAATATCCGGGCGCGGTTGATGGCCTCGGATGATCTCGTCCTGTTGAAGCCGCAGCAGGTCGACGCCGAAACCGGCAAGGCCGCTGAGCCCGCGGTCTTCACTACCCGCGACATCCTGCGCGTCGAATACGATATGGCGCAATCGGCAAATGTCCTGTCGAAGCGTCCGGGTTTTGCTGTCTCGCCGGATGCTGTCGTTGCTGCAATCGGGAAGGTCGAGACACAGGATCCGCAAAAGCCCTTTCGCCTCGATCGCGAACAGGTCGATGCTGTCAGGCATGTCACTGGCGACAATGGCATTGCCGCGATTGTCGGTCTGGCGGGTGCGGGCAAGTCGATGCTGCTTGCCGCAGCACGGGTCGCCTGGGAAAGAGAAGGCCGCCGGGTGATCGGTGCGGCACTTGCCGGCAAGGCGGCGGAGGGGCTGGAGGATAGTTCCGGCATCAAGTCACGAACGCTCGCTTCCCTGGAACTGGCATGGGCCAGCGGCCGTGACCTGCTCGAACGTGGCGACGTACTTGTCATCGATGAAGCGGGCATGATCTCCTCGCAACAGATGGGCCGGGTGCTGAAGGTCGCCGAGGATGCGGGGGCCAAGGTCGTTCTGGTCGGCGACGCCATGCAGTTGCAGCCGATCCAGGCGGGAGCGGCGTTTCGGGCAATCAGCGATCGCATCGGTTTTGCCGAACTTGTCGGTGTGCGTCGTCAGCGGCAGGAGTGGGCGCGCGATGCCTCCCGTCTCTTCGCGCGCGGCAATGTCAGGGATGGTCTCGACGCCTATGCGCAGCAGGGTCGCATTACTGAAGCCGAAACACGCGCCGAAATCGTCGAACGCATCGTCGCGGATTGGACCGATGCCAGACGGGACCTCCTTCAGAATACCACTGATGGAGGAAATGCGCCTCGGCTTCGTGGCGACGAACTGCTCGTGCTGGCGCATACCAATGAGGACGTGAAGCGTCTCAATGAATCGCTGCGCAAGGTGATGATGGAGGAGGGTGCGCTGACCGGCGCCCGCGAATTCCAGACGGCGCGTGGGGTTCGCGAATTTGCCGCCGGCGACCGCATCATCTTCCTCGAAAATGCTCGTTTCCTCGAACCGCGTGCGCACCATCTCGGTCCGCAATATGTCAAGAACGGCATGCTCGGCACGGTCATCTCGACAGGTGACAAACGCAGCGGAACGTTGCTGGGCGTCCGCCTCGACAATGGCCGAGATGTCGCGATCAGCGAGGGCAGCTATCGCAA
The DNA here is from genome assembly GCF_005144435.2 of Agrobacterium leguminum. Lineage (NCBI taxonomy): Bacteria > Pseudomonadati > Pseudomonadota > Alphaproteobacteria > Hyphomicrobiales > Rhizobiaceae > Agrobacterium > Agrobacterium leguminum. The sequence continues at coordinate 119,019 of NZ_CP120216.1, forward strand.
TATCGATCATGGTTACGCTGCGACCATTCACAAATCGCAAGGCGCGACAGTCGACCGCGCCTTCGTGCTCGCCACCGGCATGATGGATCAGCATCTGACCTATGTGTCGATGACCCGTCACCGCGACCGGGCCGATCTCTATGCGGCGCGCGAGGATTTTGAACTGAGGCCGGAATGGGGACGAAAGCCGCGTGCCGATCATGCCGCCGGCGTTACCGGCGAGTTGGTCGAAACCGGCGAGGCGAAGTTCCGGCCTCAGGACGAGGATGCGAAAGAAAGCCCTTATGCCGATGTGAAGACCGATGACGGTGTTGTCCATCGCCTATGGGGTGTCAGCCTGCCGAAGGCGCTGGAGGAGGGCGGTGTTTCGGAGGGTGATACCGTCATGCTACGCAAGGATGGCGTCGAAAGGGTTAAGGTCAAGGTGACCGTCGTCGATGAGCAGACTGGCGAGAAGCGAACCGAGGAGCGGGAGGTCGAGCGCAATATCTGGACCGCGGAATTGAAGGAAACCGCCGATGCCCGCGAGCAGCGCATCGAACAGGAGAGCCATCGGCCGGAACTGTTCAGTCAGCTTGTCGACCGTCTCGGCCGGTCCGGTGCCAAGACCACAACGCTCGATTTCGAAAGCGAGGAAGGTTACCGGACCCATGCGGAAGATTTCGCACGGCGGCGTGGCATCGACTTGGCTGCCGGGATCGCGGCCGGAATGGAGGAGGGTGTTTCGGGACGGCTGGCGTGGATTGCGGAAAAGCGGGGGCAAGTAGCGAAGCTTTGGGAGCGGGCGAGCGTTGCGCTCGGTTTCGCGATCGAGCGTGAACGGCGTATCGCGTACAATGAAGACCGCACCGAAACCCTGGCACCGGAAATCCCGACAACCGGGCAATATCTGATCCCGCCCACCACCAGGTTCACCCGCAGCGTCGATGAGGATGCGCGACGCGCGCAACTCGCTTCGGAGCGATGGAAGGAGCGGGATGCGATCCTTGGGCCGGTGCTGGAAAAAATCTATCGTGATCCGGATGCAGCGCTTGCCCGTTTGAATGCGTTGGCTTCGGAGGCGACCAACGAGCCGCGTAAACTTGCAGACGACCTCGCCGCAGCGCCTGACAGGCTTGGGCGCCTTCGCGGCTCCGACCTTATGGTCGACGGCCGTGCCGCTCGTGACGAGCGCAAGACGGCCACCGCCGCGCTGTCGGAATTGGTGCCGATGGCCCGCGCCCATGCAACGGAATTCCGCCGGCAGGCTGAGCGCTTCGGTATCCGCGAGGAGCAACGACGCGCGCATATGTCTCTGTCGATCCCGATGCTGTCGAAGCCGGCGATGGCGCGCCTCGTCGAAATCGAAAATATCCGCGAACGGGGCGGGGACGATGCCTACAAGACCGCTTTCGCCTATGCTGTCGAGGACCGCCAATTGGTCCAGGAGGTCAAGGCCGTGACCGACGCCCTGACCGCACGCTTCGGCTGGGGTGCCTTCACCACGAAAGCCGATGCGGTTGCCGAGCGCAACATCGCCGAGCGCATGCCGGAGGATCTCGCACCGGAACGCCGGGAGAAACTCCTCCGCCTGTTCACCGTCGTCAGGCGTTTTTCCGAGGAACAGCATTTGGCCGAAAAACAGGACCGCTCGAAGATCGTTGCCGGCGCGAGCGTCGAAATCGGAAAGGAAGCGATACCCATGCTGCCGATGCTTGCCGCCGTGACCGAGTTCAAGACGCCGGTTGAAGACGAGGCGCGCAGCCGTGCCGGCGAGGTCGCGCACTATCGTCACCATCGCGCCGCGCTTGCCGATGCCGCGGCGCTCATCTGGCGCGATCCCGCAGGTGCGGTCGGAAAAATCGAGCAGCTTGTCCGACAAGGTTTTGCCGGCGAGCGGATCGCCGCGGCCATCAGCAACGATCCTGCCGCCTATGGTGCGTTGCGTGGCTCTGACCGCCTGATGGACAGGTTGCTCGCCGTCGGTCGCGAACGAAAGGAAGCTCTTCAGGCTGTACCGGAAGCCGCCAGCCGCGTGCGTTCGCTCGGTACGTCATGGGCCACCGCCCTCGATACAGAGACTGGAGTGGTCACCGAAGAGCGCCGGCGCATGGCTGTTGCCATTCCTGGCCTGTCGCAGGCGGCAGATGATGCGCTCCGGACATTGGTGGCGGATGTAAGAATGCAGAAGAAGAACAAGGGCAAGAGCGCCAGTCGCGATCTTACTTCAGGTGTGCTCGAACCGCGCATCCTGCAGGAGTTTTCGGCGGTCAGTCGGGCGCTCGACGAGCGTTTCGGCAGGAACGCGATCCTGCGCGGCGAGAAAGATGTCGGCAATCGCGTTTCAGCGGCGCAACGCCGCGCCTTCGAGGCGATGCGGGAACGCCTCCGGGTCCTGCAGCAGGCGGTACGAACAGCAAGCAGTCAGGAGATTGTTGCTGAACGCCAGCGGCGGGCCATCGATCGCACGCGTGGCTTCACTCGATAGCTATTTGGAAGGAGACGAAAGGATTGGGGGGCATCTTGAGCCGGGGAGTTTTTGCGGGCTATCAAAGGGATAAGAGGCGGTCCCATTCCTCAAATCTTTCTTCTGAACTCGCAGAGCCGTGGGTTTTCATCCTGCTGTGCCATGAGTCCGTTGCTCATGGTTCTCAAAAAGCGGCGCGTCTTTTGTATTCAACCAGTCTACTGATCTCACAGAGCCAGACGTGAATTTAGCGAGGCTGCCCTCAATCAGTGTGCGTATGCCGTAAAACGTGACGAGATCGCGCGCGGACACGCGAAAAATCAGACCGTCGTCGGTTGCTCTGATGGCCGCATGGCCATCCTCGAACTGCAGAAGCCTGTCGGTTTCATGGGTGATGATCGACAGGCAGAAATTGAGGTTTTGCGAGCAGAGTTCTTCGACCACGCTCGGTGCTTGCTCCAAGGCAACGAAGGCTTCGGCAACGTTTTTATACATGGTGCGTCCTCTATCTGCTGGACCGTTTTCCACTACGGACCGGAAATGTTACGGGTTCACGGGTCGTGTGTGGCCAACTCAGGCGCAGGAAGATTTCTTTTACAGGTGCGGACGTTTGACTTTGACGCGCTTGTTTCCAACCGCTCTCGGGCACGCGCGCTCCTCATCATATCCATGCTGGCAGACGAGCAGACGCAAGATAAGCACCAACCTGGCGCGGATGGCAGAATGCACCTGCTCCCTCAAGCATGAAATACCCCCAAAGCGGTACCCACATATGATGGTATTGCGGTGGGGGTTTGAGTGCGCATCGCGTGGTCCTGACAAAGATTCTGACAAACATCCGTGCAGAATCTTTTCTCCCGTGGCGGGCGCAAATAGTGACGGTGCTATAAGGGACGCCAAGACTAAAAATCGTCGGCGTTGTTCCTCTTACATTTTGATTTTTGGCGGAGAAGCCGATGGTCCGTTGGTGTCCTTCGGAACGAAACCGAGCGTGAAACCGAAGAGTTTCCCAATCTTGTGGAGTGTATCGACAGTCGGATTTGCTTTTCCGGTCTCAATCTCGGCGATCTGCCGTTTCGTGACGCCGGTGAGTTCGGCAAATTTTTCCTGGGTCAGCCCAAGTGATTTTCTTATATCAAGAACTGCTTCGGGCAGCCTGAGCTCTGCCGTGGCCGCACGTTCTCGAATATGTTGGCGCCGGAGCCGGATTTCTTCGCGTGTAAGCTGCTTTATCCTGGGCATGGCTATCCGTGGGCTCCTTCGGCGTTCGTTGCGATTGTGGTGAAACGCCACTCGCCTTGTCAGAAGGTTCAATTGTCAGGTCCCTTTTGGTTCCTTATAGGGGTTTTATAAACGCATAGTGCGAATTATAAAACCCCTATAAGGGTCTATTTTGCCTCGCATCCTCGTGTCGGGTATGAAATAACAGGGAGCAACGCGGTTAACCGACGATGACTTTCTATTGAGCCATCGCACTCTTATAGATGATCAGGTTATAGATATGGACTTCGTACTGTCGGCCAGTTCCGGGGTGTTAGGGTAGCATTGACGCGGCTCACGTTGGCCTTGCTCGACAATCAGTCGGTTGGAGCGCCGAATTCACCACATGTTCGATCCCCACGGTTTGTTCTGCTGCGCTGATGCAGCGTTAGATGGTGGAGCGTTAAAATCTGGAGACAGTTGAGGCAGAACTATGAAGACATGTTGCACTCTCAACCTTTGATCAAAATGTGGGCATGAAGCGGGATAAAACTGAATATTCTAGGAGCCCGCCGGGTTCGTGGTTTTTTGGTTGTCGATTTGCTTGCATTCTTATATTGTGCAAGCAAAGCTATCATATTCTGGAGATGTAGAGTCATGCCATCTATCACGATACGAAACGTCCCGGACGAGGTGCACCGCGCCATTCGTGTTCGAGCTGCTATACATGGTCGTAGTGCTGAAGCTGAGATTCGCAGCATTCTGGAACAGGCCGCCAGGCCACAGGGGCGTTTGAAGCTTGGCACTATACTGACTTCGATTGCCCGCGATGCCGAAGGGCTCACCGACGCTGAAGCAGAATTATTCAACCAGCTTCGTGACAAAACTCCGGCCGAACCGATGAGTTTTGAATGATTGTTCTCGATACCAATGTGATTTCCGAATTGTGGAAGGTTGAGCCAGATTCCAGCGTGCTGACCTGGATCGACTCACAGATGGTCGAGACCCTTTATCTGTCCACGATTACCATTGCCGAATTACGGTTCGGCCTCGCAACGATGCCGGAAGGCAAGCGACGTACTATTTATCAGGATCGTTTGGAACGGGAGGTTCTGCCAGTTTTCACCGGACGAATTCTGTTCTTCGACCTTGATGCCTCCCAAGCCTATGCTCAACTGATGGCACGGGCGAAGGAAGCCGGTAGGGCCATAGGCAAGGCAGATGGCTATATCGCCGCCGCGGCCGCCGTGCGGGGCCTGATAGTTGCCACGCGAGACACCAGTCCTTTCGAAGCCGCTGGCCTGAGGGTCATTAATCCCTGGAATGTCGTGTAATGATGCGCACCACTGCAGGCTGGCCATCTCCCGAAAGATTTGTGCGCATTTTTCCAAACGGAAGAGGCGTTTGACGACCCCTAGTTGCGGTGGTGTTTGCGAACGGCCGCTTTTGCAATCTGGGTGGCGAGCTGTCGCCCGATGTCGATAACGTCATCACGATTGGCTGTCGGGTCCTGACTGCTCCAGGCCAGCCCAAGTCCAATGCGCAGGTCGATCTCCTCGACCTGCTTCAGCTGAAAGTTCCTATTCGGAAGGTTTGCTGCCCATTCGGGAACGAAGCCGACGCCCACGCCTGCTGAAACGAGTGCGATCAGTGAAAGCGTATCATCGCAGGTGTAGGCGATTCGGTCGGAAAGAGCGTGTTCGCGAAACACGTCGAGAAAATACCGCTCGGTGTAAGACAGGTTCGAGCGTGAGAAGGAAATGATCTTCTGGCGGCGCAAGTCGTCCAGCGTAATACTTGGTACCTCAGACAGAGGGTTGTCCTTTGAGACGGCCAGCAGATACCGCTCTTCGGTAATGGCTTGCCATCTTAATGCACCGTTGTTTTCCAATGGCCGGACAAAGCCGATATTGACCTGACCACGCTCGATGTCGCGCACGATGGATTCTGTCGTGCCATTGCGGATATGAATGCGAATATTCGGGTAGCGTCGACCGATCCTTGCAAGGAAATCAGGCAACAGGCCGAAGGTCGCTGGGTGGATAGTGCCGATTGTGATCTTGGTGGCTGCCTTGCCCGCAATCGCCTGGACGACCGCGCAGCTTTCATCGACATCGCGAAGAAGCCGGACACAGCGCTCGTAGAAAACAGAGCCTGCGGGCGTCAACTGAACCCGGCGTGTAGAGCGTATGAGAAGCGGAACACCCAGCTCCTTTTCGATGGCCTGGACCTGAGCCGTGACTGCTGGCTGGGCGAGGTTGAGCCGGATGGAAGCGCGCCCGAAATGCAGTTCTTCTGCCACGGCCACGAACGTGCTCATTTGGCGCAAATCCATAACCGTTCCTTCTGCCGGAGAGGTCTCTCGATGCCATCATGCCTCTCATCTACCGAAGAATAGTGCCTTAGGTCACTTTGGTCCAGATGCAGTATTGATAAATAAACGCGATTAATGATTGCCACGATAGCTCAAGGTCGGCATACTACCGGATTGAAAAGGCATCAAATTCGTGACCGCAACTGTGAGAATGTGGAGTAGCCACGGTGAATGTGTCGCGGCTAGAGTGTTCTTTCAGAAGAATCGATGGTGAAGGCGATGAAATCGGATATCGGACATCTTCCGCAGGCAAAGCAGCGCGAACTGGAAAGGGTCGTCCGGATCATCCATGAAGAGTTCGCCGGCATTGTCGAGCGCTCGAAGTCCGACATCAAGAAGGACGGCCGGATTTACAAGATCATCCTGTTTGGCTCTTACGCCCGTGGCACGTGGGTTGATGAGCCGCATACGTCAAAGGGTTATCGTTCGGATTTCGATATTCTCGTCATTGTCAGCAACAAGGAATTGGCCGACCCCAAATACTGGGATAAGGCGACCGACCGGCTGATGTGGGACAAGGAGATCGAGACACCTGTCGGCCTCATCGTGCATGGCGCCCGCGAGATCAGCAACTTCCTGCATGACGGGCAATACTTCTTCGTCGATCTCGCCCGCGAAGGCGTCATTCTCTACGAATTCGATGACCGGCCGCTGGCCGAACCGAAACCGCTCAGCCCTGCCGATGCACTCAGGGTGGCCGAGGAGCATTTTGAAAAACAGTTCAATGGTGCAAAATATTTCCTCCAGCTCGCACGTTACTCAATAGCTGATGCTCAACCCAACCATGCGGCTTTCACGCTACACCAAGCTGTTGAGACGGCTTATTCTTGCTATCTGCTGACGCTGACCAACTACTCTCCGCCCTCGCACAACCTCAAATTCCTGCGCGGACTTTCGGAGGACCGTGAACGCCGGCTGGTGGACATCTGGCCGCGTGACCATCAGCGTTTTACGGCATGGTACAACATTCTCAACGAGGCCTACGTCAAGGCGCGCTACTCGAAGCACTTCGAGATTTCCGGTGAAGCCCTTCAATGGCTCGAGGACAGGACCGCGGAACTTCATGCCCTGATCGAGACGCTCTGCCGGGAGCACATCGAAAAGCTTCAGCAGGCCGTGAAAAACGGTAGTTGAGGCTAGGGTCAGGACCTATTAATTTCGTTTGAGATGTGATTCAGAGTCTCCATTGAAGGGGTTCTGATGGGTGATTTGTTACTGCTAAGCGCGCGCCAAATGGCTCGCATATCTCCGCATTTCCGCTGTCTCATGGGGTTGCGCGGGGTGATGACCAGCGTGTCGTCAGTGGTATCGTCTATGTGATCCGCAATGGTTTGCAGTGGAAGGATTCACCTTTGCAGTATGGGCCACTCGGCGTGTTCGACAGGATTTTTGCCGCTTTGGCCGGCAAGTGGCACACAGTGGCCAATGCTAGCGAACGGCCGGATACAGGCGCGGAAGCCACCGCTCGATGATATCGACCGGGAAACCGAGACGCACCTTGCCCTTTGAACTCGGGGACGTGAGCACGCCGCAGTCCAACAAACTGGACAACACGGTTCGGGCCTGGCGCTCTTGATATCCGGTCAAAGCCTGTGCTTGCGAGCGTGCGAACTCTCCCGTCAGTATGGCCTCGCGCAACAGAGGCCAGCTGCCCTTGGGAAGGCGCTGCATCTGCACCTCCTCATTGCACCATACCTCGACGCGGTTCAGGAGCTCCTCAGGTTTGAGGAGCTCTTCCATGAACGTGACTTGATCGAGACAGCATGAGAGGAAGAAGGCCGTGAACTCGGCGAGGCCCGCCTCAGTGAGGTTGCCACGTCCATCCAGATCGCCGCGTCTTGGCTGATCAGCCTGGGAGAGCAGACGCTTATAGTCGGAGACGTTTCTGGCAAGACCGCGAGACACAGACCAGAGCCCCGAGCCAATCCCAAGGTCGCGCAGCAACGCGTGGGAGAACAGGCGAGAGACACGTCCGTTGCCATCGAAAAATGGATGGATCCATGCAAGACGGTGATGAGATGCCCCAACCCCAACGATCTTCTGGAGTTTAGACAGCATCTTGAACGAGTAGGCTTCAGCGAACCTTGCGAGCAGCGGTTCAATCATCTCCGGTTCGGGAGCGATGTGTTCGCCGACTTTGACGTGCCGCGTTCTCAGTTGCCCCGGCACCATAATGATTTCTTCGCCCGTATCGGGATTGCGAACAAGAAGCAGGTCATCTGGCAGCCGGCGGCAGAACTCGCCGTGCAACCAGCAGATGCCGTCGAGCGACAGCACAGGGTAGGGCATTTCGCCCCTATCGATAAGCTGCTGCACTTCGATATGGGCCCGGGCCTCGAGCTGAAGGTTGCGCTTCTCCGGTTCTCGAGCGAAATCGCCCGCCATGGCCCGATCGATATCGATTGGTAGCGTGTTGTGTCCCTCGATGAGATTTGAGTAATAGCAGTTCATCGAGCGCACGAGATCACCGACGGAAGCACGCATGATGGGATGAAGTCGCGCTGCGAACCGACTGGCAACTGACGTCAGTTCGATCGCCAGATCTTCAAGTTCCCGGCTGCTGTCCGGAAGCAGGGGCTCCATGCTTGCGAGCGTAACCATTTTTTGCCGCTTTCTATGCCGCTATAATTCTGTTTTGGAACATAGCGATAGGGCAACATTTTGGCAATGCATTTGCCGGTCTTCTTGCCGATCGAGTTCTAGCCCTTCATCTGCATGTTCTGCCGGGGAGCAAACCTAACTATCAGCGATCCGGGATAATGAACACTTCTTTTGCGGATGACGACGACCGATACAGCAACACAACGTACCTTAGATCAGTTTCAGCTTTGTGGCCAACGCAGTCGTCTGGGGAAGGGTGACGGTCTTAAGTTTCTGTCGAATGTTCTTCATATGAAAATTGACGGTATGATGTGTCATGTTCTCAAGCAGGGCTATCTCTTGGGTTGTTTTCCCTTCAGCAGCCCACTTGAGCACCATTGACTGCCGCGCCGTCAGTTCGATGGCCGGTGCTCTGATCGATGCCGCCTCTGTTGCCTCCACGCACATGTGGAGTAACCCCACAGCGTTTGCACTCAAAACGGGTTGCAGTTGGTATTTTTGAGGCAAGGTCACATCACCGGAGAAAAGTGAAAGGGTGAAGAAATCGCTGAATGGCGCCATCACGGGCATGCATATGCCGGCCCTGATGCCCGCCTCGTCGGCACTCGAATAGAATGTCTGGTGGGGTCCGCGTGCGACTTTCCCCTTATGCTCAAGGTTAAAGACAAATGGTGCCATTACTTCACGGGCACGTGTCAGGACTGGATCGATCCTGTCGAAACGCTCCTGCCAATATTTGTCCAGCCACTCCTTTGGGGCACTGGACAAGATGGAGTTTCCCAAGCCGGGATGACGGACAGTCACCACATGATAAAAGTCAAATCCGAGCTCTCGGGTCAGATGATCAAGCAGTTCGGCCGTGGCGCGGCTAGTTTTCATCATGGATGTCGTGTCGATCAATTTGCGTAGCCAAACGTTCATCCCGCGCCTTATCCCACCGGCTCGAGCGGCGCCTTTGCCACTGAGCGCCATTGGAGGGTCCCGAGATTCTCGATTTTTACCGGCCTTTTGACATGGTCGAGGCGTTGGAACTTTTGTACTGCGGCCGCTCCCGCAACCTTGGGCAAAGAGGGTGTGTACAAGGGGTGCGCAATTCGAAGGACTTTTCGCATTTGCTGAAGGGTTTCGTCTGAAACGTCGAACACGCCGCAACACACCGGGAGCCGGCCGTAACCGTCAGCACGGCCAATCTCCTCCACGATCAATCCCGCTCGCCGGTATACTCTTTCCATTGGCGGCTCGTAATTCGACACAAGTGTTTTAATGCCATGCGCGAAGGAGCCTTCGAACAAGGCCAGCAAAAGGAACCCAAACGCTCTTGACGGGCTGAGTGTCGGTTGAGACTCCTTGAGGAGGTCAACATCAAGACACATTCGCGTGCCTTCCCATGTGCCGGGAGACACCAAATCCATTCCCGGCAACGTTCGACTGAAAACATCACGCAGCAATGTCGGCCCTGTCGTCGGCATGAGCCGCACTGTGCCATAGAGATGTCGCGCGTCCTTGTCACACCAGACCAGGTAAACGGCTCCCAGAGCGTCGTAAGTGTCCCGTTCAAGGCCGCGATGGACACCGACCTGCCAGCCAAGACAATCGTGAAAAACCTTTTTCCGCAATCGGAACGATTGCTCCAACAGGCCCGCGTACCGGTGATATTGATAGGGCTGGATAAGAAGGAACACGAGCAAACCTCCGATCATGTGTCGGACAGAATGCACGTAAATCCCGGGTTGCCCATTGCTACGGATGGGCACAAACAATTGAGGTATTGCGCCGAAAGTTAAAGGTCTATGGCTGTTGTGCCGCGGAGTTGAAGGCCAGGTTTGAGCTGCTGAATCAAATGTTGATCAGCCTGAACTTCATCGCTTGGATGGCGGCCGATGAAATAGTTGCGCATCCGAGCTTCAACCGGCCAGACTTGAGGTAGCTCCTTGCCGTATGCTCGGAAATACCGAGAATGAGTGCAATATCCTTGTGGTCTTTTCCGCGTGCCACCCACGACAGGCACTCCCGCTCACGGGAGCTGAGGCCCGGAACAGGGTCTTCTCCTCCATGAATCTCCGTGATCGCCTTCATATGAATCTGATATGCGATTTCGTTCCAGTCCGACCGATTACCTGCAACGAGTTTGTCCCAGCTTTTCGGGTCGTGTGCCGCATTGACGGAGAAAATTGCGCGCCGGCCGGCCCGGTCAGTAATGGGGATCGAATAACCGGATTTTCCGACGCCATGTTGCCAGGCGTCATCAAAGAACGCTCCAATTTCGGGTGTCATTTCGAATTCACGCCAGTCGAATGGAAGCTGCCGCAAAAAGCCCTGTTGCACAACAGGATCCACCTGGACATATCGCTTCAGGAAATACTGTGCGATCCATTCCGGACTGTAGGTTGACTGAACAAAGGGTGAATCAAGGTCGCTGATCACGGTTGCGGTCAAATGGTAGGTGACGAAATCTACGTCATAAATTTCCTGAACAGAAAAAAGGGCATCATAGACTGTGGGGGCATCTGTGATTGCCTCGATGGCTGTAGCGAGATTCGCAGATACTGTTTTCATGCGGGAATCCTTTCCGATGTGAGGGGGAGGTGTCACGGCGCAGAACGAGAAGCATCTCGCTCCCCACAGGCGCTCAGCAGACAACGTGCCGGTGTTTTTCGACCACCTCGCGTCTCATGTTCTTGCCGCTCATCTTTCGGTCGAAGCCGTGGCAAGCTGTTAGCGCGTCTCGACTTATTGTTCGGCTGTCCGCGCAACTTTGGCGGAATGACCGGTTCGAAACAGGCACCGTACCAACATTTTTCCGGCTTTAGTCAGCGCCTGCCGCTCGGTCGCCATACGTGGTGCGTTGAGAGTCGTTGCGATAGACGTCGTGGTCCGGCACCAGCATCGTTCCGATGCGGCTATGGAACCTCTAACCACGCCGCAGCTATGGCGTGGTAATTGAGATACCTATTACCCGTTGGTGGTGAAGTCCGGTTGGGTAGCACAAATCGCCGTTCCGTACAGGCATCTATCGTAGTTTGGGTGATGTGATTATTATTCAATGATAACGCCACGCTCGCGATATCGGCGTCAAGCGTGGCGTATGAAGCCATTCCGACGCCCTTCCTGGCATCTTTCCTCTTCAATCTCTTCAAATGTCCATCCTTGCTATGATCGCCTTGTGCGCAACAGGCACAGGCAACCTGTGTCGGTAGCCATCGTCTCCCCGTTGGCAAAGCCAAATTTAAAACATGTCACATTACGTCATATTTGGCGACTACTACTTCTAGTAGTCGATTTTGCAGCCAAATTGACGGAAATTGATATATCGATGGTAGAGAAAATGGCTCAACGCAGGGAACAACCGCCCTGCGTTCAGGGCTGCTGCCGACGCAAAGGGCATTTCATGAAAAAATTGATCCTGATCGGTTCGGTTGATGCTGACTTCTTTCTCCTCCTTTCACACATTCTGGAAGTTGAGGGTTATCAGGTCCGGATGGCCAGAGGCGTCGAGGAGATGTCCCATCTTGCCGACGATCACCAGGTCAGGGCTGTACTGCTTGACTGCCGGCCTGATCCCTTTCCGGCGGTCGAGGTGTGTGCCAGGATCAAGGGGAATCATCGCACGGTGAGCGTTCCCGTCCTCGCAATCATTGGTGCCGGTGCTGAAGGACAATATGTCGATATGCAGCGCGCCGGCGCCGAAGAATGTTTTGTCCGGCCTTTTGCACCGATCAAGCTGCTCGAGTACCTGCGCAAGTCCGCACTCAGCCGAACACTGCCTCGGACGAGAACGGGTCCGTTATCCTACGGCGGCATCGAGATTGATTTCGAGCATCATCGCGTTTCAAGAAACGGTCTAAACATTCATCTGGGACCACTGGAATTTGCTGTCTTGTCCTGCCTGATGGAGCGACCGACCGAGATTTGCCGACGTGCGGAACTCATAAATGCGGTGTGGCCCGGCCTGCATCATGTCGAAGAGCGCACCCTGAACGTTCACATAGGCCGATTGCGAAAGAGACTGAATCAGATCGGGCAACCCGATCTTATCCGCACCGTCCGGGGTGTCGGCTACATTCTGGAATCGACAGCGCTTGAAGCTCCAGAGGATTTTGGAGACGATAGCAATGTCTCATAATCGGCTCGACAGGATTATACGCGGCGCTTCTGTGATAACGGGAGATGGCGCCACATTTCTTGAAAACGCATGCATCGGTATCGGAGAGGGCAGAATTGCTTTCGTCCAGCCGGGAAATATGTCCGTCAATGTTGACGAGGTCGACGTCATCGAAGCGCACGGCTACACGGTCATCCCCGGCGTGATCAATGCGCATGCCCATGGCTGCGTCAGCGGGCCATCCATGCCAAGCGGGTCGTTTCCTGTCGACAGGGACGCGATCCTCTGGAACAGGAACAGGCACCTCCTCGAGGGGACGACGACATTATTAAATGTATGCGGTTTGGCGCTGCCCGAGGAGGCGTTTGCGGGCAATCCGCATCCACTTGATGTCCAAATCTCCACAGCGCACACACCTTCTAATATCGAAGCGGCACTCGCAATTGATGGCGCAGGCCTCTCCGAACGGCATCGGCACGCATCCATCGATGATGCCCTGTCTCAAGGGGCAAAAGCCCTTGGCGAGGTTGGCGGGGGCCAGACGCTGGGCGGCGGAGCGCAGGAGTACCGCTTCATCCCCGAGGCGATGAAACGGGTGACGGGACGGGAAGTGTCACCGCTGGTTTCACGTCAGTTGCGAAATGCCGTGGTCGGCCGATACCTTAGAGTGGAGGACGGAGTTTCCGATGGCGAATTGCAGGCGATCCTCGACGAATGTGGTCTCTCCGATGTCTGCAGCGCGCGAACTGTCCGTCAGATCATTCTCGCATCCGTAATGCCACCGGTCGATCTCGCGCTCAGAGGCTTTGAAGAAGTGGCGCGACAAGCCGCGCGTGTGGGCTTCCCGGCGATTTTTCACAATTCTGCGCCGTCGGTTGAACGCCTGATCGAAGTCGCTGAGAAATACCCAAACGCAAACATTGTCGCGGGTCATTCGAACCATCCGATGTTCCTACCGCATGAATCCGTATCGTTCGCGCACGAGCTGCGAAGGCGTGGCGTCACCATCGATATCTCGACGCTCGACAGCATCCAGACCCGTTGGCGGAATGACCCGGCGAATTTCGACGCCCTGATCGACGCCGGATGTGTCGATACGATCTCGACGGACTATGCCGGCGGACATTGGGACAGCATCCTCGTGGCAATCCAGCGCATTGTTCACAAAAAGCAGATGTCACCGGCTGCAGCTGTCGCCTTGGCGACCGGGAACGTCGCACGCGCCTTTCCTCAACTGGCAGGCGATCGTGGTTTGATCGAGAAGGGCAGGCGCGCGGATCTCGTGATCGTCGATCGCGTCAATATGGGTCGCGTTCGCCACATCATCGTCCATGGCAAGGTGGTGATCTGGAATGGAACGATCAATGGCAATGGTTCGGGCGCTTCTCCGACCACGCGACGTAGTCACTGATCACAGGTCAGCCGAAATCTCTCGCAGGAATGGCAGGGGATCACCGGATTTAAGCTGGTCAATTGCCCTGTCGAAAACGTCCTCGCGCGCTGTGCTCATTTTGCCGTTACACACCTGATGGAACTTCTGCTTGAGGTCGTCCCAAAGCATCGGTCGGCCCGCATCGCCACGCGGCATCGCGGTGGTGGACGTTATATCGCCCGAAGGCGTGGTCAAAGTCACTCGCGCCAACGTTTCTGCCGGAAATTTTTGATCGATCTGATGATCGACCGTCAAGGTAACAGCGCCGGCGAGGAAACAGATGTCCCGGTCATCGAGAAGCTGCTCATCGATCGGCGCGAGTGCAGAGGCGCCATAACGGATGGCCGCGGCCAGACAGAAAGGCAAACTGTATTGAGCCTCCACAATGCTTTTCGGCATGACTTTGTTTTGCAGCCGCTGAGCCCATTGGAACGTGTGGACCTCGATTGACAGTACTTCTTTCGGCAGGAGCCTCCGGCTTTGCATGAGGTCCAGCGTTGCATCGATGGCGGGATGGATATAGCGGCAACACGAATACGGCTTGAAATAGGTTCCCAGTATTTCCCAAGTCCGACCAAGCCCGTTCCTGATACGATCCCCATTGAAGTAGGGTGGATGATCGAGAATGTCTTCCGGACCCGTAAACCCCTCTTCGGCCAGTTCAAGTGCGGTGAGGCCAGTAACGACACTCCACGGGATTCCCTCTTTCGCATGATTTCCGGTGAGCTTCGAATAACCGGAACTTCCATTTGCTGCCTGATTGGGCGCCCACACACCATTGATCGCCAGGGCATGGGCGAGATGATCTCGGCGTGTGCGATGGATACTGCCGGCTGCAGCGACAGCGCCGTAGCCGGCCCAGAGACCGCTTTGGCGACTTTTTATGTTTTCAGGGTTTTGTGCGGCGGCGATCCGGATGGCGGTCTCGTAGCCGGCGACGATCGCAGCGACGAATTCGTCCGGGTCGATTGCACTGTCCGCATAGGTCGCCAGCACAGCAGGGATCACTGCAGCGCCTGGATGTCCGCGCGCTGCACGATGACCATCATCGAAATCTAGGGCGCAAACCGAAGCCGAATTGGTAAAGGCGGCACCGATGGTCGTCAACCGATGGCCCGAAAACCAGAGGGGTGCGTTTCCGGGACCAAAAACACGGGCTGCGACAGATCTGGCACTGGTCGATCCCGTGACATGTTTTCCGGCGAGGGCGGAGATCAAGGCGTCAAGCAGGCAACACAATGCCTTGCTCCTCACCTCCATAGGTGCGGCATGAAAAACTCGGTCAGCAATACACTCAGCGAGAAGCTGCGTCAGATACATAAGAAAAGCCCTTAGCTGGTCGTTTCTGCCACCGTCGCTTTACCGCGATGATCGTTTGAGACACCTGTCAAAGCCTCATAGACATGTGCGGCCACATAAAGATCCAGCATGGGCAGACCGACACAGGTGATGTGGACAGGTTTTTGCTGTCCTATTTCCAAAGGATCCGCAATCGCCGTGATTGACCGGATGCCGAGCAGGGATCCCAACTGCTCCAGCGTCGTTCCTTTCCGCGAGAAGTGAAGCGCAAGGCTTTGCGAGCCACGGCGCGACACCATCTCCACGTCGTCACACAGAACGGTACCGCACCTCAGCGCCCGTTCCAGATGCGCCGGGGGTGTTTCATCCCCACCCAGGTGGAGCACGGAAGCGTCGCCTATCTCACTCGCCTCGAAGACGGGCACTTTCGCATTTGATGCCGTAATCACGAAATCGCATCGACCGAGATCGCGGTTGTCCCGAACAGGCATGATGTCGAAGGTCACTGTCTCTCCCAGCGACCTCGCGAGCCGTATGGCTGAGTCAATTGTGCGGCTACGGACAAAGACCTCGCGGATCTTTTCCCCGTGGCATCGATTGAGCGCCAGAATAATTTTCTCGGCAATTGGACCGGCGCCGAACAGGAAGACAGACATATCCCGACGGGACGCCAGCAATCGCTCAAGAACAAGCGTCGCATAACTCGCCGTCCGGGCGGCGGAGATGTCGGTTCCATCCAGCAGGCACAGAGGAACGAGGGTGAATTTGTCCAAGAGGACAATTGTGGACCGTGACCGTGGAAGACCGAGCTGGCGATTGAGGGCGTTTGCGCCAACGATTTTTACTGCCCCGTAGCGGCTGTTGACGCTTGAAAGGCAGGACAGCTTCCAGGCAAGGCGCTCCTCCAGCAATGCTGCATCCTTAATCAAGGGATGCCTGTCAATCTCTCCGGGTGTGATGGAAAGCACGGATTTCGTCCCATAAGCGGAACCGCGTGCAATGTCGTCCCACGCTTTGGCGGCGACCTCATGGACGATCTTTCCATCGAGGAGAGCTCCGTTCCCGGCGATCTCTGTCGCGGAGTAACACGGTATGTCTGACAGGCTTGGACTGATAATTCCTCCACTCATGCGAGCTCCTCCTCGAACACCCGAACGAGAGGATTTCAGCAGGAATCGGCGGGAAATAAAGCCAAGATTAGCTATCTTTTATGCAACAATATTCATTCCGGTTACATCGGACGTTCCCCGGACTGAGGCGCGCCTCCAGGTTTGCGGATCGTATCCAGCAGAAATCGCAGGTCGTCTTTCAACTCAAGCTGCTTTAGGAACTGCAGGATTTGCTGTCTTCTGGTCCCATGCAAACGTGCCGCCGACAGGCGTAAAAACTTCTCCTCCAGGAACGAAGGCGCGAGGGGATTGGCAGCATCGCCCTTTGCAACCTCGACAGTGGCCTCTACGACGTGGCCGTCGAGCAGGTGAAGACGGACCTTTGCCCCGTGGTGCTGGCGCGATCGATCCGTCGATCTCAGAGGAGAGAGCCGGATTTTTGCTGTCAGATCGCGCACTGTCTGATCCAGGAAACGCGAAGGCGCGAACCATTCCGGACCCGCCGCATGCCCGAGCACGCCCATCGCGATTGCAAACGGTGCGCTGAACTGTGCCGCCCACATATCACGAGGTTCGGGATCATTGAACGGGGCACGGCAGACGATCTCGGGAGCGAAGACCTCGATCTCAATGACGTCATGACCGGTTCCCTCAACAGCTCCGAGGGCGAACGCCTCAACAGCAGCTTCGACGCTGCTCTGAATGATCCTGCAGCAGCTGAACTCCTTGAAGCCGACGTCTCGTATCTCGTAGCGCATATCGGGACCGATTTTCAGCCGCGACAGGTCGACGCCGTCGGCGCCCGCCATGCGCCAGAAACCGGTTTCCCCTTCGAAAACGTCAAGCGGTCCCTCGAATCCGGCACGAGCAAGAAACGCTGCGTTGACACCGCCCATTGCTGCGGTCGCAAAATTATTCTTCGCCATTGTCGGTGTGTCGCCGTAGACGGTCTTCATGACCGATGCAACGGGTGCATTGACAGCCGCGATTGCCAAGGCATGGGCCGCTTGCTTATGACTGAGTTTCAGCAGTTTTGCCGCAGCGGCGGCTGCACCGAATATCTGCCAGGTGCCATGGCCATGGACTGTCTTGCGCGGTGTATTGTGGAGGAGTGACATGCCGATGCGGCATCCCACCTCATATCCGGCAACAATTGCAACAATCAGGTCACGCCCTGTCGAGCGCGACTGGTTGCCAATCGCGAGCGCGGCAGCAATCACTGTCGCCCCGGGATGTCCCTTCCAATAAATGTCATCGAGGTCGAGGGCGTTGGCTAAAGTCGCGTAATGAAATGCTTGCCACACGGGATCCGGATCCGGACATGGCACGCTAGAGGAAACTCCGACGATTCCCGCCGAAAGCCGTTCCAGACCCGAAGCGACCGGGGTTTGATGACCGCCGAAAAAGCACCCGACCGAGTCCATCAGGCAGAGCTTTGCTTTCTCTACCACGTCCGGCGGAAGATTCTCAAAACACGCGTTCACGAGGTAATCGGCAAGGGCCTGCGTTGCGGGGGTAGTCATTGCGCCCTCTCGACTATTCACAGGAGGCAGGCAGGTCTGTCTTGCTGCGGCATGTTGAACATAGCCCATCGCAGGCGGCATGTTCGACTACTAGATGTTGAGCTGTTGGTCCCGGCGTTTCACCAAGACCTGCCCGGGATGCTGCGCTTGGAAATTGCTGACGGTGGCGCGCCATCGGAATAAGCCGGCGCACATCATTTATTCGCTGGCTGTCCAGCCGTGCCGTCGCACTGCCCGTTCCATCCGAGGCGCGGGCGATGACTTGCCCCCAAGGATCGCAAATCAGAGAGTTGCCGAAACACTGTCGGGCCTCGCCACCGGCGGCAAGGTAGCTGCCCCATTGGCCGCACGCGGCGAAATAGACCTGGAACTCGATGGCGCGTGCTCTGCACAGAACCTCCCAATGATCCTTTCCTGTCTGCATCGTGAAGGCGGCCGGCAGGATGACGACATCGACCTTGTTTTCGGCAAGTTGATCGAACAGGCGGGAAAACCGAAGATCGTAGCAGATGGCGGCCCCGATCCGGAAGCCGCCGGCCTCGTAGACGAACAGGTCGTGGCCCGGTGCCACTGTGGTGGACTCGCGATAGGCTTTGCCGTCCGGAGCCACAATGTCGAAAAGATGAATCTTGCGATAGCGGCCGACTTCCCTGCCTTCAGGGTCGAACACAACGGTGGTGTTGTATATTCGTTCTTCCCCGGGAACGCGCTCGAGCATGCTACCCGCGTGGAGCCATAATCCGTGCCGGCAAGCAAATTCCTGTGCCATCCGGTAAGCCGCACCACCGGGCATGTAGTCTGCTGCCGCGAGCTTTTCCGCGGCAGTACCGCCCGACCAGTCGAAATGCTCCGGCAGCACGATCATATCCGGGACCTCCTCCTTGACGGCCTTGAGCATCAGAGCCTGCGCCTGACGCAGATTTGCCCTGCGGTCCGGCTGGGAGTTCATTTGAATGAGCGAAATTTTCATTGGGATTGCCCTTCATCGTACGCGAAGATTGAATGGCCTGCCGCAAGATGGGCACGCAGCCGGGCGGACCGTTCTTGACGCTTCAGCGCAGCCTCACCCAGGTTGCGCATCCGTGAACGATCTGCGACGAAGATCCCGGAGTTGTCGGCGAGCACCGCGAAACCGGGAAGGATCGCCGTGCCGGCGCAGGCGACGGGAACATTGATGGATCCACCAATCCGGAATGTCCGGTTCGTGGTTTTTGCCGAGACTCCCCGACACCAGACCGGCAGGCCTGATGCGACAATTTCCTCGACGTCAGTGCACGGGCCGTCCACAATGATGGCAGCGGCGCCACGCACCTTTGCCGCTGTCGCGACACCGCCGCCGACACATGCGATGTCGTCTCCGTCGATCCTTGAGATGACGAGAACGTCTCCTGGCTGGAGGAGATCGATCGCCTTGTAGATCACCACGCCGTCGCGGCCCGGAGCCGCGACGGTAAGGGCTTGTCCGATGATCTTCGCGGAGCAGACCGGGCGGAGACTCGTGCTGAGAAAGCCGAGATGTTCGGTATGTCCGATGGTTGCGGTCTCAACATCCTGCAGCAGGGCGCAAAGATCCGTGGGGAGAGGTGACCCTCCCTTGTTTATCCGATACTGTTCCATGATTGAGGTCGCTTTGCTTACGTCTGAAAAATCAGACCGGACGTTCGCCGGCGGTCGTGGTCCGGTGCATGATCCGGATCGTGTTCGGATCGAAAGAATCCCGGCGATGCATGGTGCAGCGATTGTCCCACATCATGATGTCGCCTTTCGACCATTTCTGGACAAAAAACTCTTTCGTATCTGTTGTATGCTGCCACAGGCGTTTCAGCAGGTCATCACTTTCATCGAGCGGCATGCCGACGATCCAGGCACCCTCAGCCGTTCCTCCAAGATAAAGCGCTTTGCGCCCGGTTTCGGCATGGGTCCGCACTAACGGGTGGACGATACCGCTCCACTCACGGAAATCCTTGGTTGTCGGCTCCTGCTTACCGAGCCTTAGCTTTCCTGTTTTGTCATAGACATTCTGGAAGAATATCTGCCGACCGTCGACTGTCTTACGCAGTTCTTCCGGCAAGGTGTCATAGGCGCGGTAGGTGGAGAGAAAATAGGTGTCTCCGCCGTCTGCCGGTACCTCCACGGCCCGTAGAATGGCGCCCGCCGGCGGGCGCTCGTAGAACCAGGTGTCCGTGTGCCAGGTGGCCTCGCTGTTGCCCATAGCGCCGGACGGCTTGCCGTTTTTCACGGTATTGGCGATGACAAGGATTTCCTTGTGCGTCGGGTGTCCGCCTTCCTGCAATTGCTTGGGGTGGATCACGAATTCCCCGAAGTGACGGGAGAAGTCAACTTGTTGCTGGTCTGTAATATTGGCACTCCGGAAGCGAAGCACGCCATAATGGAGCCAGTATTTGCGAACCTCTGCAATGTCCTGTTCATCATAGTTGTTGAAGTCGAAGCCAGCGATATCCGCACAAACGTTGCTTCCGTCCTGGACCGCTGAAATTCCTTGAGTATTGAGCATATTTCCGTTCCTTCCTTGGAAATTTCGTCTCTACAAGGGAAGAGTAGCGCTACTGATCGACCTGTCTCTAATATCAATTTCATTTGATTGATATGGATACGCGATTAATTCTAGCCTTCGAGAAGCTGCACGGCATTGGGATCGATGGAGAGAAAAACGGGTTGTCCGACGCGCAGGTCGGGTAGCCGTGTCGAGCGCACAAGTGATTTGAGCACGGTCCCGTTTGCCAGGGTGACAAAGCAATCCCGGTACGCGCCGAGATTGACGATCCTTGTCAGGGTTCCGTCGAACCTGTTGATCGGGGAGGGTAGTTCTTCTCCCGCAGGCGTGAGACGGACGGCCTCGGGACGCAGGCAACAGTAGCGGATGACGCCTGGATTTCCCGACGATGCGGTCGTCAATGCAAGACCGTCTTGGAGAACGACAATCGTCGATTCCCCTTCCGCTCTCAGGGACGAAACCGGCAGAAGATTCGATTTTCCGATAAAATCGGCGACGAAACGCGATTGCGGATTATCGTAGATGTCGTCGGGCTTGCCTTCCTGCGCCACAAGACCCCCATGCATGACCACGATGCGATCGGACATGGCCATCGCTTCGTCCTGGTCGTGGGTCACATAGATGAAGGTCATACCCAGCTCTTCCTGTATCTCCTTGAGCTCGATACGCATGGCCTCGCGCAGTTTGAGGTCGAGATTGGACAGAGGTTCATCAAGCAGAAGCAGCGACGGTTTCGGCGCGATCGCCCGGGCAAGCGCCGTCCTTTGTTGCTGGCCGCCGGACAGTTCTTTCGGATATCTCTGTTCAAATCCCTCAAGATGCACGCGTCTCAATGCCGATCGCACCTCGGTCTCGGTCTCGGCGCGCGGAGTTCCCTTCATCTTGATGCCGAAGGCGACATTTTCGGCGACCGTCATGTGCGGGAAGAGGGCGTAGTTCTGAAAAACCAGTCCAATTCCGCGCTTCTCCGGCGGAACGCCCAACTGGCTCCGTCCCCTGATCCTGATGTCTCCACCGGAAGGATCGGAAAAGCCGGCGATCATGTTCAGGGTGGTTGTCTTGCCGCATCCGGACGGACCCAGAATGCTGACGAATTCTCCGGCCGGAATGGAAAGATCGATATTGTCGACGACCCGATTGGCTCCATAGCTCTTGGAAACCGCGATCAGTTCTATGTCCATTGTGCTCATTTGCTTCCACCATGTATCTGTGTCGAAAAACCGCCGATCCGCTCAAACAGGAAGACGGCTGCAAGAATAAAAAGGAGGGAGGCGACGTTGACCGCCGCCAACACTGGGTCGAGGCTGTATTCAAGGTGATTGATGACGGTGATGGGCAGTGTCGTTTCGCCAGGCCGGACGAGGAAGACCGACAAGGGAATGTTGTTGAAGGAGAGAATGAAGGCGAAGGTCATCCCCGAAAACAGGCCGGGCTTGATCAACGGCAACAGGATGTAGCGGACCCTTTGCATCTTGTTCGCACCCAGCACCCGCGCTGCCAGATCGAGGCGCTTGTCGAAATTGAACATGGCGCCCGCGATCATCCGCACGACAAAGGGCAATGTCAGAATGACATGAGCCATGATCAGGCCAGGCGTCCCGAGAAGAGCGTAGAACCCGGTTGAGGACAGGAACAGAACGATTGCGACCCCTTTGACGATCTGCGGAACGGAGAGCGGGGACAACAGGAAGGACATGATCGCGGCGTGTCCTGGGCATTTCTCGTAGGCGACCGCAAAGGCTGCCAGGAGGCCGAACAGTCCGCTGAGAACCGTGACAATCAATGCAAGCTCGACACTCAGCAAAAACGGGTCGATCCAGCGACTGGTCATGAGCGCGCCATACCATTTCGTTGTCCAGAGCGATGGCGAAAAAACAATCTTCGCCGTCGGACTAACGGATGCCACAAGCACGACCAGTAACGGCAGGGTGATGAATGCAAGGATGAGCGCCAGCGAAGCCCTGAACGAAATCGACAAAAACCTGTTCATGGCTTTCTCCTAGAGGTGCAGCTTGTTGTGGAGGCGCGCTTCAATGCGTGTGCCGATGAAAACTGCGATGAGCATCGCTAGCAGGAGTACATTCGCCATGACTGCAGCGAACGGCCAGTCGATGTAGAAAAGAACCTGCTCGTAAACCATTGTCGCAAGGACCTTGAAACCGGCGCCACCGAGCAGTGCCGGCGTGGCATAGGCGCTAGCCGCCATTGTGAACGCGATAAGCAGAGAGCTGACTATCCCCGGAATGGAGAGTGGTAGAACAACATGGCGGAGTACAGCCAAACGGGACGCACCTAAAATTTGGGCGGCCTTTTCGAGATTGGGATTGATGCCCTGCAGGCTCGTCAGCAGCGAAAGAACCCCGAATGGCAGAACGACGTGTGTCAGACCCGCAACGACACCGAACATGTTTTTTGACAGCGGCAAAGGTTCGGAGATCAAGCCTGCCCATATCAGCGCCGAGTTTAAAAAACCGCGGTCTTCAAGGATGACCAGCCAGCCATAGGTGCGTAGGACAACGCCGGCAAGTTCCGGCGCAATCGCAAGGGCAAACACGATTGTACGCCAGCGTGACGTCGCACGTGCCAGATAATATGCGAGTGGATAGGCCATAACGGTCACGCAGATGGCGACAAGCCCCGACATCAGCATGGTGCGACCGAGACCGGCGAGCATCAGGTCATCCGAAAAGAACCGCCGATAGTTGGCCATGGTCCAGGCATCGTCATCGATACCCTGGAAACTCATCCCGATCATCATGCCCATCGGCAATGCAAAGAATAGTAGGAGAACGGTCGAGGGAGGCAAAAGCGAAAAATAGGGCCGCAGCGCGAAGGTCCGGCGATGAGTTGCCGCTGCGGGCGACACAAGTTCGATCGTTGTCATTATCTCCCCCTTATCTCGCCACGGCGATCACTTCGCGTTCCCAGCGGGTTCCCCATTCCGGCAGCTTCGCTGCAACACTGGAAAGATCGGGGAGGAGAAGCGTCTTAAGATCGGCTTCCGTGGTGATCTGACGCGCGCGTGTCTCATCGGGAACCTCAACGTCGGTGCGCGCGCTACCGACCTTGTACCCCGTGACCCAGGCTTCCTGACTGGATTTTTCGAGAAAGAAGTTGACGAACTTGTATGCCATCTCCTTGTTGCGGGCACCAATTGGCACGTTCAAAGTTGCAACGAGGAGGATTGTTCCCTCTGCGGGTCTGACATAATCGACCGGCAAACCGCTATCGACGAGTAGTTGCGCGCGCCCGCTCCAGAAGGGCATCGCCCAGACCTGTCCATCCTTCAAATAGTTTTCCATGATCGAAGAAGACTGTTCAAAGCCAATGGATTGCTTGGCAAGTTTCCCCATCGCTTCGAAACCGGGATCAACGTTGTCGATCAGATCGCCACCGTTCGCGACGGACATGATCTCCATAAGATAGGCTGCCATGATGTTCTGGAACGTCGGCAGGATAATTTTGCCCTTCAACTCCTCGGTGAAGAATGCCGACCAGGAGGTGGGAGCAGCGGTGAGCTTGTCCTTACGCCACAGAAGCGAAAGATACTGAACCTCGTGGACCGCTCCGCAAGCGCCAGCAATCGCACTGATATCGGGATTGAGGTTTGTGATATTCAGCACTGTTTCCGGTGAAAACCGCTCAAGCAGGCCATCTCGACAGCCGTCGAGCGACTGTGATGCTGTCATGACGACGACATCGAAGCCTGGTCGCCCACGGGTCGCCTTGATCTTTGCATAGTCCTGTGACGCGGAGCCGACCGCGTCATAGATGACTTTCACGCCGAACTCTTTTTCGAAAGGTTCGATGATCCGACTACGGATGATATCTTCGTAAGGACCGCCGTAGCTGTTGACGACCAACGGCTCTGCGGTTGCTGCTCTCGTAATGCTGCTTGCTGTAAGGAATGTAACAAGCAAGGTTCCACGTTTCATCGTCCGCCCTCGTAAATTGATTGATTATTCGAGATTTCTGCCAGATAATGCAGGGTATTTAGCTGTAAAATCTAATATTAGTTTCCGACTATTGATCGTACTTGGCGAATAATAGTGTTTACTACGTCCCGCGAATTCAGCAGGGTGTTAAGGTCGGCATGCGTATGCAGGTCAGCCACAACGGAGCGGTCTCCAGACTTGTCCGAGTTGATTTTGAAGGTGGGGGGTAACAGCAGGGAGTAGACCGGGCTCGCCTTGCGCAGATCACAAAAAAGGCCAAACCAGAAGCGATAGCGGTCATCGTCGCCGTCACCACGGGCTTCTATAGCACACCATGCCGCCAGGGTTGCGGCATGAAGCCCATAGAGATCGCGCAATACCTCAAAAGCGACAGCGACGTGTATTCCACCCCATGTTTCAACGGGCGTGAATGGCAGGGATGATATTGCAGAAGACTTTTCCGACATGACGACTCTCCAGTGAGAGTCCGGCCGAATGTAAAAGCGTTTGTGGCCGGACACTGCCTTGGCGACCTTCGCCGTCCGGATGCACATCGACTGTCATGTCGGCTACGAGGATAGATCAATCCTTCGGCAGGGTGAAGCCAATTTCAGGCAACTGGCGCATCTGTGATCGACTTTTAATCAGGAAGGCACTCCTTTTGCGTCAACTCACGTCAATGCCATGGCCCTGTCCGGAAAGGTATGGTGGCAATAATTGCTGGATGCCATGATCAGGGTTTGCGGACGCCTCTAACATGTATCTGATTGAAACACAGTTAGGTGTCGGTTAACGAAAAACTCAATGCGACACAAACATGACAATTTTACTCCTGTTAATTCATCGGCGTTGATGCAATGATGAAATACAACGTAGACATGCATTTTGTATGCTCGTACGATTGAGTGTCAGGAGACGTGCATGAAGCCAAATCTTTCTGAATTTATTGGAAATACCCCACTTGTCGAGCTGGAGCTCCCCTTCTCTAGAGACATATTTCGCATTTTCGCGAAACTGGAAATGTTTAACCCGGGTGGAAGCATCAAAGATCGTCCCGCCCTGCATATGGTGAAACAGGCAATCCAGTCAGGAAAAATCAATCAAAACGTGCATTTGGTCGAAAGCTCGTCTGGCAACCTTGCTATCGCAATGGCCATGATCACCCAACAAATGAAGCTTAAGTTCACGGCTGTCATTGACCCCAACATCACCAGCACGAACCGATCGCTAATAGAGTCTTATGGAGCGTCCATCGACCTTGTCACAGAGAAAGACGAGGAAGGCGGTTATCTCCATACCAGAATTCGACGCGTTCAGACCTTGCTGCGTGAGGTGCCGAATTCGGTTTGGCTCAATCAGTATGCCAATCCCGATAATCCTGCTGCCCATTACCATGGCGCGGGGGCAGAAATCGTCAGCGAAATGCCTGCCGAACCGACCCATGCTTTCATATGTGTCAGCACATGCGGTACGATCATGGGCCTTACCCGCCGGCTGCGCGAGGCATGGCCGAAAATCCGGATCATTGCTGTGGACATCGCAGGTTCTGTCATTTTCGGTCCCTCGCGTGATCGGAGACGCATTCCAGGGATCGGGGCTAGTCGCGTTCCTGAACAATTGGATCCCAGTGAGATTGACGAGGTTGTTCTCGTCAACGATTTTGAATCTGTCGAGGCATGCCGTCTCCTCGTAAGGGAGGAAGGCCTGCTTGCCGGAGGATCTTCCGGTTCGGTCATCGCCGCAATTCGGAAATTGGCGCCGCAACTGCCCCGAAACGCAGTCGTAGTAACCGTTCTGCCGGATCGGGGTGAACGCTATCTTGATAGTGTTTACAATCCGGATTGGCTGCCCGCACAAGAACGGGTTCATCGCCCCCTCGAATCATCCCACGTCGTTCTGAGACGGGAACCGGTTCCTTTGCAAAACGCCTCCTGATCGGCGGCATCTGCGTCCTAAATTCACCAGGAGATTAAAATGAACATGATTGAAACCATCCGGTCACGGGAGGGCGTTGGCGCTCGCCTTCGTTTCCTGTCGCGACGGGACATTGCCGCGGTTGGCGGCGACCGTTCGGATCTTTATATGGAGGCCGTCGAAGAAGGCTTCCGCCTCCATGCCAAGGGGGATTACGCTCAGCCTTTGAAACCTTATCTTCGCAATCCGAACTCCCGTCATGTCGCTGATCGGATCATCGCCATGCCGGCCTGGATCGGCGGCGGGGATCCCATCTCGGGGCTGAAGTGGATCGGCTCGAAACACGACAATCCGTCGCAACGCTCGATCGATCGGGCAAGCGCGGTGATTGTCCTGAACGACAATGAAACGCATTTTCCCATTGCCGTTCTGGAAGCAGCCCGCATCAGTGCACTGCGCACCGCTGCAGTCACCGGGATCGCTGCCAGACATCTGGCTAGCCCGAATTTCACCGACGTCACGGTGATCGGTTGCGGGCCGATCGGCCGTACCCAAATCCAGATGTTCTGCGAACAGTTTTCGAGTGTCAGGCGCATCCACATCTTCGATCGTCAGCCTGAGGCAGTGGCGGCGTTGACCCAGTGGCTGGCCGAAGCGTTTCCGGCGGTGCAGGCCGTTCCGCACACCGACGCACGCTCCGCGGTCGAGGCGACTACCGTCGTTGTCACCGCCACCGTCACCGATCGACCTTATCTAAAGTTCGAATGGCTTCGACCGGGCACATTTCTTTCCAACATCTCCATCATGGATGTCGAAAAGGAGGTCTTCTTGCGCGCAGACAAGGTCGTTGTAGACGATTGGGACCAGTGCAATCGTGAAAAGAAGATCATCAACCAGCTTGTCGAGGAAGGGTCTTTCTCTCGCGAAAAGCTACACGCGGAAATCGGAGAAATCGTCAGCGGCCTGAAACCCGGCAGGCAAAACGATCACGAGATCATCCTTCTTAATCCAATGGGGATGGCGATCGACGATATCGTTTGCGCACGTGCCATTCTACGCCGGGCGGAGGCTATCGACGCTGGAATATTGGTGGACCTGTTCTGATGAACTACATGTCCCAAATTCCAACACACGCAGGGGATCGCAATGCGATCCTCGACGATCTCCTCGATCTGCTCTGGACGGAAGACGTTGCCGGTTTGCGAAGCCGCGTTCTTTCGTCACAACAGGATAATCATGCCACAATAGCCATCGGCGGAAAGGAGATCGTGGTCCGGCTGCAACCTGACCACTGGCGGGGTGGGTGGCGGCCATCAGGTATCGAGCATGCACAGACGTGCAAAACCCTCGACCCCTCCGAGTTGCTCTGGCTGGTGCTGAATGCTCTTCCAGAACTCGACCTGCTGGTCCTGGACAGGACCATGAGGCAACTCGGTCAGAGCGAGAAAAATGTAGATCTCGTCCAGGCCATGGGCACAGTCCTGTCGAATGCGGGTAAGCAGCCTGGAGCTCTGGGGAACGATCTCCTCTGGGAACGTATGGCGGCGTGGCGGGATCGTCCCTTCCATCCTCTGGCGCATTCCCGAGGTTGTTGGGGTGCTGGAGAGATTCAGGAATACGGCGCCGAATTTGGCAGGTATTTCCCACTGCGCTGGTGCGCGGTAGAGAAAAGCAACCTTTTTGCGTCACCGCGTGCCAAGGGGGGTGGACCAGCCGCCGCCATTCTGGATGACGCCCAGTCGGCCTTGCTTGGTCAGGAGCTGGTGCGTCTTGGAATCGATACGACGCATGAGGCGCTACCGCTCCATCCGTGGCAAGCCGACCACGTCGCTCCCCGAGAGTTTTCTGAGGAACTCGCAGATGGACGGATCACCATGTTGGATTTCAGAGGTCCACTGGTTGTCGCGACGTCGTCGCTGCGGACCGTTGCGATTCCCGGAAAGCCCGGATGTCATCTCAAGTTGCCGCTTGATGTCGAAACCCTGGGCGTTCGCCGGTTACTAAGCGCGCAGTCTCTTTACAATGGCCTGAAGGGAGCGGACGTCCTGGCCTCGGCGCTGGCAAACCGGCCTGGCCTCGGCCAGATAGCGCGGCTTGCCGACGAAACGCAGTTCTGGACTTTTTCCGAATTGTCGGGAGATGTCCTGGCTCCCCGGACCGCCTACCTTGGGTGTGCGGTGCGCACCTTCCCCCTAATTGACGGAGCCAGCCTGATCCCCCTTGCCGCTTTTGCGGTTGCGCCAGCCGGCGGGATACCTCCTGCTATCGAAGCCAGCCTGCAGGCTTGCCGCGACAACACGCTTGAGGGTTTCATCGTTGAACTCTTCGACCTCCTGGCTGGTTTTGCAATCGAAGCACTCGCCAGCGGTTTCATTCCCGAAATGCACGGACAAAACGTGCTCGTGGAGATTTCAAAGGGGCGACCGTCTGCAGTGATTCTGCGCGATCACGATACCGTGCGGTGCCATACCGCAGGACTTGCAGCGTGCGGACTTCAGGCTCCCGAATACATCATCAAAGATCCGCGTCGCGCAACCATGTTGCTGTCACGGCCCGAAGACCTCATTGCCTACGGCCAGACCCTGCTCTTCGACGTGGCCTTGCGTGCGATTTGTACCGAACTCGACCGGGCCGGTGCACTCGAGCTCTCAACGTCACGCCACCTCCTGCGCACGAGCGTGGAACATCGTCTCGAGTGCATTGAAATGCCGTCTGAAGAGCGCGAGAGACTGAGATTTGCTCTGCTCGAGCAACCTGATTGGCCGTTCAAGCAGATTTTGACCCCGTTGCTGCAGACGACAGAGCTCGGACTTGGCATGCCGAGCCGCCTGGGTCTAGCAAGCAATCCGCTTTTCGATTTCGAGCGAAACCGATGATCGCAGGTAGGCTCAAACAAACGTCCTGGTGGCTCGTGCTTTCCGTGCAGTTTGTAACGGTCGCTGTACCTCTGGCAGTGCTGCCATTCCTTTCCCTGCATCTCCAGCGCTTGTCGGGGGCAGGGACCACAGATATCGCCCTCTGGGCTGCCGTGATCGCGGCAGCCCCTGCAATCGGTGCCATTCTATCCACGCCCCTCTGGGCCCGCCTCGCGTCCTCGTATCCACTCGGAAGGCTCATGGGCCTATCGTGCTTACTGAATGCTCTCAGTGCTTTGCTTCAGGCGCAGTCAGGCACGGTGGAGGTTTTTGCTCTCGGCCGCAGCATTCAGGGACTGACCGGGGTCGGTGTCCTTCTGCTTCTCGCGGTTGAACATAGCCGGACGACCAGGGGAAGTGGCTATTCGGGTTTGCAGCAGGCACTGGCAGCTGGCTGCATAGCCGGTCCCCTCCTGGGAGGATGGGCATTTGACAATGATGCGCTCCAAGGCCTGTTGACGGGTTTTGCCGTATTGCTCGTGGCCTTGAGCGTTTTCTGCGGTTATGTGTTTCATGATGCAAGGCCTGTGAAGGATGAGGAGCAGTCATCTGGTTTTGCGGGGCTGTTGCCGCCAACTCCCACCCGCATGCTTGTTCTTTCCGGTCTTCTGGCAACCGCCGGTGCTTCTGGTTTCATGCCGTTTTTTGCAGGCTGGGCGCTGGAGCAGGAAAGCGCGGTCCTGACAGCAAGCCTGATCGGCTTGCTTCACGCCGGAAGCTGGGCAGCCGCAATCGTGGTGTTGCCGCTATGGGGGCGCTGGATAGATGCCGGCCGGGAAAGGGCGGTCATGCGTCTTTCCACAGCAGGATCTCTGTTTGCGCTTGTCTCGTTGCTCGCGGGATCGACAGTTGTTTTGATCTCCCTGTCGCGGATCGTTCACGGCGCTTTCAACTCGGGCCTAGCTCCATCACTCTTTTCTGTGCTTGGACGTTCCAGGCATCGTGTCGCCAATCTCGCAGCCGGGCGTATGGCCACCACTTTGGGTCAGGCCATCGGTCCGGCCATTTGCGGGCTTGCTGTATTTGCCGCCGGTAATAACGGTGCGCTCTTTGCGGCAGCTCTCCTAACCCTTCTCGCATCAATTCTTCTCTACCTACAGCCGGAGGCTAGAAGCCATGACGTTGAATGACATGACAATAAGTCTTGCGGCCCATCGTGAGCGCGACAGGCTTCTCAACACGTGGCTGCGCGAGTTTCAACCGGATCTGGCAATCCGGGCGGGGCGCGAAGTCGAAATCAGGGCTGGCGACGCGATGATCGTTGCAAAGTGCGATCGCTTTTCGCCTACTGGGTTTCATCGTTTCGGCGCACATGTCACTGTCAGGGACCGGAACGAATCGCGAGTAATTGAAGACGTCTCTCACCTAGCTGCCTTCCTTTTGCGGACGCAGCGGGATGCAGCGAGCGAAGAGATCGAGGATATCCTGTACAGGATCGGTCGCTCGTCGATGGCAAGCCGCGAGTATGCCGTTTTCCTGTCAGTCGCGACACCGGGAGTTTCAGCAGTCGCACTGGAGCAGTCGCTGTGGTTCGGTCATCCGTTTCATCCGCTTGCGAAAAGCGTTGGTGGTTTCACCAAGACCGATACCGAAAATTATGCACCGGAATGCGCAGCACGCTTCCAGCTTCGCTGGCTGCTGGTGAACCGCCGCCATGTTCGGGAATTTGCGAGTGATCATGGGCGTCTCGATGACATGGATTCGCGCCTGCTGGCAGCTTCTGGCCTGTCGGCAAGCGATGTACGGGATGACGTTCTTTTTCCATGCCATCCCTGGCAGGCAGCACGCCTTGAAAAAAGCCCCGACCTTGCAGACCGGCTCCGGTCCGGAGAGATGCGGATCACGCAAGCCACGGGCGATGTGGCCGTTCCAACCTCGTCGGTGCGTACGGTGTGGTTTCCAGATCAAAGCCTCTTTGTCAAACTGCCGATCGAGGCAAGGATCACGAACTTTCCCCGCGTCAATACCGATGAGCAGATTGCGCGCAGCGTGGCCGGCGCACGGGCGATCGCAGCGGTGGCGCCAGCCGTCGAACAGGCCGGTTTGACGGTACTGGACGAGCCGATCGGGCGCATCCTGCAGACCCGCAACGCCGACGGTGACTTTCGATACCATCCCGAGACCGGGTATCTGTTGAGAGACGCCGATTTCGGGAAAGGTCCACCCCCTCTGGTTGTTGCCGGTCTTTTGGAAACGAACCCGGTTAGCCGCAAGCCAAACCTGGCAGCGGTAAGCGGACATCACCTGCAGAGCCGCGAAAGTGCGCATCGCTGGCTCGAGGCCTATATTCAGGTGTCGCTCATGCCCTTACTGCGCCTTTTCAACGATACCGGTATTGCGCTTGAGGCACATAGCCAGAACAGCCTTGTGCGCTTCGTAGACGGTTGGCCAGACCGCCTCTTCGTGCGCGACCTGGAGGGCATCGCAGTCGATCGAACTGCATTCGAACGCCGTTTCAACGGCGACGGAGCGCCTCTTCTGGATCAGGCCCTGTTCTATGACCGCAAGACGGTCTGGAGACGGCTCCTCTATTACGTCGTCGTCAACCATTTCTCCCACGTCGTCGCGACGGTGGCCGAGGTCGCCAGCATCGATGAATGCGATCTGTGGGGCAGGGCGAGGCGTGTTCTGGAGCAGTTTTCAGATGTTGTAGCCGTTGGCGAACTGTTGGCGAGTACCGATCTCCCTGCCAAAGCAAACCTGAAGAGCTGCCTTGGCGGACATGGTGAAGCACCAAGCTACATCCCTATTCTGAATCCCTTCCTGGCGGGAAAGATCGCCACATCTTCCGATATCCGTCAATTAAACCCAGCGGAGGCTACCCCATGACGAGCCAGTTCCAGGCGAAACCCACGCAAATCTCCGATGATGCCTTGACGTCTGCTTTGCATGCTGCTGGGGGCAGGGTCGTGTCGCAGACGCTCGGCGCTCTTCTCACCGAAGGCCTTTTGTCAGATGGTGCGCTCCTTGCTGCTCCCGCAAAGGGTGGGGCAGGAGAGGTGTCGATACAGGCTTCGGACGTGTCGGTCACCTATCGCGCCATTGTCAGGAGGACCGCCGCTTATGACCGCTGGCTGGTGGAGGAGGGCAGTGTCCGGCGGTTCAAAGCGCTAGAGGATGCCCGCTGCGACGATCCCATTTTGCTTCTCGGTGATCTGCTGCCTCTTGCCGTCGGCGATGCCCTAACCCACGAGCGCTTTCGTGACGAAATCCGCAGGACGTTTCTCAACCATGCCGAAGCGCTGGTTGTCAGTCGGCAACGGGGAAGGGCGCTCGCCTCGCAAGGTTATGACGCAGCAGAGGCCTATCTTACCGATGGCCATCGGTATCATCCCTGCTTCAAATCCCGGATAGGTTTTTCACCCAAGGAAAACAGGACATACGGGCCGGAGTTCGCCAACACCCTCAAGCCGATCTGGCTGGGAATCCACAAAGACCTTTCCGCCAGTTCCTCAGTCGCGGAACCTGGACGCCAGGATCGATCATTGCTCACATCCGCCGACGCGCCCGCACTCGATGGCGACTTTCACATTCTGCCGGTCCATCCATGGCAATGGGAACGGGAGATCGAAGCAGCAACGACGCTTGAACGCGCAGCCGGCCGGATCGTCTTTTTGGGAGAAGCCCGGCATGACTATCTGGCTCAACAGTCAATCCGCACCCTTGCCGATCAGACTTCCCCGGACGCTCCCTCCCTCAAACTTGCCCTTTCTATCCGGAATACCTCGACGGCACGTACACTTGCCGCTCATACAGTGCTCAACGCCCCGATCATCAGCGCCTGGCTGCACGACGTATCGCGTAGCGATCCATATCTGGGTGCTTCCGGTACGATCTTTCTGCTGGAGCGCATGGGTACGACAGTGACCCTGCCCGCCGAGCTGAACACGGGCAAAGATCTTCGTGGCGGCATGGCGGCAATCTGGCGGGACCCGGTACACAAATATCTTTGTGCTGAAACCGAAGCGGCATCGCCCTTTTCGATGCTGGCGCATCTCGACGTTGACGGACGCCCTGCCATCGCGCCGTGGATGGACGCCTTTGGCGTGGAGAACTGGACACGCGAGCTGTTGCGCGTTTCGTCAATTCCCGTTGTGCATCTACTGACCGCTCACGGCATTGCCTTGGAAAGCCACCAGCAGAACATGGTCCTCGTTCACCGAAATGGCTGGCCTGCGCGGGTCGCCTTAAAGGACTTCCATGACGGTGTTCGCTTCATACCGGAACGGCTGCGCACCCGCAGGCCTGTCCTTGTTGCAACGCCGGCCGAACACGCCTGGATCAATCCCAATTCATATGTCGAGGCAACAGATCCAGAGGACGTGCGCGACTTCATGTTCGATGCGCTCTTCGGGGTCAATCTCGCCGAGCTGGCGTTCTTCCTCGAAAGATATTTCGGATTTGACGAGCGGGCATTCTGGCGTATGGCTGCCGGTGTCATCGGTGAGCATCTTCACAGCAACGAGGCGGCAGGAAAAGGTGCAGTTACATTCAGGCTGCTCGACGACGAAGTCCTCGTGGAGGATCTGGCACGTCGTCGGCTCGATACCGGACAAGTTCCGGCCCGACGTGTCCTGAACCCGCTGATACATGCAGCTGGATTCCCGGAGAACGCATCATGCTGAGCGCACGGACCAGGTTGCGCAATCTGCTGGATCGCGGCGAAGCGGCGGGAGGACTGTTTCTGTCGATCCCTGCGCCTACCATTGTGGAGGTGGCGGCCGTCGCGGGCTTTGATTTTGTCCTCATCGATCTCGAACATACGCTGATCGACGGCCGGGAGCTTGAATGCCTGCTGGCGGCGGCAGACCGATCGGGTATCAGCGCATTGGTGCGTGTTCCCGACGCACGCTCGGACCGCATTCTGCAGGTTCTCGATGCCGGAGCGGCTGGGATCGTCGTGCCGCGTTGCTCCAGCGCCGAGGACGCCAAGGCCGCAGCGTCGAGGGCGCGCTACGCGCCTCTTGGCTCGCGGGGCTTGAACGCTGGCCGTCTTGGCCGCTTTGGGGACTGTGACCTGGTAGAGTTCATTTCGAGGCTTGATCGCGAGACCTTGATTGTCGCGATGATCGAGGACCGTTCGGGTCTCGACGCCGTGGATGATATTGCCCGGACCGAAGGCATCGACGCGGTTCTCCTCGGAGCGGCTGATTATTCGCAGTCCATCGGCCTGCCGTGGCAGACGACCTGCCCCGAAGTGATTGATGCCGAGGCGAAGGTGGCTATCGCAGTAGGGGCTGCAGGCAAACAGTTATTCGTCATTCCCCGTCGTGACGAGGACATAGAACGCCATGTTGCCCAGGGTGCGCTCGGCATCATCGGGGCCAACGATCGCGGAATACTGCGTCAGGCGTTGACGCGGTGCGACCGGAATTGGCGCAGCCGATGGCCCTCACAGCCCCAAATTTCCAAGGAGATCGTACAGTGACATATTTCAATCCTTCGCTTCAGCTTGTCGAGCAGCTTGTCAGACGGGAAATTCCTGTTTGCGCCTACATCCACGATTTGGACGGATTAGCGAGACACGCCCGCGAGATCGTGTCGAACCTGCCGGCGCAGAGCGAGTTCTTTTACGCGATCAAGGCCAATAGCGATCCAGCGGTGCTTGTGACGCTGGCGCCCATCGTCGCAGGCTTCGAAGTCGCTTCGGCTGGTGAAATTCGCAAAGTGCGGCAGGCCGTCGGCCCCCAGGCCCGTATCATCATGGGTGGGCCGGCACGAACGGAAACGGATTTCATTGCCGCAATCGACCATGGAGTCGAAAGGGTGCACATCGAAAGCCTTCATCTCCTGCACCTGGCCAACATGGTGGCGGCACGGGCCGGTACAAAGCTCCCAATCCTGTTGAGGATAAACATGGCCGGTCCTGTTCCGGGAGCGACCATCACGATGGGAGGGCAACCGACGCAGTTCGGCATAGAGGAAGCGCGTGTCGACGAGGCCATTCAACTCGCCAAGTCACGCCAGAACTTGCGCTTTGATGGCTTCCATCTCCACACTATCTCCAACAACCTGGATGCCGACGCCCACGCCGTCTTCTGCAGGGAGGCGCTGTTGAGGGCGCAGGATTGGGCGAAGCGAAATGGCCTGGAAGCACGCGTCATCAATCTCGGTGGCGGCTGGGGAGTGGACTATGCCGATCTTGACCGGAGATTCGACATCCACCATCTCGCGGAAGGGCTCGCTGACGCCATCCCTGCAGACGGCACTGTGCTACAGTTCGAATGCGGGCGCATTGTTGTGGCCTATTGCGCCGTCTACGTTACCGAGGTCATCGATCTGAAGACGACCCATGGCGAGACTTTCGCATTGTTGCGCGGGGGATCCCATCATTTCAGGCTCCCTTCGGCCTGGCAGCACCGCCACCCGCATAAAATCCTTAAAGGTCGACACTGGCCACGGTCCTGGTCGCGTCCTACGATCGGAAAGGCAGTCGTTACCTTCACCGGTGAGCTGTGCACGCCGAAGGATGTCTTGCTGCGAGACGAAGAGGTTCACGACCTTGGCGTCGGCGATATCGTCTGCTTCCTCGCCGCAGGCGCCTATGGATGGGACATTTCTCACCATGACTTCCTGAGCAACGCCCATCCGGAACGGATATTCCTGAACCAGACAGTCTCCAACGAAAGGCTGATAGCATGACATTCTCGGAACTGCGCCTCGTGCCGCCATCGACCCTTTCTCCCCACGAAGAAATCATCCCCGGCAGAGTGAACGAGGTGACCGATCTTCTGGTCCGGGATCAAAGCTGGACCAGCCCGATCTGCATCGAGCGGAAGAGCCGATGCATCATGGACGGGCACCATCGTCATGCCGCAGCATTGCGCCTCGGGCTGAAGCTCGTGCCGGTCGTGACCTTCGATTATGAGAACGTACGGCTGGGCAGTTGGCGGGCCGACATGTCATTCGAACCCGACGAGATCGTTGAACGCGCGCAGCGAGGTCTTCTGTTTCCGCACAAATCCACGCGACACGTCTTTCCTCCCGTGCGCGTCGTGCCGATTCCGCTGCATCAGCTTGTCATGCCCGGCGTAGAGCGAACAATATGAATGGAGCTCCAATGATCGCCGTCATCAAGCCGACGGGTATTTCGATCGGTGCAAACAGGGTCCGACCCAGGCAATCGGCGATGATCATCAATATGGCTCCGACGAGAGCGCTGGTGGTTAGCAGGTCGCGATAACGGCCTGGATGGAGAAGACGGGCAGCATGCGGCGCCATCAACCCGACGAAGGATACGGGTCCGAAGATTGCAGCGACCGTGCTGGCGCACAATGCGCCGGCCAGCAGATGAGCCCATTCCGTCGCCCGGAAATTCAGCCCGAGACTTGATGCTTTCGGTTGACCGAGCGCCACTATGTCGGTGAGCGACACCAACAGATATGCGACTGGTGCGACGCAAAACAGCGCACCGGTAAGAACCATTAGGTCGGTCTTGCCAATGCCATAGGTCGATCCGGCGAGCCATGTAGCGGCCTGGCTCGCCTGAAAACCGGCCATGATGACCAAGGCGGTGGATGCAGAGGCCGCAAATGCCGCCAGGCCAAGGCCAATGAGCGCCATTGCCGATGGGGCGAGATTGCGCCGCAATCCGAGACTGGCAACGAGAACCGTGGCGGCAAGGCCGCCGAGGATCGCTCCTGCCTGAACACCCGGGAATCCAAGCTCTGGAAAAAAAAGGAGTATGGCGACAGCGGCGAGGCCGGATGTCTGTGTGATACCGATCAGCTCCGGACTTGCGAGCGGATTGCGGATGACGCCTTGAAGAAGAAGACCTGAAAGCCCAAGAAGCGCACCACCCAATGCCGCACCCACGACACGGAGTATGCGTAATTCCAGGATGCTCTGCAGGTCCGCTGGGGACGTACCCATGAGAAACGTCAGAACGTGCAATGGGGAAATGAAGCTATTGCCGCCGGCAAGCCCCGTAATGCCGACAATGACGAGCAGGAAGACAAGAAAGGCCGGGTGGGATAATCCGGGCAGGGTAGGCGGTGTCCGGTATCTGCCCGCAAATTCCGACGTGGCGCGATTTTCCTGCGCGTGACGCCAGGCAAGCAAGACGAGGACCGGCGCTCCAACGAGCGCTATGGGCACACCGACCGGGAGTTCGATCGTACTGGCCGACAGGCTCAGGACAAGAAGATCAGCCCCGACCGTCAGCGCCATTCCGACAATCACCGCCGCAGGCAGCAGGAGGATATGTTTTGATATTCCCGTCAGGCGCAGCAGGTTGGGCGCAACCAGTCCCACGAATACGACAGGTCCGGCAAGCGTGACGGCTAGTGCGGACAGCCAGACGCCGAGAGCAAGCGCGACGCCCCGGACCAGAAACAGGTTTTGCCCCAGTATTCTTGCGGTATCGTCACCGAGGGTGAGAATGTCGAGTTGCCTGGCAAACATCAGCGCCAGCAAAAATGCTGGACAGAAGCCGGCCAAGGCGCCGAGCGATGCCTGCCAATCCGTTTGGACGAGGCTTCCTCCGCCCCACAGATGAAGGCTGGCGCCAGCAGTCTCATCCAGAAGTGCGATGGCAGCAGCAGCGGCTCCCGCCATCAGGGATACCGCCATTCCCGACAAAGCGATCCTGACGGGTCCGGCACTGGCCCTTGAAACCGTCCAGGTAACTCCGCCTGCCAGTAGCCCGCCCGCAGTCGCGGCCATCGCAGGCGGCACGAAAAGTGCAAGGGCGGGTACGACGGTAACGAGCGCGACGAAGAGCTGTGCGCCGGCCGTCACGCCGAGAATCCCCGGCGAGGCAAGCGGATTGCGCGTCGCTGCTTGAAAGAGCGTTCCGGCCGCGGCGAGACACGCTCCGGTCAGAATGGCCGCCGCCGTGCGTGGAAGTCGAAGATAATGCAACATCATGCCGGCCGGATCGTCGGGCGTTGCCGACAAAATACTGCCGAGGATGGTGGGTATCGGAGCCTCGATGCCGATGGATGCATGCAGATATACCAGCGTCATCGCTATTGCCCCGCAGGCTGCGATCACAACCGCACGCGCAGTCAATAGCCACTCATTTTTCGTGGAAGCGATCATTCCTGCGTGAGCGTCTCCGCGACTTTTACGATAAAGGCCTCGGCCGCCGGAATGCCGCCAAACGGCCATACGACATCGGTCAGACCAAAAAATCTGCCAGCGCGCACAAACGGCATGCTTTGCCAGAGCGGGTTCCTTGCGAGCCTCGTATAGCTGTTGTCCGAGCCGATAGCGACACCGAGAAACATTATGTCACCAAGAGCCAGCAACCGCTCCGGACCGACTGTCGTGAAGCCAAATCCTTCCGACGGCCCATTCCATGCGTTCTGAAGTCCTAGTTGTTCCAAAAGGCAAATGGGCAGGGAATTCGACGTGAAAAGGCGAATATTATTTACCCCGGATGGAAACTGGGCAAATACGATCTGCCGTGACAGGTCAGGAATGGATGCAAGCCGTTCGGATTGCTTTGAGAGGAACTCATCGAGACCGTGAACTGCTTTGTCCGTGGCATCGCGGCGCCCGACTTTTTCGGCAAGTAGTTGCAACTCGTCAATCATAAGGGAGAGTTGGTCGCCGTTCGCCTTGCCGGTCTGGGTGTAGTCGTAGAGGATCGTTTGGGCAATCTTCGAAAGCTGCGGCTGGATGCGCTCGTGCCGAAACTTGACCCCCAGGATAAGATCGGGTTTCGCAGCGATGATTGCCTCAAGGGAAGGTTCCTGCCGGCGACCCATATCCGCAGGCCCAGTCGCTGCCAATTCTTTCGCACCGGATGAAGCCTGACCGAGATATTCAGCGAGATCGGCGACGCCTACGAGGGGCAATCCAAGCGAACGAGCGTGGTCAGCGTAACGCCATTCAAGGGCGACGACGCGCGGCAGCGCCGGCTGCGCCATCAACTTCCCGGGGAGCAAAGCCGAGGCGCAGGCGGCAGAGGAGAGGGTGGAAATAAACTTACGTCGATTGAGGCCGGTCATGTCGTTTCTCTGGAATGATTGGGAGACCAGCCGCGGGACGGAACCAGAAGCGGCCCGCCATCGGCAGGATGTGCAAGCCTTAACATATCGATGCCAAAAACATCACGTATGAACACGGGCGTCAGGACGTGTTCAGGCGACCCGGTTGCGACGCTACGCCCCTTTGAAAGAACGATGACCTCGTCGCTGTAGGCCGCTGCCTCGTTCAGATCGTGCAGAACCCAGCAAACAGTCAACTGCCGTTCGGCCTGAAGTCTGCGAACAAGTTCCAGTATCTGAATCTGATAACGAAGATCCAGATAGGTTGTCGGCTCATCGAGCATCAGAATCTGCGTTTCTTGCGCAAGCGCCATGGCGATCAGCGCACGCTGACGCTCGCCTCCCGAAAGCGCTCCGACGGGCCGGCTGGAAAGATCAGCAAGATCGGTAACCGCCAGCGCCTCCTCGATGACCTCTCCGTCCCGCTTTGTCTCGGGCCGCCATACGGCACGGTGCGGGTGTCTTCCACAGGCAACGAGATCGCGGACCGATAGTGCTGCGGGTGGCTGCATATCTTGTGGAAGAAACGCCAGTCGCCGCGCAAAATCGCGGCGACCGAAGGACGTAACGTCGCGGCCCGAAAGGGCGACCTGTCCTGCCGTAGGCGCTTCAAGGCGCACCAGAAGTCTCATCAAGGAACTCTTGCCGGAACCGTTGGGACCGACAAGTGCCGTTGTCTTTCCTGCCTGAATCTCGCA
This sequence comes from Agrobacterium leguminum, assembly GCF_005144435.2. Classification (NCBI taxonomy): domain Bacteria; kingdom Pseudomonadati; phylum Pseudomonadota; class Alphaproteobacteria; order Hyphomicrobiales; family Rhizobiaceae; genus Agrobacterium; species Agrobacterium leguminum. The sequence continues at coordinate 159,077 of NZ_CP120216.1, forward strand.
GGAGACCTCATCGAGAATCTTGCGACCGCCGGCAACGAACGAGAGCCGTGAACCGACCAGAGATGCATTAGAAGAGAATTCCGGTGTTTTCGCCTGAGAAGATGTGGCTACCATTCAACCTCGTACGCGATCTTGAACGTTGTGCCCGGCGATTTGATATGGCTTGTATTGTTGGAATTCCTCAACAACTGAGCGTAGACGTTGTAATAATCTTCGTTGAAAATGTTGTCGACACCAAGACTGAGCTTTCCACGTTCCAGCTTGAAGTCGCTTGCAAGATTGAAAATTGCAAAATCTTCCACCTTCGCACCACCAAAAGCCACACGGTCGTTGAACGCGTCGTCTCGAGATCCGCTATAGACTCCGTCGAGACGAATCGTCCACCAATCTGTCGGCATGTACTCGACATAGCCTGTCACCTTGATCGGAGGGATGCGGAAGCCATCCAAAGCGATTTTACGCCCGTTCGCGGCCGTTCGTTCGCCATGTGTGTAGGTAAAGGTTCCCCCAGCCGACCACTGGTCGTTGAAGCGGTAACTCGCGGCCAACTCGATGCCTTTGATTTCTTCGGGATCGCGGTCCTGAACAAGGATGAAGTTCTCGGTGCGCAAGGCACCCAGCTCAGATTTGCTCAGGAAAGCTGCAGCACTTCCCGTGAAATCCCCGACAGATGCACGAATACCGACTTCGTAGTTGTCGTAGCTGAGGGGGCTGATATTGCTGCGCGTGAGATTAAAACCTCGGGGGGCCTGGCGAAGCTGGAGGCCGATGTCCGAAAGATCGTAGGACTGAGAAAAATCTGCAAAGAGACTTACTCCGTCGATGAACTCATAGTTCACACCGATGTTGTAGAGCGCACTGGAAAAATCCAGACTGCCTCCTGCGATAGGATCGCCGATGATCGTCGTAAAATTGTCGACGGAAAAATGGGCCCATTGCTGTCGGACACCACCGCGCACTGTTATGCGATCTGTCGGTTTCACCTCAAGCTGGGCAAACAGAGAATATTGATCGAGATCGAAAGGCGGGGTCCACAGCGTCGTTCGCGTGCGATTGAAGACAGTGCCTCTGCTCCTATCAAAAGCTGTGCCGTCAAAAAGATCAGCCGGGCCGACGGAGCTTTCCAATTGCGCGTCCATTCCCCACATCAAATTGACGGGAACATCTTCGCTTAGCGGTATAGGCGTGTTGAAAACAGCGCTTCCTCCGTAAATGTCGCTTTCAAAATAGGACTGGATGATTGCTGCGCGATTGCGAATGGCGCGTGCATCGGCAGGATAGAATCGCGATTCCGCCCTGCGGGCAAAGACTTGGGCGTCTAGTGTTCCCCCAAGGATATCCTCGTGTCGATAGTCGATGGTTCCTTGTACATTGAACAGTCCGCCCTGTTCATCGAGTGACAATCCTTTTACAGCGCGAGCGGGGACGGTGCCGGGCGGCAAACCTGCAACGGTCGTGTCAGCAGCATAGTCACTGTCCTGTCTGATTTTCTTGACGATCAATGAGGCGCCTATGCTCTGATCGTCGAAATGGTGGCGCACACGCCCAAAAAAGCTCCCCGAGACAGTATCGAAAAGATCGCCTTGGCTTGGCTCCGGTGCTATGCGGTCGCCCTTGGCATCGAAGAGCCCACGGTTGAGATCGCCCGACGCAGAAAAGGCATAGTCAGTGTCCCCCGTGCTTCCCTGCACCGATTGCGAAAAGCGCGCATTCGCTCCCTGGCCGCCAAAGTTGGTAAGGCTGTTGCCGGTCTCTATACGCGATTTAAACCGTGTCTCGCCGCCGCCCTGGAGTGTGGTAATGTAAATGATGCCGCCTGTCGCGCCATTGCCGTAAAGCGCGGAGCCTCCATGGACGACCTCAATCTTCTCGATAGCGGAAACGTCGACATTGAAGAGATCGCGGGAGGTGTCACGGTTGAGTTTCTGGGGAACCCCATCAATAACGACGAGGGCGCTGCGTCCGCGCAGACCTTGCCCGTATGTGGTGAATGCACCCGTGTACAGTGCCAGCCCGGGAACGGCCTTTCCCAGAAGATCAGGCAGGCTGTGAGACGTCGTAAGGAGTTTGTCGATATCCTCTTTTTCCAGAATAGTGACGTTTCGTGTTACGCTCTCGGGAGCATTTCCAACGCGACTGGCCTTGATCGTAATCGGCGCAAGGACGGCTTCACCGTCGCTATCTTGCGCGAATGCCGGGAAAGCTGCGCTGCATAGAGCAAGCGTGGATACTGAAATCGAAAACCAGAAAGTTTTAGGTAACAATGATAAATCCCCCATAATTCGACGGCTGTTTAGGAGCGCCACTCACTCAGTAGGTTGCTTGCGTTCGGCCTTGCTCGTTCTGCCGGCCTTCGTGTTGGAGTGCCCAAAGGAAAAAGCCCAATTAACCGTTCGTGGTGTTCGAGACCCATGATCTGTCTGACCCGTTCTGATGAACAGGGCCAGCCGGTTAGCCAGATTGACCCGAAGCCTTCCGCGTGAACCGCGTGTAGAAAAGTAGTAGCGACGGCTCCTGCGCAAAGCAGTTGGTCAAGTTCAGGGAATGGTGCTGTTTGATCGGGGCGCCAAACGAGAAATACTGTAGCTGGCGGTCCGATCAGCCATGCCCGCAGTCGAGAGCTCATCGCGGATTTGGCGCCTTCGTCTTGCTCTTCGACAGCATGCGCGCAAAGGAATTCTTCCAGGAGATCACGAGCCTGATGATCCCTTACAAGAATAAACCGCCAAGGCACCAAATTGCCATGATCGGGGACACGGCTTGCGAGCATCAATATCTCGTTTAATTTTTCGTCGGAAGGGGCGGGCGCACGTAGTAACGCAGGTGGTACAGAGCGACGATCAGCCATCCCCGCTTTAGAAAGCTCGCTTGGCCAATTTTGAGTTTCGGTTGAAAATTCCATATGGCGCAGGCCCACTTTTCAATTTGTGCGGGCGCATAAAAGAGGTGGATGCTATCCATGTCAATAAACTTGACGAAAATAGTCGTGTACAGGTTCTGACTTTTTCGGAAAATCTCCTCCAAGTGCATAATGCCTGTTTTGCAGGGTAGGCAGGCCTTCTCCTGCAAATGGCCCATGGGCGACGGGGAGCCCGGCGCTTTCGGTACCGGTCGCTGGAAATGCAGGCACTTGATTAAGTGTCGCCTGAGGCGACTGGCTGAAGTTGGCATTTGCCTGAGGGTCTCTAACCGGCGTTATTTAGAATTTTGAAATGCCATCGTCATCCGTCAGGCGTATCTAGGTTCCAGAGCCGTAAGGTGATAGGGCTCTACGAGGCTATCAGCCGGAATGCCCCACTCCTTGTGCAGCCTGTGGATCATATCGACGGTCAGCGCGCGCTTTTTGTTCAGCACTTCCGATGCACGGGAGCGGGATCCGAACAGCGTCGCGAGATCGCCTTGGCTGCGTCCCGTTAGCTCCATGTGAGCCCTAATAAGTTCAACCGGTTCTGGTGCGTCGATGGGGTAGTGTTTGTCTTCGTATGCTTCGATCAGATCGGAAAGGATATCGAAGCGCATTCCATCGGTGCTGAGAGGTTCGGGAGGGTTATCGAAATACTGGCTGAGCTCTGCAATCGCCCATGCGAGGTCATCATCATTTCTGATGGCGCGAATGTTATCCATTACACGGTCTCCGGGTTGATCTGGTCGAAGTCCTTCAAGAGTTCCGAAACAGGATCGGTCGCGACGCGCTTGCGACGGCGGTCAAGGATGCGTGATTCCGAGACGGGCGAGTAGTCTAGCTCGTAGGTCTGGATGACCACATCGAAAGCAACCTGCTGCCGCTCCAGCGCTACGATCTGCGCACGCATCTCCTCGACCTTCAGGCCGATTTCGGCCCGCTTATTCTTCAACTCCTCTGCAACGAGAACCATCCGCAACCACTCCATAGGATCGTCGCGATCCTACGCGGACGCGGCAGGAGCATACTCCTGCAGACGATCGCGTCTGATTACCTAGCGCGACATCGGGCAGGTGATCATGCGTCCTTTTTCGGCTTTGAAGGAAGAAGTCCGTCGCGCTGCATCTGCTTGCGGGCAAGTTTTCTCTGCCGGCCGACTGCTTCAGCCTTTTCCCGCGCTCTCTTGATGGATGGTTTCTCGAATGCTTCACGGAGACGCATTTCACGGAAAATTCCCTCGCGCTGTAGCTTCTTCTTGAGAATGCGCAGCGCCTGATCGACATTGTTATCGCGGACTAAAACCTGCATATTGCCCTCTCGCGTTTTTTTAGAAAAGTGGTTCGCCACCATACTCGGTTTGGCATCGAATCCAAGATCGATGATCGCTCTGCAATTGGCTTCGACGAAAGAGAAAGGCGCATGTTCAGAACGAACAGGTCCTAAGCTTGTTCATTGGATTTACTTTTGGAATTGCAGCCTGCGCTAGAAATCGCCATACTACTTGAACATGTAGCAGTAGATGGGGTTGAGATGTTATTCAACGTCAACGATCTGGGCGCTGGATACGACAACGTCACCAGTCAATTTGCAATATCAGCAAAAGATCAAACTGTCCTGTTGTTCCGGAGGCTGCTCGGTAACCGAGTACGAGACCCTTGCGAGCTCTGGGAAAGCAAAGTGTTTTCCAATTCATATCGTTCCAGCATATTTGCAAATGGGTGGAAAATTAAACGATATTGCTATCGCGATACCAACCCGACATCCCGTCAGCATATACAGATGCCAGTACTACCTTTTTGACTGCGGCTCTCGGGAAATCAATGCCCGACCTGAAGCGCGTGACCAAAAGTGTTACCCGAATTATGCAATCGTGACGCGCCTCAACGACATCAAAGTGTTGGATAACAGCAAGCGGCAAGACGGGTGTCGATACATATCAAACGTCAACTACGACATTGTTAAGCAGTTTTTATCTTAGGTTTTTCGAAATTCAACCAGACAGCATATCTTTTATTCCATATGCACGGAAATCATCGTCGACTCTTCCCAAGAGGAATATTGCCTCCCCTACCTCTACTCGCCATATTTGGCGCTCGTAGTCCACAATGGTAAGAACATGTCGAATACAATCAGTTTCTCTGGTGCAGGCTCTCACGAACGTGTCGAGGACCGATTCCTGATCAATCACGCGACGGTGGCGCAAGCAGTTTATGCGCCAGACGCCGAGGAGCACCGCAAGATCATTTCACACGGCAACATATGGGCTATAAATGTCGTCAACGCCCAATACGTCGCCGGCGCCTCAGTCCGCACTGGGCAGGTTGCCATCCCGACCACCATGGATACGGGGCGATATATTACTCTTGAAGATGGATACGATCCTGCTCGTGACCTCTACCCTGTCAACGAGAAGAATATGACATCCGGTCAAATCGTTGTTGTCCTCGATCCGGACAACGTTCACCCTTTGGGTAAACTTACAAGGATGCTGGTCGAAGGGGTGGCCTATGTGAACGAAGATGCCTATAACGATATGCTAGCCGCGATCGACAAAGAATAATTTGCGGAAATTAGACCGAGGCGCGCAAAAGGGCTTTTATTCTTGCCAATTAAAATTATGAACTATAACAAACGTCTCGCGGAAAGTGGGGACATTACCCCCGGCAGTTATTATCCCCACTGATCGGTCGCCACTTTCCGCTATTGCCAGCCGTCAAATCCTGACTTTCGAGCAGCAGGTGCGCTTTTATAGCTCGGCAGGCCCCTCGTCTTGATCCGCGGCTATTGCCTTGACCATCTCAACGATACGATGGCGTACTTTCGGGTCTGCAATCTTTACGAATTCCTGATTAAGCCGGAACCCTTCGGGTGAGGACAAGAACGTTTGAAGATCGTCTTGAGGCAAGTCAATAAGAGACGTGTCCTGGCCCGGGCTGTTTTCAAAGAAGAACGAGACGGGGACATTCAGAATATTGGCGATGTTCTGAAGGCGACTGGCCCCTACGCGATTGGTGCCGCGTTCGTATTTCTGTATCTGCTGAAAGGTGATGCCGAGACTGTCACCCAACCGTTCCTGACTCATTCCGCTCATGGTCCGGCGCAACCTGATCCGACAGCCAACATGAACGTCAATCGGATTGGGCCGTTTTTTGCCCGCTTCTGACATCATTTCCCCCTTATTATAATAATATCGTGCAGAAACGGTATGGATCAAACCTCGCTACACTTCAAGATGGTGATGGAGGAGGGGAAGAACTCCGCATGCTCAAGTTTTGTGAAATCTTACGACCGCATCCCTACTTCCCGAAACTGGCGGCCCACATCCTCCGGATTTCCAAGTCCTCACTAGAAACTTGACGGGCTATCCGGGCTACCGTCGTGCAGGCAATGGACCGGGTATCCGTTACCACCATGGCGCATGGGCCTCGACAAAACGCACCAGCGCAGCCGGGGTGCTGATTGTCAGGTTCGAAATGCGTATCATCCAACCCGATGTCGAAACGTTCGCTCAGGAAGGTCATCAGGTCAAGGAATCCTAACGTGTCGATGATGCCGCCTTCGAGCAGTGGTGTTTCGTCGGCGGGCCATTTCATCGAGTGTTGGGAACGGCCCGTATCGCAGGTATGTCCAAGTTCGCTCTGCACTTGCGCAGCATCCCAAAGTTCTGGGACGTGGCACTCCGACAGAGGCTCCAGAGTGACGGAGCCGCCCTGGTGTAAGAGCTTTTGCGGCTGCGATCCGTGGTGACCATCGCCGTTCATCCAACGGAATATCGGTCGGCGAAAACGCTTCTCGGCAGGCGCGAGGGAGGCAACCCGCGACGATCGTAGGTGCATCGGCTCATCCGCTGCAGTGATGCTTTTTGAGTGTACTTTGCTACGGCCAGAACGCAGGAAGGTAACGGGATCAAACGATCTTCAATAGCCAGTTTTAATGATTTGTGTAACAGGCCTCCGCCTGCAATTTGGTGCCACCGGCAAGCGACGTCAAAAGTTTTGGCACGAGGGTGTTGAATTCATGGCTGATCTTCACTTGCGAGAAACCAGCTAAGCCATGGCAGCTTGCGTCGTGATCAAGCGTGATAGAGGCCGTGTCCAGCGCGATGAACCAGCCCGTTGCCGTGGCCTTTGCGAAGGCCGTTGCCTTGGATGCGCTGTAAACGTCACCATCTTCGCATTCCATCTGTGGGATGCCCATACAGCGCGCCGTGGCGATCGCCGTGTCGTGAAGAGCGTGGCTGGTCCAGAACAATCGACCGAACTCGATCATCCCGAATAGCATCAGCAAAAACAGCGGCATGACGAGTGCGAATTCCACCGCACTGGCGCCGGAGTGTGACTGCCAGAGTTTTTGGATGGTGGACTTCATTGTGTTTGGACGATCGCGCTGGCGTAGATGAAACCATCCTTGACGAAGCCGTAGCTGGAGAATAACGGCGTATATGTCCGCTTTGCAGTGACCGTGACATATTTGCCTGCAGGCCCTCCGTCGGGACAGGCATTGCTGCAGGGCCGCTGCGAACCCCAATTGAGCGACGATGCGGTGCCGGTTGGACAATAGCAGGCATTTGCCTGGCTTGCTGCGCCGCCGAGCTTTATCCTGTTTCCGGCGTAACTTGCCTTTGCACCGTTGTTGATGACGATTGAAGCTATCGCTTCACCGGAAGCGTCCTCGCTGGCAATGATTGTGGCGATCTTCGTCGCCAGATCTTCACCGCTTTTGCTGTCGACCTGATCGGCATGAACCATCGCGTAGCTCGCACTGTTCGAGATCGTGGCCTCAAGCTGAAAGCGGGAAAAGATCAGCAATCCCAAATCTGTGCTACCTGCCAGAATGATAACGAGGATCGGCGCAATCAGCGCAAATTCGATAGCGGCATTGCCGTCGCGATCTTTGCAGACGAATTGCTTTAGACGAGCGTACATACTCATAGCTCTTTCCACGTAGATTCGAATGAAGTTCATTGGACCAGCGCCACCTTGCCCGTGCCGCTCGACAGGGTGCATTCCGACATCGCTTGTGAACCGCCCGACAGTGAAATGCTTGCACCGATCAGTTGCAGGCAGCCGGTTGCAGCGTCACCGATCTGGCCGCCGCCGCCGAAGTCGATCAACCCGTTCGGAAAATAGAAAGCCCCGGAGATTTTACCTTTGCCGCCTGAGGTGATTTCCGCGCCGGTTGTGTTCTTGGACGATTGTGGGCCGATCACCGCCAGATTGGCATAGTCACCCGACTGCGGTGAGGTAAGGGTAATCGCGTTGCCGCCGGTCAGGCAAAAGGACTTGCCCTTGCATTCCCAGTCGGAAGGGGTGTCGATACCGGAAATGACGATCGTCACATTCTTGCCGGAAACGGCGACGGTGTCGCTGCAGGCGGATCCTCCGGTATTGACTGAGAAGTACCCGTCAACCGTATAGATGCCGTCACCAAGTCTGGCGCCGCCGGCCAGATTGACGTTGCCGGATATGTCATGTTCAGCGCTGGCGGGAATGGTGATGCAACTGCCACCGCCACCGCCGTTTAGATCGCCGTTGAGGCGGAACACACCCTTGCCGCTACTGGCATCCGCCATCACCGTTATGGAGCCGCCATCGAGTCCAATTGCATTGTCGCCGCTGGATTTCCCGAACGTGTAGCTATTGGACGTGCCGTCGCCGAGTTTGAGTGTCGCGCCAGCGCCAGTATAGAACCCCGCGTCGAAAACAAACGCGCTCGCCCCGCCAATTGTGACTTTCCCGGAGGCGCAGAGGCTATAACGAGCATCACCGCATTTCTCGTCGCCCATTCCGACATGGAAGGAACCGGCTCCGAACACCAGGTCCGCACCATAGACACCCTTTGCCACATTGAAGGTGCCAGCTCCGAATTCCAGCTTTGTACCGAAATCGTTCTGGATTCTTCCCGAGAAGTTATATGTCGTATTTTTGCTGCCAGAGATGTTGAATTTCACCTGGACATTGCCCTTGACCACCAGGGAGCCGATGTTGATCGTGGAGTTCGAACAGGTGATATCCCATCGATCCTTGTAATATTCGTTGAAATTCGTGGGGTCGTACTTGCATCCGATGGATTCGATCGCGGCTGCCGTTGTTTTCGGCGGCTCGTCTCCGAACAACAGGTCGACGCCTTTCTTCTGGACCGAGACGCTTTCTGGCCAAGAGGCCTTGCGATTGACAGCAAAACGTTGGTGGAGCCTGGCCACACCCGCATGGCCCTCAAGAGGATCGCTGATGTACTGGTTCGATACAGGTGCCGGACTGCCATCCGCCTGCACGATATTGCTGGTCCATGGGCAAGGCTGCGAGGAGCCATCAAAATATGTGGCTTCCTTGGTCGTGATCTTGGTTCCGCACGGGGCGACGAGATCGCTGTTGGAGTTTACATAACATTTGCTTGCACCGACCTGGACGCCGCCTGATAGAGTGACACCCGATCCGGACTTGTCGAGAGCGATGATGCAGCCATTCTCCGAAGAGCCGATTGAGGAATAGGCTTCAGCTCCTATATCAAGCTTCGGGCTGACACCAAGGACCGGCACGAGAACGAGCGTGTTCGTCGTGGTGATGGTGACATGCACTGCCTGAACGCGCGCGTCTTTCGGAGACGCTGCGAGCGAAACAGAAACGCTGGCGGCATCCACTCCATTGAGCTGCGCCACGCGATGTGCCGCTGCCTTCATCTTCACTTCCGAATTCGTTTCGTTATAGGCAAGTGCCCCGGCGTAAGACGCGAGGTCGGCGGTGCGCTGGTTCTCGTCCCGTACAAGCAGTCCGTATCCGTATTCGACCGCCAGCGCAGCAAAGCCGATCACGATCGGCAGGCAAAAGGCGGCCATGATCGCGATGCCGCCGTTTCGATCCTTGCCCAGCGCCCTGATCCTGGCCAATGCGATTCTCGTCTTAGAGGTGTTCCTGTAAGAACTGGGTCCGGCAGCGATGCGGATCATAAAAAAGACTGCCCATCGTTTACCGGCACGGCATCGGTCACGAGTGAGAGATTGTGTCCGCCTCGGGCCGCACGCTGAATTTGCGCGTACAGAGCTTCGAGGTAGTTTGTTATGCTGAGCAGTTCTGCATGTGCATGTTCAAACGCATCTCGCGTGTCGTCGTGAGAAGAAATGCCGGCACCATCGGTGACGGCGGATGAATTTTCGGGCATCATTTGGTGAAATGGAGCTTCAATAACTTGTTTCATGAGAAAACTTCTTACTGCCTGCGGGTGTCGCAGTATTTTTTTGACGAGAGGCAGGAAGGCGCATGCGTCCTGTCGATTTGAGGAAGAACCGCGTCAAATCATTTGGGCGGAATATTAGAGGCTCAGCAACTCGATCAGCATAACGGGCCAATTGCGCATTGCCGTGGCCGAGACATCCGTTACAAATCTTAACGGGGTTTTGCCTTTAGGGAGGGTCGAGCATTCGGATGCGCAAAACGGATACTGTATTACAAATACGGATATCTCATCTAGTCGCGCCACTGGTTCAGGAACCTGGAAATGGCGGGTGTGCTTGATTCTGGTTCAAAAGATCAGGCCGCGCGTCGTGATTCGAGAACCGGCTGGCACTGACTCCGCACAACGATTTCTCGGTTGCCACCCTCCGCATATGGACCGGACATAGTCCACGATTTACCCTGAATGCAACTCAGAAAGGCTCTTTTGTGAGGATTCGCGACCGGTCGGGTCATCATGACCGCAGTGACCGGTCGCAGCGTTCGTCCCAGGAAAGGACCACCGCATGCCCGCTGCATCGCGGAGCATAATCATTGTGTCGCAGGGGCCGTAGGGGATCAAGTCGCGAGCTTGCTCTGAAATGTCACACCATTGCCCATCTGTCGCCTGATCGACAGCCAGTTGATGTACGTACCTCGGCATGAATTTTGCTCATTCCACACGAAAATCAACGCCCACAATCGCGGCGGCCGCTTTTTTCATCGTTTGACGTTTATTTCATCAAGGTTGTTCGCCAGCATGCCTCAGAATAAAGCAATGAAGTTTATGCCCCGCTTTCACGGATCGACTTTTGAGGGTATGGTGGAAACCTTGACCGGACAGTTCGGCTCATTCGCAGCTTCACCGATCGGTCCAGCCAAAAGCTTCCAATGGAGTACGGATATCTGGACGAACGGTGCTCTGACCTTGGTTAGCGGCCAGTATCATGATGAATGGCGTGTCCAGGCGGTGCCTCAGACAGCGAAATGGCTATCGATCCTCTCGGTGAATGAGGGCGCCATCGACGTATCGTTGGGTCAACGCACCGTTGGAGGCCGCCCGGAACGGCTGGTCTTGGTCAACAATCACGAAGCCGATCATTTTTCCGTACGAGGAGCGCCGCATATTTCGAACGTGTTACGCTTGGACTGGTCAATTATCGTGCAGGCCGTTTCCTTAATCTTCGAAGTACCTCTGGAGGGCTCACTGGATTTGTCGCCGATGGTAGATTTTTCGACGCCAGAGGGACAACTTCTCGGAAATCTCGTGCAGACGATTATTTCTGGCATGTACAACAACGGACCATTGCTGCAGTCGCCGCTGGCTATGTTGTATCTGAGTCAGACGCTGGCCGACATGGTGGTCCGAACGATCCCGCATCGCTTCTCGCTCCGTCTGGAGAGGCGAACGCATCTGATCGCACCGTGGCATGTGCGCGATGCGATCGATTTCATGCAAGCAAACGTTGCGAAGCCGATCACGGTGTCGGCAGTGTCCGAGGCCGTAGGTGTATCGGTGCGGGCGCTCGAAATCGGCTTTCGCACCTTCAAGGAAACGACCCCTGCCGCTTATCTGCGATCTCTTCGATTGCGAGCCGCCCGAAGCGACTTGCTCGATCCATTGAACCGGCAATCCGTCAGAGCGATCTGTCTGAAGTGGGGTTTCTTCCATTTGGGCCGCTTCTCAGCAGCGTACCGGGCAGCCTATGGCGAGAACCCATCAGATACCAGACAACGATCGATAAACGAATGACCTTGATCCAATACCTGAATCCCACTTGAAACAACACATAGAATTTGAGAGCCCATACGCTGATATTTTGGCACGAGGCGCGAGCGTCAAACAGGCAGAGATCACCAACCTATGCGCATCCAACATTGTTTCCAGTTACTGCGTTGGAAAGCGCGAAATACGAAAAGAATATCCAATTAACGTAGAGTAATCGGACACTGCTGACAAGGTTTACACTTTGTCAATCATACGACCCCCATTCCGGGATTATCCGATGGGGCGCGGTCTGCACCATTTACCGCCATGACGGCAGGCTTCGGAGGCGGCATTCCCGCACCACACCCCTTGCTCCAGTCTCCTAGAGGATGTCATGTCGAATCACTCTTATGCGCATACCAGCCATCATGCTCACCACGGTTCGACCGCTGGCGCAGGAGGAGCCCCATCGAAACGCCAGAACATCGAGCGCCGCCTGGACTTCATGCAGCTCGACGCGCAGGGCAGAGCCAGCATCCGCTCGCTGAAGGCTCTGGTAGAACGCGAACTGCCGCACGGTCTCGACAAATTCTATGCCCAGCTTCGCAATAGCCCGGAGGTCAAGCAGTTCTTTTCCTCTGACGAGCACATCGTCCGGGCGAAGGGCGCGCAACAGGGTCATTGGGTCAACATCTCCGATGGTAATTTCAATGACGACTATGTCGACAAGGTCCGCACTATCGGAACGGTTCACGCGCGGATTGGCTTGGAGCCGCAATGGTACATTGGCGGCTACGCTATCATTCTCGATCATTTGATCAACAGCGCCGTCGAAGAGATGTTTCCCAAGGGCGGGATGTTTTCCAAAAAGACGATGAAGCCAGCGGACTTCGGCAAGGCGCTTGCGAGCTTGGTCAAGGCCGTAATGCTCGACATGGACTTAGCCATTTCTGTTTATATCGACGAAGCGGAAGTTGCCAAGCAGAAAGCCCAGGCGGACGCTGTCGTGAGCGAGCAGAAACTGGTGAGTGGCTGTTTCGGCAAAGCCATGTCCGCTATTGTCGACAAGAATGTCAGCTACCGTATCACCGACGACCTGCCTGCCGCCTATCACCGGCTGCGCGATGATTTCAATCACGCGCTCGATCAACTGACAGGCACGATAAGCCAGATCGACACGGCCGCCTCGCAGATTCATGCGGGATCGCAAGAGATTCGCTCCGCAGCCGACGATCTGTCCAAGCGCACAGAACAGCAGGCAGCCGCGATCGAAGAAACAGCCGCCGCACTTGAACAAATCACCACGACCGTCAAGGACTCCAGTAGGCGCGCCGAAGAAGCTGGCCATCTGGTGGCAAAGGCGCGGGCGGGCGCGGAAAAATCCGGCCAGATCGTGCAACGGGCGGTCATGGCCATGGGAGCGATCGACAGTTCGTCGCGCGAAATCTCCAATATCATTGGTGTTATCGATGAGATTGCTTTCCAGACGAACCTGCTGGCCTTGAATGCCGGTGTCGAGGCTGCCCGCGCCGGTGAGGCTGGCAAGGGCTTTGCGGTCGTCGCGCAGGAGGTTCGCGAGCTTGCCCAGCGTTCCGCCAAGGCGGCAAAGGAGATCAAGGAACTGATCAACACCTCTGGCGAGCAGGTCAAGGCCGGGGTCTCACTGGTCGGAGATACAGGAGAGGCGTTGACGGTTATCGTTGGTGAGGTCAAGGAAATCGATCGACATATCGGCTCGATCGTCGAGGCGGCGCGCGAACAGGCGACGGCTCTTCAGGAGATCAACAATGCCGTCAACGCGATGGACCAGGGCACACAGAAGAATGCCGCTATGGTGGAGGAATCTACCGCCGCAAGCCATGCGCTTGTGCGGGAGGTCGGTAGCATCGCCCAGATGCTGAGCGAGTTCAATATCGGAAAGGTGCAGCGTGCGCATGCGCCGCAACAAGCGGCACGCCAGTCATCACGGCCGCAAAGTTCTCCTGCGCGCGAACTGCACGGTAAACTCGCCAAGGCCTATCCGATGCACGGCAACGCTGCCATCGCTGAGAGTTCATGGGAGGAATTTTGATGCCCAGACCCGTGCTCAAGAGCCACTTGGTATGTGTCGCAAAGCCTGTACGTCCGAACGCAGTACAAGTCGTATAGGCCAGTCTCGCGTGATCTTCATTTCTCCATTCTCGGATTCTTCATGTCGTTCAACAAGCCTCCCAAGCGTGTTCGCGCCCAGACCTATTCCGTCATCGCGGTGACGGTCGCCTTTGTCGCCGTTGCTCTCGTGCTCACCGGCTTTGTGGCGCGTGTCGTTACCACTATGACCCGCTCGGCAAACGAAATTGACGATGCCCGGGCCAGCCATATGACCCAAACAGTTGTCGAAGAAGTATCGGAGCGACTAGCTGCGACGACAACGGACAACGCTGTATGGGACGATGCCTACGCTGCCATTGGTACGCCTGTGGCGGCAGAGTTTGCCTATGAAAATTGGGGAAAAACAAGCGCGAATTATTCGCTCTATGACGGCGCGATTGTCACCGGGCCTGACGGAAGAACGGTATCCGCCTATGCGAAGGGGCAACCATTCCAGCCGGATGTCTATTTCGGAGATGCCTTCGGACGACAAGTCGAGACCGCAGCAGTTCCAACGCAGGGACCGTTGGTCCATTTTTTTAAGACAAGGAATGGTGTTGCACTGGTCGCATCGCAGGCAATCCAGCCCTTCGAAACCAGCGCAGAACTTCCAAAGCTTAGCGTCTTGAGCTTTTTTAAAGAACTTACGCCGGACGTTCTCGATACACTGTCCGACGAGCACGAACTGGACGGTCTACGCCTCCAATCGACACCAGAGCCGGGTCTTCTAAACGCCCCGGTCAAGGACATGGACGGTGTCGCTATTGCCTACATCGTCTGGCCGAGCAGGTTTCCCGGAAACGCTATCTTTGACAAAGTTTATTCTGACGTGGTTACAGCGGCGGGCATCCTCGCCCTGTTTCTGGTGGCCGTCCTTCTTGCGGGCGTGTCCGAGGCGAGACGCCTGCGGCAACTGGTGGAAGCAACTCGTTTCGAAGCAACCCACGATGGACTGAGCGGCCTGCTCAATCGGCATGGGCTGCTCAGTACGCTAGAGAGTATGGACAAGAACGCAGAGGTGTCGCTTTACCTGATCGATCTCGATGGCTTCAAGGCCGTCAATGACGCCTGGGGACACGCGGTTGGGGACGAGTTGATCCGCATGGTCGCTAACGCGCTGCGGTCCTGTCATCCGAAAATGCTGGCGGCGGCGCGGCTCGGTGGCGATGAGTTCGCGCTGGTGCAGGTCGGATCGATCGACCGCCGCAAGATAGAAGAAGGCATCCTCGCAATCTTTGCCGAGCCGTTCAGGATTGACGGACGGACAATTGAAGTCGGGGCAAGTATCGGGGTTGCACCTCGAACTGGGAATGTTGCGCCGTTGGAGCTGCTGCGTAGAGCCGACATGGCGCTCTACCGCGCCAAGGAGAACGGCAAGGGTCATGCTGTCGCGTACGATCTGGAGCTTGATCGAGAACGCCAACGCGTCGCTGATATGGAAGGTGAATTGAGGGAAGCCATAAACAACGGAGGAATCGAGCCAGCTTTCCAGCCCCTCGTTTCCGCATTGACAGGTGCGATCATCGGACTTGAGGCGCTGGCGCGTTGGCGAAGTGCTGCCGGAAACATCAGCCCTGAGGTCTTCATTCCACTCGCAGAAAAGTCCGGTCTCATCGATGCTCTCGGTGTTCACATGTTACGAACCTCGATCCGCCACGCAAAGAGTTGGCCTAACCTGGCCTTGTCGGTCAACGTCTCACCCATCCAGTTGTGCAATCCGGATTTCGCCGCGCAGGTGATCACGGTGCTCCGGGAGGCTGATTTCAACCCTAATCGGCTTACTTTGGAGATAACCGAGGGCGTACTGATGTCCAATCCAGAGCAGGCGCGTCGGTCGATAGACCAACTTCGTCGGGTTGGCATCAAGTTCGCGCTTGACGATTTCGGTTGCGGTTATGCGAGCATCGGCGCACTACGCCAATTCGGCTTCGACCGGATGAAGATCGACCGATCGCTTGTATCGGGCGTTGAGAATAATGCCAACGGGATTGATGTTCTTCGGGCGACGGTGGCCCTGGCAACGGCCCTGGACATCCCCGTTACTGCCGAGGGCATCGAGAACTCGCAGCAGGCCGCAATCTTGCGGGACACTGGCTGTGATCAGTTCCAGGGCTATCTCGTCGGCAAGCCGATGTCCGCCCATGAGATTTCCATGAAGCTGGTTCAGCAGGATTTTGCTGCGTGACTGCGTAGCCGAATATGCGGATGGTGAGGAGATCGATAAATGGGGCTCGGCCACGATGCACGTCGCTGATCTTGCTTCCCATTGCTGACGTTGGACCAGCATCCCAAGAGGCGACGACTGTCGCATCTCTAAAATGCCTGCTGGCTACACGCAATGCGGCGGGGGTTGGAATGTCCGCCGATTTGCAAAGTAGAAATGTCCAGTTCCGCCTTCTGGTCACCGGGAAATGCGACACTTGCTTTCCGATCAGCCCCCGACCGAACCGGCTCTCCGGTTGCAAGGGAAGGGCGGGGGCGGGTGAGAGACACACCCTTTAGGCTTTAGCTTTGAGATTATTCATTCCGCCGCTTGTTGCCTCGACAATGCCTCCTTACGCCGCGCAATCACCGCAGGATCGTTCATGAAATCCGTCGGCCGGCCGGGACCACGAGCCCGTTTGACATAACCACCTTTCGCACTGTTGCTTTTTACCTCTGGTTTTTTCTCCTCGCCCTGGCGTTCCCTGATATACGCCAGGACTTCGCCGAGCCGCTTGTTCTCGGTGATCGCCGCATGCGTCACCCGCTGATCCTTGTCGAACACGGTGTAGGGCAGGCAATACCCTTCCAACGCACCTCCAGCCGACCGTCCGCATAAGCATAGGTCTCGACATAGCGACCCACCGGACCGCGCGTGACGTCGGTTTCGTCCAGCATGATCCGCTGGCGTTCAAACGAGAATGTCAACTACGATCCGACATAACGTTGCTCGCGCTTGCACAGAATCTCGGCCAACCGGTCCGGTGGCAGATTCATCGGCCGATGTAAGTCATTGGAGCGGGCAGGGGCGATCGCAAATCGCGCATTGTAGTCCTCCATGAAGCCGGCAAGAACGCATTGCCAGCCTCCATGGTGTCGATGCCAGAAAGCCTGAGCTCCTTGACCAGCCGGTCCTGAAGCGTTCGGTTCATCCGTTCGACCCGTCCTTTGGCCTGACTCGAATTTGCGCAGAGAATCTCGATATTTAGCTCACAAAGCGCCCGCCCGAACTGCGTCATGCCCTGACCGCCCTTGGCATCCTTCTTCGCCACCCGGAACACTGAATGTTTGTCGGAATAAAAGGCAACCGGTGCGCCGTGGTGTTTGAGATATAGCGCCAGTGCTTCAAAATAGGTGAAAGCGCTTTCCGAGCGCACGAAGCGCAGCTGCATCAACCTGCCGGTCGCATCGTCAACGAAAACCAGCAACGAACACGACGGTCCGCGATCCTCGAACCAGCGATGTTCCGACCCGTCGATCTGCACCAGCTCGCCGTAGGCCTCGCGACGTAATCTCGGTTGATGAAACGTCCGGCCCTGCTTGCGCGACAGCCAGAGGCGGGCATCCGCCATCCAGTTGCGCACCGTCTCGCGTGACACCCGCAAACCATCGCGTTCAGCCAGCTTCTCCGTCGCCAACGTCGGCCGGAAATCCACATAGCGTTCGTTGGACGTCTGGACGTCCTACCCCAAGTGCAACATGCCGGTTTTTGAGGGTAGGGGATCAGGCCTCCTCCTGCAAATGGGCCATGAATGCTTCGGCTGGTGTCAGGTATCCAAGGCACTTTCTGGGTTGGTCGTTGAGGATGCGTGCGACCTGGTTCAAGGTTGCTTGCGACATCTGGCTGAGGTCGGTGTTCGACGGTAAAAAGCGGCGGATGCGCTTGTTGGCGTTTTCGACGGCACCTTTCTGCTAGGGCGCGCTTGGATCACAGAACCAGCTTCGTGCACCGATACCATCTTCCAAAGCCCGGAATGCCGCGAACTCTGTGCCGCGATCAAACGTGAAGCTCTGACGAGCGAAGGCGGGCAGGCGGGAGAATGCTTGCACGATCTTGTCCATGATCGGTCGCGAATGCCGGCTCGGGTTTTTGATCAGCACCGTGTAGCGGCTTTTGCGTTCGATGAGGGACGTCACATTGGCATGGCCAAACGGTCGTTCGAAGATGATAAGGTCACCCTCCCAGTGCCCAAACCGCGATCTGTTTCCAATGAAATCAGGCCTTTGCGATATGCGATGGCTGGCCGGGAATGCACCGTCGCGAGGCTTTCTTGACCGCAGTGGCCGGCGTTTGCGGCGCGCTTCCGGTAGAGATAGAGACCGAGCTGATAATCTTCCTTGCTGTAGATGAACCGGTAAATGGTCTCGGCGCAGACACGGACAAGGCTCAATCGCTCCGATACCAGGCGCCCGGCGATCTGTTCGGGTGACCAGCGTGCCTCCAACTGACGAATGACTTCGGCACGAAGATCTGTATAGCGCCGAAGCTTGCGCAAACGTCGTCGCCGCTCGCGCCTCAGTTCATCGGCGATCGTACCAAAATACCCAGTATACTCGGGCAGCTCGTTGTCATGGAAGGTGTTGCGGCGGATTTCTCGATAGATGGTCGACCTGTGGCGTCCCAGCCGCCGTGCCATTTCGTTGATCGTGACTTTCTGATCAACGAGCCGGTGAAGGAGGCGGCGATCGGCGAGGGTCATTTGCGTATAGCATCCGGACATGCGAAAATCTCCAAAGTGAAGCCATTGAAATTATTGGCATGTCGCACTTGGAAATAGAATGTACCCGGCTACAATTTTTGTGGCGGATGAGTTGGAATGTCCTCCGTCTGGCAAAGTAGAAATGTCCGCTTGGCCGCCAGGCGGCACGACGATCAGCCCCGATCTGAGCGGCTGATCCCGCTTGCAAGATCAGATCGGGGCGGGTGGAACACACCCCTTCGGCTTTAGCTTTGAGACTATGTGGTCGATGCGCTACTCCGCAGCCTGCTGCCGCGACAGCGCCTTCTTTCGCCGAGCGATCACCGCCGGATCATTCACAAAATCCGTGCGCGGACCCGGCCTGCGACCCCGCGATTTGTAGCCAATCTTCTCGCTGTTGGTCTTCACCTTCGGCTTCGTCCGCTGATCCTGGCGCTCCTTGATATAGGCCAGGACATCGCTCAATCGCTTGTTCTCGGTGATCGCCGCATGCGTCACCCGCTGGTCCTTGTCGAACACCCTGTAGGGCAGGGAACACCCCTTCCAGCGCACGTCCAGACGACCATCCGCATACGCGTAGGTCTCGACGTAACGGCCGGCCAAACTACGCGTCACCTCGGTCTCCTCCAGCATGATCCGCTTGCGTTCATACGAAAACGTCAGCTGCGATCCGACATAGCGCTGCTCGCGCTTGCACAGGATCTCTTGCAATCGGTCCGGCGCCAGATTCATCGGCCGGTGCAGGTCTTCCGACCGGGCAGGGACGATTGCGAAGCGTTGGTTATAGTGCTCCATGAAGCCCGGCAAAAACGCATTGCCGGTCTCCATATCGCGGATGCCCGCCAGCCGTAATTCCTTGACCAGCCGATCCTGCAGCGTCCGGTTCATCCGCTCGACACGGCCCTTGGCCTGGCTAGAATTTGCGCAGAGAATCTCGATGTTTAGCTCGCAAAGCGCACGCCCGAACTGGGTCATGCCCTGACCGCCTTTGGCATCCTTCTTCGCCACCCGGAACACGGAGTGCTTGTCCGAGTAGAAGGCAACCGGTGCGCCATGACGCTTGAGATACAGCTCCAATGCCTCGAAGTAGGTGAAGGCGCTTTCCGAACGCACGAAGCGCAATTGCATCAATTTGCCCGTCGCATCGTCGACGAACACCAGCAGTGAGCACGGGTCACCACGATCCTCAAACCAGCGATGCTCCGACCCATCGATCTGCACCAACTCACCATAGGCTTCACGCCGCAATCGCGGCTGATGAAACGTCCGACGCTGCTCGCGCGACAGCCAAAGACCAGCATCCACCATCCAGCTTCGCAATGTCTCGCGCGACACACGCAATCCATCGCGCTCGGCAAGCTTCTCGGCCGCCAGCGTCGGACCGAAATCCACATAGCGCTCGCGAACCAGCGTCACCGCGTAATCGCGAACGCCATCGCTGATCCGATTGTTCGACGGTCGGCCGATCGCCTTATGCCGGATCGACGCCGCACCGCCAGTGCTGATCCGGTCCAGCAGCCGACGCACCTGGCGTGTGCTCAGATCAAGCACATGCGCCGCCGACACCAGCGTCATGCGTCCCGCCATCACCTTCGACAAAACCTCGATCCGCTGCAGGTCACGCTCGCTCATCGCAATCAATCCCATCCGCAATCTCCCAGGTCATCAAACCCGGGGAGAGTGACATTCCAACTTTGCAGAAACAGGACACTTTAACTTTGCGGCTACACAGACAGATCGCGTAATCTATCTTATGGAACTCGAAGCAGTCATCGGTTCCGAACGCCGTCGGGATGCACAAAACACGAGGATGCGGAGACATCCAGATTCAGGTATCGGCCAAGGCCCAGCAACAACGCGTCCACAGGTTGAAGATAAGCTGGGGGCATTGAGTCCAAATGGCTTGCCATAACGGACTAACGTGTCCATGCGACAACTACCCCTGACAACGTTCCACCTTAATTGGAAGAACGACGTACGTTTCTAATCGTTGCGGCAGCATTACGTGGCTTCCATTTGCAGGTAACAAAATTTCGAACCCATATCGATTGGTTCGGTCGGAACTCGGCCCGCACAATCACTGCGGGCCTCTTGTTCCACGTGTCCCTAGACCGGAGCCGTGCCACTCCAGATCTCTGAATGAATTTTTCACTGCCCCCATCTTGAGATCGATTCAATGACTAATTTTGATCTTGGCCGGACTTGGGGCTAGACGGAGGACCCCGAGAAATGGGGCTCGCGCTTTTCGAAAAACGCGTGCAAGCCCTCTGCGAAATCACTTGTCTGCGCTGCTTTGCGCTGCAGATCCCGCTCAAGGTTCAACTGCGCGGCTAGATTATTCGTTGGCGATGCGGCAAGGGCCTGCTTTAGCAGACCAAACGTTTCCGTCGGCTGCTTTGCAAGATATTCCGCAAGTGCGGCCGCTTCCGACATGAGGTCCGCATCTGGAACGGACCGCCAGATCATCCCCCAGCTCTCCGCTTGTTGCGCCTCGACCGGAGTGGCAAGTAAAGCAAGAGCGCGGGCGCGCGCATCGCCGATGAGACGCGGGAGAAACCACGTACCCCCGCAATCTGGGATCAGCGCGATCTTGGCGAAGGCTTGGATAAACTTCGCGGATTGCGCGGCCAGCACGATGTCGCCGGCGAGCGCGACATTCGCCCCGCCCCCTGCCGCGACGCCATTTACGGCGCAAATGACCGGCTTCGGCATCGAGCGAAGAAGCACAACCAGCGGATTGTAGAGCTTCTCCATGATGTCCGCGAGGTCAAGCGTCGATCCGTTCGGCCCAGGTGCGCAGTCTGCGAGGTCCTGGCCGGCACAAAAACCTCGCCCTGCCCCTGTGATTAAGACAGCGCGGCATGACGGGTCGGCAGCCAACCCTTCAAGCGTGCCGGTCAATTGTTTGAGCATTTGTTCGTTGAGGGCGTTGAGGCGGTCGGGCCGATTGAGTGTGACCTGACTCCAGTGCCCGTGGTTTTTCAATACGACCAATTCTGTCATGATGTTCTCCAATCCTTTACTATTTTCAGTCCCGCTGAACAAAGAGGCTCCCACGATCGCTTCCTCGTCAGTCGTTACGTCAACGGCGGTGATGCTGGCACCGACGCCCTACGCTGACGGAAGCCCACCTGAAACGACGGACTCGATCGCAAGCGTGAGCTTCGACGTCACAGTCTCCACATCCGCCAGTCCATCAATCTCCACTAATTTTCCTTGGCTGCGATAAAACTCCGACAAGGGCGCGGCGTGCGTCAGATAGGCGTCGACCCGCTTTCGCAGCACATCTTCATTGTCGTCGGAACGGATTTCGTGTCTTGCGGCAGCGGCATCGCTAGCCCTCTTCGCGATGCGTTGCTGAAGGTGTTCGATATCGACTACGAGCTCCAAAGCGACATCCACTTTCAGACCTCTTCCCTTGAGGATACTGTCGAGTGCTTGAGCCTGCTCGATTGTCCGGGGAAAACCGTCGAGGATAAAGCCGGCTTGGACATCGGGCTTTGCGACCCTCTCCTTGACGCAGCCATTGATGGTGGCATCGTCGACCAAAGCGCCGCTATCGACGGCAGCCTTTGCCTGAAGACCGAGAGGCGTGGCATCGCGTATCGCGGCGCGCAGGATATCACCGGTCGAGAGGTGGGGAATTCCGAAGGAGAGTGCCAGCCGGGACGACTGTGTTCCCTTGCCAGCACCCGGTGGTCCAAGCATCACGATATACATCCTGATCTCCAATTAATTTCTACGAAAATTCCAATCTTAAAGCGTGTGAGCGGACAACTCTTCCAGATATGACGAACGCGCGTCGTTCGCTTGCAGATTGGGGAAGGCGCTCCCTTTGGCAGAGCAAAAATTGAGTCCGCACTAGGAGTTCGCGTCCTTTCCTCGATGCCCAGACTTTCAAATCATCCCTTTCGGCTCATCCACGGGCCTCCGGAACCGGATCCGTCGGCAATATCTTCTTGACCGCGCCCACGATGCCTTCGCGGAACATCAAAACACAAATGATGAACGTTGCCCCCTGAATAGCCATGACCCATGAACCGCTTTCGGCCAGATAGGTCTGAAGGGCGACAAGAACAAACGCCCCCACAACCGGGCCGAAGGTAGTGCCGAGCCCACCAATCAGCGTCATCAGGACAACCTCGCCGGACATCGTCCAGTGGACGTCGGTCAGCGATGCGAGCTGGAATACGAGTGCCTTTGTCGCACCTGCGAGGCCGGCAATGGCAGATGAAAGTACGAAAGCGAGATGCTTGTAGCGATTGGCGTCGTAGCCGAGCGAGATTGCGCGGTTCTCGTTATCGCGAATGGCCTTCAGCGTCTGGCCGAACGGCGACTGGACCGCCCGATGAAGGATTGCAATCCCGATAAGGAACACAACCACCACGAAGGCATACATTGCCAGCGTGTTGTTGAGATCGATGACGCCGAAGAGAAACCCTCGTGGAATTCCCTGCATACCGTTTTCTCCGCCGGTGACCGGGGCCTGCACGGCGAAGAAGTAGACCATCTGGGCCAGAGCCAGCGTCACCATAGCGAAGTAGATTCCATGGCGACGGATGGCGATTGCGCCGATCACGAAACCAAGAAGGGCAGCGCCGGCGGTTCCGACGAGAATGCTTAATTCCGGCGTCAGTCCCAGATCTCGCGCCGCATAGCCACAGACATAAGCGGCCGACCCGAAAAAGGCTGCGTGCCCGAAAGACAGAAGGCCTCCATAGCCGATCAGCAGATTGAAAGCACAGGCAAATAGCGCAAAGCACAGGGCTTTCATCAGAAAGACCGGATAGACGACGTAGGGGGCTGCGACGAGAATGATTGCGGCCACGATGAAGACCGCGAGCTTTCGCAGGAAAGCACCGTTTGGCTGCTGCGGAAGAACGACTGTTTTTGCTGTATTCATGTGGCCCTCCCGAACAGACCAGTGGGTTTCACGAGTAGCACGATGGCCATGACAACGAAGATGACAGTGTTTGATGCTTCCGGATAAAGAACCTTGGTCAATCCCTCGATGAGGCCGAGGCCAAAGCCGGAAACGATGGCGCCGAGGATCGATCCCATGCCCCCGATGACGACCACAGCGAATACTGTGATGATAACGTTCGAACCCATGACTGGACTAACCTGATAGATTGGTGCTGCCATTACGCCGGCGAGCGCCGCTAGTCCCACGCCAAACGCGTAGGTAAGCGTGATCATCAGCGGCACGTTGATGCCGAAGGCCTGCACGAGTTTCGGGTTTTCCGTCGCTGCGCGCAAATAGGATCCGAGGCGGGTCTTTTCGATCAGGAACCAGGTGGCGATGCAGACCGCAAGAGATGAGATCAGCACCCAGGCCCGATAGTTCGGGAGAAAGATGAAGCCGAGGTTCTGCACGCCTTGGAGTTGCGTCGGAATAGGGTAGGCCAGACCTGAGACACCGAACTGGTTGCGGAAAACACCTTCGATCAGCAGGGCCGTTCCGAAGGTCAAGAGCAGGCCGTAAATGTGATCGAGGTTGTAGATACGGCGAAGCATAAAGCGCTCCATAGCGACGGCGATGACGCCGACGATAAAGGGAGCGAGAATGAGCGCCCCCCAATAGGTCACGCCCAAATAGTTCAGCAGCAACCACGCGGCGAAAGCACCGAGCATGTAGAGTGCCCCGTGCGCAAAATTAATGATGTTGAGCAGACCGAAAATGATCGCCAGACCAAGGCTCAAAAGCGCATAAAATGCGCCATTGATAAGCCCGATCAGGACTTGACCAAAGAGTGCCTGCAAAGGAATACCTAGAATAGTCGTCATCGTGGCCTCCTACACGCCGAGGAACGAGTGCAGGCGTTCCGCCACGCCCGGATCGTTGAGATCTTCCTTCGACACCATGTCGACCACACGGCCGTTCTCAATGACATAGTGCCGGTCGGCTATCCGGCTGGCGAAGGGAAAGTTCTGTTCGACTAAGAGGATCGTGAAGCCACGTTCCTTCAAAAGCCCGATTGCGATGCCGATCTGCTCAATGATAACCGGGGCCAGTCCCTCAGTGACTTCATCAAGGAGAAGGAAATCGGCGCCCGTTCGCAGGATTCGCGCCATCGCGAGCATCTGCTGCTCCCCGCCGGAAAGTTTCGTGCCCTGGCTGCCAGCACGTTCCCGCAGATTGGGAAAAAGTGTGTAGATTTCCTCCACGGTCATGCCGCCTGACTTGATTGGCGGGGGTAGAAGCAGGTTTTCTGTAACGTTGAGGCTGGAGAAAATGCCCCGCTCTTCCGGCACGTAACCGATCCCGAGACGGGCGATCCTGTGAGGAGCAAGCCGGGACAGATCGGCACCATCGAAGCGGATGTCGCCTCGTCGTTCGACCAGTCCCATGATAGCCCGCAAAGTCGTGGTCTTTCCCGCGCCATTGCGTCCAAGGAGCGTGACGAGTTCGCCGCGCTCAACGTTCAGATCGATGCCATGCAGCACATGACTGTCACTATAGAAGGCATTCAACCCCTCGACGCGAAGGCGTTTTTCGCGATACGTATCAAGCATGGACGCCTCCAATATAGGCTTCGCGGACGGCAGGGTTCCGAGAAACGGAATCATAGTCGCCCTCAGCCAGAATACTGCCTCGTGTCAGGACGGTGATGGTGTCCGACAGATCAGAAACGACGTCCAGGTTATGCTCGACCATCAGCACGCTACGTCCGTCGGAGACGCGGCGGATGAGTTCAGCGACGCGGTCGATGTCCTCGTGGCCAAGGCCCGCCATCGGCTCATCGAGGAGCAGCAACTCCGGATCCAGCGCAAGGGTCGTGGCCAGTTCCAGCACCCGCTTGCGCCCATAGGAAAGATCGCCCGCCGGGACATCTCGGTAAGCCTCCAGCCCGACCCATTCGATAAGCTCGTCTGCTCGCGCGTGAAGAGGATAGAGTGAACGCTTCGCTTTCCAGAAATGAAACGACGTTCCGAGCTTCCGCTGAAGCGCGACGCGGACATTCTCGATCACCGTCAGGTGGGAAAAGATTGAGGAGATCTGGAAAGATCTGACCATGCCCAGCCGCGCCATTGCCGCGGGACCTGTCCGGGTGACATCTTGCCCATTGAAAACGATCGAGCCCGCCGTTGGCGTCAAGAATTTGGTCAGTAGGTTGAAGCATGTCGTTTTGCCGGCCCCGTTTGGCCCGATCAGCGCATGTATGGTGTGGCGCCTCACGTTCAGATCGACGTCACGCACCGCAACGAAGCCGCGGAACTCCATCGTCAGCCCGCGTGTCTCCAGAATATAATCATTTGCTCCCGGCCTTACACCGGCATCGTTTCTCTCCATGGTCCTCCCCCGAGAGTTGGTGTCATCACACCTGCTTGATGATCGTCGCAATCCACTGCCCGGCGCCGGCGCCCCTCGTAGGGAGCGCGTGGCGCCTGCCCGTCTCTTCAAGCAGGTGTTGTGCAGCAGTGATCGGCTTCGTGCCGGATATGTCAAAAGGATGCTCCAAGGTGATTGCGCCTCCGCAAGCGACAAGCTTCATCCCAACGGTCAACGTTGCCGACGGAATATTTTGGCCTCGTCCAGCGACGAGCACGTTACCAATGTCCACGCCTGCGGTGTCGCCATCGACTATGAAGTCGTTGTCGACCGATACAAGATTGGGAAGCTCGTCGATCGTCGTAGCGTAGAGAGACCCGAGGTCCCGGACATGGTAGCTACCCATGGCTACTCCTTTCACCAATCGCTCCTAGACGCGGTGCTGATGTCCGTTCAGGCTTCGATCGGAAGATTGGAGCGACAACTACAGGCAACGCGGGTAGCTCGACTGCACCAGTTTCAAGTTTTTCGCAGAAAAGCCCGCGTGCCGCCACATGACGATCGGCGACGGCCTCTTCGAGTGTGGAAACAATCGAGCAGCAAACATCCCGTCCGTCAAAGGCCGATGACCATTCCGCGGCTGTCTTCTTGCCGATGCACTCTGCGATCGCTTCGATCGTCAGGCGAACCGGCGCATCGGGGCCGCGGAACTCCGCCGGCAGACCGATAACCTCGACAAATTCTGCCCAGAATTTATCCTCAATGGGTGCGATGGCCAAAAACCTGTCATCGGCCGTTCGAAATATCTGATAGCGCGGCGAGCCACCGGTCGTCAGGTCGTCGCCAGGAAGAGGCCACCCACGCCCGGAGAAACCGGAACTTAGCCCCCAGGACACATAACCGAACAGGTTGTCCGACATTGCAACGTCGATGTGCGATCCGCAGCCAGTTGTTCCGCGCTGACGCAGCGCGAGCAGGATGTTGATGACCGCTGGAAGTGTCCCACCAGCGATATCGCCAGCAAGGAAAGCCGGTAGAACCGGCGCGCCATTGTTGTCACGCGACAAGCCGAGCAGTCCCGCTTCGGCTTGAAAATTCAAATCATGGCCCGCTTTGTTTGCTTTCGGGCCTGTTTGGCCCCAGCCGGTGATCGAACAATAGATCAGCCGTGGATTACGCTTTGCCAATGTCTCGTATCCAAGTCCGAGACGCTCCATGACCCCCGGCCGGAACTGTTCGATCAGCACGTCCGCCTTTTCAATCAACGGCCACAGTTCCTCCACGCTGTCCGGGGATTTCAAATCGACCACTATCGATTGTTTGCCACGATTGAGCATAGCGAATTGCACGCTTTCACCGTCGACCACCGGTTCGTAGAAACGCATCGCGTCGCCAACATTCGGGCGCTCGATCTTGATGACCCTCGCGCCAGCCTCGGCCAAAATTAGGCTCGCAAGTGGCCCTGGGAGGAGCGTCGAAAAATCGACTATGAGGAGGTCTTTTAGCGGAGGCATGGGCAGGCCCTCATCCACGGTCGCTGTTCACGTATCGACAAAGTCTGGCGTTCGTTTTTGCTGAAAGCAGTAATGCCTTCCTGTGCGTCCTTTGGCTGGAAGGCGATGGTCGAGATTTCGGCTTCGATCTTCAACCTGTCCTGCAGTGTGGTCGACAGAGCACGCCGGACAGCGTCCTGCGCGTAGCCGAGGGCAACCAGGCTGAATTCGGAAAACTGACGGGCAAAGGGGAACGCGATCTTGTTCACTTCGGTGACAGTGCGGTGGACGAAACCGATCGCCAGCGCTTCTTCCGTACGAACGGTCCGGCCGGTCATGATCATCTCAAGCGCCCTCGCCTTCGCCCGGCAGGCGCTGTGTGCCGCCAAAGCCTGGCGCAAACTCTTCCTGCTGTGTCAATTCAACAGCCATGGGATCCTCGCTATGCTATACTTCAATCTGCGGTCTTCAGACGTTCGCACAATGACGATCGATTTCACCTAGCGCGCAATGAGATCGCGGCTGATGACTTGTCTCTGAATTTGGTTTGTGCCTTCCCATATCTGGGTGACCTTCGCTTCGCGCATCAGCCGTTCGACGCGATTGCCGCGCACATAGCCATGTCCTCCAAACACCTGGACGGCATCCGTCGTCATCCGCATGGCAAGGTCCGACGCCTTCACTTTGATGGTCGAGGCCTCGACACTGATGTCCTCTACACCTTCATCCACGAGGCGTCCGACATGATCAAGGAGAGCCCGGGTGGCAAGAAGCTCGATGGCGAGATCGGCCAGCATGAATGCGATCGCCTGGTGACCGATAATCTTCTTGCCGCCTTGCTGGCGCTCGTTTGCGTAAGAGACTGCGTCGTTAAACGCGGCCGAAGCGATCCCCAATGCCTGTGCCGCAACGCTCGGCCGGGACTTGTTGAGGACGTTCAGCATGATTTTCATACCATCCCCCGGATTGCCGAGAAGATTGGCACGCGGGATGCGGCAATTGTTGAATAAGAGCTCGGCCGTGGACGATGCGTTGGCACCCATTTTCGACTCGAGCCGAACAACCTCGAAACCGGCAGTACCCTTTTCCACGATGACAGCGGAGACACCCTTCGATGAATCCTCGAGCTCGCTCCACTTCCCGAACAGCAACAGCACGTCTGCTACATCACCGGTGGTAATGAAGATCTTGCCACCGTTGATGACGATGTCGTCGCCATCAGGTGTAAACTTGGTTCGAATGTTCGAGCCGTCCGAACCCGCTTGCGGCTCGGTGATCGCCATTGCGCCGAGACCGCCTTCCGCGATTATCGGCAGAAGCCGCTGTTTCTGCTCCTCAGTGCCGAACGCGAGGATCGGTTTGACCACCGCGCCGGTGGTTCCAAAGATAATACCGGTCGATGCGCATGCTTCGGAGATGATGCGGACGATCTCGAGGAAACAGCGATAGCTTATGGGCGCCCCACCATATTCCTCGGGAACGAAGACGCCGTTCAAGCCCATTTCTTTGAAAGCTTTGAAATTGGTCCAGGGAAATTCCTTGCGCTCATCGAATCCATCGGCATTCGGAGCGATCACCTCCACCGCAATCCGGGACACCTGCTCGATAATCATGGCTTCTTCTTCGGACCATGAACGCGACTGCTCAAAATGCGCAAACAACTTCATAACGTAGGGATCCATCTCAATTTTTGGAGGCGGGCTTACTGCCCGCGCATCGCGCGCGGACAGTGTTTCAGACGCTGGCTATCAGCGAAGGAGCGCGCATTCGCTCTCAGAGAGAGGCCGGAAGGCCTGATCTGCCGGAATGGTCGCGAGTTGCTTGTAAAGGTCCCAGGGACCTGAAGAGTCTGCAGGCTTCTTCACCTCGAAAAGGAACATGTCGTGCAGTTTGCGGCCGTCCTTTCGGACCGAACCCTTGCCAAAAGCCTCGTCTTCGGTCGGGAGCTCTTCCATCTTGGCGACGACAGCCTTTCCATCGTCCTTGGATGCACCGGCCGCGAGCGCCTTCAGATAGTGGAGTGTGGCGGAATATGCGCCAGCATGAACCTGGCTTGGCATCTTGTCTCCGGCACGTTCAGCGAAACGCTTGGAGAAGGAGCGGGTGTCGTCGTTGAGGTCCCAGTAAAAGGCTTCTGTCACAACAAGACCCTGAGCCGCCTGAATCCCGAGGCTGTGAACATCCGTAATAAAGACGAGAAGACCGGCCAACCGGATGCCGCTGCTGGTCAGACCGAACTCGGCAGCCTGCTTCACCGCGTTGATCGTGTCCGCGCCAGCATTCGCCAGCCCCACGACGTTGGCGCCGGAAGACTGAGCCTGCAAGAGATAGGATGAGAAATCCGGCGTGTTGATCGGATGACGGACGTTCCCGAGCACCTTGCCGCCTGCGGCCTCGACGAAGCGGGACGTGTCGCGCTCCATCGCGTGGCCGAACGCATAGTCGGCCGTTACGAAAAACCATTTGTCGCCGCCCGATCGTGCAAGAGCGTCGCCAGTACCCTTGCTCAACGCATAGGTGTCATATGTCCACTGCACTGTGTTCGCTGAGCATGCCTTGTTGGTGATGTCGGAACTCGCCGGACCCGATGCCAGGAATACCTTGTTGCTGTCTGTTGCCAGCTTGCTGACCGCGAGGGCAACAGCGGAACTTGCCACGTCGACGACCGCGTCGACGCCATCTTGATCGAACCATTTGCGAACGACGGCGGAACCCACGTCGGGCTTATTCTGGTGGTCAGCGGAAATGACCTCGACCTTGAAATCGGGATGCGACTTCTGGAATTCTTCCGCGGCCATCTGCGTCGCGATAACGGAACCCCTTCCCGACAGGTCGGCATAGGGCCCGCTGAGATCGGTCAAGACCCCTAGCTTGACCGCAGTTTCAGCCCAAGCGGGCCCGTGAAACGACACGAGCGCGCAGGCGACTAGTAGTCCCTTCAGTTTCATTTCCATCTCCTCCCTGAGAATGCGGCCATATGGGACGCCATCGACAAGGTAGCGAAATAGCCGGATCAATGTCAATATATTGATCTATATTTTTCAGGTTAAGGAAATTTCCATTGTGCGCCGCACAAATTGCGCCGCATAAAATGTTTGTTTTTCGGTAATATTGCCATATTCCCTATCGGGTTCCGTCAAGCAAAGTGCGGCATGGCTTTCTAAAGTTAAGCAAAGATATTGACATACTTTTCGCGCCGATTTAGGTTTTTATACAAGATGGCTTCCTGATAGGAGGGGGACGTTGGTTTGGGAGGAGCAATATCGATGAGCGAGGAATATTCCGCTCTGTTGAGCCCTGTTCGCGTAGGCGAGGTCACTTTGGCCAACCGCGTGGTAATGGGATCGATGCATACGGGCATTGAATGCCATCCGGAGCGATTTGAGCAGCTTGGCCGCTTCTATGCCGAGAGAGCCAAAGGCGGCGTTGGGCTTATTATCACCGGTGGGTTCGCCCCGACATTCGCGGGTCGCATGAAAGATGAGCCGGGAACCTTCGAGTCCCCCGACCAGGTGGCAGCCCATCGCAAGGTCGCTGATGCCGTTCACGCTGCGGGCGGGCGGATTCTCTTGCAGATTCTTCACGCCGGCCGCTATGGCTATCATCCGGCGATCGTTGCCCCCTCGGCGATCAAGTCGCCGATCAACCGTGACAGTCCGCGCGAGCTCCCTGCCTCCGAAATCGAAGAGACGATTACTGCCTACGCGAACACCGCACGGCTGGCAATCGAGGCCGGCTACGACGGCGTCGAGGTCATGGGCTCGGAGGGCTATCTGATCAGTCAGTTTCTGGCGTCCAGGACGAACCAGCGTGAAGACGAATGGGGCGGATCGCTGGAAAATCGGGCCCGCTTTCCCCTCGCGGTCGTTCGCGCTGTTCGGGACGCGCTCGGCGACAACGCTATCCTATCCTATCGCATTTCCGCGCTTGAGCTGATCGAAGGCGGTCTCACCGACGAAGAGACGGTCTGGCTCGCACGGCAGGTCGAACAGGCTGGGGCTGACTGTCTGTCGACAGGTATCGGCTGGCACGAATCCACCGTGCCGACGATCGCGGGGACCGTTCCCCATGCCGCTTTCGCAGAGGCCACGCGGCGGATCAAGGCGGCGGTGTCGATACCGGTCACTGCGAGCAACCGGATCAACCTTCCCGAGGATGCCGAGCGTCTCATCGCCGACGGCTCGGCCGATCTGATTTCGATGGCGCGCCCGTTTCTTGCCGATGCCGCTTTCGTCAGCAAGATCAGGCGGGGTCACCCCGAACAGATCAACATCTGTATTGCCTGCAACCAGGCTTGCCTCGATCACTACTTCACTGATCAGGTTATCAGTTGCTTGGTCAATCCGCGCGCCGCGCGCGAAGGAGAATTTTCCGACCTGCCGGCGGATCGCTCCAAGCGGATCGCCGTCGTCGGCGGCGGCGTCGCCGGCATTTCGGCGGCGCTGGAGGCTGGTCGGCGCGGTCACGACGTTACGCTCTACGAAGCCGGACCTGAGATCGGTGGACAATTCACGCTTGCCGCCCGTGTTCCCGGCAAGGAGGATTATGGCCGCGCCATCGAAGGTTTCAGGCGCCAGCTCGATGATGCCGGGGTGCATGTTCGCACGGGCCAGCGTGTCGGCATCGACACGCTTGGTCGCGAGAATTTCGATGATGTCGTCGTCTCGACCGGCGTCACGCCGCGGCTGCTCGATATCCCGGGCGCCGACGATCCGCGCGTCGTCGGCTACACCAGCATTCTTGACGGTTCGGTGAAGGCCGGTGAGCGGGTCGTCGTCATCGGCGCGGGAGGTATCGGGCATGACGTCGCGCTGTTTGCGGCGCTTGGCGACGATCACGAGCCTCAATCGATCAGAGAGTTCGAAGAGCGCTGGGGCGTCCACGGCAGACCGCAGCCGCACCCATCCAAACGCAGCGTCACGATGGTCAAGCGCTCGCCGGGTTCCTTCGGCCGCACGCTCGGAAAGAGCACCGGTTGGATTCTCAGGAAGGAGTTGAAAGACCTTGGCGTGCGCCAGATCGGCGAGGCCCGATATTTGAAGATCGATGCAGAGGGCCTGCATATCGAGGTGTCAGGCCAGATCGAAGTCTTGCCTGCCGACACGATCGTCGTTTGCGCGGGCCAGGAATCGGTACGCGGTCTTGCCGACGAGCTCGAGGCGCGCGGCCAATCGGTTCACATCATCGGCGGGGCGAAACTCGCGGGCGAACTCGACGCCAAGCGCGCGATCTA
The DNA here is from genome assembly GCF_005144435.2 of Agrobacterium leguminum. Lineage (NCBI taxonomy): Bacteria > Pseudomonadati > Pseudomonadota > Alphaproteobacteria > Hyphomicrobiales > Rhizobiaceae > Agrobacterium > Agrobacterium leguminum. The sequence goes on from NZ_CP120216.1 coordinate 191,706, forward strand.
CGAGGGCGCGGTGATCGGCAACAATATCTGAGCGGGCGGTTGGAGGCTCGCAACTGTCGGCTGTCGGCCCCAAGAGGCGACGCGCCCATCAAGCAACAAAGTGAAGCGGTCAGGAGGAATACGTGACACTCAATCTCGACGCAGATTTTCTACAAAGAAGGCCGGCGAACTTCAGGCCACTCACGCCGTTAAGCTTCCTGCTTCGCGCGGCGGATGTGTTTCCCGACCGCGTGGCGATCATTCATGGAGAAGAACGCCACACCTGGCGGCAGTATTCACAACGCTGCAAGCAGCTCGCATCGGCGCTGATGCGGACCGGCATTCGCAAGGGCGACACGGTTGCGATCCTGTCTCCCAACACGCCGGCGATGCTGGAAGCGCATTTCGGTGTGCCGATGTCGGGCGGCCTTCTCAATACGCTGAACATCCGTCTCGATGCTGCGGCCATCGCCTTCATCCTCGAACACTGCGAGGCCAAGGTCTTCCTCGTCGACAAACAGTTCAGCGGGGTGGCGCAGGATGCGCTGGCGCTGATGCAGAGCAAGCCGGTCGTGGTCGATATCGAAGACTCGCTTGCTGAAGGCGGCGAGCGCATCGGCTACTACACCTACGAGGAGTTCCTGAAGCGCGGTCATGCCGAGGATCCGGTCTACTGGCCGGAGGACGAATTCGAGGCGCTCGCACTGAACTACACTTCTGGCACAACCGGAAACCCCAAGGGCGTGCTCTACCATCACCGCGGCGCCTACCTGATTTCGCTCGGGCAGCTCCTGCATCACAAGATGGATGCCGACTCGGTCTATCTCTGGACCCTGCCGATGTTCCATTGCAACGGCTGGTGCTTTTCCTGGGCGATAGCGGCAGTCGGGGGCACCCATGTTTGCCTGCGCAAGGTCGTGCCCGAAGACATTTTTGCAGCGATCGAAACGCATAACGTCACGCATCTGTGCGGCGCGCCGACAGTTCTCGGCATGCTGATCGACAGTGGCAAGGCCGCCGGACGGAAGCTCTATCGTCCCGTCTCGGTCATGACCGCCGGAGCAGCTCCGCCTGCTGCGGTTTTGAAAGAGACCGAGGCCCTCGGTTTTATTGTCCGCCACGTCTATGGCTCGACCGAATTGCACAGCGTCACGACGCTTTGCGACTGGCATCGGGAATGGGACACACTGGATCCCGAAGCGCGGTCGAAGAAGATGGCGCGTCAGGGCGTGCGCACCGCTGTTACCGACGCAATGATGGTCGCAGACCCGATCACGCTCGAGCCGGTTCCCCACAATGGACTGGCGATCGGCGAGGTCCTGTTCCGCGGTAGCTTCGGCATGAAGGGTTATCTCAAGAACCCGGAAGCGACGGAAGAGGCTTTCAAGGGCGGCTGGTATCATACCGGTGACCTCGCCGTGGTCCATGAAGACGGCTACATCGAGATCAAGGACCGCACCAAGGACATCATCATCTCCGGCGGCGAGAACATCTCGTCGATCGAGATCGAGGACGTCCTCTTCAAGCACCCGGCCGTTTCATACGCTGCCGTCGTTGCCATGCACAGCGACCGCTGGGGCGAGCGCCCCTGCGCCTTCGTGGAACTCAAACCGGGTGCCTCAAACCAGATCACGGAAAAGGAGCTGCTCGATTTTTGTCGCGCCCGTCTCGCCAAATACAAGGTTCCGGACCGCGTGATCTTCGGACCGATCGAAAGAACGGCCACCGGGAAGGTGCAGAAGTTCAGACTTCGCCATCTCGTTCAAGAAACCGAAAAGAGCGCCTGACGCTCGAACATGGAGTAGACAATGAAAGGTTTGAAGGACCGCGTCGTGCTTGTCACCGGCGCCGCTGGGGGCATCGGCCGGGCGATATGCAATCGGTTCGTCGATGAGGGCGTCAAGCTCGTAGCCGCCGACGTCAACGAGGCGTCACTTTGCGAGTTCGCCCGCGAGCTTCGTGGCCGCGGCGGCGATGTCCTGCCGCTGGCGTTCGACATCACCAGCTATGAGGATGTCGTCGCGGCGACTGGCAAGGCGGTTGTCCATTTCGGAAAGATCGATGTTCTCGTCAACAATGCCGGCTGGGACATCGCCAAGCCCTTTCTCGACACCGAGCCGGAACTGTGGGACAAGATCATCGCGATTAACCTGCGCGGGCCGCTCAATCTGCACAAGGCGGTGCTTCCTCACCTGATTGCGGCCGGCGGGGGCAAGGTCATCAACATCGCGTCGGATGCCGGCCGGGTCGGCTCATCTGGCGAGTCCGTCTATTCGGCGTGCAAGGGTGGCCTGATCGCCTTTTCGAAGACTGTGGCGCGCGAATGCGCCCGCGACAATATCCGCGTCAATGTGGTGTGCCCCGGCCCCACTGATACCGCTCTGCTCCGCTCCTTCGTCGGCGAAGGAGAATACGGCCAGAAGATTTATGACAAACTGCAGAAGGCCATCCCGCTGAAGCGTCTCGGCCAGCCGGACGACATTCCCGGCATGATCGCGTTCTTCGCGAGCAGCGACGCGGATTTCATCACAGGCCAGGTGATCAGCGTGTCCGGCGGACTAACGATGCACGGCTAAGGAGCAAGATATGGACTATCAGGACATCATCTACGAGGTTCGCGAAGCAGCCGCCTGGATCACTATCAACCGGCCGGAGAAGTACAATGCCTTCCGCGGCCAGACCTGCGAGGAGTTGATCCATGCCATCAACAAGGCTGGATGGGACAAGGCGATCGCGGCGATCGTCCTCACCGGCGCTGGGCCGAAAGCATTCTGCACAGGAGGTGACCAATCCGCCCATGACGGTGCCTATGACGGTCGTGGCATCATCGGCCTTCCGGTCGAGGAATTGCAGAGCCTGATCCGGGATGTTCCGAAGCCAGTGATCGCTCGAGTCAACGGTTTCGCCATTGGCGGTGGGAACGTGCTTGTGACCTGCTGCGATCTCGCCATCGCCTCGTCCACCGCCGTCTTCGGCCAGGTCGGGCCAAAAGTCGGCTCGGTCGACCCGGGCTTTGGAACCGCGTTGCTCGCGCGCGTCGTCGGTGAAAAGAAGGCGCGCGAAATCTGGATGCTGTGCCGGCGGTATCCTGCCGAACAGGCCCTTCAGATGGGCCTCATCAATGCCGTTGTGGCGCCCGAGGAATTGGACGCCGAGGTGGATCGCTGGTGCGCGGAAATCGCCGCGCTGAGCCCGACGGCGATCGCCATCGCCAAGAAGTCCTTCAATCTGGACTCCGAGTCGATCCGTGGAATTTCCGGGATCGGCATGCAGGCGCTCAGCCTATTCTACCAGACCGAGGAATCGAAGGAAGGCGTTAGGGCCTTTCTTGAGAAGCGCGCACCCAAGTTCCGCTGACGGGGGCCAGCTATCCAGCCCAACCAGCACGACACAGAACGGATACCCACCATGCGAACAATCGAGATTGAAGGATCGTCGATCGAGCATGCCTGGTTCAGCTCTGAAACCGAGGAGAGCGATCGGTCGCGAAAGGCGCCGATCGTTTTCCTACATCACGGTTTTGGTTGCGTTGCGGACTGGAAGGGCTTTCCGCAGAAGGTGGCGCACATCACGGGCCATCCTGCATTGGCTTATTCCCGCCAGGGATGCGGCGGCTCGTCCCCACCTCCGAAGGTCCACGACGAGAACTACCTTCACGAGGAGGCACGACAATTCCTGCCGCGCCTACTCGACGCGCTTAGTGTCGAGCAATGCCATCTCTATGGCCATAGCGATGGTGCAACGATTGCGCTCCTCTTCGCATCAGCATTTCCTGATCGGGTGCGCTCGGCCGTCGTCGAGGCGCCGCACGTCTTCGCCGAACAGATCACCCTTGATGGAGTAAGGGCCCTGACTGAGCGGTTCGAAACAGATCCCTTCCTACTCCGGAAACTCGCTCGTTATCACCGCGACGCCGTCGGCGCATTCCAAGGATGGTCACAACCATGGTCACTTCCGCAATTCCGCGACTGGACGATTGTCGGTGAACTTGACAAACTGAGCTTACCATTGCTTGTGATTCAAGGCTCAAGTGATCCGTTTGGCACGATGGAGCATGCGCGCCTGATCGCCAGATGTGCCGGACGGCTACCGTCGATTCTGGAGCTCCCGGAGAGCGGCCACAATCCTCATATTGACGCCGAACAGGTCACACTCGATGCAGTGGCTGAGTTCCTGCACGGTGTGGAGGATGATACAGGATACGGCGCTCGGTAAGATTTGTAAGAATATACGGGCAGGTTTCTGCAGCTTCAGACGACGGATATAGTGGAAGGCGGACATTGTGACTAATAGAAATTTGAAGACCAGAAGGGCGCCAGCGCTCCAACGGTATGATTTCGACGGAGTATCGGAAAACGAAATGGCTGGACCGCACCACACATCTTCTCCGGCTCATCGTCGGCGACAGTCGGATGATGCCTTTGAACCCGATGATCATGTCGCTCCGCAGCGGACGCCGACACGCAACGCCGGCAATGACCAACTCAATAACCGCATGTTCTTCCGGCTCTTTCAGCTTGCCAACGAATTGCAACGGAAGTCCGTCCAGCAGCTCGGTATCACCACGGTGCAGTGGGCCGTCCTCGGCGCCCTCTCTCAGGAGAGGTTTGCGGACGGCATCCCCTTCGGGCAGCTCGGTGACTACCTCGTCGTGACGCGGCAGAATCTCGATGGCGTTATCAAGCGCCTCGAGCGGGATGGCCTTGTGCAGCGAGTCACCGGCAACGGGGACAAGCGCGCGCGTCTCGTCCAGCTCACTCCGCGTGGCCAGGACTACTGGAAAGAGACGCTTCAACGAATCTATCAATTTTACGACCAGGCGACGTCCCACTTCTCGTTCGACGATCGCGTGGCGTTTGTCCACTATATCAACCAGCTTCAGAGGGATCTCGGCAGTGTCGATCTGCCGCCGGAAGGGGTCCCCAAGCGGAACGGCAGTTGAGCTACCTCTCAGTCGTGCAGGTCCCGATTCTATCGATGAGATAACTGCGGTACGCCTCGGCCAGCCATGGCCTCAGTCTGACGGGAGCCCTGCAATTAGCGCCAATCTAAGGGAGGAATTCGAATGGCAAAAGGCTATTGGATCGCATTGGTCGATATCGACGATATCGAGGCATATAAGGCTTATGTGACGGCGAATGCGGTCCCGCTCAGGAAATACGGCGCTCGCTTCATGGTGCGAGGCGGCGCTGCGACCAATGTTGAAGGAACGGTTCGATCCCGGACGGTGGTTATCGAATTCCCTGACTATCAAAGCGCGCTCGACTGCTACCACTCGCCCGAGTATGCGGATGCCAAGGCACTCCGCGTCCACGTTTCAAAGGCTGATATCGTGGTTGCCGAAGGCTATGACGGTCCGCAACCCGACCAGATCCCGTCGACGGTTTGACGACGGGGAACGTCACGAACACCGCATACGATGTGTGCTCGTGGTACTCGACCTCTGCTTCGGCCGGCGCTGTGCGCTCGACCAGAGGACTGGCTTGGAGCCGATGTGGAAGGCCCATTCACCAGGAACCGATGGAGCTCGCGGACGATCTGCGCTTCGACCGTGAAAGTCATGGTCAGATAGGGATTGGCCCAGTCTCCGATCACGCAGCGCCGTTCGGCGTTATGACAAGTAGAAAGCGAGAACAGATGAGTAACAGTGGACCAACATTGAACGATTACGCGCAGAGCATCCTCACCGCCCGCGTGTACGACGTCGCGATCGAATCCCCACTTGAGCCGATGACGCGCCTTTCGGAACGTCTTGGGAGGCCTGTCCTTCTGAAGCGTGAGGACCTACAGCCCGTCTTCTCGTTCAAGCTTCGCGGCGCATACAACAAGATCGTCAAGCTCGATCCGCGCGCGAGAGAACGCGGCGTGATCTGCGCATCGGCTGGCAATCATGCGCAAGGCGTTGCCCTCGCTGCTGGCAAGCTCGGAATTCCGGCGACGATCGTGATGCCTCGCACAACACCTACCATTAAGGTCGAGGCCGTCAAGCGCCTCGGCGGCGACGTAGTGTTGCATGGCGATACGTTCGATGATGCGCAGGCTCGGGCGCGAGAGTTGGAAGTTGAACGAGGCCAAACCTTCGTTCATCCTTTCGACGACCCCGACGTTATAGCCGGCCAGGGAACGATCGGGCTGGAAATCCTGCGGCAGCATCCGGATGCGATCGAGGCGGTATTCGTTCCGATCGGTGGCGGCGGGCTTGCTGCCGGCGTCACTGCTTTTATCAAGTTCCTGCGTCCGTCGATCAAAGTCATCGGCGTGGAGCCATCCGACGCGGCGTCGATGGCTGCGGCTGTCTCGGCTGGCGAAACGGTGCTCCTAGACCAGGTAGGCCTCTTCGCGGACGGCGTGGCGGTTCGAAGGGTCGGCACCGAGACCTTCCGTCTCTGTAATGACCTGCTCGACGAGATCATTACGGTCGACATCGATGCGATGTGCGCGGCGATTAAGGATATCTTCGATGACACGCGGTCGATAGCAGAACCGTCCGGTGCGTTGGCTCTTGCCGGCCTCAAAGCCTATGTCGAACGGGGAGGGATTGGGAGCGGTGGTCTCATTGCTGTGAACAGCGGCGCAAACCTGAATTTCGATCGGCTTCGTACGATCGCCGATCGGGCAGAGGTCGGTGAGCACCGCGAGGCTCTTCTCGCAGTGACGGTTCCAGAAAAGCCCGGCAGCTACCGGCGTTTTATTAGGATTCTTGGGTCTCGGGCCGTGACCGAGTTCAACTATCGCTATGCAAACGGTTCTATGCCGGCGCAGCTTTTTGTCGGAATTGCACTCTCGCGCGGAGAGACCGAGAAAAAGGAGGTCATCGCCTTTCTCGAAGATGAAGGCTATCCGATCCTTGACCTAAGCGATAACGAAATGGCCAAGACACACGTCCGCTACATGGTCGGCGGTCGTGCGCCAAATCTCCAGAATGAGTTGCTGTACCGGTTTGAGTTTCCGGAGCGTCCGGGTGCGCTGATGAAGTTTCTCGAAAGCCTTGCCCCGGAGTGGAATATCTCCTTGTTCCACTATCGCAACCACGGCGCCGACTATGGGCGTATCTTGGCAGGCGTGGAAGTGGACCCCGGCGAGCGGGCCCGCTTCGTCAGTGCGCTCGATGCGCTTCGCTATCCATACTGGGAGGAAACAGAGAATCCCGCTTATCGTCTGTTTCTCTCGGGACAACGCAATACCTGAGGAGTCCCGAGGGAATCGATGGTCGTAATGAGGACAGTTTCACATCGGCTTCCTTCCTTGGCGCCGATTGCGGGCCCGCAACGGTATCGGTCGAACGAGAAAAGGATCGCTGAAATGTCGCAGGCGGAGTGCCAATCGACTGGATCGCTTGATTGCTGATGTGGTCGATCATATTTTGATCTCGACAGTGCACAGATCACGCTTGCCGAGTAGGGGAGCTATGCCTGTCCCTATTGCCGGGCAGCCAATAAGCACATCGCCGAGGCCCGCGATGAGCTCAGCGAGCGGTTGCGCTACGTCTTTCGCCACCGACCGCTGACAGGTAGTGACTTGGCACTGCGCGCCGCCGAGCTAGTGGAACGCACCAGGACCACTGAGGAATTTTGGGACGCGCATGTCAAGCTGATGACCCGCTCCCCGATGTCTTGGTGCCCCTGTTCATCCCGCCCCCCGCCTGCTGACCTCACCGCGCTCCAGCTCGGGTCAATTTGATCGTGCTGTCTGACGCCCATGGCGGCGACGTGTTACGACACGGATCCTCGACGCCAGCCTTGCGCGCTCCGACATAACCCACGATCGCTTGGAGCCGCCGATAGACCGTCTGCTGTGCCATGCCGGGGCCTGGTCGAACGATCTCGTGCTGTCGCTCTCGCTAATGCCAGCGTCGTCATCGCGGTCAAGCCAGCGGAATGCTCTTGGCGTCAGCTCGTCCGCGCGAGCATGCTTGCTGGCATTGGCTTCACAATGTCCATTTTTATCGCCGGCCTCACGCAGTTGTGACAGTGGTCAGTGCGTCCCATGTTGAGAAATGCGTAGAGCCGCCAGCAATGATGAAAAACAATGTGATGGCGCGCTCGCCCACCGCCAATGCAGAGAGTTTCCAGTTCGAGGGCGGTCCGCCCCTAACGTCTGCGGTCAACCCGAGCCAAAGCCGAAGGGCTGACAAAGATTCGAAATATTCGAGGCCTCCCAAGCAACAAGCGGATTGTTGCTTCGCTTGGCCGTATCGCCCTTACCAGTACAAAAGGGGCATAAGATTCCAACACTGGCGTTGTTTGGCACTTTCAATGCCGCCTGGACCTCAATATTTGGTTAACTTCGCAACCAAATGCCGCAGAACGTGGCGTAAAAACCCCACAAAACAACTCTGTCATGTCTGGACTTAAAAATGAGTATCTCGACCGAGATGGAAGCCATCGCGGGCTCTCTTCCTTCACAATTTCATCGGGGACTGCGGGATTCGCTGCCGGTTATGATCGGCTTTGTGCCCTTCGCCCTCGTTCTTGGCGCGCAAGCGACAGCAAGGGGCCTTAGCGGCCTTGAAGTACCGCTGTTGACAGGTCTCAATTTTGGTGGCGGCTCGGAGTTCGCTGCCATCGCACTCTGGACCTCGCCGCCGCATCTGTTGCTGATCGTTGGCGTAACGCTTCTGGTCAACAGCCGACACCTGCTGATGGGGGCAGCACTCGCTCCCTATCTTCGCCATCTCTCCCGTCGCAAAGCGCTGACTGTCCTGTTCTTCATGTGCGACGAAAGCTGGGCCATGAGCCTTGCGGATGTAAAGAAGCGCGAGCGTCAGTGCGAGAAGAGGGCCGCTTTCAGCCTCGGTTACTTCATGGGCGTGTCTGTTGGCCTATACGGCACTTGGGTTGTGTTTACGGCCGCGGGCGCGCAGCTTGGTCCCGTCCTCGGCGATATCACCGCCTATGGATTCGACATGGCCTTTCCTGCAGTCTTCTTTGTCCTTCTGGCAGGGATGTGGAAAGGAACCCGCGCTGCCCTCCCCTGGCTAGTCAGCCTTATCGTCGCCGTTGCGGTCGATCTCGCCTTCGCGGGCGCATGGTACGTTCCGGCGGGTGTAATTTCCGGCGTCGCGGTCGCATGGTTCGGAGCTCGTTCATGACCATCGCGCCCCTAACACTCGCAGCAATCTTGATGATGGCCATCGCGACCTGGCTCACTCGTGTCGGCGGTTATCTCGTTCTTGGAAACCGGACGCTCTCTCCGCGTCTTCGTCGCGTGATGGATATTGCGCCAGGTTGCGTCCTGATTTCGGTAATTGCGCCGCACTTCGCAACCGGCCATTCGGCGGACCTTGCCTCGCTGGCACTCACGTCTTTTGCCGCTAGTCGCTTGCCGTTGCTGCCCACGGTGCTGATTGGCGTCGCCAGCGCCGGCGTCCTGCGCCACCTGCTACCGGGGTGATAGTATGACTGCCTCCATATAGTGAATGTGGCCGTTCAATTGCAGCAGAGCGAGGATGTTGCGATCGACTCGGGCGAGATTGGCGACGGGCTCCGACATTTGAGCGGTACAAACTACGCTGTCTCCCGCCCGACAGTTCATATCGGTAACTCTGATGTCAGCTTGATCCTCTGCATCGGAATTTCCGTCTTGACGCTTTGCACACCCTTGATGCGCGTGAGGTGATTGATCTGGAATCGACGATAGTCTTCAAGATCGGATGCAACGACGCGCAGGATAAAGTCGCAATCCCCGGCCATCAGATGGCATTCCACGATCTGTGGTAAGCGCTTCACCTCTTCGGTGAAATGATCGACCGTGTCCACGTCTTGGCTGGTCAGCCAGATCCGTGCAAAGACAGTGAGGCCCATGCCGATCTTCGAAGCGTTGAGAAGAGCGACATAACGCTCGATGATGCCCGCTTCCTCGAGCTGCTTCACGCGCCGCAGGCAGGGAGACGGCGAGAGCCCGATCAGTTCGGCGAGCTCCGTGTTTTGGATGCGGCCATCTTTCTGCAGCTCTCGCAGTATCCGCCGATCGACATCGTCCAACTTACTCAATGGATTACCCCTCTCTCAATGAGGCATTGAATTGCCAGGATTTCTGAATTCTCGTCGTCCAATGCCAATAATGAAATTATTTCGAGCATAATAGCCACCAAATGCCAAGCGTTCTCCTGTATGAATCTCTTGAGCGCATTCACAAGCCGCTGATGAGGGAACATTAATGAAAAAAAACGGGGTACTGACTTTCGATGTAGAAAAACATCCTTATGCAGTATCACCTGCGGAACGTGATACTTTGTTGCAGAATCCGGGCTTCGGCAAGGTCTTCACCGATCATATGGTGACGATCAAATACTCATCGCGCAAGGGATGGCACAATTGGAAGATCGAGCCACGCAAGGCGCTCGCGCTTGATCCTGCAACCATTGCACTTCAGTATGCTCCCGAGATCTTTGAAGGCCTAAAGGCCTACCGCCTGCCAGATGGCGGGGCGACACTGTTTCGCCCGGACGCCAATGCGCGCCGTTTCCGCAATTCCGCCGACCGCCTCGCGATGACGGTATTGCCTGAAGAATTATTCGTGGAGTCTTGTCGCGCGCTGGTGCGGTTCGACCGCGACTGGATACCGTCCTCGGAGGGAGCTTCGCTTTATCTCCGGCCGTTCATGCTCGGAACGGAAGTTGCCTTGGAGACAAAGCCAGCCGCCGAGTATCTGTTTTGCGTCATCGCCTCACCTGTCGCATCGTATTTCAAGGGCGGCGCGCCGGCGGTCACGCTTTGGGTTTCGGAGAACTACACGCGCGCGGCTCCCGGCGGGACGGGTGCGGCCAAGTGTGGCGGCAACTACGCAGCAAGCCTTGCCGCTCAAGCCGAAGGGCAGCGGGAGGGTTGCGCACAGGTCGTCTTCCTCGACGCCGTCGAGCGGCGCTGGGTGGAAGAGCTTGGTGGCATGAACATCTTTTTCGTATTTGACGACGGCTCGCTGCAGACACCACCGCTCAGCGGCACGATCCTTCCGGGCATCACCCGCGACTCCCTTATTACCCTCGCCCGCGGCATGGGTCTGACGGTGCGGGAAGAGGCCTATACGATTGACCAGTGGCAGCATGATGCTCGAAGCGGTCGGGTGGCGGAGGCCTTCGCTTGCGGGACGGCCGCTGTGGTGACGCCGATCGGCAAGGTGAAGGGTCGCAACCACGACTTCACAATCGCAGACGGCAATCCTGGCCCGATCACCCAACGCCTCAAAGCGGCCCTGACCGATATCCAGTTCGGGCGAGCCCCCGACCCATATAGCTGGCTTGACCGGCTGTTCTGATCAGGTTTGGCTGCATCCCTTCGATACACCGTGAGCATTCCGCCGGCCTGAAATCCGTCCGGCAAGCACGCATCTGGGGAGAGCGGCGAACGGCCTGCACTTTGACATTTCGACAGTACCGAATACAACAAAAAGAGGGAAGTCATGACACAAGGGCCTGTTGCTCTCCGGGAGAATGCTACGCAGACGAAGACCAAGGCAGCGCTCGACGATGCTTACACCCGCACGGACGGGCGTATTTTTCTCGGCGGAGTCCAAGCCCTAGTCCGATTGCCCATCGTCCAGATCCAGAACGATCGCGCGCGCGGCCTCAACACCGCCGGGTTCATCTCCGGCTATCGCGGTTCGCCACTCGGGTCCTACGACGCCACGCTGATGAAGGCGAAGAAATATCTCGACCCTTATGAGATCGTCGTCCGACCCGCAGTCAACGAGGAGCTAGGGGCGACCGCCATCTGGGGTTCCCAACAACTGCACCTGTCGCCTGGTGCCAAGAAGGATGGTGTGTTCGGCATCTGGTACGGGAAGGGTCCAGGTGTCGACCGCTGCGCCGACGTCTTCAAACACGGTAATGCGGCCGGTACGTCAAAGCATGGGGGCATTCTCTGTCTGGCCGGTGACGACCATGGCGGCAAGTCCTCGCCTCTGCCGCATCAGAGCGACCAGGCCCTCATGGCGGCCATGATGCCGGTACTCATTCCCTCAGGCCCTGACGAAATCGTCACCATGGGCCTGCTCGGCATCGGAATGTCGCGCTATTCGGGCGCTTGGGTGGGTATGAAGGTGATCGCCGACACAGTCGAGGCGAATGCCGTTGTCGACCTTGCTGGGGAACGCCGAGAACTCATCCTGCCGACCGATTTCGAGATGCCGGCCGACGGCCTGAACCTTCGCTGGCCCGACGATCGTGTCAGCCAGGACCGCAGGCTGCATCTCTACAAGCTGGACGCCGCAACGGCCTTCGGCCGGGCCAATGGGGTGGACCGGGTGACGCTTCAATCACCCCGCACACGGCTCGGTATCGTCGCGTCGGGCAAGGCGCATGAGGAGGCGCTTGAGGCGCTGACTTTGCTTGGCATCGATCGGGAGATCGCCGCCCTGATCGGCATTTCCGTTCTGAAGATCGGTATGGCGTGGCCGCTCGATCCGGTGACGGTCGAGCGCTTTGTGCCGGAGGCCGAAGAAATCCTCGTTGTTGAGGAGCGCCGCGAGATTATCGAACACCAGATCAAGCAACAACTCTTCAACCAGCGGCGCGACACCTGGCCGCGCGTCGTCGGCAAGACTGACGAGAAGGGTGAACTGCTCCTGCCCCGATACGGCGATCTCTCGGTCGAACTGATCGCCAGAACGGTGGCCGCGCGGCTGGAATTGATGGGAATGCCCGATGATATCATCAGCCGCATCCGCTCTCGCGCCGACGCTCTTTCCGGCCGCCGCAAGGATATCGAGCAATATGAGGCGCCGGTGTCACGCCTGCCATATTTCTGCGCCGGCTGTCCGCACAATACCTCGACGAAGGTGCCAGAAGGAAGCCGCGGCCTCGCGGGCATTGGCTGTCACTGGATGGTCCAGTGGATGGGCCGGAGTACCGAAACCTTCACCCATATGGGTTCGGAAGGCGTGACTTGGGTGGGCGCCTCTCCCTTCACCGACGAGAAGCACATCTTCGTCAATCTCGGCGACGGGACATATTTCCATAGCGGCATTCTGGCGATCCGACAGGCGGTCTCGGCGAATGCGAACATCACCTACAAGATCCTGTTCAACGATGCCGTCGCCATGACCGGCGGGCAGGCCTTCGATGGGACCTTGAACGTGCCGACGCTCTCCCACCAAGTGGCTGCTGAAGGTGTAAAAGAGATCTACCTCGTATCCGCCACCCCGGAGGCGTTCGACAAGAACACCCTTGCGTCCGGAACCGTCGTCAAGCACCGCGACGAGTTGGATGCCGTGCAAAAGCACCTTCGTGACGTGCCGGGATGCACCGTCATCATCTATGACCAAGGCTGCGCGACGGAAGTGCGCCGCAAGCGGGCTCGCGGCACGCTGCCGAAACCGACCGAGTTCGCCTTCATCAATTCCGCCGTCTGTGAGGGATGCGGTGACTGTTCGGTACAGAGCAATTGCGTCGCCATCGAGCCGCTCGAGACGGAGATGGGCCGCAAGCGCGAGATCAATCAGTCGGTCTGCAATGTCGATCTGTCCTGCCTCAAGGGATTCTGCCCCTCCTTTGTGACGGTCGCCGGAGCGCGTCCGAAGACGCCGGGCAGCACGAAAGGGCCTGATACAGCTCTACCGGAGCCGATGGTGCGAGCCGTAACGCCCGAGCCGTTCAACATCGTGGTGACGGGCGTTGGGGGCACCGGTGTTCTGACCGTCGGCCACATTCTCGGCATGGCCGCGCACATGGACGGTTCTGCGTCCATGGTTCTCGACATGGCTGGTCTGGCGCAAAAGGGCGGCGCCGTCACCAACCACGTGCGAATCTCATCGGAGGTCGAGGCAGTCCGCTCACCACGTGTCGTGACCGGTGAGGCGGATCTTCTGCTCGCCCCCGACATTGTCGTGGCGACCGCCCCGACATCGGTTGAGCTTTTCGACGAGAAACGGGCCTATGGCGTGGTGAATTCCCATGTCACGCCGGTTGCTGGCTTCATCGCCAACCGGGATTTCGATTTCCGGCAGCACCTGATGGTGAAGCGCCTGAGCGAGCGGCTGCACGCACCCGATTTCGTGGATTTCCAGCAACTCGCCATGAAGACGCTGGGGAATGCGATCGCGGTGAACATGATGATGGTCGGCTATGCCTGGCAGAAAGGAGCATTGCCGATCACCGAGATTTCGATCCGCGACGCGATCACGCTGAACGGTGTGCAGGTCGACTTCAATCTTGCCGCCTTCGAATGGGGCCGCTTTGCAGCCGCCTATCCTGACCGCGTCGCGGAAATGCTCGCCGAGGGTCGCAAGAAGCCTGCCGCCGAATTGAGCCTCGACGAGATCCTGGATCATCGCACGTGGCACCTGACAGGCTACCAGGATGCGAAGCTCGCCGCGAAATATCGCGAGCGGGTCGAGCGGATCCGTGCCGCGGAGCGCGCTGTCTCCGACTCCGACCGCCTCACGAAGGCAGTGGCGATCCACTACGCCAACGTCCTTGCCTACAAGGACGAGTATGAGGTTGCGCGGCTTTACACGGCCCCTGAATTCCGCCGCGAGCTTGAACAGACATTCGACGGCAAGCCGACGCTCAAATTCCACCTCTCGCCGCCGCTGCTCGCCCGCAAGGATAGGAACACGGGACGGCCGCGAAAGATCGCGTTCGGGCCCTGGGCGCTATCCCTGTTCCGAGTGCTGGCGAAAGCCAAGTCGCTCAGGGGGACCCCGCTCGACGTGTTTGGCTACTCTGCCGAACGGAAGCATGAGCGCGAGCTCATTGCCTGCTACGAGGCAGCGCTCGACCTGATCGCAGTTGGCCTCAAGAAGGAGAACCATGCACAGGCGGTGGCGCTTGCGACTGCGCCGAGCGCCGTGCGCGGCTTCGGCCCGGTGAAGGAGCAGGGTTTCGAGAAGTTCAACAAGGATTGGCCGGATCTTCTGGCGAAGTTCCACGAACCGCCAATCAGGTCGAACAACGGCAACCAAAACATCGAAGTAATATCGGCCTGACCAAGCGGCTCCGGGAGAGTATTGCCATGACCAGATTGGCCCTGAAATCCACCCACGGCATCATTTCACCGCCGTCCTTTTGCCCTTGGCTGATGAAGACGAACGACCTAACTAGCCGTTTCGTTGCAGCGGGGCGCATCCCCGGATTGATCAATATCGCCGGCGGCCTGCCAGCGCTGGAGACCTTCCCGAGCGCTGAACTCGCGGATCTCTCTCGCAGGGTGATCCTCGACCATCCTCACGAATGTCTCGGCTACGGCCCGACCGATGGTCTGCCCGAACTGCGAGACGCGATCGCTGCCCGGTTCAACTCAGAGGATTTGCATCTGCGCCGCGAGAATGTCCTGATTACCGCGAGCGGGACCCAGAGCCTCGACATCATCGGCAAGACGCTGATCGAACCTGGCGGAATCATTGCCGCTCAGTTCCCAAGTTATGTCGGCGCAATGGATGCCTGGCGGCCCCGGGAGCCGCACTACCGCGATGTGGTGTTCGGAAATAGCGAAGCCGATCTTGGCGCGTCCTTTGCGGGCGCGCAGTTCGCCTATACCGTGCCCAATTTCTCGAACCCGACCGGCAAGCTGGTCGATCTTTCCGCGCGCGAGGCCATCGTCGACGCAGCACATCGGACGGGCGTGTGGCTAGTCGAGGACGATCCCTATGGAGTCCTGCTTTATGACGGAAAGCCACTGCCGACCCTGATCGAGCTTTCGGCGCGGTCGTCGCGAGGCGAAGTTTACGACGGCCGCGTCATCTACATGGGAAGCTTTTCGAAGGAGCTGGCTCCCGGCCTGCGTATCGCCTGGATCATTGCCGCGCCGGAGGTGATCCGTGCGCTCGCCACTGCCAAACAGGGGACGGACCTCTGCTCGAGCGGCCTCAATCAGCGCGTTGGACTTGCGGCGATGCAGGACGGTCTGGTGGAGCGGATGCGACCGGGTATCGTCCAGCTCTACCGAGAGCGTCGTGACGCTCTCTGCGCGGCCATGACCGAACACTTGGCCGAGTGGTTCGAATGGGAGGTGCCGGTCGGTGGCATGTTCGTCTGGGCGACAGCACGCGACACCTCAATCGACACCGACCATCTTGTTGCGAAAGGTATGGAGGCGGGTGTCCTCGTCGGTCCAAGCAGCGTCTTCGATCCTTGGGGCAAGAATCGTCACGCCATCCGCCTGAACTTCACACTGAACTCGCCCGAGAAGCTCGTGGAAGGCGTTCGGCGTCTCGCCGGCGCCGTTCGGAGTATGGGAGAACAGCCGTAACGCTGCTGCTCACGGTCGAACGACCCCACAACAAGTTAATCACTCCGCGCTATCACTGCGCGCAAATCCCAGGGAGGAAACATTCGTGGCCAAAGTCGTTACCATTCACCGCGTTGGCGGTCCGGAGGCTCTATCTTACGAAGATGTTGAGGTGGGAGCGCCGGGTCCGGACGAACTACGGATTAGGCAGTCGCAGTGCGGCGTGAATTTCATCGATACCTACTTTCGGTCGGGTCTTTATCCAAGGCCCCTGCCCTTCATCATCGGACAGGAGGCGGTCGGAGAAATCGTGGAGCTCGGTTCAAACGTGTCCGGCTTCGCCGTCGGCGACAGGATCACTTATTCGACGATGGAAGGCGGAGGTTACGCATCCGAACGTCTCATCTCGAGGGACATGGCCATCAGGGTGCCGGAATGGGTGAGCGATCAGGCGGCTGCTGCGCTGACGATGAAGGGACTCACCGCCCAGATGCTCCTTCGCCAGACCTACAAGGCCGGACCCGGCACGGTCATGTTGGTCCATGCTGCCGCTGGCGGCGTCGGTACTATCCTGTCGCAATGGGGCGCATATATCGGCGCGACCGTTATCGGGACAGTAGGATCCGAGGAGAAGATGCAGGTCGCCCGTGACAACGGCTGCGCCGAAGTGATCGACTATTCGCGCGAGAACTTCGCGGATCGTGTCAGGGAAATTACCCGGGGCGAGCTTTGCGACGTCGTTTATGACGGTGTCGGCAAGACGACGGCGACCGGCTCCCTCGACAGCCTGAAGCCGCTCGGCATGTTCGTCAGCTACGGTAACGCTTCAGGCCCGGTCGAGAGTTTCAGTATGCTCGAACTGGCCAAGCGCGGCTCGCTGTTTGCAACGCGCCCTATGATGCCTCACTATGCTTCGACGCCGGCAAAGCGGGACGCGATGATCAAAGAGTTCTATGCGCTCTTGAAGGACGGAGCGATCCGGAACCCGCCGATCAAGGAGTTTGCCCTACAGGACGCCGCCCAGGCGCACCGTGAACTCGAGGGTCGCGCGGCGGGTTGCTTCGTCCTCGTCCCATGAAAATCAGGTGGAGAACGGCCATAGCGGCGAAGCTTCACCTTCAAAATCGAAGGAGGAATATCAATGGCAAAGGGATATTGGATCGGAATGGTCGACGTCGACGACCCTGAAGCCTACAAGGCCTATGTCGCGGAGACCGCGAACACATACAAGAAATACGGTGCCCGGTTCGTCGTGCGGGGCGGAACCGCGACCACGGTCGAGGGGAAAGCAAGATCCCGGATCGTCGTTGTCGAGTTCGCCGACTACGAGACAGCGCTGGTTGCGCGCAACTCCCCGGAATATGCAAAGGCTAAGGCGCTGCGGGAAAACATCTCGCAGGCGGATGTCGTCGTAGTCGAGGGCTACGATGGTCCACAGCCGAACGACAATTAGCAACAACAGGCCAACAAAAAATATAGACCAGTTCCATTTGGAGCGACAATATTACGAGATACTAGTTCTCGATATTCCGGCTAAAAGGCCTTGATTTTCTTCCACCTTTACCATTTTCTTATGAAAAACCGGATCATCATGTCCATGAACTTTGAAAACTGGCGTACGATACTAGCTGGAAAGCCTTTCGATCTTGACAGCGAAGGGATAAACTGGGTCTTTAAGACAATTTCCCAGATGACAACCGAGGAAAAGGTCGGGCAAACGTTTTTGCCGCTCGTTCGCGATTTGTCTACCGAAGCTATGGAACAATTGCTTCGCATGCAAGTGGGGGGTATTCATCGAATGCCGTCTCGACCGCGCGATATTCTTCGCGCGAACGCAGAGTATCTCAATGGAAAAAGCAGCGTGCCATTGCTTTTTTCAGCAGACCTTGAGTTTTCCGAAAAGGGAAGCTTTGTCGATGGTACGCGGTTAACCAATCAGATGGGCGTAGCTGCGACGGGAGATATGAAAGCGATCGAGCGCATGGCAGAAATTGCTGCGATAGAAGGACGATGGTGCGGATTCAATTGGACCTTCACGCCAGTCGTCGATATCGACTTCAACTTTCGCAGTTCCGTCGTCAATACGCGTTCGTTCGGTTCGACACCTCCTGCTGTTGCCAGTGCCGCCGAGCGTTATATCCATTCGATTCAACGACATGGCATGGCAGCCTGCGCCAAGCATTGGCCCGGAGATGGTTTAGACGAGCGCGACCAGCATTACGTCACGACGGTGAATAGTCTTCATGCGGATGAATGGCGCGCCACGTTTGGGAAAGTTTACCGTCAGGTCGTTGATGCCGGCGTCAAAACAATTATGGCCGGTCACATTGCTCTTCCTGCTTTTCAGAGCTCCCCCGGAAGGGCCGCGAGCCTGGATCCAGATCTTTTGAAGCTGCTTCGGCAGGAAATTGGCTTTCGAGGCCTCATTGTGTCAGATGCCGCACCTATGGTCGGTTTTCTTTCACAAGGCAAACGCGCTGATTTGATGCCGGCGTGCATACAAGCCGGCTGCGACATCCTGCTTTTTCCCGACCGATTGGAAGACGATTTTCACTCTGTGATGAAGGGCCTGGATCGGGGAATCCTTACAATTAGTCGGTTGGACGAGGCCGTCTTGCGTATTCTTGCTCTCAAAGCATCACTCGGACTTCACTCTTCTACACAATTGACGGATTTCAGCACTGTTAGCTTATTGGAGCACCAGTCGTGGGCTAAAGAGATCGCCGATCAGTCAGTGACGTTGGTGCGCGACGAACAGCAGTTATTGCCCATGACGTTGGAGAAATATCCGCGCATACTCATCCTGGAAGTGGAAAACCGCTTAAGCCCCTCCGGCGTTTTGCCTCCATTGCAGGTCGCAGAACTATTTCGCAAGCGGGGTTACGAGGTGACCATTCACAAGTCTGGTGCAGATATCGATTTCAAACAATACGACATAGCTCTTTATCTGGTCGCTGAAGAAGGACTTTCAGGTAAATTACACCGACTGCAACCAGATTGGGGTGCCTTACATGGGCCCTTCCCAAGTAGCCTTTATCGGTTGTGGCAGGACATTCCTGCTGTGATGGTATCCTTTGGAAGTCCATATCATCTCTACGACGCTCCCGAATGCCCCACATTGGTCAACGCCTATTCCGCCGTTGATGATGTACAAAATGCGGTAGTCCGCGCGTTGACACGAGAAATCGATTTTCGTGGACAGTCGCCTGTCGACCCATTCGCTGGCCTTTCACAGGGCCGGAATTAGGCTACACCCACGGACACGCGCTCTGAGCTCTAAGAACTGGGTCGTTTTGTTTGTTGTTTTTCCCGCCAGATTCTCAACTGAAAATAGGACCCGTAGCGATGAGGTGCTCACGATAAGAATAACCTCTAAAGAAGATCACCGCCGATCTGACGCCGCAGGATATCAACCGCCGAAAACCCCAACCCCTGCCGGCAAGCGCTAGCTGATCGTTAGGATGCTGGGGCTTGCGTTATATCGATCCGGCCACCGCAGGGTAGTGACGTTTGGCTCCGCCACTTGTGAGGTCGTCCGGTGCGCATGATTTCCTGCTCACAGAATACAGCTCTTCGGCTTTCAGTAGATGTCATAAGTTGAAATATTCCTTGGTGATATGGAGCGAACCCCAGGGCTAGACCAGAGAGGCGAAATCTTGAGCTTCTGCTCGTCGCGCCATCGGACGATGTTCTTTCCCGAGAATCTCGAGTCTAGTTGAGTTAGATCGCGGATGCCTCAGGGTATTCCACATAGGCAAAGGTGCGGCTGTCTGGAGCCCAACTGTTTACATTTATGGTTCCCTGTCCGCCAAAAAAACTCACTAGGTCCCGAATTTCACCACCCTCTGCCTTCATGAGGCGTATAATAACGTCTTTGTCTGCCGGATGGCCCCGCGTTCCCGGCGGATAGCTAAGAAACACGACGTGTTCTCCATCCGGGGAAATATGGGGGAACCAGTTGACACGATTATCATATGTCATTTGTTGTATCCCTGATCCATCACGTTTCATGCGAAAAATCTGAGCATGTCCAAGTGTTTTCGACGTTAACTCGGAATTAAAATAAATCCATTTCCCGTCTGGCGAATATTCAGGCCCGTCATTGGCTTTTTCAGTATCGGAAAGTCGTTTGTCCTCTCCGCCATCGGCTGGAATTGTGAATATATTTCTGCGGGCCGCAGGTTCAGAGCCTTCAATTGCAACGAAAGCGAGTTCCGTGCCGTCAGGTGAAACACCGTGAAGAAAATAGCGAAAGGGCTCAGAATGTGTATTTGACACTCGGACGGGATTGCCTCCAGCACTATCCAGTTTGTAGAGATGCCCATCATTCGCGCTGACGTAAAACCATTCTCCGTCAGGAGATATAAGGTGATCGTTGTTAAGGTTTGAGAGCGTGCCAGTATCAATCAGTTGTGGAATAGATCCAGCAATCGGAAACCGCCATAGCTGTCCCCCTGCATTGAAGATCAAAAACTTCCCGTCAGGTGTCCAATTGGGTGCCTCCAAAAGACTATTCGTCACAAAGAGTTCGTGTCTTTCTCCCGTAATGATATCGAAAGTACAAAGTACTGAGCGTTGTGTGGGCGATAGCTGCCTGCCATAGGGAGAAATGCGAAATTCAGCTATCCCACGTTCCGAAGAGTTTACCATTCCATCTTCCATCAATATTTAATGAGTTGGTTAGTAGGCTTTTTTATCAAGGATAAAGGAGCGATAATTCCAAGAATATAGAGGGATATTTATAGAATTTACTGTGCTTTGATCAATTCCGACAGGCAATCCGTTACGAGCAGATGATCTTGTACGTCAGGCAATCCGCTCACGCCGGCCGAACCAATAAACGTGCCTCCCTTCAGGAGGATCGGAACTGCACCGCCGCTCGCGCCGTAGTCGGCGGCAGCAAGCCGGAACCTCGTGTTGAAGTCGTAGCCTTTTTCCTCAGCCTGTAATCGCACATAAAGCGAACTCTGATGGAACCGATGCACGACAGCGCACTTGCGTCGGACCCAGTCAAAATTGTCAATCGTTGCTCCTGGAGCAAGTGCGGAGAAAACAATATCGGTTCCATGCCTAATCTGAATTGCAATCGGAAGCTTTTCCGCTCGGCCCAAATGATAGATTCGACTGCCGAGTTCCCATGCAAACGCATAGTCGAATTTTGATATCTGCAAGCGTTCTTGTTGCTCCAGCAATTCGGATATGGACGGAACGTCACTATTCAAGCTGATCTCCATTTTAACGAGGGGGTGGTACAAGCCGGCAGACGGTGTCATGTCGGGTTTGAAGTAATGAGATATGTTTCGCGCAGTCCGACAAGCTTGCACTGAGAAACAGCCAATGTCGCAGATTGCTAGCCGTGGACGGTTTATCTACCATCGACCTATTTTTGATGTGCTTATTCTCCTTGATCCGAGTTTAGGGTTGAATGTCCTACAGGCGTTTGGCGATGGGTCGTCTTACTGGACCCGTGGATTTCCTTTTGATCAATTTATTCGCAATGGTCACTTTCACCGGTTCGTTCTGGACCGACGCCGAGTCATCCCGATCCAGGATATCGAAAGCCGCGTTTGCAATTTCCATATATGGCTGAGCAATGGTTGTAAGCGACGGAGATAAACAAGATGCGATACTGTCGTCGTAGCCAATCACGGAGATATCATTGGGTACACGTATCCGATGTGCATAAAGGGCCTGCAATACCCCCGCCGCCAAGACGTCTGAGCCGGTCATGATCGCCGTAACGGCTGAAGATCTGTCCCCGAGCAGCGTTTCGGCAAGATCTTTTCCTACCTCGGAAGGACTTTTTTTTATATCAAAATTTCCAAGAAGGACCGGGCAGTCCTCTAAGCGAAGGCCGTGCTGAGAAATCGCAGTTTGAAACCCCTTAGACCGCTTTAGTTCTGTCACAGCAACATCCGGATCCCGATAGTCCTGCAGCGGTCTCCAGCCGATAAAGGCAATTTTCTTGTGACCTTGCGCCACCAAGTCCTCGATACATTCACTGAAGCCCGGTCTAAGATCAATATCGATTTGATGTGTATTCTCGATACGATTTCGTTCTATCTGAACGATAGGAATGTTTGCTCGTTTGAGTGGCGCAAAATTGGTGACATCAAGTGGGTGACAAACAATCACCGCCTCTACGTCGTACTCCAAAAACTGGCGAATTGTGCTTTCTTCCACTTCTGCGGAATAACCGTGGTTCATGGACAGAACAGAGTAACCCTTTTTTTGTGCCGCGGTACGAACTGCATCAGCAACGTTGGTAAAATAGGGATTCGCCAGTTCGGAGGAAAGTAGAAGACCAATCGTGTAGCTTCTCCGATTACGCAAGGATCTGGCCTGGAGATTGGGCAGATATCCAAGAGTCTCTATTGCCGTGAGGACTTTCCGTCTGTTTTCAGTCGATACGTACCCGTTATCGTGTATGACACGTGTCGCAGTACTCGCCGATACTCCTGCCAACTTGGCGACATCTGAAATCCTAGCTTTTGTCATGATCCCAAATCTTTTGTCTGTTTTTCCTGTCTAAGCTAGTCAGGACCTGCAACTGAAATGCCATCGAGGTCACGCCCTCCTCTCCAACGGATATCGTTCTGCGAAAGGCTTCCGTATCTCGATCTTCTGCTGAGCAGAATTCCTATAGCGGAAATGGCTTGCCAAGAACAGCATAATGTGGTGACGTAACCATAAGAACATGGCGAGGAGAAAGGGCGCTCTAAAACAGCTTGGGGAGCAAGCTATTCAGAACTTGTGCCGGCAACTCCATGGACGGGGGTTTTCGCAACCTTGCGACAGCCGCAAGGCTCCGTCGTGTTCTGTTTCGTGTTTCTGGGAGGATTACTAAATGGAGTTGACTACATTCTCTGCCCGCCTGTCGAGGCGGGCTGCGTTGACGCTCGTTCTTGCCACAGGATTGTTTGTAACAAGCATCGCACCGGTCGCGGCGCAGCAGATTACTCTGAATTTTTGGGACATGATATGGGGCGACAAGGCCTACCCGGCTGTCGCACAGGCCTTGGTGGAGCGCTACAACAAGGAAAATCCGAACGTCAAAGTCGTGTATCGGTCTGTACCGTGGTCTAACTGGTACGAGACATATGTGACTGCCATTGCCTCCGGCAGTGCCCCCGACATATCGACGGGAGGAGGCTTCCAGGCGGTTCAGTTTTATGATCAAGGCGCCATTCTGCCAGTCGATGACCTTGTGAAGAAAATCGGCAGTTCCGAGTTTAAGGCATCGGCTCTCGATGCAATGAAATACGACAATCACTATGTCGGCTTACCCTGGGCCCTGAACGTGAAGGTCATCCTTTACCGAAAGGACATACTTGAGGCAGCGAATATCAAGCCGCCAGCCACCTTCGAAGAGTTTCGGGACGCTGCCAAGAAAACAACCGGCAACGGGAAATTTGGGATTGTAGCTGCAGGTGACGCTTCCGGTGCACATTGGATATCTCATATTGCAATTGCAAATGGCGGAGGTCTTTTCAACAAAGATGGTTCCGCCGGTCTGACCAGTGAACGCAGTAAGGAAGCTCTTCAATTTCTTACCGATCTGGTCAAAGACGGCTCGGTCAACCCCGCAAGCGCAGGGTACACCAACAACGACGCACTGGGCGCATTCTTTCGCGGCGAAGCAACGTTTGTTTTGGCTGGTGCTACGGCCGCAAGCCAAGCGGGTGACGCTAGATCGAAGATTGGCATCCTGCCGCCGCTCAAAGGTCCTCATGGCGATGTGCAAGGTTTGTATTTCGTCAACAACATCATGGCGTACAAGCAGACGCAGCATCCAGACGAAACAATGGCGTTTATGAAGTGGTGGTCGGACAACGCTTTGATTTTGTGGTCTGACGGTCACGTGAACAACCTGCCCGCCCGGCAATCGATCGCCAGCAATTCACATTTTACCGGCGATGCCGATATCAAGTTCGTGCAGGACAATTACCTTCAGGGTGCGAAGACCTTATCGCAGGCAAAGGGCGGCACATTCCCATTACTCAATACGATTGATGGTGACGGTTTTCTATGGAGCCTTGTGCAGGCGATCTGGCAGGGACAACCATTGGACGGCCCTCTTGGCACAGCGCAATCACACCTCGAAGAAGTCTTGGGGAAATAATGTGGCTATTGATCAAGTTGAAACCGGAGCCTGGCGCATGCGCGCCAGGCAGATGGTCGCACCCGAATTCGTGACTCCCGCCATTCTGTTGACACCATCCGTGCTGCTCCTGGTACTGGTCATCGCCTATCCGATGGCTCAAGGCCTGTATTTCAGCTTCACCAATGGATCATTGATGAAGGCAGGGCACTTCGTCGGTATCGACAATTATATCAAACTTTTATCATCTCCTGCGTTTTATCACTCTTTGCAGTTTAGCCTGATCTTCGCGTTCTTCAATATTCTCGGATGTTATGTGTTGGGCCTTGGACTCGCCTTGCTCATGCAGAAAGACATGCCGGGAAGAGCCCTGTTTCGCGTTTTGCTGCTGCTACCTTGGATCGTCCCCTCACTGGTCTCAATCGTCGCGTGGCGATGGATGGTCGCCGACGATAAGGCTTTGTTCAACCAAATCATGACACTATTCGGGGGAAGTCCGATCTATTTCCTGTCGGACAGCAATTGGGCGATCACGCTGGTCATCGTCATCAAGATCTGGCGAAGTTTTCCCTTCATGATGCTGTCATTGCTTGCCGCGCTGCAAAGTATCGATCGCAGCCTCTATGAGGCGGCGGCTATCGACGGCGCGACGGCATGGCAATCTTTCTGGAACGTGACCCTGCCACAGATCAAAAATATATCCATCGTTTTATGCCTCTTGATGACCATCTGGTCGGTAAACGATTTCGACACTCCTTGGCTACTGACTCAGGGCGGCCCTGCGAACGCGACTGAGAATCTCATCGTGCTGGCTTACCGTTACACATTCGCACGAAACGACGTTGGCATGGGTTCAGCTACGTCCTTTATCACCTTGTTCATCCTGATGGTGCTGGTTTTCTTCCTGCTCCGTCTCCAGCGCAGGAGTTGAGTTAGTTATGAACGAAACCACGACCCTGCAACGCTGGTCTCTATCTGCCGTTATGCTCGTCATCGTCATTTTTTTGAATATGCCAATCATTCTGATGGTGCTCAATTCATTTCAAACGACTGAGCAGATGTTATTATCGCGCAAGGTAATCCCCGCAGTATTCTCGCTCGACAACTACCGAGGACTGACGCAGACTCCATTTTTCCAATATTTCCGGAATTCGATGATTGTCTCCCTTGGATCAACCGTTGTGAGCGTGACAGCGGCGGTACTGGGTGGCTATGCCCTGTCGCGTTATCGCAACGGACTGTTGCAGGGATACTCCACCGCACTGTTTGCGGTCCAGATGTTCCCGATCATTCTGGCGCTCATTCCGCTTTTCCTTATTTTCCAACCACTTGGCCTTATCAACAGACCGCTGTCTGTCATGATCGTCTATGCCATGGTGAATCTACCTTTTATCACCTGGATGGCACGGAGTTACTTCGACACCATACCTCGCGAGTTGGAAGAGGCAGCATTGATTGATGGTTGCGGGCCAATCGAGGCTTTCGTACGGATCGTTCTTCCCCTCTCTGGGCCAGGGATCGCTGCAACATCAATCTTTGCTTTTCTGTTCTCCTATAACGAGTTCTTCGTTGCCAATGTTTTCCTAAGAACATCTAATGCGATGACCCTGCCGGTCGGCATAAGAATGTTCATGGATCAGTTTTCCACCGACTGGGGAAGCCTTATGGCGGCGGCAACCCTGATGATGCTGCCCACCCTGGTTCTCTTCATGTTCGTCCAGAAATTCATCGCGCACGGCGCTGTCGCCGGCGGCGTGAAAGGTTAGTCACATGGCATCTCTTTCCATGCACTCAGTCAAAAAAAGCTACGGTGCGCTACAAGTTCTGCATGGCGTCGACATTGACGTCAGGGACGGTGAATTCGTTATCCTCGTCGGACCATCGGGATGCGGTAAATCCACACTTCTTAGGATGATTGCCGGACTGGAATCCATCACGGCCGGAACCATGAAAATCGGATCGAAACTGGTCAACAATCTTCCCCCGAAGAGTCGGGACATCGCCATGGTCTTCCAGTCCTACGCGCTTTACCCGCACATGACGGTTGCCGAGAACATGGCATTTTCTCTTAAGTTGAAGCGCAGACCGAAATCCGAAATCGATGCGGCGGTATCCAAGGCCGCCGATATCCTTGCCCTGACAGAACTTTTAGACCGAACCCCGAAAGAGTTGTCAGGAGGCCAACGCCAGCGCGTTGCCATGGGCCGGGCTATCGTCCGAAATCCCGCCGTATTCCTGTTCGATGAGCCATTGTCAAACCTGGACGCCAAACTGCGCGTGCAGATGCGCAGCGAGATCAAGGAACTGCACCAAAGGCTCGGCACAACCATCATCTATGTGACCCACGACCAGGTGGAAGCGATGACAATGGCCGACAGAATTGTGGTGATGAATCGCGGGAATGTTGAACAGGTGGGTCCACCGCTGGAACTCTATGACCAACCCCGGAACCTTTTTGTCGCAAGCTTCATTGGATCACCGGGCATGAACCTCATCAAGGGAGCGATGACCGAAGAGGGCACATTTTCCACCGAAGAAGGTGCCAGGATCGAGGTTCCTCACCTATCCCACACACACGATCGCAAGATTGTTCTCGGTATTCGGCCAGAACATCTTGAAATCGTAGCGCCTGAAACGCCCGGCTCCTTTTCCGCGGAGGTCGCCGTCACCGAGCCTACTGGTTCAGAAACCCAGGTCACGTTCCGCATCAAGGGTCGCGAACTAGTCGGCATTTTTCATGAACGACTTCTGGTGGCGCCGGGTGAGACTCTTCATCTCAAACCCTTCCTAAATCGAGCACATCTGTTCGACGCCGAAACGGGAAACCGTATGGGTTAATCAGACAAAGGCACCACGGACAGGAAAAACAATGCGCAGCCAAATGGCTTACAACCCACTTCCCTATATTCTTACCCGCGAAGGGTTCAGGCCGGAACTCGCTCCGTCTCTTCGTGACATACTGGAGGTTGTGCAGCGGTCAGGATATGATGGCATCCATGCGGATATTCCTGCGAACTTTAGTCCAACCGCTTACTCGAATCTCCTTTCCGAATATGGACTTGTGCCGGCACCGGGGTACTTCGCGGCGAATTTTACTGACAGAGACACACTTTCAAAGACGACTGAGGCGGCACGCAGACTGAGTGCCGATCACGCCCATATCGGCCTTAGCCGGATATTCCTGGCCGAATCCAGAGGTATATTGCCAGCACGAAACGAGACCCCAGCTCAAGGTGTCAAAAGCGACGAAAAGGTTTTGGCCGACATCGCCGAGGGCATAAGCAAGGTTGCGGCGGCGATGGTGGAAGAAGGGGTGATTCCGTGTCTTCATCCCCATGTGGGAACGCGAATAGAAACCGAGGTGGAGACTGAATTCATCTTGAATCATGTTGGTCGCGATATTCTTTTGATCGGGCCTGACACGGGCCATATGAGTTGGGCCGGCTTTGATCTTTTGCCCTTCCTCAGGCGTCATGCCGGTCGTATCGGCGCCGTTCATATCAAAGACTACCGCTGGCCGGTTGCAGAGGAAATCAGGGCAACGGGAAAAAGTTACTTCGATGCCAGTGCCGCAGGAATATGGACAGAGCCGGGCCGTGGGTCAATCGATCTAGACGGGGCGATGGCAGCATTTTCAGGGTTTGACGGCTGGTTCGTCGTCGAAGTCGACATTGCTGATCAACCAACAGTAGAGGAAAGCGCACGGGTCGCTGGCCAATGGATGCGTCGCAAGCTGAACGAACGGCGTCACTCATGACCTGTCGCCTGGGGATCGGGTTCTTGGGTGCCGGGCAGGCTACCCAAGCCATTCATTTGCCGGTACTTGCCTCGATTCGAGACCGGTTCGAGATCCGGTGGGTCATGGATGTGGACTCTGCCGTGGCCGGAGTGGTTGCGGGCCTTGTGGATGCCAAAGCCGCCACCGATATCGCGCCGGTCCTGGACGATCCCGATGTCGCCATAGTTGTGATATGTAGTCCAAGCACACTGCACGCGGAGCAGATCTTAGCTACCTGTGCTGCAGGCAAGAAAGCGATCTTGTGTGAAAAGCCTCTCGCTTGGAACCGCGAGGAAAAAAGAGCTATTGAAGAAGCTCTGCGGAAGTATGGCGTGGCTTTGTTCGTAGGGACGATGCACGCCTACGATCCCGCCTGTCGAGCGGGCCTTAAGGAATGGTTCGAACTGGGCGAAACCGCTAGCCTTGTCAGTTCCTCCATCTGCCTTCCGGCCAATTCACTCTTCATCGATCAATCTACCGAGGTATTCATGCCATCCCTCGGGCGGGAGCCAGCGACGGACACGCCGGAATACAGGCGGCGCATGCTCAAATCCGCGCTACTTGGCCTTGCCGTCCACGACATCCCACTCATTCGCGACTTCTATTCACAGGTAGGTGCTTTGCATGATGTCCACGGCGTTCTTCCTTACGGTTATGCCTTGCATGCTTCGCATAAAGGCACGCGCATGACTATGACGGCGTTCATGCCGGGCCAGTGGCCCGCACATTGGCGCTTGGCAGCAATTGGAAGAAATCATGAGTTCAAGGTGTCATTTACGCCGTCTTACGTGCTCGGTGGTTCCTCTCGTGTTCGCCTGATCGGCAGGAATTTTGAAAGGGCATACCATTTCGAAGAAAATGGTTATGAGGTTCTCTGGCGTAAGATCCATGATGTGGTGGATGGTGGTATGCCGCAACCCATTACCAACGACACTGTGCTTGATGATCTTTCGTTTGCACTTGATCTCGTTGAAATCTCTCAGACCCTCATGGAAAAGCGATCATGACGCAGGCAAAGATCGTTGATATGACAGGCGGTAGTGCTCGAATTGTCCAAAGCTCTGTGGTGGCAAGTCTCCCGTTGAGCCTTGCCTGGTCGGATGATCTTCACGGCGACATTGCACTGACTGCAGGCGGTCAGGTTGATTTCCCGACGGTGGCGAGGTCGGATGTTCGTTTGATTGTGCTGGCGACACCCTGGAAGGCGACGCCTGAAGAGCTTGACGATCTTGGCGCTCTCGGATTGCCTATTTGCCCTATTTTTTCTTTTCTGCCGAAGTTGATGAATGCTGGTCAGGGACCTATCCAAGCACCGTTTATATGCGAAAGCCATGTGCGTATGGAGAGCCCGGAGGTGTTGCAAGCTCTCCTTGAGCAGGTGGCGATGTTGCGGGCAATGGGCGCAGTATTTCACGGCCACAGCAGCATTACATACACCTCGGGCGGATACACGTTACAAAACGGCAGCAATATTCTGTCGGCAGATCTAGGCAGCGATGTCACTCACTTCGAAGCCCATGTCATTGGTGCGGATATGCGCCTGGAAGTGACGATCCCCAGCGGGCCATCCGCACGGCCGGCTATCATTCGGGTTGCTACCCAGCATGAAACTCGTGAGTGTGTGCCACGCTTCGAGCGCAGCAGTCGACTGATGTGGCGCGCCATATTGTCCCAGATGGAAGGCATAGGGCCGCTGCCCTATGGACTCCCCCAATTGAGGGAAGACCACGATCTTTGCCGGCGATTCCTCAGATCTGCGGAAGTTACTGAAATGAGATGCTGCGAAAATCATCAAGGAAAGCAGTGGAGCTGAAAATTCTATCTATCGGCGGCACCGGCCAGATATTCCTTCCCTGCATGATGCACGCCATTGACGTCGGCCGCCGGCTTTCCGTGTTCAACAGAGGCCAGCGAGCATGCAATATCTGCGTGAAGATACAATATTTCAGCTTAATGGAGGTACAACAATGAAACCTGTTGTCGTTGGCATTATTGGGGCAGGCGTCATCAGCGGCGCATACCTGAAAGGTGTCGCTCATTCTCGATTTGCAAAAGTTAAATCCATAGCGGACCTTCTCCCCGAAGCGGCACAGCAACGTGCGGCCGAGTTCGGATGCCAGGCCGTCACAATCGCCGAACTGCTTGCTGACACGGAGATCGAGATTGTTGTCAACCTTACCATCCCAACAGCTCATGCACCGGTCGATCTCGATATTCTTGCCGCCGGGAAACATGTCTACTCGGAAAAGCCCTTGTCAGCTTCCCTATACGAATCCGACACAGTTCTCAGAGAGGCGGACAGAAGAAACTTGCGCGTAGGGTGCGCGCCCGACACTTTTTTTGGCGCTTCTCATCAGGTATGCCGCCAGATTGTTGATGAAGGTCGAATTGGCCGGATCGTAGGGGGTAGCGTGGTGATCGCATCACGCGGCATGGAGCATTGGCATCCCGATCCGCGCTTCTTCTATCAACCGGGAGGCGGCCCTCACGCCGACGTCGGCCCTTATTACATTACACAACTTGTCAATCTGCTCGGTCCTGTCGCCACAGTTTCGGCAATTACCAGCCGTGCGTTCGAGCAGCGGACAATCACAAGTGAAAAGCTCAATGGTGTGGTCTTTGATGTCAGGGTGCCCACGACGCTTAACGGGAACCTTTTGTTTGCGTCAGGTGCCAATGTATCCCTGACGATGTCCTGGGATATATGGGCCAGCAAACGTCCGCGTTTTGAGATCTACGGTACGGAAGGTAGCCTACAGAACCCTGATCCAAACCATTTTGGTGGTACACCGGAAGTTGCGCTTCGCGGTGGAGACTGGGAGCCGATCCCAATATCAGACTTCGCATTCGGTCAGCCGAACCGCACGACAATCCTGGGCCAGGAGGTGGCAGATTATCGGGCCGTGGGTTTAATCGATATGGCGATCGCAATGCGTGAAAATCGCCCCCATCGGGCGAATTCGGCACTTGCTTACCACGTCCTTGAGGTTTTGGAGGCACTGGAAAGCTCCTATAAGAACCGAAGCCATGTTGACATTGTCAGCCGATGCAGTCGACCCGATCCGTTGGGCCTTGGAAATAGTGAAGAGATTTTGGCCACCGCTGCTTTTGCCGTTGTCTAATTTTTTGCGTACCCTTACATGACGTCCCGCTAGTAAAGGGGTGGGGACGTGGTCATGCCCGACAGCAGCGGCGAATTCGATGAACTCATCGAACGAGATAAGCTACTGAGAAAGTTTGGCGAGCGTGTCTTCTGCACATTCTTCTTCCGATCCTTTCGCCCCCGATGACCCTGTTCCTAAGAGCATGGATCACCTGATGGACGGGATTGCCATTTTTCTGGCCGGCGTTGTGGTAGCGGACCTGCTGTCGCAGGTTGCAGATCAACCATCCGACGCGGCTCCTGATTTTTTCGCTCACGAGCCGTTAGGCAAAGGTTTTGATGCAACCCGTCAGCATTGACGGGTTCCTGGGATGGATTTTACGTGACGGCAGCCGAACAGAGTATTTGAAGCCATCTTTTCCATGGTCATCGCCGGCCGCGAGTTTCAGGGAGAAAACCCGGTCTGCAGCACACTTATGGTGGCATATCCTACATATTTGCGTAAACCGGCCCCTCGCCACCCTGCGGCGGCACCCAGTTGATGTTCTGGTTGGGGTCCTTGATGTCGCAGGTCTTGCAGTGCACGCAGTTCTGGGCGTTGATGACGTAGACTTCTTCGCCGTCCTTCTCCACCCATTCGTAAACGCCGGCCGGACAATAACGCGTCGAAGGGCCGGCAAAGACGTCGTGCTCGGACAGTTTTTGCAGCGCCATGTCGTTGACCTGAAGATGCACCGGCTGGTCTTCCTCATGGTTGGTGGAGGACAAAAACACCGACGACAGCCGGTCGAAGGTCAACACACCATCCGGTTTCGGATAGGCGATCGGCTTGTGCTTTGCGGCCGGCTCAAGGCTCTCGGCATCCGTCTTGCCATGCTTCAGCGTGCCGAAGAAGGAGAAGCCGAAGAGCTGGTTCGTCCACATGTCGAGACCGCCGAGACCGACGCCGATGAGCGTGCCGAACTTCGACCACAGCGGCTTGACGTTCCTGACCCGCTTCAGATCCTTGCCGATATCGCCGTCGCGCCATTCGGCCTCGATCTCCGCCACCTCGTCATGGGCGCGGCCGGCGGAAATCGCCGCGGCGATCTTCTCCGCCGCCAGCATGCCCGACAGCACCGCATTATGGCTGCCCTTGATGCGCGGCACGTTGACGAAACCGGCGGAACAGCCGATCAGCGCGCCGCCGGGGAAAGTGAGCTTCGGCACCGACTGGTAGCCGCCTTCGGTGATGGCGCGTGCACCATAGGAGATGCGCTTGCCGCCCTCGAAGGTCTCGCGGATGGCCGGATGCGTCTTGAAGCGCTGGAATTCCTCGAAGGGGTAAAGATAGGGGTTCTTGTAGTTGAGATGCACCACGAAGCCGACCGCGACGAGGTTATCTTCCAGATGATAGAGGAACGACCCGCCGCCGGTCTTGAAACCGAGCGGCCAGCCGAAGGAATGCTGCACGAGGCCCTGTTTGTGATGTTCCGGCTTGACCTGCCACAGCTCCTTGATGCCGATGCCGAATTTCTGCGGCTCGCGATCCCGGGACAGATCGAATTTGGAAATCAGCTGCTTGGCGAGCGAGCCGCGCACGCCCTCGCCGATCAGCACATATTTGCCGTGCAGCTCCATACCGCGGGTGAAGTTCGGGCCCGGCTCGCCATTCTTCTCGATGCCCATATCGCCGGTGGCGACACCGATGACAGCGCCCTCGTCATTATAGAGCACTTCGGTTGCAGCAAAGCCCGGATAGATCTCGACGCCGAGCCCTTCCGCCTTTTCCGCCAGCCAGCGACAGACCAGCCCAAGCGAGACGATGTAATTGCCATGATTGTTCATCAGCGGCGGCATCATGAAATTCGGCAGGCGAATGGAGCCGGCCGGGCCTAAGAACATAAACTGGTCGTCCTTGACCTCGGTCTTGAAGGGATGCCCCTCCTCCTCGCGCCAGCCCGGCAGCAGCCGATCGATGCCGATCGGATCAACCACGGCACCGGAGAGAATATGCGCGCCGACTTCCGCACCCTTTTCGAGAACGACGACCGAAAGCTCCGGCTCCACCTGCTTCAGACGGATCGCGGCGGCAAGGCCCGCAGGACCCGCGCCAACGATCACAACGTCGAATTCCATCGCTTCGCGTTCGGGGAGTTGCGGGGTATTTTTCACATCCATTTCAGACGCTCTCAAGCGCGATGGCGATGCCCTGGCCGACGCCGATGCACATGGTGGCCAGCGCCTTCTTCTTGCCTGTCAGCGACAGTTCGAGGGCCGCCGTGCCGGCAATGCGGGCACCGGACATTCCAAGCGGGTGTCCAAGTGCGATCGCCCCGCCGTTCGGGTTCGCGCGCGGATCGTCATCGGCGATCCCGAGCAGGCGGAGCGTCGCAAGGCCTTGGGAGGCAAAGGCTTCGTTGAGTTCAATGACATCGAGATCTGCGGCGGTCCAGCCGATGCGTGCAAGCAGCTTCTGCGACGCCGGCGCCGGGCCGATGCCCATGACGCGCGGGGGAACGCCAGTCGTGGCACCGCCAACGATACGGGCAATCGGGGTGAGACCGTATTTCTTCACCGCCGCAGCCGAGGCGATGATGAGGGCGGCTGCACCGTCATTGACGCCCGATGCGTTGCCGGCGGTTACCGTAGCGCCATCCATGCGATTGACTGGCTTCAGCTTGGCAAGCGCTTCCAAGCTGGTGGCACGCGGATGTTCGTCTTTTGCCACGACCAGCGGATCGCCCTTCTTCTGGGGAATGGTGACGGGCACGATTTCCCGTTCAAGACGGCCGTTGGCCTGGGCCGCCGAGGCCTTTTCCTGGCTGCGCACGGCAAAGGCATCCTGATCGTCGCGGGCGACCTTGTGGTCGATCGCGACGTTGTCGCCGGTTTCCGGCATCGAATCGACGCCGTAAAGCGCCTTCATCGCCGGGTTGACGAAGCGCCAGCCGATAGTGGTGTCGTAGATTTCCGCTTTGCGGGAGAAGGCGCTGTCGGCCTTCGGCATGACGAAGGGCGCGCGGCTCATGCTTTCGACGCCACCGGCGATCATCAGCTCGGCTTCCCCGGCCTTAATGGCGCGGGCGGCCGTGATGACGGCATCCATGCCGGAGCCACACAGGCGGTTGATGGTGGTGCCCGCTACCGAGACGGGTAAGCCAGCGAGCAGCAGCGACATGCGCGCCACGTTACGATTGTCTTCTCCGGCCTGGTTGGCGCAGCCGAAGATCACGTCATCGACGGCTTCCCAGTCGACCGCGTTGTTGCGTTCGACGACCGCCCTGAGCGGGATGGCGCCGAGGTCGTCCGCGCGCACGGAAGAGAGTGCGCCGCCGAAGCGGCCGATCGGGGTGCGAATGTAATCGCAGATGAAAACTTCAGTC
This sequence comes from Agrobacterium leguminum, assembly GCF_005144435.2. Lineage (NCBI taxonomy): Bacteria > Pseudomonadati > Pseudomonadota > Alphaproteobacteria > Hyphomicrobiales > Rhizobiaceae > Agrobacterium > Agrobacterium leguminum. Next base: position 226,198 of record NZ_CP120216.1, read on the forward strand.
ATTTCAGGGTGTCCTACGCCAAACGCTTAAAGTGCTTTTTTGAGTTCCGGCAACGCCTCGAAGAGGTCTGCGACGAGGCCGTAGTCGGCCACCTGGAAGATCGGCGCTTCCTCGTCCTTGTTGATGGCGACGATGACCTTCGAATCCTTCATGCCGGCCAGGTGCTGGATGGCGCCCGAGATGCCCGCAGCGATATAAAGCTGCGGTGCAACCACCTTGCCGGTCTGGCCAACCTGCCAGTCGTTCGGCGCATAACCGGCATCGACAGCCGCACGGCTGGCGCCAACCGCGGCACCCAGCTTGTCGGCGACGGGAAGGATGACTTGCCTGAACTTTTCCGACGAACCGAGCGCACGGCCACCCGAGATGATGATCTTGGCCGATGTCAGTTCCGGACGGTCGGACGACGCCAGAGCATCGGAGACGAAGCTGGAGAGGCCGGGGTTTTCAGCAGCGCCGATGGTTTCGACTGCTGCCGAACCGCCTTCGGCTGCTGCCGCAAAGGCGGTCGGACGCACGGTGATGACCTTCTTCGCATCGGTCGCCTGCACCGTCTGGACGGCGTTGCCGGCATAGATCGGCCGCTTGAAGGTGTCAGGGCTGACGACCTCGATGATTTCCGAGACCTGGGCCACATCGAGAAGCGCCGCAACGCGCGGCGTCACGTTCTTGGCCGAGGCGGTGGCCGGGGCGATGATGACGTCATAGGAAGGCGCGAGCGAAACGATCAGCGCCGCCAGCGGTTCTGCCAGCGCATTGGCATAGGAGGCGTCGTCGGCGAGCAGCACCTTGGATACGCCGGAGAGTTTCGCTGCCGCATCAGCTGCGCCCTTTGCATTGGTGCCAGCGACCAGAACATGGATGTCGCCGCCGATTTGCGTTGCCGCCGTCAGCGTCTTGCCCGTCAGGTCGGAAAGGGTTGCGTTGTCGTGTTCTGCCAGAAGAAGAATGGCCATGAGAATATCTTCCTTTTCCGAAACCTTAGAGGACGCCGTCAGCTTTGAGCTTTTCGACCAGCTCGGCAACCGAGCCGACCTTGATGCCGGCCTTGCGGCCTGCCGGCTCTTCGGTCTTCAGCACCTTCAGGCGCGGTGAAACATCGACGCCGAAATCGGCCGGCGCCTTTTTGTCGAGCGGCTTCTTCTTCGCCTTCATGATGTTCGGCAGCGACGCATAACGCGGCTCATTGAGACGCAGATCGGTGGTGACGACGGCGGGAAGCTTCAGCTCAACGGTCTGCAAACCGCCATCGACTTCACGGGTGACTGCGACCTTGCCGTCGGACGGTACGACCTTGGAGGCAAAGGTGCCCTGACCCCAGCCGAGAAGGGCTGCCAGCATCTGGCCGGTCTGGTTCGAATCGTCATCGATCGCCTGCTTGCCGACAATGACGAGACCGGGCTGCTCAGCCTCGGCCACGCCCTTCAGGAGCTTGGCGACGGCGAGCGGCTCGACCGTTTCATCGGTCTCGATCAGGATGGCGCGATCGGCACCCATCGCAAGCGCGGTGCGCAGCGTTTCTTCCGCCTTGGCAGGTCCAATGGAGACGACGACGACTTCTTCAGCCTTGCCGGCTTCCTTCAGGCGAAGTGCCTCTTCCACCGAGATTTCGTCGAACGGGTTCATCGACATCTTCACATTGGCAAGCTCAACGCCCGAACCATCCGATTTTACGCGGATTTTCACGTTGTAGTCGACGACTCGTTTGACGGGGACAAGGATTTTCATGTGTTCCTCCAAATTCATGTTCTTCAGCTTGAAGGTCATCGCCTCAACTAGCGCTACCTGGTGCTATGCGGGCCAAAAACCTCACATTTCACCGAGCCACATGTGGGGCGCACCTCGAATTCACGTTCATCTGTCACAGTACATTAGAGGCGGAACAAAAAAACTCTTCGACAACTCTATGCGCAACTGGCCAAAGGGGAAGATTGGTTTCCGTCCAACATCGCGGGTCACGGCACAAGCGCGACGCACTCACGTCGAGGCGTAGATCCTGCGGCGCAATAGCTGTGAGGCGCGGTAGCGGTCGTCACCATATCCGGACTGCAACTCTTCCAACGTCTTCAAGACGGTCGCCAGACCGACCTGCTGCGCCCATAAGATCGGCCCGCGAGGATAATTAACGCCAAGCGTCATGGCGCGATCGACATCAACAGCAGACGCGACGCCCTGTAGAACTGCCTCCATACCCTCGTTGGCGAGCATGGAAACCGTTCGCAGGACGACAAGTCCTGGCGTGTCGTCAACCTTGGAGACCTTCTTTCCGATTGTCTCGAACATCGCGGCAACCGAATTGAGAGACTCATCTGAACCTTGATCCGCCCTTGCGACGGCAAAGCGCGAGGCGGCCCCGTAGTCAAGCGCCAGGTCCATCAAAACAAGATCTCGGGGTTCGCCTGACGCAACACGCGCCGTCGCGGTCCGTCCATCGGTGAAAGCCAGTGTCGCACCGTCAAGGCGTATATAACCGTCGCCACCCTTGCGGGTGACCTTTATGCCCGCGTTTTCCAACGCTGTAACAAGAGCCTCGGCTGATCCAAGTCCACCCTCGACGGTGATTTGCCGAGGCTTGGCGCCAGCTTCTACTGTTACCGGCTCTGGTCTTGAAGCTTCCCCATCATAGCTGTAGAAACCCTTGCCCGTTTTGCGACCGAGCCATCCAGCTGCGACGAGCTCTTGCTGGGTGATCGAAGGCCTATAGCGAGGATCACCGAAATAGGCTTTGAAGACGGAGTTGGTTACCGCGAAGTTGACGTCGTGCCCTATTAGATCCATCAATTCAAACGGTCCCATTCGAAAACCACCTGAATCGCGCATGACCGCATCGATTGTCGCGGCGTCTGCGGCACCCTCTTCCAACAGGCGTAGGGCTTCGGCGTAGAAGGGACGTGCAACCCGGTTGACGATGAACCCGGGTGTCGAAGTGGCACGAACCGGTTCCTTCTTCCAGTCAATCGCCGTAGCAACCAGCGTATCAAGCGTCTCCTGGCTGGACGCGAGCCCGGAGACGATCTCGACCAGCTTCATGACCGGCGCAGGGTTGAAGAAATGCAGTCCGGCAAATCGCTCTGGGCGTTTAAGGCCAGCACCGATCGACGTGACCGAAATTGACGATGTATTGGTCGCAAGAATTGCGTCATCTGCGACGATGACTTCCAGTGAAGCAAAGACTTTCCTCTTGATATCGAGGTCTTCAACGATGGCTTCGACAACGAGCCGCGCAACGTGCAAGTCAGTCAGATCGGCGGCCACTTGCAGGCGGCTTGCGATCCCATCAAGCTCGGCGGTCGTCAACTTGCCCTTCTCGACCAGCTTCGACAGTGATGCCAGGATGCTATCGCGACCCTTTTGCGCAGCACCTTCCTTGGCATCGTAGATCAGTACGGGATGACCGGCCTGCGCGGCGACCTGGGCGATACCCGCTCCCATGGCTCCAGCGCCGATCACCGCCACCACATCGTTCTTGGCAATACCGCTCATCACCGGTCCTTCCTGATTGCGATTACTGCCCTGCCGCCGGTTCGTCCCTGGGCGACGAAATCGATCGCGTCAGGCGTTTCCTCGAACCGGAACCGCCGGGCCACTCGCGGTGCGAGCTTTCCTTCTTTCCAAAGCCGGAACAATTCCCTTTGTGCCTCTTCGACCCGCGTAGGCTCGCGCGTCTTGTATTGGCTGACATCCAGGCCAAGGACCCCAATATTCTTCAGGAGAAGGTAGTTGACCTTGACGCTCGGGATCTCGCCGGCCGCAAAGCCAAGCACGATCACTCGGCCGGAAAACACCACTGTCCGCAGTGCCGCCTGGAAGAAGTCGCCACCGACCGGGTCGATGACGAGATCGATACCATCGCCTCCGGTCGCGGATTGAACCTGAGCGCGCAGCGTATCCCTGATATCCTGGCCGGAAATGTCGATCGCGACGTCGGCACCGGCGTCCAGGATCGCCTGGCGATCATCTTGCGACCGATACGTTCCAACGATCGTCTTCGCCTTGAGGGCACGCGCGATCTGGATCGCAGCCAGACCGACGGCACCGCCCGCGCCTCCCACCAGGACGTTTTCACCGGCGGCCAGATGACCACGCTTGGTGAGGGCGAAATACGCGGTCAGGTAGGAACCGCACATGATTGCGGCCTGTTCGAGAGGAATCTCGTCAGGCACCGGGAAGAACTCCCCCACCCGAGCGATTGCCTGCTCCGCAAAGCCGCCACTCAATGTGTATGCGGTCACCCGATCCCCCGGGGCGCAGTTCGAGACCCCAGGCCCCACAGCGCGGACTGTACCGGCAAATTCCATGCCCGGGGCAAACGGCGTCGCTGGAACGTTTTGGTACTTGCCGGCAACGACGAGCGCATCGACGAAGCCGACGCCTGCGGCCTGAACATCAACGACGATTTCCCGCTCGCCAGGCGTGAGATCTGCGACGTCATCGAGCTTCATGTTCTTGGAAGAGCCGGTCTCCAAAATCCGGTAGGATCGCATTTTCTCAATCTCCCTCGGTGCCGATATGGATCAATTGTCCGAGAATTTCGGCGCTCGCTTATCGATGAATGCCGTTATCCCTTCACGCGCATCGGCGGATTGGAAAGCCAATGTCGAAATCTCGGCCTCGATCTTCAGCCCTTCGTTTAGGGGCGTCGCCAAAGCACGTTTGACAGCCTCGCGGGCGTAGGCGAGCGAAGAGAGACTGAACCCGGAAAACTCGCGGGCAAAAGCAAAGGCATCGGCAAGACGGTTTTCTTCGCTAACGATCCGGTGGACGAGACCGATCGCCTTGGCTTCCTCGGCCTTCACAGTCCGGCCAGTCAGGATCATCTCAAGCGCTCTCGCCTCGCCGACAATGCGCGGTAGGCGCTGCGTACCTCCGTAGCCGGGGATCAGTCCAAGCTTGATCTCTGGCAGTGCGACGGCGGCACGAGGTGTTGCAAGCCGGAATGTCGAAGCAAGAGCCAGCTCCAGCCCGCCCCCGAAAGCGTAGCCATTGATCAGGGCAACGGAAGGAATAGGTAGGCCGTCGAGCTTCGCAAACGTCGACTGCCCAAGCTCCGATTTGCGCTTCTTCGCCCCCAGGCCGATATCCACCAGCTCTTTGACGTCAGCTCCGGCGCAAAATGCCTTTTCTCCTGCCCCGGTGATGATCAGTGCTCGAACCGGCATCTGAGCGACCTTGTCGATCGCTTCCGAAATCTGGCCGATCGTCAGCGCGTTGAGCGCGTTGAGTGCTTCGGGACGATCAAGCGTCAGTACCGCAAATTCATCATGCTGCGTTAGTTCGACAGTCATGCTCTCTCCCTTCTAGTTCGATTTATTAGCCGATGGATCAGGATGCGGCCTTCAGCAGCTCGCGCGCTATGACAAGCTGTTGGATCTGCGTCGTTCCTTCAAAAATTCGAAACAGACGGACGTCGCGGTAGAAGCGCTCGACCGGGTATTCCGACATATAGCCTGCACCGCCGAAGATCTGTACGGCACGGTCAGCAACGCGTCCGACCATTTCGGAGGCGAACATCTTGGCGCAGGCCGCCTGGCGGGTCGTGTTCTCGCCACGATCACGGCGCGCCGCGGCATCGAGGATCATGCAGCGAGCCGCATAGGTATCGGCCTCGCTGTCGGCCAGCATTGCCTGGATGAGCTGGAATTCGGCAATCGGCTGGCCGAACTGCTTGCGGTCCTTGGCATACGCGACCGATTCCTGGATGAGCCGGTCGGCGATGCCAACGCACAGTGCGGCAATATGCAGGCGCCCCTTATCCAGGACCTTCATCGCCGTGCGGAAACCATTCCCCTCCTGATTTCCGAGCAAGGCAGATGCGGGCACTCGGCAATCCTCGAAAACAACGTCGCAGGTCAACGCGCCCCGTTGCCCCATTTTCTTATCGAGGAGGCCCAGTTTGATGCCCGGGGTGTCGGCCTCGATGAGAAAGCACGAGATCGAGTCCGCTTTCCGCTCAGGTGCCGTCCGCGCCATGACACTGAACAGGCCGGCGCTCGGAGCATTGGTGATGTAGCGCTTGGTTCCGTTGATGACGTATTGGTCGCCGTCTCGGCGGGCGGTTGTGCGCAATGCCATTGCATCGGATCCGGCATCCGGCTCCGTCAATGCAAACGACCCGATCAGATCCCCGGACGCGAGTGCCGGTAGATACTTTTCCTTTTGCTCCTGCGTACCTGCAATCACGATCGACTGCGAACCGATGCCGATATTCGTTCCGGCAACTGATCGGAACGCCGGAGACGCGCGACCGAGTTCGAAGACAACGCGTACCTCCTCCTCCATCGAAAGCCCGAGCCCGCCGAACTCTTCGGCTATGGAAAGCCCAAAAATCCCAAGTTCCTTCATGCCGCGGACGACATCGTCGGGAATAGAATTGGTTTCGACGACCTCCGCCTCCCGCGGAATCAACCGCTCGGAGACAAAGCGACGGACCGTGTCCAGGAGCATGTCGAATGTATCAGAATCCAGAGCCATTATCGCTTCAATCCTTCGTAGGAAGTTCAAGTCCGCCGACAATTATCGTGTAGTAGCTTTGCGCTATCTCCGCGGCGGTGCGGCTCCCGCCCGGAGTGAACCATCTGGCCATCCAGTTGAGCATGGAGAGAATGGCGCGGCCGGTGTCTGCGGTATCGACCGGCTTCAACTGGCCACGCTCGATACCTTCGGCGATGATCGATCGAAGCAGCGCCTCATAGTCGTCGCGCAGGGACAGAGCCTCTTGCTTGAGCCCGGACGTCCCCATTCCGCCATAGCCGATGAGCATCGTCACGAAGCTCCAGAAATGCTCTTCGAAGTAAGCGCCATGCGCCACCATAAAGCATTCCAGGCGAGCGCATCCTGCCTCTTCCTGCTCGATGGCCTCGCTCACCGCCTCCTTCAGGCCCTTCAGCGTTCGAACGATGATTGCGTCGTAGATGTCCTGCTTGGCCGGAAAGTAATGAAAAATCGCTGCCTTGGAGATGCCGATGCTGGTTGCGACCTCGTTAATCGAACTTGCATCAAACCCCTTCTGGCCGAAAAGCATTGCCGCTTCATCCAGGATGCGGTCGTAGGCCTTCTCAATCACCGGCGGCCGGCCTTGTCGACGCGAAACCTGCATAGGCAGAAACTCCTGGAAATAACGCTATGGCCAACTACGGCGTGCTTGCGAAGGGATGTTGACGAACCTTGAGACAGGAGTCAATAGTTTATGACCGGTTGGCCGGTAAATAATTTGCCGAGCTTGCGACTTCCGGAATTTCGGGTCCATCATCTGGCAGATCGGCATGGCCGGTCCCTGCGACGGCGATGCGAGGAGAGCTTAGTGGCAGCAACAGATATCAGTGGCCGCCTGGCCCGGTTGTTTGGTGGCCTCCAGACATTTGAGGCGATAACGAATTGCAGACGAAGACCGTAAATCCCACCACAGGCATAGCGATGCACTTTGCGGACAGCTGGCAAAGATGGCTGGCGCGACCAAAAGCATGGGTGCAAAACGATAAGCGAATAACACGAGAGCAATGCGGCGGCGGTCGTTACTGCTGTCCGGGCGACGACGTGGAGGAATACCGCACATGCTGCACCACCAACTCGATTGGACCGATCTCAAATATTTCCTCGAGCTGGTGAGGTGCGGCACCATATCGCTCGCAGGAGACAGGCTCCAAGTGCAACATACAACCGTCGCGCGACGGATCGACAAGCTCGAACGCGAACTCAATACGGTCCTGTTCGATCGACGGCGCGACGGCTATGCGCTGACCGACGCAGGAAAACTCCTCATTCCCTTTGCCGAGCGCATGGAAAGCGCGGTAATTGCCGCGATCGACGAGTGTGTGGGAAGCCAGCATGGCGAAAGCACCGTGCGAATTGGCACGCCGGAAGCGTTCGGGGCAAAGATACTGGCGTCAAGTATCCCGCAACTGCTGGAGAGACATCACAACATCCATGTGGAGCTCATGTCTCAACCGCAATTTCCCAGCCTTGTCTCGCGCGAAGTCGAAATCCTGGTGACGATGGAGCCTCCTGAGATGGGACGCTACAAGATCGCAAGGCTCGTCGATGTCGACTATTATCTTTACGCGGCGCCGGCCTATCTGAACGACCATGACCCGATCCGGGAAATAGCCGACATCCGTGACCACCGCTTTATCGACTACATCCACGAAGGACTGGTCAGCGAACGGTATGGGATATTGAAGGAAGTGACGCCGTCGCCGAGACGAATATTCACTGCGACGAGCGTGCTTGCCCAGCGTCAGGCCGCCATCGCGGGTGCGGGGCTGGTCCTTCTCGCGCCATACGTCGCAGATCCTGATGGCAACGAACTTGTCAGCCTGTTTCCCGACAGACCGATGGTCACACGCTCTTTGTGGATCGCAACGCCCGAAGATCTCTTCAAGACAAGACGAATTCGCTGCGTGTGGGAGCACGTGAGAGATACGGTCGCAAATCATCCCAGCCTTGGCAAGAAATCGAGCTCCCGTCGGCCGCGCGCGAGATAGGTCGCGTTTCAGGCGCTTCTTTCTGTTTTGCGCTTCTCGTGCAGCGCAGGTCCCCGTGTCACCACGGCCTGCAGCGAAAGCTGGATACGCGTCAGAGAAAGCGCTTTCGGCAGCCCTTCAGGCATTCCCTGATGGATTGATTGTGCGTTTTTGCACATTGACAGTGCGCGGATCGGGGTTGCCCGTGAAGGGTGGTTTCTTAAGATGCCGGCCGGAGGAGATCATCGGTATCGCAGAACCACACTTCGAGCGGCACCGGTCGTTTCGTCCAAGCGACTGATTTACACGAATTGAACTGAGTATCACTGCCCGTTGTTTGACCGCAACGGATCGCTGCGGGCTGTGACGGAGGAGGTCATGGATAAAGTATTTCGAAGTGCCGCTGAAGCACTTGAAGATGTTGTGCGCGATGGCCAAACGATCGCCGTGGGCGGATTTGGGCTGTGCGGCATACCGTCCAATCTCATTCAGGCTCTGCGCGATTCCCGTGTCCAGAACCTGACCTGCATAAGCAACAACGCAGGCGTCGATGACTTCGGCCTGGGCCTTCTGCTTGGAACGCGTCAGATCAAGAAGATGATCTCGTCCTATGTCGGCGAGAACAAGGAGTTCGAGCGGCAGTATCTGAGCGGGGAAATAGAGCTCGAGTTCAATCCTCAAGGGACCTTGGCCGAGAGATTGCGGGCAGGCGGGTCGGGCATTCCTGCTTTCTACACGGCAACCGGGGTCGGGACGGTAGTCGCCGAAGGCAAGGAAACCAAGGACTTCAACGGTAAGACCTATCTTCTTGAGCAGGCCCTCACCGCTGACGTGTCGCTGGTCAAGGCAAAACTTGCCGATCGCGAAGGCAACCTAATTTTCGCTCGCACTGCCCAGAATTTCAATCCTGAAGTTGCAATGGCGGGCCGGGTCGCGATCGCTGAGGTCGAGGAGATTGTCGACATCGGCACCATCGATCCCGATCGATTCCATTTGCCGGGGATTTTTATTGACCGCGTTGTCCTGGCTCACGATCCAGAGAAACGGGTCGAGCGTCTGACGGTGCGCAAGCGAGTGGCGGAGATCAACTGATATGCCTTGGAACCACGACCAGATGGCTGCCAAGGCAGCCGCGGAGCTCAAAGACGGCGACTATGTGAACCTTGGGGTGGGGCTGCCAACGAAAGTTGCACAACACGTTCCCGAAGGGATGAAAGTTTGGCTGCATTCTGAAAATGGTATCATCGGTATTGGTCCGTTCCCCTACGAAGACGAGCTGGACATGGACTTGATCGATGCCGGCAAGCAGACGATCACAATACTTCCGGGCGGCTCGATTTGTTCGTCGACAACCTCTTTTGCGATGATCCGTGGCGGCCATCTCAATATCACCATGCTGGGCGCCATGCAGGTCAACGAGTTCGGCGACCTCGCCAACTGGATGATACCGGGAAAGATGGTCAAGGGCATGGGCGGGGCAATGGACCTGATCGCTGGTGTACCGCGTGTCATCGTTGTGATGGAACACAACGCCCGCGATGGTTCCTTCAAGCTTGTGAAGGAATGCTCACTTCCGTTGACGGGTCGGCGCGCCGTCCATCGCATCATCACCGATCTTGCTGTGCTCGACGTAACTGAAAAGGGTCTTAAGGTCGCTGAACTTGCGCCCGGCGTTAGCGCGGATTTCCTGCAGTCAAGGAGCGAGCCCACCCTCATTTTCTGACGATTTGGCAATCGTCGGGTTGAACATCAACCCGACGGTCGTTGCCGCAACATGACCACTATGCGTGGGAGGAGAACCACATGAAGAAAAAAGTAGCTTTCATCGGCGCGGGCATGATGGGCGCGCCGATGGCGCGGCGCGTGCTCGCTGCCGGCCATGACGTCATCATCTGCGATCGCGCTCAATCTGTCCTCGATGCTTTTGCGTCGAGCGGTGCGCTGGTGACCACCAACGCCAGTGACTGCAGCACTGCAGACATCATTTTAATCCTCGTTGCGAACGACAAGCAGATCATGGACGTTGTCGGCGGACCGAGCGGCATCCTCACCAATCTGAAAGAGGGCGATCAGCCAGTCATATGCGTGATGTCAACGACGCATCCCGACACGGTTCATCGCATCCATGAACAGGCACGGCCCCTCGGTGCCGCGGTGATCGATGCGCCAATCAGCGGCGGCATCGTAAGAGCAGAAAATGGAACCTTGACCATCATGATGGCCGGTGACGAGACGGTCGTGAAATCGGTTGAACCGATTATGAAAACGATGGGCCGCAACCTCGTCTACTGCGGAAAGCTAGGCTCGGCGGAAGCCGTTAAAGTCTCCAACAATATGCTCTGCATCGCCATACAATATCTGACGGCCGAGACCATCAAGCTCGCGAGCCAGTATGGGATTTCGTTCGAGGCTCTTGCCCCCATCATGAACGAGAGCACGGGGCGTTCGTTCCTGACCGTCGATGCTGACGAGGCAAGGCGCCAGTACTACGCTTGGGCTTCCACTGCGGAGGCCTATGCCGCGACCCATAACATCCTCAACAAGGATCTTCATCTGGCGTCGCGAATGGCTAAAGACAACGACCTTCAGCTGCCGCTGCTGGAAGCGATCTCAGCCTATGTCGATTCTGAGGGCGCAGCCGCCCGCCCCCGTTGGCTCGAAGCCGCCGGCCAGCCTCAAGCCAAGGCTTAAGCCACCGCGCGCCACTGCAATCCGATCTTTACCGCACACCATGGCTTTCTGGGAGGAGCCTATGACAACACTCATCGTTCTTGCTGCACTCGCATTTTTGATTATCGGCGCCTATCGCGGATACAGCGTGGTGATCTGCGCCCCGCTCGCAGCGCTGTTCGCCGTCGCTCTCACCAACCCAACATCGATTGCCCCTGCGTTCTCGGGTCTGTTCATGGAACAGATGGTAGGCTTCATCAAACTTTACTTTCCGGTCTTTTTGCTTGGTGCAGTATTCGGCAAGGTGATCGAGTTGTCAGGTTTTGCCGCATCGATTGTTGCCCTGGCGATCAGATACCTGGGAAAACAAAGGACGATCGTTGCAACGGTTATTGTCTGCGCGATCCTCACATATGGTGGCGTTTCTACCTTCGTGGTGGCATTCGCCGTCTATCCGTTCGCAGCCGAACTCTTTCGTCAGAGCAATATTCCAAAACGGCTGATGCCAGCCGTCATTGCGCTCGGTGCATTTACCTTCAGCACCGACTCGCTCCCCGGCACGCCGCAGATCCTCAACATCATCCCGACATCGTTCTTCGGTACGACAAGTTGGGCTGCCCCGGTGCTCGGTCTTGTCGGAACCTGCTTCACCTTCCTCGTGGGCGTCTCGTATCTTAACTGGCGACGCAAGCGGTTGGCCCTTGCAGGCGAAGGATACGGCGACCCGGAAACCCTGCTCAATGAGCCGGCCCAGACTGACCGTGAACACCTGACAAGTGCATGGATCGCCATCCTTCCGCTGGTTGTAGTGGGTGTCGCAAATTTCGCGTTGACGCGGTCGATCCCGGTCTGGTTCGGCGATGTCTATTCCATCTCGCAATCAGTATTCACGGGCTTGCGCGCCACGGTCGAGGCTCCGGTAAAACCTGTGACGGCGATCTGGGCGGTTGAAGGCGCTTTGCTGCTCGGAATTGTTGTAACGGTCGTATTGGCGTTCAGCAAAGTCGTTGCCGGAGTTCGCGATGGAAGCCGCACTGCCGCGGCTGGCGCGATGCTGGCGACGATGAATACAGCATCCGAATATGGCTTTGGTAGTGTCATCGCGGCACTTCCCGGATTCGTTGCCGTCAGTGGCGCATTGAAGATCATCTCGGATCCGTTGCTCAACGCGGCCATCACCGTGACAACCCTCGCCGGCATCACCGGTTCCGCCTCCGGCGGTGTGAGTATCGCACTTGGCGCAATTGCAAAAACACTCGTCGAAAATGCCGAGCGCGCTGGCATTTCGATGGAAGCCCTGCACCGTGTCGTCTCCATGGCTGGGGGCGGAATGGACACTCTGCCCCACAACGGTGCCGTGATCACGCTGCTTGCGGTAACCGGCCTTACCCACCGTCAGGCCTATGCCGACATTTTCGGAATCACACTTATCAAGACGACCGCCGTCCTGGTCGTGATCGCGTTCTATTACGCAACCGGCCTAGTCTGAACCGATAGGTATGGACCAGGCACAACCCAACGAGGCAGATATGGAAAAGTACGAGGACATCCTCTTTGACGTCAAGAACGGCGTTGCCCGAATTACCATCAATCGACCGCAGAAATACAATGCCTTCCGAGGTCAGACCTGCGAGGAGATGATCGATGCGCTGACGAAAGCATCCTGGGACAAGAAGATTGGGGTTGTTGTCATTACCGGCGTTGGCGACAAGGCCTTCTGCACAGGTGGTGATCAGTCTGCACATGATGGTGGCTACGACGGCCGCGGTATGATCGGCTTGCCGACCGAGGAACTACAGACAGCAATCCGAGATTGCCCAAAGCCTGTTATCGCACGTGTGAACGGATACGCGATCGGCGGAGGCAACGTTCTGGTCACATGCTGTGACCTTGCGATTGCTGCGTCGACGGCGCAACTCGGTCAAGTCGGACCGAAAGTAGGATCGGTAGATCCGGGCTTTGGTACTGCATTCCTGTCGCGGATTGTCGGCGAGAAAAAGGCCAGAGAAATCTGGTTCATGTGCCGGCGATACACAGCCGATCAGGCTCTCGCCATGGGGTTAATCAACGCCGTCGTTGCACCCGAAGACCTGGACCAGGAAGTCGACAAGTGGTGCGAAGAGATCCTGATGATGAGCCCGACCGCTATCGCGATCGCAAAGAGGTCGTTCAATGCCGATTCGGAGTCTATCCGAGGCATTGGTGGCCTCGGCATGCAGGCTCTCGCGCTTTACTACATGACGGCCGAGTCCAAGGAAGGCGTCGAAGCGTTCATGGGCAAGCGAAAGCCAAAGTTCCGCGACGTGATGAATGGAGCCGATCCGGTATCCGAATAGCCTGACGCACGTCGAGCCGGACGGGGGCCGTGATCGCACCACGGCTCCCTCGAACTGCGCAAAGTGAAGAAGGGGAATCAGGGATGACTAAAGCTCAACAATGGAGCAAGGATGACTATTTTGGAATCGACATCCCGTTTATGCGCCTGATTGGACTGGAACCGGTCTCGATTTCTGACGATCAGTGCGTGACCTATTTGCCGTTGACAAAGGAAATCACCAACAGCAGGGGCGAGGTGCATGGCGGTGTCCTTCTCGGGATCCTCGACTTCACGATGAGCGCAGCTGCCCGAGGGCATGATCCGCTAAAGTTCGGATCCGTCACGGTGGAGATGGGCACACACTTTCTGGAGAAGGGCGAAACCGGGCTGACCGTGATGGCGAGATGCCTGCGAAGAGGTCGCTCCCTCGTCTATTGCGAAGGCGAGGTTCGCGGCGAAAACGATGTCCTTGTTGCCAAAGGGAATGGGACGTTCAAGCTCATCCCAGCCTCTAATGCCGTCTCCTGACAGGGGCGAAATTTTCTAACCCTGCCTCATGACCGACCGCTGGAACGAAAGGGTTCAACCGCGGGCGGGCTGTGTTGCACGCCGAGCATGCACGTGAAACCATCAGTGAAGGAAATCCCATGACAGCCGAGCGAGAAGCCAAGACGAGCGTCAATCAACCCGAGCGGGTTTTGATCACCGGTGGTGCGGCAGGAATTGGTGCTGCCATTGTGCGGAGATGTATCGAAGCGGGATACGATCCTGTCGTTATCGATCGCGAGACACACCGAGATGTCAGGAGCATCAAGGCTGATCTGACCGACGAGGTTCAGACAAAAAAGGCGCTTTCGGTCGCCTTGGCAGACGGTCCGATTACGAGGCTTGTCAACAACGTCGGTGTAGTATTCCCGGCGTCCCTTGCAGAACAGACGCTTGAGGAATTTGACATAGCCGTCGCACTCAATCTCAAATGTGCACTCATCGCTATGCAGACGTTGTTGCCCGGAATGCAGGAAGCTGGCTTCGGCCGAGTCGTGAACATGTCGTCCAGGGCGGCATTGGGCAAGGAATTGCGGAGCGCATATTCTGCTACCAAGGCCGGACTTGTTGGTTTGACGCGCGTCTGGGCACTCGAGCTTGGCCAGTACGGCATTACTGTTAATGCTATCGGGCCCGGTCCGATCCGCACGGAGCTATTTGAGGGTGCTAATCCAAGTGGATCGGACAGAACGCGCGCAATTATCGAAGGCGTCCCGGTCAAACGTATTGGCGAACCCGAAGATGTCGCACACTCGACTGCATTTTTTCTCGACCGGCAAAGCGGCTTCGTCACCGGACAGATTCTCTATGTTTGTGGCGGACTGACCATTGGACGCGCGCCTGTGTGACTTTATTCGGCTGCGTCCCCACACTCTTGCTATACCGGGGGTGCCACAAAGAGAACGCTTGTTGCGCCGCGAGACTGGCTAAGATCTATCGTTATCATACAACCTCTGCCTAGAGGCTATGCGCCTAGGATCCGGCTGCTCTGCCCCATCTGCGTCGTGCAAAAGCGACATCAGCGACCCAGAACGGAAGGCCGCTGATGTCGTCGGTGTGCAGACGCAATGCTGTGCGAGAAGAGATGCAACTAGAAGCGATACGCCACACCGAGCATACCGAATGGTTGCACATCATCCTTGACGACCGGGCTATCTTTCGCGTCACCCATCAGGAAGCCAGCTCCAGCCGCACCGGTCACAAGCCAGTTTTCAGTCATCATATAGGTGATCGATGCCTTGACGTCGACTCGTTTGAAGCCAGCCTTGGCATCGTATTGCGAGAGACCGGAACTTGCCGACTGCGCGGCAGTGATACCGAAATACGATTCCATATGCTTGTCGTCCGCCCAGGTGCCGGACACGTCGGCGGAGAAGATGAAGCGTTCGTACTTGTACGACGCCTTGGCGCCGACGGTACCCGTCAGCCCATCGCTACCGCCGATCGTCTTGTCGAGCTTTGCGTAGGCTTGGAAGGGGCCGACGTCGTAACTGACGATGCCGCCGATAACGCCACCGGGATCGATATCGCCGAGGCCGCGCAGATACTCGGAATCGTCTTCTTTGCGTCCCATCTCATAGCCACCCTTGACGCCGACGCGGAAGCCACTGGCCTGGTAGAGATCGACGGTGACGCCAGTGATATCGACGCTGACGCGCTCTCCGAACTCTGCCGAGAAGATCGGGAACGGATTGACGTCAAACTTATCAGACCCCTCGTATTCTGGCATGTAGATGGCGCCGGCGCCGATCGTGACCTTCCAGTCTGCCAGCCTGTCACGGAAGTCACCGTAACGTGCGGTGTCAAACTGCTGCGATGGCGCCACCGTGACGGCGCCACCGCTCTCTAGGTCCGCCGCAAGGGCCGCCATCGGCAGGCCAGTTAAGGCGCTTGCAAACAGGAAGGTACGAGCCGTGCTGCGGGTGGAACGAGTGGCCTTTGCTCGCCAAGGATGGAATTGTTGTCTCGTCACGAAAAACTCCTGGTATTGGAAATGGGAAGGGCCTGCCAAAGAAGCCGGCTACATAGGGTGAAGGCGGGATCAGGTGCGACTTACGTCCGGTCGCGCCGTAGGTTTGTCGACAGCGGGAAAAATCCCCTCAAGTGTTGACAAGAGCGTCGCTACAGCTTGCGAGGTGCTGGAATAATAGATGGTCTGTGCCTCACGCCGCGTCTCAACCAATCTGTCTCGGCGCAGCCTTGAGAGATGCTGTGACAGCGCGGACTGGCTGAGGCCTACACGAAGCGAAAGTTCACCAACAGAATGCTCCCTCTGGGTCAGCAGTCGCAGGATCGACAGACGTTTCGCGTTTGCGGCGGCAGACATAAACGCCGCCGCCTCAACGCAATGTCGCTGTATTGTCTCAGTTTCCATTGCTGTGTCCCTTTTCAGAGAGCCCCGCCCCACTTTCAAGTTGACGCAACTGTGGCGACGAAGAATTGCGGCAACATTACAAGGATGGTAAGGCAGCCAGGATTTTAAGACGGACGGAAGGCCTGGGGTTCGGCCTTTGCTCCGTCCGTCCTACCGCCCGGTAAAGCCGGCCGATGTTAGAACGTCGACGCCTGTTGCGTCGGAGTCTTCGGCTGCTTGTCGGTCCATTCGGGCGGTGCACCGACCTTGTCCGCGACGATGCCGGCGAGGCCTGGGGACCGACCAAATGCGTCGCAGGCCGCGTATTTCGGCTTACCGCCAAGTGCAGAATTCAGCCGTTGCCCGGAAGGCAACGACAGATCGAGACCTTTCGGCTCCTTACCGCTGACGAGCATGCGCGAGAAATATTTTCCGAAGTTTGCCGCCAGGCTGTAGGCGTCACCAACTTCCGATACGCGCGCATTGTTGGTGATAGAGTTGGCACCCTTGGACCAGACGACCGCAGCCCGTTGGGTGCCGCTGATATCTATAGCCTCGGCCTCGACTGCAAGTCCACCGAGCCCGACAGGCAGTCGTGGAATTCCAACGGGCAAGGCGAGGCTGCTCCCAAGCGAAACGGCGGTGGAGACACCAGCCATGGTCTTGTTGGTCGCGATAATATCGGTCACGACGGTTCGGACGGTGAGATCTGAAGGCTGTCCAATGGGGACGATCTGGTACTTGTCGCTAAGGGAGACGCAAACGGCGCGGTCAAGAGCGTTAGAGACCAGTGCCCTGTCTTGCGGTAACTTTATTCGCGAGGCGGCATCGAATGAGAAGGTCGTCGGCACAATCGAAACCGTTTTGACGCCAGCCAGTCCCTGTGCATCGACAAAAGTACGGGATTTAGTGAACTTGCCTTTGGACGGGCTGAGTTGATTATAAGACGTCAGCGTCCCGCCCTCCTTCAGAGGAACTGACGTGCAGCCTGCGAGAAGGGCTACCGCGGGCAAGACAAGCCACGCCAGTCCCAAGCGGTACCTGCTCGCCCTGTCGGCGCCGGAAATCGTCGCTTCCGAGTTATGTCTATTGCCCACAATGCTGTCCCTTTGCTGATAGCAGTGGGCGGAAGATGCGCGACAAGAATTGCGGCAACATTACAGGAAATAAATCGCCAACACCTCCGACCTAGGCAATCGTTCGCAGTGCTTGGTTCATCGACGTGCTATAGGCGGATTGCGAATGTGGTCCCCGCGGATGAACTGTTGATCGTCACCTCGCCGCCATGGCGAGAGACGATCTGCCTTACAAGCGCCAGGCCTAGACCTGCTCCCGTGCTTCTGGGAGTCACCCGGTAGAAGGGCTCGAATACCAATTCGAGCTGGTCCGCCGGGATTCCCGGCCCCTGGTCGGAAACAGCAATCACAGCATTAGAGGAGACAGAGACGACGATCGCGCCAGTGTTTCCTCCGTGATCAATCGCATTGCGGACAAGGTTGGTGATCGCCCTGGCGAGCGCCGAAGGGCTACCCGGCCGCTGGAGGGTTTCCCTCTCGCTCTCAAACGAAATGTCATAGCCGGCTGCGATGGCGACGGGCGCAAGATCCGCCACAACTGTGCGCGCGATATCTATGAGATCGACCGCCTCCTGCAGGTCATCAGTCTGATCGTTGCGCTCGAAGGCCAGAAGTTGCTCGGCCGTGTTGGCAAGCCGGGCGACATCGGCGAGAAGACGCTGGCGCTCCCTGCCCCCTTCCATGCCTTCGATGCGGGTCTGCATGATGGCGATCGGCGTTCTCAGTTCATGGGCCGCGTCAATCAAAAATCGCTGTCTGGCCTGAAACTGCGCCTCGAGCCGCTCAAGCACGCTGTTGAAGGCTACAATCAAGGGAGCAACTTCTTTCGGTACCTTGTGGACGGGAAGCCGTGTCCCGGGATGGCGGGGATCTATTTCCGGCGCCATGTTCGCGACATCCTTCAGGCCGGCGAGACCACGGCTGACGATGCGGGGGATGGTCAGGAACAACGCCGGAAGGGCGATCGCCAGAAGTGGAACATAAATCGGCGAAAGGCTCGTCAGCATTGTCAGGATATTGTCGGCGGTGCTGGTGTTGCCGCCGTACATGACCCGAACTTCACCGAGAGGTGTTTCAATCGCATCGATCGAAGCGTCTTCAGCGGTGCCGCTCGCACCGCGAATGTCTCCATCTCTTATCAAGCGAACGTAGGGCGCTAGACCGGCATAGTAGTTGGGGGGCGTGCCATACCTCACCAATTGTCCATCCTGGGTGGCAGCGACAAACCATAGCCGGTCGTTCTCGGCTTTGAACGATCGAAGTTGGGCACTTTCTTCGAGGACGAGCCTTCCCTGTTGATCGCGCACAAGTGAGTTTGCAAGCGCGTGTGACAGCCTGTCCTTTAGCCCGACGTTGGGCGAGAGGATCATTGCGCCGTAGACACATAGCCCTACGATCACGGCTGCTACCACAGCGACGAACACAAGGCTCAGCTGCCAGCTCAGCTTCCACCAGAGCGAGGAATTTGATCGGGTTATCTCCATCAGGCATCATCCTTAAGCAGATACCCGACACCCCGGATATTATGGACGGATACGCCGGCGGAAGAATCGGCTAGGCGCTTGCGCAGCCGTGAAATATGCGCATCGAGTGCGTTCGACTGGATCTCTTCCTCGTAATTGTAGACGGCCGCCTCAAGGACGGATCTCAGCACGGTCTTGCCTTGCCGTTTGGCGAGCGCAATCAGCACCAGAAGCTCACGGCGCGGCAAATCAAACGGACTATTGTCCATCGTCACTGTGAGATGGAGAGGATCAATCAACATGCGGCCGACAACGATTTTCTGTTCCACGACGGAGGCTGGACGGCGAAGCACGGCGCGCACACGTGCCATCAATTCATCGACGAGAAAGGGTTTGCCGAGGTAATCGTCCGCTCCGCCATCAAGGCCTTCGATCCGCTCCTTTGGATCGTTTCGCGCGGTCAGGACGATCACGGGTGACGCCACTCCTTTCCGCCTGAGCTGGGGAATGAATGTCAATCCCTCCCCATCGGGCAGACGTCGGTCGAGAAGGATCGCATCGTAGGTGTTCTGACGCGCGAGTTCGAGAGCGTCGGCAAGCAACATCGCATGGTCAATCACCACCCCCTGTTTCTCGAGCGTCGCCATCAACGCATCCGCCAGTTCACTCTCGTCCTCGACCAGTAGAAGTCTCATTCTGCTCACCGCCCTTTTCGAAGCTTTCTTTTCTACCCTGAATGTTGCGGCAGGATTACGCAATTCGGATTCGGACCGGTAATGCTGCTGCAATTGTCGGAGCCTAGAACCGTGAACCCAAAGCAAGCGATGCGACCTTCAGACAGTTATTTCGCGTCCGGTCGAAAGGATATGAGCAATGGCAATCAGATGGACAACGCGTACGCGCATGGTCAAGGCGGGCCTTCTACTTGCCGGCTGCACCTCTGTTGTCATGTATCTTGCTCCCGCAGGCGGAACCGTCGATGCGAATGCGCGGGTCAAGGATATCGTGGCATCCGCGGTCCAGATCAGCAGGCCGCTCGAACTGACGCATGCCGAGGTGACGAGCGTCAAACCCGTGTCAATGGTAGAGCGTCTGCGCGTCAGCGGTGAGCTTCAGCCTGTCAATCGGGTGGTGATGCGGGCAAAGACTGGAGGCAAGATCCTCGACTTCGCCGTTCGCGAAGGTGAGCGAGTCAGGGCTGGCGAAGTCATTCTCCGGTTCGAGACGGACGATCTGCAATCGACGCTACTGCAACGTCAGAGCGACCGTGACGCCGCCGAGGCGGAACTAACGCTCGCCAATCAGGCGCTGAGCCGGATGGAACAGCTCGAGGCAAAAAACGTCACATCGAAGGAGCAGCTGGAAAAGGCCAGAAGGGATGTTGCCGCGAACACATCGAAGGTGCAGAGCCTTTCGGCACAGGTCGATATCGCCCGGGTTGCCTTGCGAGATGCGGACGTCACCGCTCCGTTCGACGGCGTCATCGCAAGCCGTGCAACGGAGGCAGGCTCTCGCGTGAGCGCGGATGCCGAACTGCTAACCGTCGTCGATACCAGCGTTCTGGAAGCGAAGGTTCTCGTTTCGACTCGTGATATTGCGCGCGTGGCGATAGGCCAGACCGTCGAACTTCAGATCGATGGCATGGGTCCCCAATCGATCGAAGGTAAGGTGGCACGGATCAACCCTGTTGCCGAAAGCGGAACGCGCTTCGTGCCTGTCTATCTGCGGCTTTCCAATCGCGACGAACGGCTCTGGGGCGGCATGTTTGCCACAGGTTCAATCCAGGTCCGCGAGAAAGCCGACGCCTTGGTCGTTCCCGCGATCTCCCTGCGCAAGGATGAGAGTGGCGATTATGTGCTCAAGCTGCACAGCGGCCATCTCCAGCGCCAGCCGGTAAGGGTCGGACAGGCTTGGAACGGCGGTAGCGTGATCGAGATCGCCGATGGGTTGAGCGACGGTGACACGATTATCACCGCGCCGCTCCCCGAGCTTCGGCCGAATGTCGCCGTGACAATCAACAAGGCCGGCTGACATGTTCCTGACCCGCGTCTCCATCACCCATCCCGTTTTCACCACAATGCTGATGCTCGCGCTGCTGGTGATGGGCATCTTTTCGTTCCAACGGCTCGGCCTCGATCAGTATCCCAATGTAGACGTTCCGATTGTCGTGGTGATGACCACCTATTCGGGCGCTACACCAGAGACGGTCGAGACAGAGGTGACGCGCCCAATCGAGACTGCGTTGAACGCCATCAGCGGGCTCGATGAGATCACTTCGACTTCCTACGAGGGGCGATCCGTCGTCACCGTGAAGTTCAAGCTGGAAGTCCAGGGAGCTGTCGCGGCGCAGGACGTGCGCGACAAGATCGCAGCGATCGAAGCGGAGTTCCCTGACGACGTCGACAAGCCGATCGTCTCGCGGTTCAATCCGTCCGATCAGCCCATCCTCTCCGTCGCGATCAGCTCAACCTCGCTGGATGTTCCGGCTCTCACCAAGATCGCCAACCAGCGCGTCGTGCGCCAGTTGACCACCATTTCTGGCGTTGGCCAGGCGACACTCGTGGGTGGCCAGGCGCGGCAGGTCGATGTCAGGGTTGACGACACGCGCATGCGTGCGCTCGGAGTGGGGATCAACGAGGTTGTGAACGTCCTGCGCAGCGGCAACCAGAACAGTCCGGCCGGAAGCGTGATCGGCGACTTCTCCGAGCGCACCATCCAGGTGCAGGGCCGCATCGAACAGCCGGAGGATTTGCTCGACATGATCGTCGCCCGCCGTGGCGGCGGCCCCGTCTACCTGCGCGACGTCGCGACCGTCTCCGACGGCGCGGCCGACCCGGAAAGCCAGGCGCTCTACAACGGTAAAACCGCGCTCGCAATCGATGTGGTCAAGGTTCAGGACGCCAACACCGTTCAGGTCGTCGCCAACGTGAAGGCACGTCTCGATCAGCTCAATGCGCAGCTTGCCTCCCAGAACGTGCAATTGCGCATCGTTACCGATGCCTCGACGGCCATCCAGGAATCCGTTTCCCAGGTTCAGGCAACGCTCATCGAGGGTGCGGCCCTTGCCGTCGCCATCGTCTTCCTCTTTCTCAACTCCTGGCGCAGCACCGTCATCACCGGCCTGACCCTGCCGATCGCCATGCTCGGCACGCTTGCGGTCATTAGTTTCCTCGGCTTTACGCTCAATACGCTGAGCCTCCTCGGCCTGACGCTCTCCATCGGCATCCTCGTCGACGACGCCATCGTCGTGCGAGAGAACATCACCCGCCACCTTCATATGGGTAAGTCGCACCTCCAGGCAGCGCTCGACGGGACCAACGAAATAGGCCTTGCCGTCATCGCGACAACGGCGACGATCGTCGCTGTCTTCCTTCCGGTCGCCTTCATGGAAGGCATCGTCGGCCGCTTCTTCTACGAGTTCGGCGTGACGGTCTCGGCCGCCGTCCTGATCTCGTTGTTCGTCGCCTTCACGCTCGACCCGATGCTGTCGAGTGTCTGGTACGATCCCGATGCCGATCCGGACGCGAAGCGCGGCCCGGTCGGCCGACTAATCGCACGCTTCGATCATGGCTTTGAATGGCTGGCCGACCAGTATCGCCATGTGATCGGCTGGACGCTGCGCCACCGCCTCGTCACGCTGATGGCAACCATCGGCATATTCGTCGGTAGCCTGTTCATGGTGCCGCTGGTTGGGACCGAATTCGTGCCGAACGCCGACGAAGGCCGCTTCCAGATCAATGTCACGGCGCCGGTCGGCTCGTCTCTCGATTATACGTCCGCCAAGGTGCGGCAGGTCGAGAAAGCGCTCAGGGAGTTTCCGGAGGTCGAGACGATCTATTCGACGATCAATACCGGCAACACCATGGGCAAGCACCGAGCGGCTGTGCTGGTGCGCCTCGTGTCGCTTGAGCAACGTCGGCGAACCCCGCAGATGCTGTCAAACCCGATCCGTGAAAGGCTCGCCGTCATTCCGGGCATCGAGATCGCCATCGTCCAGGAAGGCCTAGGTGGTGGCAACAGTCCGATCCAACTCAGCGTGCTCGGCGACGACCGTGCGACCATCGAGGACATCGCGGCCAAACTGGCTGAGGACATGCACAAGATCCCCGGCATGGTCGACATCAACTCAAGCGCCAGGGAAGCGACCTCCATTCTTTCTGTGCGCCTGAAGCGCGAGGCGTCTAGCGATCTCGGCATCACGCGATCCGATCTCGCCGCCTCGCTCTCGCCCCTCGTTGGCGGCGAGGAGGTCTCCAACTGGACCGACAGGGATGGTGAGACCTACGACATCGTCGTCCGGCTGCCCGGCGAAAGTCGGGCCGATCCGTCTGCGATTGGCGAGCTGATGATGACGACGGGGCAATCGGACGCCAATGGGACGCCACGAATGGTGCGCGTCGACCAAGTGGCGGACATCACGACCGTCGGAGCCGCTTCCGAAATCCGCCGTTTCGACAACAGCCGCGAGGTGCTGGTGTCAGCCGATGTTTCCGGACGCACGCTCGGCGATATCACGAGCGAGTTGCAGAGGCTGATCGCCGGCCAGGAGCTGCCCGAGGGCTACCGCATCAAGTTCGGCGGTGAATCCGAGAACATGCGGGAGACCATGGGCCATATGGTGACGGCGCTCGCCATGGCCGTGATCTTCATCTATCTCGTTCTCGCCTCGCAGTTCGGCAGTTTTTTGCAGCCGGTCGCGATTATGGCGGCCCTGCCCCTCTCTCTCGTAGGTGTCATTCTCGGCCTGATGGCCGCCGGCAGCACAATCAACATGTTCTCGCTGATCGGCTTCATCATGCTGATGGGTCTCGTCACCAAGAACGGTATCCTGCTGGTCGATTTCGCAAATCAGGAGCGAAAGCGTGGCCTGTCGCTCAACGACGCCCTGATCAGCGCCGGCGTCATCCGTTTCCGGCCGATCGTCATGACGACGCTGGCGATGATATTCGGCATGATCCCGCTCGGCATGGCGGTGGCCGGTGGTGGCGCGCAGCGTGCGCCGATGGCGCATGCCGTCATCGGAGGGCTGATCAGCTCAACCATCCTGACTCTGATTGTGGTGCCGACGATGCTGGCCTATATCGACAGTATCACGCGGCGGCTGGCGCGCTTCATGCCAATGGTGCCAGACAACCACGGCGAAGAAACATTACACTCCGACACCCAAGACGGCTATATTGAGCAGCATCCAGGGACTGCTTCATCCTGACCCCGCCGAGCAACATAATGGCGGCAAAACATGCGTAGCGTCGATCGACGGAGTGAACTTCATGGCCCCTCCTCCTGTTTCGGGATGGGCCGAAACCGATTAAGAGCGTGACCAATACAAGCCCCACTCAATCAGCGCTCCCGCGGATCAAATCCTGCAGACGTTCGCATCCGTTATGCAGGCGATCGTTAAGGGGAACGTGATTATGGCCTCGATATAGTGCAGCATCGGCGGAGTGATGTTGTGGCTATGCGACCCGGTTTACCTGAGCAGCAAGATGCTCAAAGGACCAGCCAAGAGAGCGGCAAGAACGATCACAGGGTGAAGATATCGTAGAAGACGCCTGATCAGGTCTCGCGAAGATTTCATGGGACTGTACCTGAAGGAATAGGATCAGGTGAGGCTAGAGGGCTCCCATTGCAGCAGCATTACGATTTCCGATCCGAAAGCCGTTCGATGAAGTAAGCTTCATCGCGATTTTTCTACCATGCCATCCTTGATGTCCCCGCTAGGCGTCGATGCCGTCCCGGCAACTCTATTATTGCGGCCGTGTCTCGGGACCCATGTCGAAATGATTGCTGGAGCAATCCCCTGAAAGTGCCCTCGACTTCGAGCGAGACGCGCCATGGTCATCCATCGGGGACCATCAACGAAATAAGGCTTCCTCCGTCGAAACGGCGGGACTAGTCACATCGATACGCAGTTGAGTTGCATGGAACTCGCGGCCAGCTGATACAGTTGCCTTCGCCATGCGAGATGTGGCAGCCTGAGAAAACGAGGGTTCACCACGGCAGCTTCGAGAGTCTCTTCCTGAAGATAGTCCTAGCCGAGCAGCCACCGACGCTTGATCGCCAAGTTTCAAGCCTCCGGTTGAATGTCGAATGCCGTCAGGAACGACGAATTGAACGCCAGGCGTTGGACCGCTGGCCAATACCCTCATTAGCAGGGATTATGACCTCTTGTGCGGTCTCCTCAGCTATTAATCTATGGCGGATCGCCAAGTCGCTTATATTGATGGAAACCTGACGGTCACAGGCAGCCCAAAAGCGACTAAAGAGACGTAGCTGCGTCAAGGACTGCTATCTTCGCGGACGAAGTGATCTTCGTCTACTTCTACCATTGGCCGAGTAATCGGCACATAGTGGGCTGGTCTCAACGCGGTTTGTGGTTCTTCGACGTCCATGGCCCGCTTTGCGGTTCGCCGTTCTGGATCTGGTATGGGGACGGCGGCGAGTAGTTTCCGGGTATAGGCATGCCTAGGGTTCGCGAAGATGGCCTCACGCGGTCCTATCTCGATGATCTCACCAAGATACATGACGGCCACTCGGTGGCTGATTCGTTCGACAACCGCCATGTCATGCGAGATGAACAGGAAAGCAACTCCGAGATCTCGCTGCAGATCCATCATCAGATTTATGACCTGTGCCTTGACCGAGACATCGAGCGCCGAGACCGACTCGTCAGCCACGATAACCTTGGGCGATAACGCTAACGCACGCGCAATACAAATGCGCTGACGTTGCCCGCCTGAGAATTGATGGGGTAAGCGGTCTGCCATATTGGCTTTGAGTCCTACGCGCTCCAAGAGCTCTCCAACCAGTTTGGCGGCTTCCGATTGCGTTCCAAGCTTATGTGTGAGGAAGGGCTCAGCAATCGCTTGACCAACTGTCCGGCGCGGACTGAGGCTTGCGTAGGGATCCTGAAAAATCATCTGGATGTCGCGACGGGCTACCCGAAGCTCTTCTGAAGACATCGCCATAAGATCTCGTCCAAGCAGCTTGACCTGCCCTGCGCGTGGCGTAACAAGACGCATCAGCCCCCTGCCAGTCGTCGATTTTCCGCATCCTGATTCTCCGACAATCGATAATGTCTCGCCCTGACGAATATCGAAGGAGACGTCTTCAACGGCATGGATTCTGCTTGCGATCCCACCGAACCAACCGGCCTTGATATCAAAGCGCACACGCAGGTTTCGGACTTCCAGAACCGGAGGGTCATCGGCTTTTACCGTTTCGACAGCTGAATCAACTGGCATGGCTTCGCCTGTCGTCGGGTTTATGATGGCGAATTTGCTTGGCTGAGGTCTCCCCTGCATCGATCCAATGCGGGGCACGGCACTCAAAAGCGCGCGGGTATACGGATGGGTAGCGTCTGAGAAGATTGCAGCGGTCGTCCCAGTTTCGACGATATCCCCCCGTAGCATCACCACCATTCGTTCGGCAATCTCGGCTACGACGCCCATATCATGGGTGATGAAGATGACAGACATTTTCTCCTCCTCTTGGATCTCCTTGATCAGGTTGAGAATCTGGGCCTGAATGGTGACGTCAAGCGCTGTGGTCGGCTCATCGGCAATGAGCAATTGTGGTCGGCATGCCAACGCCATTGCAATCATCACCCGCTGACGCATGCCACCTGAAAAATTATGAGGATATTCGTCATATCGGGTATTTGCAGAAGGAATACGCACGCGGTCCATCAGGCGTAGCGCCTCCCGCCTCGCGGTATCCGGACTCATGGATGGATTGTGGAGGAGCAACGCCTCCGATATCTGCTTACCGATCGGGAAGACCGGGTTGAGGCTCGTCATCGCCTCCTGGAAAATCATCGAGACTTCGTTGCCGCGGACAGATTGCATTTCCTTTTCGTCAAGCGCCAGGAGGTCGCGGCCATTGAGTAAGACCTCACCGGTTACGCGGGATGTTTCTTCCGAAAGCAACCGCATGATCGAATATCCGGTCACGCTTTTGCCCGAGCCGGACTCGCCGACCACTGCCAGGGTCTCGCCCGCCTTTACATCGAACGAGATGCCTTTGACGACCTCGTTCCAGCTTTCATTGTGACCGAACGCCGTCCTCAGGTTGCGAACCGAGAGAATGCTACCGTTGTTAATCGCACGCTTTTCGACAAGATCAAGCTTCCGCGCACTGCCAGTCTGCATGATAAATCCTCCTCACGTGGTGCCGAGCTCACTGGGCCGCGTCAGAGGCACCAACAACAACATGGGTTTGTCCTCCAAGGCCCTCGTCCTGAAGCGATACTGTCTGCCCTTGCCGGAGAAAACGTTGGTGCGCTCATGCCAACGCCGATCCCCGCCGGTGTCCCGATCACAATGATGTCGCCGGGCGGCAGCGTCATGAAGCGGGAGATATATGCCACCAGAGAATCGATACCGAAGATTATGTCAGCTGTGGTGCCGTCCATACGCTCTCCATCGACATCGAGCCTCAGTCTCAGGTTTTGTTGGTCAGGCAAGCGGAACTGTGGATGAAGTAGGGCCTGATCAGGCCAAAGCTATCGTGTCCCCGTCCCTTGCTGGTGTTCCCGCCACGCTTCCACTGTAACTCATGGTCTGCAAGGTCGAGGCAGTACCCGGCTATGTGCGCACGCGCGTCTCCTTCGGTCACGTATTTTGCTGGTTCACCGATCACCACTCCGATCACCACCTCCGAATCAAGACTCTCGGCCTCTCTTGGGAGCTCTATCGGGTCGTTGGCACCACAGATGGCCGACAAAGCCTTCATCGCAATAGCGGGCTCAGCCAGAATCGGCTGTTTAAGTGCGGCTGCACTACAATGATAATTGAGACCGATGCAGATGAATTTTCTAGGTCGGGCGGTGCAAGCGCCCACCCTGACATCGTCGTTGACCAAGGGCAGGTTCGGGATATCGACTTCGAGCAGGCGTTTTAGATTGCAATGTCTGACCGCCTCACCGTCCAGGTCACCGCAGCAGGACGAAATATCCCGTATGCCTCCATCGGAATCCAGAACCCCCGGCCTCTCACGCCCGATGGGATCATAACGCAACAATTGCACGGGCCATCTCCTATCGGTCGCTCGAATTCGGATCGAGCACATCACGAGCGGAATCACCGATAAGATTGATCGCGAGAACCACGGTGGTAATCGCAAGTCCCGCACCAATGATTGGCCAGGGTGACCCGAAGATATTGCCCAGTCCTTCGCGTATGATGTTACCCCAACTCGGATTTGGCGGTTGCGTGCCTATTCCCAGGAAGCTTAGCGCCGCTTCGAGCCGGATGGCGGATGCAATCCATAGCGTCCAGAGCAGTACGATCGACGCCGACATGTTTGGGATCACGTGCCGGAAGATGATGATCGGCGTCCTGACACCAATAGCCATTGAAGCTTCGATATAGGGCTCCTGACGTACCGCCAACGTTGCAGCGCGCGCCACGCGGGCGAATCCAGGGACGAATGCAATTGTCAGGACAAGGACGACATTCCAGAAACCGCCTCCCAACGCTGCCGAAACGATGATGGCAAGCAGGAGCTCGGGGAAGGCCATCATCAGGTCAACGACCTTCGAAACTATCCGATCGGTGATCCCACCGAAAAATCCTGCAAGGACGCCGAGCGTCGTACCAATAATTGCAGCCGAAGCTGGAGCGATCAATCCGAATGTCAGCGAAGTTCTGGCGCCGTATATCAATCTGGATAGTACATCACGCCCAAATTGATCCGTTCCTAACCAGTAGGCGGCGGACGGATATTTATTGATCGACAAGAAGCTTTGCTTCAACGGATCGTATGGGGCAATCCACGGTGCAAATATTGCCATAAGCGCAAATGCGACGATGACGCAAAACGCAACTGTCGTTGAAGCTTTTGAGAATATTATGCGCTTCAAGACGTTTGGCCTAGCCTGGACGGCGACGGGGGTGTTCATCTCGACCGTAGCCATGGCTTAGTTCCTTACACGTGGATCGATGAGGTTGTAGAGGAGATCGACGGAGAGGTTGACGATCACCACCATCAGAGCGAACACGACGACGGTGCCCTGAATGAGCGGATAGTCACGCTCCGCGATTGCCTTTACGAGGAGCGAACCGATACCAGGGCGATTGAATACAAGCTCAATGGCGACCGATCCGGACAAAGTCGCCAGAAGACTGAGGCCGAACCCGGTTATGATCGGTAGCAATGCGTTGCGCAGTCCATGCTTGTAGACCACGCTACGTGGTGGCGCACCTTTGGCACGCGCTGTTCGGATGTAATCTTTCGAGAGTACTTCCAGAAGCGACGTCCTCGTCAACCGTCCGAGGAACGCAATCTTCAGGATGGCCAATGTCACCGCCGGCAGAACAAGGTGATATAGCTGATCTGCAAAACCTTCTCCGCCGCCGTTGATCGGGAAGAGTTTGAGATGTAGCGCGAACGTAATCAGCAGCACGGCTCCAAGGTAGAAGTCAGGGATGGCGTAACCGACGAGGGAAAATACCCGCATCGACTGATCTGGGAGCTTGTTCTTTCGAACAGCCGCGAAGACGCCGAACGGGATACCAAGCAACACACCAAGGCCGGTTGCCCCGATTGTTAGCGCAATTGTATACGGCAGGTTGTGACCGATTAGGCCAGCGACGCTTTCCTTGGAGATCAGGGATGAGCCGAAGTCCAGAGTTACGACATCCCGAAGGAACGTAAAATATTGCTGCCACAATGGAGCGTCGAGGCCTGTCTGAGACCGGAACAGCGCGAGCTGTTCCGGGGTAGCGTAATCGCCTAACGCAACCAACGCCGGATCGCCCGGCAATATCCGCAGGGCGACGAATACAAGCGTCAACACCAGCCAAAGTGTCGGAATAGCATCGAATATCTTCGAATTGATGGAGCCAATCATGGCTAAACCTCCCCAGTATCAGGTGAGTTTGGCGCGGTTGAGCGGCCAGTAAGCAGGTCCGGACTGCACCTTGAAGCCGATATCGAGCCGCGGATTGCGGGCGACGAGATAGGAAAGGCTGATAACGCCGCAGGCCGGCAGATCGGTCAGAATCTTCTTTTCGATATCGCTGACAAGTGCAATGCGCTTATTGATATCAGGCTCCTCCATGGCCTTGTCGAGCATGTCATCGATACCTGAGATTGCCACACCATAATGGCTATAGTTACTGATGCCCGTGCCATCCGGCTTGACATTGGCGACTTTTGACAGAAGTTCTGCTATCGGCGCTGTCGGAAGTGGCGGGTAGCTCGTCGACGAAAGAATCAGCGTATTCTTGTCTCTCCGGTTGTCCGAATGATAAGTCGCGTGATCGATGATCTTCATGTCGAGGTTGATGTTGACTGCGCGTAGCTGTTCCTGAATCATCAACATGATCGACGCGTAGTCCTCACGCTGGCTGATATAACAGGGGATCGTCAACCCGTCCTTGAACCCCGCTTCAGCCAGCAAAGCCTTAGATTTCTCCGGGTCGTATTTGTAATAAATGTTCTCCGGCAAGTCCTGCTGCTTGACAGCACCGGGGAATTGGGAGGGAATGAGCCCGAGCATCGGGGTTGCAACACTGCCGAAAGCGCCGGCGATCGCCGAGGTATCGATTGCGTGGCGGATCGCCTGCCGAACCTTGATATCCGATAGTGGCTTCTTTTCCAGATTGAAGCTCAGGATGTTGAAGCTTCCAGGAGCCGTTGCATCGAACTCTGTTCCGCTCGACTGTTGCCGCATCGTTTCGATCCAGCCGGGAGCTCGCACACCTTCGATCATATCGACATCGCCCGATGCAAACGCCAGTGTGCGGGCTGTGGTATCAGCTATGTAGAGAATCTGAAGATTGGGCGTGACGGGTGGTCCGTCGAAGTGTTCGGGAAATGCGGTCAGAATCGCACCCTTTGCAGTGTCAATGCTTTTAAACTGGTAGGGCCCAGTTCCGATTGGATCGGTATTGATGCCCTCGCCTTTTTCCTCGAAAGCCCGCCTGGACTGGATCGATGCGGTCAGATGCGACAGCACGGTCGTATTGAAGAACGGATCAGGCTGCTTGAGCTTGAAGACAACCGTCAATGGGTCCGCCGCTTCGACAGAGGCAATCCCTCGGTAATACGTCTTGGAGTTGGTGTTGATTTTTGGATCCAGATGGCGGCCGATCGTGAACACGACGTCGTCAGCGGAAACGTCTCCGTAGTTTTTGTGGAATTTGACGCCGCGTCTCAGCCTGTAGGTCCACGTTTTGCCGTCCCCGGAGGTCGTCCAACTTTCCGCAAGCGACGGCTGCACGTCTTCTGGCTTCAACGCCCAGCCACCATCGGGACGTTTGACCAGGGTATTGAACATTTGGCTGATCACCCAGTTGTCGGCACCGTTCACCGCGAGGATCTGTGGATTCATTCCGCCGGAGGATCGGGCCGCAAGAGCCACCTTGATCGTATCTTTCGCGCCCTGCGCCCGTGAAACGGTAGGCATGACATTCGCGGCCGCGATAGCGAGAGTTCCGGCGGCCCCGGAAACAAGAAGTTTTCTGCGGGTAATAGGCATGCTGTTCCTCCTCCCTTGTTGACAAGATATGCGATGTCTCCACCCCTCCATGAGTATTTGGGGATAGTCCTCCAGACATCGCTGGCTCAAGCGCCGACCGCTCCTCGTTTCTCCCGGAGATCTCGGCCGACATGCGCCTTATGCGATTGTATTGTACTCGTTTGGTTCGCGGATCGTCGGTTCGACGGCTACCTCGATGCGCCGCGTATTCATCTCCTCCTGATCAAACTCGATACCGAGGCCGGGTCGATCCGGGACCTCAAACTTTCCGTTCGTCGGCTGTGACGGGTTGGTAAAGACCGGCGCGCCCCGTTCCCACTGATCTGCCAATTCAACTGGCTTGGCGCGATGCATGATTGTGCTCATGACATGGATGTTTGCCAAGTGTCCGACGACGGGTTGCGTCTGGTGCGGCACGAGCTCCACGCCGTGCGCACGCGCAAGTGCGGCGCACTGCATCATGCCAGTAATGCCACCCATCTTGATAATATCCGGCTGCACCATGCGGACACCCGCTTCGATCAGATCCTTCAATCCCTGTAAGGTATAAGTTTGCTCTCCGGCCGAGACCGTGATGTCGAGGCGTTGCGCGACCTCACCCATGGCCTGGATGTTGTAATGCTGAACGGGCTCTTCGAACCAGCTATATCCAAGGTCCTCGAGCGCTCGCCCCACCCGCATGGCGCCGCCGACGGAATAGCCATTGTTGGCGTCGAAACCGATCTGAAAATCATCGCCGAGCAGTTTGCGCACAGCCTTGGCTTTTTCTATGTCGCCTTTGATATCGACGTCCTGGCGGGTTCTATCGCCGTCCCACCGAATCTTCACCGCCGCAGGGTTCTCGTTCTCCACGCGCGCAGCAACAGCCCGGACCGTCTCTTCGACCGAGCGCTTAGCGTTTCCGCCGATGGAGCTGTAGCACGGCAAACTCGTGCTCCAAGCGCCACCGAGCAGCTTGTAGATCGGTTTTCCCAAAAGCTTGCCACGAAGGTCCCAAAGCGCAATATCGATCGCTGCCAGTGCTCCTGTGACAATACCTTCGGGCCCGAGTTTGATGCATTTGTGCATGAGCAGATCGAGCAGGACGCTGTGATCGAAGACGTCCTTATCGATGAGGAACGGCGCCATGTCCCGGCCGATCACGACCAGAGATAAATAGCCGCCTTGCATCGGCGAGGCTTCACCGAGTCCAAAAGTTCCATCCTCGGTCTCGATGCGGACAAACGCGCTTTTCGGCATCCATCCACTAGCGTCTCCCATTGACAACTGAAAAACGTCAATCTTCTTTATCTTCAAGACGAGCCCTCCCCGCTCATTTGTTCTCTTACCAGGTCACCGCGATATATTTGGTCTCGCAGAACTCTAGGATTCCATGATGCGCGCCTTCGCGTCCGAGACCGCTTTGTTTCGTGCCGCCGAAGGGTGCTGCCGGATCCGAGACAAGGCCACGATTGAGCCCGACCATACCGCTGTCCATGCGTTCGGAGACCCGAAGGCCGCGGGCGAGATTTCTGGTATAAATATAGGAGATCAGGCCATATTCCGTGCCGTTGGCGAGTTCGACCACCTCATCCTCTGATTGAAACGTGGTGATTGCAGCAATCGGTCCGAAAATTTCCTCAGTCGCGATTTCCGAGTCCGGCGTCACGTCAGAAAGGACGGTCGGGGCGAAAAAATAGCCGCTACGATCAATCGGACCGCCCCCGGATAGAACGGTCGCGCCGCGCGCTTTGGCGTCTTCCACAAGACCCAGGATCCGGTTGACGGCCCTGCGATTGATGAGCGGACCGCATTGGGCGCTCTTGTCGTAACCGGCGGCGACGGTCATCGAACCCATGCACTCGGCCAGCCGGCGCGAGAATTCCTTGGCGATGCCAGACTGGACATAGAAGCGGTTGGCGGCCGTGCAGGCCTCGCCGCCATTGCGCATCTTGGCCACCATCGCTCCTTCGATCGCGGCATCCAGGTCCGCATCATCGAAGACGATGAACGGTGCATTGCCGCCGAGTTCCATCGAGCAGGAGACGATGGTATTGGCGGCCTCGCGCAGCAGAACACGACCGACCTCCGTGGAACCGGTAAACGACAGTTTGCGAACACGCCGATCGTTCAACATCGCGCTGACAGTCGGACCCGACTTCGATGTTGTAATGACGTTGACCACACCATCCGGCACGCCGGCTTCCTTGTAGAGTTGCGCAAGCACCAGCGCCGTCATCGGCGTTTCGGTGGCCGGCTTCAGAACGCAGGTGCATCCGGCAGCCAGTGCTGGAGCAATCTTCCGCGTCGCCATCGCCGCGGGAAAATTCCAAGGTGTCACCAGAACCGAAACGCCGATCGGCTGATGCTCCACCACGATCTTGTAGGCACCGCTCGGCGCTGTCGAGATATCACCGTTCAGGCGCACCGCTTCTTCGGAAAACCAGCGGAAAAATTCAGCGGCATAGCCGACTTCGCCCTGGGCATCGGCAAGGGTTTTGCCGTTTTCGAGGCTGATGAGTTCGGCCAGCATGTCCTTGCGCTGAATCATCAGTTCGAAGCAGCGGCGCAGGATTTCCGATCGCTTGCGTGGTGCGGTCGCCGCCCAGCCATTGGCTGCCTTGTGAGCCGAGGCAACGGCATCCATCGCATCCTCGACTGTCGCATCGGCAACGGCGGCGATGGCTTCCCCTGTCGAGGGGTCGAGAACGTCGATCGTCTTGCCTTCGCGCCCGGCGCGCCATTCGCCATCGATGAAGAGGCCCGTGGGAAGCAAGGCGACATCGAAGCTTATCATGGAAGAATTTTTCGTCGCGATGTTCATATCAGCCAGCCTTTCTTTGATCCGAATGCGCCTTTAGAGAGGCTCGATCGCCGTTGAATGCGGCACCGACAAGCATTTCCATGGCCACAGCATGCAGTGGACGCGGGTTGTTCTTGATGAGCCGGGCAATGCCCAGCGACTGCTCGGCGACATCAGCGAGCTGTTCGCGCTTGATCCCGAGATCCTTCAGTGTCGCCGGAATGCCAATGGCGCTGAAAAGATCGGCGATCGCATCGATCGTTGCATCGGCGGCGGCCTCGATCTGGCCTTGCGGTAAGGAAAGGCCAAGCGCCTGTCCGATCTCGACGATCTCTGGCGCACACCAGTCGCGGTTGATCTGCATGACATAGGGCATCATCAGTGCAACGCCGGTACCGTGCGGCGTATGCGTCATAGCGCCGACCGGGTATTGTACTGCATGGGCCGCCGCCGTGCCGGCCGTGCCGAAAGCGAGACCCGCCGCCATCGCGCCGTACATCAAGCGTTCGCGCGCGATGATATCGCTGCCGTTTTCAACGGCCGGGCGCAGGCTAGCACCGATGTGGCGGATCGCCAGCAGGGCATAATGATCGCTGAAGCTGTTTTTGCCGAGAAAGACATGCTCGTGGACGAGATTTGTGGAAGGCTCTCCACGTGCGGTGGTGAATGCCTCGATGGCATGCGTCAGCGCATCGGCACCGGATACCGCCGTCAAGGAAGGTGGGCAGGTATAGGTCAATTCCGGATCGCATATGGCGGTTTCGGAGATGAGATAGGGGCTGGCGATGCCGATCTTCAGGGTACGGTCCGGATCGGTCAGCACGGCGACAGGCGTGACTTCCGAACCGGTTCCGGATGTCGTGGGTATGGAGATCAGCGGCAGAATCGGACCGGGAACCTGGAACTCGCCATAATAGTCGGAAGCCTTGCCGCCATGGGCGAGCAGCAGCGAGATGACCTTTGCCGCATCGAGGCAGGAACCGCCGCCGATACCGATGACAAAATCGGCGCCGAACGCCTTGCCAGCATCCACGCCGACGGCGATGCACTCGACCGGAAGCTCGGCGATCACACCTGCGAAAACCTTCGCCGTCACGCCGGCTCTGGCGACCGCATCGACGAGATCACGAAATGTCGCATCGGCAGCGAAACGCTCGTCAGTGACGATGAGCGCGCGCTGGCCGGCGCGTGAGGCATATTGCGGCAATGCATTGCGTTGGCCGGTGCCAAAGACGATATTCCTTGGCAAGCGAACAGCTCCAAATAACGTCAATCTCGATCCTCCCACTCCAAACAAAATCAGGCTGCGGCCGACTGGCCGGCAAGCCGCAACAGGCATTCGTAAACGTCGTCAACGACAGGAACGCCATCTTTCATCCGCTGGTCCCTGCAGGCACGCCCCCTCTCCCCGGGGATCAGCACCGCCTCGAAACCATCCGCCGGCTCCATGTCCCGAATGGCCTGCAGGTAAGATGCTAGCTCACGCCGCGGACCGGGCATGACGATGATGAGATCACCCTTGTTGCAGACGCTAGTGTCGTCCAGAGTCCCATGCACGTCGCGGCCAATCGCCGATGCAGCCAGTCCGCTGACGAGAAGCTCGAAGGCGAGGCCGAGCGCATAACCCTTGGCCTGACCGAACGGTGCGATCGCACCGTTCTTGGCTGCCTCCGCATCCGTGGTGGGATTGCCATTCTGATCCAGCGCCCAGAGCTCTGGTATCGCCGCTTTGCGGTGTGCGTGATCATGAATCTCGCCCATCGATACAACGCTTGTGGCAGTGTCCATGACGAAAGGACCATCTTCGGTCGGAACACCAATGGCGATCGGGTTCGTGCCAATCATAGCCGTGCGGGCACCCCATGGATGGACGAGCGCCTCGCTGGTAGACAGCACGATGATGGAAAAGTCTCGCGATGCTACCTGCTCAGCGTACCACGCGAGCATGCCAATGTGGTTAGAATTGGTGATGGCTGCCGCCGCTATGCCTGTTTGCTTAGCCCGATCAACAAGCGCTTCAATCGTTGCAATCGCAACGACTGGCCCAAGCCCCCTCTGGCCATCGACCGACAGGAAGGCATCGGATGCCCAGACATGTTCGCCGGACGCGTGAGGATCAGCCACGCCATTGCGAATTCTGGCAATGATGCGGGAAAGTCGCAAGAGACCGTGGGAGGGCACGCCCCGCAATTCTGCTTCCAGCAGAAGATCCGCCTGCAATGCAGCATGCTCTTCCGGTGCGCCGGCAAGTTGGAGCGCCGATTGGGCCAGCGCGGAAAGTCGTCTTGAATCGATCGTAGGCATCACATCAAATCCTATAGGATATCTGATTGATGTCAGGGACACTAGCTGATAGATTTACATCGTCAAGCGCTAAATTGCCGAAAGGAATGACATGAACTCGTCGCTGAAAGCGCAAACCGAGTTGTTAAAAAGACCGGCCAGTCTCGGCAATGAGGTCTATGAGGCCCTCTATGCGCAACTAATGTCCCTGAAAATTCCTCCCGGTAGCCGGATATCTGTTGATAGTCTGGTCCGTAGTCTGGGTGTGTCACAAACGCCGATCCGGGAGGCTCTTTCGCGTCTTGAGGCACTCGGTCTAGTAGAGAAGACGCATCTCGTAGGATATAGCGCAGCACAACAGCTAAATCGTGATCGTCTTGAACAACTTTATGAGTTGCGTCTTCTGCTTGAGCCGTTTGCTGCGGGCAAGCTCGCTGAGCGCCGCGACGAGGTCGTTATTGCTGAACTAAAGTCACTCGATCTTCAGATGCGAAACGAAAGCAAAGTAACCTCTCGTGCTGCCTACGGTGAATTTGCGAAGAAAGATGCGGCATTCCATAACCATATCGCGCGCTCATGCGGAAACGACCTCGTTTTTGAATCTCTACAGCGCCTGCATACACACGTTCATCTTTTCCGACTTTATTTCCATGCTCGAGCCACCACGGATGCAATCAAGGAACATGAAGATCTTATTCAGGCGATTGAGGAAGGGAACGTGCCTCGCGCGGAAAAAGCAATGCGGCGCCATATCGAAAGATCTAAATCCCGGTTTATTGATGCATTCGATGAACCCTGATCCCGGCTTGCAATAGTGCAATTTTCCAAATGATGCCATGGGGTAAGCAGTTCCCCCACGCAACGATGCTGAAGGTGGCGGAGCAGTATTGACGCGTGTCGAGGGAACCAGCCTGCTAGATCCGAAACCGTCGGATATGGCGCAGGATCACCCATGAGTATCCAGAAATTTTTCCCCAACAGAGTGTAGGTAATCGTCAATCTTTGTGGAAAAGAGGGAACAGGGATGCCTCTCGTAGACTAGGAAGCCGAGCGCTTTCGACAGTCTATGCGCAGGCTTGCGGCGACTGTCTGTATCATCTCTTGTAAGCACGGGGCCATTTCCAGCGCCACGTACGACATCCTTGTCGGCCGAGTCTGGAAGGCATCTTTCGCCCTCAAAGTTCAACCTCTCTTTATCAGAACGGCTCTCATGCGCTGGCTGCGCCGCTGATCCGTCAAGAAAAGGGCAGATCATGCAACCGACGTTATAACAGCGAAGACCGCATACGTGTTCGCCGCCGGCAACTCCAAGCTCGAAGATTGATGCGGTCCGCTCCTCTCTGTGTTTCTACGAGCGCAATGAACGGCTCGGATAAGGCTGGGCTATCACATAATCACATCGAACAGGATGATCACCGGTTTGATTGGATTTAAAGCCTAGTCGTCAGACAGTTCGCGCGACCGCATGCTTGCGGCGTCGATCGCCGTCGAAACGAGGTGCGGCCATGCATCTGGCGCCATTAGCAGCCGCAGCGCCTGCTCGGTTGTTCCGCCCGGACTGGTAACGTCTATGCGTAGTTGGGCGGGGGAGAGCTCGCTTGCCGCGAGCAAGGCGCCGGCGCCAGAGATCGTTGCCCGTGCCATGCGCGAAGCGACAGTAGCTGGAAAGCCCTGATCGAGGGCCGCCGCTTCGAGAAGCTCCGCCAGAAGAAAAACATAGGCAGGTCCGCCACCGGAAATCGCGGTGGCCGGATCAAGCAGGGATTCACGTTCCAGCCAGGCGACTTCTCCAACAGCCTCGAGCAACGAGCCGCAAAGGTCTCGCTCCGCCGCAGAGACCCCGTCGCCAGCGAACATGCACGTGAACCCATTTCGGATGGCTGCCGGTGTGTTGGGCATCGCACGGACGACATGCGCCTTGCCCCCGACTTTCGCCTGGAGGCCAGCCACCGTGAGCCCGGCCATGATGGACAGAAAAATCGCTCCGCAATCCGCGTAACGGGCGTAAAGGGGCAGCACTTCAGCGGCGTATTGCGGTTTCGTTGCAAAGACCACTACGGAAGGGACGAATGTCTCGGGTATCTCCGACGCGTCGCTGAAGACCGAAATGCCGGCGGCAACCTTGCCCAGCGCGGCTGGCCTCGGGGTTACCACCACAGCCCGGTCGAGGCCTCTGTCAACCCAACCGGAAAGCAAGGCGCCTCCCATCTTGCCACATCCAACGAGCAGTATGGGCGGTAGTCTTTCAGCCATTTCCAGGATCCTCTAGTGTCCTGTTCACCAGGAACCAATATCGCAGTCTTGTTTCTGCACAAAAAGCAGACCATGGATATCGTTATTTGCTACCCAACTTCGATTTGAGAAATGCCGCCCCGTAAGCAAGAGCCGCTTCGCCATCCGGGTTGACGTCTTTCAACTGATAGAACTGCACAAACCCGTGTTGGGAACGCGGATAGACCACCGTCCGCGCCTCCACGTCCACCTTGTTCAAAGCGTCGGCGTAGTCCCTGTTTTCATCGCGAAGCGGATCGA
This sequence comes from Agrobacterium leguminum, assembly GCF_005144435.2. Lineage (NCBI taxonomy): Bacteria > Pseudomonadati > Pseudomonadota > Alphaproteobacteria > Hyphomicrobiales > Rhizobiaceae > Agrobacterium > Agrobacterium leguminum. The sequence goes on from NZ_CP120216.1 coordinate 265,163, forward strand.
GATTTCCGACGACCAGCAACGCCGGAGGCAAATCGGTGTGCTTGCCCCATAGGGGCGCTACGAGCGGACCATAAGGGCTCACTCCCTCCGGCACATAAGCTTCGATCACCTTTGAATTCACCTCGCGGCTGGGAAAGTGGGTCTCTCCAAGCTCTTTCCAGGAGGCGGTATCCATCTTGTTGCTGAGTGTCGGATACATCAGAAACTGCGCGGCAAGTTTGGGACCATTCCGATCGCGCGCAAGCATCGCGGTTGCAGCTGCGATATTGCCGCCGGCGCTGTCGCCACTGATTGCGATGCGGGTACCATCGGCGCCGAAAGTCGCAGCATTGGCCGCTGCCCAAACCAGAACGGCATAGGCATCTTCGAGACCGGCGGGAAAAGGATTTTCGGGTGCAAGCCGGTAATCGACGGAAAGCACAACCGCGTCCGTTCGATTGGTGAGACTGCTCAGCATTACGTCGTAGGAATCGAGGTCACCAGCCACAAACCCTCCGCCGTGAACGAAGAGTACGATTGGCAGCGTTTGATCCGTTGCACCGCCGGGGCGATAGAGCCGGACGGGAATTTCCCGTGCCGGCGATTGAGCACCAATCTCAAAATCCCGCTTTTCGCTCAGTTGCTCGAGGACACCGGTTGAACCAGTCTGGGATTTGAAATCCCCGCGCAATTGACGGGCGAACGCCAGGCTTTCGGCGGTAGCGGCCAAGGCTGCTATCGGGACAGCAACACCGGCGCCAGCAAGCACGCATAGCGCTAAGGGAATCATTTTCAGGAGTGTCCGCATCTTCAGTCCTTCTTTCGAGCTCGACATACCGGGACATATCCCGGCATCACAGAAGTTAGCGATGATCCTGAGCGGATTTGCCGGTCAGGATGGTTTCACAGCCGACATTTTGACATCAATACTTGCCGGGCCCGCTCCGGCCGCGACGAAGTAAAGGAACGTGAAGCAATATACCGCAGCGGCATAACCGCCATTTTCGGTCGGAAAGAAGCTGTGCGGAAAATGGACCAGGAAATATGCCACAGCCATCTGACCGCTGAGCAGGAATGCAACGATCCTGGTCTGGAATCCGACAAGGAAAAGAAAACCGAGGACAAGTTCGATCAAACCTGCGACCCATGGCAATGAGCCAGCCGGCGGGGTGAACTGTCCCGCATGGAAACCAAAAATCTTCGCGGTCCCGAAGGAGAAAATCACCAGCCCGAGCGCAATCCGCAAGGCGGCAAGTGCGTAGGGGCGAGCATCGTCAAGTTTCTGAATCATTGTTGTCTCCAAAAGTCGTGAGCGGGCGCGGCTGCTTCGAACGCGCCGATGAAGGATAGGGTCAGGCGCCCAGCTTAGCTGCCAGCTTGGCGACATGCGCGCCCTGGAAGCGAGCGCCTTCGAGATCGACGGCCGACGGCTGGCGGGAGCCGCCGCCGTCCGTAATGGTCGAGGCGCCATAAGGAGAGCCGCCCTTGATCTCGTCGACGCCCATCTGGCCCTGGAAGGCATAGGGAAGGCCAGCGACGACCATGCCGTGATGCAGGAAGGTCGAGATGAAGCCTAGAATGGTGGATTCCTGGCCGCCGTGCTGCGTCGCCGAGGAGGTGAAGGCCGAGCCGACTTTGCCGACCAGTTTGCCGTTGAACCAAAGGCTGCCGGTCTGGTCCCAGAAATTGCGCATCTGCGAGGCGACCGTGCCGAAGCGCGTGCCGGCGCCGACGATGATGGCGTCATATTCGACCAGTTCGTCCACGGTTGCGATCGGCGCTGCCTGATCCAGTTTGAAGTGGGAGGACTTGGCGACTTCTTCCGGCACCAGTTCCGGAACGCGCTTCACGATGACGACCGCACCCGTCGATTTTGCGCCTTCCGCGACAGCATATGCCATCGTCTCGATATGACCGTACGACGAATAATAAAGAACGAGAATTTTAGCCATTCTTGCAGTCTCCTTTTCGAGGGTTTGCGACGCCATGGCGGGCCCACCGTGTAGCAATCGTTTCAAAAATGCGATGATCGACATGTTTCAGCGCCTTTCGTGCCCGGGCGCCTACCCCTATTGCTCTGAGTTATTGAGAATCCAACAGTGATAACCTCAGCGTAGCGGCTTCAACCTCGCTTCGATCTGCTCCCGTTTGGCCTCGAGAAACGGCGGCAGCGACAGCGTTTCGCCCAGGCTCTCAAGCGGTTCGTCCACCGCAAAGCCCGGCCCATCGGTTGCAATTTCGAACAGAACTCCGCCTGGCTCACGAAAATAGAGGGATCTGAAATAGAAGCGCTCGACCTCACCGGAGGACGGCAGTCGCACATTCTTCAATCGCTCAGCCCATTTGTTCAACTGACCCGCATCCGGTGTCCGGAACGCAACGTGGTGAACGCCTCCGGCGCCCTGCCCGGCCGCCGGCCGCCCATCCTGGACCGCGACATGAAGCTCGGCCGAGGGGCCGCCCTCGCCCATGCTGAACACATGGATGTCGCCCACTCCATCCGGAGACGCGTAGACACGGACCTCGGTCATGTTCATGACGCGCGTCAGAACAAGCCCGGTTTTGGAGATATCCGGGACGCTCATGACGATTGGGCCGAGCCCCTTGATCTGATGCTGCGAGGGCACCGAACTGTGTTCCCACGGATAGCCAGGCACGCCTGCGCCATCGTCGATCAGGCGAAACCGCTGCCCTTCAAAGTCTTCGAAGTCGAGTGACGCGCGCCCGTCGAGTTCCTCGATATCCCCTGACGCGAGCATCAACGCGTCGAATCGGGTTTTCCACCAGACAAGCGTCTCTCGGCTCCCGACGCGAAGGCCTGTTCTCGTCACGCTATGGGTTCCGCGTCGTTCGCGGCCGACCGGCCAGTCGAAGAAGGTCAGATCGGTGCCCGGGTTTGCGACGCCGTCAGCGTAGAACAGGTGATAGGCCGTCGTGTCGTCCTGGTTCACCGTCTTCTTTACGAGCCTCATACCCAAAACCTGCGTATAAAAGCGCAGGTTCTCGGCCGCGTTCGCTGTGATCGCGGTCAGGTGATGAATACCGGTAAGATGAAGGTCCAAGACTATTCTCCCATTTATTTCACGACGAACCGACGAGCAGTGCAGAGAATTACTCCGCGCCCACCTTGAACGGGTCGCCATCCTTGGTCGTCTTCACCGTCCAGGAGCCAGACTGACGGAAAGAGCTCGACGAGGCGTAGGTGTCTTCCATGAACTGGAAGTAGGTCATCTTACCGTCACGAACCTTGGCATGAATGGAAAACGGCGACGTGAAGACGTGACCAACCGCCACCGAGCGATAGGTGAACTTTCCGAAGATCGCGACGTCCTCCCGGGAGGCGATCTTATCCGTGACGGTGAAATCTTCGATGTTCCAGTAGTTTGCCACGCGCATGAACGTGCCGCTGTAAGCCTTGGGACCCTTGGCCGTACCGGTCCAGGGCAGGATCTTCTTCAGTTCCGGATTGTCGAAATTCAGCGACACGTAGGTCGCATCGGGAGCAACGAGTCTCTCCGCAGCCGCTTCCACCTTGTCAGGCGCGGTGTTGGACAGGAAATCCAATACAACAGAAAGCGACTCAGCCGATTGCGCATCGCCATCACTCGACTGTGCTGCAGAGGTGGAAACGGACAGGAACGCCGTGAGCGCTAGGCCCGTTGTAACGGCGACAGCGAGCGATTTGCGTCTGGAAATTCTGGTCATCTGCTCTTCTCCATTTCAAATGGGCGCAACCCGGCCCTCTATGGGCGTGATTGTATCCTCCGCGAAATCAAGATAAAGGGTGGGTAATGGTGCTCAATATCTCATTAGTGGGACAATGATCGTGACGATCTTCTCCGAGGAACATGCGGCTCCGCGACTGGGGGCTCCCGATCCCAACGACCTGATGATGTTCGCCGCAGTCGTTCAGCAGGGGAGTTTCAAGAAAGCGGGGGAGCGGCTCGGCGTGCCGCATTCAACGATCTCACGCCGGGTCATCGCGCTGGAGAACCGCCTGGGGGAGAAGCTGCTCCATCGCACGACGCGGACGATCACGTTGACCGATTTCGGAGGAACGGTGCTCGGTCACGCGCAGCAGATCGCCGCGGAAGTAGAGGCGACGGTGGCACTCGTGGATAGCCGCACGTTGGAGCCGAGCGGACATCTGAGAATCTCGATTCCCACCGATTTCACGAGCGATATGCTGGCGTCATTGATGACGCGCTTCCTGGCCTCCTATCCGAGGGTCTTGGTGGACGTCGATGTCTCGCGCCGCCGTGTCGACCTGATCGCGGAGAATTTCGACGTGGCGGTTCGCATCGGCGATCTCCACGACGACGCGGCGCTGGCGACCAGAAGGGTCGGAACGATCGACATGGGGCTATACGCCTCGCCAGAGTATCTTGATAGCCTGGGGGTGCCGGAGAGCCCAGCCGCCCTCATGTCCCATACCGTGCTGCATCTCAATCAACGTCTTGGCGAACCCATGCGTCTGAGACTTCAGTCCGACGCAGAGACTTGGGAGGGAAGTCCGGCAGCCCGGATGATGGCAAACTCTCCGGGCATCTTGATGCACATGGCGCTGAATGGTGCGGGTATCGCGCCGCTTGCAGATCATTTTGTGGCGGAAAATCTGCGTTCCGGCCGGCTGATCCGTGTGCTCCAGGACTGGCGGCAGGCGCAGATCCCCATATGGGCGATCATCCCCGGCAGGAGGCTTCTGCCGCTTCGTACACATCTCTTCATCGAGGCGCTGAAGAAGGAGCTTTCTGCCTCGCGTCCCTGAGATCGGGAGTGGTAGACTTTCTTAGCCCGAACCGCGATGGTATTTCGCTGTTCGGGCCTGAGCTTCGTCTATCAGGACGTTTCGGTCTCGTCACCAAACAATTTGCCAGAGCCTGCCCAATCCGACGGTGCAATATCCTCGAACAGGACGTAGATGTATTTGGGGTCTGTGCCTGTGTTCTTGACGATGCTCTCGGTGATTTCGGCAGCTACAGCCGCTTTCGCCTTGGCATCCTTGCCGCTGAACCAGCTTACGCGCACGACTGGCATCATACTCTCCTTTCGAATTCTTCTTCGAGATTGATTGATAGGTTGTCTCTTTTGAGCGTCTCTCAGAATTTCAGAGATGCACTCGCCGACAGTCTGTTGTCGGAGAACAATCGATATTGTAATTTTATGGGGTGAGAAACTCGCCAAAATCGACAGTGAGTAGAGAAGAATTCTACAATGGCACAATCCGATCAGCTAAATGGAATCATCGCCTTCGTTGAATCCGCAACGCTCCTGAGCTTTACCGCCGCCGCAGACAAACTTGGCATTACCAAATCCGCAGTCGGTAAAAGCGTGGCGAAGTTGGAAGAGAGATTGGGCACGAAACTCGTGCACCGCACCACACGAAAGCTGACATTGACAACCGACGGCGAGGCCTATCTGGCAAGCTGCCGGCATGCACTCGAGGAGATCGGCGCCGCAGAAAGCGCATTGGTTGCCAGGAACCAAAAGCTGGCCGGCCGTCTTCGGATTGATGCCCCCGCCGCCTGGGGCCGCCAGATTCTTTTGCCTATTCTAGCGAGGATTGTAAAACAGCATCCGGGCTTATCTCTGTCGCTGTCACTGACCGACCGGATAATAGATCCAGTTGAAGAAGGCGTTGATCTCACGATTCGTTTCGGCGGAACCAGTAGCACGAGTGGGCTGATCATGAGGAAGTTGGCGGAGCAAAACGTTCTAATCGTTGCGTCTCCTGATTACCTCAAAGCACGAGGCATTCCCTCCAGCGTCGCGGATCTCCAGCATCATGACTGCATCGTTGGGTTTCGAAGGGATATTCCCAATACATGGCGCGTCAAGGCAGTTGACGGATCGATCACTTACATCAATCCGCCGGCCACGCACGAAATCGGAGACGGGGCAGCAATCGTCGAAGCCGCCCTTGCGGGCCTCGGCCTTGCCCAGATGCCGAGTTCCCTGCTGGCGAGGCATCTGAGGGAAGGAAGGCTCGTTCCTGTCCTTCAAGAGGTGGCGGGTGCCACTGTCGAAATCTCCGCGATCTGGCCCGCTACCAAGCACCTGCTGCCAAGGGTGCGACATGTGGTGGATCTGCTTGCGGCAGAAGGGCGGGCCGGCGCTCTGGGCATTTGAACCGGCAACTGTCGGCGTGACCGTCCAAAGATCACATCATGGTTCGTGCAAGGATGATCCGTCCGGAGCCATTCTTAAGCTCGCCAAACCCGCCGCACGGCGACTGAGCCACCAGGCCGCCTGCTCGCCCCACCCGGTGAAGGATGGATCGGCCGAAAGCTGCTGGCGCGCGTGCAGTGCCCAAAAAGGATCGTACAAGGCCTGGCGCCCAATTGTGATCAGGTCCGCCTCTCCCTTTTGCAGAATCTCCTCGGCGTGGGCCGCATCGAGGATCAGGCCGACTGATGCCGTTGGCATGCTCGAGCGCCGCCGGGTCTCGGCGGAAAGTGGCACCTGGTAACCCGGAACACGCGCGGCATTGGCGAGCACCGTCGAGTTCTTCAGGCCTCCGGCCGAGCAGTCGATCAGATCGACCCCACACTCTCCGAGCGCACTCGCGAGAGCCACCGAATCATCAATAGCCCAGCCGTTCTCGGCCCCGTCGACGATCGAAAGACGGCAAAAGAGCGGTTTTCGGGTCGGCCACTTCTCACGCATGGCGCATGCGACCTCCAGGGCGAGACGCATCCGGCCCGCCCGATCTCCGTCGTAGGCGTCGGTGCGGGTATTGGAGACTGGTGACAGGAAACTCGCAATCAGATAGCCGTGTCCGGCATGGATTTCGACAATGTCGAAGCCGGCGGCGTCGGCACGCGCTGCCGCGTCGGCGAATTTATGCACCAAAGCCGGGATCTCGTGCATTTCCAATGCGTGTGGTGCAGGATAGCCGGGTTCGGCCGGCTCGTCGGTGGGGCCAACAGTCGGGAATGGCGTTTCGCCCCGTTCCCACTCCTTCGGCGAAAGCGCCCCCTTTCCCTCCCATGGTCGCTGCTGGCCAGCCTTTCGCCCCGTATGACCGAGTTGGACTGCGGAGAGTACGCCCTGATCACGAATGAAGTTCGTGATCCGACGCATTCCCAGAATCTGTGCGTCTTCCCACAGACCGAGGTCGCCGTAGGATAACCTGCCGTTGGGATCTACGGCGGTCGCCTCCGTGAGAACAATTCCCATACCGCCGAGGGCGAATTTGCCGAGATGGACAAGATGCCAGTCGCCGGCGAAGCCGTCCCTGCCCGCAGAATATTGCGACATAGGCGCAAGCATCAGGCGATTCGGCAATGTCATCCCGCGGATTCGCATCGGCGTGAATAACAGCGGCAGGCCCAGTGCGCCCTTCGCTCGATCCGAGTGATTTGCATTCACTGACATGTAAACTCGATCTATATTCGGTTGCCGTGGAAAAGGACGAGAGGTCCGTCCGGCAATGGCAGCACTCTGCCATTGCCATCGATTTCCCGCCTATTTGGCTGCTGCCGAATCTCGAATGACTTCCATCTCGGGCCAGAACCGGAACGCATCATCGCGAACATAGAGGAAGATGATGCCGAAACGCCCCGTATTGCGTTCAACCCAGGGATAGGTGCCGAACAGGCCGATGCTGGAGTTCCGATTACACCGGCCCTGCGCATCCCAGGTTTCGCACCAGTTACCCAGGCTGTAATGGGCATCCGGTAGCACGCTAGCACCGGTCGGCGTCATGCGAGCATTGGCGGTCTGGTCCGACAGCATCGCATCGACAGACGCGCTCGAAAGAATACGCTTGCCCTCGAAGACACCGCCCTGTGCCATCATACTGAGAAAACGCATATAGTCTTCCGCGGTGCTGACAGCTCCGCCCTGCAGCACAGGATTGAGCGTCTCCGCCACCGGCAATTCGTCCGTCCGGTCAAGCCGAAGATGAATCCAGTAGGTGTTGTCCATTTTGAGCGGCCGCCCGATCTTCTCCTCGAAAACGTCTGCCCAGAGTTTTCCGGTTGCCGCCTCGACGGCCGCGCCCGCAACCTGGAATCCCGGGCTTCCATAGGCGAAGACCTCGCCAGGACGGCTGATAAGCGGACGTCGGGTCACATCCTCGGCCGACTGCCCGAGTGTGATCCGGTGATCCTGCGCAAGGTCATAAAGTTCCCCGGCAGAGCCGGCCAGGCCAGAGGTCTGGGATAGAAGCTGGCGAAGCGTCAGCTTTCCAGCTTCTCCCGAGATATTCGGAAGCCACGTCGACACGGGGAGGTCGAGCGACAGCTTGCCCTCGTCGACGACGGCCATGACCGTGGCAGCCGTGAGAAATTTCGAAGCTGATGCAATCGGGTATCGGGTCGTCGGTTCGATATCTCCGAAGCTGACGCGCGAGACCGTCGCGGCACCTTCGCCGAAGGCGATCGTGAAACCTCCGGCTCCGTTGGCCGCCATTCGGTTAGCAGCGTCCATCGCCTCCTGCGGAAGTGCGGTGCCATAATCGATGCGGTAGCTGGTATTCGTGAGCTTCGATTGCGCCGATGCGCCGTTTATCGTCACCATAGCAACAAGCACTCCTGTAATCAGGTTGATAATTTTCATGATTTGATGCCAATTTTTTGCGGTAGAAATGAAAAGGGGCCACGAGGCCCCTTCGTCGAAACAAGGTGAAGCCGCGATCTACCGAGGCTCTTGCCTGCCATTATTATTGGCCAGGCGCGGTCGTGTTGAAGATGTAGCGGGCGATCTTCCATTGGCCGTCCGGGGACCGCTTCAGCAGAAAGATCTCCTGGTTGGCGTTCGGAATCTCGGCATTGTTGTTCTGGATCAGCTTGATCGTTCCGCCGGAGCGGGTGCGAACGAAGGCCCAGTCTTCCGAGATTTTCTGCGCTTCGTCGAATGTGAAATTGATGTTCAGGTCGAGGGCAGTGAACAGGCCCTTGTAGGCCGCGCCAACGGCAGCCTTGCCTTCGACGGGCTGGTTGTTCTGCGGCATGAAGACGGCGTCGTCGGTATAGGCCGCCAGCACGCCCTCGAGGTCGGATGCGTTTGCGGCAGTCTCATAGGCCTTGATCGGCGCTGCCAGAGCTGGATCAATCGCCTGCTGGGCGAACGACGGCAAGGCGGAGAACGCCAGCATGATCGCGGCGGGGAAAACGGTCTTGGGAGTATATCTCATGGAGCTGTCCTTATGATCTCAAGCGGTTGTGTCAGTTGCTGACCGAAACCCAGGCGGGGGCGACCGTCGGTCCCTTGCCGAGGAAGAAGCCGAAGTGAATGTTCATCTCCCCGATCGGCTCGAGGAACCGGCTGTTGCTGAGCGGTCCCGCATCCTGCGGCTCGAAAGCGAGCGCTTGGGCCAACTCGCGAATTCTGGCAGTCGCATCGGCATCGTCTCCTGCGACGAAGACTTGGACGGTCTGTTTCTGCCGAGCTTCTGCCGGGATGAGTGGCGCAAACACAGTGTTGAACGCCTTCACAACCTTCGCGGTCGGCGCGGCCGCCTGCAGCTGTTCGGCAGCGGATGTCGTGTGGCCAAGCACCAGGTCCTTGTAGTCGGCTGTGATGGGGTTGCTGATATCCACCACGATCTTGCCGGCCAGATCACCGGCGCTCTTCAAAACGGCGATCGCAGCGTCATAGGGTAAAGCGACGATCGCAATATCCGCGACCTTGAGAGCCGCCGCGATCCCCCCGCCTTCGACCTGGGAGCCGATCTCTGCAGCCAGCGCCGCGGCGTTGGCCGGGTCGCGGGCACCGATGACCACTTCCTTTTTTGCGGAAAAAAGCGCACGGGCCAGAGCGCCGCCCATATTGCCCGTCCCGATCACAGCAATCTTCATGACTTGTCTCCTTTGCATTTCTACTCGATCTTTGACTTGAAACTTTGAGATGATAAATCGGCATATTGGTTAGACAATTGATACATGGAGTTTCGAATGGACCGATTGGCGTGTATGGAGGTCTTCGTCAAAGCCGTGGAGATGGGCTCGTTCAGTGCTGCAGCCGATGCCTTGAACCAATCGTCGCAGCTTGTGGGCAAGCAGGTGTCGAAGCTCGAACAACAGCTGGGAGTCCAGCTGTTGCACCGCACGACAAGACGTCAGAGTCTGACGGATTTCGGACGGCTGTTTTATGAACGTGCGAAGATCATTCTGGCGGAAGTCGAAACGGCGGAGAGCTTGGCCGCAGAGACGCGGGCCGTTCCAAGTGGCCGCTTGCGAATTAACGCTCCAGTCAGTTTCGGCATGCACACGCTGTCGCCACGCCTGCCGGAATACATGAAGGCCTTTCCCCAAGTCACCGTGGAGCTTAGCCTTAGCAATCGAGCCGTCGATCTGGTCGATGAGGGATACGATGCGGTTTTCCGCATCGGGGAGCTGACCGATAGCGGCCTGATCGCCAGACCGCTATCGCCTTACTGTCTCGCCCTTTGTGCCAGTCCGGCCTACATCCGCGAGCACGGACCTATCGAGACGCCCTCTGCTCTTCAGCAGCACGATTGCCTCGGCTTCGCCCATACTGCCTTGCGTACCCAATGGACGTTTGATGGACCGGGCGGTCGGGAGGTCGTGCCCGTCTCCAGTCGGTTCGTCGCCGACCAGGCAGAGCCCCTGCTTCACGCGGCAATCGCCGGACTCGGCATCATATTGCAGCCTATGGAAGTCGTCCGGAGCGCTCTTGAGGATGGTCGGCTGTTGAGGCTTTTGCCGGAATACACCGTCCCGACGCGTCCTATCCATATCCTTTATGCACCGGACCGCCGCGTCACTCCGAAGCTACGCAGTTTTATCGACTTTTCGGTGAACATATTCACCTGATTGGTCGGGTATCGACACGGCGCAAGCTTCTTCACGACAACCTCCTGCGGAAATAGTCGCTATCATCAAGCGCTGACGTCTCTTCGTCCCATCACCGCAATTTTGATCTTCGCGTGCAGTTGTTTATGCCGGAGCTGATAAATCTCGCCACCGGATTTCCTGTGGGAATATCTGACTGAATGAGATGCGCGTCGTACCCCCTGTGGGGGATACTGCGCGCCTCTAAATCGCTTTAGCTTTCTCAATGATGACTTGGCTAGCACCGTGAAGGGAGCTCGCCGCTAAACTGAAAGCTAAACGCATGAGCCCCGTTGCTGAAATTATCTCTGACACCTCTTTGTTTCCAGCTCTAGCGCGGGATGCGATTGTTTCCCTGTCGCCATCACTAATCCGTTCGCTGGCGAACGGGGCGATGGGCCGCTCGGACGTCCTGCCGTTCTGGTTTGGAGAATCCGATCAGGTAACGCCCGTTTTCATTCGCGACGCTGCAATCACCTCGCTGCAATCAGGCGAAACCTTCTATCCGCAGAATCTCGGCAGGCCTTATTTGCGGGCTGCTCTTAGCAAGTACCTGACCAAACTACACGAACGACATGTCGGTTCGGAATGTGTCGCCGTCGTGAGCGCGGGAATCAACGGTCTGATGCTTGCCGCCCAAACGATTATGTCCCCCGGTGACCGTGTCGTTGCTGTCACGCCACTTTGGCCAAACGTCACGGAGATTCCAAAAATCCTCGGCGCATCTGTGACACGGGTACCCCTGTCGATTTCCGATGGTGAATGGACACTTGATGTTGACCGGCTACTTGCAGCACTCACACCCAAGACACGGGTTCTGATCCTTAATTCGCCAGGAAATCCCACGGGCTGGATGCTCAAGGAAGAGCAGGTTGATATCATCGTCGACCACTGCCGCAAATACGGCATCTGGATTCTCGCCGACGACGTCTATCAAAGGCTGGTCCATCAAGCAGACCTTCGGTGCGCGCCATCCTTCTTGTCGCGGTATCAGGACGGCGACCGGATCATTTCCGTCAACAGCTTTTCCAAAGCGTGGCTCATGACAGGCTTCAGAATCGGATGGGTGGTCGCGCCACCAGCCATCATCGCCGAATTTGAGAAGCTCATTGAATACAACACGTGTTGTGTCTTCGAACCGAGCCAGCGAGCGGCAGTTGCGGCTCTTGAGCAAGGCGAAGACACGATCACGGCATTGCGTGCCCATTTGCGGATGACGCGCAACGTCCTCGTCGAGCGCCTTCGCGAACTGCCCGGCGTCGAGGTGCCGAACGCCGGTGGCGGCATGTACGCCTTTTTCAGAATCGACGGTGTGCCAGACACGATTTCCTTCGCCCGCGAGCTCCTCGAAAGCGCCGGGATCGGGCTGGCTCCCGGCGACGCGTTTGGGCCCGAGGGAAAAGGCTGGCTGCGTTGTTGTCACGCGGTATCGATCGACAAGCTCGAAGAGGGTGTGTCGCGCATCGAGCGGTTCCTGACGCAGCGACGATCCGCCTGACCTAGGATCGTGCGTCGATCAGTCAACCTGGGAAGCATGGTCGGACCACGGACACGACCTGTTTGCCTTGCATATTCATGAGTAACAAAAAGGGGAATCTAAAATGAAAGTCATGCCAATACTTGCCCGCCTCGCCTTGCTCGCCGGTTTCGCGATAACGACCCTCGGTGGGGCTTCTGCGCAGCAGCAGTCGACCCTCGACACAGTGATATCCGGGAAGAAACTGCGCGTCGGAATCATTCTGTCAATTCCGCCGGTCGGGTTCAAGGATGCACAAGGCAATCCCGACGGTTACGATGTCGATGTAGCCAAGCTCGCAGCTGAAAAGCTGGGCGCCGAGCTTGAAATCGTCGATACCACGGCGGCCGACCGCATTCCCAATCTCCGCACAAACAAGGTCGACATGATCATCGGCTCGTTCACGATGAACGCCGAGCGCGCCAAGGTGGTGTCCTTCTCAGCGCCTTATATAACCGCCATCCAGATGGCGATTGCCGTTCCGAAAGGATCGCCTGTAAAGGGTGTTGGCGACCTCGAGGGCAAAACAGTCGCAGTTGTCAAGGGGACGACGGGTGCCGCTCTATTCTCGACGATTGCCAAGGGTGCGACAGTCCAGACATATGACGGCGCACCGCAAATGCTGCTTGCCTTGCGTCAAAACCTGGTTGACGCCATCGTCGACGACGGCAACTTGCTGAACTATCAAGCCAAGCTCAGCGGTGACATGGAAGTCATCGTCGATGATGCCGTCAAGGACTACATCGACTATAACGGCATCGGCGTCCGCCGCGGCGATCAGGAGTGGCTCAACTGGGTCAATCAGTTCGTGTTCGAGATGAACGCAACAGGCAAGAGCAAGGAAATCTACAGGAAGTGGTTCGGCGCCGACATGCCGCCGATCTTCGCCCGCTTCTAACGTCAACACGTATTATCAGGCGGCTTCCTACTTGGTGGCCGCCCGCCGGAGCATGTCATGTTTCTCAACTGGGGATCTTTCTGGGATCTGTATCCGCAGCTTCTCGCTGGCGCGCGCCTCACGGCCTTTATCTCACTCGTGTCTTTTGCCTGTGCAATCGGTGTAGCCTTCCTTGTGGCCACTGGCAAGCTGAGCCGGTTCCGCGTAGCGCGGACGATCGCGACGATCTATGTGGAGATCATTCGCAATACCCCGCTACTGCTTCAGGTTTACGTCATTTTCTACGGGCTTCCAAGCCTGGGATTCCGATTCTCTCCGGTAACCGCCAGCATCATTGGCCTGTCGCTCAATGTGGGTGCATATCTCGGGGAGATTTTCCGTGCCGGCGTCAAATCCGTTCCGCCCGGTCAGAGGGAGGCTGCTACGGCGCTCGGCATGCGGCCTCTCCAAAAATTGTTTTACATTATCGTCCCGGTGAGTCTTCGTAACATCTTTCCGGCGTTCTCAAACATGGCGGTCGCGACAGTTCTGGGCTCGTCTCTTGCCTCGGTGATCTCTGTAGCGGAACTGACCGGCGCTACCAATGAGATAAGCGCCAGGACCTATCTGACGATCGAAGTCTACTCTTTCTCGGCCGTTATCTATCTTGCTTTGACGCTTGGTCTCTCCTTGTGTCTCGCGCTCTTCGAGCGGTTGCTGTTTCCTTCAAGATCCAGAGGTTGACCATGGATTTCTCCGCCGTATGGAACGTCCGCTGGCTTCTCTGGGACAGTTTTCTCACAACGTTGCTTCTCTCTTCGATAGCGGTAGTTGTCGGAACTGCTGTCGGAGCTATCGTGGCGGCGCTGCGCGTTGCGAAGATCAGGGCTTTGAATGCCTTGCTAAGGCTCTATGTCGAAATATTCCGAGGAACGCCGCTGCTCATGCAGCTCTTCTTCATCTATTTCGGGCTTCCCATGCTCGGCGTAGACGTGGACAGGTTCTGGGCAGCCTTCATCGCGATATCGCTCTATTCGGGGGCGTATGTCGCCGAGGTTCTCAGGAGTGGCGTCGATGCAATACCAAAGGGGCAGACTGAAGCGGCGGAAGCGCTGGGTCTCAGCTTCTGGCATCGGCTCGTCTACATCGTGACGCCTCAGACATTGCGCTTGTCGCTTCCCGCGCTTGTCGGAGTTTATGTCGCAGTCATCAAGGACACGTCGCTGGCCACCGTGATCGGCTACAACGAACTCATGCGCAGGACTATGGAACTGCTGCTCCAGTATGGTCGCCCGTTCGAATTCTTCATCACGGTCGGCGTGCTTTATTTCATCATCTGCTATCCGCTCTCCAAGCTCAGCGAGCATCTCGAGCGTCGGATCGGCCGCAACAGAGCGGAAGCATAGGAGCCAAAATGGCATTGCTCTCAGTACATGATCTTCACAAGAAATACGGCTCCCAGGAGGTTCTCCACGGCCTCAATCTGGAAGTCGAGATTGGCGAAGTTGTCGCCATCATCGGCCCCAGTGGCTCCGGGAAAAGTACCTTTCTGCGCACAATGAATGGGCTGGAAACCTTCCATAAGGGCGAGATCGTTGTTGACGGTCACTCGATTGCCACCAGATATGGCCTGCAAAACATCCGCAAGGATGTTGGAATGGTGTTTCAGCAATTCAATCTCTTCTCCCATCTGACCGTTGGAGGAAACATCATGCTGGCCCAGCGCCTGGTCCTCGGGCGCTACAAGAGCGAAGCTGAAAGCCGGGGACGTGAGCTCCTTGGCCAGGTTGGACTTGGCGACAAGTGGAATTCCTATCCTGCCGAACTCTCCGGCGGACAGCAACAGCGCGTCGCAATAGCACGTGCTCTCGCCATGGATCCGAGGATCATGTTGTTCGACGAGGCGACGTCTGCACTTGATCCTGAACTGGTCGGAGAGGTTCTTGGCGTTATGCGAGGCCTCGCAAATGAAGGGATGACGATGCTTGTCGTAACACATGAAATGGCTTTTGCACGCGAGGTTGCAGATCGGGTCATCTTCATGGACAAGGGTCGAATCCTGTCGATCGGCGCTGCTGCCGACATGTTCGACAATCCGCGGGACCCGCGTATCCAGCAGTTCCTCAAACGGGTGAACAACCACTGACGTTTTTCAAAAAATGGAACCGCTCCGGACGTCGTAGGCGTGGCTTTAGCCGGACGGTTGCAAACTGCAAAGGGAATGATTGTGTCAGCTGGCAGCACCCGGAAAAATTGTTCAGAGCCCGACCGGGGGCCGGCGCCTGATCACAAATCAGATTTTGAATCACCCACCATCCCGCAGATCATTCAACTGTTCTGTGGCGGGATTCTTTTTGTATCAGCCCTCGGGGCCACCGCTGTTGAGACCTTTTTCCAGGAACAACAAGCGATAATGCGAGCGCTTCAGGCTACGACCGGAACGGCACTTTTGGCGTTCATTCTTTCTTGCCTCCCGGTCTGGTACAGAAGCTGGAAAACTCGATCATAGGCTTTGTGCCTCCGGGTCTCCGCTGCGAATTACTGTCGCCGGCACGAACGCTTGATTCAGATTGCGCATAACATTCCGGAGGCCATTTACGCTATATCCCGCCGCCTCGTGCACTCCGCATTTTCCAGACGGAAAGCGAAACCGGCTCGGAGACGCCGACGATGAAATCTGCATCAATGCGTTTTTGGGAATTGATCGATTTTTGCGCACTCGCGAATGTGCCTGCCGAACCAATCGGCCGAGAATGGAAGGAGGAGCGTCAGGAGTTCCATTCGAGACGAGACGTTAAGCTTCAGGTATGCTCGCTTCCGATGGGTGCGAACCGTTTCGGTGCCGATCCTTAGAAAGGCAGCGATCGCTTCAGTATCTCGCCCTTCGATGATGAGACCAATGATCTCTCGTTCGCGAGGGGAGAGCCCGGCGGCATCGATCACGCCGATCTCGCGATGAAAGCGCTGCGCGGGCGTCTGTAGCGGTTCACTCCGGCAGAAGCGACGATACAACGAGGTAAAGACATCCAAATATCGAGCGAGGGTTTGCAGTTCATGCTGCTTGAACCCGCCTGTACCACTTCGACAAATGGCGATTTGAATCGTTTGCGAAGTGCCGATTCTAAGCGCGATATTAGCCTCCGTCACCCGCATCGGCCATCCAACCGTTAAATAACCGAGTTCCTCGCGCTCATCGATGCGAATATCTGAGCTCTCTTGCCCGGGACGCGCGACGAAATTCGTGGCGGCAAGATCCTTCATCAGATAGACGCCGTTGTTCAATCCTCTTAGATGATGCTGATAGAACGGGTTGAAGCGAAACGTTCCAGCAGCGTAACGCTTGAGAAAATGGTCCTCAATATACGGATTGTTTCTTCCTGCAAAGCAGGTGATGGCGCGGGTGGCACTGTAATGCGAGATCATTGAAACATCCAGCGACACCACATGACCAATACAGTCCAGCAACGCTTGTGGAAACTCAGGAGTGTCGGCAACGTCGATAAGTTTTGCGATGACCGTTTCAGAAAATGTGCTCATCAGAATCCTTAGGCCCGGAAGATAGCAGCTCGTCAACCCTTCGAGACGCAAGAATCATACCAGTTGCGGCCGCGGCGCTTACGAAGCCGAACCTGTCCCCTGCAGGGGGGATCATCGGTCGTGGAGCCTTATGGTACTTCGTGCGTCGACCTATCCCGTCATCGTGTCGTGACAAAATGGTCTCAGTCCTGATTTCAACATATCCCTGACAGGGTTTCGACCATGACGGGCGTTTCAATCGATCGAAACTAAAAATGCACCTGGGTTTATCTTCGCGCTCTTGCGGTCTTCTCTTTGCCTTGCTCTCTGTGACGGTCTTTGCGATTCAGGACGGTGTCTCGAAACATATCGGAGCGCTTTATCCGGTAAATTTCGTGATCATGCTTCGATTCTGGATTTTCGCGATGTTCGTGGTCATGATTGCAGGCCGTTCAAAAGGAGGGGTTTCAAGTGCTGTCCGGACGCGGCGGCCTGTCCTTCAGATCGGCCGTGGCCTCCTGCTGGCAAATCAGTTCGTCGTGTCAACCTATGCTTTTGCCCATGTGGGTCTTGCTCAGACGCATGCGATCTTCGCTTCGACGCCGCTTCTGGTCGCATGCCTGTCGGTCCCCATTCTTGGTGAAGCGGTGGGTTGGCGACGCTGGGGCGCAATCGGCATCGGGTTTTTCGGGGTCTTGCTCATCATCAACCCGGTAGACATGAAGATCGACGCATCCGTCGCCCTGCCAGCGCTATGTGCCATAAATTTTGCACTTTATTCGACGCTGACCCGTCTTGTAGCGGGCAGCGACACCCCCGCCACCAGTTTTTTCTATGCCGGTATGACTGGTGCTGTCGTGATGAGTATCATCGGCCCCTTCTACTGGACGACTATCGCGTTTGCTGATTGGCCGTGGATGATCGCATTATGCTTGAGCGGCATCGCCGCGCACTACTTCCTGATCCGAGCCTATGATCTGCTCGATGCCGTGGTTGTGCAGCCCATGTCGTATCTGCAAACCGTACTGGTCTGCATCATTGGGGTGGTCGTCTACAACGAAACAATGACCGAGGTGATGGTCATTGGATCTACTATAGTTGTTCTTGCGGGACTGCTTACAATATGGGGGGAAGCTAAAAGTAGGCCATCCAATCAGATCGTGCTGAAGGAGCTCGCGCAAGCTGACCCTGATGTGGAGACAAACTCGCGAAATCTCTAGCCGATCTGCCATCAAGCCCTATGGACGCTTGGGTATTGAACTCAAGCCAGTCTGTTTCAGGCTTGTGGCACGATCCCCAGTCAAGCTTTCGCTTTCACCTCATAGATTCAGCGATAGACTTCTTCTTCACCTGGAAAGCTTCGATCGCGAACAGCCGCGGCGTACGAACCGATCGCCGCATCGGCCGCTTTGCCGAGTTCGCCAAACCGGCGAACAAAGCGCGGGACCCGTTCGGACAGCCCCAGCATATCTTCGAGGACGAGAACCTGCCCATCGCATTTGGGCGAAGCGCCGATCCCGATCGTCGGCACGGAGATCGAGCCAGTAATCCTTTCGGCCAATGGCTCCACGGTTCCTTCCAAAACGACCGCAAACGCGCCGGCATCCGCCACCGCCGCAGCATCCGCTTCGATCTTTGGCCAGTCACTCTCCTTACGCCCCTGAACCTTAAACCCGCCAAGGGTCATTGCCGACTGCGGTGTCAGGCCGACATGACCCATGACCGGAATTCCCCGCGCGGTCAGGAAGCCGATGGTCTCCGCCATGTGCGCTCCGCCCTCGAGCTTAACCGCCGAGCAGCCGGTTTCCTGGAGGACGCGCGACGCAGTCTCGAAGGCTTTTTCCGGACTGGCTTCATAATATCCGAAAGGAAGGTCGACGACGACAAGCGCCCGGTTTGAACCGCGCATGACACTTTTTCCATGAAGAATCATCATGTCGAGCGTTACGCCAATGGTCGAATTCATTCCATGCTCCGCCATGGCGAGGCTGTCGCCGACGAGGATTATATCGGCATGCGGATCGACATAGCGTGCTGTCAGTGCGCTATAGGCCGTCAGCGCAACAATCGGTTCGGCTCCCTTGCGAACGCGGATTTCCGGCGCCGTTATTCTTTTCTGATTGCCATGGACGCTCATTTTTTCTCCTTGCACAGCTTCATAACGACAAGACCGTGTAAACACACACACCGTCCGCGGAAAGATCACTTTACGATCAACCATTCTCAGCAGAGATGTTTTCTTGGACTGCCGAAGCCTTCATTGTGGCCTTTTCTGGAATTCTCACCATTCGGACGCGGGAAATGAGACCTGTCGCCCACGTCGGAACGTTCGATTCCCTGAATGTCTATTCTCTCTGCCCAGACCAAAGGGCCGGCACGGCAACTTCGGTCCCCGGCGCTCGCGCTTTCAGATTTTGAGCAAACAACGATGTTGTTCTCTCAGCGCGCCACCCGTGTCGACAGGATGATCGATGTAAGCGTTCTTTCAACGCCTTTCAGAGCGCCAATCTTGTCGATCACAGTGTCTAGTTCGCTAACATCGGGAGCCTGGACGATGGCGATCAAATCAAAAGTTCCGTTGACGGAGAAAACGGACTGCACCTGCTGAATGTCTTTCAATCCTTGGGTGACGGATTCCAGCGCTTTCGGCGCGATCGTTATCAGAATGTGGGCACGAACGAGGGTGGAGAGATATTGATCCGAGAGGCGAACACCGTAGCCGGTAATGATTCCTTCCCGCTCCAGCTTTTCGAGCCGCGTCTGGGCCGTCGTGCGGGAGATCCGGAGCCGCTTCGCGATAGAGGCGATGGGCAAGCGACAATTCTCTCGGAGAATCGCCAATAGTTCGCGGTCCTTGTCGGAAATCGGCATTCTGCGCAACTCGCCCGTCAATTTATAAAAATTTTATAGTCGTTTTGAGCATTTTATCCCTGCATATCTGCCAGGGAGTCAACCATCCTGTCCTTCGAAACACGGATGAGAGGGACTACACATGATTAAAGTTGCAGTCGTCGGTGCAGGCAAAATCGGGTCTGCTATCGCATCGATGCTCGCGGAGACGGGCGATTATGCGGTATCAGTCCTCGACCGGAGCGAGGCACACCTTGCGGCGATCGAAAATTCCAGCGCGATCGAAACAGTGCGCGTCGATATAACCGACAATTCAACACTGCGGGACGCACTTCGTGGCCACTTTGCAGTGCTCTCCGCCGCGCCGTTCTATCTGACCGGGAGCATCGCTGAAGCTGCAGCGGATGCTGGAGTTCATTACCTGGACCTGACCGAAGATGTCGCCACGACAGAGCATGTACGGAGCCTGGCGAAAGATTCGAATTGCGCCATGATCCCCCAGTGCGGTCTCGCTCCAGGCTTTATTTCGATCGTAGCCAATGACCTCGCCGGCCGGTTCGACAAGCTGGACAGCGTAAGGATGCGCGTCGGTGCGCTTCCGCAGTTTCCTTCGAACGCCCTCAGCTACAATCTGACGTGGAGTACCGATGGGCTGATCAATGAATATATCGAACCCTGCGACGCGATCGTCGAAGGGAAATTCGTCAAGGTGCCCGCACTCGAGGAGCGCGAGGAATTCGCACTGGACGGCATCACCTATGAGGCGTTCAACACCTCTGGCGGTCTCGGCACCTTGGCCAAATCGCTCGAAGGCAAGGTGCGCACGATGAACTATCGAACGGTACGCTATCCTGGCCATTTGGCGATCATCAAGGCACTGTTGAACGATCTCAATCTCAAGAACCGCCGCGACCTGCTCAAAGACGTGTTCGAGAACGCGTTGCCAGCCACGATGCAGGACGTGATCGTCATCTTCGTCACCGTCTGCGGATGGAAGGATGGCAGATACTTGCAGGAGACCTACGCCAACAAGGTTTACGCAGCCACCGTTGCCGGGCGGACCATGAGCGCTATCCAGATCACGACGGCGGCGGGCATTTGCGCAGTGCTCGATATGCTTGCCTCGGGCAGGCTTCCGCAGCGCGGCTTCGTGCATCAGGAAGAAATCGCCTTGCCGGAGTTCCTCGAAAACCGGTTTGGCCAGTTTTACAGTTCAGCTTCCGAGAGGCTGAAAGCGATAGCCTGACGATGCCGTCACACGAGCGACGGCATCGTGCGCGCAACATCTACTGGCTTCTCGAACCAGAAACCCGGATCGCAAAACCGGATGATTTGATCGAGAAAACGCGTATTAACTGGGACGAAACCGGTTTGACCTGGTAAGTGCCGCTATGCTTCTCTAGTCCCACAACAACTATCGTTGAAATGGGAAATTTAAGATGAAGTTAGTTCGCTTCGGTGAAAAAGGCCGCGAACGTCCAGGCGTTGTAGCTACAGATGGAAGTTTTCGAGATGTGTCGTCTATTGTTGACGACTTCTCGCCCGAAACATTGAGCGGAGAATTGCTTCGAAAGCTCCGCTCAATCAATCTTGATGCTTTCCCGAAGGTGCCTGCGTCGACGCGCATCGCGGCGCCGCTGTCCCGCACAGGCCATTTCATCGCCATTGGTCTCAACTATGCAGACCATGCCGAGGAAACCGGCTCGCCGATCCCGGCCGAACCGATCATCTTCTCGAAGGCGTCGAGCTGCCTCAGCGGCCCCAACGATACGGTCTATATTCCGCGCGGGGCTGAGAAGTGCGATTGGGAGTTGGAGCTCGCGATCATCATCGGCAAGGGCGGCAGCTATATCGAGGAGAGCGACGCGATCGATCACGTCCTCGGCTATGCTATCTGCAACGATGTCTCGGAGCGAGCTTACCAGCTCGAGCGCGGCGGCCAGTGGGTCAAGGGAAAGAGCGCTCCGACGTTCGGCCCTGTCGGACCCTGGATCGTCACCACCGATGAAATCGCCGACCCCCACAATCTCTCCATGTTTCTGGAGCTCAACGGCCAGAAGGTACAGTCCGGCAGCACGAAGACGATGATCTTCTCCGTGGCCCAGATCGTCTCCTACTGCTCGAATTTCATGCTCCTCGAGCCCGGCGATATCATCACCACCGGCACCCCTCCGGGCGTCGGCATGGGTCAGAAGCCGCCGCGTTTCCTGAAGGATGGGGACACGATGCGTCTCCATATCGAGGGGCTCGGCGAGCAGAAGCAGTCTGTCAGCGCAGCTGGCACCGGGGAGGGTCGGGTTCGGGCGGCCTGAAACCTGGCCGGTGAAGCGTATGAAGCGCGACGTTGCGATTATCGGTGGAGGGCTGACGGGTTGTGCCCTGGCATATTTTCTGGCCCGTGAGGGCGCCAGGGTGACAGTATTCGAACAGTACGACATCAATACGCAGGCTTCAGGCGCCAATGCCGGAAGTCTGCACGCGCAAATCATCGACGCCAGTCTCTTTGAAGACGATGGCGTCGATATCAGTACCGCTGTTCCATCGACCCGCATATTGATCGAGGCCGCCAAATTCTGGGCGGCGCTCGATGCAGAGTTTCACGAGCGGCTCGAAATCCACATCAAAGGTGGTCTCGTCGTCGCCGATACGGATCGGCAAGTCGAGTTGCTGAAGCGAAAGATAGACTACGAGCGCTCACAGGGCCTGGTGGTCGATTTTGTTGATCGCGACCGATTGCGGGTGCTTGCACCATATCTGACGGATCAGGCGAAGGGTGGCGCACTGTGCCCCCTCGAAGGCAGTGCAAACTCGCTCCTTTCGGCATCGCTCTTTTCCGAGAAGGCCAAGGCACTGGGAGCCGAAATCCATCTCTTCGAGCCTGTCCAGGCTATTGATCGCGACCCCGCCGGCTACCGCATTGTAACCGACAAGCGGACCGTGGTCTCCGATATCGTCGTCAATTGCACGGGTGCGGGCGCCAATCGTATCAACGGGATGCTGGGCTTCGAACTGCCGATCTGGGGTATCCCATATCAGGCGACGGTGACGGAGCCGACGGAGCATTTCCTGGACCACATCCTCTTTTACGGCGGTGGCGGCCTGACACTGAAGCAGACCGTCCGTGGCGCTGTGATTATTGGCGGTGGCTGGGAAGCGGAACCCCTTGGCGCGCAGAACTGGTCTCGGACCCGCATCGAATCGCTTTGCGGCAATATGGAGACGTGTTTGCGCATCGTCCCGCGGGTCGGGGAGTTGCGGGCGGTTCGCTCCTGGACGGGCTACGTCAACATCACCGCAGACATGCAACCGATCATAGGCGAAGTACCGGGCGAGCCCGGCTTCTACGTCGCCAACTTCCCCTACATGGGTTTCACCGGTGGGCCATTCACAGGCTGGGCGGCGTCACAGCAGGTTCTCGGCAAGCCCATGAACCTTGATTTGGGCGCGTTGTCTCCCGCCAGATTCGCAAACCAGGGGGTGGGTCGATGAGGACGAACCTCCCAGGCATCTCCGATCAACGCAGGATGATTTCATTCACCTTCGAGGACAGGAGCATCAAGGCTTTCGAGGGCGATACGATCGCCGCCGCGATGAGCGCAGAAGAGATTGTCACCCTTCGTAAGGAGCCCAAGGGCACTCCAAGGGGCGTTTATTGCGGAATGGGCGTCTGCCAGGACTGCATTGTCGATGTCGAGGGGGTCGGCAAGGCGCGGGCCTGCATGACCAAGGTTGCCGATGGGATGGTTGTGGGTCGAAGTCGCCAGGGGCGGCAACCTGTCGTCGGTCAGGCCCGTTTTGAAAGCGACGAGCGATCGGTTGATACGCTTGTCGTTGGTGGAGGGCCTGCCGGTATTGCTGCGGCGACGGCGCTTGCAGTGGCAGGCGTGGACACGCTTCTCATCGACGAACGGCACCAGCTCGGCGGTCAATATTTCAAGCAGCCCGCCGAGCCCTTCACGATCAATGTGGCCAACCTCGATCGACAGTTCCGCAGCGGTCGCGAAAAGATCGCCCGGCTAATGGCGCTCGGTCCCGGCGTCATGCTGGGAACAACGCTATGGGGGACATTCTCAGGCAATCGCGTCGCCGTGAGCTCCGCCAGCAAAACGACGATCATCACATACAAGCGACTGATCATCGCTACCGGTGCTTACGAGCGCAGCATCCCGATTTCCGGCTGGACCTTGCCCGGCTCGATGACGACGGGTGCCGTCCAAACTCTTTTGCGATCGTCTCAGATCGTTCCCGGCAAGCGGTTCTTCGTCACCGGCAACGGACCGCTCAACCTTCAGGTCGCCTATGAACTGGTCAAGGCCGGCGCCAGGGTCGTAGGCGTTGCGGAAGCAGGGCATCCGATTTCGCCCCGCAGCGTTTTCGACGTCGCCGCACTCGCTCGATACGCGCCGGACCTCGCGGTTGATGGCCTGCGATATCTCTCGTTACTGACGGCGAAAGGCGTGCCGATTCATTTTGGCCAGGCGGTTGTTGCTGCCGAAGGCAACGATCGGGTCGAGCGGGTCCATCTGGCAAAAATCGATGAGAACGGAAAGCCGCACGCCGATGTGAAGGTTGTCTCGACGGATATCCTGTGTGCAGGCTACGGGTTCAATCCATCCAACGAGATCGCGCGTGCTCTCGGTTGCGAGCATACCTTCGATCACGACAGATCTGTTCTCGTACCCGTGCGCGACGACAGCTTCCGGTCATCGCTTTCGGATGTCTGGATCGTCGGCGATTGCGCAGGTCTTGGCGGTGCGAGGGCGGCGATGGCCAGCGGCGCCATTGCCGGTATTGCCGCGGCGCGAGGGGCGACAGGGCAAGTTGGCCACGCAGAATCCGAGCTGCGGGCCGAACGGACAAAATACGTCCGTGCAACCCGGTTTCAGGAACGTCTATGGCGCGCCTATCATGCTCCAGCGCTCGGGACGAAGCTGGCGGGCGACCAAACTCTGATATGCCGGTGCGAGAGTGTCAGTCTCGGCGACCTTGAACAGGCATGCAGAAGCGGCGTCCAGACGATCGGGGCCGTCAAGCGTCTCACACGCGCGGGAATGGGCCCCTGCCAGGGGCGGTTCTGTTCGCACAATGTGGCCCAAATGGTCCATGAGCGCACAGGGGCTCCGATTACGGAATTCTCGCTTTTCGCACCCCGCCTGCCATTCAAGCCTCAACCGATATCCGCCTTTGAGGCGCTGGCAAACAGGCGGGATGATCCTCTCTACCCCTTGGAAAAGGGTGCGCCGGTCGACTGAGCACTCCTTGGCCAAGTGGTCCCAGCATGCACACACATCGATAAAGGAGACGAAGCAATGGTTCAACGCAGTGGCATCGGCAAACGAATGTGCCAGGCCAGCATTCACAACGGTACGATCTATCTCGCCGGACAGGTCGCTGCTCCGGGCAAGTCGACCGGCGAGCAGACGCTGGCGGTGCTGGATCAGATCGAAGGCATCCTGAAGGAACATGGTTCGGACCGGTCGAAGCTTCTCCAGGTGACTGTGTGGCTGCAGGACATGGCCGATTATGACGAAATGAATGCCGTCTGGGATGAATGGGTTGCGCCGAACAATGGACCGGGCAGAGCAACCTGCCAGGCAAAGCTCTACACCGACGAGTATCGCGTCGAGATGATCGCGACCGCCGCTCTTTGAAACATGGAGATACTATGAACAGCATTGACCTGAAGGGTAAGAAGGCGATCGTCACGGGTGCAAGCGGAAGCATTGGAAGCGCGATCGCCGAGCGGTTTCGACGCTCCGGCGCCATCCTCTCGCTCTGGGATCTCAAAAAGCCGGATGCGGGCGCTGGCGAGTATGGTTTTGCGGTCAACGTAACGGACTCGGCTCAGGTGGCCGACGCCGCGAAAGCGACGTCCGACGCGCTCGGTGGCATCGACATCCTGATCAACTGCGCCGGTATCGCCGGCTCGGTTGGGCCGATCGAGGACTATAGCGACAAGGATTTCGACGACGTCGTGAAGATCAACCTTTACGGCGCGTTCTACTGCGGCCGCGCCGTTCTTCCGTACATGCGCCAGGGGGGCTACGGGCGTATCGTGAACTTCGCCTCGATGGCGGGCAAGGACGGTAACCCCAACGCCTGTGCCTACAGCGCGGCAAAGGCCGGCGTCATCGGACTGACCAAGAGCATGGGCAAGGAGCTCGCGAGGACGGGGATCCTTGTCAATGCCGTCGCACCGGGGGTGATCGATTCCGAGATGGTGCGACACGAACCCGAGGAACATATCCAGTCGCTTCTGGCAAAGATGCCGATGGCGCGGCTCGGCTCGGTGGATGAGGTTGCGGCTCTCGTCTCCTGGATCGCTTCGGAAGACTGCTCCTTCACCACCGGCTTCATCTTCGACATCTCTGGCGGCCGCGCCGTCTACTAGGAGGTTACTTCATGCTTATCGAGCATCGCACTTATACGATCATTCCCGGCAAGATGGGCGACTTCACGAAGCTCTACGGCGGTGAGCCGTTCCAGTTGCAGCGCAAGATCCAAGGGAACCTCCTCGGCTACTTCCAGACCGAAAGCGGGGAATTGAGCCAGTTGATCAACATCTGGGCCTATGATTCCATGGAAGACCGCAATCGCCGGCGGGCGGAGCTCGCCAAGGAGGTGGTCTGGCAGGACTATCTCAAGGTCTGCACCCAGTATATCAGCAGGATGGAGAACCGGTTTCTGACGCCGACGTCCTTCTTCTCCATGTGACATTGCAGGGGTAAAGAAGCCGCAGGCTGCCCGATGCTACACGCTGTCGAAGCGATCACGGTTCTTGACCGAAGCAAAGGTCCACTGACAGAACTCCTCGATCACGTCCTTGTCCGCCTTTTTCTCTGACGTCACGAGATAGTAGCGGTCCTGGTTGATCATCGACAGATTGATCGCTGGAACGAGAACCTTGTCCTTAAGCTCCTGCTCAATAAGATAGGTGGGCAGGAGCGCCACCCCTAAGCCGTTGCATGCCGCTGATATAATGGCTGAAAAACTGTCTACACGGCTCCCCGTCAGCGACAAGTCTAGCGGAAGCCCGGTCATTTCGAACCACCCCTGCCACAGGAGCGGCCGGGTGCTGTTTTGGATGAGCGGAAGGTCCAGGAGCCCGGAAGCCTTTTGAACATCCCTGTTCCGCACCAGACCTGGTGCGCAGACCGGTAGTAAAATCTCCTTGCACAGATAACGGCAATGTCCGTTTGGCCAGACATTTTTCCCGAGATGGAATGCGATGTCGCAAGCCTGTTCCTCGAGCTCGAATGGCCGGTCGAACGTGAAAAGGTCGAGATGCAAGTTTTGCCATTTCTGTGTGAAGGATGAGAGCCGTGGAATGAGCCAGCGGCTCATGAACGCGGTCGGAGCTGCGATCCGCAAGGTCTGCTGATAGCTGCTTGAACTGATCGTCCGGGCCATGATCGCGTCGCTGTCGGCCAGCAGTTTTTCGATATCCTTATGAAACTTGCGACCAATGTCGGTCAGCAGAACTTGTCGCCTGATGCGTGTGAACAGCGAGACCCCGAGCTGTTGCTCAAGCTCCAGGATATGACGGCTTATCGTGCTTTGAGTGAGGTTCAGTTCCTGGGCGGCCAAGGTGAAGTTCTCATGCCGCGCGGCACTGTCGAAACTTCTCAGGAACACCAGGTCCGGAACAAGGCGGCGGCGGAAATCCATGCAAACCCCGCATTAATTCATCGAAATTCAGCGATTTCATTGCCCGGGCATCATGGCAATATTCTTGCAGATTGGCAACAAAAAGCCATCTGCCGAAAGTGCAAATAGTCATTATATCTCAGTTGGTTGGGTGGAAGTCTCCCGACTGCCTGACGACGACTTGGTACTGCCATGCAATTTGTTTGCGACGGCAAAGATCGGGAACCAAACATAGGGGAACCAAATGATGAAACTGGGTATAGTAGGGTTGACGGCACTCGCCGTCGTGGCTTTGCCGATTTCGGCCAACGCCGACCAGCTTGACGACATCATCTCGTCGGGCACGCTGCGATGTGCCGTGACGCTGGATTTCCCGCCGATGGGTTTCCGGGATGCCAAGGGTGACCCGGCCGGTTTCGACGTCGATACCTGCAAGGATCTCGCAAAAGCGCTCGGCGTAAAGCCGGAAGTGATCGACGTCCCCTTCCCTGACCGTATCCCCGCGATCGTCACCAACCGGGCCGACGTTGCAGTGGCGTCGACCTCCGACACCCTCGAGCGCGCCAAGACGATCGGTCTCTCAATTCCCTATTTTTCCTTCACCTTTGCCATCGTCACCCGCGCTGACAGCGCTGTTAAGGGCTACGACGATCTCGCCGGCCTGAAGGTCGGCGCCGTCTCCGGTGTTTTTGAAGCCGTCAAGCTCGAGGCGGACATCAAGGCCTGGAACAAGGGCGGAAGCTTCCGGGCCTATCAGAACCAGAATGACGTCTTCCTGGCGCTTCAGCAGGGCCAGATCGACGCGACCGTTGTCACCAATACGGTGGCGGCGTCGACCGTCAAGGATGGCAAGTTCGGCGCGATGAAAGTGCCCGCGGATGCGCCCTGGGCACCGGACTTCGTCTCGATCGCCGCGCTGCGCGAGGAATACGGGGTGCTGCGATATCTGGACCTCTTCGTCCATCAGCAGGTCAGAACCGGGCGCTACGAGGAACTGTTCAAACAGTGGATCGGAAAAGACGTCACGCCACCGCGCCTGACGCTCGACAAGGTTTATTATTGATCCGGACGTTACCGGCCGTTCGATCGCGGGCGTTGTCTCACAAGGATAGTGCCCGCGAGAGCGGCCGCCCTGGTCGCGTTTGAGCTCGTCCGCCGACAGGAATTTTATCGTGTATTATCGTTTCCAATGGATGCAAGCATTCAGAAGGCTCCCGGAAATCCTTCCCGGGGTACTGGTGACGCTTGAGATTGCCGTCATTTCCATACTGCTCGGCCTCGTATTGTCTTTTGTGCTTGCCTACCTGAAGACGGCAAAGCCGGCCGGCCTTCATATTCTCTCGGACGCGTGGGTCAGCATCGCGCGCAACACGCCTGCGCTTCTTCAGGTCTACTTCCTTTACTTCGGACTGGGTTCTCTCGGGATCAGAATAGACTCGCTGGTGGCCGTCATTCTTGGCATCACCTTCAACAATGCCGGCTACCTTCGCGACGTGATGATTGCTGGCGTCAACGCGGTGCCCGCCACGCAGATCCGTGCTGCCCGCTCACTGGGATTAGGAGCCTTCCAGACCTTTCTCTCGGTCACGCTACCACAGGTCATGCGGTACGTGTTCAGCCCGCTGATGAACCAGCTCTCCTGGTCCGTGCTGATGTCTTCGCTCGGCATGTTTGTCGGCCTCAACACGGATGTTACGGCGCTTACGCAGAACATCAACGCCCGTACCTTTCGCACATTTGAGATTTTTACGATCGCTGCGGTGATTTACTACCTGATCATCAAGGCGTTGAACCTTTTGTCCAAGCTCGTCGCATGGCGTCTGTTCAGGTATTAGGGGCGCAGCGGATGGATTTTTTCTCGGCAGTCGGCTGGAATGGAACCGTATCCCTGTTGTGGGGCGCCGGCGTCACTTTGCTCCTGACCATCATCGCGGTGATCGGGGGAACCCTGATCGGCACGGTCCTCGGGCTGATCCGCGGCATTTCCGGCCCGGTCATTGCTCTGCCTGTTGTCTTTGTTACCGACGCTCTCAAGTCGGTTCCGCTGATCATCCAGCTGATCCTCGCCAACTCCGCCCAGGCGGCATTCCGGCTCGGAATGAACCCCTTCATGGTTTCCTGCGCCGTGCTCATCCTCTACACGGCAGCCTATCAAAGCGAAATCGTCGCCGGCGGCTACCGAGAAGTTCCTGCCAACCTCAGACGGGCGAGCCGCTCACTCGGGCTGACGTTCTGGCAGGACGTCACTTACATCGTATTCCCGCTGGCGACACGGCTCGTCTTTCCGGCATGGATCGGCCTGGTGCTCGGCGTGATGAAGGATACGGCGCTCGTCTACTCGATCGGCGTGATCGAACTGATGCGATCCGGACAGATCATCATCACGCGCATCCAGGAACCGATCATAATCCTGACGATCGTCGGCGTGCTTTATTACCTTCTGAGCTTGCCGATTGCCTGGGCCGGCGGCCGCGTTCAACAAAGATGGGTACGAAATGATTGAAATCGACTCAGTCAGAAAGTCGTTCGGAACCTTTGAGGTGCTCAAGAACGTCTCGCTTACGGTAAAGAAGGGCGAGGTTGTATCGCTGATCGGCGGCTCGGGTTCAGGAAAATCGACGCTTCTGATGTGCATCAACGGCCTGGAGGGTATCAACAGCGGCGCGATCCGTATCGATGGCGTCGAGGTCCATGCATCTTCCACCGACCTCAACAAATTGCGCCGGCGGATCGGCATCGTCTTTCAGCAATGGAATTCCTTTCCCCACCTCACGGTTCTCCAGAACATCACGCTGGCGCTCCGCAAGGTCCTCAGGAAGCCGAAGGATGAAGCGATCGAGATCGCGAAAAAGCACCTCGCCCATGTCGGGCTGAGCGGGACGCTTGACCGCTACCCGAACAGCATGTCCGGCGGTCAGCAGCAGCGACTGGCGATCGCCAGAGCACTGGCGATGGGGCCGGACTATATGCTGTTCGACGAGGTGACCTCAGCCCTCGACCCGATTCTGGCCGGCGAAGTGCTCGATACCATGCGCATGCTGGCGGCCGAGGGCATGACGATGATCGTCGTCACGCATGAGATGGGCTTTGCGAAAGAGGTTTCCGATCGCGTCGCCTTCTTTAAGGACGGTGAGATCCTGGAGATCGGCACGCCGAGCCGGATTTTCGAACAATGTCAACATCCCGAAACAAAGAAGTACGTCAGCACCTCCAGGGTCAAGTGATCCTGTCCGCTAGAGATACTCAGATACCGAAAGGTCGAAAATGAACGGCGCAGATATTCTGGTAGAGATGCTTGTACGTTATGGCGTCAACGACCTGTTCGGTGTCCCAGGCGACACCAACGTTTCCTTATATTCGGCATTGCAGCGCCGCGTCGGCGAGATCAGGCATATCATGTGCCGTGACGAGCGAAGTGCCGGTTACATGGCGGACGCCTATGCACGCATCTCAAACAAGGTCGGCGTGTTCGAGGCGCCATCCGGGGCCGGGGCGATGTACTCGCTGCCGCCCGTTGCGGAAGCGAACTCGTCTTCCGTGGCGATGATCCTTCTCACCATCGACATTCCACTGTCCGGCGAAGGCAGAGGTGTGATTACGGAACTGGACTGCAAGACCCTGTTCGAGCCGATCACCAAAGCGTCGATACAAATCAAGTCGACCGACAAGATTCCGGAAACGGTTCGCCGCGCTTTCCGTATCGCAACCAGCGGCACGCCCGGCGCCGTGCACCTGGTGATCCCCGAGGACATTCTCGATCACGAGGCCTCTATTGCTCCGGAGGCGATCTACGCCGAAGACGAATGCAGCTCGTTCCCCTCTTTTGCAACGGCTCCGTCTCAGGATGCAGTCCAGCGTCTCGTGGCCTTGCTGGGCGAGAGCAGCCGGCCGGTTATCGTCGCCGGAGGCGGTTGCAACCGTGGCAAAGCCGGCGACGCGCTGCTGCGTTTTGTTGAAAAGACCAACATTCCGGTAGTGACATCGATCACTGGTCAGGGCGTCCTGCCGGATGACCACAAACTGGCCATTGGCGTCATCGGCGACAATGGCTTTCATCCCCATGCAAATCGCGCGCTCGAGGAAAGCGACCTCATCCTCTACATCGGCAGCAAGGTCGGTTCGGTTGTCACTGTCGGCTGGTCATTGCCGAAGAAGAACGTCGAGCGAAAGATTGTCCAGATAGACAGCGATCCCAATGTGCTCGCCAACACGGCTCATAACGATTTGTCGATCTGCTCCGACGCAAGATTGGCTCTCGAAGCGCTCGTTGACGCATTCGATGAGCAGAAAGCTCGCGACTACACGAGCTGGGTTCAGACGATCAATGTCTGGCGCGGTGCGTTCTGGGACGCCTCGATGAAATTCTCTGCCGATACGACGTCTCCGCTCAAGCCCGAGGTCGTCGTGTCTGTGCTGAACAATAGCCGGCTTTTCCCTGCCAATGTGCTCTCCGATGCCGGAACGCCGACGCCGTACATGACGCGGTTCTTCAAAATTATCGACGGTCAGTCGACGTTCATCATACCGCGCGCGTTCGGCGGACTTGGTTATGCGATCCCGGCCGTCGTCGGCGCCTGGGTGGCAGACCCCGACAAGCGCCCGATCGGTCTGTTCGGGGACGGATCGTTCAATATGAGCGTTGGCGAACTGGAAACCCTGGTGCGCCTGCAGGTTCCAGCGCTGCTCCTGCATTTCAACAATGCCTGCTTTGGCTGGATCAAAGGCCTGCATCGTATGCAGGGACGCGGAACCAACGACTGCTATTCCGTGGATTTCTCGCGTGGCGACGCGGCCGCAATTGCCGACGCCTTCGGCATCAAATCGTTCAAGGTTGAAACCGCCGAAGAATTCCGCGACGCGATCATTTACGCTGAAAAGCACAAAGATGGCCCGATCTTCATCGACATCGTCATCGAGTCGCTGGCCGAACGTGTTCCCCCTGTTTTCTCATGGCTGAGAAAGCAAGGCGCCGATCCGCTCTCGAACGATACCATGAACCGGGAATTCAATTGATGTGATCCTGCTGAGCGGCCTGGCTTTTCAGGTCGCTCAGAGCCGGTTTTCACTGCCGCAATGGGCGGTCGTAGGGCCGTTCCGCAGGCAACACCATTCTCGGGGAGCCAGTGGGACGCGAAGGGTTTGCCGTGAACGCATTCGAATATCAAAATGGCCTGATGCATGCAGAAGGTGTGTCTGTCGCGGCGATCGCTGAAGCCGTCGGAACGCCTTTTTATCTATATTCGAGTGCGGCGCTGGCCGGAGGATTTCTGGCTTTCCAGGATGCCTTCTCAGACGTCGATTCCCTCGTTTGCTATGCCATGAAGGCCAATTCGAACCAGGCCGTGCTAAAGACGCTCGGGCCGTTAGGCGCGGGCATCGATGTCGTGTCAGAAGGCGAGCTGAGGCGCGCACTTGCCGCGGGTATTCCTGCTGACAGGATTGTGTTTTCAGGCGTTGGGAAAACGGCTCCTGAAATGGATTTCGCGCTCGACGCCGGAATTTACTGCTTCAACGTCGAAAGCGAAGCGGAACTGGAAGCTCTGAATGAGCGCGCGATCGGAAAAGGAAAGAGAGCACCAGTTTCACTGCGCGTGAATCCCGACGTCGACGCGCGTACGCACGCCAAGATTTCCACCGGCAAAAAGGAAAACAAGTTCGGGCTGGCCTTCACGCGTGTTCGGGAGATTTACGCGCGTGCTGCCTTGCTGCCGGGCCTCGAGATTGCCGGTATCGACATGCATATCGGCAGCCAGATCACCGATCTGGAACCTTTCGCCAATGCCTTTGATCTGCTCCGTGAACTAATTGAAACATTACGCAGCGACGGACATCAAATTGGGCATATCGATATCGGTGGGGGGCTCGGAATTCCCTATAGTGATTCGGATCAACGTCCTCCTGATCCAGCCGCATACGCCAAGGTCGTCAAGGATCGGCTAAGTGGTCTCGGATGCAAGATTATCCTGGAACCCGGGCGATCGATCGCTGGGAATGCCGGCGTGCTGATCACCAAAGTCATTTATCTGAAGCATGAAGGCGACAGGCATTTCGTGATTGTCGATGCCGGCATGAACGACCTGATACGGCCGACCCTTTACGACGCGCACCACGACATATCACCCGTTTGCCAATCTGTCCCCGGGGCCGCCTCCATTCGGGTCGATGTCGTCGGACCCGTTTGCGAAACCGGCGATTTCCTGGCTCTTGGTCGTCGCATGCCACTGGTCGAAGCGGGCGACCTGTTGGCCGTCGGTTCCGCCGGCGCCTACGGTGCCGTGCAGGCCTGCGAATATAATTCGCGCCCTCTCATTGCGGAGGTGTTGGTCAAGGGCGATGCCTTCCACGTCATCAGGCCTCGTCGGTCCTTCGAGGAAATGATCGCGGCCGACAGCCTGCCTGCCTGGTTGACCGAGGAGCGATAGTATGACGTTGCAGCACGAGCACCCTCCCTTTTCCCCCTCACAGTCGTCGCACAGCGACAATCGGAGCCGACCACAATTTTTGAAGGTCGGAATGGTCGGCCTGGGAAGCGCCGGCCGTCAGATCGCGACAGCTCTCGTCGAAGGTGCTATTCCGGGCGTCTCCCTTACGGCCGTTTCCGTTCGTGACGCGGCAAAAGCGCAGGCTTTCCTGTCGGACCGGAACTTTGACATCCCGGTCGTGCCACTCTCCAGACTGGCAGACCATTGTGACATTGCCATCGAAGTCGCCACCGGTGCGGCGATGCCGGAAATCGTCGAGAATATAAGCGTGAGAGGCACGGATCTGATCTGCGTCAGTGCTGGCGGGCTCCTGGCAATTCCTGATCTGGAATCGATCCTCGAGGCGAATGGCGCGATGCTCCAGATTGCAACAGGTGCGATACCCGGCCTCGACATCCTCCGCAGTGCAGCAGAGGGAACGATCGATTCGGTGCATCTGACGACACGGGTCAAGACAGAGTCATTGGCACACGAGCCTTTCGTTCTTCAACAAGGATTGGACTTCCGCGCTGCCGCACCAACCGCGCCCGTCAGGGTTTTTCATGGGTCAGCCGCAGATGCCGCTCGTGCTTTTCCCCGTCATCTCAACGTGGCTGTGTCGCTGAGCCTGGCAGGTATCGGCTTCGAGCGGACAACCATTGAAATGTGGATTGATCCGCACGTGTCAGGGGCTGTTCATAGTCTGCGCGTCGAGGGTCTGGAGATCGCACTCACCCTTGAAAGCCGAAATGTGCCGTCCCTCAACCCTAAAACATCAAGAATAGTCGCCCCAAGCGTGCTTGCAGCTCTTCGATCGAGAGTGGCGAGGATTCGGGTTGGCTCCTAGTGGCAGGATCGGAAACGGGCTCTGCCCTCAACCCTAGACCACATCAGGCAGGAGTTCGCAATGAGTGCATCAGCCGCCGGGAACCGTCAAATATTCGACTTCGAGCTCGATTTTGCCAACACGCTCCGTTGCGTGCCGATGGCAGTGCGCCGCAAGTTGGATCTGGTGGGCGTGAAATTATCGCTCAGGCAGTGGAGTCAGTTCAAGCTGGAGGATCGCGCGTCGCTTCTTGAACTGGCTTGCGAAACCACGGACGAAATCGAAAAATATCGTGAGACCCTTGTCGAGCTTATTGGCCTTCGTACAAGAGGATCCGTCACACTCATCGATGTCGTCAATGATGCCGAATGGATGAACATTTCCGCGGTTCCCGAGGCCGTAATCCGCGAGGCCGAAGCAAAAGGCCACAAACCTCCACTTCTCTCTCAATGGGCAGGCTTAACGGACCTGCAGCGCTTTGCTCTGCTCAAACTAACACGCTCGGGACATGACAATGAAAACTTCGTGCCGGCGCTGCGCGAATTCGATTGCGGATGACTATCTGACTGCAGCGGCGGCTAAAGAGGATACGAAGGACGGCCTTAACGTCTGCGCCGGAGTGGTTCACTGTATATTGCGCATTTCAGCAGCGGAACCCCTGCCCTTCCCTGCCCCTCGGCCCAACGGACTGCGCCGAGTTTCTACCAGAAACTCAGATTTGTAATTTCTGACATGCATCGCTGATGCGTTTCAAAGCCTCCTCAAGCTCTGCCTCCGACGTGGCATAGGAGATGCGGAAATAGGGAGAGAGGCCGAAGGCGGAGCCGGGAACGACGGCGACATGGGCGTCTTCGAGAAGGTAGTCCGTGAAGTCGCTGTCGGCCTCGATGCGCTTGCCCTTGGGCGTCGTCTTGCCGATCACGCCGGCGCAGCCGGCGAAGGTATAGAAGGCACCTTCCGGAGTGCGGCATGCAAGACCGGGAATGGCGTTCAGCGCCGAGACGACGAGGTCGCGGCGGTGCTTGAAGCTCGCCTGGCGGTCTTTCAGAAAATCCTGCGGACCATTCAGCGCCTCGACGGAGGCAGCCTGGCTGACTGAGGAGGGGCAGGAGGTCGCCTGGCTCTGGATCACGGCCATGGCCTTGATCAGCGCCTTCGGGCCGCCGGCATAGCCGATGCGCCAGCCGGTCATGGCGTAGGCCTTGGAAACACCGTTGATCGTCAGCGTGCGGCTTTTCAGGCGCGGCTCGATGGCGACGGGAGTCACAAACTCGAAACCGTCATAGACTATGTGCTCGTACATGTCGTCGACCATCAGCCAGACATGCGGATGGCGCAGCAGCACGTCGAGCAGCGGGCGATAATCGGCTTCGCTATAGGCGGCGCCCGACGGGTTTGACGGCGAGTTGAAGAGCACCCAGCGGGTGTTCGGCGTAATCGCCTTTTCGAGTTGCTCGGCCTTCAGGCGGAAGCCGGCTTCCGCGTCGCAGGGGATCAGCACCGGCACGCCGCCGCAGATCTCCACAATGTCGGAATAGGATGTCCAGTAGGGCGTCGGGATGATCACCTCGTCGCCCGGATTGATCGTCGCCATGAAGGCGTTGAACAGGATCTGCTTGGCGCCCGTCGCGACGGTGACCTCGTCGAGTGCATAGTCGACGTCGTTTTCGCGGCGGAATTTTTCGCAGATCGCCTTCTTCAGCTCCGGCGTCCCGTCGAGCGCGGTGTATTTGGTCTCGCCTCGGTCGATCGCGGCTTTGGCGGCGGCCTTGACGTTATCGGGCGTGTCGAAGTCAGGCTCGCCGGCGCCGAGGATGATGACCGGCAGGCCTTCCTTCTTCATGGCGCTCGCGCGCGCACCGATCTGCAGGATCTTCGAGACGCCGATGGCGGCGATGCGCGCGGCGGGGACAAAAGCCGCCTCTTCGATCTTGGTCTGGCTGTTCATGGTCGCTTACTCGATGTCGCCCTTATTCGATGTCGAAAGAGACGCCCTGCGCGAGCGGCAGGGCCTTTGAATAGTTCACCGTGTTGGTGGCGCGGCGCATATAGGCCTTCCAGGCGTCGGAGCCGGATTCGCGCCCGCCGCCGGTTTCCTTTTCGCCGCCGAACGCGCCGCCGATCTCGGCGCCGGACGTGCCGATGTTGACATTGGCGATGCCGCAGTCGGAACCGTCAGCCGACAGGAAGCGCTCGGCTTCCTGAACGTTGAGCGTGAAGATCGACGAGGAAAGACCGGCCGAAACGGCGTTGTGGTCGTCCAGCACGGCTTCGAAGTCGGAATATTTCATGACGTAGAGGATCGGCGCGAAGGTCTCTTCGAGGACCGGGCCGGCCTGCTTCGGCATTTCGACGATGGCGGGCTTCACATAATAGGCCGTGTCCTTGCCGGCTTCGGTGACGCGCTCGCCGCCGGTGACGGAACCGCCCTCGGCCTTGGCTGCCGCCAGCGCCTTCTGCATGCCGTCGAAGGCCTGCTTGTCGACGAGCGGGCCGACGAGGGCGGAGGTTTCCAGCGGATTGCCCACGGAAACGCTCGTATAGGCCTTCTTCAGGCGCGGAACGAGCTGGTCGTAGACGCTGTCATGCACGAAGAGGCGGCGCAGCGTCGTGCAGCGCTGGCCGGCGGTGCCCATGGCGCCGAAGGCGATGGCGCGCAGTGCCATATCGAGGTCGGCAGACGGGCAGACGATGCCGGCATTGTTGCCGCCGAGTTCGAGGATCGAGCGGGCGAAACGTTTTGCCAGACGCGGGCCGACTTCCTTGCCCATGCGGGTGGAGCCGGTGGCCGAGACGAGCGCGACCTTGTGGTTGTCGACGAGGGCTTCGCCGATGGCACGGTCGCCGATGAGGATCTGGGAAAGGTTCGCCGGGGCGTCACCGAAGCGGGCGAGCGCACGCTCGAAGATCGCCTGGCAGGCAAGCGCCGTCAGCGGGGTCTTCTCGGAGGGCTTCCAGACGATGGAATTGCCGGCTACGAGCGCCAGAGCGGCATTCCACGACCAGACGGCAACCGGGAAGTTGAAGGCCGAGATGATGCCGACGACGCCGAGCGGATGCCAGGTCTCCATCATGCGGTGGCCGGGGCGCTCGGTGGCGATGGTGAGGCCGTAGAGCTGACGGGAGAGGCCGACGGCGAAATCGCAGATGTCGATCATTTCCTGCACTTCGCCGAGGCCTTCGGAGGTGATCTTGCCGGCCTCGATGGAGACGAGGCGGCCGAGATCGGCCTTGGCGGCACGCAGCTCCTCGCCGAGCAGGCGGACGAGCTCGCCGCGCTTGGGGGCGGGCACGAGGCGCCAGGCCTTGAAGGCTTCGTGGGCGGCGTCGATGGCCTTTTCGGTTTCAGCGGCCGAGACGGTCTTGAGCTTGGCGATCTCCTCGCCGGTGACCGGGCTGTAGGAGGCCATGTCGCCGCCTTCCCAGGCGCTGCGCGGTACGCCGAGCTTGTCGAGAAGGCTCAAGGTTTCCTGTTTCACGTCGACTGTCGTCATGGGGTTCTTCCTGTTGTCTCTCAGAATGTCATGGCGCCGAGCGGACCCGGCGAGGTGATAGTCTTGAGCCCAGCCGCGAGCCTGCGGATCTCGTCGGGCGTGTACTTGTTGTAGGAGGCCTGGTTCTTGCGGCCGATGGCGTGCTCGGCGCTGAAGCTGCCGCCGAACTGCTCGACCGCCACGGTGAAGACCCATTCGCGCAGGTTCGCCTCGAAATCGGGATCGGCATGGCGCGGATCGTCCTTGGCGACGACGAGGTTGAAGTGCACGCCGCCGTCGCCGATATGGCCGAAATCGCAGATCGTGACGTCCTCGAAATGTTCTGGCATTTCCGCCTTCATATGGGCGAGGAAGGGCATGATGTCCCCGCGGCGGAAGGACAGATCGAAGGCGATCAAGCGCCCGCTATGCTTCACGCCCTCCGACAGAGCATGGCGCAGTGCCCAGATCTCGTGCGGCGGGCCGACGAACGCGTCGGCAAGCGGTGCATCCTCGCGTTCCCAGATCGCGGCCAGCACCTCTTCCAGCACTGCATCGAGCGGCTGCTCGCCCTCGCGCGGCTGATTGGAGCGGGAGATTTCCGCAAGTATCACGAAGCCGGGCACCACGCCGCCCTGGAACGGGTTGCGCAACGAGGGCACATGATCGAGCGCGGCGCGGACAGCATTGCCGGACATGCCTTCGAAGGCCGAAAGGTAGCTGCCGAGCGCGTCTTCCATGGCGACGAGCAGGGTCGCGACCTGTTCGGGCGAGGAGGGCACCAGCAGGGCGGTGGCGGATTGTTTCGGGGCGGGCTCAAGGTTCAGCACACATTCGGTGACGATGCCGAAGGCGCCCGACGTGCCGATGAAGAGCTGCTTCCAGTCGACGCCGGTATTGTTCTTGCGCAGGTCCGAGGAAAGGTCGAGCACGGTGCCGGCCTCGTCTGCAAGGACGACGGTGAGGCCGAGCGTGTTGCGGCGGACATCGCCGTAGCGCAGGAAGCGCGAGCCGCCGGTATTGGTGGCGATCATGCCCCCGAGGCGTGGATCGGCGCCGAGATCGATCGGGAAGAACAGGCCGCTCTGCTCCAGCTTGCCGTTGACGTCGGAGAGGCGCAGCCCCGCGCCTGATTTCACCGTGCGGTTAATGCGGTCCAGCTCGAAAGGCGCGGTCAGGCGATCGAGGCTGAGAACGCCTTGACGACCACTTTCGTCCGGCGTGGAGCCGGAGACAAGGCCGGTATTGCCGGACTGCGGCACGAGGGCGATGCCGTTTCGCACGCAATAGGCAACGACGGCGGAGGTTTCCGCCGTCGTTGCCGGGCGGGCGACGAAGGCGGCGCGGCCCTTGTCGTAGCGCGCGCCGGTCTCGTAAGACGCCATGTCGGCGGGCACGGTAAGAAGACCCTTCTGGCCGAGCAGGCTTCCGAGCGCTTCGATATGGCAAGCCTCGATCACGCTGAACTCCGTCACGCGGCGGCAGCCACCATGTTGACGACGTTCAGGCAGTGCCCAAGCGAGGCGCGCTCGATGCCGGCATAATGAGCGAACTCGTCAAGCACGGCGCTGCCCAGATCGCGCTCGAACATCACCTGGTTGGGGCTTGCGACGAAGTCTTGCGTCGCATCGTCGCCAAGGTTCGACTGGAAGATCCCCGCGGCACTGACCGGGAGAAAATCCTCGTAGACGATCGGGTCGAACTGGATGAGGCCGGCTTCGATGGCGGTTTCGAGATCGGCGTTGCGGCCGGTGACCGACTTGCCCTTTTCCGTCAGCGCGTAGCGGAAATAGCCGAGGCCCGCCTTGCGGATACCGTCCCAGTCGTCCGGGAAGGCCTTGAAGACGTCGGCGAGCGCGGCCTCGTATTCGCCGGCGTTGGAGCCGTCGGCGGCCGGGCGCACGCGGGCGCGGGCTTCGTTCAGGAGCTGGTCATAGAGCGCACGGCCCTTCGGCGTCAACGCCACGCCGCGCTGCTCGATCTCGCCGAAGCGGGCGGTGTGCGAGCCCTTCTGCCAGCTTCCGTCCTCGGCGATGAAGGAGACGGCCTCTTCCAGCGCCTTGAACGAGGTCTGGCGCAAGAGGATCGGGCATTTGCGGGTTGGCGGGCCCTCGACGACGGCCTTGGGGGCGATGCCCTCCTGCGGCATGCGCGCCTGCACCTTGTCGATGTCGAGCGTGCGCGGCGTCAGGTGGTTGATATGCGGGCCCTTGAAGGAGACGACGTCGGCGATCAGGCGGTGTGCATCGTGCAGGCGCTTGTACATGTCGGCGCTGACGATGGCGTGGTCGTGCCAGCGGAAGGTTTCCAGCACTTCGGCAACGAAGCTGGCGGCGTCGGCCTCGTCGAGGCCGCCGTCACGCTCGGCCTTCTCGACCAGCGCGACCGCCGTATCGGTGAAGATCCTGCGGCCGGCGAGAACCGCGGCGGCTTCCCCGCGCAGCGCCTCGTCGGCGATGAGATCGAGGCGGAGCAGCGAGGTGAACACGCGGAACGGGTTGCGGCTGAGGCTTTCCGCGCCGACCGGGCGGAAGGCGGTGGAATGCACCGGGACGCCGGCGGTGGAAAGGTCGTAATAGCCGACCGGGAACATGCCCATGACCGCGAAGACGCGGCGCATCATGGAAAGTTCTTCCGGCGTGCCGAGGCGGATGGCGCCGTGACGCTCTTCCGAGATGCGCTCCAGCGAGTCGGTCGCTTCGAGGCGCGCCTTCAGGTGGGGGTCGGCGGCGAGCGTCTCGTCATTCACCCTGGCGACCAGCGACATCAGCGTGCCATAGGCCGGAACCTCGTCGCGATACATGGCGGACATGGCGGCGGAAAATTCACTGCGGATATGGTCAGAGGAAACATTGGCGCGGCCATCCATAACTATGCCCTTTAGCTCTCGTTGCTTAATCATTCTCCATTTTCATGATAACAAGAGATTGCGAGGCTTTCTTGCGAAGAATTCAACTGATTTGATGCGAGTATGGAATGAACCTCGGTCGCTCTCAGATACCCGACCTCGAACTCCTGCGCGCTTTCGAGTGCGCTGCACGTCACAACAGCTTCACGCACGCGGCCGTCGAACTGAGCCTTACGCAGAGCGCGGTCAGCCGCCAGATTCGCATGCTTGAGGCCCAGCTTGGCGTCGTCTTATTCGACCGTATCCGCAAGCGTGTCGTGTTGTCCTCATCGGGAGAAGCGATCCTTCCCGATATCGTCAAGCTGTTGCGCCAGGTCGAGGACGTTGTTCTTCGGGCGAAAGCAACCGGGGACGGCAAGAAGGTTCTGACGGTCGCAACTCTGCCGACTTTTGGGAGCAGATGGCTTATCCGGCGGCTTCCAGCCTTTCTCGAGGCCAACCCCAATGTCTCGATCAATGTAGTTTCGAGGACCGAGCCCTTCGACTTCCACGAAGAGGATATCGATCTGGCGATACACTACGGCCAACCCGTCTGGGCGAACGCGACCTGCTCCTATCTCTGCGGCGAGACCATTGTACCGGTTGTGAGCCCGGGCCTCGTCAGGAAATGTCCTGTCAAGCATGCCTCTGATCTTGCCGATGCGCCTCTATTGCATCTGGCGACCAGACCAAGCCTTTGGGTCGATTGGTTCAGAGCAAATGACGGCGACAATATACCAGCGCTTCATGGGAACAGGTTTGACCAGTTCAGCATGATCATCGAAGCCGCGGTTGCAGGGATCGGGTTCGGGTTGATTCCAGAATATCTTATCGAGGGCGAAATTGCGTCCGGGCTGCTCGTTACGGCAATCGATCTGCCATTGAGCACATCGAACGGCTATTACACCGTGATGGCGGATGGGCGGCGCAATGCTGCGACCGCACGAGCCTTCCAGTCATGGTTGCTGTCCCAGGTTGGAGCCGTTGTTACGCGGTGAAGGAAAAGTGTCTTCGCTCGGCGGATACCACCGGCGGCTTTGTCGGGAACGATACGTT
The DNA here is from genome assembly GCF_005144435.2 of Agrobacterium leguminum. NCBI lineage: Bacteria > Pseudomonadati > Pseudomonadota > Alphaproteobacteria > Hyphomicrobiales > Rhizobiaceae > Agrobacterium > Agrobacterium leguminum. The sequence goes on from NZ_CP120216.1 coordinate 307,050, forward strand.
TCCAATGCGAAACATGCGGCGAGTGGCTGTTCGGCTTTGACGCCAAGAACCGACCTTTCCTTTCGATGACGAAGCACACAGCTACCAGGAGGCCGCTTGCCTAAAGCAATAACTCCAAATTCTAGTTCTCGACCGGAAATTGAAGTGTCGGGCGCGCGGTTCCTAATTTGCCGTTGTGAGACCCACGCGCCTTCCTCGGACCGCAATTGTCAAAACTGATAACGTGGTCGTTCCGACGATGAACATGAAAGCTGCAGCCGCTATCGCCGGCGAGACATTGTCGCGCAGTTGCGAAAACATTTCTCGCGCCAGAGTGCGCTGATTGGCACCACCCAGAAACAAGGTCAGGATCACCTCGTCCAGCGACGTCGCGAAGGCGAACACGGCTCCAGACTGCAAACCCGGCATAGCGAGCGGCAAGGTCAGGCGCCGAAAAACCGTCCATGGCGGCGCACCAAGGCTGGCAGCGGCGCGCTCAAGCGTGCGGTCGATTCCGGCCAACGAAGCGGAAACGCTCACGACCACGAAGGGCACCGCCACCACCGTGTGCGCTATAATTACGCCGGGATATGAGTTGGTCAGCCCCATTCGCGACATCAGGATCTGCATGCCGACCCCGAGCACGACGACAGGTGCCACCATTGGCAAGAGGAAGACCATGCGGCACAGCCCATAGAGCCCGCCGCTGTGCCCCCGCAATCCCAGCGCTGCGAGTGTGCCGAGAATGACCGAGAGAGTAGCAGACACGAAGCCGATAAACAGGCTGTTGAAGATCGCCAGCCGCCAGGCGTTGTTGGTCAACAACTCTTCGAACCAGCGCAGCGAGACGCCGTTCATCGGATAGCTGAGCAACATGCCACCATTGAACGATAGCGGTAGAATAGCGAGAAGCGGCGCGATCATGAACAGCGTGCCGGCTATGCCGTAGGAAGCCTTAAGTGTGCGCATCATATTATCAAATCCCGCTGTTGCGATCGACCGACAGTCGGCTGTAAACGGCATAGAGTCCCATCGTAGCTGCAAGCAGGATGATGCCGAGCGCGCTGGCCATCTGCCAGTTGGCCGAACCGATTGCGTAAAACGCGATGAAGGAGCTGATCAGTTGGTCAGTAGGACCGCCCAGCAATGCCGGCATGATGTAGAACCCGATCGAAGTCATGAAGACCAGTACACTGCCTGAAACGATGCCACGCAGGCTCAGGGGCAGGAGCACTCGCCAGAAAGCGCGGAGCGGGTTAGCGCCAAGCGAGGCCGCCGCCGGCATCAGACCTTTTGGAATCGAAACAAGTACGCTGAAGATCGGCAGGACCATGAAGGGCAGAAGCATGTGCGTCATGGCAATCACCACGCCGGCGCGGTTAAACAGCAGAGGTACTGGCCCGGACGTCAGACCGACATTCTGCAGCATGCCGTTTAGAAGACCCTGCTCTTGCAGCAAAATGAACCAGGCTGCCGCGCGCACCAGCACTGAGGTCCACATCGGGATCAGTATCGCGGAGAGCAAGACCTGTCGCCAGATCCCCTCTACCGACGCAGCCACCAGCGCGAAGGGAAAACCGATCACAACACAAGCGACGGTCACCTGCAGCGCGATCCAGAACGTCCGAAGGAAGACAGACTGGTTGGTCGACGTTTCGGGGGGTAGCCGCACAAATGAGCCGTTCCCGGCGTATCCGAGATCGACAGCGGCCAGAATAAAGCGGCTGGTATAGGGCGAAAGCCCGTCAACGATGGCCTTCCAGTACCGCGGCTCAGCCCACCGACCGTCAATCGAGACGAGATCGACCTCGGCGTCATTGGCGCGTATGGCGGAGACAGTTCGGCCCATCAGGGAGCGGAAACCTGCCTGGGCGGCGTTAAGGCGGCGTACGGCATCCCCGATCGCCTGTTGATCGCTCGCGGCACGCAGATCGAAAACAAGTGCGGCCTGCATGGCTGCCGTCGGCGGCTCGGTGTCTTTCCACCCTGCCACCGCTGCGGGCATGGACGGAAAGACGCGCAACATCACTTCGTCCGAGACCGCCGTCCGCATCATGCTGGCAAGCGGCCAGAGGAAAAAGACCCCTAGAAACAGAACGAGTGGCGCGAGGAGTAGTGTGGCTCGCAGGTGAGGTATAATTTGCGGAGTGACGCGAATAGTCAGGTTGGGAACAGAGAGCGTCATGCCGGCACAATCCAGCAGTCATCCGAACCAAAGGACGCCATGACCTCTGCGCCGGCGGACAGGAGCTGCCGCTGGCGCCCCGCTTTTGCAACAAGTCCATTCGGCGGACCGTCCAACTGCACGCGAATATGATCGCCAAAATAGATGCTGTCGGCGACCGTTGTTGAGAAAGAATTGGTTCTGACCCCGGATCCATCAAGCATGATCCGCTCCGGCCGAAGCGATATGCATACACTCTGACCAGTTATCGCCTGGCCGGAGACTTGAACGCTACGACCGTCCGCAAGGCGCACGAGACTGCCATCATGACCCGATTGCTCCACCGTGCCCTCGAGGAGATTGGTCTCACCGATGAACTGGGCGACAAATCGCGTCGCTGGCCAGTCATAGATCTCTTGCGGGGTGCCTATCTGCTCGATCTTCCCCTTGTTAAAGACCGCCACCCTGTCCGACATGGTAAGTGCTTCGGCCTGATCATGCGTGACGAACACGATGGTTAGTCCGAGGCGGCGATGCAGATCGCGGATATCCAGTTGCATTTGCTCACGCAGCCGCTTGTCAAGGGCCCCGAGCGGTTCGTCCATCAGCACGACACGCGGTTCGAACACCAGCGCCCGGGCAAGCGCCACGCGTTGCTGCTGGCCTCCGGACAGTTGTGAGGGTTTTCGCTCCTTCAAGCCGGCGAGTTCGACCATCCCGAGCGCACGTTCAACTTTCTCCTCGATCTCTGCGCGTCCGAGGCCACGCATCTCAAGTGGAAAAGCCACGTTCCGAGCTACGGTTAGATGCGGAAAAAGGGCATAATTCTGGAAGACGACGCCCATATTGCGTTTGTGGGGCGGCAATCTGTCGATCTGGCGGCCGTCCACCCAGATATCGCCCTCGGTCGGCATCTCGAAGCCGGCCAACATCATCAGGAGTGTCGTCTTGCCCGATCCCGAGGGACCGAGGAGGCTGACGAATTCGCCAGGGTCAATGTCGAGGAACAGGTCGTCGATCACTTTCAGCGAATTGAAGGATTTCGATACGCGGTTGCAGCGAATGAAGGGATAGGGTTTCACCACCGTTGACGTCCTCGTACATTGCGCCGCGTCGAGCCAACTGGCGCCGCGGGGCAGCGGGGATCAAATGAAGATGCCGACAATCCGACATCGGCGGATTGGACCGGCGCGGCAGAACAACCAGATGTCTGCCACGCCGGAGAGAGCTATTGCGCAAGCCATGCGTTGAAGCGCTTGTTCAGCTCTTCGTTGTTGTCGAGCCAGAAGGCGGTATCGATCGGTATCGCGTCCTTAAGGTTCTCGGCAGCCGGCAACGTAGCGGCAATTTCGGGGGGGATCTTTGCTGCAGCGATCTTGTTCGGCAGGCCGTAGGCCATGATTTCCGGGAGCTTCACCATGTTCTCCGGCTGGCTGGCGAAGGCGATAAAGTCCATCGCCTTCTCCTTGTTCTCGGCGCCTTTGAGAATCACCCAGAAGTCGGTGGCGTAGACACTACCGGGCCAGACGATCTTCAAATTTCGTTTTTCGTTCTTGTTGAGATTGTTGATACGACCGTCATAGGCCATCGTCATCGCGACTTCCCCGGAAGAAAGCAGCTGGACCATCTGCGAGGCAGATTCCCACCAGATGATGCTGGGCTTCAACTCATCCAGTTTCTTGAAGGCGCGATCCACGCCTTCCGGCGTTGCCAGGACCTTATACACATCCACATTTGCGACGCCGTCAGCCATGAGCGCGAATTCGAGCGTCATCTTCGCTCCCTTTCGCATCCCTCGCTTGCCAGGGTACTTGTTGACATCCCAGAAGTCGGCCCAGCCTTTCGGGCCGTCCTTGATCTTGTCGCCATCATAGGCCAGCGGGGTATCCCAGACGATCACCCCTACGCCGCACTCGTGGATCGCTGTCTCGTTCCAGTCGTCCTTATTGCCGATCTTTTTCCAGTCGATCGGTTCATAGAGACCATCCGCACAGCCGAGTTCGAGCTCGTCGGCCTCGACCTGGACTACATCCCAGTTCGGATTTCCGGCCTTCACCTTGGCCTGGATGAGGCCGTAGCCACCGTTCCAGGAGTCGTCCAGCACCTTGATGCCAGCCTTCGCGGCAAACGGGTCGAAGTAGATTTTCCGCTGCGCCTCCTGATAGGGCCCACCCCATGAGGTGACGGTCAGGTCACGGGCCGATGCTTGTGTTGCCAGCGCTATTGTCATGGCGCCGCAGCAAGCGGCGATCGAGACACTTCTTTTCATCTTATTCCCCTTCTTTGTTGGTTATTGCGAGTTTTTGACCGAGGCGGCTAAGCTGCGGCAGGCACGATGGATTCCAGTACGTTGTCCAGCGACGTCTTGAAGCGGCCAACAAGGTCGTCGACCTGGTCGGCCGTGATGATCATTGGCGGGCAAAAGAGGACTGCTTCCCCGGAGGGACGCGACATAACGCCATTGGCCAGCATTGCGTCCGACACCATGGCGGCGAGGCGGCCGGCGGGTTCGAAAGCGGTCTTTGCGGCCTTGTCGACGACCAGCTCAACTGCTGCCAGGAGGCCTACGCCCCTCACTTCGCCAACGAGGGGATGATCTTCCAGAGCTTTGAGTCCAGCCCTGAGACGCTCTCCCATCGCAGTTGAGTTGGCGGCGAGATCCCGCTCTTCGATAATGTTGATGTTTTCAAGCGCGACAGCAGCTGCCACCGGGTGACCACCGCCCGTAAATCCATGGCCCAGAATTCCGAGGCGTCCGCTTTCCTCAATGATCGGTTCAACGACCTTCTCGTTGAAAAGAATTGCGGATATGGGCAGATAGGACGAGGATAGTTGTTTGGAGAGGACAAGCACATCGGGAGCGATGTCATAGGTCGTGCTGGCGAACATCTCGCCGGTGCGACCGAAACCGTTGATGACCTCGTCAGCGACCAGCAGGATATCGTACTTCTTCAGCACAGCCTGGATCTTGGTCCAGTAGGTGGCTGGCGGGACAATCACGCCCCCGGCGCCCATTACGGGCTCGGCTATCATGGCGCAGACTGTTTCCGGCCCTTCCTCGAGGATGCGCTGCTCCAGCTCCTCTGCGAGGCGCGTCGCAAATGCCTCCTCGGCCTCCCCGGGAAGTGCTTCCCGGTAATGGTGAGGGCATGTGAGGCGAATGACATCCGGGACGATGAGGTCGAACGAGCGATGATTGTGTGGCAGGCCGGTCAGCGATGAAGCTGCTATCGTGATGCCGTGATAAGCGCGATTGCGGGTAATGATCTTCTTCTTCTGCGGCTGCCCCATGGCGTTGGCGCGAAACCAGAGGAACTTCAAGACCGTGTCGTTTGCCTCAGAGCCCGAATTCGTGAAGAACACCTTGCTCATCGGGACGGGCGCCATCGAAATGAGCTTTTCCGAAAGGTCGACCAAAGGGCCGTAGGAGCGATGATAGAAGGAATGGTAGTACGGCAGCTTGTTCATCTGCCTGACCGCGGCGTCGACAAGGCGCTTCTCGCTGAAGCCCACGCCGACGGACCAAAGTCCCGCCATCGCTTCGATGTAGCGCTTGCCGTTGTTATCGATGACGTAGATGCCATCGCCTTCCTCAACAACGAGCGGCCCCACATCACGGTGCTTCGGACCATTGGTGTTGCCATGCAACACGTATGCAATATCGCGGGCTTCGATCGAGTTTGGGTTGACCATGTTTTGTCTCTTTCTTTGATTTACGCGTAAATTAGGAGGTTGCTTGGCCGCCAGCGCATTAACCGCTCCCGCGTCGTCCGGAAGACGTGGATTCTGCATGGATAATCTCGGCGAAGTTGGTTATGAGGCTTTCCATCGTGCGCTCGTCCAATGCGGCATAGCCGAGAACGAAACCATTCTCTGCGCGACCGTGCAGATAGTGGTTCGACAGTGGCATCACATTGAGAAGACGCGCATTCGCCCGGTTCGCGATCGCTTGATCATCGAGGTCCCCCTTGAGCCGGAAGGTCAGCTGAATGCCGACATCGCTTTCAAAGGGCTCGAGCCAATCGCCAAGATGCTCATCGACGAGCTTGAGAAAATACGCGCGCCGCATGCCGTAGAGACGGCGCATCCGCCGCAGGTGGCGAGCAAAATGGCCTTGCTCGATGAAGTCGGCGAGCGTGGCCTGTAGCGGCAGCCCTGCGAAATGGCCGCTGACAAACAGCGCGTGCGAGAAGTCGGCTCCGATGGCATCCGGCAAGACCATGAACCCGATGCGAAGCGCCGGGAACAGTGTCTTGGCAAACGTTCCGATATAGATAGTCCGCTCAGAGACATCCACGCCCTGCATCGCTGGAACGGATGTTCCCGACATCCGGTATTCGCTGTCAAAATCATCTTCGATAATCCAGGCGCCCTGCGCCTGGGCAATCTCCAGCAGACGGAGGCGCTGGTCCATCAACATCGTACTACCGAGAGGCTGCTGGCATGACGGTGTTGTGTAGATCAACCGGACTGGATCCCTTGGCAGAGCCTGAAGTCTCCAGCCCTCGGAGTTGACCGGCAGTGGCGCAAGACGGGCGCCGGCAGCGATGAAGGCTCCCTGAGCCCCGCGGTATCCCGGTTCGTCCATCCAGACGAGATCGCCCTCCTTCAGCAACAGTCTCGCAATGAGATCGAGGGCGGACTGGGCGCCGTTGGTGATCACCACCTGGCTCGCCTTGCATCGCACGCCCCTATAGGCCTGGAGATATTTGGCAATGGCTGATTGCAACGGTGGATAACCCGCGACGTGGTTGTAACCGAACAGTTCCTCGCTTTTTGCCTGGAAGCGCCTGCCCATGAGACGATTCCAGGTCTTGAAAGGGAAACCGCGTATGTCGGGGGTGCTCGGACGTAAACCGACATGCCCCGCATGTGCAGGGTAAAGAGAATGGCGGCGCATTGTCAGGCCGCCCCGAACGAGGTTCCCATCCCCCCTGATCGGGTTTTCGACAGACCGCGGCGACGATGGTCCTGCGGGAAGGTCGACAACGCATGTGCGGGCACCCGGCCGCATTTGCACGTAACCCTCGGTGGCCAGTTGTTCATAGGCCGCAACGACGGTGTTGCGAGAAACAAGGATATCCTTGGCAAGGCTGCGGCTCGAGGGAAGGCGCAGGCCGGGTGGCAACACGCGACGCAAAATGAGGTCGCGCAAAGCGCGATAGATTTGCCGCTGCATCGGTTCGTCGAGGGCCCGATCGATCGAAAGGGCAGCCAGAGGCAGCTCTGTTACCGCAGAACTGGCACCTTCGTTTTTCACCAATGTGGTCCTTCCATGCGTCCAGAGAAGCCGTATCCTGCCTAAGAAATCAGCGTGCCCCAAAATTGAGCCAGCGCCGGCAATTTGCGAATTGTGCAGCGCAATGTCAACAGTGCAGATGCGAAAAGTAAATATAAATTCAGTATAATCCTGATCGAAGCATTTCGGTTTCAGGATAAGCGCAATATTGTCCAAATACACTTTGGCAGTATCCGCCGTCTGTTCGACATTATTACTTAGTTATAAGCAGCTTCGTGATAGTCGCCCTGATGTGATCTTGATTAATAGTTATCGCCCGCACCTTGAGGCGCCGGACGGCGTGCCGCGCACAGGGTCTGGCGCTATCAAAATGACAAGCGGCTCCAAGCAATGGCTCGGGAGGGAAAATGCTACAGGTCCTGTTGGATCGTCTGCTCTATCGGCAAGCTAGGGTGGTCGATGCTTTCGTTGCGGTGGGTTCTCACCCCGTCAGAGACGGCGTCCCGCATTCCGCATATATCGAAGGCTGGCTCCGCCCCGTGGCCGGCACAGCAGCCTCAGCGAACGTGCGTTCTGATTTCCACTGCGATTGCCGAGGCGGGATTGAACCGGGTCGGCGCTGGTGATGTCGTGGGGAGCGCCGGATCCTTCGCCCCAATCGCATTTTCGCGTCCATTCAACAAATACCGACCCTCGCCAATCCGGCAGTCGATCTCAATCATTTTGTTGTTGCTGAGACGCAGCCAAGAGCCGCACGGCCTGTCTCCAACCTGGAATAAAATATCCACTTTCGAGAAAACCATGGACCAGTTTGTAATTCTTGCATTCTTGATAAAGATGGCGATATCGGCTTTCGTTGTTGTCATTGCCGCCGCTGCTGTCGAGCGTAGCGGTCCGTTCGTTGGCGCAATGATTACAACCCTGCCACTATCGGCCGGACCAGCCTTTGCCTTTCTTGCGCTGGATCATGGATCGGCCTTTCTCGCGAGCGCCGCGATGAGTAGCTTGGCGGGAACTGCCGCAACAGCTATATTTATTACCGTATACTGTCGCTTGGCTAAGCAACCGAAACTGTTGCTCAATCTTGTGCCAGCACTTCTAGCTTGGGGAGTGATCGCGTGGTCAATCAGTCTGGTTCCGACCAATCCCGTTATTCTCGTAGCGGTCAATATCACTGCGTTCGCGGCTGCATTCATCTTGACACGCGACTTTCGGCGCGGTTCCGAAATCAACTTGGCCAGCAAGCGCTGGTGGGATGTGCCGGTTCGAAGCTGCGGTGTAATGGCCTTGGTTGGTCTGGTGCTTTTGGCAGGCCATTTGTTCGGATCCAAAGTGTCTGGCGTCCTCGCACTGGCGCCAATCGTGATGACCAGCCTCGTGGTGATCCTGCAAAGGCGGCTAAGCAGCCGGGCTGCAGCGCAGATGCTTGCCCATGCCCTTCCCGGCATGGCTGGTTTCAGTGTCGCGACAGTTGTTCTTGGTTTTTCGGCAGTGCCGTTCGGTGCGCCGGTCGCCCTACTCTTCCTTCTACTTCTCTCGGTCGTCTGGAACCTTACCTTAGTCACTCTTCGCCATACCTTTTAGTGCGCCGTGACCGCTTGTCCGGTTTAGCTGTCAAAGCAATCGGCCTGCCTGCACTGTGATGGCGGGCGGGCAACGCAATGCTGCGGCTGCATAAGCCTTCCAGTTGTGGTTGCTGTTTCAGCTTGCACCGTTCTCGAGGCTCGAGAGAACCCACCAGCACTCGGAGCAGACAGCCGGCAGCTTTGTCGGGGAGTAATGCGTCTCCAATGCGAAACACGCGGCGAGTGGCGGTTTCGGTTTCGATACCGAGAAACTCTCTTTCCTTCCGATGACGAAGCACGTAAATCGATGATTGACCTCCCGGCACCATGAGCCCGTTGGCTGACAGTTGGAACGGGAGACGCATCTTTCCCTGAGAATCCTGTCTTGGGAACGTTTTGCGGCCTTTGGCCCGGCTTCCTGAATTCATCGAAAAGACGGATGGTTTGATCGGAAAAACGCGGCCGACGCACCCCTCGCAGCGGATTGACCAACACAATTCCCAGAGAGAAGATCGTTCCTGTCATCAGAAAAATAGGGGAACGACAATGTTCGAAGATCAAAAATCGACGCGCCGTGACGTTTTAAAGATTGCGCTGGCCGCTGGCGCTGCTTCCGGAATATTTCCTGTTCAATCGGCATTCGCCGCCGATACTCTCGTCGTCAGTGACTTTGGCGGCGAACTCGGAGACTGGAACAAGCGGTTCATCGACGGCCGTTTTACCAAGGATACCGGAGGCTCGGTCACTCGTGATGCTGGCGCCGACAACGCCGCAAGACTTGCCAAGATCAAGCTCGGGATTCCAGCCCGGACCTACGACATGTGCTTCTTTTCGGACGGGTACTTCGCCCGCGCCGAGGCGGAGGGCGTGCTTGCCGGCCTCAATGCCAGCTCGGCGAATATTCCGAACATCGCGAACGTCGACTCCCGGTTCATCAAGCCGAACTACGTCGCAAATTTCTATAACGGGCTCGGACTCGCCTACAATCCGAGCATGGTCAAGTCGCCGCCGACATCCTGGGCCGACATGTGGAACCCGGAATACGCCGGCAAGATCTCGCTTCCCAACATCAGCCATTCCTTCGGCCTGCACGTCATTATGATCTGCGGCCTGGTGGCCAGCGGCAATATGAAGGATGTCGACGGCGCCCTTGTGAAACTCAAGGAACTTGCGGCCCTGAAGCCGATGTGGGCGCTCGATTCCTTCACGCTGATGCGCAACCTGGAGCAGGGCGAAGCGGCTATCGGCTGGATCGGCCGCGGCGAATATTACACGCTCCTGAAGAAGGGCAACGTCGAGACCAAGTTCGTGATGCCCAAGGAAGGCGGGTTCCAGGCCCATTGGGCTTATGCGCCGGTCAAGAACACCCGCTACATGGAGAGCGTCGAGAAGTACATCAACATCTCGATCGATGCGGAGGTCATGGCCGGCTACGCGCAGAACTTCGGCTGGACGCCGACCAACAAGCGGTGGGTCGAACACGTCGATCCTTCGGTCGTGAAAATGATTGCAATGACCGACGAGGAGAATGGTCGCATCGCCGATGTCGACAACGCCTGGCTCAACAGCAATTGGTCGGATCTGACCAACAAGTGGAACCGAGTCGTCGGAGCTTGATGGTAAAACATGGCTCAAGTCGATTTTTCACAAGTCAGCAAGTACTACGGTGGTCTGCCGGCGGTACAGGATGCCACCCTTCGGATCCGGGAGGGAGAGTTCTTCTCTCTCCTGGGACCGAGCGGTAGTGGCAAGACCACTCTCCTGAGGATGGTTGCAGGGTTTGTTCATCCCGACGAGGGGGCGATCAAGATTGGCGATCGTGTCGTAAACGATCTTCCGCCGCACAAACGCAACATCGGGATGGTGTTCCAGCACTACGCCCTGTTTCCTCACCGGACGGTGGCGGAGAATGTTGCCTTCGGCCTTCAAATGCGAAAGGCTTCGCCCGACGATATCCGGAACCGGGTCGCAGAGGCGTTGCAACTGGTTCAGCTCGAAGCACGCGGCAGTTCCTATCCGCGGGAGCTCAGCGGTGGTCAGCAGCAGCGCGTGGCAATCGCAAGATCGATCGCCATGAGACCGTCGCTGCTTCTGCTGGATGAGCCGCTCAGCGCCCTCGACAGGAAGCTCCGCACCGACATGCAGGTGGAGTTGCGCGCGCTCCAGCAAAAGTTGGGCATCACTGCCCTGTATGTGACGCACGACCAGGAAGAGGCCCTCTCCATGTCGGACCGCATCGCGGTGATGAATGGAGGGAAAATCGTCCAGCAGGGAACGGCTCGCGAGCTATACGATCAGCCGCGTACGGCCTTCGTGGCGAACTTTCTTGGAAGCGCGAATGTCATCGACATAACCGTTCACAAGTCGGGCACGGAATGTACCGGTTCGGTCAACGGCCACAGCATTCCGCTTTTTGCGCCGCCCGAGGCCAGGGATGGTCAGGCTGCGAAACTGGCCCTGCGTCCCGAAAGACTTCGAATCCTGTCGTCAGAAGCCTCCCATAGCGGGGCACAACTGAAGGGCGTGGTCACCGCGGTCAGCTACATGGGCAGCGATATCCGCGTTCTCGTCGCAGTGGATGATCGCTTGCTCATCAACGCCCGCATCGACGCTCAAACGCAAAAAGGGGCCGACTTTTTCCGAGAAGGAGATCCGATTTTCGTCGTCTGGGATCCCAGGGAGGCGATCTATGTCTCAAGTTGAACTGGCGAGCCAGCCGGTGGTGGCGACCCCGGCGGGCCGAGCCGGCCAAAACCGCGTCAGACTGCTCCTGATCGGCCCTCCGCTGATCTACTATATCTTCCTGCTCGCCATCCCTTTTGCGAGCGTGGTTGCACTCGGCTTTGCCACGCGGTCGGACACCGGGCTGTTCGATCTGATTTTCACCTGGTCGAACTACGCCGTGGTTTTGACCGACCCCTTCTATTGGAAGATCGGGTGGACGACCCTGCGGCTGAGCATCGTCACAACCCTGATTTGTCTCGTCCTTGCCTACCCGGTTGCCTACCGGCTGGCGGGGCTGTCGATGCGCGCGCGCAAGATATTCCTGATCCTGCTGATGTTTCCCCTGCTGCTGAGCACGATCATCCGCGTCTACGGATGGATGGTCATACTCGGGCGCAGAGGTTTGCTGAACCAGTCTCTCATCGAGCTCGGGCTTCTCAGCCGGCCGGTCAGTTTCCTGCAAACCGAATGGACCGTCATCGTCGGGCTTGTGTCCATTCTCATTCCCTATGCGGTCATCAACATCATGAACGCGCTGGCGACGATCGACCCGATGTATAAGGAGGCAGCCGCGATCCATTCCGCGTCGCCATTCAAAGTCTTCGTCCATGTCACATTTCCTCTCAGCAGGCCCGGCATCGTCTCCGGCGGCTTGATCATCTTCTCCCTGACGATGGGAACCTATCTCGTCTCGCTGCTGCTTGGCGGGCCTGGGGTGAAGATGTTCGGAAATGTGGTGTTTGACTCCATCAATGGTTTTAACTGGCCGTTGGGGGCCGCTGTATCTGCCGTTCTGGTCTTGATCACTCTCGTCACCACTTCCGCGTTCAGCCGCCTGCTCGCCACTCCGAACATGGTGCGCTGATGAAAAGCTCCGTTATCGTTCGAACATTCCTTGATTTCTTCGTCGTCATTGTTTTTCTGCTGGTGCTCGCGCCTGTCGTCGTCATCGCGCTTGTGTCGTTCAACCCGGGCAATGATCTGACTTTCCCGCCACAGGCAATTTCGCTCCGGTGGTACGAAGCGTTCTTCGCCGACTCGCAGATGACTTCCGGGCTGATCTGGAGCATCGTCGTTGCCGTTGCAGCCTGCGTGCTTTCAATCGTCCTCGGCACGCTGGCAGCAGTGGCGCTCACGCGCCTTCGCCTGCCGTTCAAGAGTACGATCGAAGCCTTCCTGCTTTCTCCCCTCGTCTTTCCCGGACTGATCCTGGGCGTCGCGCTGCTGCTGGCGTCACAGTTCGTCGGGATGTCCATCGTGCTCAGGCTGATCCTGGCGCATACCCTGCTCGGCATTCCGTTTGTCATCCGCTCGGTGATGTCGAGCCTCAACCTGTTCGATGTCGCCATCGAGGACGCTGCCTGCGTCCATGGTGCGAGCCGGCTACGGGCGTTCATGCTCGTCACGCTGCCGAGCATCCAGGGCGGCGTTGCGGCGGGCGCGATCTTCGCCTTCGTCGTATCCTTCGGGGAGATCAATGCGACATTGTTCCTCGTAGGTCCCGGATTGGCCACACTGCCGATCCATATGTTTAGTCAAATCCAGTTTGGCGCAGAGCAGGTGGTCGTTGCTGCAGCATCAACGGTCCAAATGGCGCTCGTGGTCATTCTGATCTTTGCTCTTGAGAAAGTTGGTCTGTCCGTCGCCACGCGATAGGCGTCGAAGGGGCACTAGGAGATTGGTCCATCATGATCGAGGAGAAAGTCGGGTTTTGTACCCTGTGTAAATCACGGTGTGGAACCATCAATCTGGTCGAGAACGGCTGGCTCAAGCAGGTCCTGCCGAACCCGGCGCACCCGACGGGTAAGGCGATGTGCCCGAAGGGACGTTCTGCACCGGAAGTTGTTCACAACTCGAGACGCCTTACGGCGCCACTCAGGCGGACCTCCCCAAAGGGTGACCCGAACCCGAGATGGATGGAAATTTCCTGGGACGACGCTCTCGATGAAATCGCCAGCCGATTGAAAGACCAGGTCGACAAAGGCGGCCCGGAATCCGTTGCATTCGCTGTGACGTCCGGGTCGTCATCTCCCTTGTCCGACAGTACGGACTGGATCCTCCGCTTTATACGAGGGTTCGGCAGCCCGAACCTCTGCTACGCAGCGGAGATCTGCACCTGGCACAAGGACTACGCGCACGCCTTCACGTTTGGCTCGGGAATCCCTGCTGCGGATTACGCCAACTCCGAACTCATTTTGTTGTGGGGTCACAACCCGTCGAATGTCTGGCTCGCGCAGGCCGAGGCGATTGCCGCGTCTCACACCAGAGGCGCCAAGCTCGCGGTCATCGATCCACGCCGCACAGCCTTCGCAGGCCGCGCCGACCACTGGCTTCGCGTTCGGCCCGGCACTGACGCCGCCGTTGCAATGGGTCTCGCCAGAGAGCTCATCGTCAATGAAGCCTTCGACGCGGAATTTGTCCGCGACTGGACCAATGCGACATTCCTCGTGAGGTCGGATAACGGCAGGTTTCTTCGGACCTGCGATGTTTCCCGATCAGATGCAACTGAAGGCTACATGGTGTGGGAGCAGGAGACTGGCGCCCCTGTTGCGGCAGAAGGTCGACCGGGATCGGCCGCTCTATCCGGCAGCTATGTTGTTTCGACCTCCGCCGGCGACGTCGTCTGTCGCACCGCATTTGACATCTATCGAGAGGCTGTCGAGCGCTACGATCCCGAGACCGTGGAGCGACTGACCGGTGTCGACGCGAAGACGCTGACGGATCTGGCGCGCGCCATGGGCACCGCCAACGGGATCAGCTACCACACATGGACCGGTACGGGTCAGCATCGCAACGCCACCCAGACTGAACGTGCGATCGCTACGCTCTATGCGCTTACCGGTTCATTCGATGTCCGCGGGGGGAATGTTCAGATCACCCCGTTGCCCACGCCTGCTCTCCACACCATGTCCATGATGCCGGAGAAACAGCGCGCAAAGGCATTGGGGCTGAAGGAGCGGCCGCTCGGCCCGGCACTCAATGGCTGGATCACGTCGACCGACCTGTACGACGCCATTATCGACCATGCTCCATACAAGGTTGGCGCACTGGTGACCTTTGGAACGAATCTTCTCGTTTCGCACCCCGCGCCCGGCCGCGGCAAAGAAGCGCTGAAGAACCTCGACTTCTATGTCCACTGCGATCTGTTCCACAATCCGACCTCGGACTACGCGGACATTCTTCTCCCGGTCTCGACACCGTGGGAGTATGAATCATTGCGCATCGGCTTCGAAATCTCGGTGGAGGCGCAGGAGCTCGTACAGCTGCGCCAGCAAATGGTGCCGTTGCAGGGAGATACCCGGTCCGACACCTGGATCGTCTTCGAGTTGGCCAGGCGGCTTGGTCTCGGAGAGCTTTTCTTCAATGGAGATATAGAGGCTGCCTGGAAGTATCAGCTGGCGCCACTCGGGTTGGATATCGAGACGCTGCGGGCCAACCCTCAGGGGATCAGGATCCCGACAACGCAACGCTATCAGAAGTACCGGGTGTCTGGCTTTCCGACCGAAACGGGTCGAGCGGAGCTCTATTCCGAAAAGCTGCTGCGCCACGGATATTCGCCGGTGCCTGAGTTCGTGCCATCGCCGGAAAGCGACGATCCCTCGTTTCCCCTTGTCCTGATGGCGGCAAGCAACGGCTACTTTCGCCATAGCCAGGACCGGGGCATGTCTGCCTTGCGTCGCAAGCGGCCCGAACCGCTCGTCGAGATGCATCCAGATCTCGCAAGCCGGCACGGCATTCGCGAAGGCGACATGGTTCGTGTCGCAACACGCACCGGCTCCATCGTGCTCAAGGCATCGTTTGATGAGGAGCTGGCTCCGGACGTCGTGGTCGGTGACTATGGCTGGTGGGAGTCCGCCCCCGATCTCGGTCTTCCGGGCTATTCGCTGGATGCCGATGGAAAAGGTGCGAACTATAACGCCCTTGTCCCGGAGCGAGATCGGGATCCGATCAGCGGATCATCGCCCATGCGTTCCCTCGCATGCAGTGTCGAGCTCGTCAGCCGCTCGGTTTCGCATTCCGCGCGAGAGTTCAGGGTTTCCTCCCGAAGGGTGGAAGCGAACGATATCGTCTCGTTCGAGTTCGAACCGGTCGATGGCCAGGCCCTTTCAGGGTTCCTGCCGGGCCAGCATGTTGCAATTCGCGTCGGGGAAAACGAGCGCTGCTATTCATTGACTGGACCGGGCTGCGAATATCCGCTCTCCTATTCCATCGCCGTTCGAAGGATTCCGGATGGTTCCGTCTCCGGACAGGTCACATCGGTCCTCAAAGAAGGCGATATCGTCACGCTGAAGCCTCCCGGCGGTAACTTCATCGTGCCTGTGACGAACGAGTTTCCACTGGTCTTGATCGCGGCTGGCATCGGGATCACGCCGTTCATGTCGCTGATCGAAAGCTTGACTGGAAAACCCGGCGAGCCCGAGGTGACCCTTTACTATGCCTGTCGCGACGTCCAGTCGCGCGCATTTCATGAGCGACTTCAATATCACGCCCGCCGTCTCAGGAATCTGACCATCATCAACTACCTGAGTCGGTCGGGCGAAACGACGGAGGACTACCGTGCCGGGCGCTTCTCTGTAGACGACATCCCAGCTAGCCTGCTTCGCCAGAGGCCGCGCTTTTACATTTGCGCGAGCAACGAGATGATGGACGAGCTCACGGCGGGCCTGATCGCACGCAACGTGCCGAAATTCGAGATCTTCTCAGAGCGGTTCCGCTCGCCGACAAGACCGGCGGGTGACAGTTCGCCTGCGTGTAATATCCGCTTCTCGCGGTCCGGCAGGACCGTCCGGTGGGAGAGTGACTCCGGCGTCCTTCTTGATTTCGCAGAGCGAAACGGCGAGAAACTGCCCAGCGGTTGCCGGGTCGGCCAATGCGAGAGCTGTGTGGTCAAGATCCTTGAGGGCAGTGTACGCCATCTGATCGACGATCCCGAATTGGAGGAGGGCATGTGCCTGGCGTGCCAGGCATTGCCATTGTCAGATCTGGTGATCGATGCGTGATGATCGTCAGGCTTAATTCTGCAATGAACAGCCAATGGCGCAGCGCTTGACCGCTTAGCCCTCATCTGCGGATGGCGAAGCGAGTTCTACTGAGCCAATTCAGTTCAGAATGTCCAGGGCAGCTCTCGCCAACATTCGTGCGCCGACGCTGATGCATGCATCGTCAGGTTGGTAGACCGAGCTATGCAACGCATCCTTCCGCCCCGCGGTCGCTGATCCAATCATGAAGTGGCACGAAGGGACGACTTCACCCATGAACGCAAAGTCTTCCCCGCCCATCGATGGATCGAGTTTGCGGCCGGATCCCGCTCCCACCTGAGCCTCGCTCGCCGCCACCAATTTTCCAAGCAACGTATCGTCATTGTCGAGAGCTGGCGTCCCCCGTTTATAGTCTAGGCGGCATTCCACCCTCATCCCGGACGCTGTGCTGTCGCACAGCCTCAGAATTGCCTTTTCAACCAGATCCCTGACTGTGTTGTCCTGCGTGCGGACGGTCCCGCTGATGGCGACCTCATCAGGTATGATGTTGAAGGCGGAACCGCCGTGGATCGACCCTACGCTCAAAACGGCGCAGCTTCTGGGATGGACCTCGCGAGACACGATCGTCTGCAGTTGTCCGACGAGGCCACAGGCTGCGACGATCGGATCGATCGTCTCCGACGGGTTTGCCGCGTGCCCCGAGTGGCCCCTGACCACAATATCGAAGCGATCCGTGGATGCCATCGAAACGCCGGGACACCATCCGAATTCACCTACCGGAATGTGGGGGGCGTTGTGGAAGCCGATCGCCATATCGGCGCCTTCCAGCACGCCGTCCCTGATCATCGCGACGGCCCCCTCGCCGGTTTCTTCCGCCGGCTGGAATACAAGGCGGACATTGCCTGCCAGTTGCTGTTCAAACCGTTTCAGGATGGATGCTGCGCTTAAGAGCGTGGCCGTGTGGATATCATGACCGCAGGCATGCATCAGGCCCTCATGGCGGCTGCGGTATTCGAGCTCGGTCTTCTCCGTGATCGGCAGCGCATCCATATCGGCGCGGATCACCAATGTCGGTCCCGGCCGGCTGCCGATTATCTCTCCCACGACACCGGTGCCTCCGACCCCACTGCGGCACAGAATATCCAGCTTTGCCAGTTCGTCAGCAACGATGCCGGCGGTCCGAAACTCCTGCATCGCCAGTTCCGGATGAGCATGGAGGTCACGACGGACGGCGACAAAGGCAGCCTCGTTGCTTTTTGCAATCTCATCGATCGCCGCGGACAGGTCGTTGGGAATTGAACTCAGCATGAACGTCTCATCTCTTTTCTACTGACTGGCTGGCACGAACCGTCGGTCCCGCGACTGAAGCTTCCGGTTGAGCGCGCGCTCGAGATCCGGCGCGGCGTCTACGAGCGCCTGACCAGCCTCCGACGCCGGCGCGTCGAGGACGGCTCTGGTCACCCCGCGTTCGACGATACGTCCGTCATGCATGACGATCACTTCGTCGGTGACCGCGCGAGCGACGGTGAGATCGTGGGTGATGAACAGGTAGGCGACCCCGAGCCGGCTGTTGAGATCGGCGAACAGGTCGAGAATCTGGGCCCGGATCGACACGTCGAGCGCCGATACCGGCTCGTCTGCGACGACCAGCTTGGGGCGCGTGATGATGGCCCGCGCGATCGATATACGCTGGCGCTGGCCACCCGAGAACTCATGCGGGTATTTCTCCATGTCGGCAGGCTTGAGGCCGACATCGTGAAGGGCTGCTGCGACCATCTCCCGTTGTTCGGCGGCCGTCGGTTGCGTCTCGAGAAGGTGCAATGGCTCGGCGACCAGCCGCTTGACCTGATAGCGGGGGTTGAACGAGCCGTAAGGATCCTGGAACACCACCTGCATCTTGCGGCGGTGCGGTTTCAGCTCCCTCTCGCTCAGGGCACTGACCTCGGCGCCGTCGAGACGGATCGACCCGCCGGTCGGCTTGTCGAGCGCAAGGATCATCCGCGCCAGCGTGGACTTGCCGCAACCCGAGCGACCGACAAGCGCCAGGGATTGTCCCTCCCTTACCGAGAAAGAGACGTCGTCAACGGCGCGGAAGTGTTTCGACCGAGAGAACAGCGAGGCACGATGTTCCGCGTAGTCACGCGTGACAGAAGTGACTTCAAGGAGAGGCGCGCTGGCCTTTATGTCGCGGTATGGCTGCCGCTCGGGCACATGCATTGAAGCCTGTGCCAACTGGCGCGTGTAGGGGTGACGCTGCTCCGACAGGGTGCGGGCCGTCTCTCCCACTTCCATGACCTCTCCGTAGCGCATGACCGTCGTGCGATCCGCCATATCGGCGACGACCGCAAGGTCATGCGAAATCAGGAGGAGGCCCATCTTTCTTTCATCGACGAGATCACGCAGCAGATCGAGGATCTGTTTCTGCAGGACTACGTCTAGGGCAGTCGTGGGTTCGTCGGCGATGAGCAGTTTGGGCTTGAGCGCGCAGGCGATCGCGATCACAACGCGCTGGCGCTGACCGCCGGAAAGCTGGTGCGGGAAGCGCGACAACGGAAACTTGGCTGCCGGCAGCCCGACCCGGTCGAGGATGAGCCGCGCCGCATTCTCTGCTTCGAAGCGGCTCACTCGAGTATGCCAGCGGATGCCTTCAGCCACCTGCTCGCCAATGGTCTTGACGGGGTTGAGTGCCGTCATCGGCTCCTGAAACACCATGCCGATGTCATCACCGCGAAGCCGGTTCATAGCGGTCTCCGGGGCAGTCAGAATATCGATGCCATCGAAGGTCACCCGACCTCTTGCAAGCGCGGCTTGCGGCAGCAGTTTCATGATGGTCATCGCCGTCATGGATTTGCCCGAGCCGGATTCTCCGACAAGACCCATCACCTCGCCCTGATCGAGGGCGATATCGACGCCCTTGAGGATCGGAATGCCGGCGATATCAACGTGAAGATTTTCGATTTCGAGCAGGCTCATCGTTGTCGCCTCAGTTTGGGGTCGAGCACATCGCGCAGTCCATCGCCCAGCAGGTTGAGGCCGAGGACTGTGATGACGATGGCGAGACCGGGAAAAATCGCCAGGTGCGGCGCGACAGTCATGCGCGTCTGCGCATCGAACAGCATCCGCCCCCAGGATGGCATCGGCGGTTGCGCGCCAAGTCCAAGATAGGAAAGCCCGGCTTCGGCCAAGATGCCGAGCGCAAACTGGATCGTGCCCTGGACCAGCAGCAGCGAGGCGATGTTGGGCAGGATATGCTCAATGGTGATGAGCGCCCTGCCCTTGCCGGCTGTACGAGCTGCGAGAATATATTCGCGTGACCACAGCGACAGGGCCCCAGCGCGGGCGACGCGGGCAAAGACCGGTACGTTGAAGATACCGATGGCGATGATGGCGTTGATGGCAGCGGGACCCAGGATGGCGGTGATCATCACGGCCGACAGCAACGCAGGAAAGGCAAAGACGACGTCGTTAAAGCGCATCAGCGCCTCGTCCACCCAACCGCCTCGTGCCGCCGCATAGCAGCCGAGCGGAACCCCGACGCCAATGCCGATACCGACCGCAACGACCGCGACGGCGATGGAATTGCGTGCACCGATCATGATCATGGACAGGATATCCCGCCCGAAATGATCCGTGCCGAATGGATGCTGCGCCGACAGTCCCTTCATCCGATCGGCCACGACGAGATTGGTGATATCGTAGGGAGACCAGACGAAGGAGATGAGCGCCATGGCAGCGATCAGCACCGTGATGGTTGCGCCGGCGAGGAATGAGCGATTGGCCAAGGCGTGGCCCGCAATGACGCGCCAATCCGGAAGGTCGACTGTATTTTCCTGAATATTCATGCCTTGATCCTCAGGCGCGGGTCGACGACAGCGTAGAGGATGTCGATGACGATGTTGACGAGCACGACGCTTACTACGAGCAGCATCACGACACCCTTGACCACGATCAGGTCGCGCTGGGTGATCGCCTGGAAAACCAGACGGCCAAGTCCCGGCAGGTAAAAGACGTTTTCGATGATGATTGTGCCCGCCAGCATGAAAGCGAACTGCAGGCCCATGATGGTGATCACCGGGATCATCGCGTTGCGCAAAGCGTGGCGCCAGAGCACGTAACGGCGCGGCATGCCCTTGGCGCGTGCGGTTCGAATGTAGTCTTCGCCGAGCACTTCGAGCATCGCCGAGCGGGTGACGCGTGACAGGATTGCGGCTTGCGGCAAAGCGAGAGAGATCGCGGGAAGGACGAGCGCCTTGAGGCCGGGCCACACTCCCCCACCCCAACCGGGAAATCCACCTGCAGGGACAAGGCGCAGCCAAACGGCGAACACATAGACAAGAAGCAGCGCGAACCAGAAGTTCGGAACAGCGACTCCAAGCTGTGCAACGCCCATGGAAACCGTATCAGCCGGCCGACCGCGCCGTGAGGCCGAGAAAATACCGACTGGGATGGCGATGACGGTCGAAAGCGCAAGCGCGATCGCCGCCAGCGGAACCGAGACGACTGCACGTTCGGCGATCAGGTTGATCACATAGGACGAATAGGTCAGCGACCGGCCGAAATCGCCGATCAGCATGCCACCGAGCCAGCCGAAATAGCGCAACAACAGCGGATCGTCGGCGCCCATCTGGTTGCGCAGGGCCTCCAGCGCCTCTGGTGTTGCATTCATCCCCAGCATCAGTTGCGCCGGATCGCCGGGCAGGACTTCCATCACGGCGAAGACCACCATGGAGGCGAGTACAAGCGTAATCGCTCCGATGATCAGCCGCTTGATCAGAAAGGCGGTCATTCAGTTGGTCGCTCCTGTGGAAGACATAATGAAGGTTCCGAAATCGGAGCGACTATTCTTTCCACCTGACATCGGTCAGATCGATCGCCTGTATTGGAGCGTTGTGCCACATCCCCTGCAACCTGGCGTCCCAGACGCCGACCTTGGGAAGTTCGAACAGGAAGCCTGCCACGGCATCTTTGGCGAGTATGCGCTGAGCCTCGCCGTAGAGCTCGTTGCGCTGCGCCTCGTCGGTGGTGGCGCTCAGCTTCTCGATAACGGCATTGAAGGCGGGATTTTTGTAGTTGAAGTAGTAGTCCGGCCGCGAATAGATATCGATATCATTGGGCTCGGTGTGCGAGACAATCGTCAGGTCGTAATTCTTGTCCTTGAACACACCACTCAGCCAGTCGGCCCACTCGACCGGAACGATTTCGGCATTGACCCCGATCTGACGGAGCTGTGAGGCGACAACCTGCCCCCCATCCCGCGCATAGGCCACCGGGGGCAGATAGAGCTTCGCCGAGAAGCCGTTTTCGAGACCGGCTTCCTTCAGAAGCGCCTTGGCCTTGGCGAGATCGTAAGGATAGGTGGCTGTCAGATCGACATAGGCCTTGTTGGCCGGCGAGAAATGAGAGCCGATCGGCGTGCCGAGACCGCTTATCCCGTTGCCCGCGATAATCTCCTCGCGGTTGAGCGCATGCGAAATGGCCTGCCGGACCCGGATATCGTTGAACGGCGCCTTGCCATTGTTCATGGCCAGCAAAGTCTCGCCCTCCGTGGTGCCAATGACCACTTCGAACTGCGGATTGGCCTGGAACTGGCCGAGTGCATCACCCGCCGGCATATTCGAAAAGGCCTGAACATCGCCCGACAGCATCGCTGGTATTGCTGCGGCTGTATCGGGGATGATGCGGAATTCCGCTTTATCGAGTGCGACCGGCTTACCCCAGTAGTCAGGGTTCCTGACAAGGGTGATCTCCGAGCCCTTTGCCCAGTGATCGAACTTGAAGGGACCTGTCCCGACCGGTTGTTCCTTGTTACCGGCAGCCGTCTCGGGCGCGACGATGACGGCGTCACCCCATCCCATATTGTAGAGAAATGCACCTTCCGGCTTTTTCAGGGACACCTTGACGGTCGCCGGATCGACAATTTCGACCGTTTCGATGGCGGCAAAAAGACCCTTTTGAGCATTGGTCGAACCGTCGGCGCGGGCCCGGTCAAGCGAGAACTTCACGTCCTCGGCGTCAAAAGCCGACCCGTCGTGGAATTTCACGCCGGTATGGAGCTTGAACGTATAGACCTTGCCATCGCCTGACACAGTCCAGCTTTCGGCGAGCGCCGGAAGAACCTCGCCATTGCGCCCGATGCGTGTCAGTCCCTCGAACAGGTTGGCGTAGACGACATCGTCGATCGCGCCAGCTGCTCCGGCCGTTGGATCCAGATGCGGCGGTTCAAGCACGATCCCGACGACAAGATCGGAACGTTGGGCATAAGCCGCAACCGAAGTACCGGCAAGCATGAGAGCAGCCAGAGCGAAAGTGACCTTGTTGATTTTCATGAAGCTCTCCGGAGTTAGGTTTAGATTTGCAGGTAATCTTCGATGCCGATCATGCCTTCGGATCAGACAACGGTCTTCATGCGTCCGCTCGGCATGCCCGATTGTATCGGAGCAAACCGTAATTCGATCATGAGAAGAACGGATCGGTTGAACCAGGTATTGCCGCTTGCGCAGCACGCGCAGCAATCAACGACGACTGCCGTCAGATGCAGGCAGCAGTCCCGTCACTGTGCTTGAACCAATTTCCGGACATGCCTGGTCTGAGACCGACGCTTCCGCCGCCCCACCAAACCGGGCGCCTCGCGGTTGTTTTGTTCCCATTCTTTTCTTGTTGCAGCCATCAAAACCCAAGCCGGATCAAATGTCCATAAAAAAGTTGGAAAATAATTTAACTTCTTTTTGGAGCTTTGTTTGGTGCCTCCAGCACTTGCACGAAAACGGAACAGCGGGTGATGACATACGGAGCGACCATGGGCGTTGCGGCTTAGCCGCCACCAATCACGCTGCTCCAAGCAAATGTTGCGGCAGAGGCAGACGTGGCGTTTCAAAGTCGCTGATTCCTGCCAGCGGCCTTTGCCTCACGCCAGATCGTGAACGATCCGGCTGCGATGATGATGATGCCACCAAGCAACATCTGCGACGTCATCAGCTCCCCATAGACAAACACGCCGATCATGCAGACGAGGAGGGTTTGAATATACGACATCGGCTGGACGACTACGGCGCTCAGAAGGTCGTATGCCTTGATGATCAGGTAGTGACCCGCAGTACCTGTCGCGAGCAGCAGGATCATCGAGAACCAATCCTTAGGCGCGATCGGTGTCCAGTAAAATGGTCCGATGACGGTCATGATGACGGTTCCGACCACGCCGATGTAAAAGAAACTCGTGGCTGGGGTATCGGTCCTTGCGCTCAGTCGCGTCAGCACCGAGTAGATTGCGTAGGTGAGGGTAAAGATCAGCGGGATGATGATCTTGGCGTCCAGAGAGATGTCGGCCGGATTGATAATCAGCAAAACGCCGGCAAAGCCGAT
This sequence comes from Agrobacterium leguminum, assembly GCF_005144435.2. Classification (NCBI taxonomy): domain Bacteria; kingdom Pseudomonadati; phylum Pseudomonadota; class Alphaproteobacteria; order Hyphomicrobiales; family Rhizobiaceae; genus Agrobacterium; species Agrobacterium leguminum. Next base: position 331,059 of record NZ_CP120216.1, read on the forward strand.
ACTGATGGCAATCCAACGCCGCCACCCGACATGTTCGCCCAGCCCAACAGCCGAAAGGCATGCGACGACAAGCGGCGTGGCAGCGAAGATCGTATGGGTCTGCGCCAGTCCGACATGCACGTAGGAAAAGGTTGCGATGCCGAACTGGAAAGCCAGAAGGCATCCCCTGGTCAACTGCAGCCAAGGTCGCTTGCTTGCTGCCGCGGCCCTAAGACCACCCTGCTGCCTGCTTGCCAGCCAGATAACGAAAAGTGCGAATGCCCAGTACCGGAACATAGTGACGAGCGGCACAGGATAGGTCGAGCCGAGATGTTTCGATACGCCATCTTGTATCGCGAAAACTGCTGCCGCGGAGATCGCGTAGGTGAGGCCGAGAGACTGAGATCGCATAGACGTGCATTCGTAAGGGGCGCGGCGCTGGCGATGAAATCGCTGCTCGGTGCCGTGGGTTGGATGTCATCAGTCTGGCTTCCGGCCGACAAGCGTTGTCGACCGCGAAATTCCCAGCGCTGACGGGTGCATATTCGTGATTGGGCGTTTTCGTGACAGGTCGATACAACATGAAGCTCCTCATCCTGTCCATCAAAAAGTTGAAAAAAAATTTGACTTCTTTTCTTATGGCGCTCAAATTGGCGCTCAATTAATGGGGTGACCAATGAATATTGACAAAAAGAATGAATCTGGAAAATCCGGGCGCAAATCCAGCACCGCTGACCTAACCGCGGTCCAGCTTCTCGACGCGTACAGGTCGAAACGACTGTCTCCTGTCGAGGTTGTGGAGGATGTGATCGCAAGGATTGAAACCTGCGAGCCTCATCTCAATGCGATGTGGGCGCTCGATCACGACGCGGCGCGCGCGGCGGCGCGCCAATCGGAAGCGCGTTGGATGAAGGGTGTCGCGGTTGGCGCGCTCGACGGCGTTCCGATCACGATCAAGGACAATATTGCTACTCGAGGGGCACCGACGCCTTTGGGGACTGCTGCAGTCCCTCTCGTCCCGGCAGCAGAAGACGGCCCTTCTGCAGCCCGCACGCGCGAAGCCGGTGCAGTCCTTGTCGGCAAGACGACCATGCCGGACTACGGGATGCTGTCATCGGGTCTTTCGACGTTCCACAAGCTCGCGCGCAACCCCTGGAACCTCGAGACAAATCCCGGCGGATCGAGCGCAGGCGCAGGCGCCGCCGCTGCGATCGGTTATGGTCCGCTGCATCTCGGCTCGGACATTGGTGGATCTGTTCGCCTGCCGGCAGGGTGGTGCGGCGTGGTCGGCTTCAAACCAAGCTTCGGCCGTGTTCCCGTCGATCCTCCCTATATCGGTCGCGTCGTCGGACCAATGACCCGGACGGTGGCTGACGCGGCCCTGCTGATGTCGGTCATATCGCTTCCCGACGGGCGCGATACGATGAGCTTGCCTTATCAGGAAATCGCCTGGAACGATCTCGAAATGAAGGCTCGCAACGTCCGGATTGCGATGCTGCTCGATGCCGGCGCTGGCACGCCGACAGAACCCCAGGTCCGGGCCGCCATCGAGGCCGCAGCGGAAACCTTCCGGTCAGTCGGGTTCACCATCGATCTCATCGAGCCATACATGACGGAAGACATGCTCGAAGGGTTGAACCGGTTCCTTCGAACCCGATCCTGGCTCGCCGTCTCCAAGCTCAGCGATGCGGACCGTGAGAAGGTGCTGCCGTGGATTCGCGAGTGGGTAGCCCCTGCCGGTGCCTATTCGGGTGAAGACGTCTTCACCGGCTTCTCCCAGGTTGACGCATCGCGTGAGGCAATTCTTGGGGCCATGAAGAGCTATGACTACATGGTCTCCCCGGTCGCTTCGATGTCGTCGTTTCCAGCGCAATGGGCCTCCCCTAACAACGATCCGACGCGCGCGTTCGACCATGTGGCCTTCACTATCGCGGGAAACATGTCTGGCCAGCCGAGTATTTCCATCAACTGCGGATATGCCGCCGACGGGGCACCGATAGGATTGCAGATTACGGGCCAGCGTTACGATGACCTGGGGGTGCTCAGGATGGCGAGCCTTTACGAGCGTATCCGCCCTCAGCAGAGACCTTGGCCGATGCTCTGATCGACAATCCGGACCTGAGGTAGTAATCCGGTAGCACTTGAATGGCGGGAGGCCTGTCAATGCTTGGCGACAAAAACCGAAAAACGCAAACGAAGGCTAAACGTGAGCGGGCTTCCAGACATCAGGTACTCGACACGCTTTTCGAGACAAGACGACCGGATGGTCTACACAAGCGCGTCTATGGGAGCCTGAAACACGCCATTCTGACCGGGGCGCTGGAAAAGGGGGCAAAACTCCCAGCCGAGCCGGTACTTGCGGAAACATACGGGGTGTCACGCCCCGTGGTTCGTCAAGCCCTTGAGGAGCTTCGCAAGGAGGGCCTAACGACCTCAATGCGCGGATCCGGTAATTTCGTCTCCGGATCGGTCGAAACGATCGATGCAAATCCTCCATCGATGTCGGCGGATGCCACGGCGGGACGTCAATTGGTGGAGGATCTGGAATTCCGCTTGGCATTCGAACCGGAAGCCGCCGCTCTCGCTGCGCTTAGACGAGACAATGCCGATCTGGAGCGCATGGAAAATGCTTTGCGCAAATTCGAGGATGCCCATAGCCGTGGAGCCATAACGCATCATTTCGACTACCTTTTTCACGAGGCGATCGCGATCGCCACCCGGAACAAGCGGTTTATCGATGCGATCCAGTCGCTGGAATATCACGCTGAAGACGGCCGCATCATGATGCGCGACCTGTTGCTGTTTCGCCCTGAACTGCACACGAACGCTGTGATCGACGAGCACTATCATCTGTTGGACCTGATTAGATCCCGTGACAGCGATGCCGTTAAAATAGCGATGCGTGATCATATTGAGCGGGGCCGCATGCGGCTTGTGCAGCATCTCGATCGTTCAGATTGAACCCGTTGCCGAGGCTCAAAGCGGCTCGCACTGCGTGACGACTCGGCTTCAATATTCTGGCGTCGCCGATACCAATTAGTGTGTCGTAATATGTTCCCAGGCCCAAAACAGGTTGGCATCAGCCGTCGTTACAATTCAATATTGTCTATCAACCTTGTAGCGCCCAGTCGCGCAGCCCCTAGAACCACAAGCGGGACTGCAGATCCCAGCTCCGCAGCCGTTGGCGATTGCAGATCGTGGCTTCGACGCACAGTCGTGTAATCGGGCGTCCAACCGGTTGCCTGAAGCTCTCTCATTGCCTCCGCCTCAAAGTCTTCCAGGGACTTTTCGCCACTGCGCGCGACAGCCGCAAGACGTTGTAGCACGTCCGAAAGCTTCGAAGCCTGTTCGCGCTCGCTTGCACTGAGGTAACCATTTCGGGAGCTCATCGCGAGACCATCAGAAGCGCGATGAGTTTCGCCCGCCACGATCTCGACTGGCAGGGCGAATTGCGTGACCATTCGGCGTATGATCATAAGTTGCTGATAGTCTTTCTTCCCGAAGACCGCGATGCCGCCGCCCGTCGTTGCGAATACCGCCGAGAAGAGCTTCATCACCACAGTGCAGACGCCGGTGAAGAATCCTGGCCTAAACTGGCCTTCGAGGATATCGGCTATTTCGGGATCTGGCTGAACCTTGAATAGCTGGGGTTCGGGATACAGGTCGGACTCGCGCGGCGCAAACAACACATCGCAGTCGGCGCCCCTCAGTGCCTCACAATCTGCATCCCAAGTGCGCGGGTAGGTGCCGAAATCTTCATTTGGCAGAAACTGCAGTCGGTTCACGAAGATGCTGACCACCGAGATATCACCGAGATCATTTGCCAGATGCACGAGAGAGATATGCCCTTCATGCAAGTTGCCCATTGTCGGGACGAATGCGGGTCGTCCCTTGCCCGCAAGCGTTTCACGTAGATCAGAGATAGTGTGAACAATTTTCATATGTATGTACTTCTTTCGGATACGATTACTCAGCACGACTTCAAATCAGTTTCCCGCTTTTCCGAGCGCACCGACTTAAGTTTTTAAAACGTAGCTTCAGAAGTGCCGAAGGTTCTGGGTGGAGCGGGCCCGCGATTGCATGCGATGCTTACAAATCGTCGGAACCTCCCAGTATATTTTTTATCGCTTGCCGCGTATTTTTATACTGCTTGTCGTAATTACCGGCACAAGATCTATTTCACCTCATAGATTCAGCGATAGACTTCTTCTTCACCTGGAAAGCTTCGATCGCGAACAGCCGCGGCGTACGAAGCGATCGCCGCATCGGCCGCCTTTCCGAGTTCGCCAAACCGGCGGACAAAACGCGGGACCCGTTCGGACAGTCCCAGCATATCTTCGAGAACGAGAACTTGCCCATCGCATTTGGGCGAAGCGCCGATCCCGATCGTCGGCACGGAGATCGAGCCAGTAATCCTTTCAGCCAATGGCTCCACGGTTCCTTCCAAAACGACCGCAAACGCGCCGGCATCCGCCACTGCGGCAGCATCCGCTTCGATCTTTGGCCAGTCACTCTCCTTACGCCCCTGAACCTTAAACCCGCCAAGGGTCATTGCCGACTGCGGTGTCAGGCCGACATGACCCATGACCGGAATTCCCCGCGCGGTCAGGAAGCCGATGGTCTCCGCCATGTGCGCTCCGCCCTCGAGCTTGACTGCCGAGCAGCCGGTTTCCTGGAGGACGCGCGACGCAGTCTCGAAGGCTTTTTCCGGACTGGCTTCATAATATCCGAAAGGAAGGTCGACGACGACAAGCGCCCGGTTTGAACCGCGCATGACACTTTTTCCATGAAGAATCATCATGTCGAGCGTTACGCCAATGGTCGAATTCATTCCATGCTCCGCCATGGCGAGGCTGTCGCCGACGAGGATTATATCGGCATGCGGATCGACATAGCGTGCTGTCAGTGCGCTATAGGCCGTCAGCGCAACAATCGGTTCGGCTCCCTTGCGAACGCGGATTTCCGGCGCCGTTATTCTTTTCTGATTGCCATGCACACTCATTTTTTCTCCTTGCACAAACGCGATATGATGGCGTCGTGAACAGGTTGTTCTCAGTTTGTACCGAGCCCTCAACGTCTCTGCCTATAGTTTCCTTGTCATCACGGATGCCAGATTGTACAAACACTTTGTGAAGATAGTTGTAACATTTTTTTACATCTAATCAGGCTTCCCGCTCTTCGAATTCCGATCTATGGCATCTTGAGCCGGATCATGAAGGTTTCGAGCGCTTGGTCGTTCGACGGAGGATCACGCCCATCGCATGCACATCCATGACGTATGCCATTACAGCGTTCATGAGACCGACCGAACACCTAGATCTTGGTAAACCTGGACCAACTTCGAAATTGAATGGAGAAAGCCCGCCACGCAGTCTGCCGCCGGCTCCCGCCATCAACCTCGATTCAGCAATCCCTAGGCCGCCAGCTGGGGACGATCCTCAACCCGCCGCACGCAACCGGTGGGCCAGCTGATGCAATTCGCTGTCGCCATAGTCGGTCTGTCCGATGCGAAAGCTTCGGATCAAACTCACGAGCTCATCCGTATCGACCGCAAGGGCTTCGGCTGAGGCTGTCGTTTCTTCCGCCATCGCCGCATTACGTTGCGTGGCGGCATCGAGCTGGTTCAAGGAGGCTGAGATTGACCTAAGTGTGACGTCCTGCTCGGATGCTGAGTGGGCGATCTTGCCAACAATTTCTCTCGCGCCCGTGACCTGGCTCGAAATGCGTTTGAGTGCCTCCCCAGCTTCGCTGACCAGACGCACGCCGGCCTCTACCTGGCCGGATGACCGAGAAATCTGCACCTTGATCTCGCGGGCAGCAGCAGCAGATCGCTGCGCCAACTCCCGCACCTCTTGGGCGACAACGGCAAAGCCTTTGCCTGATTCTCCGGCTCTTGCTGCCTCGACGCCGGCGTTCAGCGCCAGAAGGTTCGTCTGGAACGCGATATCATCGATCACGCCAATGATTTTCGATATCTCTCCCGAGGAGTGCTTGATACCATCCATTGCGTCGATTGCCTGGGCAACAATCTGGTCAGAACGGTCGGCCTCAGAACTTACCGACGTGACACGTTTTGCCGCTTCACTTGCGCCTTCGGCTGTCTGACGGACAGCGACCGTCAACTCGTCGAGCGCCGCCGACGTTTCTTCGAGATCCGCTGCCTGACGTTCCGTGCGCTGTGACAATTCGTTGGAGGCTCGACGGATTTCTTCTTTGGAGCTGCCGATATCGATGCTTTTTGCGGTGACCTTTGTCATCGCCGCTTCGAGCTGTCCGAGAGCCTCGTTAAAATCTTGGTGCAGCGTCTCGTAGGTGGGACCAAGGTCTTTACAACGGACCGTGAGATCGCCCTCTGCCAAAGCTCCCAGCGCATCGCCAATCGTCGCGACTACCCGCGCTTGCAGCGCAGCGTCCTGTTGCTGCTGGCTGAAGTTCCTTTGACGCTCGTTGTCCGCCTCCTGTCTTTGCAGCTTTTCGCGCTCCGCCATCATCTGTCGGTCGCGAACTTTTTCCTGTAATGCTTGCGTTGCTCGTGCCATCATACCAACTTCGTTCGCCATTTCCGTGTGCGGAATTCTAATCCCGACATCTTCGTTGGCGACTGCCTGAAGCGCGGAATGCACTGCCGTTAGGGGCCGCGTGATGTTGCGCATAACGCAAAAGGCAACGGCAAGTGCAATGATGAACGCGATCGCGCCGAATACCGCGACCGCCAGGATCTCGCGGTCGATCGTCGCTTCCAGGTCGTCAACGTAAACACCCGTTGCGACCACGACCTGCCAAGGCTCGAACTGACGCGAATAAGTTGCCTTTTTGAAAACCTGATCCGAAGGCATTCCGGGCTTTGGCCAATAGTAGGTCGTGATCCCTCCACCAGAGCGGCCCTTAGCGACGATTTCGTCGCCGAACAACGTCCCCATCTTGTCGGGTTGACCCTTCTGACTGACCCCGACGAGCTTGGGATTGTAGTGAAATCTGATAACGGTCTCGTAGTCGAGACCAAGAATGTACCCGGCCGGATTATACTGCATTCGCGAGACCATCGCGTAGGCTTTGGACTGGGCGTCTTCGTGCGACAGCGTGCCGGCCCTTTCAAGTTCGTAGTAGGAATTAAGGATTGCTGTTGCGGACTCGACCTGTGTCCGGAGCATGTCGTATCGCTCGGCATAAATCGCATTGGTTGAGGATCGGATCTGCAAATAGCTCACGGTTGCGGACGCGAACATGAGAACCGCAATGAGCAGCAGAAGTTGATACGATATTTTGAGGTTCTTCATTCTTACTCCTCTTCGGCCGCGGCCACGAGTTGGACGGGCTAACTCGGTTGTTGTGGTTGAGCGGTTCCAAGCTCAACTCGAATGGATTGCAGTTCGATCGACGCTGGCGCCTGTCACCGCACTTGTGCTTGGCTGTTTGGGCCGGAGACCGCCTGACAAAATTAGTCGCTCTGGCGCGCGACGGTGAGCAGTGATTGTCGTGCTGTCGCGAACTCGCCGCAACTACTCGCCGATCTTGCAGAGCTAAGCCGTCTTCTTTGCCAGAAATCTCGATCCAAATGAGACTTGCGATACAATCGCCGGCGATAAACCTCGATGCAGTATCAGTATGCTTGTTGCCAACCCAACTCTGGGTGGCCGATTCCTTCAAGAAAATCCCCTCCAGGAAAGATCATAGATCCCTTGCGACGCCCAGAGTTCCCAGATCCGGAGGCCGCTTCGAAGCCATTTATTACGTAAATATATTGATATACTTTTAACAACAGCGAACTCTCATTAGAGGGTATCGCGCTGAGCGTACTTTAAACAATGCGTGACCAGAACAGGAGTGCAATAGGGCCAATGGGATCGAAGCTGTGATAGCGGCCATCTGAAAGAACAGATCGGGCTGAGGCGGGCGCAGATATTCAGGGAGATTATCCGTTCGGGATCGACCCGTCGGGCTTCCCGCGTCTTGCAGATCACTCAGTCCGCGGTCAGCCAGCAGCTCAAGCAGTTTGAGGAAGCCGTGGGCGAGAAGCTGTTCATTCGGGATCGTTGCGGTTTGATACCGACATCTCGCGCGGTGGAGATTTATAACAAGATCGACCGCTATTTTGAGGCGCTCGGACATATAGAGCGCGAGATTTTTGGTTCGTTTACTGTCGCGCGAAACAGCCTGACGATCGCCGCGCCGCATATAGTCTGCCTTTCTCTTTTGCCCAGGCTTGTCGGCAAGCTTGAGCGAAGTGACCTCCTCGCTGGAGTTCTACGTCCGGGCTCAGAGCTACGACTAGGTTGCGCAGCTCGTCCTGACAGGGGAGGCAGATGTGGGCTTATCGCGTCTACCACTCGATGAACGGTTTTTCGACGGAGGTCGATCATGGAAAGCCGAAGCGTTTGCCTTCTCCGACCGGACCACCCGTTGGCGGCAAGGAGGTCCTCACCGCCGAAGACGTCGCTTCAGAGAGGATGATTACGCTTGATCGCGAGTTTTCCTCTAATCTGATGGTCATGAATTCGTTCGCCCACAAAGGCCATATCCCCTTCGTTAGCGTGCGGACAGAAGCTGTGGGTTTCAGCGCGGCCTTCGCCGCCCATGGTTCGGGCATTACGGTCGTAAATGACTTCATTGCTCGTCAGTGTGACGTGTTCAATCTGAAGGCCATCCCGTTTTATCCGGGTGTCGTCCATGAATATGTCGTGTTCTGGCGCAGAGGCAGTGACAAGGTCTCGAAGCAGGCCAGCCTCGTCGAGGCCATAACCGATCTTGCAGTGACACCTTCTTAAATACCCTCATTTCAGCCAAACCCCAATTCTTTCTTAAAACACAATCTCCGCCGCGTCGCGGACCAAGCGACGACGAGTGCCCTCGCTGAAGATCGCGCCGGGAACCGCGTCTTTCTTTTGCCTGCCACGGGATCGTCAATACTTCCTCTTAGCCCGCCTTCCGCCCAGAACGAGGACCAAGCGACCCGCCGGAAAGATGCGACGAACCAAGTCACGAGTATTTCAACAATTAATGACTTCGCTGGCAAACCACGCGGAAATCCCAATGCCGGTGGGAAGCCAGCGACCCCGGCACCTTCTCGTTGCCGTCACGTTATCCATGGCAATCGCTTGTAAATTCTGGCATTGAATCGACCAATCCGCAGCGCGCACTCGGCTTCGTCCTGCCGTCACAAACCAGTTCTGTGCGACAATTTCCATTTCCGCCTTGCTCTTGGATGTGGGGCAGCAATGCCGAGCAAAAAGACGAAAGAGCATTTAACGGCCTTGGAGGCCCTTCCATAACGTGAATGACGCCACGACAACAAGAAGCAGGCCGGCTGATCGACCGATAACAATGGTGACTTTGGGGGAAGAAATTAGCCAATCGCGGCTGGTAGCTGCCGTCAGAACAACAGAACCATACACGGCGATCTGTGTCCCGGCAGCCATGAGCCCCATGATGATACCCTGGATCCACACTGGACCATAGGCTGGCTTCATGAACTGAGGATAAACAGCCGTCAGGAACAGATAGGCTTTCGGATTGCTGAGGCTTGTAACCATGCCACGCCTGAACGCTTGCCAGGCAGAAGCACTTACGCTTACCTCATCGCCTTTTATAACGATCGAGCTTCGTATTAAGCTGAGGCCGATCCACACCATATAGATAGCACCGAACACAAGCAGCGGGGTGAAAAGAGCCGGTATGAGATTGGCGAGAAGACCGACACCGATGGCACCGTAGAGTGAATGGACCACTCCACCAGCCACGATCCCGGACATCGCCGACATGCCGACTTGCTTTCCTCCAGTGAGCGAGCTTGCGAGCACGAAAAGCATATCTAGGCCCGGCACGAGCATGATACCGAGGAGCAAGGTGAAATAAACCCAGAGATTGTCCGTGTAAGTCATTCTCCATATCCTATGCTGTTGGTCGTCATGCGATGCATTTCGCAACCTTTTGCTGGATTCAATCGTGACAATAAATTTGTCAGCGACCAGACGATTGTTATTCACCTTATCCTAGCTGAGGACGCCTCTCAAATTGAGTGAATCGAGCGATCCGGTCGGTTGGCACCTAGACGATGTTCGTGTCGAAATACCGCTCTGCGCCGTTAGAATGACAATCACATGATTGCAAATTAACATGGTCACTCTCGTTCATTGGCGTCGTCACGGGAGCGATTAATCAGAAAATCCCGTGAGGTCGACTTTGGTTGAGCAACGTCGCGTTCAGGTAAACGCAACCCTAAGCACGCTCTCGTGGAACTGGGAAGAAGCGAAAAAGTATTATCGGCCAGACGTTGGCTTAGTTCATCGTATCCACCGCGTTCGTTCCTGACGAGGATGCGCTCAGACGTTATCCACGAAGGAATCTGGTCGATAGTGTCCAGGCAAATTTTCGTGTTCGCCAAAAAGGTGCTGCCATTTCCACCATCGATCAAGACTGCTGGCAATGCATCAGGAGAGCGTGACGCCAAGCTATGAGGCAACTGCCCATCACTCATCGTTCTCGCAAACAAGTCGCTGTTGGTTGCTCTCGAGCGCGCCATCAGCGAAGCCGGCGTTTCGTACCCATTCGAATCTTCCGACCAAATAAGGACATTCATTTTGCTGCGGTTACGATTCATGTTGGGGAAGGTGTCGCGATCGACAACCATGCTGTTATAAATCTCGATTGGCCTATAAACGCCCTGCGAGACCTCAACGAGAAACCTCGGCCGCTCCCGAGGCAGTCGAGCGACCTGGGTTTGCTCGCCACGCGTGTTGTTGGAGGTGCTCGCTTCGCCACGATCGAGTCGAGATCGCTTTGCGCTACGCAGTCCCGCGGATAGCTCCAGGTCACCTCCAACATCAACCGCCCGATTTCCAAGAAATTCCTCTTCTAAACTTTTGTAAAGCAATAATATCTGCGGTAAAAATTGTTGGCTTAGAGGATGTTGACCTTCTTTATTTGCCGCGATCGAGTCTACATCTTCCTTGATATTTCGTACAAGCGCTTCCGCCATCTCTCGCGGATTTTCCGATGCGGGTTGATGAGGATCGAAATTGCCTTGATCGTTAAGCGCCGAGTTAATTTCGATGATAGTGGACCTCATCGGAAGGTCCATGCGAGCATGGTGCCGGAGTACATCGCTTCGTGTCAGTCTGTCCCAGATGGTCATGATCTCGTCGCGCTGAGACTGCGCCAGCGGCCTGTTGCGTTCAATCATCAATGCACGGGTGGAACTTTGCTCAACATTTAAATTTGCTGCCTGCGCATGATCCGCCGGCAGTTCTTTTTGATGCAATATTTCACCTGATCGACGAACAATAGCAATCCGCCCAAACTCGCTGGAAGTCTCGGATGCCGCAGCAATGCACGCCCAAAGATCATAACTGCGATCGTGAGCATTCGCGTCCGGCAGAGCAATGTCAGAGATGTCGTTCTGCGACAAACCGCGCTCGAAACGATCATGCATGGCGGTGAAACTGGTAATCCTGTCCGTGGAAACGATATTAAGCTCAGTCTTGTAGCCTTCCCGACGAGCTCTCGCGAGTACGACTGGATTCGGAGCATCGTGTGCCTCCAAAACGATGTTTGATCGATGCGCGAAGGCGTACTCTATAAGCTGATCCCGCCAATTCGTGACAGCCAGTCTATTTATTTCCGCCACCCGACACGTTCCCAGGATCCGAGTCCGATTGTTGTCGGGCAGGTAAGTTATGAGTTGGTTCTCATCAACAACTTGGGTGGCATCCTGGTCCAATCTCCTCCATAGTTGCCCAGTCATCGAGGTCTTACCGGCGGCGGGCTGGCCGCCCACCACGATGAAGAGCGGGCTCGTGAGCCCTCCCGCCTTAGCACCTATGCTACCAAGGATGTCATGATCAAATATTTCCTTGGCTTGTCGGGAATTTAGCTTTCTCTTTCTGTCTATGAATTTATTCAGTGTTTCAAGTTGGTCGGGTGTTTGCATAATCCGGTTACCTCACGTCAAAACTTAAATTCTCAGTCAGGTCGCAAAGAGCCTGTCTCCAGATAAGGCGAAAAACAGCCAGAACCCCGAAGCATTTTTCAGAGCCGCTAGATCATTGCGGACGCAACCTGCAGGGCCCAAAATGCTCAACCTCTTCTGAGGCTGAAATGGTCCGTTTCCATCCCACAGAAAAGCGCAAAGTGTGAACCGGTTAGACTCTGAGGATGATGTTTCACGGCGGAGTGATGCAGCCTGCGCTGATCGACTACCCAGGGCGCGTCTCACGTGTTAGAGCGACAGGACGAACTCACTAAAGCGAAAGATTTCCCGATCGGGACCGATCTCGGCTTCGAGAACCTTCCAGAAGGATCAATCGGTCGGCATTCGCTTTTGGCGCCGGCGCCGGCGCCGGTAATGGGATAGCGTGCAACTCTCTCAGCAGCGCGTTTCGGTCTGATTCTGGCAGATTGTTCGAAGTAGAATTTTGCCTCGCAGATGACTTTTGTGCGAGACCCGGTCTGCCAAAAAGGGCTTGAGGATCAACGATCGAACCTGTCGCAGTGTCGGAAGTAAAACCGCCCATCAGACCTCGCTGCGGATGCGGCAGCGTCGTCCTGATTGGAGGTGTCACAGTTGGATCGGAAGCACCCCCAAGCGTGCCTCCCGCCTCATTTCCAGTGCTTCCTCTCCCTTCAGCAGTGTGCCGCAAAGGATCCGGTAGTGGCGTGCTGTCAAGGCGTCTTAAGAGTTTGCCTTGGTTCCAATCCGCAGTATGCATTCTCGCTGAGGAAGACGTCCGCATGACCTGGACCGGTTGGTCCACGGGGGTCCGCTGTCCACCTTCTGCATCAGACGATGCCGCATCCATCCGTCCAACCATTGTTTCTTCTGCCGGAGTAAGAGGTTCTAGTAACGGTTGCTTTGATGCAACGAAATGCTGAGATTCGCCCCGGGGCTTCTCGCCGGTTGTTTCTCGGCCGTCCTCCGTGGGAAAGCCTGAGGAGCGGTGGGACGATGCTGGACTAGGCCGTTCCAGACTTGGTGAGTGTCCCTGATCCCCGCTGCCCAGCGAAGGTGAAGCGGCGGCCGTTGTCTGTGCACGCGAATCGCCGGTTGCCCGCCGTGCCGTTGCTTCAGTCCGAGGCAGGGACGTTTCTTTATCTTTTGCCCGTTCATCTACGGGGAGATACGCCGACAGCGGTGGACGGGATCTCGGAGTAAACGGTTGATGCTGCCAGAGGTTTTCATGCTGTTCCGCTTCCTTTGCGCGCACCTCTTGCGCATGGCGTTCGCGTTCGCCTTGGAGCGTCAATTTCCTGCTGACAGACACACCCATTATTTTTTTTGTCACCGATTTGACGTCGTCGGTAAGATATTTCGTTTCGCTTTTATAGAGCGTTCCAAAAGTATGCTTTTGACTGGTCAGGCGCCCTGTAGCATCGTCGTAAAGCGCTGAGCGTTTGTTAAAGAGCCTTCGATGATTCAATACGTCTCGTCCAATTTCGTAGCCGTCCTTGTCGAGAAGAGACTTGTAGGACTTACTGAACGCACCACCGAACTTTCGGATCGTTGTTTGAGATGACCTCCGATCAGCCGCCCTCGTTACACTCTTGGACGAACCAATCGTCTTTCTGCTGATAAGCTGGAGGTTTCCCTGGTCATCCCGCTCAAATATCTCCCGACGAGAACCGCGTTGCCGGGTTAGCTGTCGATAAAGCCTATTTTCTGGACCAGCCCGGTAAGGATCACCCAACTCCTCCGATACACCTCCAAGCAATCGCGCGCCAAGCGGATTGCGTTTGATGTATCGCGTCCGGATAAGTCCACCATTTTCATCCCTCTCCCATCTTTCCTCGAAATGTCCCCCTCTGTATCTTACCTGCTTGGAGCGCAGCGACCCATCTTTAGCATAACGATAGTGGCTGACCCGCATCCAAGTCTGCGTTTTGTGAAGACTAAGATGGATCGCTCCGGTCTCCGCGTCGCGCTGGACAATCTTCTGGGTATTTTTGAAGAAACCCTGCTCACTCGTTAACGTGTTCGAGTGATCAGTCCGAAGCCGCCTGTTTCCCAGGAATTTATAGCGTATCTCTCCGCGAAATCCGACGCCCAACTTATCGAGCATTTGGAAGTCAGCGGCCTGATTCCGCTTTTTTTGGGGTGTCTCGCTACGAGTTCGTAAGTTGGTCGCGGCCCGTTCTGTAAGCCATGCTTGTCGCCCATGCTCGAACATACGTTTGGTCGAGCGGCGCATGTCAGCCGAAGTCGAGATCTTGATCTTTTTCTTTGTCGTGCTCACCATCGGAGTATCTCCATTTAGACGATTTCCTAGCGGAGCTTCTGCCCGTCATCAAAAGCTACAGACCGTTAACCGTATGGCGCGCTCTGCTGCCAAAGGTTCGGCGACTATCGTGTATTGGTCGTGCGGCCGACTCTGGCCGGACGAAGTTGCGCGAATATATGTTCGCCGGTTTACCAAGAACTTGCGCGGCGTCATCTGGCAATTTCATCATCTTGCGCTCATATTCCGCGGCTATTGTGTAGGTGCCAGTTCGCTGGTTTTTCTCGTTACGATCGGCGATCAGTACATTTTTTTCAGAAAGGTTTCGCAACTCGGTCGCAGGGATATCACGGATGTCCCGCAGTTCCGGGCCGATCGCGGCCAAAATCACCCCATTGGCGGCGAAGTGCTCGAACTTAATGCTGGGGGCATGGCTTTGCTGGCCCATGGATTTGGGTAGACCAGCAGCATCCATCAGTTGTCCGAAATGTTCTGGATCTGAATACTGCAGCCTAGACGGCGACATATAGCGATTTCCATCGCGGGTAAGGACCTGAACGCGATCCCATAATTCACCTTTCTTCAAAGCCTTCGCCCAAGGCGAATCTGGTGCACCTTCAAACAGGAATTTGACGCTCACATGGCGGTCGAACCCTCCGTCTTGTCCGCCCATATTGACAGTGGCAAGTGGCAACTGCCTATTGTGAGCGCGGTTCTCACCTGCGAACTCTGCAAAGCGGATATCCGCGCTACCAGGTTCCCATGCCTCCAGGTACTTGGAGTCATGCATGATGCCGGACTTTGATTTCAGCTTTATCTCGGTATCTTGCCCATATAGGTTTTTGATAGAGCGTTCGAATTCGCTGAACGTCTTGCCGGTAAAGTCGTCACCAGTCGATAGCCTATAAGCAAAACGAACATCGTTTTGCGGCGTCTTGATCATTATGTCGGGGAGCAAGGACCCGGCTTGGAACGGATGTTTGTAGCACTTTTGGATTTCTCTTCGACCGTATATTGTCTCGACGTATCTAAATTCAGGTTTGGGTTTGTTGTTGCGGTCACGTTCTACGTTCTCCGCTTGCTCGTAGAAAATGCTTGTACCGGTAATTCCCATCTGCGCATGGGCGTGGTTCCAGACATCCTGTTTGTACCGGAACCTAGAACTGTTGCGTTCTTCAGGCTGAAGCCCATGGAGATCTGCGCTGACGCTGTCGGGAATGTCGATCCGCTCGAAGGCAAGAGGCGGCGGATAGTAGTTGCCTGCGCCGTCCCTATAGAGACGGCAGAATTTGTTAAATTCGTCCTTGGTGGGCAGGCTTTCGAGATTTCCCTTAGCCGTTGCGATGAAAGAGTGAGGTCCAGTTTGACGGACGAGAATATATTCATCCTCGCGTCTGCCTGCTCCCGGCAAAGCAGGCATATTTGCAAAGCGGTCAGATAGGCTATCCATGCTCTCGTCATGTCGAACCGTTTGATCATGACTTATCCCGTCACCGGGAGAATGGCTTGAAATAAATCGTTCAGTCAGAGTTAGACTGGAGTTCGTGACACTCGCATCGGCCATATCGATCTCGCGCTGCCCCTGCAGATCCTGACCAAGAATTCGAGGCCGCTTGCTGATTGCTGCCTCTGCAGCGTCACTGGAACCATGCGCGTCTTCGTTCGTATCGACATTGGGATTCATCGTGGATCTCCTTAGTCAGCAGTTTGTTTATGAGGGAGCGGGCACTGCCGGATGAAGTCCTCAAGCGCTATCATTTCCACGTCGAGAGCAGTGAATGCGCTGTCGCTGTTATCTCGAAGCTGGCATTCTTCGTCGATTCTCTCCTCATCCACGGCTGTGAGCTTGCCGGTGCTTTTGTCTGTACCGAATTTGATGGTCGCCATTTTTTCTCTCCTGAAATGGTTTGGAAACGCGAGACCGGTTGGCGGAGGCTGCTGCCGATAGCCACAGTTGTCTGTGCAGTGTCGCATCTCCGGTTCCGATCAGCGCAGATTCGGGAGTTTTTGCCGTCTCCCAGCCGAAGTTCCGAACTCGAATACGGCGATAGACGAAGACTATCATGACGCTTCAGGTCATTGAACGGATATCGCGTTTCATCTGTAACGACCCTCCTGAATGCAAAGGTGCGTTCGGCAGAGTCAGGTGCCGCCATCATAAAAGTTTACGGACGAGCCGATGGGCCGTCGATGGGATCAGCGGCAGCGGAGGTCCATACGTCTGAAATTAGTTAGCTTGGCACACGAGAAGGACGCAGTCGACTTTGTCCTTAAGGTTGCTACGAACCGACTTTGAGGCTTTTGCAAAGCTCAGGTCCATCATCAACTATTCTGTGGCCGCTGGCGTGATTTTATTTCGTTGTTGCAGAGCTATTATATTCTTCAACAGTCTCTCCTGCTTTGAAATTGCCACGGTATTAAGGGCATCTACTTCGTCATGCGACTTGGTAGCGGTTATCTGCGGGTATTTATCCGCCTCGCCGTCGGGCAAGCCATTCCCGCCACGGTCGACCGTTCCCGAAGCCTCCATGTCCGGTGCTTGGCCCACATCCGCGGAGTGGGCAGCGCTTAAATCCCCGTCCCATCCAACTTTGATTAGATCGCCTCCAGTTGCGGTCCCGATCTCCCTTGCTTGACGTTCTGGTAACTCGATCCCGTTTGTTAATGGAAGTGGAAGCGGATCAGGAAGAGTACCAGTCTGGCTTTCAAAGACGCGCTTCAGATTGCGATCGGCATAATATCTAATCTTTCGTAGCATGAGCGGTGGCTGACCCTTTATCAGCACGATCTGGCTCGCGTCATCCAGCAGTCGAACTTGTTCAGGGCGCAACAAAGGTGCCCCTTGATCGGAGATCTGGATGTTTTGATCAAATATTCGCCCTTGATTATGTGACGTCGAACGCGCCTGAAAGGTATATTCGCCGATAGCCTTTGAAATATAGGTCGGTGTCTCGTCATCTGCCGTTGCCATAAATACCTGCAGCCCGGTATTGCTGAGGAAGTTCTGTTTTCCCGCCTCATCATAGGTTCCGGTTAAGGCCGCAAGACTTTGGATGATAAACATGAATCTGCCCTTGTAGCCTGCAATGGTCGTAATCGCGGTCTCGATGGCTTCCAGCTTCCCGAGGTGCTTGAATTCGTCGAGCAGGAACAAGACCTCGTGCCGCTCGTCGGCGCTTGGAAGCGTTCTCTGGAGGATGGACACAATCTGCTGGAAGAGCAGGCGCATGAGAGGCGCAACCACTTCAAGGTCGTTCGGGCTTACGCACAGATAGACGCAGGTTCTATTGCGGCGGAGATCGTAGATGGAGAAATCAGATCGACTTGTCGCTGCCTTGACAAGTGGATCTGCCCACAGATTGAGTCCGCCGTCCCCGAGCACCGACGTGTATGACGTGAGAATCTTCGTATCGTTGCCTGCCATGTTGTCGAAGATGCGTTGCGCTTCCCTGTTGTTGGTTTCTTCTGCAAGTTGAGCAAATAGCCGGTATTTCTCTCCGGGCTGAGCAAATAGGTCATATACTGCTCCGATCGTGGGTGTGCCTCGCTCAATGCAGGCGAGAATGCCGGCGACGAAAAGGTCTCTTGCTCCATCGATAAACCCCTCGGCGCTTTTTCCCTTGGCGGTGATCAGATTCGCAGCTAGACGTCGAGTTTCTGTGAATTGCCGCTCGGGCGGCAAGGTCGCGATGTCAAGGACTGGATTATAGCAATGCGTCCGCCGCTCCGGATCAAGCGGAGCAAATTTATAGACTGAGTCGCCGCCTGCGCAGCGTGCTCTTGAGGTTAGCTCGAAAAGTTCGCCCTTCACGTCAAGGGCTATCACAGAGCCTTTGAAGGTGAGCAGTGTCGGTATAACAACGCCGACGCCCTTGCCGGCTCGCGTTGGGGCAACAACAAGGCTATGCGGCTGCCCGCCGCTGGTGAGATACTGACCGAAAAGATAAGGACCGCAGGTCTTCCCAAACACCGGGCCTTCAATGCAATCAAACCGCTGAAGATAGCCCGCATGCCGCAACTCGCCAGTCCTCGCCCAACGAGCCGTTCCGTGATGCTCTTTATTCCGTTGAGTCAAGACAAGTTGCATCCCCAACACAAACACGCTGACTGACGCTATAATCGCAAGACAGCGATAGAAGTCGGAAGTCGCGTAACCCAGATAGAACGGTGTCTGGTACCAAAAGGCGAAGACGTCAAACGTCATCATCCCCTCGCTGCTAAAACCCCCGTCAAACGTTAGGTACAAGCTTGCTGCACACAGACCAGCAGCCAGCGAACACGAAATGCTGAGGGCAATCCTGAAGGGGGTGAATCCATTTGGTTTCATCGCTTCACCTCTTGAGCGGTCCCCTCGCGCGATCCCGTAAACCAGACGGGCTTGGAGCGTTGTACGGGGATCGCCCAGGCTCTTCTCGCGGTCACGGTCCACTCCTTGTTGTTAAGTTGCGTTTGACCCGATTGTGGGCTGCCGTCGTTGGAAGCCGCGTCATGGGATTTTCAATCGCTCGGATCCGCAAAAAATCGAATTAAATCACGAGCTGAACATGCTTTGTCGCACATGCACTTGAAACAATGCATTGTCGTCAATGTTCGCCTAAAATGCAGCCCCAGTGCGTAAACTACGCAGGGTCTGGCTGACATAAGAGTTGGGGAGTTCGTCCGACAGTCAGTGCTGTTAAATTCTCCGGCAAATTCCATCGGTTGCAATGATGTCCCTTTTTCATTGCATTCCGCCCGGTGGCTAATCTCGTTCTCTTCGCGAACGTTTGGATTTCGTGTCGCGATCAGACTGGCCCTTTGGACGTCGATCTCGCGGGTGTCGTTGCTCTGGCGGAGTCTGCCTCATA
The DNA here is from genome assembly GCF_005144435.2 of Agrobacterium leguminum. Taxonomy (NCBI): domain Bacteria; kingdom Pseudomonadati; phylum Pseudomonadota; class Alphaproteobacteria; order Hyphomicrobiales; family Rhizobiaceae; genus Agrobacterium; species Agrobacterium leguminum. Next base: position 350,092 of record NZ_CP120216.1, read on the forward strand.
GTGTCAGCGTGAAGTGCCGCAGAACCCTCCTGATTGCCCTTGGTTTGAGATGTTGCGCGATCGTGTCCAACATCGCGACTTTCACCGGGCGCGCCGATCCTCTTGCCATCATGTTTTCGACGCTCAGCATCGAATGTTCCTCCATCAGGGTCGCTGAAACGGCTAGCTTGGGCGTCCCCATATCTGGTTCGGCCGCTCCGAAGGGAGCGCCTCCGAGTTTCCGTCCGCACCGAAAGCCTGTCGTCGCTTTCACGTGTTGGATTGCGTTCAGTTGTGGCGGGTTGCAAGGAGCCACTGCCCGATGAAGACAATGGCCTTGGTGCATCCGCCACAGGGAGGCTGTCTTGATCTTTGGATATCCTCGCCGGCTGCGGGTGAGGAGGCGATAGACCAGCCTCTTCGCCGGAACGGCTCGGCTCTAGGTTTGCCTTGGGTGCATGCAGCTCTTGCGACAGTAGCTCGGAGGTGATCCTCTTTTCCCGTTCCAGGCGTCGATACCGGGCGTAAGTCATTGGTGGCTCGGAGATGCCGCGATCGGCTCGCGAGGTCGCTTCGAACTCGATACCAAAGCGGCGCGAAATTGCGACCATTTTCGTGCGGAGTGCTTTGTAATTCAAATGCGGATGGCGGCGGGATATTTTCAGCCACTCACGCCCTAAAAGCTCTCGGCGATTAACGACGACATGCAAATGCGGATGCTCGCGATCCGTATGGAATGCCGTAAGGTAATCGTATCGTCCTCCACCGTTACCTGAACCGAACATCTCGTGGGCCCATTCCCGCCCCGCGGCAAAAGCGGCGTCTTGATCAGTGCCTGGTGGGAAACTCACGATGATGTGGGTGGTTAGATCCTGATCTCTTTCTTGATTATCTTGGTCATCTTCACTCTCGATATAGTTACCCGTTTCCCAAGCCCAACTCCGGGCCTTTGTCGGAATGGAACCATGCTTCAGCGGAATGCCGAGATGCCGGGCGGAGAGCTGGAGTTCCAACTCTCCCTTTCGGCACAAATATTCCCACTGATTGACGATCTGTTGGGGTGTCTTGGTCCCGCCCCTTGGGACGATGCGAATAAAAGCCTGGGGTCGTTCGGCCATACCATGCCTCCGTGGATCCGCGCGTTCAGCAAAGCCTTTGCAGCCTTGCACGTCCATCAATCCGGCGTCGAGAGACCGATAAGATTAGGCGTAGCAAGCCATCGAGTTCCGCGAACGCCTCGCCGAACGCGATCCTTTCGCATTTCAACGCCGCAAGATCAGCTTTGCCATCCATGCCGGAGGAAGCAAGGACCGCCGCGACGTTATTTGAGAGCATACCGATGGTCTCAGTGATGATCTCTAGCTTCTCGCGGGTCGCTACGTCGATCTCCAGAAAGCCACCTATACGGCGAGCGGCCACACGCAGAGCCATGCTGTCAGTCAATCCAAATGAACGGGCGGCCTTAGAAAAGCTCTCGTATTCGGCAAACCGGAGTCGAATGCTGACCACTTTATACTCTGGGGCTTCCTTGGTTTCGCGTTGTGGAATAACGGAAGCACCTGTGTCACCTCCTGGCGCTCGTGGCATGACACGTCTCCTGCAAACTCAACCAATAACCGGAATGATTATTCAGTCCGTATCGCCCGATATTACAAACCGTCGAGCTCGGATAGCAATAACTTTATGATGAAAGTCATATTTTAACAGTTACAGATGCAATATAAATCGAATTAATGCGAAACTGAATATTTCACACTACTACTTTTAGCCGTGCTACAATACCCAAAATCGAACATAGTTATTTTCTATCCTGGATGTAGGTGATGACTGGAGCAGAGAATGAAACTTATTACATGCTGTTCATTCAAAGGCGGCGCTGGCAAAACGACCGCGCTCATGGGATTATGTGCAGCCTTCGCAAGCGGCGGAAGAAGCATCGCGTTATTTGAGGCCGATGAGAATCGGCCACTGACGCGGTGGAAGGAGAATTCACTGCGTAGCAATACTTGGGATTCCTTGTGCGAAATTTTTATCGCAGATGAAATGCCGCATTTGGAATCAGCGTACGAGGGCGCCGAACGACAGGGTTTCGACTACGCCTTGGCCGACACCCATGGTGGTTCGAGTGAACTGAATAATACGATTATCGCGAATTCCAATTTCTTGTTAATCCCCACCATGCTGACCCCTTTGGACATCGATGAAGCGCTTTCAACCTATCGTTATGTAATCGAGTTGCTTATGAGCGAGAAACTGGCAACTCCGACGGCGGTGTTGCTACAACGCATGCCGGTCGGCCGCCTTACCACATCGCAAAGGTCAATGTCTGAGATGCTCGCGAGCCTTCCCGTTCTCGCCTCCCCCATGCATGAGCGTGACGCATTCGCCGCCATGAAGGAGCGCGGCATGCTGCACCAGACCCTGCGCAAACTCAGCGCCGATCCAATGATGCGACTTGTTGAGCACAATCTGCGAATCGCAATGGAGGAACTTGTTAGTCTTTGCCGATTGGTCGAGCAAGCCATGGAGAGTTGACGATGGGCCTTCGCAAACCCGCCTTGTCCGCAACAGAAGCCAAGCGACTTGCCGCCGCAAGGATCGAGAAATCGAAAGTCGGGCCGCCTGCAAGTATAAAGGGGGCCACACTCCCCGATTTGCACAGCGAGATCGAAGATCAATCGAGGTTCTTGACCGAGGTCAAACATCGGCATCAACTGGATCCTCAATTATGCGTGCCGACGATTGATGCCCTGAGTTCAGTTGCTACGCAGCAAAAGATCCAGGTTTTTCTTTCCGCGCGCCCCCCTGCACGCGAGGTATCGTTGACTTACGACCGCCTCAGCCTACAATACACGCCGATCAAATCATTGCAGATGATACTCCGTCGCGCCCTGAAGGACTACGAAGCATTGTTGGAGGATGGATCATTCCGCAAGGCACCGAAAAGCTATCCGGTACCACAGATGCCTTTGGACAATGGCATCATCGCTTGTACATCCCGTATGTTCCCGGTCTCGCTGGTGAACGTGGCTCGCAGCCATTTCGATCCCCTAGGCCTCGAGACCAAACGCTCGTTTGGCCTAATGCTTGCCACTGCGGCTCTCGCCTGCTTTTTCGTAGAAGAGAAAAGGCTGAGCCGCTGACCCTGGCATCGGTGCCGGTGACGAGTGCTGGCGCCTGACCTCTTGAAGATCTTATATTGTAAGTGTAAGGCGAGCGCGTTCAGGCTGCCAATACTCCGCCGTAAGAAACGTCCACATCTGCGTCAAAGAAATAACCGGCGCCCCGGGATGTCTTGATAAGGATGGGATTAGCGGGATCGGGCTCAAGCTTTCGGCGAAGCCGCAAAATGAGCACGTCCACACTTCTGTCATAGACCTCCTCATCACGCACGCGGCTGGCGAGGAGAAGATGCTCTCTGGACAAGACATCGCGGGGCCTCTCGAGAAAGGCCACCAAGAGATTGAACTCCCCTGCCGTCAGCTTCACTTCATCGTTTAGGTCAGAAACGAGTCGGCGCTGCCTGAGGTTAAGGGTCCAGCCATTGAAATAGAACGAGCGCCGATCCTTAGCCCGGGCGCCGGTAGGACGGCTTCGCAATGCGACACGAACGCGAGCGAGAAACTCGCGCGTTCCAAAGGGTTTTGCAATGAAATCGCATGCTCCAAGCTCTAATGCGACAACCTTATCAGCTTCTTCCACACGGTCTCCACTAATGATGACAATTGGAACGTCTGATTTTGAAGCTAGATTCCGGACGATTTCCAGTCCGTCTTCGCGCCCCAAATTCAAGTCGACAACCACAACGTCGACTACCTCGCCTGCAAGCACGCGATTGAAGTGGCTACTCTCGCTCACTGCAGTGACCCTGAGGGCATGTATCGTTAGATAGTCAGTAATCAGGTGCCGCATCGCGGGATCATCATCAATAAGGAGGATATGTTTCACCGGCTCTCACCTTTCAATCTTAGTTTCCATCGCTCTTTAGGAATAGGCTATGGGACTATTTCTGCAAGGATGCTGGGCAGTTTCCAACCGTGATTCTTTTTCTAATTCCGCATAACCGGCGATATTTGCCGCATTGTCAACGACGTGCGAGTGCAAAATTGAATATGCAGATAACAACGTCATTGCAACGATCAACCGGTCTTTCATACCACCGCAATTTCAATGATGATCTAGAAGGTTGGCTATTGTCTCCCCTCGTTGCCGAGCATCGGCCGCCAGCCAAACTTCACCAATTTCGTATACATCACCGCGAGACCGGAACGGCACAATGACATCGATCGCCGCCGACAACATGTCAATCAGCGTTTTGTCCTCGAGACCAGCGCCCTGCTTAGTCGCCTTGATCAGCGAAAAGAGTTTCTTCAAGCCTTGCACTGGGTCGGCTCCGTGGATTGTCGAAATTGACCCTGGATGTCCCGAAACCACCTCGCTCAGGTATGCCCAAGCAGCCTCATCACGCATCTCACCGAGCAGTATGCGATCTGGTCGCATCCGCAGACTGGCTTGAAGGAGATGCTCCGCGGTGACGGCGCTTAATCCCCCACCATTCTTAGAATAAAGTAAACGTACGTGGTTCTCATGCGGTATCACGAGTTCGAGCGTATCTTCAATCGTGACCAGTCTTTCATGCAGCGGGATAGCGCTGATCAGTGTCTTGCTCATGGTTGTTTTTCCACTACCGGTCGGACCGCAGAGCAGCACGGTCAACCGCCCAGTGACGCACGCCCGAAGGAAAGTTTCAAGGTCCCCCTGCTGATAATATGTAAGAATTTCGTCATCCCTTTGGTTCTGACGTGTCCTGCGCGAATGCCATTGATTCCATCGCGATGCGTCGTAGCGACTGGAAACTTCCTTAAGCTGAGAAACCTGAGAACTTGGACGACGGATCGTCAGGCTGATGGTTCCAGAGGGGACGGTTGGCGGTAAGCAAATTTGCAGCCGCTCACCGTTCGGCAACTCAGTCGCACACAGTGGACTGTGTGGTCCAACATCTTGTTTTCTGAGCGCGCCGGCCAGGATGGCGATATCCTCAAGGTCGTCGTAGTTGAGACGCGACTCATATTTGGTATACATACCGGCCTGCCGAACAAAGACCTCGCCTGGCCGATTGATCGCGACTTCTTCTGTTCCAGGGTCTTCGAGCCAGTCCAAAACCGGGTCAAGAAGAAGTCGTAGTTGAGGGTCTGCTTCAGTTTGCATTGCAGCCTCCAATTTTAGAATTGTGATTGTTGTTGCAACATATCACCGTCGAATGTGACCGACCTGACCGACGAGTTGTAGCTTGTAGATGTCGGAGAAATCGAGATCGCGCGATACGAATATCGAAGCAGTATCTCCCTGGTTTTTACTCAGTGTCGGCGGAATGTTGATGGTTGATTTCAACGCTGTATCGGCGGCTTGTTCGCCGTTGTTCTGCACACTGTTGAAACTGGTGCCCCCGCCTTCACTTCCAGCATAACTCCCGACGGCTTGCACGGCACCTTGAACGACGCTTAAGAGGATGGTACCCCCGAAGCGCTTCCAGAAGTGATTGTCGATCGTACCCGTTAGACCGGAGCGACCGAGTTCGTCCGTGCCCGGAGATGTGAGCGAGATGACAGCGTGACTAGGTGTTTGCGCGCGGCTCCAGAGTACGAAAACACGCGCATCTCCCTGATGGAGACCATGTTGAATTTCGCCCACAACAGTCGTCCCTCGGTCGAGGAGGACAACATTGCCGGTTGCTCCCCGGACGTCTTGAGGCAAGATGCACTTTGCATATCCGGCCAAGTTTGTATCGATCGCGGTTTGCAGGGTGCACGGAATAATAGTCCCTTGCGGAATAATAAAATCCGGGTGCGGCAAGAGGACCGCACGGCTGGGCTCCAGCACTGTTGGCTTCATGCGAACTGAGAGCTCATTCTCGCTCGGCGCATTGGGATGTGACGAACCATCGGAGTTGTTATTGATTGGTCCTTCTCCATCAGTGTTGGGTCGACTTGGAGGTTTCACACTGCCTTGACCACCGCCACTATAAGCGAAGATCGGCGATTCTTCGGGGCGCGGTCCGCGTCGTTCCCGATCATGCCGCTCCGGCAATGCCGTGGCAATCGCCGGCGGGCTTGACATCGGTTTAGGAGAGATGTCGATCGGTGCCGGACGAAACGGCTTTGTGTTAGCATCGATCATCTTGTCAGGGGTGGATTGTTCGCTGCTTTTCTTTGGACGTGCGCCAAGCCAAATGAAACTCAGTGACAGCGCCAGAACAAGCCCCACCAAAATCAACTTCGAGGGCCCCGAGACGCGGCCACGCCTTGGTTCAGGAAGCAAGGATCCCGACGAATGCACGTCATTAACCGAATGTGGATCTCCGTCTGTCATTGCTTGACCTCCTTCAGCACCCGCCGAACATCGGCTCTAGTCGTACCTGTTCCAGGCTTCGTTCCGACGGGATTGTAAGCTGTATTCAAGATCCGAAGCACTGTATGACCATCCCTCAGGCGCCACTCGCGAGAAACCGATGACACCTCGACATAGTCTCCTTTGACTGTGTAATCGGCGCTCGCTTCCTTTCCGTCGGGATTGATCACATAAATCGACGGAAGACGCACATTTCCCGGAAACCGAAAAATCGTCGAAAAGCCATTGTCGTACACATCTACCGGTGAAAGTGACCGGTCACCTTGCGCGACATAATGCCAATTGTTCCTGCGGCTCCCGGATGCGGGAGGCCGATCCAGTAGGTCCTGTGCCTTTTGTTGGGACTGCATTTGCGCCCTTGTTCGATCAGCTATGAGCTTTTGTTCTGCCTCTTTCTGTCGGGCAGCATACGCATCTGCGGGATAGGAGAATTGAACGCTGTAGTAGAGGTCAGATTGCTCTTTATCGAGACTGGCCATGGTTCTAGCAGAAACACTGAAAACATAACGTCTAACTCCCGCATCGCTTGCTGTTAGAACCACAACAGGTTGCGGGGAGAGGACCTTGCTTGCTTTGAAGAACAAGTTGTTACCGCGCGGAAGGGCGGCGAGGTCTGTACTGTTCGAAACTGCAACGGCGGTTACAGTCTCATTGGCGCCGAACGTTACAACCAATGTCGCTCCGACGGCTGTGGAAAGACGTACGACCTCATCAGGATTGTAGGCCAAGCTGCGCATACGCGGATCGAACTTCCCCGCCGTTGGCGTGTCCTCCGACCTGACGCCATGAGCGGCGAAACAGATACACATAAAGACCAGCACCTTTTTTTTCATGGCTGGCTCCTTCCTGAATTCGAAACGGTATCCTCAGAATTTTGGTAGGAAGTAACAACCAAGCCTCCCGGATTGTCGAGCCTAAGTCGGCCGGGCATCTTGGTCACTTTTTCGTAGCGAACCGTTGCGGTCCAGGTAGTTACTATTGGAGGTTGGCCATCCATCAAAACACTACGCTTGTAGCGGATCTGTTGCATTCCAGGAATGATGTCATTCGAACCGATGTGCTCGACTTGAACCTTTCCACGCTTGCCAATTATGGTCTGCGGCGAGCTTGGACTAGGGTAATTGAAGAACTGCTGATAGTCGCGCCGTACATCAGGAGCGCTAAAATCCGACACTAGATCGTAAGCATACTGAGCGGTATCAGCTGTATAACTTTCCCGGAGACGGACGTACTCCCATAAGGAGGCATTCACGACTGCCTGCTCCTGCGTCGCTGGGAGCTGTGAGACGGAAACTTCGCTGTCCAAGGTTCCATCCGGACGAACCCACAAAAAGACAGGAACCAGTTTTGATAGCGGAAGCATTGACGCGATTGTGAAAGCCTGCGCAACGTTCCCGAGCACGGCGACGGCTGCAATAACTACCAACACCTTAGACAGCCTCCGGGCAGACTTCGTCCTTTTAGCCTGAAATGCTTCAACGTCCTTGTAGTGTTTCGCTAGGGTATCCCTCTGCACCAGCAACGCATGATCAGGGTTGTCCATGGATGCCTCCCTCGGGTCTTGGTTGGAGATCGGTTTGAGCAGGCTTCCACCGTCCAACGTTCAGCGGAAATACTGGACCTTTGGCACTCGCCAATCCTGCATCTCCCTGACAAGACGCCAAGCCCAAGGTTACAAGTATCAGAAAATATCTCATGCATTCCTCCTACCGGGTTACCGACGAAATACTTGAGCAAAATGTCGATTGAGGCTTCCGGCAACTTGTGTGCCGCCGCTCCAGTAGCTACCGCCGAGATTTCCAGCGATTGCGGGAAGCGCAACGATCAGAGCGTCACCCGTCAAGAAGAACATATCGATTTCATAAAGTCCGATGATCTTAGCGGCAGTCGTACCTGCGGCAGTTACCACCCCGAGCACGACTACAAGTACAGTTGCCTCAGTCATGAGGACAACTGTTGCCACGATGTTCAAGAGGAGCAAAAGTATGGCATAGGTTACCAGTTGTCCGATCCATTTTGCAGCAATATCGCGAGTGCGATCAAAGAGATAACCCACTAGCACCAAAGGGCCGATCGCCAGCAGGACTTTGGTGAGAATTCCGACTGCATCGTAGATCCCGAACGCTGTCCACAAGGTCCCGTAAAACACCCATTGCGCCCCCTGAAAGGCGAGGATATCCTGGTCGTTCATCGGCCCTATCTCTGAAGCAATCCGCTGAAATGTCACTTGCGTCAGCGCAAACATCGTATCGAGTTGCGCCGGGATGGACTGCAGAGGAAGATCACTAATGCTGAACTTTTGGACGAAGTTTGGCACTGTATCTTCGAAGACGGAAACGACGTAATCGTGATAGTCTGCCTGTTTAACGACCAGTGTCACGACAATCGACACTAAGATGACGCGCGTGATCCCGCTGCGGGTGTCAACCTCTCCTCGCATGACCAAGATGCCCTGAACGATGATCCACATGGTCACACAAGCCACGAGCGGAGCACTGACCGCGCTTTGGATATCTGCAAGGATCGTGTCTAAGCCGGACGTGAAGGCGAGGTCGAAGATCGCGTGTATCGCCGTGAATGGTGCAGGAATACTGAAGTTCATTGCCCTACCTCAACTGGGGTACGCCATCTTCTTGTAGTCCATGACAAAACAGTGCTACGGTACAGCGCCGAAGATCAGCGCCGTTGCTTGGTGTTCTTTTCGTTGAATTGCCGCTTCCTCAGCTTCATGCAAACCGGCTTGCGCGGTCGTCATCGTCGATAGGCTCGTCGCCTGGGTATTCTGAATAACAGCGTCGTGAATTTGCTTGAGAAGCAACCCATTCGTCACGGTCGCCTGCATTATGTTGCGTGAACGCGAGAGTTGGGCGGATGTATCGCGGTTCGCCGTGAGTCGTTTGTCCAGTGCGTCCAGATTGTCGGCGGCAAGGCCGGCAGCGTTCGCCGATGTTGTAATCTGGTCCCGTAACAACTTGCCCTCGGCGTCATTGCCAATCACCTTGCGATCGGGATCGGATACTATCCCACGCGCGGTCATCGAAGTCTTCGCCTTTGAGGAGAACAATTGTTCGTCAAGTTTGCCGGTCGACGGGTATTGGTTCTTCTGATCAAGAGCGGTCAAGAGACCGGTGACGCCAAACGCGGAAGTCAGCATCGTCACCATCGTGATCACTTGTTCCAAATTTGCGGCGGTATCCAGGGCGGTGGCGAGGGTCTCAGCTTCCGTCGCGGGGTCGCTGACAACGAACTGCGCATCGGCCGTTCGGGACAGAGTCAAAAAAATGATAAATGCGATTGTGGTAGCGCCGAATTTCATGGTTGCTTTCTCCAATTTAGTCGTGTGCTTCATGATAACGGGTCATGAATGCATCGAGCCAAGCAGCGGGATCCTCTCCGTAAGTTTGCCGCAAGTGATCGGCAAATCGCACCGTGTTGGCACGTCCCGACAGCACGGCGACATATTCGTGCATGTCTCGAAGGTCGAACTCGCAGATGACGCTTCCGCTTTCCCGCTTCAGCAGGAATTTACGGCTGCCGACTGCCATGTCTTCGCGGATCGCCTGAAATTCTCGTTCCGTACATTTCATCCCGTCGATGTACGTCGATCTGTCCGCCGTGGGCGAGGGATAGAATATCTTTGTCATGCATTGCGCAACCAAGCTCGCTCCCAGAGGAGAATCAAGGACGTGCTCAGGCTGCTGTGTCGCGAGTATCAGCATGCCGTTATTTTTGCGAACGGTGAGCAGAAACTTGTCGACCACCGCTGAGAATTTTGGGTTGAGCAAATACGCTCGGAACTCATCGCAGCTCATGACGAAGCGGCGACCGTCGACTATGGCCCCTATCCGGTGCAGGAGATAAGCTGCAGCCGGTGCGCACACTTCCTCGTATTCAAGAATATGCGTCATGTCGAAGCCGGTTATCGTAGGATCCATTCGGACTTCGTCCATGTCGCCGTCGAACGCCCAACCTAGAGCGCCGCCTCGGCACCAGCGCTGGAGGCGTGCACCTGCCCCTTCTGACGGCCCATGCAGTAAAAACTCTCTCAAGCCAGCCAGAGAGCGCATATTCGGCTCAAAAGATAGTTGGCGTTGTATTCCGCGCACTAACCGGCGATTTTCCTCCGGTGAGATGGTTCCGCGTCCATCGCTCTCAATGAGTGCCACGATCCACTCTCTGAGGAAATCGCGTGATACCGCTGAATTGTCGAGACCGCGCAGAGGCGCCAACCCGCTCTGTTTCCCTCTACGTAGCGTCAGGTAGGTGCCTCCCGTCGCACGCACCAGCAACTCCCCACCGCGATCCTTATCGAAAAAAACAATGGTACCACTGCGGTTGACCATGCTTTGCTCGAGCATCGCAAGAACGAAGGTCATAAGGGTCGTCTTCCCGCGACCGATTGGTCCGAATATTGCGGTCATACCAACGTCATTCTCATGCGGCACATAGTCGAACGGCGTCCCCCCGTTCGTACGGAAGCGCGCAATGGCGTCGCCCCAATGCCCGGACAAGGCGCCAGAAGGGAAATTCTCGAAGGAGACGAGGCCCGCAAAATTGCGCGAGGTGATCGCACCGGGGCGCGTACGCCACCTGTAGTTTCCTGGAAGCTGGGACCAATAGGCAGCCTCCATTCCTATGGTTTCTTGGACGACAACGGCTCCCGCGTCCGCCAAGTTGGTGCGAGCTCGTGCACCCTGATCAGCAAGCCCATTAAGAGTCTCTGCATAGATGCAAAGGCTCAAGTGATGCGATCCCATGACAAATTCGTTACTCGCCAACGCATCCTCCGCCTCTGCAAGTAAACCGATTTGGGATAGGGCTTTGTCACCAGAACTCGTCATTTGATTGGCTTTGAGGGTCAGTTTAGCGTGAGCCTGTGCGCGCGTGAGGAAGGAAAAGCTTTGAGTCAAAACGAGAGGAAAATCCGGGGACAGCAGTGTGTTTAGCATGCCAGGCCGGGTCTTTGCCGGGTATTCGCGAAATGAGAAGATGGATCCCACATAGTTATTGCTGGGTGTCCGAATTTCTATTGCGCGTTTGCCACAAATTACCTGATCAGTGTAAATTGAAGCACCTAGTGAGCCGCTGACGACTGGAACTGGTGAAAAGCGGCAGGTCATTATGAGTCGAAGGGCTTCACCAATTTCCGTGAACAGAACATCGCGGCTCTCTCTAATACCGAGACGCCGCAGACCATACGCCTCAAGAGCCCCGGCAATGACGTTCCACACGTCTTCCAAGTGTCTGATTTGAATTGCGAGGTCGGTTTTCTTTTTTCCATAAAATCTGCTCTTTGTTTTTCCGAGCACGGAACGGGGAGAAACGATCAGCGACAAGAAATGATCGTTACGGAAAAGCTTTCCGGACAGGACACGCTTGTCAAAAGTTTCATTAAGCCCGGAAGCAAAAGCGCTACGGAATTGCCTGGCGGGCGGAGCTGTGACGTCGTTGTGTCGGACAAGATGTGCATATATGGACACGTTGTCATCGGCGATATTGCGAAACAAGGTGTTGAACGCCCGACAACGAGCATTTCGGATTTCAACTTCTTCAAGCTCGAAGGCTAGGCCATCAATATGTGCCATGGCCAGTATCGACCCGTCCTCCAAGAGTACAACCTGGTCACTGATATGCCCGATATAGGGCAGGTACACTTCTCCCGATCTCTCGGCTGTTTTTCTCGTCGAGAGCATCATACCATTCCTCTTCCCCGGCGTGGCACCTTGATTGGGTTGCTGCTTACGCTCGCTCCCCCCCAGAACTGGCTGTCGATGCTTCGCCCTGCCGTCTGCAAAAATAGCAAGGTGACACTTGCGGCGTTATAATCGCGCTCTACGAGAAGTCGCGCTCCAAACCAAAGGGGCAGTATGGCGATCTCATAAAGAGGGTTCTTAACGATGACGACTATGAAGCCCGCGAGCATCATGAACAGTCCGGCTAAGGTCAACGGCACGCCGAGAAAAAGAGCAGGCCGCGTAGCTGCAAGGTACAACGTGGATTCTTCGAGACGACCGGTCATCCGCCACTACCTCCGGTAAGTGTCTGACCGAGGAAACTCGCGCCGAACATGATTACGATCCCGCCAACAACACCGGCGACTAGTCCGAGAGAAGCTCGACCAAACATCCATGATACGCCGATCGCTACGATTCCGAGAACGGCGAGTGACTGACCGAACGGGCCAAGGATGAACGTGCATATGTTATTGACCATGGTCGCGGGGTCAGTTCCACCTCCTGCCGACTGCGCCAAGGCGGCTTCGGCAGGAAACAGGCTTACGCCGATGGTGCCGCACACCTTCGGCACGCGACTGGTTATGACACGTGTCGTCGCGTCGCCGAAAGAAAAGCAGGTCAAACGTCTAAAATGCTTTGCAAGGCGGGTCATCGCGGTGTCCCTTCACCATTCCATTCGTGTTGATTGTTCTGCTCCACCGGCTCTCGCGGTTCAGGCGGCCCTGACGAACCACCCACCCCACCCGCTGAGCGGCGACGGTCATATGTTCCCCAGATATCCCACGAGGTTTGCGGAACTGATGTGGCGCGATCTGGGTCTTTTGAATTGTCGGTCAACGCTGGTACAAGTTGCTGGGCCGCCAACTCGACCTTTCGCACGTAGCCGTTCGTAAAACCGCGCCCGAAATTGCCAGTGTTGTAGACCGAAATCGCGCGGCGTAAAGCTAACTGATCTTCGCGAGCTGTGGGACCGTCCTTATAACCGTTCTCAAGCAGACGCGATGCCGCCGATAACGAAGCGCATGGCCGGATTGCGCCGTACGGGGTCAGACCTAACATGGTGAAATTCTTCGAATTCACTTGCATGAGCCCGACGTCGACTGAATGGCCGGCTTGAAGTCGATGCTTCACGCCTTCGGCCGCCCCCATCTGATCTCTCCAATGAAGCGTTTCGCCCGTCGTATTATCGTGAACGGAAAGTGGATCGAACTGGCTTTCAACCTTGGCAATCGCAGCGAGCGTAGAAGGAGCTACGGAAGGCGCGCATTCTCGAGCAAGTTGATCAAACTCTGGCAACGAAAGCGGCGCGGCTTCAGCCGGCTGAGCGATTGGCGATAGTAGGATGATCGCAAGAGTCCCTGTTGCCTTTTGCATGTTCCATCTCCTCAAAATCGCGATATGGGCTCCCCTTCGGGAGGCCACATCTTCTGCAGCCGCGACTATCGGAAATGCGTGTTACTTTCGTATTTTAATATTCCTCATTCTGATTTCATCTGAAGTAAAAGCAATTTGTGCGACTAGCTTCGGGCTCATGCCGGAAACTAATGCTTTGCACACCCTCTCACGCCCTGTTCGACTACGTTCTGATTTTAGTCCGAACAGCGTACGCAAGAGTTTTGGAGGACACGGGCTTCCGTAAAAAGTGAAGAGAGGCTTCGTCGTTGCCTGCAGATTGCAAGGTAGACTCGTCCTCGCCAATCAGAAAGATAACGGGCATCGCCTTCAAAGCCGCCGGCATAAAATCCCCATTTTGTCCTGCAGAAAACGATAATCGGTCAGCAAGGATTAGATCAGCCTCCTTGCCCTTAGTGACCCAATCGCAGAGGCCTTTGACCGTCTTGAAGCCAACTGCCTCATACCCCAATGCGGCGATCTTATCCTCAAACATTTCCCGCAGGGCGTCGCCAGACTCAACTATAGCGACGATCTCTCCCCTGCCTCGGGGAATTTTGCCTGGACCAAAAATAATGTCCAGGTTCATTGGATCTTTCGCGGAGAACGGTAGATAGATATCGAAACGTGTTCCTTTCCCCACAGTAGAAATTATATCAATATATCCTCCCAGCGCACTGACGTGGCCGTGAACTGTTGAAAGACCCAGGCCGGTGCCGCCATCGCGGGGCCGTGTGGTGAAAAAGGGCTCGAAAATACGCGGCAACACGTTTTCGGGTATGCCAGACCCATTGTCTTCAACGGAGATGACGACATAGTCATCTGGCGGGATCGTACTGTGCGGCAATGTCTTCTGTATCCACAAGGTAGAACGAGAAAGGCCAATTTCGATGAGCCCTACGTCTGAGCATGCCTCGGCAGCATTTTTGCAAAGGTTCATCAAAATCTGCTCAATCTCCAAAGGGCTTCCTTCGATCACCATCTGCGAGCGTTCAACCTTATAGTCCAGCTGTATGGTTTGCGGCAAAGCAGCGCCCAACGTTGGCACTATCTGCAAGACCAATTCGTCCAGATTGAAGGGAGTTATGATGCGTTCTCGTTTTCGGCTGAGTGCCAGGATCTGATCAACAATTTGCGTCGCCCTGCTGCCTTCCGAGATGATATAATCAATGTGACGCGAGCAGTGGGCGTGCGCAACCATAAGGTTGCGCGCCATTTCAGCGTAACCTATGATTGCTCCCAGAATATTGTTGAATTCATGCGCTATTCCACCAGCCAGTGTGCCAACAGATTCAAGTCGTTCCGCATGCTTCAGGCGCCGTTCCAAAACATTGCGCTGCCTTTGCTTGCGCCGAATAATCACGTAATGGCAGACACACTCAGCCGCGAGTTCTAGGTGTCGGATGTCAGTGTCCGGCCGCGCTTGATCAAAACCTAGGCTAAAGACGGCAAATAGCCGATCCGACACTTGGAAGGCAAGCAGCATGCAGACGTTGGTAGTATCTCCATTGAAGCAGCCAGCATTTGGCGCGAAATCCTTGCGGAAGAGAAACCTCCGGTCTCCTTCTTGTGCTAAAGTAACAATCCGACGCACTTTCTCCTCGTCCCATTGAGGGGCCGAAGCATGGGTGGCAAATGTTTCGACGATCTCCTTGCGGGGGAGCGCAACTAGCCCCAAGACACACCGCTGAGCTTCGAAAAATTTTTCGATGATTGCCAGCGCTTCTCGTGTGGAGGATTTGAGTGACGGTTTTGTTACCGTACCATCTTCAAAGCAAAGGCCAATCTCAACAATGGCGTCCTCAAACGTCGCACGCTGTTCTAAGCGACGAGCTTGCATGCGCATCTTATGGACCAATAATATAACATAGAAGCAAAGCAGCATAGCTGCGGCGCCTAAACCTACTCGAACCCGCCGGCCATATACTCGATATAGATCATATGCGCCCGAATAGTAATTTAGGAGATTTTCTTCTCTATCCGCGACGTCCGAGCTTAATATTAACGTTATGCTCTCATTTACCTGCGGCAGCATGTCGAGTATGATCTTCCCGTTTCGAACAATCTCGCTGATGCGAGCCTCTTCACTGGGCCTTCCGGTCACGGTGTCAGCGAACTCGTCCAGAGTCTGGGTAATACGCGTCGAAAGTTCCTTGGTCGGCCGGGTTCGGTACCGCATCATCAGGTTGTCCAACTCAAGAATCCGCAGTCTCAAGGTGGACATCTCAAGCGCACGTAGCGAAGCGTTAAAATTCGCCTCAGCATCCTGCAGGAAAACGTTTTGCGCACCGAAGGTGGCTATCGCCGCGTCAGTAACTTTCACCGATTTCCACACACCGATTAGTTGTTCCGAAAAATCGGCCGCTTCGACATCCGTGTCGTTGTGTAGCTGAAGCAGTTTGATCAAACTGTTTCGTAACGCGGCAAGTGTATCGGTTAATGGATGGTAATTTCGGAGCATACCATCGCGAGCGCGCAGCACGTCTCTCTGCAGGAATGTTGAATCGGTTTTGATTGTTTGTAATTCGTTCAGAACTAACTCATTGCCCCTGCTATCCGGCCATCCCAAGATAGCTGGAACGCCAAACCAGAACGCGGCGATTAATATTAGCCAAATAAACCAAGGTTTGGTCTCGAAAGAAAAAACTGGGACAAGTAACGTACGGCTCTTATGCACCTTTGTGCCCTTCTTCGATTGCTAGCGGTGGGATCGGTTAATCTCCAATCGTTTCAAGCGCAGGTCCATTCGCTGCAGTGTTAGAAAGCGCGCAAGGCAAGTTTCTATGCGAAAAAGGCCTTGGTACGAGCGTGCCTTCGTTTCGCGAAGATTAACCTTTGAATACGCGACAAATAGGGCAATCGCCGACACAAGGTATCAGACCTGCAGTCGGCGGTCACTGCCATGCAAACCTGTTTGCCCGTACCGGGTTGAAGTGCTCCCCGAAGCTGCGCAGCTGTAACCATCCGGCCAAGGCCGCGGGGCTTATGATTTCGGCGCGTTTGCCATGATGCTTTTGATCTTTTCCGGATCACATTGCTCGTCGAGAAGGAATTGGCGAACGCCGCCTTCCCAGGAGCGCACGTTGGCAAGGAACTCCTGCAGGCTCTCGATGCCACGATCGGTGAAGGTTGTGATGCCCTTGTCCGTGCCGTCTTAGACATGGATCATCTCGCCGTAGTCGATGTTGTCGGAATTACTCGCGATTTCTTCAAGCAACTCGAGGTTCTCAACGATCAGCGTGGCGACATATTCGATCGTGTGGACATGCGTCGCGCGCGCCTGTCAGTACCTGAGCAATACATGGGGTAATCGCGGCGTGATCCCCTCCGGCCATGCTCCTGGATGATGGCGGATTCGGCTTGTTGCCCCCAATAAGATGGAAATACGGGCTCACGATTCGAACCGGGCCCAGGCACCAAATGGGAGGCAACCATGGACCAATATATGGGACTCGACGTTTCGTTGAAAGATACTGCGATCGCCATTCGTGAAGATGGCAAGCGGATCTGGCAAGGAAAAGGGCCGTCCGATCCGCATGTTCTGGCGCAGATGATCCGCAAGCATGCCCCGAACGTCAAACGCGTCGTCTTCGAGACCGGGCCGCTCTCGAGGTGGTTCTATCATGCACTGGCTGCGGAGGGACTGCCGGCGATTTGCATCGAAGCTCGGCACGTGCAGAAGGTTCTGGATGAGACGCTCAACAAGACAGATGCCAATGATGCGGATGGCCTGGCCCAGCTAGCCGAAGCCGGTTTCTACAAGGAGGTTCGGGTCAAGTCATTCGACAGCATGTTGACGCGCACGCTGGTCGGGGCACGCAATCAACTCCTGAGCATCTCAACTCAGCTCAGCAACCAGATCCGGGGGTATTGAAGACGTTTGGTCTGATCGTTCCCAAAAGTAAAGGCCGGGCATTTGATGGTCATGTGAGAGAGCTTTTGAGCGGCAATGATGACCTTGCACGGATTATAATGCCGCTGCTTGAGGCGTGGCGTGGTATCCGTATGCAGGCAGCAGATCTGGACCGCCGGCTATTGGCAGCGGCAAGGAAGAGCAAGGCTACGAAGCTTCTAATGACGATCCCGGGTATCGGTGCCGTTACGGCAATTTCCTACGTTGCAGCGATTGAAGATCCTGGCAACTTTAAAACGTCGCGCTCGGTTGGCGCCTGGCTTGGACTGACAACGCGGCGCTACCAGTCGGGAGAGACCGACTAGGACGGTCATATCTCCCGACGAGGTGACAATCATGGGCCTGCTTTATGAAGCAGCGGTGGTGATCCTCACGAGAACCAGCGCCAGGACGGAAAGCAGTCTCAAAGACTTGGGAACGAGGCTGCGTGAGCGGTTGGGCTTCAAGCGTGCTGCGGTGGCGGTCGCCAGGAAGCTTGCCGTCATCATGCACAGCATGCTCACGACGGGAGAAGTCTTCAACGCATCGGCTGGCGCTAGCTCATAAGTGAGCACTGGCTTAGTTCTCGGCGCGTCAAGTCTGATTTGATGCACTGAGCGTCCCTGCTGCGGACGTGGGTTCGATCGTTCCGGTTGGGGAGTTGCAGCTCATTGAGATTGCGCGCAATACATAGGAAGATCGCAACCTGCGAAGACCCATTATGCGGCGACCTTTGTCGACCGCGGAGACAACCCTGCTCCCGGCACTGGATAGCTCAGGAAAATGACTTAGCCGTTGAGGGCTCGAACCAAAGATCAGCTCCGTATTGGGTTGCCTAGCCGCAACCCGATTGGGATAACGCATTGCAAGAACTGCCTTGACGGGTGGGGTGCGATGAGACAACTCCCCAATAGTGCGGTTTGAATCTTCCCCAGGTGCTGCGCCGCCGATACTCCTTGATAGTCGGAAGGGGGATGTTGGTGATCAAGCTGAGGGAGACGATCATGATCCTGGAACTGCATCAGCAGGGCCTGACAGTGTCTGCCATTTCCAGACAAACGGGCATCGACCGCAAAACGGTGCGCAAATACATCGAACGAGGTCTTGAGGCTCCAGCCTATGGCCCACGAAAGCCGCGTAGTTCGGTGATCGATCCGTTTGCTGCCTAATTGCGGAAAGCTGATGTGTATACCACGACCATGCAATGGGAGGAGACAAACGGAGTGTTTATCGACTTGTCGATGAAGGCCTTGAATAGGTCAGCTCTCCCGACAACCCGGCCACAGCCGGAAACTTGTTCTTCGGCGGCTTCGAAATGCCGCGTTGTCTGGATTAATTAACACGTGGAAGCCGACGCGGAAGGCGCCCCTGACCATCTGAGCTGAATCAAACACGAAGGGTTTGCGGTGTAGGTAAATCAGAATGGACTAGCCAGACTGTGGCACGAGCTGATCTAGGTCCGGCAACAACATTACGCTCTCCTGCTCATTCGGGTCGGTGCGGGCGATGATTACCATTGCTGGTCTGGTACTAAGATTGGCTGGGAGGTGAGGAACACCGGCGGGAATATAAAACATGTCGCCTTCGCGAACGACAACGTGCGTTTCCAAGCGCTCACCGAACCAGCAATTTGTCTCGCCACTTAAAGCGTAAATCGCTGTTTCATGCGAGACATGGAGATGGGCCTTGGCGCGTTCGCCGGGTGGTATCTTAAGGACATGCATGCAAATGCTCACTGAGCCCACGGTTTCGGCGGCGATACCCTCAAAATAGTTGAGACCTTGCTTTCCCACATAGGAGTCAGTCGGTCGCACGATGCGACAAGCTCTGACACGTGAGGTTCCCATTTTTGTACCTCCATCGGATAATACCTGCAGGATCGTGGCAATATGTGCCGCTGTATTCAAAGTGCAATCTAAAAATTGACGCAGAACGCGTAGGCTCAACAGAATTTGGTTACAAATGAAACCATACAAATTGAGAGTTGATCGACCTCTGCCTACTCGATGAATTTCCCTGCTAAGAAACCCATGAAAGCCGGCTGTTGGTTTCCACGCAGAACTGAGCCGGTTAGGCGCACCGGCTCAGTTCTGCGTGGAAACCAACATACGGGCATGCTGCGGCCATATGGAACCTAACCTCCACCTAACCATGTTTGAGGATTTACCCATCAGGCCTGAATTTCACGGCGAGCATTTCTCCCCCTGCAGCTAACAGGCCCTATTGCATCATCAATTTGGTGATGCTCGCGTAAAGTCGTCCCAACTCATCGACCACGACTTCAACATTCTCAGAACTTTCGAGTTGGAGAAGCGGAAGCAAAATAAGCTGCAAATCGGTTTGTGCCAGCCTCCGAAATTTGGCCAAAACACCATCATAATCGAGACCGTTTCCTGCTTCGTCCGACAAACTGTTCAACTCAACCGGCGCGGTTAGTTCCCGCCCCTTACGTGTTTTGATCAGAATTTGTCTTTCGTCGGAGCGCACATACTGAAAGCCGCGTTCCACGTGCTGCGGCTTATGTGAAGCCCAAAGAGGACCGGGCTCAATGCCCGCAATCAGCAGCTCAAGCATCGCAGGCAGGCTGAATGCGACATCGGCCGTCCCGATAAGATTTCTGTCGCAGAATTTCTCGATATCGGGGGTCGCAAAAATGACGATATCAAGTACATCGTCCTCCGCATCGACCTGGGCAAGAAGCGTAGCGAAAGTTTTGAGATACTCCTGTGTGTGCCAGCACGCAGGGTAATGCTTGAAACCCGTGCGTAGGACCGCGGGCGGCTTACCAAGCACATCTTCATTGAAGACCCAGCGGTCCGAGCCCGCCATTCTCCAGAATCCCTTCTCGCCTTCAAGCGGCTGGGTAATGCCCGTCTGGCCCTCCAGTGCAAGGTTGACAGCCAACACCGCCCCGGCCGCGATCCAGCCAATGTTATTCTTCATTCCAGGCACGGGCCGCTCGTACCATTTCGCCGTATAGGGTACGATGGAGTGCGCGACAGACACCCCAATTATACGCTCGATCATTGCGTCATCGAGATTGAGCGCTACAGAGATCCCCAACGCCGCAGCGATCGTATCAAGATTACCGACTGAGCGAATTTTGGCCCCGTGTTCGGGTGACGGTTTAGTCGCTTCACATAGGATGGCATGTGTTTCATACCCTGCAGCAATACCTCTCAGTATTCGGTCGAGCGTCAAATTGCTTTCGCTGGCAATCGCCAGTATCGCACCGATAATGGGACCGCCGGGATGACCATACAACGTATCGTCATAATCCATCGCAATCACCGCCTGTCCGTAGAGATAAGCTCGGAGAAGCGGCGAGGATCGAATTTCGGCGCCAGTAGGAAAAAGAGTACGTTTAAAGCTTGCTGCCGACTGCTTGAAATGCGTCAGAGACAACCCGCCAGAAAAACAGCCCAGATTGTCGACAAGGCAAAGTTTGGTCCGTTGCAAAACGTTCGGTTGCCAATCCCCGTCTCGAAATTGGTGAAGATGCGCGATCAGCCGCGATGCGGCCGTTTCGTCCTGTGCCATAGCATGCCCGCTCCCTGTATGGGTTGCTGAAAGAAAAACAGCGGCAGATCAAAAACCTGCCGCCGTAACAAGCGAACCAAAAAATACTGGTCATCCAGCCAGCGGCTGGACAGCTTTGGGTTCAATTCGCAGTTTGACCATGCTGCCGATATCAATACCTTGCAGACGGCGAACGGGGATTTGTGCCTTAATCGTACAATCCTTGGAAACGTCGACCCAAACATCAACGTGGGCTCCCAAGTTGACCATTTTGTCTACCCGGCCCGGTAACAGGTTTTCACTTGTCTCTTCCGGCGCAGCCAACTGCACATTTTCCGGCCGGATACAGCAAAGCTCTATCTTGCCGGTTGGAGTTGCAAGCGTTTCCTCTGCCACCAGCGTCGGGCCGCCTTTGAGGGTTAGCATCAGCTCACCACCCCTTTTCTCGACGCTTGTCACAGCCAGGAGGTTTGATTTACCGATAAAGTCCGCAACGAAGGCGGAGACCGGATTCTGATAGATATCCGTTGGTCGACCCTCCTGCGCAATCAAACCACCTGACATGACGACGACTCGGTCGGACATTGCCATGGCTTCTTCCTGATCGTGAGTAACGTAGACAAACGTCATTCCGAGCTGCTGCTGGATTTCTTTCAATTCCAGGCGCATGGCTTCACGAAGCTTCAGATCGAGATTTGACAGGGGCTCGTCAAGCAGCAACACAGAGGGTTGTGGCGCGATAGCGCGCGCCAGAGCCGTTCTCTGCTGCTGACCGCCCGAAAGCTCCTTGGGGTAACGC
Source organism: Agrobacterium leguminum (assembly GCF_005144435.2). NCBI lineage: Bacteria > Pseudomonadati > Pseudomonadota > Alphaproteobacteria > Hyphomicrobiales > Rhizobiaceae > Agrobacterium > Agrobacterium leguminum. Next base: position 371,816 of record NZ_CP120216.1, read on the forward strand.
GCCTCATAGCCTTCGAGATGTACGCTCTTGAGTGCACGGCGAACCCCTTCCTCGATTTCCGACTTGGATTTTCGCTTCATCTTCAGCCCAAAGGCTACGTTTTCGGCGACAGTCATGTGCGGGAAGAGCGCGTAGTTTTGGAAGACCAATCCGATGTTCCGCTTCTCGGGCGAAACACCAACCTGGTTCTTGCCACGGATGCGGATTTCCCCCGAACTCGGCTCATGAAAGCCCGCCACCATATTCAGAGTGGTTGTCTTTCCACAACCGGATGGCCCCAGAATGCTGACGAACTCACCTTTTGGGATGACAAGGTTGATCCGATCGACGACCAGATGTTTGCCATAGGTTTTCGAGACATCCACCAGTTGGATATCTGCATTATCGATCGAGCTCATTTGCTGCCTCCATGGATTTGCGCCGAGAACCCGCCAATCCGCTCGAACAGAAAGATCACTACGAGAAGGAAAAGAAGGGAGGCGACATTGACTGCGGCCAAAACGGGATCAAGGCCATATTGGAAGTATTCGATCACCTTGATGGGCAGCGGAACTTCACCCGGTCGAGCGAGAAAAAGGGACAGAGGCACATCATTGAACGAAAGGATGAAGGCAAAAGTCATGCCCGAAAAAATGCCTGGTTTGATCAGGGGTAACAGTACGTAGAAAATGCGCTGAAACCTATTCGCACCCAGAATTTGCGCAGCCCGGTCGAGGTTTTTGTCGAAATTATAGATCGACGTGACGATCATCCGTACCGCGAAAGGTATCGTCAAAATCACGTGGGCGAGCACCAGACCCGGGAAGCCCAGATATCGATACAAACCAGCAGAGGAGAAAAACAAGACGATCGCCACGCCTTTGACAATCTGTGGCACCGCAAGCGGCGACAACAGGAACGACATGATTGCGGTATGACCCGGCACCCTGCGATATGCCAATGCGTAGGCGCCAAGCGAGGCCAACGTTCCAGTAATCACCGCTACAAGCGCAGCTACTTTTACGCTAAGGATAAAAGGATCGATCCATCTTGGCGTCCACAGTTTCCGGAACCAGTCAAAAGTCCACGTCCAGAACTCGAAAGTGACCTTGCTCGTCGGGCTGAACGAAGCGGCAACGACCACTACAAGCGGCAGCGCGATGAATAGAACAATCAGCGAAAAAAACAGCCAATAGAGGCCAGGTAAAACGTATCTGCTCATCACCTCACCTCACATGCAATTTGCTGACGATACGATTTTCGGCACGTGCGCTGATAAAGGCGATGCAAAGCACAATGATCAGGAGCACAATGGCCATCGCGGCAGCGGCGGGCCAATCCACCACGACCATCACCTCATGGTAAATCATCGTAGCAAGCACCCTGAACTTCATTCCACCCAACAGCGCCGGCGTCGCGTAAGCGCTGGCGGACAGCGTGAAGGCGATCAAGAAAGAGCTGATGATGCCAGGCAAGGAGAGAGGGAAAACAACATAACGCAAAACTGACAGCCGGGAAGCACCGAGAATTTGCGCGGCTTTTTCCAGGTTTCGATCAACGCCCTGTAAACTGGTCAAGAGCGACAGGATACCGAAAGGCAGGAGCACGTGGGTCAGACCAACGACCGCGCCGAACATATTGTTCATCAGAGGAAGAGGGCTCTGAATCAGCCCCATCCACATCAACGTATTGTTGATAAATCCATTCTTCTCAAGAATTACCAACCAGCCGTATGTACGTAGAACCACGCCCGCAAGCTCCGGAGCGATGGCAATGCCGAAAACAACGGCTCTCCATCGAGAGGTAGAGCGCGCCAGGTAGTAGGCAATTGGATAGGCCATCGTGGTGACACAGAGTGCCACAATCCCCGACAACACGAGCGTGCGCCTCAAGCCGTCCAGAGCCAAATCGTCAGTAAAAAAATCGTGATACTGTTGGAGACCAAAAGTGCCTGGTACTGATGTGTGGAGGCTCAGTCCAATCATCATGCCCACAGGCAGCGCGAAGAAAAGAAGCAGTATTGTAACTGGCGGGATCAGCGGCAAATAGCCGCCAAGGCGAAAGGATCTGCGGCCCTTTGTTGCCGCAGAAATTGATTGGTTTGCCACCATGTAGAACCACCTTACCTTGCAGCGGGAACGACTTCACGTTCCCAGCGATCGCCCCACTGTGGTATACGGGTGGCCATCACTGCCATGTTGGGTAGTATCAGCTTCTGTATGTCTTCTCGAGTGGTGATCTGGTTCTTGCGAAATTCCGCCGGCAGCTCAACATCAGCGCGCGCCGTACCCACCTGATAAGCCTGCGCCCAGTTTTCCTGACCGGTCTTGCTGAGCCAGTAGTTGATGAACTTGTATGCAGCCTCCTTGTGCTCGGCATTAGCCGGGACATTGAGAGTTGCAACGAGCGGGACGGTACCTTCCTTCGGGATGATAAAATCGACAGGCACCCCTTCAGCCTTCATCAGCGCAGAACGGCCGCTGTAAAAAGGCATAGCCCAAGCTTCTCCCTGACGGATATACGGGTCCATCAAGGCCGAGGTCTCGCCGAAAGCCAACGCATGCGGCGCCAACTCGACCATTTTCTTGAAACCAGGATCGACATCGTTGGGGTCATTCCCGGCGGCCGCAGAGAAAACCTGCAGCATTTGAGCGGCCATCGCATTGCTGAATACCGGCAATACAATCTTGCCCTCAAGCTTGGGGTCAGCCAAAACGTTCCAGGACGTCGGCGCCGGATTGAGCTTGTCGGTGCGATACAACAGAGCGACATATTGCAGTTCGTGCACTGCCCCGCATTCCCCGGTCAGCTCCCGGACACCGGGGTCGATAGACGCAAGATTTGGCACTTTCTCCGGTGTAATCCGCTCCAGTAGCCCATCCTTGCACCCGTCAAGGGACTGAGCCGCCGTCATCACGTTGACGTCCCAACCGGGATTACCTCTGGAAGCCTTGATTTTGGCGTAGTCTTGCGAGGCCGATCCAACCGGATCATACAACACTTTCAGGCCGGTCTCCGCCATAAATGGCTTGATGATTGCCTCCTGGATGAGGTCCTCGTAAGGACCACCCTGGCCATTCACGATGAGATCCTGGGACATCACAGCCGTACTGCTCATCCCGATGAAGAGCCCGACCAAATATGGTTTATACTTCGCTACTTTCATTTGAACACATTCCCCTTTTTTTGTTGCCAAGGCAGCTTAGTACGCGTGCGAAAGTCGGTCTAAGTTGAAAAAGCACTGATTGAGTGGAAATATAGCATAATACGATGCTCGTCCAATTGGAGCCAGCCGCTTATGGTGCCATCAGGGGAACCTGCAGATATCGAGAGAAGCGAGTGCCAGAAATGTGCGTGATCATAGAAATGCCGTTCGTCGAACTCAGCCTCTCAAATACAAAAACCGCGCGCATCTACGGGACCGCGCGCAAAAACGGTATACGGTGAAGGAAGCCGTCACGATGGTAAATGACAAGAATGCCTCCGGCTTTTCCATCGACCGCAACCATCCACTCGATCTTTGGAGTGTAAAGGGATTTGTCGCGGTAGCCGAAGAATTACATTTCGGGAGAGCCGCATTGCGGTTAAGGCTGACTCAGTCAACCTTGAGCCAACGTATCAGGCGGCTTGAAGCAGAAGTAGGTGTGCCACTGTTCGTTCGATCAACAAGGAATGTGGAACTCACCGAAGCCGGTAGAACATTCTTGCCTCTTGCGCGCGACATCTTGATCAAACTGGACGAAGCAACGCTTCTTTCGCGAATAGCTGCAGGTGGGGTATCGCCTGGCGATGAACAGCTCAACATTGCAACGATCGGTCCGGCAGCATATCGCTTGCTTCCTCTCATCTTGAGGAGATTCTGTGCCGGCCGACCCAAGACGGGTCTGGACGTCAAAATCTGCGACTCTACAGAACTTTTACGACTGCTAGAGCACGGTGATTATCACGTCGGGCTGATGCGTCCTCCCTCCAACGTCAATTTTTTGCGCTTCAAGCCACTGATATCCGAACGTTTTTTGGCCGTCATTCCAAAGCAATCAGATCTCGCCGACGCTACCAGCTTAAATTTGGAGCATTTTGTTGGGCATCGATGTTTCACATTGAAGCGATTCGAGATTTCGGGCTTTGAAGAAGTTCATCAGATGGTCTCGCATGCCGGCGTCGAGATTGATAACAGAATATCTGCCTCCACGACGTCAGCCGCGCTAGCGCTCGTATCAGCGGGAGTTGGCATCACATTTCTCCCATCATGGGTGAGAAACATTTCTGATGAAAACGTGGTGCTCCGGCAGATCGAGGATTTGACGACCGAGTTGATCCTTGGAGTAGGCTGGCGTGCCGATAGTCCGGCTCCAGGAATTGCTCCATTTATCGAATACGCAGAACTGGTCTGTCGGCCACTCGACGCATTGGTATAAGGTGCCGGACTGGAACCAAGGCAGAGCATCTTTCATAGTCGAAACGATCTGATGGAATGGGCACCTTCAAATGAAGATGCTCAGTATTCATCAAAGATGCGTTGGATCTCTTCTGGATCTTTGGTCTTGCTCAACGCCAACATCAGCAAGATACGGGCTTTGTGCGGACTTAGCGTGTCAGACTTAAGAAAGCCCCCCTCATCCCAGCGCGGTATCGATTTGAAGGCCGGTCCAGAGCCGGCGCGAGAACTTCTTACAACGACCAAACCGGCCTTTCGCGCATCAATGAGGCCAGCTTCTGCATGTATTGGAATGGCCGCATTTCCTGATCCCGCATAAATCAGCCCCTCTACACCGTCAGCAATGGCAGCGTCTATAAAGAGACGGTCGTCGCCAGCATGACCATAGATAATCTTCACATAAGGCAGTGTCGAAACTTCAGATAGGCTGAATTCTGACAGCCCGGTGTGCCTCCTAGTGGTGTCTCGATAAAAGGCTACTTTTCCATCAACGATGTAACCCAGGCATCCCATATCAGGCGATCGAAATGCCGCAACGTTCATCGTGCTCGATTTCGTGACGTCTCTGGCACCGTTGATTTCGTTGTTCATCACGACGAGAACACCTCTGCCTGAAGCTTTCCTGTCTGCAGCGACCTGAACAGCATTAAGGAGGTTCAGCGGGCCATCTGCGCTTAACGCCGTCGCTGGCCTCATAGACCCCACGAGCACGACAGGCTTTTCAGACTTTATAACCAGGTTTAAAAAGAACGCCGTCTCCTCCAGCGTTCCTGTTCCATGCGTGATCACAACACCGGCCAGCTCTGTTTTGCTGACCAACTCGTTGACGCGCCGGGCTAATGCAATCCAGTCCGCGGCGGTGATCTCATTGCTACCAATTTGCAAAAACTGTTCACCATGGATGTTGGCGATTTGCCCGATCTCAGGAACCGAGGCTATCAAGTTTTCCACCATCACGGAGCCAGCCTTGTACCCAGTCATCTGCGTCCGCGTGGCGCCGCTTCCCGCTATTGTGCCCCCGGTAGCAACCACTGCAATGTGAGGCAGGATATCGTCGTTTTTCATCTTGTGCAGACCCGCCCTGATTCCAGAGATTTTTCAATCGCTTTGCGTGTATAATCGATATGTACAGCCGCCAAAAAAACTCCGGCCAAAGCCGGAGTTTCGTAGCGTTAATTCTCTCATATTCGGCACGATGCCCTTGTATTGGCCTGATGGCAAATATCGAGTTTGCTTGAACGAAAGAGAGATCGCCCAAGCAAATGTTACCGAGCACCGTCCGCGCGAGTGCAAATCGTCCAGGAGCTCCCTTTCGTTGCAATTAGGTCCGGACCAAATTCAACGAACCCCACGAGCAGCATTCAAGGTCGTGCTGACTTGTAAGACGAGCCACCGAGCGCAGCCACTTCTGCTTCAATCGCATCTTCGAGAGTTGACAGTGTGACTTCTTCGCCAATCGCCAACATTTTCCGTTGTACACGATCGACAATCGGCCACCGCAATCTCATGTCAAGTTTCATTGCCTTCGTGGCGAGCTCACGGCGGATATTGTATGGCCAAACCCGGTCGTGGTCGTCACGGTTTTTGCCGTATGTGATATCAGGAACTTCTTTCTGCATGAGTTCACGCCGATTGGCCTCAGTGGCATCCCTGTCCAGAGAGCCGTCAGGTTTGAACACGGCCCCGTATAAGGCTTCTGCGCGTTCGCGGCTCACCATTTCCGTTCGCACATCGGCCTCGAGCAGGTCGAGGCTGCGCTTCAGCGGATTGCCGAATCCGCCGCCCGACGGGCTGGTGATTTGCAACAGCTCGCCCTTGCCCAGTTGCAGAACCGTGATCTTCCCATCCGAACGTTCGGTATCTTTCCCAGGATTGACCTTCGTGAAGCCAAGCCGTCCGGCCTCGCCACCGAATACTCCCCATGGCTGGAAGTGGAAGCGATTCAGGTTTCGGCAACTGATCGATCCCGCCTCGCCTCGGTTTTCCAGTTCAATGACCTGGGAAGCGCCGCCATTCCATTGACCGGCCGCACGGCTATCGGGAAGCGAGCGATAGGCACGCACCACCAACATGGTTTCCGCTTCGGTAATCTCCACCGGGACGTTAAGCAAAGCAGCATTACGCGGTTCGAGCGCATCAACCCCATCAGCGCCATTGCGACCGCCACTTCCTCCCGGGATAGGATTGACGACGGTAACACGGTTGGCTCCCGTGCGCGGATCTGGGCCGGAGAACACGATGATACCCGATCCAGACCCCGACGAAGCCAAACCTCCGTTGAGCGCTTGATTAAGGCACCCGATCACCGAGTCGTAAACTCGGCAACCCGACGCCGCACGCGAGCCACCTGAAGCCGGATGGACAGCGTTGATGAGGCTTCCAAGCGGTGCATTCCCTGTTATGGAGCGGATAAGACCAGCGTTCCAGGGCGTCAGCGGCTCATGTGTCAAGACGAATGAGATCAGAGCCTGCACGATATAGGGGTGTGTCTTGGAACCGGTGACAATATTATGAGCCGCCGGAACCTGTGGATCGGTTCCCGTGTAGTCGACCTCAATGTTGCCGTCTTTGACGACCAGCTTGACGCTCACATGGACGAGGTTTCCCTCTCCCGCCATTTCAAGATAGTCGCTAAATGTGTATTCGCCATTGGGAATAGTCGCGAGGACTGATCTTGCTTTCTCCTCCGAGTAGGCAATTACATCCTGCATACCAGCCTTGACTTCCTCGACACCATATCTGTCGCACAGACCCGTAAGCCTGCGGTCGATGCTCCGCATCGCCGAGACCATCGCCTCGAGATCACCCGCGATCTCCTTCGGCGTGCGACTGTTGTCCATAAAGAGGCCCATCACATCTTCATTCACCTTATCGTCGATGAAGAGCCGCATTGGACGGACACGAAGGCCCTCCTGAAAAACTTCAGTGAAGGCAGGCGAAATACTGCCGGGTACAGCGCCACCAATATCGGTGGCGTGGATGAAGGCCCAACCGAAGGCAATCAGTTCACCCTGGTAGAAAATGGGCCGTATCATCGTGAGGTCCATCAGGTGGGTCAGCAGACCTTCAGTAGAGAACGGGTCATTGGTGATGAAGATATCGCCAGGCTTGAAGTTCTCCTTTCCGATCTTGTTGATCGTGGCGGCCATTGGTACGCCGATAAACTGCTTCACGCCTGACTGATCGGGAAACGCGAACATATCGCCGTCCACGGTCGCGACCGCGCATTGATAGTCCTGCACCATCTTGACGAAGGTCGTGTGGGCAGTGCGGTAAACACAAGCCGAGGCTTCTTCGACAATTGCCTTGAAGCGGTTATTCATAACCATAGTGCGTATAGCGCGCATATCTTTAGTCCTTGGAAATGATGATGTTGTCATACGCATCGATGCGCGCGGAATAGTCGGGCGGTATCACAACCGTCGCGGTAACCTGCTGGATGACAGCCGGCCCGGTGATGAGACTTTCGCGGCCTAAGGCATCACGGTCATAGATTTTTGTTGCCGGATAGACAGTGCCGTTAAACCGCATGTCGCGGGGCTCAAGATGACCCGCACCTGCAATTGCCTCTCTCGTGGATGGCGACATTTGTGGAACGGCAAGTCGTCCCCGAATCCGAACTCGCAGGGCGACGAATTCGACGGATCCCGCCCTGTTAGCGTAGCTAAAGGTCCGCTGATGTTCTGCATGAAACGCTTCCATCATGCCCGGAAAATCTGCGTTTTGGATGGCATCATCAGGCAATTCGACATCAATCTGGAAAGACTGGCCTGCATAACGCATCTCGGCCCAGTACTCGATGGAAGTGCCCGTCAACTTTTCCGGTTCGATCTGACGCGAGAGCCAGTCCTGCGCTTGCGTAGCCAGGTCAACGAATGTCGACGACACGTCCTGTGCTCCCAGAACGCGACCTTGTACGCTCGCCAACACATCCTCACTCAATTCTGAAACCAACCCGCCGAGCGCGCAGAAGACGGAAGGTGATGCAGGAACAAGAACGCGATTGATGCCGATTTCGCTGGCAACGAGTGGTCCATGGATAGCGCCACCACCGCCATAAACAAGCAAGGTCAAGTCTTCTGCGTCGACGCCCTTGCGGGCCAGATAAGGCAGGACGCCCGCTACCATGTTTGAGGTTGCAATGGTAACGGCCATATCCGCTACGGCTTCGACACTGATGCCCAGATCCTCGGCAATTGGTTTGAGCGCAAGTGCCGAAGCAGCCCGTTCGAGTTTCATCTCACCGCCCAGGAGCGCTTCCGGCAGATAGCCCGAAAGAAGATACGCGTCGGTGAGCGCCGGCTCGGTTCCTCCACGGCCGAAGCATGCTGGACCCGGATATGAACCGGCGCTACGGGGACCAACGCGCAGTGCGGATCCGTCCATAGCAATAATCGAACCACCGCCTGCTCCGATTGCCTCGATCTCAGAGACCGGCAAAATAACGGGGAAATTTCCGACTTCGGCGGCGTTCGATGTCTGGCCTCGACCTTCACGGATGAGCGAAATATCGGTGCTCGTTCCACCCATATCCAAAGTCAGAAGGTTGTCTTCCTTAATCGAACGACCAAGGAACTCTGCAGCAGTTACGCCCGACGCTGGTCCGGATAGCAATGTATGAATGGGGAAGGCGCGGGCTTCGGCTGCCGACATTGCACCGCCGTTGGAGCGGGTGATGAACAAATGAGAGCCCGGCAACCGTTTCGCGACATAGTTTTCAACTGCGCCCAGATATTCATCCATCCGCTGCTTAACAAAGGCGTTCAGTACAGCGGCGATGGCGCGTTCATATTCCCCCATCCGCGGCCAAATCTCACTGGACAGGCTGACACGGGTCTCTTTTCCAAGAGCCTCACGGATCGCTTCACGGGCGAGAATTTCGTGCTGGGGGTTGGTATAGCTGTGGAGAAATGCCACGGCAAACCCGGTTGCCCCGGCGGCTGCGGCCTTTTTCGCGAGTTCCGAAACTTCGTTCTTGTCCAGCGGCTTGTCGAGCTCACCTTCGCGCAGCAAGCGCTCATCCACTTCGATGACAAAGTTTCGTTCAATCAATGGCACGGTCCGGCGCTCGAACAGATTGAGCGCATTGGGAACTCTGATACGCTGCAATTCCAGAATGTCGCGGTAACCCTTGGTAACGAAGAGCGCGATTTTCGGCCCCGCGCGTTCGATCACCGCGTTCGTGCTGACCGTCGTTCCGTGCATCACTAAAGCGATTTCGTCGTCTTTCGGTTCGAGCAATTCGAGAATCCGCTCAAATCCAGCCCGAAAACCCTCTTCGAAATTGGGGGGTGTAGAAGGAACTTTGAATGAGACAACCTCGCTTCCAGCCTCGTCTCGCCAACCACAAAAATCGGTGAATGTGCCACCGATATCCACACCGATACGAAGATACTTGGATGAGCTCGTTGGTTCAGAGGAACGTAACGGAGCGCTGTTTGGTACTTTTGGAGTTGTTTCAATGAGCATCTTGCTTCCCTACAAAGTTAACGCATCCGCCATTGCTGCAGACGGGCCGATGTCATGGGTGGCCTCGTCAGTTTGGCGGGAGTTGTCGGGAAGTTTCGACACTTACCTTCGAACGTAAAGGTGAGAATCGCTGGCATTTAGTGGTTTCTATAATCAATCAGACTGAAGCCGGCTTTTACTGAGGACTGGCTGTCCCTCCGCACGGAGGTGTACAAACGGTTACGGTCTCAATGCTGTAAATGCGCGCAGTTCTAGATTAGGGTATATTAGGTGACTGATAGGGGCCGCACCGTCACGATCGATTTGTCGCTCACCGAACCTGTCCAGCTAATTTTCTGCCATTAATCACGGTCTACGAATAATTCCGTTTCAAACTCCGCGGCGTAGTGTGGTGAGAAAACGTCCCTTCCATGTCGTAGGGGGCTGATTGTGCGCCCATGCAAAGCGAGGAATTTCCAGCGCTGTGCAAAGGTAATGTCTTATCAACGAGACCACTCTGGCGCTGCGATTGACCCTCCAACTATAACTTTTTCAGATACACCCGCTAAAATATCGACTTTGACACTTATTGTGATTTTTCAAATAATTCGGTGCGAAATCAAAAAAATGGAGTGGAACATGATCAAAATTGCAACAGCGGGAGCTGTCATCGCGATGGCGTCGGTCTTGATGGCTGGCACATCGATTTCATCAAGCGCACACGCAGAAACGTTGCGAGTTGGCGTACAAGCGCCGGATATCACCAACATGGATCCCGCGCGTGCCACCACGACACAGGATTTGACCGTGGTTTCATGGATGTTCAACGGCCTCGTCCGGTTTACACCAGGCACTGCAGATCCATCGAAAATCGAACCTGATCTCGCCGAGAGCTGGACCAGTTCTGCCGACGGTCTTACCTGGACATTCAATCTTCGCAAGGATGTAAAATTCCACGGCGACTACGGTACGCTGACCGCTGAAGACGTCGTCTTTTCACTGGAGCGCGCTAAAAATCCGGAAACGTCCGCTTACGCGAGTGACTATGCGGCGTTCAAAACAATCGAAGCTGTCGATCCCACAACCGTTCGCATCGTTCTCAGCGAACCCGTTCCCGGTTTTCTCGGCCTAGTTGCTAACTATCACGGCGGCAACATTGTGAGCAAAAAAGCCGTCGAAAAACTAGGGGCTAATTTCAAGAGCAGTCCCATTGGAACTGGCCCGTTCACGTTTGACAAAGCCGTGACGCAGCAGGCGGTTCATCTAAAAGCATTTCCTCAGTATTTCCGCGGGAAACCCAAGATCGATGACATTCGGGTCGATTTGATTCCATCGGACTCAAGCCGGGAGCTGGCGTTCCGGTCTGGCGAACTCGACCTGATCTACGGCAAACGCGAACAGCGTTGGGTCGATCAGGCAAAAACGTGGGACGGCGCGGTTGTCGATGTTTTTGCTCCGGGTGAATACCGTACGGTTTTCTTGAACCTGCAGCATAAGCCGCTGGACAACGTGAAAATCCGTCAGGCAATCGCCCATGCGGTGAATGTCGACCAGATCATCCAGTTTGTTGGTGCCTCGGTGGCAGTCAAGGGCTGCTCCGTTGTTCCGTCCGGCTATCTTGGCGAAGATTGCGCCTGGACGTACAACTTCGATCCGGATCTATCGAAAAAGCTTCTTAAGGAAGCGGGCGTTGGCGATAGCTTGAAGCTGTCAGCGATCGTCTCATCGAACACGACGCAACTACCGATCATGGAAGTTATTCAGGCGCAACTAGCCGAAGTTGGCGTTACTCTCGAGCTCAAAGTCGTTGATCATCCTACCTACCATGAGCAGATCCGAAAGGACCTGAGTGACATCGTTTTCTACGGCGCCGCTCGATATCCGGTGGCCGACAGCTACCTGAGCCAATTCTATCATTCCGACGCATCGGTCGGGAAGCCGACCGCGGTGACGAATTTCGCCCACTGTGATGCCGGCGATGCCGATATCACGGCAGCGCGAAAGGCCGCAACGGACGAAGAACGGCTAAAGTTCTGGTCTGCGGCCCAGAAGAAAATTAGCGAACAGGTCTGCAGCGTGCCGCTTTTCAGCCTGATGCAGGTCTGGGTTCGCAGCAAGGCTTTGAACTATGGTTACGACCTCAAGGGTTCCTTGAACCTCTCTCCGCCCATCACCGAACAAACAACGATTAGCCGCTGATCTCGATTCCCCGACTAGACCCCCACGTGGGCAACGGCATAGTTGCCCACGTGGGGGAGCTTTTTAAACCGAGACTTTTGGCGTTCGAGCCGCGACGTGAATTTCCTCCACGAAGTCAGCAACCAGAACGCTGTTTCTTGCACGAACTGGGCGAATAAGCACGTAATCTGACTCGACGACGGGCGTAAACGGTCTGACTTCGATCCGACCGGCGACATGCTCCAGGGCTAGTGGATCGGCGACAGTCACACCCAATCCGGCTGCAACCATCTCCGCTACGTTTGGTGCAGTAGTGGCCTCGATAGAAATATCTAGTGTCACTCCGCACCGTTCAAAGACAACATCGAGGTTGCTTCGCGTCATCCCTCTCGGTGCAAACGCGATGAACGGTTCATCCTGGAGATCGATTGGAGTTAGTTCCGACTTGCCGGATAACCTGTGCCCTTTCGGCATAGCTACGACGTATGGCGGGCATTTCACTCGATCGACCTGAACAGACGAATGCTCCAGACCGCTGACCACAAGCGCCAAATCAAGTCGCCGAAGCATTACCGCCTCTGTCAAGAATTGGGAGCTGCGGGCTTCGATCGAAATGAAAACATCAGGATGGCGAGCCTTGAACCCAACAAGCGCCCGAGTAATGAACGGCCCAGACAATGCAGGCATAGTGCCGATCAGGAGATGCCCATGCTCCTCCCGGCGGATTGCATCCACAGCGCGAGCGAGTTGGTGGACCCCACCGAATATCCGTTCGACCTCCTCATACAAACGCATACCGCGGCCTGTGGGCACCAAGCGACCGCTTTCACGCTCGAAAAGCTGCAACCCCGTATCTGCTTCCAGGTCCTGGATAAGCTTGCTCGCGGCAGGTTGTGAAATCCGCAGGACATCGGCGGCGCGACTGACCGTGCCTGCCTCTACAACGGCCATCAGCGCCTCGAGTTGCCGCACACTTGGATATCTCATCCACTATAACCCTCACGAATACCATGCAGAAATAAACGACTTTGACTTTCTACCTCGCTTTCCTAAGCTCGGCAACAATTTGATGGAGATCAAGGTGGACGCAGAAGTAATTGTAGTGGGCGGCGCTGTTGTTGGATCAGCGCTGGCGTATGGGATAGCCAAACTTGGAATGCGCGTACTCGTCCTGGATGGACAGGATCAGGACATGCGCGCCGCGCGTGCCAATTTCGGGCTCGTCTGGACTCAAGGGAAGGGCGCAAACGCGCCAGCTTACCAGCAGTTAACGGGTGAAAGTTCCGATCTATGGCCGGATTTTGTTAAAGAGTTGACTGAATCTGCAGACGTCGGCGTTGACTACTCTCGACCGGGTGGCCTCGTTTACTGTCTTAGCGACGCCGAGTACGAAAATCGCGAAACGCTGAATAAGCGCACCCACAATTACCTATCTGCAAGCGATTTGAGAATGATCGATCGCTCTGAACTCGAGCGAATGATGCCAGCTGTCGGATTCGGTCCGGAAGTCGTTGGCGCCAGTTACTGTAAAGCTGATGGTCACGTGAATCCATTGCAGCTTCTTGCTGCCCTGCAACGCGGTGTGATTGCTCACGGTGGAAAAATTCTGTTCCGCAACACGGTGCAATCCATCACTCCTGGAGCCGACGGATTTACCGTAACCGCGGCGCTTGGAAGCTATAGGGCACCACTTGTTATCGTTGCTGCCGGACACGCCACACCTTCGCTCACAGACCCGCTTGGCTTCAAAATTCCGCTTAAAGCTGATCGTGGTCAGTTGCTTGTCACGGAACGCATTGAACCACTCCTTCCTTATCCCGGAAGCGGACTGAGACAGACGTCTGACGGCACTGTCATGATCGGCGCGACGAAGGAAAATGTCTCCGATCGAGGCGTTACTGTTGCTTCGGCCACCAAGCTGGCCTTGCGCGCGACGCGGATCATTCCTGCTTTGGCGTCAGCGCGTCTTGTCCGCCAGTGGAGCGGCTTCCGTGTTCTGCCACCCGACGGGACCCCGATATATGCTGAATCCGAGGAATATCCCGGTCTCTTTGCAGCTGCTTGCCATTCGGGAGTGACTTTGGCTGCTGCGCACGCCTCGATCGTGGCACCTGCAATGATCGAGGGCCGGTTATCGACCGACTTATCTGCTTTTTCAAATGGAAGATTCGATGTTCAAAAGTGTGCTTGAGCGGCCGGAAACGCCGCCTGACATGACCATCCTTGTCAACGGCGTTGAGACCATCGCCTGGGAAGGCGAGACCGTTGCCAGCGTGCTGTTGCGCGTTCCGGACGCGGGACGTCGCTCTGCCGTCAGCGGGCAACCGAGGCTTCCTTACTGTCAGATGGGAGTATGCTTCGAGTGTCTGGCCATCGTTGACGGCATCGCGTCAACGCAGGGGTGCCTTGTCCCGGTTCGCCAAGGGATGCGAATTGAAAGTCAGCGCGGACCCCGGGAGATCTCACGATGAACTATGATGTCGCAATCGTTGGTGCTGGACCCGCTGGAATGAGCGCCGCAATACGTCTGCGTAAACTAGGCGCCTCGGTGGTTGTCATTGACGAACAACCATCGCCTGGAGGACAGATATTCCGGGGTATCGAACGCAACGTCAAAAGCCCGGTCTTTGAGGCGCTTGGCGCAGACTATCAGAAAGGACAGGCGCTGGCCGCCGCATTCCGCGTGTCAGGAGCCGAATATCTCCCGTCGACCCAGGTCTGGCAGATTGAGGACGCCTGGAGCCTGTTCCTGACATCGGAGGGCAAGGCACGGCGTATTACGGCTCGCGCAGTATTGCTTTCAAACGGCGCACAGGAGCGACCCGTGCCATTTGCAGGCTGGACGCTGCCGGGAGTGATGACGGTGGGAGCCGCCCAGATCCTTCTGAAATCCGGTGGAATGTTACCGGAAGGCAAAGTCTGGATTGCCGGTGCGGGACCGTTGCCACTCCTTTATGCGACCCAGCTCCTCAACCTGGGTGGTCGTATTGCCGGCTATCTCGATACCGCGGCATCCCCGAGTTTGTCGGCCCTGAGCCGGTTGCCCCGAGCCTGGCGTGACTTTGGCGGTCTGCTCAAAGGACTGCGCTGGCTACGCGAAATAAAACGTAGCGGCATGATGGTTCGGGGTTTCACAGACCTGCGAGCCGAGGGTGACCAGAGTATGAAGTATCTGACATGGGAAGCGAAGGGTAAGCGTCATCGCGTGGAAGCTGATGTGCTTTTGGTCCACGAAGGTGTCGTACCGCGCATCCACGAGACTCTGGCGTTGAACTGTGCCCACCATTGGAACGAAGCCCAGGGATATCTGGCGGCGAAGCTGGATCGATGGGGAGAAACCAGTCGCGAAGGACTTTTCGTTGCAGGTGACGCGGGCGGGATTGGGGGTTGGCTTGCTGCAACTATCTCTGGAGAAATAGCTGCGCTCGGAATTGCCGGCAGACTTGGTATTTCTTCAGAAACAGAGAAGCTTCGCCAGGCATACAAGCTTGATCAGCGCCGTGAGAGAGCCCTTGCATTGCGCCCGTTCCTCGATGCCATGTACCCGCCTCCGCGGAACCGGCTCGAGGACGATGTCATCGTATGTCGATGCGAAGAAGTCACCGCGGGGGCCATCCGGGTTGCGGCCCGTAACAGCCCCGCCGATCCGAGCGCAATCAAAGCTGCTACTCGCTGTGGAATGGGTCCCTGTCAGGGTCGCCAATGCGGCTATACGGTGCAGGCACTCCTGGCAGAGGTTCATGATCTCCCGACCAAGGACGTTAACTTCTTCCATATCCGTCCGCCGCTCAAGCCGATTACTCTTGGCGAAATCGCGTCTCTGGAAGATGCGGCGGGTGCGACATGAACGCGGACGTTCTAATCGTAGGGGGCGGCCTTCATGGTCTTTCAGCCGCACTTCAAGCCGCGCGTCGAGGTGTCTCTGTGCACCTCGTCGAGCGCCATTTCCTAGGAAGCCACGCTTCCGGCGCAACTGCAGCAGGCGTACGCACACTCGGTCGGGATGTCGCGGAACTGCCTCTCAGCATCGAGGCTGCCAAAACCTGGCATGACATGGAGGCTCTTGTCGGTGACGACTGTGGTTTCGTCGCCTGCGGCCAGTTGCAGGTTGCCGAAGACGAACAGTCTCTGAGCAAGATCGAGGCGCGCATCAAGCGCCTTAACGCCATGGGCCATCACCACGAGCAGCTTGTCGGCCCCGAAGAAATGCAACGCCTTCTGCCCGGTCTGTCTGCCCATTGTCCGGGCGGCGCCTGGGTGTCGAGCGACGGCTCAGCCGATCCCCATCGCGCGATCCGTGCATTTCGGGATGCAGCCGTCGAAGCTGGCGTGAAGATCACCGAAGGATGCTTCGTAAGATCCATAATCCGATCGGAAACCGATTGGCGCGTTGAGACGACGCGCGGCGCAGTCGAGGCCGAAATTGTCGTCAATGCGGCAGGCGCTTGGGCGGATCAAGTTTCGGCCCTCGCCGGAGACCCGTTACAGCATGCGATCCGCACCTCAATGATGGTCGTGACGGAACGTAGCAACCCGAAAATCGGCCCGGTCGTCAGTTCCTTCGGCAAGAAACTTTCATTGAAGCAGACATCCCAAGGCACGCTTCTGATCGGTGGTGGGTCGCAAGGTAGACTTGCCGCCGACAGGCAGTCGGCGGCGGTCGATGTCATGGCGCTCGCGGCATCGGTGCAGGCAGCGGTGCGGGTTTTTCCCGAACTGCAGAATATCCGGATCGTCAGAACCTGGGCTGGCATGGAAGCCATGACGTCAGACCACCGTCCGGTCATTGGATTTTCGCAAAAAGTCGAAGGCCTGATCCATGTCTTCGGCTTCTCCGGGCATGGGTTTCAACTTGTGCCATCGGTCGGAAGAGTTATCGCCGATCTGATCTGTCATGGTCAGACAAACCACACTCTGGACGCCTTCTGCCCGGGTCGCGTCTCTATCGAAAGGGTTGCCGCATGATAGGTTATGCGATCCGAAGACTTCTACTGGCGATCCCCACATTGATCGCCATGCTCACCATGGTTTTTGTTCTGGTGCGACTTGTACCCGGTGATGCCGCGGTCGCCATGCTTGGTGACCGAGCCAGCGATGCGGCGCTTCAAGCGCTTCGCACTCAGCTTGGTATCGATCAACCAATCGGCGTCCAATATCTCCGTTTCCTTTCGGATATGCTGACAGGAAATTTTGGCACATCGATGGTAACCGGCCGCACGGTGCTCGAAGAGGTGGCGCTGGTCCTACCTTATACGCTTGAGCTTGCCGCAGCCGCTATGCTGATCGGGACATTGCTCGGGGTTCCGCTCGGCGTCATAGCTGCCGTTCGCCGGGATCAATGGCCGGATTACTTCAGCCGCATCCTGTCGCTCGTCGGCCTGTCCTTTCCGGGATTTGTCTCCGCTATCCTTATGCTCCTGGCATTCGCAGTCTGGCTACAGTGGCTGCCGGTGATGAGCCGCGCCACCAGCGACCCGGTGGATCATCTCCGCAATCTCCTGCTCCCGGCACTGAACCTCGGGCTGATCATGACGGCTTACATCGCACGCGTCACTCGCTCCTCAATGTTGGACGTCATGGGCGAGGACTATATCCGCACCGCGCGCGCGAAGGGTGTCCGCCCACGAAACCTCATTCTTCGGCACGCCCTTGGCAACGCGCTCATTCCGATCGTGACTGTCGTAGGTCTGTATTTCGGCACCCTGATCGGCAACTCGGTTTTGACCGAGATCGTCTTCACCCGCCCTGGCCTTGGCAAGCTCATCCTCGGGGCGCTGCAGTCTCGTGACTACACGATGCTCCAGGGGCTGATGGTCGTTTTCGCAACCTTCGTCATCATCGTGAATACGATCACCGATCTCATTTACGCCCTTGTCGATCCCAGAGTGAGCCTTGCCCAATGACCGATATCACTGTTTCTCAAGCCGTACCCCTACGGCAACCAAACCCGGTCCTGAAAGCATTTCGTCAGAACCGCTTTTCCTGGGTTGGCATTGGCCTTCTGGCGTTGATTATTTTGCTCGCGGTGTTCGCACCGCTCATCGCGCCCTACGACCCTC
Source organism: Agrobacterium leguminum (assembly GCF_005144435.2). Lineage (NCBI taxonomy): Bacteria > Pseudomonadati > Pseudomonadota > Alphaproteobacteria > Hyphomicrobiales > Rhizobiaceae > Agrobacterium > Agrobacterium leguminum. The sequence continues at coordinate 389,918 of NZ_CP120216.1, forward strand.
TCAAGCAGAACATTCTTCATCGGCTTACCCCGCCCTCCGCACAGTTCTGGCTGGGAACCGATAGTTATGGCCGAGATGTCCTTTCCCGCCTCCTTTACGGAGCGCGTATCTCGCTATCCATCGGATTTCTATCCGTCATGATTGCCATGGTGGTCGGGTCTGCGCTCGGGATTCTGGCGGGCTACATCGGCGGAATATTCGATCAGATTGTAATGGGTATCGTCGATGTGATGCTGTCATTTCCTACCCTTCTGTTGGGCTTGATGGTCGCCGCTATGCTAGGGGCCAGCTTCGAGAATCTGATCATCGCCATTGCAATCACGGAAACAGCACCCTTCGCTCGTGTCGCACGAGCGCCGACGATCGCTATGAAACGGCGTGATTTCGTCGAGGCCGGCCGGTCGCTTGGTTTCTCGCCAATCCGAATTATGGGCGTTCATATCCTCCCGAACATTCTGTCCGACGTCGTCGTCGTCGCGTCGCTCTGGATGGCCTCCGCCATTCGAACGGAGGCCTCGCTGGCCTTTATCGGCCTCGGTGTCCTTCCGCCGACCGCTACATGGGGCGGCATGATCCGCGAGGGTTTCGAAAACATTCTGAGCGGATGGTGGCTCGTCGTGTTTCCTTCGCTTGCAATTCTCCTAACCGTACTCGCCCTCAACATCCTTGGTGACGCGCTCCGTGACGCGATCGATCCGAAAACAAGGAGCGCGCAATGACGTTGCCAATTCAACAAACCGTCCCCGGCTCAACACAGGGGTCGTTGGCCCCGGTCCTCTCCGTCCAGGATTTGACGACCTCGTTCAAAGTCGAAAATGGATGGAAAGATGTTATTCGCAATATCTCGTTCGATATCGCACCGCGCGAGACCGTCGCAATTGTTGGAGAGTCCGGCTCGGGCAAATCCGTCACATCGCTTTCCATCATGCGGCTTCTGGCGGAACGATCGAGCCGGGTGGAAGGAAAGGTTTTGCTTTCCGGAAGAGATCTCCTTTCGCTCCCGGAAGAGGAGATGCGTCAAATCCGCGGCAACGAAATTTCTATGATTTTTCAGGAGCCGATGACCTCGCTCAACCCGATCATCCCGATCGGCAGACAGATCGCGGAGGCGCTTACCGTCCACAAGGACATTTCCAAAGCTGAAGCAAAAGCCGAAGTCCTCAGGCTACTCGAAAAGGTTCGCATACCGAATGCCAAGGGCCGGTACGACGAATACCCCCACCAGTTTTCAGGGGGTATGCGCCAGCGCGTTATGATCGCCATGGCGCTCGCCTCGAAACCGAAGCTGCTAATTGCCGACGAGCCTACCACAGCGTTGGATGTAACGATCCAGGGTCAGATTCTTGATCTCATCAAGACACTCCAGGAAGAGGAAGGCACTTCGGTCCTCTTCATCACCCACGATATGGGCGTCGTCGCGGAAGTGGCGGACAGAACGATCGTCATGTTCCGCGGAGACGCCGTGGAAACTGGAGCGACTGACGACATCTTCCATCGGGGAAAGCACCCATATACGCGGGCGCTCCTGTCTGCCGTTCCGCGCCTCGGCTCCATGGCGAACCGGAAGCTACCCTTGCGGTTCCCGATCGTCGACAGCAAGACCGGAGAAGAGCAGCCGCTAGCCGAGGTGATCGATACCGTCGCCAGGCACAAGGCACCGATCCTAGACGTCAATGATCTGACGATGCGGTTCAACATACGCTCCGGCCTATTCAGCCGAAAGGCCGGCGCAGTGCACGCTGTCGAGAAGGTCTCCTTCAACCTCTTCCAGGGCGAAACCCTTTCGCTGGTCGGAGAATCGGGTTGCGGCAAATCGACGACCGGCCGGTCGATCACGCGTCTCGTGAACCCGACCAGCGGCAATGTCGTCATTGATGGTCAAGACGTCATGAAGCTCGATCATTCTTCGCTTCGTAAAATGCGGCGCTCGATCCAGATGGTGTTTCAGGATCCCTACGCTTCACTAAACCCGCGGCTGAGCATCGGTAGCGCTCTCGTCGAGCCATTCATCCAACATCGGCTGGGAACGGCGGCGCAGGCGCGCGACAAGGCTGCCGCACTAATGGAAAAGGTTGGCCTGTCGCCCGAGATGATGAGGCGCTTTCCCCATGAGTTTTCCGGCGGCCAGCGGCAGCGCGTTGCCATCGCCCGAGCACTCATGCTGGATCCGAAAATCATCGTTGCCGACGAAGCGGTCTCGGCGCTTGATGTATCGATCAAAGCGCAGGTTTGTAATCTGTTGCTTGATCTGCAGCAGAGCCTCGACCTCGCCTTCCTTTTTATCTCCCACGACATGGCGGTCGTGGAGCGGGTGAGCCATCGCGTGGCGGTCATGTATCTCGGCGAGATCGTCGAAATCGGACCCCGCGCCGCCGTGTTCGAAAATCCGCAGCATCCTTACACCAAGAAACTCATGGCGGCGGTACCTGTGCCGGATCCTGCGCGGCGCAGGATCCGGCGGGGCATCGCAAGCGACGAACTGAAAAGCCCCGTCCGACAGATTGGCTACGAGCCACCTCCACGGCAGTACCGGGAAGTGTCCGAAGGACATTTGGTCAGGATGGACGAGACAAACTGATAGCCTTGTCCATGGCAGCAGGGTGCGTCAACACTATGAGAATCTGAGACAGATTCTGACCACGATATCTCGTGGTCTGCAGCTAAACTGAAAGGTCATTTCGCCGATGAAGGTATCAATCGCCGGGGCAGGCGCGATCGCTATGGGATATGCAGCCTTTCTGCTGCAGCATGGGCATGAAGTCCGCGTCTGGTCTCCCTCCGGCCAAAGAACGAAAGTTCTTGTCGAGGGCGCTCCATTAACGGTTAGCGGCGCTATTACCGGAGAATTTCGCCCAGACGTTTGTAGGGATGCAAAGGAGTTGGCGAAGAGCGACGTCATTGTTCTGGCCCTTCCCGCTTACGGCCATCGCTTCGTTCTCGACAGCCTGGTCCCTCACCTGGAGCAACGACACACCGTCATAATCAGTGCGCACCTTTCGTTCTCAGCCCTTTATCTCTCTAAGAAAATGGCGGAGCGTGGAATTGCGATCCCGATCGTTGTCTGGAACACCACCGTTTTGACATCGAAAGCCCCGTCTCCGACCGAAATTAAGGTGGGAGCGATACGCAGCAAAGTCGACATTGCAGTTTTACCCGCATCGCTCGCTGCGCAATCTCAGAACATATGCGTGGAACTCTTCGGCGAACGCTTTGTCGTCAAGGACGATATTCTCACGATCGTTCTCAGCAACATCAATCCTGCCAGCCATCTCGCAACGGCTCTATGCAACCTCACGCGCATCGAGCGAGGCGAAGCTTGGGGGCAACGCGCGAATGTTACCCCCACAGTCGGCCGGCTTGTCGAAGCGCTTGATCGAGAGCGTCTGATGATCGCGGAAGCTCTCGGAAAGAACGTACCGTCCATCATGGATCATTATTCGAAATCCTTTGGTGTCACCGCGGCAAGTGTTGCCGAAGTATCCGAGATCCTCGTCGAGCGCGGCAAGGACCCGATGGGACCGAAGAATATCGACACTCGCTATGTGCTGGAAGACGTTCCGTTCGGCCTGATTCCCGCGCTGAGGCTTGCAGAGATCGCACAAGTCGAAGCGCCTCTGCACAAAAGCGGTGTCGAAATCCTGAGCGCTTGCTACGGTCGGGCATTTGCTGACGACAATGACCTGCTCGGCGAGCTTGATTTCGGCGACATACAGGCAATGCAGGATCTAATGTCGGCGGGCCATAAGCCGGTGAACATTAATAATGGTGAAACACGCTGAGCGCTAGTCTAGTACCAAGGCAACGGTTGTCACCAGCGGCGATATGCTACTGGGGATCGAACCAGCGTATTTGCAGGGAGTATCAATGAAGAAACATCGTGAGCGTCCGGTGAAGACATTTTCGAGTGTCGAGGGAGGGAAGTTATAGGCCGCGTTTCATCTCATCGGCCATGATGCGTTCGATTATTTCAGGATCGCACTGTGTGTCGATGAGGAACTCGCGGATACCGCCGTCCCACGTCCTGATGTCGGCAAGCAGGCTTTGAAGTTCTTCGATGCCATTCTCGGTCAGCCCCTTCGTGCCATCCTCACTGCCATCGCTTACGTAAACCAGTTCGCCCTCGGAGATGTTGTCCGAGTTTGCGGTCACTTCTTCGATCAATTCGAGGTTCTCGCCGATCATGCCAGCGACTTGGCTGAGTGTGTAGATGAACCTCGAGCGCGCCATCAGGCGGCCTCGCATCGAGCGTTTGCTGGCGTCCAGTTCCAGGGCAGCAGGTCTTCAATTCGATCCTTGGGATGATCCTGGATCCGGGCGAGGACATCTGTCAGATACACCTCCGGATTTTGGCCGTGCAATTTGACCGTTTCGATGATCGTCAGGATGTTGGCAATGCGCTTGCCGCCATTATCGGAGCCGGCGAAGAGCCAGTTTTTTCTTCCGATTCCAAGCGGACGCATGGCGCGCTCGGCTATGTTGTTGTCGATTTCGACCCGGCCATCGTCGACGCTTAGGGCTGCCCATCGCGACAGCGCATATCGCATTGCCTCGGCGAGCCTCTGCTTCTTTGGCAGCGTCGAAAGCGTGGCTTCGATCCAGACTTTCAAGTCGTCCAGAATGGGTCTGGCGTGTTGTTGTCGCAGTGTGCGCCGCTCGTCAGCCGACATGCCTCGGATACGGTTCTCGATATCGTAGAGAGCGCCGATACGCGATAGTGCTTCCTCAGCGATCGGAGAAGACTTCAGCTTGATCACGTCATGGAACTTGCGTCGCACATGCGCCATGCAGGCGGCTTCAATGATCTGGTTGCCGTAGAGTTTCTTTTAACCCCCATAGCCGTCGGCATGCATGACGCCGCTGAAGGTGGCCAGGTGGTCAGCCGGATGCGCGCCCTTGCGGTCAGGGCTGTAGTAATAGGCGATGGCTGCGGCAGTGGCGGATTGATAGCCACTGCCGTCGAAGACGTAGACCCAGACCTGCCGGTTTTTGTCTTGCCCCGGCCAGGGTCGAGAGCATCGACCGGGGTATCGTCCGTATGTATTCGGTCGAGCGCGGCGATGTGGGCCCTGATCAACAAGACGAGTGGTGTCAGCAAAGCGGATACGCGGCCGACCCAGTCGGCCATTACGGATCGAGAGATGTCTATCCCCAACCGGTCGTACATCTCTGACAGGCGGTAGAGGGGAATGTGATCGTCGAATTTGGCGATCATGAGATAGGCGAGCAGTCCCGGCCCGGGTTTGCCGCGCTCGATCGGCAAGGTCGGCATCTCGCCAGCCACTGTCGTATCGCATTCCCTGCAGATCATGCGCTTCTCGACATGCCGGACAATCTTGACCGCCGCCGGCACGTGCTCCAGCACCTGGACCACTCTGTCGGCCGCCTTTAGGAACGAACTGCCACCGCAGGTCGGGCAATTGCAGGGAGCCGCATAGACCTGTTCTTCGGTGGCGAGATCATGGGGTAGAGGCTTGCGCTTCGGCTTCTCGGATGCATCGTCCAACTCTGGCAGAGGAGTTTTCCCGGAGCGCAGTTCAACCTCGGCCCGGGAGGCCTCGATCTCCTCCAGCATCAGCTCGAATTGCTCGATCTTCCGGTCGATCTTTTCCGAAGACGCGCCATGCTGCCGATGTCGGAGAAGCTCCAGTTGCGCGCGAAGAAGCCCGATTATGGAGTCTCGCTTGATGAGCTCGGCTTCCTGGCTCTCAAGCTTTGCCGCCTGCTCGGCGACAAGTGCGCGCAAAGCAGTGAGCTCGTCCTGACTGTCCAGCGGCACTGTTTCCATACCCGCAAATCTAGTCGATTTGCCTCCGACATGCCAGAAGTATGCCTCTGACGTCCCTGCAAAATATGACTTTTATCCCGTTCGACCGGGGGCGGACGTCCATGCCGGGCGTCGCCAATCTATCCCCTCAACGAGCATGGAAAGCTGCGCCTGCGTCAGGTGCGCGACGCCCTCTTTTGCCGTCGGCCAGGGAAAATACCCGCGCTCCAAATCTTGTAGAACAGGCAGAACCCCTGGCCGTCCCACCAAAGGAGTTTGATCCGGTCAGCGCGCTTTCCGCGGAAGCCGAAGATCGCGCCCGAGCCGGCGCCTCCTTCACGACCGTTTCGACCGGCGCCGATAGCCCATCGATGTCACGCCGCATATCGGTCACTCCGCAGGCCTGGTTGACCCCCACATTCCCCGATGGCCCGATCATGCCGCCTCCACGCAAGCGACGAGCGGGCCAAGCAGTCTCAACTCAACGTCAACCGGAACCTTCAAGCTCCGACCGTTTCGAAGCAAGATCTCGATGATGGCCGGCCTCGTTGCTGTGGTAGACGGCTGGCTTACGCCAACCTCCTCGGTGATTTCCACCGGGAGGAACACCGTTGGCCGATCGGCATAGCTGAATGATTGCCGCCACAAGCGGATCTGGCCCGGATGAATGTCGTGCCGGCGCGCCACATCGCCAATGCGAGCACCGGGCTCATCAGCTTCCGCAAGTATTCTCAGCTTCGCCTCATCCGACCAACGCCGTCTGCGCTCGGTACCGGACATGATCTCTATGCGAGCCATGAAACCTCTTTGTTCTGGTATTAATGTCAGCAATAATGCTGGTTCTAATGCCAGAACATCGCCTGATTTGCCCAATCAGCCAAAACAGCTCACCGGACGCTCACGAAACATCCGACAGCCGGGCTCAGTGACATCAAAAGCGATGACAAGCCGGATATCGCGCAACAGTATGGGCCGATCGACTTGAAGACATTTGTACTGCCACTGCCAAGGCAGCCTCCCGCAACGAGATTGTCGTCGGGTTTTCTTTCGCTTTGATGAACTTCGTCAGTGACGCTTTAACGAACAAACGGACGAATAAATTCAGAACTTTACATTACAGTTCGATATATCCTGTCACATCACAAGTGGTGGCAGCATTAAAATATAATGGCTCCAATCGTATCCCTCCGGGGAGGAGTGGCTTTCGTTAAGCTTTGTTTCCGAACGCGGCGGTAATGATGGGAAATGCCGAGTGTCGTTTCTCAAACCATATTGCGGCGATCCGGGATACAAATTCATCCGGTTCCAACGGAAGCCCGTACGTCGGATTTCGGTTTCGCTACGCCTTTTCCCATCCTACATGGATATCAAAAATTTAACCGAGGCAACACAGTCAGTAGGCTCACGTGTACAGTAACCTATGCGACCAAATAGTCACCCAAGCGGTGGTTGGTATTCAGAAATAAAGAATGTACACAATTTCACTATAACTGATAACTGACTTCAACAGGGAAGAGCGAACCTGACCTCTAATTGACTTTTAGCGAGAAGCCTAAAATATACAATAACTGAATGCTTCGCTTCACAAAGCAGCACTACATTTGAGCCTTAAATACCATCATCTTCCACCAAACTTTGAATATTCACGTGCTTCACAGCAAATTATTCCTTCCTCTGCTTACCACGATAAATTTATTCACTCTTTAAAAACACATTGAGGTCATGAATTACAGAGTATTTCAACAACATTTTTAAACTTTATTTAACTAGTTTTATTTATTATGTTCGCCCGAACCGACATAAATTTGTTTGCATTCCAATATAATAAAAACAAAACTTTATTTATTTCATGTGAAATGACCAATACGCGGTCAACACATATACGCATGACGACTATTAGTTATAATTATAATTTATACTCACGCCGGATGTAATATGGCGGAATTTATTTATTACATGGGAATTTAGATAACGGTTTTGGCGGGCTGATACTGCTCGATAAAGCATCGTCATTTGAAGAAACTATGGCGAAGGGTGACACGTTCCAAAAGCAACAATTGGATAATGGATCAGATCACCGATTTGGACCTCTCTTGCCTGCACTTCGTGATCTTCATTCTCCTCACCTACCCGCGTATCCTCGTCTTCATCATCCTCGCCTTCCTCCGTGTAGTTCCCCTGCCTAGAGTAGAAGCCGTAGTTTTCACCATTGATGAGTTCTGTTCCGAATCGCACAAAGACTGAGCTTGTAAAAATGGCTAGGAAAGAAGTATTTGCCTCCGGGCTATTATAGTAATTGACTAGTCCTCCCTGATCGCAACGCTCCCGCAGTATGTGGTTTAACTGTTGAGAGCTCAAAAGCCACGGCGGAATTTCGGTAGCCACAGCGCCGCAATTAGAGGAACTGGAAGGGAGGCGGCGATTCAATGCACAGGCCCGGGCAGTAGCTTGATCGACATAAACAAAAGTGATGGCTTGATCGGTCAAAATGTATTCATCATCGAACTCATTTGGGTTTTCACTGGAACGATTGAAATACACAATATCAGTGAGCATGGCCCTGAAATCTGTGCGGGCCTGCTCTAGGCGAACCCTCAGTTCGGACTCGATCGAGATACGAGTAAAATCGCGAACCGCCCAACTTGACACTGCCATAGCTAGAAAATCTTTTAGCAAGTTTGTTATAGTACATATGTTTATATCGGAGTGAGATCGTGAACTCTTATATTCGTATGCGGATGTTGTTGCGTCATGGATGACGCATACTTTTTTGACCTTTTGCAGCGATTAAATTGACTAAGACTTCTAAGCCCACTTTTGAAATATAAATATTTCACTATGTTTTATATTCTATGACAAAAGTTAGAATTTTGCATGAATGATGGCATTTTGTTGAAATTTCCATAATGGTGGATAAGTTAGATTAATGCTGTCTTACCACCTCTGATGGCGACGACACACTCAGAGTGCTAACGGAAGCGCTTACGTCACCCTCAGGAAAGCTAAAGTCTCTGCAACAAAGTCTTGGGGATACATTTTAAGGTATCGGATTTTCACCTACCCAAACGTAAGCGCTTACGTAGGACGACGAATTTCTTACGCGAAGACGGACCGTTGGGAGCCTGCTGTGCGTGATACATCACTGTGGAAGGGAAATTTTCTCCGTTTCAACAACCACGTACATTGAAAAACAATTGTGGGCGAGAAAGTCGGGGGGCTGACGTAGGCAGTGACCTACCTGTACCCAAAAGTCGTCACAACCACGCTGGCAGGCACAAGCATTGAGGACTCACAAGAGTTTGCCACGCAGTGGCTATGGACCTACAATAATGAACGGCCCAACATGGGCATCGGCGGCATTACACCCGCACAGTAACTGAAAATGGCCGCGTGAATTCTACGATCGAGCCCCGCTAAGAACGGGGGATTACCAGATAAGCTCGCCTCAATTTTCAAAGCTTGAGGCTCATGCTCCTAGACTTTTAGCGCCAGTTGGCAGCCATTCCTGACTCTGCAGATCGAACAGTAGTTGCATTTCACGCTTATAAATAAGGATTGAGCTTTGGTTGTCAAAGTATCCCATATCAAAAACGATTAAACACAATAATTGCCAACTTTTTTCCAAATGGCTGTCCTCATCATCGGTGCCGGCAACTTGGGATGTGCTCTAGCCGCCGACCTTTGCTATCGAAACCATCAAGTCTCTTTGTGGACCCATCCTCATCACTACGGCAACAGCGCCATCCTCCGCGATCAAGGGCTGAAAGCCAAGGGCGCTGTTTCTGGGCATTTCTGGCCTACAGTACACAGCGACCTTGGTGATGCGCTCAAAAGCGCTCGATCTGTCTTCGTAACCATCCCTTCAAAAGCGGGAGCTCGTGAAGAACTAAGCTCTTATCTGAATCACTATGACCTGACTGAGAAACTCCTCTTCTGGGTTCCCGGGCACATGTCGAGCCTGTTAGGAAACACTATTGCAACTGATGCAACCATTGAGGTCTCCACAGCACCATATGGCTGCAGATGGGAGGACGGGGCCATCTATGTAAAGGCGATAAAAAATATAATCGAAATAGCGTCGCTCAATCCCCTCTCTGAAGAAACTCGTAGCGAGGTTAGCTCCTTGTTTCCCAGGGATGTTGAGTGGCGTGCCAATATTCTTGATGTGGCCCTTCTGAACACCAACGTCATATTCCACCCTGCCACCGTCATCATGAACGCCGACAGGATCAGAAATCAGGAGGATTTCTATTTCTACAAGGATGGAATGACAAAGGAGGTTTGCGATAAAATGGAATTACTAGATGAGGTCAGAATCAAAATCGTGGAACGTTTCGGTTTTCAGGTTCTGCGCACCATTGATCTCGATAACCGCTGGTACGGGATGAGCGAGCCGGATCTTGAATCATTTGCTCGCAAATCCCCGTCGCACAATGCCACAAAAGGGATGCCGAAGGACATGAAGCACCGATACCTCACGGAAGACTGTCGCATCCTGCCTCTTTTCAAGGAACTCGCCCTGATGTTCGACATCGACACCGGTATAATTGAGTGGGTCCTCGACAATGCCTCTGAGCTCGCGAATGAAGACTTCAACGAGACAGGCATAACTCTGGAGAAATTGGGCATGGGTGAAATTTCTCCAGAGCATCTTATCGCAAAATGGGGAGTCTGATACCTGAAGGTGTATTAAACCCATAGCTATCGCGTGTGAGAATAAAGGGAACCTGTAGATAGTCGTGTATTTTCTAAGTTTGTCTGTGTGTTTGTGACTAAGTTCCCGCTTCTATGGGTTAAAATCTCCATGCCCGCAGCTACAATGGCACCTGTGTCTATGTTTGTCTGTATTTTTATACGTTTTATCAATAAATAATGTTCACAAGAATAAACAATTCTGATCCTGATATAGGTAGAATGATAAAAATAATTTGGAAACTTTCGCGATTTCTTACATCCCACTATCATCACAGTACGCTGAAGTTATTATCCATTTTATCTATAAATTTATTGAAAAGTTCAGGAACTTCAGAGGCTCATAAAATATACTGAAATATGCCCGTTTACAAGAGCTTTTGCATCCAAGGTTTATTCGTATTGTGTTGCTTATGATCAGTGAATCCTGTGTATAGCAAAGTAATAAAACGCCGATACGAACAAATTAATATATTCTATATTACGCGTGTGATGTTAATATATTTATAGCTTAGCATCGGAACGAGGCCATTACCGCGCGCGTGGGACACGCGTGAACGACTATACACATTTATTTGTTGATCTTGTTGACATTTCAGATGCTTATTAAGGCAGCAGAGGAATCAAATAGTTGTACATATTATTTTTGTGTTGCAGGAGCCTAAAGCCATCTTGGCCACCTCTTCCACCTTTTCGAATCTATCACAAAGTACGTTTCATTAAATTACAACAGTCAATCAATCATTCCTGCAAATATATGCCCCAAAAGCATACACCAGTCATTTCGATGCAAATGACATAGTATTATAAATATTAACATTAGAATACATCTAAAAATAATGATTTCCGAGCAAAAATGCGCGCCCGAAAATAATGATATGATATGATATTAATATATTAATAAATAAACCTTTGCTTATTAATATTATGCAAACGCGATACTGTGGCGCTCAACCAGAAGAATTGACGCCAAAACCTAGACCAGTGACTTGAATCCGCAACAAGGAACTAATTTGTCAGCAAAGTCATTTTCTGCATTTACTTGATCAACTTGCCACTTCCATTTTGCAAAGGTTTCTAAAGCGTCAGGATTATCGAGGTATCCTGCGTTCTCCACTTTGGTGCCGACTGTGATCCCCTTCTTGTAGGCGAGCAGCTTCTTGTCTCTGTTTACATCAAATATAATGGGTATCCAAAACATGCGGATCCCATACGCGCTTTCGCAGCCTGCTTTGAATTGATCGACGATCTCTTCGCCACTGGCACAATTATAGATTTGGTGCTTGATTTTTTTAAGCGCTTTGACAGCTCCCGGACTAGCAGCTTTCAGCGTCTTCTTCACATCCTCCCAGTCAGGGATGACGAATCTTACCTACATGATTACCAGTCAAATACGGTCTAAAAGAGAAAATGTACCAAAACATTATACCTTCTGGGGCGCATTGCAAATCTCATCTGCAAGATTGCCTATCCAACCATCAATCAGTTCCTTGGAGACTTCGTCGCTAAAACTCGTCCTCATGACGTTTGGTGAGTTGTCAACTAATGATCCCACTAATGCCGCGCGTATTTATAACGAAGGCCTGACTATTCATTTTATGAAAAAGTCGCCTAACGACGTCTCACCTGGACCACCCGATAGCGACAGCAATCAATTAGGCGAGTAAATTCAACAATTCAGGCGCAGTGAAAGTCTCTAGATTTAGATCAAGCCACTGATACGTAAGCGCTTACGCCATAAGGATGGCTCCAGTGGGTCGCTCCATACAACTCGCGTCTCCACAGACGTCCTAGTCAAAGTCTGTATTATTCAATGGTTGACATCGGTCCACTACGACTTTCGCGCCACTGGCGCAAAATCAAAACCAGCAGCCAAGACGGAATTGCGGCATAGCAAAGTTGTGGGCCACTGATCTCAAAATAAGGAAGAGCAATTGATACGTCGACGTAAGCGCTTACGCAATTCGGCTTGCTATCTCATCTCGTTGAAAAATTCCTGCCCCTTTAAAATGCAGGATCTCCCCATCGATAACGCAGCGACCAAATACCCAGTCCCAGACCCAATAAGCAAATATGCAGTTAGTCTGCCAAAGGAAGCCGAGGCGCGTTCAAAGCACAAACTGGCCATCATATGACCTCGAATGGGATCTTCCCAGCAGCGTGAGTGCCGCTCAGGTGCTGGCTACCTACTCAAGCCCAAACCTGCTTCAAAAAATTGATGAGAAACTCGATGTGCAAGTCGTAGAGCACCGAGGAATGTACAATCTGGGTGAAGGAGTTCAAGAGTGTACAAAGTCGGCGATCCTAGCCGCGATCGGTTCTGGGGGCAGAAATCTTTGTGAAATTGATGTCGCACTCACCGCAGACGGCGTTCCAATTGTTGCTCACGAGTTCAATCTCTTTCGCGTAGCTGCTCTCGGGGAAGACAAGCCTGTCCGCGAATTTCATTCTCATGAAGTTGTGGGAAAAGACGTGATCATTCGCGAGGTTGAAAATGGAAGGATTTCTGAGTCAAACTACAGGGTCACGGATGACGCCATCAGCACCCTTGAGGATATTCTGGACACAGCGCTTGCGGTTAATCCACACTCAACCTTTATCCTCGACGGACGCGAATACGAAGCCCATCTAATAGTAGCTTGGTTAAGCTACAAGGAGGAGTACTTTGGCAAGGTGGCACTCCTTTTCTACACTTTCAAGTATCACGATGGAGATCAATTTGTGGCATCGGTGGAGGGTGCAGAGCCAAATTCGGGGTGGAGGAAAAATGTCTATCTAATGCCGATGATTTTCCCCCAGGAGATGGTTCGAATTGCAAAGGACCTAGGCTACACACAGCTTACCACAGACGAAATCTTCGAGGCCGGAAAATACTGGATCGACACGGTTCTTACTCAGGACATGAATATCTTCGCAGTTCAAACCATGTTATCTCATGTGTCTGAGGACGAGCTGGATGACGACGCTACCGAGGAAGAACTACTTGCATACCGGGCTAGCGAAGCAAGCACCCGCCTCGCGTTCTATATCAAACGTGACCCTAACGTTCGTGAAGCTCGCCCTCACCTGAAGCTCTCGACAGGAACCCGTTGCTACGATTTCACCGCGGTTCGCGACGGAAGACGGTTGGAGTTCCACAACGACTTCTTTACCGGCATGGAGAGCCCACGGGAAACCGATCTTCGACGATATATCCGCCACCGCTACGGAACTCCTGGCGTACCATTGCTGCGTGATCTGCCTGATCTTGTGATTTCGGATCGATCTGAGGATGACATGGCTCTCCTTGCTTGGAAAAGAGCTGGTATAGTACGAGAAGTAGACTGGCGTACTCCTCATCTTGATGTCTATAGTTCGGACGACGATTAAGAAACTGAAACCTGCCAAGGTGAATCGTGAAGCATCTATGCTAAGTATAGCGTCTGATGCGCTAATTATGTATAATAGATGTGTATGATTGCGCAATAAAACATGGCATAGCGTTAGAGGATCATGCTCCCTTGTGGCAGCAGCGCCATTGTATGTAAATTTTGTATTTTATTTTTGTAAAATATTTTGTGTTATTATAAAATACTAGATTAATAACCCAATTATTTTCCTTTTATATTGCGATAATATTTACTTTTATTCGTACCAATGCTGCAATTCAAAATTACTTAAAATTCGATATTTAAGGATGCTCACGTGAGAACGATATAATAAATTACTTTGGCGCAAACAGCTCTGAAAATAACCTCGTCCGCCGCTGGCGTTCGCCACAGGCTTTTCGCAGCTCGATCTGTTCAAGCCGCGGCCTAGTATGCGGGCTTCACGGGTCACTATCACCGTCCGCGAGATATAATCAATCAAATTAACTGGCAGGGTGCGGTCGCAGGCCTCATCCAAGCAAGACGAAACAACTCCTGCCTGCGGCTATTAACCCGCTTTACCCACCGAACAAATAGTTTGGCTAGATGCTGTGACGTCGGACAACTACTTGCCCTATCTGTCTCATTCAGACATATGCCGAAGGATAGTCAGTTGTTCGACGGCTGGACCACGAGGCATCGACACTTCGGACGGGACGCGACCTTCTATATTTATGATAGGGCTATCATAACTACCCCACTGCTCCGTTCAATAACAACGGAAGATATTGGCGTCATCTATTTGATCTACACACAATGGAGTTTACATCCCGATATATCCTGCCAAAAATGTGCGCAGATTTCTCCCCAATCTCAAATAGACAATGGACAGAGTAAAGATGCAATTTTTACGGAGTCCCGATCTGTAAGCGCAAAGAATACATGCAGAAATGTCCAGAATCCAGGAGAGGACATTCGGATGCAGACTCGGTTCTCGGTTCAATGCCTAGTGCAAAAACGCCGGACTGGTAGGCGCGCCAGATGCCGAGCTTGGTCAGGTGAGCGCGATCGAATGTCAACGCGACAGATAAAGGTAAGATGGGGTTGGAAAGTACAACAGGGCGGCGGTCCGAAATCTCGTGGGCATCGATCAGGTCAACATTCTCACCATACGTCTCACGAGGAAAAGGACGATCCTCATTTATGTTTGACGCGATCGCGACAGGAATTCCTCGTATCTTGAGTTCGTTATCCAGAAAGGGGTAGCCAAAATTCAGATGGTAAATTACAGCATGATGCGACGGGACAAAGCCCCGGTTCGTAATTGTATCATTGATCGCTATTTCAGAGCTAAATATCCCAAGTGTTACGCGCCGCCGTAATTCGAGTGTCTCACCAAAGACACTTGCTTGCCTGACGATGCCCTCACAAAAAATTTCCTCGCTTTCCTGGTCGACACCATATCCCAGCAATCGCGCTTTCTCGGTTGAGATCCTCCCATGCTGCGGCATTTTCCTCGTTTTAAGATGGGGATGCTCGTAGTGGGAAATATCCGTTTCGCGCGGGCGGCTGACGTGGTCAAGGCCGCAGGTCACCATGAAGCCATCGAAGTTGCGTAGGAACCCCCACCCGTCCTCCGAGCCGGGATCAGAAGGAGGGAACCGCATTTGTGCCGGCGAATTCCAGCCGATGTTCACGCCCTTGAAGGAAAGACTGGAGATATCAAACCCTCTGTCGACAGCAATCTCGAATGAAATCCCCTCCGCGTTCCGGGCAATGAGTATTCTTTGACCTCGCGCGGGACCGTCCTCAAGCGTCACCAGTCGGATGTCAGCAACCCCTCTCAAATCCGGGGTCTTTTTCAACAGATTGATATCCATAATATCCTCGATCACGTCAGTCGCTGAGGTTGTCAGAAGGTCCGACTGGCCGGCGACGCTATGCGTCGTCGTTCAGCTCGCCCAAATTGAAGAGAAGCTGCTGGAGTCCGGGTTCATTGACTGCCATAGCGGCATCCGCTGGTGAACACCACATTTTGCGGCGTTGGCCCTTCTCAGGGAACTCGTCTTCGACCTCCGAAACCATCAGCAGATGAACCTGAACGAGGCAAGGAAGAACCTCATCTCGAGAGATCTTTTTATCGTAGGCGTAGTGGCCAAGAGGAAACTTGCTTATGCGCCCTCTGACCCCTGCCTCCTCCCACGCTTCCTGTTTAGCAACCTGATGCGGCTTCTTCTTACTCATCGGCCAACCTTTGGGGATTACCCAACGGCCGGTATCTCGGCTGGTGATGAGGAGAACCTCAACGTTACCGGGGGCGAGGTCAACCGATCGCGTACAAAGTGCCGCATATTGGTCGACCTTCGCGCGTGGTGGTGTTTGACCTATTGTGGTGGCATCACGCCGCATCAAGCAGCAACCGCCACTTTCTGGAGCAGTGGTCTTACTTTCTCCAGAAAAGCGTCGCTTCCACAAGCAAAACGGAGCTTCTGCGGTAGTTCGGTTCTGTCCCAGTCAATCGTATGCGAGACGCCAAGATTGCCGAGTATCGGCAACGCCGCCATCACATCCCAGGTCGAATCGCCCAATGACACATAGCCATCGGTTTCGCCCATCGCCACCTCGATGAGAGACAGCGTTGCCGAACCGCAGCATCGGAAGCTGATGCGAAGATCATCGGAGATGAAACGAACGACTTCGAGCCGGTCTTCGGTCGCGACCGACGGATGAAGACCAACTCCCATTGAAGCCCGTGAAAGATCGAGCGGAGGAATTGGTTGCAAGGGCTTGTCGTTCAATTGAGTCTCGACGTCCCTGCCGCCAGTCAGCATCAAATCTCGCACGGGGGCGTAGATCACGCCGAAGACCGGCCGACGGTTTTCATAGAGTCCGATGGAAATCGCCCAGTTCTGGCCGCCACGAACGAAATTGAACGTCCCGTCTATAGGGTCGATGACCCAGGTCCGTCCGGATGTTCCATCGATCTCGCCACCTTCCTCGCCATAGACGCCGTCTTCCGGAAAAGCTCTCTTGAGATTGGCGATTAAAAATTCTTCGACCTGCCTGTCAGCCTCCGTCACGAGATCGAGATGGCCCTTTTTCTCGACAGGCAAGTCAGCGAGCTTGCGGAAATACTGAAGGGCCAACTCACCCGCTTTCCTCGCAATGTCTTCTACGACGGCCTCTGTCGTGTGCTCCGTATGCAAATCAGCCATTGGCTTCGTCCTTGAGCCGCACGACCTGCGACACATCATTGCTAATGAGCTGATCAAGCTGACCTTCGCGAATCCAGCGAACGACGTCGGCTTCGATATCGACGCCGTACGTTTTGAGACCCTTCAGTTTGCTCGGGGGTGGAACGTGGAGGAAAGTCGCAATCCCGCCGTCATGGAGCTGGATTGCTTCTCCGCTTGGGAAATGATGGATCTCAAGGTTGATGGCATCAACGTTGGCTTCGCGTGCGATGGCGGCCGGATCGATAAGGCGCGAATGCGACAAGCCGACAGTAGGCACTTCTGGAATAGCCTTCTTCAGAGCCCGGAGCTGGACGAAGTCGAAAGAGGAGAACTGCATCAGGTCAGCGCAGTCGAGTTCATCGATAATCGCCCGCAGCTTGGGGAAGAACACGTCATCCTGGCCATAGGTCTTCAGCTCAAGCTGATAAATAATATGGTGCTCACGGGCGAAGTGCAGCGCGTCCCTTAAGCGTGGAATTCGCTCGTCCTGGAATTCCTCGCCGAACCATCGGCCGGCACTCAAGGCGGCGATCTCGGAATAGACCATGTTGCGAATCAGGCCATTGCCGTCGGTGGTCCGATCGACAGTTTCATCATGTATCAGGACCAGTTCACCGTCACTGGTAATGCGCAGGTCCGTTTCGCAGGTCACGCCGGGTCCGGCAAATTCGCGGGCCGCGCGAAACGCAGCATACGTATTTTCCGGTGCGCCTTCGCTATGGCCGCGATGGCCAGCGACGCGCATTGTCTTTGGCGTCATTCTCAGCGGGTTCATTTTGTTTCCTTTCATTAACGGAGCCGCGCATCGAAGCGGTCACGCAGATAGTCGCCGAGCAGGCTGATCGACAGGGTTGTCAACACGATTACCGCGCCCGGAAACGCAGCCAGCCACCAGGCGATGGCGAGATAGTTACGGCCGTCAGCGACCATCAGTCCGAGACTAGTGGCTGGCGGCTGGATGCCGAGACCGAGAAAGCTCAAACCACTTTCGAGAAGAATTATTTCCGGGAAATTGACAGTGAACTGTACGATGAGCGGCCCCGCTATATTTGGCAGCATGTGGCGCAGGTAGATACGCATCGGCGGGACGCCAACGATCCGCGCCGCCTCCGCATACCCCTCCTCTTTCGCACTCAGCACCAGACCTCGAGTCAGACGGGCGTAGCGCCACCAGTTAAAAATGCCCATGAGGAAAACAAACAACAGTGGGCTGGAACCAAAAAGCGCCAGCACGCCAAGCGCTGTAATGATGAATGGCACTGATGCCATCGCATCCGCGAGGCCCATGACGATATTGTCGACCCAACCTCCGAAATGAGCCGCAATTGCGCCCAGACTTGTACCAACCACGCAGCAGATTAGCGATCCGACGATAGCGATCATCAGTGTCGTCTGTGCCGCGACGATCAGATTACTAAACACGTCCCGACCTAGATAATCGGTGCCAAGAAAATGGCGGACAGAGAGGAAAGGCTTGGCAAACCGTGCCAGCGGGTCTTGCGACAGATAGTCATAGGGCGCCATCCAGCGGGCTGTAATGCCGACAAACACGGCGATTAAGACCCAAGTGCAGCAGAACCCGATGCTGATCGGCATCCCTTTGAAAGGGCCCCACGCGGTGCTCTTAAAGGAGCGTGAAGTTGTCGCTGTCGACATATCATTGCTTCCTGATTTTGGGATTGAGGACGGCGTAAAGCACGTCGACCGTGAGGTTGATTGTGACCATAAAGGTCGTGAACAGAATGATCATCGCTTGAACGACCGACAGGTCACCGCTGCTGGTCGCGGCTACGAAACCGCTGCCAAGCCCAGGCCAAGCAAACACTGGTTCAACGAGAACAGCACCGCCAAGCAGGCCGCCAGCCGTAAAGCCAAGTGTCGTGACCATGGGGATCGCCGCGTTTGGCAGTGCATGCTTTGTGATAATCTCCCAGTTGGGAATGCCATCAGCGCGCGCCGCGGCAATGTAAGGCTGGCCAAGGACATCGATCAATGTCGAACGCATAAATCGTGCGATAGCGGCTGCGTTGAACAGAGCAAAAGTAGCCACCGGCAGGATTACGTGATTCCACGACGAACTTCCTGAACTCGGCAAGACGCGAAGCCAGACCGCGAACACGAAGACGAAAATCAAACCCAGCAAGAAATTGGGAATGCTGTACCCGAGAACGGCACCAGCCATGACCCCTTTATCAATGGCAGATTCGCGCCTGACAGCAGCGAGGATGCCTGTTGGGATCCCGATCAGCATGCTTAGGAAGAATGCCGAGACTGTTAGAAGAAGTGTCTTGGGAATACGCTCGCTGACAACATCAAAAACTTCGCGTCCGTCAGCGTACGAGGTTCCGAAGTCGCCTTTCAACGCATTCCCAACATAAAGCAGGTACTGCTCAAAAATCGATCGATCAAGGCCCCATTTGGCCCGGAACGCGGCTAGTGCTTCCGGCGAAGCGCTGTCCGTCAGCATTTGCTGAGCGGAATCGCCGCTGAGACGTAGTACCACAAAAACGACCGTGACGGTAGAGACCAGTACTGTGAGCGCTCTAGCCAGCCGAGCGAAAATAAATGCCACCATCAGGCAATCTCCTTCTGCTGCGAGTCTGCCGGCAACGAAGCGATTGATTGCGGGAACTCTTCAGCCCTATGGCATGCCACCTGCTGGTCCCCGACGGATCGAAGTGTTGGCGTCTCATTGGCGCATCTGTCGATCGCAAACGGACAGCGCGATCGAAAAGCACACCCGTGACCAGCTTTCGTTATGTCCAGCTCGCCTTTGATCGGCGGTTCGACGTTACGGACAGTCGGATCCATGGTGGGGACAGATGCGAGAAGCGCACGTGTATAAGGATGACGCGGCCAGTGGTAGACCGACCTAATATCACCGGTTTCGACGAGGCGCCCCAGATACATCACCGCAATGCGATCAACGACATGGCGGACAATGCGAAGGTCGTGGGTAATGAAGACGTAGGCAAGATCTAAGTCCCGCCAGAGTTCCCGCAGCAGCGCCACAACCTGCGCCTGAACGGACACATCGAGAGCGGACACGGCTTCATCGAAGACGACCAGCTTCGGATCAAGGATGAGAGCCCGAGCGATAACGACGCGCTGTCTTTGGCCGCCAGACATTTGGTGCGGATAACGGTCCATCATCACACTCGAGAGGCCGACCCGCTCAAGCATGGCCGCAGCCCGCTCATAGGCAACCGCACGGTTCGTCACATGATGGACAACAAGGCCCTCGGCAATCTGCTCGCCGATCGTCATCTGCGGGTTCAAAGCCGATAAAGGATTCTGTTGGACGAGCGAGGTGCGTATGCGGAAGTTCTTCCAGTCCTGAGCAGTTCGCTCCTTATGGTTCACGCCTTCGAACCAGATGTCACCGCTGGTCGGTGGTGTCAGGCCGAGGAGAAGTCTTCCGAGTGTCGATTTGCCACTTCCGGATTCCCCAACAATGCCGAGCCTCTCGCGGGGCGCCAGTTCCAGGTTGATCTCCCTGGAAGCAAACAGGCTGGTGGATTTCGAGAAAAAGCCGGTCTTCTGCCCGAAGGCCTTCGACAGGTCACGTGTCTTGAGGAGGGGCGGGCTCATGCAGCCACCGGATGATAACAGGCCGCCTCATGGGCGAGGCCGACATTCGCAGGCGCAGGAAAGCGCGCCGAACATTCTGCCGTCGCACGCGAACAGCGCGGGTGGAAATAACAGCCCTGGGGAAGGTTATCGAGGAGCGGTACTGAACCAGGGATCGGGACTGGCGGTTCGATATCCTTCGCCTCGATACTCGGCATGCATTCGATCAGCGCGCGAGCATACGGATGAGCCGGCCTTTCCAGCAATTCCGCAACGGGCGCCGTCTCAACGATTTTTCCGCAATACATCACTGCCGCCCTGTCGGCGAGACGAGCGATCACGCCAAGATCGTGAGATACTATAATCAGCGCCATGCCAGTCTCGGCTTTCAATTCTTCGAGCAGATGAAGGATCTGTGCCTGCATCGTCACGTCGAGCGCAGTCGTCGGCTCGTCGGCGATCAAAAGCTGGGGCCTGGCTGCCAGAGCATGAGCGATCATAACGCGCTGGTTCATGCCGCCGGAGAATTGATGTGGATAGGATCGCAGCCGACTCTTGGCGCGATCGATACCGACGCGCTCAAGAAGGCGCATCGCTTCCAGCCGAGCATCATTGCCTTTCAGGCCCTGGTGGCGATAAAGAGCTGATTCCAAGTAGTAGCCGATCGTATGGACCGGGTTCAGGCTGCTTGTCGGATCCTGAAAGATCATCGCGATGGTCGGCTTGCCGTTTTTGTCGGACGCCGTCCGGCCGGCTCCGAACTCGATCGATCCGCCGGCTTTCGCAATTCCCCGCGGAAGCATGTTGCCCACCGCATAGCACGTCATGCTCTTTCCACAACCAGACTCGCCAACAAGCCCCAGCGTCTGGCCAGCTTCCAAAGAGAAACTGACGCCGTCGATAATCCTGATATTGCGGGCCGGCACCTCGACCACGAGATCACGAACATTCAACAAAGTAGACATTTCATCCTCCCTGAGCGGTGCGCACGGATGCGCACCGCCATCTTGTTGGATTGTTATTTGAAATTGAGGTTTCCGCGGAATTCCATGGTTTCGAATGAAACGGGACTCCACTGGACGTCCTTGCGGGCAGCGTAGACATCGTAAGGCTGATACATCAGGACAGCAGGAGCTTCGTCCTCAAAGATATCACGAAGGCGGTTGAAGGCTGCGGAACGCTCCTCGCCATCCTTCAGCTGGGCCACCTTGTCGCAGAGGTCGTTGAACTCTGCGGGTGCCTTCCAACCCCAGCGCTTCTGGATACCTCGGCCAGGACCAAATTCCGATACCATCGTTGTGAGGCCGTCCGTCAGCCACTGGCCATTCGACCAGTTGCGGATAAGAATGTCGGAGTCCTTGGGTGTCGTCCCCGGCGCGAAGATCTTCGGCACGACGTTGATGCCGGCGGCTTTCCACATCTCAATCATCATCATCAATGCGGGGACGGCGTTTGCGTAGTAGTTGCCCATCGTATGATAGGTGATCGGGGTGCCGTCGTAACCGCTTTCCTTGACGAGACGCTTGGCCTCTTCGAGATTATATTCCATCGGCTTTCGCTCCGGATCATAGCTCGCACCGTAGTGCGGGAAATTGAAGCCGTTCGGTATGGAAGCCTTGTTCTTCCATAAAGCCTCGACCATCAGCGGCCGATTGACGGCAAGCGCCAGAGCACGACGCAAAGTCTTGTTCTGGAAGATTGGCTGGTTCATGTTGAACGTGAACATATGCACGTTCTCGATCAGCGTGCCACGCGTTTCGAGGTCAGAGTAGCCGTCAACCAGCGCCATGTCGTCCGGTGTCAGGGTGGTGATGATGTCGTACTCACCACTGATTAGACCGGCCACGCGCGTAGCTGGCTCCGCCACGACCTGGTAAGTGATTGTCGAGGCCGTAGGCTTGTCGCCCCAGTAACCGTCATTCGCTTCCAGCGTCACATGATCGTTCGCGACAAGCTCCTTGAACTTGTATGGGCCGGTACCGATCGGGTTGTTACCGAAAGCAACTGCACCGAGGCTCTTGTAATACTCCTTCGGGACGATCGGGCCGAGCCAGGAGCCGAGATATTTCTCGATAAGATAGGAAGGCGTCTTGGTACGCAGAACGACGGTGTAGTTGTCTTCCACGACCGGCTCGTCCCAGTTGGGAGAAAAATTTCGGCCATTCGGAACAGTCTTGATCGCTTCGTCGCCCCACAGCCGCTCGGAAGAGAAGGTGAACGCAACATCTTCCGCCGTCATCTCGGTGCCGTTGTGGAATTTGACGCCTTGCCGAAGCTTGAACCGGATAGACTTGTCGTCAATCCGTTCGAAGCTTTCAGCGAGTGCCGGCACAAGCTTGATATTGTTGCCTTTAGCGCCATCCGCAAAATAGTCGCGTCGGATCAAGGTATCAAAAATCTGGTTGATGATACGCGGGCCGGTGTTGCTGATCCCGTTGATCGGCTCCAGCGACGGGGGCAGCCCATTTACACCGATGCGCAATGCGCGACGATCCGCGGCAAATGCAAGATTTCCGCCTGCGGTTGACGCAAGAGCTATCGCCCCGGCGCCCATCATAAAACTTCTGCGATTGGTCTTAAGCATCTGGTTGTCCTCTCCCTGCTCTTTCTAAAGAGTGTTTGTGCGATTGCGCGGACTTCGAACCTAGTTCGCGATTACGAACTTCTTCCGCAGCTTTTCCGGTACTGTCTCGATGATGCTTCGGGCGCCGGCATCGGTGACGATCACCCCGACGTCCTCTATCCTGGCGGTCACCGAGAGGCTCGATTTCGTGAACTTTGAATGATCCGCAACGACAATGACGCGGCTTGCGACCTCGACCATCGCCTTCTGGACGCTCGCGTTCAGTGGCGACGCCGTGCAGATCAGTCCCCGATCCAGATCGATCGAGCTGGCATTGAGGATCAGCTTGTCGACATTGAACTGTCGAATGAACTGCTCGGCGAGCGGACCTCTGAAGGACCGGTTGGTTTCGGTATACTCACCGCCGACTGAATAGACGTTTTGCGTTTCGCCTCGGATCAGTTCGGCAATGATGTCTGCGCCGTTCGAAATCAGCGTCAGGCCGGCGCGCCCTGAAATTTGCTTTGCGACTTCTAGGGCAGTGGTGCCAGCATCTAACAGAACAGCGTCGCCATCATTTATCATTGCTGCGGCCGCCGCAGCTATAACCGCTTTCTCGGCCTGGTGCGAAACCGCTCGAGCCGCGTTCGGTTTATCCTGAGCGACCTGGGAAACGCTGACCGCTCCGCCGTGTGTCCGGCGCAGAAGACCGGCCTCATGGAGTTCGCTCAGGTCCCTCCGGGCAGTCGCCACTGAAATCTGGAAGTGGTCGGTTAGTTTCCCGATGGACAGAAACTGTTCGCCTCGCAACAGCTCGACGATTTTAGCCTGACGGTCCTGTGTCGAGTTGAACACACCACTTCCCTTTCACCCAAGAATGATCTATATCGCTCACATTATGAGCGTTATCGTTCTTCGTCAAATGAAAGTTTGATGACAGTTTTGTTGCATTGCAACAACGTACTACGGCGCAGAACGCCTCGTTACTGAGCATCGATACGGCCGCGTCCGCCCTGTAAGCGATTGGTAGAGTGAGCGAAAACGCTCATTCGTTTCTCAGGCCAAATGGGGAAAGCACCTGTTTTGCCTGAGATGAACTTTGGGAGAGTTTCTGTGCCACGTGCACGATCAATTGAAGCTGAATGGCCTCGAACTTCTGGACCTCCAGGAAATTCTTCCTGTCTGCAAGGCGGCGCAGGCGGGAGGCCGGTGGGCAGCTTTCCTCCCGGCTCGCCCACCGGTTCATTGCCTCCACTCTCACGGATTCTTTTCGAGATTCCAGACCAAACCGGCTTAGACTGAGGAGGGCGGCGTTGGAATCGACAACCGTCATGATCAACCTGTTCGGGGCAGTTGCTTTGCTCTTGTTCGGCCTTTCGCAGGGCGACCGTAGCGCTGCAGAGTTCCACGGCCACAGCGCTGATGGTCTCTTCATTTGTTGAGCGAGAACTGATCAAGCCGCGCATGGCGCAGGTCGTGCTGCTGGGGGCTAATGTCGGCACCGCGGTAACAGCCTGGATCGTTGCAACCGGAATCGAATGGGTCTCGCCCGTCCTGCTTGCTTTGGGAATCATCCTTTATCGAAGCGGGACAACGTCGCGTCAGGGCGCCGGAACCGCGCTGATCGGTATCGCGCTGATGTTGCTCTCTCTTCATCTTCTCAGTGCAGCGACCGAGCCGTTGCGCCATTCACCAGCACTTGCAGCTTTTATCGGGCTCCTTGATAATGCATGGCCGGTCGCCATGATCTTCTCGGCGGCGATTGCCTTTGCATCGTCCTCAAGCCTCGCAGCGGTCGTTCTTATCCTGTCGATGGCCTCCACCGGAATTCTATCTGGCGGCCTCGTCGTCGCATTGGTTCTCGGCGCCAATCTGGGCGGCGCGGTACCGCCGGTGATTGCCGCCTTGTCGGGATCAGCAGCCGCCCGGCGTGTGACGCTCGGTAACTTGCTCGTTCGCGCCATCGGCTGCGTCGTCGCCCTTCCCGGAGCCGGGTTTCTTGCCGACTGGCTGGCTATGTTTACCCCTGCCCCAATCCAAGCTTCCTGTCGATGCGCATCTGGCCTTCAACATCGCTCTCGCGCTGGCCGCATGGCCCTTTTCGCGGCTCATCGCACGCTGGATGACCATACTAATCCCTGATCTATCCCAGGCGGAAAACGGCCCGAAATTTCTCGACGTCGATGAGCTCTCGACACCATCGTGGCCCTCACCAGCGCTACACGCGAGGTGCTTGGTGTCGGAGATCTGATCGAGAGAATGCTTTTAAAGGTCTCGGACGCTTTTGAACGAAACAACGCGGCACGCCTGAAGGACATTTCCCAGGTCGAACGTCAGGTCGACCGGTTGCAACAAGACGTCAAGGTCTACCTTTCCAAACTTGGCCAGACCGGATTGTCAGAAGACGAAGGGCGCCGTTCGATCGTCATCATCGACTACGCCATAAACCTCGAACATATCGGTGACATCATCGAGAAAGGCCTCTTGCAGGCCGTGACCAAGAAGATCGGGCACGGCCTCAAGTTCTCCGACGACGGCTTTGCCGAGCTTCAGCAGCTTTTCCAGTTGACCATAGACAATCTCAGGATCGCACAGACGATCCTGGTCACCCGTGACATTAGCCTTGCCCGCCAACTCATGGAACGCAAGATCGAGGTGCGCCAGATGGAGAAACGATCTTCCCAGCGTCACCTTGAGCGGTTGCGTCACGGACACGCCGACAGCCTGCAAACCAGTTCGCTTCATCTCGACATCCTGCGCGATCTCAAACGGATCAACGCCCACATCGTATCCGTCGCCCATCCGATCATGGACGATCAGGGACTGCTCGGCGAAGGGCAAAATCCCAGCTTGGTTGCTGCTTTGCGGGCAGCATGAGAGCAAATAGGACGTCTAATGCAGTGCAGACAAACGATCGACTATAATAATGAACGAACTAATCCACGAGTGCACAAACTAACCCGTGAATGCACGAAGATGACATTGCAATACATCCTGTCAATCGTTGTCAATCGTTGCCGTTGCCGTTGCCGTTTCCGTTACCTTCACCTGGGATGGTCACGGCGCACTCAAGCCATATGCGGTATCGGCAAGCACACGAGCAAAGCACGCGCCAGCCGTACGAACCCGGTGGATCTTGCCCTCTCCGGCTTGGTCCTGTAGACATGATGGCCATCGGGCACAGCGTCACGGTTGAGCCGGGCGGGATTGGAAGTCCCGCTCTCGGGCAGGAACAACTGCAACCCACCATGACTAACACTTCGCCTCAGACAATTTTGTACGGTTATTGGATTTTGCCCGCTCTCTATTTACAACCCCATACGACAGATGACCGATCTGACTTTTGTCGCTTATTGAACATGAGCATGCCTATTTTTCCTCACCTCACCCTCATACCTAGGGGTATTAATTTTTAGGCAACGAAGTTGCGCGGCTGACGTATGTAGTGATCTATCCCATCAAGAAAGACTCCACCACCAACATAACACGGGTCCAGCGACAGGATCGATCCACTTTATCAAACATGCCCTATATCATTATTAAGCGGTTTTAGAATATTTTGTTTTTGTTGTAGGCCGTCGGTGATCGTAAGGAATCAGATAGATATTACATAGCGTTTCCTGATATTGTTTCATGAAAGAGTGCGAGTGGTAAAAAGATTATTAACACTGATTAAGTCTAACGATTTGCTTTAAGTAGAAAATTTTAAAATTCATATTTATGAAAATAGAGAAGAACATAGTATTATTCATCTATCACACATTACAATATAATCTCCTAAACAGGAGACAAAACAGAAAATTACACATATGATAGCAAGAGCTGACTGGCGCCTTTATTTTAGATATTAAGAGGCGCATAGTAAGCACACGAGATGTAGGCGCGCCTCTAGTAAGAGAGGTTACCAAACACGAGCACTGGATAGTTGGCGTCACCTGCGCCCCTTCTGACTAACATGGTGGCTCCATCTCCATAAGGTTTGTAGTGGAATTTGTCGCTAGCCAAGAGCGCGACATAGTGTGTCCACCCGCGAGAAGCGGCTATACCTGAAGGTCCGACCACGCTGGGATTCAATGCCCAGAATTCGTATGGGAGCGCCTCTTGCAGCGGAAACGTTCCATCAGCATGATTTATAAGCTCATGAAGGTTAAGGGCAGCCGTTCCATACAGGAAAACTGGTAAGGCAGTTTCTGTTGCTACCATCTCATTGCCAGGACAAAATACATTTCCATGCGTCGCTTTGAGCATCTCTCTGGCCAGGACAAGTTGAGGGTGTTCCAATGGATGGGCGCGACAGTCTAACATATTTCGAGATTGTGGTTCAAAGATAAGCATTATTGACTCTGTATTGCATGACTTAAATAGAGAAATAGGAGGCTTAGACCAACGCAAGCAATGACGCCATTTCGGTTGGCATTATTGACTTTGAACGACGATTATAATTGCAAATTTTGACTGTAGTGTCCGCATCCCATGACCAGCCAATTAAGGTAGATTTTATTGGCAACCGTCCTGTTGAGGTAACCGATACATCTGCATCGCTTTGCACTCGAGTAGCAGTCTTCCGCTGCACGTAAGCGCTTACCTCCGGAAGACGTCATGTCGAGGATTTTTTACATCAATAGTGTTGAAATGCAATGGGCTCCAATCCATCCTTCCGCTGTTGTCACTAAAGTCGCTCTGCGATTTAAATTTCTGCATGCGATAAAGATATGCGGACCATCGAAAGAAAAGTTCTAGCAGCGACAACAATATTACGACCCTTCACGAAAACAACGCGCTCGTCAGCATAGGACATTTGCAGATAAGCTCGCCCGATTTTCTAAGGGTATGCCCCACACGCCGCAACTTCCTGCGGACTTAGGCCGCTATCTCTGACTTTGCAACGTCGAACAGTAGCCATGCTCGGCTTATAAATTGAGGACGGACTTTGAGTGTCTAACAGACGTGAGCGCTTACGTAGGACGACGAATTTCTTGCTCGAAGACCGACGGTTGGGAGTGTGCAGTGGTGCGTGATACATCGCTGTGGTGGGGACATTTTTCTCCGTTTCAACAACCACGCACATTGAAAAAACAATTGTGGGCAAGAAAGTCAGGGAGCTGACGTAGGCAGTGATCTACCTGCACTCAAAAGTCGTCACAACCACGCTGGCAGGCAGGATAGCCCAACCAACCACTTTCGCTATTTAAAGGCCAACGAGCGAGGAAAGTTCACACCAATCGAACCCTTCCTATAACCAATTCATAATGGCTAAAATAGCAATTCTCGGTGCGGGAAACCTCGCCCTTACCTTTGCTGGCGATGTCGCGACGAGGCTCAACAACAAATTTAACGCAGTTGTCTGGGCACCAACTTCTAATAGGAGAAATTTCAATGAAGTGAGGGGGCTTGGCACTCTGGAACTGGTCGGACCAAACTATGGAGGCAGCTTTACTCCAGAGCTGGAGGATGACCTTGAAACCGCGATTTCGAATGCGGAATTCATTTTTCTGACGGTTCCAACCCTTGGGCAGGAGGGAATTCTCCGCCAGTTGGTGAAGTTCGATCTGAGCAAATCTGTGCTCGTCGCGTTGCCGGGTAGTGCAACCTCCCTCACTTGCAGAATTGTCTTATTCCCTAGTCATTCACCTGTCGCAGTCATTGAATCGACCACATCCCCCTATGCCTGCCGCCGTATCGGCAAACACGTTCACATGCTCGGTTTGAAAACCACCTTCGAGGTTGCATCAACACGACCTCTCAGCATTGATGTCAAAAGTCGCCTTGAGGCACTGTTTCCAAACCCATTGCAGTGGTACCGTGATACGGCCTCGATATTTTTGTCAAATTGCAACCCAGTTGCACATCCTCCTGGGATCCTAGTGGCAAGAGAGGCAATAGAACAAGGCATAAGCCCGCTTCCCAAGTTCTACAGGGAGTTTGTGCCGCAGGCCATCGAGCGCGTTCTCGCAATAGACCGAGAACGCCTTGAGATTGTTGATGCGCTCGGCTTAGAATCTGAAACAGATTTCGCATATTCGAAAAAATGGTATGGCGGGCAGGCCACTCACTCGAAGGAATTTTATGAGACGTACGATGGGTATGCTGAAATCGAAACACCTACAACTATGCATCACCGCTACCTAACCGAAGATGTCAAGCACATCATGGTGCTGTGGGTTCAGATAGCACAGGTGGCCGGCGTGGAGGCTCCGGCAATGAGTTCGGTTATCAAAGAGGCCAGTGACGTCCTCAACGAGGATCTTTTTGCAACTGGCAGGACTCTTGCTTCTCTAAACTTACATGATGCGAACCCATATCGTATCGTGAAAGCCCTCAATGGAAACTGAATTTCGGCTCCTAGTGAGTTGGATGTAATGTAACATATTATGACGCCTGAAGGCGATCCGTGTGCTTTCTTTTTCTGTTGTGTGATGTTTATTGAATAAATCCGTGCGTGTAAAATATCATGGCTGCGGCCCTCTTATGTCACGAACATCTGCAATATATTACTGTTATTAAACTCATTTTATGTTATTATGATTATTTTAAGAAACTTCGGAATTTTTATCGCAGCAAAATATATAAAATTGTTGTTCCGTAAAAGTTAAAAATTGCACCAGTATCCTATGCATGAGATGCCATATCCTTACCGAATTTATGAAGATCGCGAGGTGATGAATTAAAAAATTCGTCCCACACTAGACTCGCTATTCTGCATCGCCAAGTCGGGAGGAGGCATAATAATACTTACTCGAAATTCTAACAGTCTGCACCAAGCCGATGCATTGACGCGAGATGGGTGGAACCGAGTGCACTCCCTTTAACACTGTAAGCCCTTAACCAAGTCTGGCGGTCAAAGCTCGCTTCAGCAGTTTGAGACTAGGCTTCGCAATGCACAAGTATTTAGATCATTGATTAATCTGCATAATGTCCGACTTTATTTCAGATTGTAGAGCGCATCAGTTTTGAGAGGAATAGTATTTGATCGACTGCTCTCACCCCTAAAACTTGATCGACCACGTTGGATCGCCGGAGTTTTTCGGCGGTCCAACTTTTGGTCCCAATCCGGCGTGAACTTCTCGCGTTTTCCACTACAGATCCGTCTTTACCGGTCCCATAAATGGCCCATCGTTGACGGAGGCGCGCCCTGAATTTTTAAGGAATCTAGGAAGAATATGCAGTGATCCTTTCCACTGGACCCACGCGTAGACGCCATCCTGATGCTGTATGGTGACCACCAAAATGCGCTTTTGCAAGCAACAACAGGGGACATGTCTTTTGGCTGTAGAATGTGTTCCTGTTGAGGTTTACACCTCAATATATCCTGCCCGCCGCCCCGCCTAGCTACGTTGCCCCGGTGACAAGCTTCGAACATCCCAGGTGGGATTTGTGGTGAACTTGAGCGCCCGAGTCGAGGCCAACTCACATATTGGCGGTCGCGTTACCATGACAAGATCGATCTCGGCAACGGTTGGACTACTTTATGTTGTTTATATCGGACGAAATGTAAAAGCGACCTCCTAATGCGGGTCCGATAAAAACGTGACCTGATAAGTGGCAACTCTTCCGGACAAAGACGATGGAGGAGATCGCTGACGACGAAGGGGGCAAATACAACAGCGTCCGCGTCAAGCTTTGCGAAGCCATGAAGCGTTTCGACGTCCTCAGCAAGGCTCATTTGCTGGCGGTGGTCACCAGTTCGGAGACCGCAAGGTCATTGCGTCCCGCAACCAGGACGCGGGTGTCAGGCACGGCACGATCGAAACAGTGCACCAGCATTCCAGCGATTGTACCTGTCCCGATTATGCCGATGTGGACGTCCGCGAAATCGCCAGTTCGGCCTGTTTTCGAAAGGTGCGAATTCTCGTTATTGGACAGTGTCATAGCTACGGGCCTCAAGAGCTAAAACCGAAAATTGGGCTGGATTTTGAGCGCCAGGGCATAGGCAGCTCGCGAAATGGCGGTCGCGTTAGCCATAAGAAGATCGATCTCGGCAACGGTTGGCGCTATTTTCCATCATTTGCGTCCGTCGGTTTGACGATCGCGTCTCCCTCGACGCCAGCATCATCTGATCCCATCAATCCGTTCCGGATCATAAGATCATCATGAAAGCTCCAGAACTCCGAGGCGAACCGATCCACTACCGTAGAGGGAACCCCATTCGCTGAGCGGACTTCAAGAAAGCCGGCGTCAATGAAAGTCGAAAATGGCCTCAGCACAATCCTGTCTTTGAATTCAATGGCTGCGGCGGGATCGATGATGGCGATCCCCGCGCCCGCACGAACGAGACTGAGTGCTGTATGCGACAGGCTGACTTCAAGAGAGGGCCGCCGCTGGATACCGCCAATGGCCACCTCGACCCGCATGGCGAAGAGTGTGCCTGTTTCCTGTTTTATAATCCGTTCTCCAGCCAGGTCCTGAGGGGTTATCCGCTCGAGAGCAGCCAGCCTGTGTCCCATCGGAATAGCGACGATTGCAGCAAGCGAACGGGTTTCCAGAAGAAAACCGGGCCGATCTGAAGGGCCATCGGCATAGCCAATGTCGGCACGGCCGGAAGCGACAGCTTCCATGACCATGGTGGAAGGAAGCCCTGTCAACGACGCTTGCAGGTTGGGTTTGTCGTGCAGGAACTCAGCGAGAAACCGTGGCAGAAGGCCGTTCGCCAGAGCAGGCATCGCCGCGATGCGAAGGGTGCCGGCCGCCTGTCTGCCAATATCGGCGGCAAGGTTGGCGATGTGATGGAGCCCGACGAATGCCCTGTCGACCTCTTTCCAGAGGGTCTTTGCCTCCTGTGTGGGAATAATGTGGTTTCCGCGTCTTTCGAACAGGTGAAGCCCAACAGCATGCTCGAAGTCCTTGATAAGGCGGCTGACGGCTGGCTGGGTGACCAACATCAGCTCTGCCGCCGCGGTCATCTGCCCGGTCAACATGACGGCACGAAATGCCTCGACCTGTCTCAGGTTCATAGCCCACCATAATATCTGCTTATTCTCAACCCGCAATTATGAATTTGACCTAATGGGGGCCGAATGTAAACCTGGCCTCATAAATGACAACTCTTCCGGACCAACCGGGATCGGACGTGCGGCGAAACGCTCGCGCGCAGGGAACGCTATGGATTACTCTCAACTCATGGGTTTCGGCCCCGACGGGTGGGGCGGCGATATGCTCCGAGCGACCGCGATGACGGTGGCTGTGGCATTCAGCGGCTTCGCATTAGGTCTCGTTTTCGGCTGTCTTGGGGCTGCTGCCAGTTTTTCCGGCTCTCGAGCGCTGCAGGCAGCGGCATCAGGATACACCACAGCCCTTCGTGGCATACCCGACCTACTGGTTATCTATCTGTTCTACTTCGGATCGAGCTCGGTGATATCAGGCGTCGCTTCGCTCTTCGGGAGTAGCGGCTTCGTCGGCGCTCCGGCGTTTCTGACAGGCGCGCTTGCCATCGGCGTGGTTTCAGGTGCCTACCAAACACAGGTCCTGCGCGGGGCGGTTCTGGCTCTCAACAAAGGCGAGGTCGAAGCCGGCCGGGCTTACGGCATGGGGTCCCTGCTGTTGTTCAGGCGCATCGTTCTTCCGCAGGCAGCGCGGTATGCCCTGCCCGGCGTTGGCAATGTCTGGCAACTCGTCCTGAAGGAATCCGCCCTTATCTCAGTGATCGGCCTCGTCGAGCTGATGCGCCAGGCGCAGGTCGGTTCGGGTTCGACGCGCCAGCCGTTCAGTTTCTACCTCACCGCCGCGGCGCTCTATCTGCTTATAACCTTCATTTCAGGACAGGCTTTCCGCCTGGCTGAGGCGCGCTCCATGCGCGGACTGCGGAGGGGCGTGTAATGCCGTTCGATCCCGCGTTTCTCTGGCAAACCTTCGTGACATTGCTTGGCGGAATACCGCTCGCGCTCAAACTCGCTATGTTCTCCGTTGCAGCTGGAACAATTCTCGCTTTCGGATTGGCGCTGATGCGCGTGTCACGGCTCTGGTGGCTCGACCTCCCGGCACGCTTCTACATATTCGCGTTTCGAGGCACTCCGCTCCTCGTCCAGATCTACATCATCTATTATGGCCTCAGCCAGTTTCCCGATCTTCGGCATAGTTTCATCTGGCCATTCCTGCGCGATGCCTATTGGTGCGCGATGGCGGCATTAGCATTGAATACGGCTGCTTACACCGCTGAAATCATGCGTGGCGGACTGCTCTCCGTGCCGGCGGGTCAGATTGAGGCCGCGAAAGCGTGCGGCATGGCCAAAGTTAAACTGTTTCGCCGCATCGTCATCCCGCAGGCGATACGCCAGATGCTGCCAGGCTACAGCAATGAAGTGATCCTGATGGTCAAGTCGACCTCTCTCGCCTCCACCATCACCATCATGGAAATCACCGGAATTGCCGCGAAACTGATCTCGGAAAGCTATCGCACCGTCGAGGTTTTTGCCTGTGCCGGCGCAATCTACCTCATCCTCAACTTCATCGTCGCGCGCCTCTTCACGTTGCTCGAATGGGCTTTATGGCCCGAGCGACGCAAGGGAAGACGCACGTCCACTCCCGTCGAACGAAAAGGCGAACTCCATGCCTAATCCCGCTCGCCCAGCTGTTCAGCTGACAGATATCAGGAAAAACTTCGGTAACCTGGAGGTTCTCCATGGCGTATCGCTAACGGCCAACGAGGGCGAGGTGATCTCGATCCTCGGCTCGTCCGGGTCTGGGAAGTCAACGCTTCTGCGATGCGTCAACATGCTCGAAGTCCCGAATGCCGGCAGCGTCGCGATCATGGGCGAAGACATTGCTCTGGAGCACCGGGTCGGCCGGCCTGCTCGTCCGAAGGATATCAAGCAGGTCAACAGGCTGCGCGAGCGGGCCGCCATGGTCTTTCAGAGCTTCAATCTCTGGTCACATCTGACGATACTCCAGAATGTCATGGAAGCGCCTTTGCACGTTCAGGGCCGTGACCGAAAATCATGCCGCGATGAAGCCGAGGCATTGCTTGAGCGCGTTGGTATTGGCTCCAAGCGCGATGCCTACCCATCCGAGCTGTCCGGCGGCCAACAGCAACGTGCGGCGATTGCCCGTGCGCTGGCGATGCGACCGGATGTCATGCTCTTTGACGAGCCGACGTCGGCTCTTGATCCGGAACTGGTCGGCGAAGTTCTCAAGGTCATGCGCGATCTGGCGGCCGAGGGCCGAACCATGCTGATCGTCACGCACGAAATGGACTTTGCCCGGGATGTCTCATCCCGAACGGTCTTCTTGCACCAAGGTGTCATCGCTGAAGAAGGCCTATCCTCCGAAATGTTCGCCCATCCCCGCACGGATCGCTTTCGGCAATTCCTGCGGCGCGACGGCGGTGCATCCCACTGACGATCCAGTCGTCACGGCTCGCTTGTCCAGGAAACAAATGAACAGAGGTGAACTGATGAAACTCAAATCTATCCTGTGTGCAGCGCTCCTGATGGTCGCCGGCCAGGCGATGGCTCAGGAAAAGTCGATTACAATCGCAACCGAGGGCGGATATGCGCCCTGGAATTTTTCCGGACCGGGCGGCAAGCTCGACGGCTTCGAGATCGATCTCGCGAATGCCCTTTGCGAGAAGATGAAGGCGAAATGCCAGATCGTCGCGCAGAACTGGGATGGCATCATCCCGTCTCTGACCGGCAAAAAGTACGATGCGATCATGGCCGCCATGAGCATCACGCCGAAGCGACAGGAAGTGATCGGCTTCTCGATCCCCTACGCAGCAGGCATCAACGGTTTTGCCGTGATGGGTGACAGCAAGCTGGCGGACATGCCGGGTACCGGTGAGACCTATTCGCTCGACACCCAGGCGGATGCCGCCAAGAAGGCTATTGCCGACATCTCGAGCTTCCTGAACGGCACCTCGGTCGGTGTGCAGGGATCGACCACGGCATCGACCTTCCTGGACAGGTATTTCAAGGGTTCCGTGGATATCAAGGAATACAAGTCCGTCGAGGAGCATAACCTCGACCTGACCAGCGGTCGCCTGGATGCTGTTCTGGCAAACGCAACCGTGCTCGCCGCGGCAATCGAGAAGCCGGAAATGAAGGGCGCGAAGATCGTCGGGCCGCTTTTCTCCGGTGGCGAGTTCGGCGTGGTCGCTGTTGGCCTTCGCAAGGAAGACACCGCACTCAAGGCTGATTTTGACGCAGCCATCAAGGCGGCGAGCGAAGACGG
The DNA here is from genome assembly GCF_005144435.2 of Agrobacterium leguminum. NCBI lineage: Bacteria > Pseudomonadati > Pseudomonadota > Alphaproteobacteria > Hyphomicrobiales > Rhizobiaceae > Agrobacterium > Agrobacterium leguminum. Next base: position 425,252 of record NZ_CP120216.1, read on the forward strand.
CACCATCAAGACGCTCTCGTTGAAGTGGTTCAAGGTGGACGTCACCCCCCATTGATCGGTCGCTTCCAGGGGATACGGCGTTCGCGCCGTATCCCGAACCTGCAAATACGAAACAAGCCCGAGATGCGATGTACGAAGTTGATATGACCATTATCGGGGGCGGCCTGGTTGGCGCGTCCATTGCCTGGGGCTTGGCACGCTCAGGAACGAAGGCACTCGTCCTCGACGGCGCGGATCTGGATCTGCGTGCTTCGCGCGCCAATTTCGCGCTGGTCTGGGTGCAGGGTAAGGGACTGCATGCGCCCCATTACGCTCTTTGGTCGGACGCGTCCGCGAAGAGATGGCCGACGCTGGCAAAAGCCCTGTTCGACGACAGCGGCATCGACGTGGGTCTTCAACAGGATGGGGCATATACCTTCGCACTCTCCGATGAGGAACTCGAAGCCAATCGCGCGGATATGGATAGCATTGCGCTCGAAACAAATGGTCGAGCTCCGCGATTTAAAGTTTTGAATCGCCAGCAGACGCTAGACCGCGTGCCGGGTATCGGCGCTGAGGTTGTAGGCTCGATTTATTGTGCCGCGGACGGGCACGTGAACGCACTTCGCCTCTTCCACGCGCTTCATGCCGCGATGGAAAAGCAAGGGGCGACTTATCGTCCACACCATCATGTTCAAACCATAGAGCCTAAGACTGAAGGCTACATTCTCAAGGGTAATGGGTTTTCGGTATTCTCACGCCGTGTCGTTCTTGCCGCCGGCCTCGAAAACGAAAGGCTTGCGCCAATGGTGGGGCTGTCTTGCCCGCTCAAGCGTAGCAAGGGTCAGATTCTCGTCACGGAAAAGAGCCAGACCGCCCTACCGTGCCTCTCGGCCGGGATGCGGCAAGCCGACGAAGGCGGGATCATGATCGGCGACAGCGAAGAGATCGACAGCACCAAAATCTCATCCTCATCCGATATCAGCGCAGTCCTTGCCAGCCGGGCCTTAAGAATTTTCCCCGCCCTTTCTGATCTGAACGTCCTGCGCAGTTGGACAGGTTTCAGGGTCAAGACGGCCGATGGAGTACCGATTTACGATCATTCCGAGCGTTATCCGGGTGCTTTCCTGGTCGCCTGCCATTCCGGCGTAACCCTGGCTGCTAATCATGCATTCATCGTGGCACCGCAGATTGCTGCGGGAAAGCTTGAGGACGATCTGTCAGCCTTTTCCGCCCGGAGGTTCCATGCTCAACAGGCTGCATAGAATAGAGCAACCCGTCCAGTTCACCTTCGATGGCGAGGTCATCCAGGCTGAGCGGGGAGATATGCTCGCCACCGCTTTGCTGGCCGCGGGGATCGACCATGTTCGGCAATCCGTCGTCAGCAAAAGCCCGCGCGCGCCCTACTGCCTGATGGGCGTTTGCTTTGAGTGCCTGGTCACCGTGGATGGCGTGCAGAATCGTCAAGCTTGTCTGACCGAGGTCGAAGATGGGATGACGGTTTTGAGCCAGATCGGCGCGCCCACATTCCCGAAGGTCGCCACAAGCGAAGAGGGGATAGTCCCATGAGCCTTCGCGAAGTTTCAACAGCATCGGACCTTCTGGATTTCTACGACCTTCTCGTCATCGGCGCGGGACCTGCTGGTATGGCGGCCGCCGTCGAAGCGTCTGCGGCTCGCGCCCGCGTTGCGGTACTGGACGAGAACCCTCGTCCGGGCGGGCAGATCTATCGCGAGATCACACGAAACAGTCCTGACAGAAGAGCCTATCTCGGCCCCGACTATTGGAAGGGAAAGCCGCTCGCAGAAGCGTTTGGTCTCAGCGACATCGATTATGCGCCACGCGCCACGGTCTGGAGCCTGGAGAGCCGGGACGAGACGGCGGGTCAGACCAGCAATGTCGTCGGCGTGGCCGCGGCCGGCTCGGCCCGCCTGATTGAGGCTAAGGCTGTTGTTCTTGCCACCGGCGCGCAGGAGCGACCCATGCCGGTGCCCGGCTGGACCTTGCCAGGCGTGATGACCGCGGGCGCTGCTCAGATCGCCCTCAAGGCAGCCGGCGCGATGCCATCGGGACCTGTTGTCATGGCGGGTTGCGGTCCACTTCTCTATCTGCTGGCAAGTCAGCTCGTTGATGCAGGCGTATCCGATCTCACCGTCCTCGACACTGCTCAATCTCCCTTCCGGGTCGGCGTGCTCCGACACATGCCCGAATTCTTGGCTTCACCTTACGTGCTGAAAGGCATCGGCCTGCTGGCGAAGGTAAAACGTCATGTGCGGGTGGTTTCCGGCGTCAGATCCATCGCAATTACCGGCACCGGGCGCGCCGAAGGCGTGCGCTTCATCACGACCGGTAACGAACAAGTCGTTCCGGCCAGCTCCGTGCTCTTGCACCAGGGGGTAATTCCGTCGACGAGCCTGACCAATGCGGCGGGCTGCGAGTTGAAATGGAATGACGAACAGCGTGCATTCGAGCCTGTCGCAGACCATGAAGGTCGGACCACCAGCGCCGGCATTTATATCGCCGGCGACGGAGCCGGGATCGCAGGGGCTCAAGCCGCCGAGGTCAGCGGGCGTATAGCCGCACTGGCGGCGCTTTCTGACTTGGGTCTTGGCACTAGGACGGCAATGCCTACGTCGATCAAATCCCTGCACAAGCAAGCCCGCCGCTTTCTGCGCGGACGAGCGTTTCTGGATGCTCTCTACGCACCCCGTTCGGGCTTCCTCGCACCGGCGGATCCCGAAACGATCGTCTGCCGCTGTGAAGAAATCACAGCCCGCAAGCTGCGGGAGGCGATTGCGCTTGGGCCGCCCGGTCCAAACCAGTTGAAGACATTTGTTCGCTGCGGAATGGGGCAATGCCAGGGCCGTCTTTGTGCAGCGACCGTCACAGAAATCATGGCGGAGGAAAGAAAGGTCAGCCCCGGCGACGTGGGAACCTATCGCCTTCGTTCGCCAGTCAAGCCCGTTCGGCTTGCCGAACTTGCACATCTCCCGCACACGCCCCGCGCGCTGAAAGCGGTAACCGGCAGGGATCCTGTCGATCACGACACCAACGAAGCAGGGAATTTCTCATGACAGAGCGACTTATCCGGATGCCGACATTGCATCGCATCGTGAAGCACAACGGCATCGCCTATGTCGGCGGGATCGTCGCTGACGATGAAAGCCTCGACATGGAAGGGCAGACCCGTCAGGTCCTGATCAAGCTCGATGCATATCTCAAAGAAGCAGGCTCAAAGCGCTCAAACCTGCTCTCCGCCACGATCTTTATCACCGACATGAACGTGAAGCCGCAAATGGATGCGGTGTGGAAGGAGTGGTTCGCGCCAGAGGAGTTGCCCGCGCGCGCGACCATCGGCGTCGCTGATCTCGGCGACACGACGCTCATCGAGCTCATCGCCACCGCTCACTACTGAACCTGGCGAAGCCTTGGAGACGGCTGCAAGATCGCGGTCATTGCCGGAGATTGTTATGGAATGCATACTGGTCGGAGCACCGCTGCAAATTGGGGCAGGACATCTCGGATGCGAGATGGGTCCAAGCGCGCTCAGGATCGCGGGTCTTGCCTCCGCACTTGAAGAATTAGGGCACAGAGTTCGGGACGTCGGCAATCTCGGTCCCAAGTCTGTTCCGGCGATCGCCCATCCGAACGCTTCAGTCCATCATCTCGGTGAAACGGTGGCATGGATCAAGCTGCTTTCGGCGGCAGCTTATGAGCACAGCAACAACAGCGTGCCAATCTTCCTTGGCGGCGATCATACGATCTCGGCAGGAACGGTCCCGGGAATAGCGCGGCGCGCCTCGGAGAACGGTCGCCCGCTATTTGTTCTCTGGCTTGATGCGCACACCGATTTCCATACGCTGGAAACCACCGTCAGCGGAAATCTGCATGGTACTCCCGTAGCCTATTACACTGGCCGGAGCGGATTCGAGGGCTTCTATCCAGCGCTGAATCACGCTGTCCCGCCGGAAAACCTCTGCATGATTGGGATCAGGAGCGTTGACCCTGCGGAGCGGGATGCACTGCGGTCTTCATCGATAACCGTCCATGACATGCGTGCCATCGATGAACACGGGGTCGCCAGTGTGACCCAGACGTTCCTCGAGCGCGTCCGCGCCGCGAACGGGATGTTGCATGTCAGCTTCGACGTCGACTTTCTCGATCCTGAAATCGTACCCGCCGTTGGAACGACTGTCCCCGGCGGCGCGACGTTTCGCGAAGCGCACCTGATCATGGAAATGCTTCACGACAGCGGCCTCATCACCAGCCTGGATCTGGTCGAATTGAATCCCTTTCTCGATGAGCGCGGGAAAACCGCAAGGCTCTCATAGTCGATCTTGTTGCAAGTCTGATGGGAAAGCGGGTCATGGACCGGCCAACCCGCGCTGCCTGAAATCTGCCGTCGAATGACCGGAGGAATAATGACCGTCGATCGCAAGCTAAACGTGGTTCCGTTCGTAAGCGTGGATCATATGATGAAACTGGTGCTCAAAGTGGGTATCGATACATTCCTCAAAGAACTCGCGGTGGCGATCGAGGAGGACTTTCGCCGTTGGCCCATTTTTGACAAGACACCCAGGGTTGGCTCCCACTCCAACGACGGCGTCATCGAGCTGATGCCGACCAGCGATGGCACACTCTACGGCTTCAAATATGTGAATGGCCACCCGATGAACACCCGGGATGGCCGTCAAACGGTCACTGCTTTCGGTGTCCTTGCCGATGTCGGAAACGGCTATCCGTTGCTTTTCTCGGAGATGACGATCCTGACGGCACTCCGCACCGCCGCGACATCCGCTCTTGCCGCGAAATATCTGGCGCGACCGAATTCACGAACGATGGCCATCATCGGTAATGGCGCCCAGAGTGAATTCCAGGCTCGTGCCTTCAGAGCACTCCTCGGAATCAAGGAACTGCGTCTCTACGACATTGACCCAGCGGCGACGCGGAAATGCACACGAAATCTAACCGGGCTTGGCTTCAATATCGTTGAATGCAAATCGGTCGCCGACGCCGTTGAGGGCGCCGACATCATCACCACTGTCACCGCCGACAAACAGTACGCCACGATCGTGTCCGACAATCATGTCGGACCGGGTATTCATATCAACGCGGTAGGCGGCGATTGCCCGGGCAAGACGGAGATCAGCAAAGAGGTCCTGCTGCGCTCCGACATCTTCGTCGAGTATCCACCGCAGACCTGGATCGAAGGCGACATTCAGCAGCTTCCTGCGTCGCATCCCGTTACTGAGCTTTGGCAGGTTATGACCGGCGATGCGATCGGCCGAAGTAATGACAAGCAGATCACCCTGTTCGATAGCGTCGGCTTCGCAATCGAGGACTTTTCGGCCTTGCGCTATGCCCGCGGCAAGATTGCTGAATTCGCGATGTTTACCGAACTGGATTTGCTGGCAGATCCTGACGAGCCCAGGGATCTCTACGGAATGTTGCTGCGCTGCGAAAAGAAGCTGCAGCTGTCCGGCGTGTAGTTGGCGCAGTCGAAAGAGCACCGACGTCCGGGCAATTAGAAATATAACGGTCATGTTGCGCAGAAGAACGAGGGAAAGCTTCTCGCAGCATGGACGGCGGCGGCACTGTCAATTTGACGGTCGCCGCCGCTTGTCCATTTTTATGAGTATACCCTCATAACGACCAGTCTATTTAGTAGATCAAACAGGCATTTATTCTATAAATGCCAAAATATGTGGAATAAATATACTTATTCGGGGCGGTGTGTTCAGTTATCAAAATCCCCACGTACACTCGACAGCGCTCAAAATTCTGGCGCTCAATATCTGGGACGGATAAGTATACCGAAGAAAGTGACGATACTCGACGGCGGCATCGGCCGCGAATTGCTTAGAAGCGGTGCGCCGTTTCGACAGCCCGAATGGTCCGCACTTGCGCTGATTGAAGCCCCGGGCTTCGTCGAAAAAGCCCATGACGCATTCGTCGCCGCGGGCGCGGATGTCATCACCACGAACAGCTATGCCGTGGGGCCCTTGCACATCGGTGACAAACGCTTCACCGAAGATGGCCTCGCGCTTGCGAAACTCTCTGGAGAGCTGGCGCGCGCCGCTTCCGCCAAGGCTGGTGGCCATGTTCGTGTCGCCGGATCGCTGCCCCCGGTCTTTGGCTCCTATCGTCCCGATCTGTTCGACCTGGGCAAGGCTCCAGAGATTCTCAGCGTCCTCTTCCAGGGGCTAGGCCCGCACGTGGATTTCTGGCTGGCGGAGACCCAGGGTTCACTCCGTGAGGTCGAAACGATCCGCGCGGTTCTGGGCAGCGACACCCGTCCGTTCTGGCTGTCGTTCACCCTCGAAGATGGCAAGGGGGTTGAGGATATAGTTTCCGGGCGCAGTCTACCGACGCTTCGATCTGGCGAAGCCGTCGCCGATGCGGCGGTAAAGGCAGCCGAACTTGGCGCCGGCGCGTTGCTGTTCAACTGCAGCCAGGCGGAAATCATGGAGTCGGCAGTCAGAACCGCGCGCCAGGCGCTCGATAAACGCGGCTTCTCAACGCCGATCGGCGTCTATGCCAACGCCTTCGTCCCGAAACCGGAACCAGACGCGGCGTTGCCTGCCAATGCTGGCCTGAGCGGCCTCCGCGACGATCTCGATCCTCCCGGCTACCTGCTCTTTGCTCGTCGCTGGGTCGATGCCGGCGCAACGATCGTCGGCGGGTGCTGCGGCATCGGCCCGGAACATATCGCAGAACTCCGTCAAACCTTCGATCCGCGGCCGGTCGCCGCCTGATCTTCCCCCCTCTTCGGAAGTCTACCATGATACGACATCCGCATCTCACTACCTCCCTCGACCTGGACCGCCGCCGTTTTCTCAAGGCAAGCGCCGCCGTCGCTGCAAGCACATTGCTCCTTCCCAGCATGGCGCGCGCTGCCGGGCCGAAGAAAGGCGGACACCTGATTCTGGGGATCGACAACGCCTCGACCTCCGACCGCCTCGACCCGGCCTATTATTTCGAAGCCTACACCTACAACGTGGGTCTCCAGCTCTTCAACACGCTAACCGACCTCAACGACGATGGCAGCCTGCGCGCTGGTCTTGCCGAAAGCTGGGAGCCCGCGAAGGGTGGTAGCGAATGGATCTTCCGGCTCCGCAAGGGGGTGCAGTTCCACAACGGCAAGGGACTGACGCCAGAAGACGTCATCTACTCGCTCAATCATCACCGCGGCGAGAAATCGGAATCGGCTGGCAAAGGCTATCTTTTGAGCGTGACCGACATCGTGAAATCGGTGCCGAATGAAGTCACCTTCAAGCTCAACGGCGCGAACGCCGACTTCCCCTATCTGTTGGGAGACGTCCATTTCGGCATCACTCCGGATGGTGAGAATTTCGACAAAGGCATTGGGACTGGCGCCTTCATTCTGGAGGACTTCCAGCCCGGAGTGCGCACGCTCGCCAAGCGCAATCCGAACTACTGGGATCCGGAACGCGGACACGTCGATTCGGTTGAGACAGTCGCCTACAACGACAAATCCGCACGCGTCACCGCACTGCTCAGCAAATCGGTGCACGTGGTGAACAATGTCGAGTCCCGCGTCGCCCAGCGCCTGAAGGGACAGCAGGGAATAACACTCCATACGGAAGCGGATTCTTCGATCATCCTGTTTGTCGGCCGTGCCGACGCCGACCCCTTCAAGAATGTCGACGTCAGACTGGCTCTGAAATATGCCATCGACCGCGAGCAGATCGTATCTTCCATTCTCAATGGAGCCGGGACTGTCTCAAACGACAATCCGATCTTCCCCTCCAATCGCTATTTTACGAATGACGTGCCAAAGCACGCCTACGATCCGGAACAGGCAGCTTTCCACTGGAAGAAAGCGGGTTTTGACGGAAAGATCGTCTTGTCGTCCGCCGACGGTGCGGCTTTCTCCGGCGCAGTCGATGCAGCCCAGCTCTATCAGCAGTCGGCAGAGAAGGCCGGCATCCCCTTCGAGGTCAACCGCGTACCAGCCGGCGGCTACTGGAATGACGTGTGGCTGAAGCATCCCTTCGTCGCTACCGGCTGGGCCGCGCGGCCGACCGCGGACGCCATGCTGTCACTGATCTATCTCTCCGACGCCCCATGGAACGAGTCCGGCTGGAAGAGCAAGGCTTTCGACGAGTTGGTTCTTGCGGCCCGCGGCGAACTTGATGAGGACAAGCGCAAGAAGCTCTACCACGACGCCCAGGTGCTGATCGTTGAGGAAAATAGCTCGGTCATCCCGGCCTATGCCGCACAGATCAGCGCCTCCGTCTCCAACCTCCAGGGCTTCAAGGCAATCCCGGGCCAGATCGGCCCGCGCACCGCCGAAAAGGTGTGGTTCGACGAATAAGCAAAGGCTTCCGGGCCGGCTGGTTTTCCGGCCGGCTCGCCTCATGGAGACGTATTGATGACCATTGCCGAGCCCAACGACGGCTTGACGACCGAGCAGACAAACGGAAGGCGACGCGGGCTGGCCGGCTATATCTTGCGACGCCTCGCCGCGGGGATCGGCCTGTTGCTCGCGCTGTCGAGCATGGTGTTCGTCGGCAGCCAACTTCTGCCTGGCGACGCGGCAACCGCACTTCTCGGACGCTCGGCCACGCCTGCAGCGCTCGCAGAACTGCGCCAAAGGCTTGGCCTCGATCAGCCTCTTCCCATCCGCTATCTCTCCTGGCTCCACGCGTTCCTTCACGGCAATCTCGGCACAAGCCTCCTGAATGGGAGGAGCGTCGCTGCAAGCATCGCGGCAAGGCTGGGTAACACGCTGTTCCTTGCCGGGGCCGCAGCTCTCGTGGCCCTGCCCCTTGCCGTGCTTCTCGGGCTTCTGTCTGTTCGTTATCGTGGCAGCATCATCGACAGGACGATCCTGCTCCTGACGCGCGCATTCGTGGCGCTCCCGGAATTTTTTGTCGGATACCTGCTGATTTATGTGCTTTCGATCTCGCTCGGATGGTTCGCAAGCAGCAGCACAGTGTTCGCGAACATGAGCATTGGCAACCGCATCGCCGCGATTACGCTGCCCAGCCTGACGCTCGTCCTCGTGGTCACGGGCCACATCGCCACAATGGTGCGCGCATCAGTGCTGGATGTCCTTCGAAAGCCATTCATCGAAATGGCGGCGCTGAAGGGGGTGCCGCACGGCACAGTAGTCTGGCGCCATGCGTTACCGAACGCCCTTTCGCCAATCATCAACGTCGTGCTGGTCAATCTCGCCTATCTCATCGCCGGCGTCGTCGTGGTGGAAATCGTATTCGTCTATCCGGGCATGGGCCAGTTCATGGTCGACAGCGTCGTCAATCGCGACGTGCCTGTTGTCCAAGCCACCGCACTTTTGTTCGCCAGTGTCTATATCGGGCTCAATATCTGCGCCGATGTGCTCTCCGTGCTCGCCAATCCCCGTCTGGGGTTTCAATCGTGAGCGCCGTCAAGCTTCCATTTTCCGTCATACTGTCGCTGCTAGTGATCGGGGTTTGCCTGCTCATGACCCTCGCCGCGCCCATCATCGCGCCTCATGGCGTGAACGAGATCGTCGGACCCGGCTGGGAACCGCCGTCCGCATCCCATCTGCTCGGCACCGACATGATCGGCCGAGACCTCTTGTCACGTTTCGTCTGGGGCGCTCGCGTCACCATACTGACGGCTGCTGCCGCCGTCCTCATCGCCTTCGCGGCGGGCGCCGGCCTCGGTGTTCTCGCGGGGCTGCGCAAGGGTTGGCTCGACATGGTTCTGTCGCGTTTCGTCGACCTCGTCATGGCGATGCCGACGCTCATTCTGGCAATGGTGCTTCTCACCATCCTGCCGCGCTCGGTTTTCTTCATCGTGGCGATCATAGCACTTGTGGAGGCGACCCGTTTCTTTCGCCTGGCACGGTTGATTGCGGCTGATACAGCGGCTCTCGACTATGTCGAGGCAGCGTATCTCCGTGGCGAGACAACGAGCTGGATTATCCTGCGCGAGATCCTTCCCAACGGCATGGCGCCGCTTCTCGCCGAGCTTGGCCTGCGCTTCGTCTTCTCGGTTCTCTTCCTGTCCACCCTGTCCTTTTTGGGGCTGGGCGTGCAACCGCCGGTGACCGACTGGGGAAGCCTGATCAAAGAGAACAAGGACGGGCTGCTGTTCGGGATCACGGCAGCCCTGGTACCGGGAGCGGCAATCGCAGTGCTTGCCATTGCCGTCACCTCATTGGTCGATTGGGTCTCGGCCGGGCGCGGTGGTGGGCCGAAAACATGAACCCCACCCTTCTCGACATTCGCAACCTCAGCATTCGGCCCAACGGCAGCAGAGCATCGGCGTTGACCGTGGACGATGTCTCGCTCAGCATCGACCGCGGTAGCGTTCTCGGCCTGATAGGTGAATCCGGTGCGGGAAAGTCCACCATAGGCCTTGCCGCCCTCGGATATGTGAGGCCCGGAACCGAACGCATCGGTGGATCGGTGCAATTCGATGGAATCGACCTGTTTAGCCTGCCCGAGCCGCAGCGCCAGGCGCTGCGCGGCCAGCGGATCGCCTATGTCGCGCAATCGGCCGCGGCGTCGTTCAACCCAGCCTTCAGGCTCATCGACCAGATCATAGAATCAAGCCTGCGTAGCGGCCGGTTCAGCAAGGCGGCGGCGACCGAACGCGCCCTTGCTCTGCTCGATGTGCTCGGCCTCGATGCAAAGACAATTGCGGTGAGGTTTCCTCATGAAGTCTCAGGAGGCCAGTTGCAGCGTGCCATGACGGCAATGGCACTTTGCGCCGGGCCGGATCTCATCGTGTTCGATGAACCCACCACCGCCCTCGATGTCACGACGCAACGTGAGGTGCTGGGTGCGATCAGCAAAGCGATCGCGCTGGAATCGACATCGGCCATCTATATCAGCCACGACCTACCACTCGTCGCACAAATTGCCGACAGCGTGCATGTCCTACGCCGGGGACGAACTGTTGAGGCAGGCAAGGTTACGACCCTCATCCGCAACCCGGTTGACCCTTACACCAGGGCTTTGCTTTCGGCAGGAAATCCCAAGTTCACCGCGCCAGCCAAAAAAAGCGAGCTGGTTCTGGCAGTGCTGGGCGTGACCGCCGGCTACGAGAGAACGCGGCCGGTCGTAAACGACGTTTCACTCAGTGTTCGCCGGGGAGAAACGCTTGCGCTCGTCGGGAAATCGGGATCAGGAAAGTCGACGCTCGGCCGGATCGTAAACGGGCTGCTCCTTCCAACCTCCGGCCAGATATTGTTCGAAGGAAAACCCCTCGCCGCCTCTATTCACGACCGCCCCCTCGCCCACCGCAGGGCCATCCAGACCATTCACCAGACGCCCGACACCGCACTTAATCCGAGGCACCGCATAGGGAGATATCATCGGCCGACCGTTTGCGCTCTACGAGGGCCTGCGTGGCCGGGAGCGGGAACGTCGCGTCGAGGAAATGCTCGATCAGGTAGAGCTTGGCCGCGATCTGGCGCGGCGCTTCCCAGCTGAGCTATCCGGCGGGCAGAAACAGCGCATCGTCATCGCGCGTGCGCTTGCCACCCGCCCTCTGATGCTTGTCTGCGACGAGCCCACCTCGTCGCTGGATGCGCTGGTGGCCCGCGAGGTACTCGGACTTCTCATGCGCTTGCAGGCGGCCGAGGGCATCGCGTGCCTCTTTATCACCCATGACTTGAATATTGTCAGCTCCATTGCCGGTCGTACAGCCGTCCTTCACAACGGCCAAATCGTGCGGTCAGGGGTGACAGAAGAAGTGCTGCGGCAGCTCTCTGATCCACATCCAACGGCTCTCGTCGAGCCCATACCTTGGTTCTCTTGAGCCGAAGACTGTGAGGATACCTGCGCATTCTCGAAACCGCGCGCGACGCGGGCCGCAAGTACGGCATCACGCTGACGATGATCTTCCAGTCGCTTGGACAGATGCGTGAGGCCTATGGCGGCCGCGACGCGATCAGCAAATGGTTCGAAAGTGCTAGCTGGATTTCCTTCGCGGCCATCAACGATCCCGATACCGCCAACTATATCTCGAAGCGCTGCGGCGACACGACGGTCGAGGTGGATCAGACCAACCGTTCGACCGGAATGAAGGGATCGTCTCGATCGCGATCGAAGCAGCTCAGCGGCCGGCCGCTGATCATGCCGCACGAAGTGCTGCGCATGCGCGCCGACGAGCAAATCGTCTTCACCTCTGGCAACCCGCCACTCAGATGCGGGCGCGCCATCTGGTGCCGGCGTGATGACATGAAGGCCTGTGTGGGCCAAAACAGGTTTTATCGGAAAGAATAATAGACGTAACGTGGCATTGGGAACGCTTCAAACCTCTCCCGCCACTCACAAAGTCGGAAGGAACAATACGAATGCATTGGAAAAAAGACTGGTATTCCCTGATGGGACCGCTGATCATTTGGGCAGCGTTCATGGCCCTTACGCCGATCATCGTTGTCGAAGCAATCATCAGCCTCGAGGTATTCCCGCAGCATGCGGATTTGATACTGAGGATCGTTGCTTTGATCTGTACAGCCGCGTTTGTACCCTTAGCGACCCTTGCTGAAATCGCACCACCATTCGTGACCAGAGAGGAAGTGCGCTGGCGCAACCGCAATGCCGAAATGCTCTTCGAAGGAGACGTCGTGTGGGAGGATGTCCCGTTTCTACCGCCGGTCCTGAACCGGATTCGCTCGACGACCGGCAAGCGCAGGCGACGGGAAGAAGGGAACGATGCTTCTCCTGCCAGCGCGACGGTCAGTACGTGAACCACGGGTATCAGATTGCTGCTGGCCTCGCCCGTGTCCTTGTAGTGACATTCTTCTACGCACTGACAACACAAACTAGGATCATGGCGTCACCGCCATATTCTTCAATATGGCGAAAGCGCAAGATCACCAGTCGGCAACTTTCGACATCCACACCAGGGCTGTGGGGATAAATTGTGTTGTCGATGGGTACACGTTCTGACTCGAAGGCATCAATATCCGGGACGCCGCTGTCGACGCCCCGGAAATCTGTAGCCGGCCTGTGCGCCGAACACCGTACAGGGGATATTGCAAGGCAACGTTTGCTCACACTCCTCAACGGAGGCACGCTTTCTTTGCAGAGAGGCACACGCGACGAGGACTGTTATGGCCGCAAGCTGCACATCGTCGAGCGCAATCATCGCTCTCTCGGTGAAATGCTCGTTGAAGACGGCCTTGCCTGACGCTAGTATGGACCAGAGCGCGACTGGTGTTCACTCGATTAAGCAACACCGGTCAATATCTCAGCCGGGAGAGGGATAGGGGTTTGGGGAAAGGGAGGAGGGAACCGTCCCCTTTCCTCATGGGTGGGGGTGTTTGAGGGGGCGGGGCTTTTGCCCTGACTCCTCATGGGGTGAGCGTTGAGAGGGGCTCGCCCTCTTTCATCAGCCATGCCGGCCGGTCGATCCGGCTGGCATGGCTCGGACATCGAGACGAAGACGAGAGGCGACCGACGCCGCCTCTCGTCTCGGGCATTAACCGGCGTCGGCACCGGCGGACTGCTGATCGTCATCCTCGGGTCCATCGATGAAGCCGTAACCGAAGTCATGGTCATCATCGCCCCGGTTGAGCTCGCGGATCACGGCGTTGAGACGCCATGCGCCGATTTCCGTGCGGCGTTGCGCGACCAGAATGTCGATGGCGGTCTCGTGGGCCTCGATGGCGCGGATGGCCTCGTCCATCGCATCCCATGCGCCAAGGTTCTCGACGGGGATGATATCGCCATCCTCGTCATAACCGCCAGAGATGTACATCGGTGCTTTCATGACGCACTCATGGGCGCGCTCGGCTTCACGGATGAGACGAAACCCTTCTGTCCGCTGCCGCCAGTATTCGGGGCTGCCACCGTCGATGTACTTGATCTTGCGCTGTGTCATAAGATGTCTCCTTTCGCTCTCTGACGAAAGGAGGCTGCGCCGTAGCCGCGAGGGGTCAGGGATCGCGGAACGCGACCGCCAGAGGCGGCAAGCGGAGGAACCGATTTTTCGACGTGGAGCGCAGCGCGACGGCGGAAAAATTGGGGGAGGCCGCGCTGTCCTTGGCGACGGAGTGGCGGGGGCAAAATAAGAGGTAGAGAGAGAAGGAAACCACGGTGCCGCCAGGCACCGTGACCAGCGACCAGCCGGCCCTGTCGCCCTTTCCGTCCCCCGCGCTTCGTGCGCTCGCGTGCGGGGTCTGCCCAACACCAGCGAGAGGATCGTCATCCGACTGGAACGAAACCGCGATCAGCGGGTTCGATGCGCTTGCGCATAGAGCCGTGCGGGGAAGCCGTCTCGCCCGCACATCCCTCGGCCAGTCACTGATACCCATCACAGAAATGAATCGGAAGTGGCCCTTCGATTCATAAGTGTCGTTGGACCATATAATGAACATCGGCGACGATGCGGCTTGGGAAATCACACTACCAGTTCTATTGCCAGAGGATTGACGCCAACAGGAACATGGCGCGCTACTACATGCTTGCGATCCAGCCCACTCTCTTCGGGGAAACAGCCGTGGTGCGGGCATCGGGACATATCGGCAAGGTGGGCGGGGAGATGACCGAGGTCTTCAGTGCGGAGAAGGATGCTGTCTTGCGCTTTCTCGAACTGGTGCTGCAGAAGCGAAAAAGGGGGTACAGACCAGCAAGAAGCTGTGGAACCCCAACAGCAGCGCCATTCCGCGGACATCGCCCCATGAAAATATCCAAATCGGCTGAGAAGGTTTTCCGTCTTTAACGAGGAAACCATCATGATCACAACCAATGAAATCGCCGACAAGATCGCAACCGAGCAGGGCCTGACCAAGGCACAGGCCAAGACGATCGTCGAGACCGTCTTCGCATCCATCACGGCGGCAGCCACCTCTGGCGCGGAAACGTCGATCCCCGGCTTCGGAAAGGTGCGCCGCGTCGGCGCGATGTAAGAGTGCAGCTGTTGCTGCTGGGTTAACTGGGAAATACCCATGCCCACCGACTTACCTTGGCCGGTAACGACTGCAACGGGGGAAACCCGGCAGGGGACAATAGCATGTCAGGAAAAGGCCGAAGCCGTCGCAGCTATCGCGACCTGATCGGTCAGGGCAAAGCGCGTATGGTGAAAGCTAGACTGCCTGAATCCTAGACCGAGGAACTAGAGGCGAAGCGGTGACGCGCAACGATAGCCGATGCGTCATCGAGCGTAGTGGATGAGAATATCATTCCCGGGAGCGACGAAATTTTCCCGTTGGCTCTGCCCCAGTCACGCTCTCCATCCCCTGCCGGGGACCGAACGGTCAAACGGGACACCTGTCCGCGCCGCATCTCTTTCATCGCGTAACTGCTAGTCCAGACCCGCATGGCGACGGAGCCACCATACTAGCCAAACGCTCGGGGTAACGCCCGAGACAGCCGTTCAACGGCGGACGGTTATGGGTGAAACGAGCCGGGTGGCCGGACGGGAATCCCCGCTGACCGGGTGAAGGGTGGCATGTTGACACGAGAGTAGGCTTCTTATGACGACAATTGAGACAAGCTGATGCACGTCGATGCCGTGGAAAGACGACTGCTCTCACTACCTGCCCTGTTACAGCAGGGAAAGCGGATTAACGGTCTTTATCGTCTCTTGGACTGCCCGAGGATTCGGGCACAAACCTATGAGGCGATCGCCCAAAACGCCGGTGCGCTTACCCCCGGCATCGATCCTCGCAATACGCTCGATGGCTTCTCGCTTGACAGGCTGAGCGAGATTATGAGCCGGGTCAAGGAGGGCACGTACCGCTTCAAGCCTGTCCGCAGGCACTACATCCCCAAGGCAAAAGGGAAGCTACGCCCTCTGGGCATTCCCGATGCTGACGACAAACTCGTGCAAGCAGCCGTGAAGCTGGTTCTCGAACAAATCTACGAACCGGTCTTCTCTAGCCGCTCGCACGGGTTCCGACCCCGGCGCTCCTGTCACACGGCTCTGGCTTCGATTCAGAAAACGTGGGGCGGAACAGTATGGCTGGTCGAGGCTGATATTGCCGGCTTTTTCGACAATATTGACCACAACACCCTGATGGCCTTGCTGCGGAAGCGGATCGATGATGAACGTTTCCTCAAGCTTATCAAAAGGATGTTGAAGGCAGGCTATCTGGAAGACTGGAAGTGGCATGCCTCCTATAGCGGCACGCCTCAGGGTGGAGTGATCTCGCCCCTTCTCGCGAACGTGTACCTCCATGAGCTCGATGAGTTCATGGAAAGTCTCAAAGTTGGTTTCGACCGAGGAAAAGACAGGCCCGTCAAACGAGAATACCAGAAACTTCAGAGCAAAGTCGCCCATTATCGTCAGCATATCGCGACGTTGCGAAGCTCTGCCGGCCGGTTGAAGCCGAGCAACTTCGAAAACAACTGCAACCTTTGGCCGTGGCTGCTCGGAAGCTGCCCAGCAAGGACTGCACGGATACGTTCTTTCGACGGCTCCAATATATCCGGTATGCCGATGACTTTCTTATTTCTGTCATTGGCACCAAAAAGGAAGCTGTCAATATTCTGAACGCTGTCACGTCGTTCCTCAAGTACAAGCTTCAGCTTGATGTCGCTCCTGAAAAGAGCGGCATCACAAAGGCAGACGACGGTGGGGTAACCTTCCTTGGCTATACCGTTCGATCCCCCCGGCGCGCCGGACGTGAAAAACGCGTCCAGAGCAAAGGGCGAAGGGTATTCGTCAGGCGCACGACGATGCGTGGAATCCGCCTGCATATTCCGCGGGAGAAGCTGGCTGCATTCGCAAAGCGCAATCGTCTTGGCAGCTACCATGCGATATGGGGAGAGATGCGGCCCGAAATGACACTGAGTTCGGATGTCGCCATCATCGTCGCCTATAATGCAATGCTGCGAGGTTTGGTCGGGTACTACCAGTTAGGCAATAACTGGAAGAGTGAGATGGCCCCACTCCAACGGGTGTGGTGGTTCAGTTTCATGAAGACTTTGGCGAGAAAGCACAAATGCAGTATCGCGAAGATCTTCAGCATCCATTTGCAGCGGCACCAAGGGGATCATGGGCTATGGGTGGAAACCAAAGACGGGCGCAGGTTCGTCGCGGTATTCCAACTCAGGCACGTTGCATCGAAGAAAGTCACGGAAGATTCACGCATAGATCAGGACCAGCCTTCGTTCTGGTTCTGGGGGCAGACTGATCTTGTTGATCGGCTGCGCGCTCGCTCCTGCGAGTATTGCGGGATATCCGATGTGCCCGTCGATATTCATCACGTTCGACGGATGGCGGACATGAATGGCGTCTCATGGCTTGCTCGAACCAGAGCAGCTCGCATGCGCAAACGTACCATTGCATGCGAACCTTACCATCACGCGATCCATGCCGGTCGTCTTCAGCAACGGCTCGACAGAATTGGGGTATTGTCAGCATAGGAGCCGGATGATGGGAAACTATCAAGTCCGGTTCCGTGGGAGGGAGAGAGGGCCGCGTCAACGACTGACCTCCTCCCTACCCGACTTCAAAATCAAGGACACGCCGGAGCGCGAGGCTCGCAATCCGGCGACAGGCGCCACCATCAACGTGGCCACTGCGAAGAAGTTGACCTTCCAGCCTGCGAAAGCCCTGAAGGATGCACTGAACAAGTGATCCGCGCCAGGGTGGGCGGAATAGCGACGAAGAGCCGCCGGAGCGGCTCCCTGCCGAGCGTCATTGGCGCCGCTTACCGTCACTCTCGAAACTGATCTCGATCTCGACGAAGAACGGGATTTTGATTGCGAACTTCGTGGCGAACTTGCCCTCCCGGAAGAAGTGACAGATCACCTCGCTGAGAATGCGGAGCCGGCGGCCGGTGGCGCTGAGGAATTGAGCGAGGCGTTTCATACGGTTTCTCCTTGTCGATGCGGTTATCCCGGGGAGAGGATGCAGACCGGAAAGGCAGGCCGCACCGGCTGGCCCGAACGAGAGTGGAGGACCTTTTCGACACCGGAATTTTGCACCACGAGGAGCCGCTTGCGGCGGGGAACATTCCGGTGGCGAAAGGTTGCGGCATAACCGCGCGGGATGCCCGATAGTCGATGACCGTCCTCGACAAGGGGGATGAAACGTCCCGCCATCATGCGGGGGGCTGAAGCGGTTCTCCAGACGTATCCAGAAAGATCAGGTCGAAGGCGTCAACTTCGATGGAAACCGCCTGGCTATTACCCCAGTCAAGGCCGCCCCTCTCGCGAGCGCGGAAAATCTAGTCAGCCAGATCGAGGCAATGATGCCGCGCATACGGATCACCGAGTTGCTGGCCGCAATCCTCGCCGACGCCACCAATCTTGGCCTTTCCCGCATGGCCCGCGCAAGCGAAGGCATCACCC
Source organism: Agrobacterium leguminum (assembly GCF_005144435.2). Lineage (NCBI taxonomy): Bacteria > Pseudomonadati > Pseudomonadota > Alphaproteobacteria > Hyphomicrobiales > Rhizobiaceae > Agrobacterium > Agrobacterium leguminum. Next base: position 443,497 of record NZ_CP120216.1, read on the forward strand.
GAGATCAATTAATATGAACCAAGGACGCCTACATTCGGGACGATACCTATGCGGCCGCCCTTGCAACAATCATCGATGCGCTCCCCTTTTGTAGTTCTCCTTCACCGCAGCTCATAAGGCCCGCATCCTTCAAAGGATCAATCGCGTCGTGACCACGGTCTTTCATGCCGGTGCCGGTTTTTCCTCTTTAGGGAGATCATCGGCTCCGAGTTCGAGGTGGTATCACATCGGTCCGTAGCGCCGTGATCTCCTCCTCAAAGTTTCGCGACACGCTCGTCACTGCGACCATCAGGCATGAGACAAAAGCGCCCTCTGAAGCACCGGGCCGGACCGCTAGTAGTTGACACGGGTCACGCTTCAACTACGGCTTTTCGTCTCGACAGGACCCTTGAACCTGCTGGTCCCGAGCCCGCATCTTTTTTTACCACCGACAGCGTCGAAACCGCTGACTTCTTCATAGAGATGTCATTTTAGGAACTGGAGGCTGATGGCGAACCTGTCAGATCCCGATTTCACGTGCTCACTCATATACCGAGCGGAAGGTGGCCAACGGGAAATCGTGTGAGGGCGCTGGACGACGCAGACCACGCTGATGACGGTGGTAGTTCTGGCGTGATTTTCCCATCTTACGGGAAATGCTTTTCCGATATGAAAGCTTTTCCGTCAGTATCAACAAGGTAAGTTCAGATTGGATGTGGACGCAACCGGGAGGCTGCAGCAGCGTGCCCCAGCACTCCTAATCCGAGGTCTCTTATTATCTCCACTTCGTGAGGCCTGGACCGAAACAATATTAGGGGGGTCTCAGTGGAGAAGCCATTGAGCATGGTCAACCTTTTGGCTAACGAGGACTTCGTCGCTCCGAGGGATTCCGTGCCTAAGCGCGCCACAATTGCAAGCGACATCGGCTCAATTTTGAAAACTGAGGACGTCAAAGCGTCTGGCGCAGCGGCGGCTACAGTCTTTACCACGATATTCTTCTCGGCGATGAATTCCAACACGGCAATCCTCGCAACTTTCGGGACATTCGGCGTGGCGTTCTCCACCCGGCCACTTGGCAGCCTTATCTTCCGTACGTTTGAAGACAGGGTCGGTCGCAAGAACGTCCTCCTCATTTACCCTCGGACTGATGGGTCTTGCCACCAACCCTGTCTTCCCAAACGCAACTCCATAGGTTTTGCGGCACCCCTTGGCCTTGTGCTCCTTCGTTTGTTCCAAGGGATTGCGCTAGGCGAGCCGGTCCCCACGAAGGAGCGTTATTCGGGTTCGGCAACCTCCTATATTGTGTGGCGTATTGATCGGCGGTCCCCGTCTCTGGTCATGGCCTGGCTGGCCCAGAATTCGGAAGGCGGCACCTTCGTCGTGACCTGCTTCGCCACGTTCGTGGTCGCGTGCGCGTTGATCGCCATTATCGCCAGCCCGCAAACCATTCACCAGGAAATCAAGCACGGTTTGTCGCACCAGCTTCGACGGCGTGGGTCTTCCAGACCGCGACCAGATCAAACACAATCATTGGAGTATGAAAGATGCGAATAGGCGTCATCGGCGCCGGCTTTATCGGCCGAACCCACATCAAAGCTGCTCGTTCCGTTCCCGGCCTGGACGTTGTGGGCTACGTCGATCCGCTGGCAAAGAAGGAGCATCCAGACCTTAGCGGTCTGCGGAGCTTCGACGACGTCGACGCCCTGATGAAGGAAGGGATCGACGGGGTCGTCGTTTCGGTACCGGACGAGTTCCACGTTCCCGTCGCATCAGATTGCCTCATGCGCGGTCTTGCGGTGATGCTGGAAAAGCCGGCTGCCCGAAGCTTGGCAGAAGTGATCGAACTCTCCCAGGCCACAACCGATATCGAGTCCCGACTTCTTGTCGCCCATCAGCGGCGTCACCACCCGGTGAGCAAGTTGGTCATGGACATCATCTCGAAGGGCGAACTTGGCAAGATCATCGGCGTCGGCGGAGTTTTCGCTCTCCGTAAGGATGACAACTATTTTGTCGAGCGGCCACGAGGCGTGGTGCTCACCAACCTCGTCCATGATTTCGATCTGCTGCAGTTCTACTGCGGCCGTCTGAAGGCAGTTACGGCCGCGGTATCGCACGAAGGCCGCGGGGCTGTCGAAGAAGACACCATCGCCGCGACGATGGAATTCGAGGGTGGCGCCGTCGGAACTATGGTCGCAACCGACAGCGCTCCTTCTCCGTGGGGATGGGACCAGTCGACCCATGAGCTGCCGTCCATTCCTTACGACGAACGCGGGACAACATATTCGCTGCTCGGCACAAAGGGATCGATTTCGATACCTGATCTCCATTTCTATCATCATGGCGATGGCGAGTCCTGGCATCAGCCTCTGATCCATTCGAAGCTCAATATCACCGGTGAAAGCGCCTACGTGAACCAGCTCACCCACTTCAAAGAGATCATGGAGGGCAAGGCTCGACCGATCGTCGGCATTCGGGAAGCCATGTACACCCAGGCCGGCCTGGAAGCTGTCCTGCTCTCAGGCGCCGATGGGGTGAGAATAGCGATCGACGAGCTGATCGAAACCGTGCGCGGAAATCTCTGAAGAACGAAGGAAGACAAAATGGCAATGAAGATAGTCGTGATCAACGGTCCTAACCTAAATCGGCTTGGACAGCGTCGCCCGGAGCGCTACGGAACGGCGACCTTGCAGGACGTCATCGACGGATTGACGAAGCTTGGACGAGAGCTCGAGGTCGAGATAGTTCACAAGCAGTCGAACCACGAGGGAGACCTCATCGACTTCATGCACGCCAACATGGATGCCGATGGCGTCCTGGTCAACCCAGCCGGCCTGACCCTCTACGGTCGGCCGCTGCTCGATGCCATCGGCGACCTGAAAAAGCCGATCGGCGTGGTGCATATCGCTCAGTTGTACAAGATCGGTGATATCTATGGGCCAGAAACCCACGATTATTGGAAGGCTATGGCGGATATCTACGTGTGCGGCCTGGGCATTCACGGCTACAATGCGACCCTGCTTCGACTGGTCGAGCTCATCACCGGGAAGATGAATACGTTCTCGCTTGGCGCGGTCGAAAGGTAGGCCGCTTCCCAACCAGCAAGTAAAGCCGACCGCTTCTCGCAGAGCGGTCGGACTCGTTTAAAGCTCTAACGATTCCGGGCCGAAGATGTCCTCGCGCAGAAGCGGCTGGGACCACAGCATCGCACCATCGGCACTGCAGGCTTCCACCCGAACATAATCCGGATCCGAAGCCGGCAACGGGTATTCGAGCATCGCTCCCCGCTGCTCGTGCAAAAGTCTGCCATTCGGGCCGATGACCTGATATCGGACGTCGCCTGTCCTGCGGTGAGCTAGGTCCGCTTCAACGCGTAACATCTTCCCGTCAAAGAAGAAATCGTAGAGAGTCAGTCCAGTGGACGCATAAAGCGCGCCCTCGGATACAGCCGATTTCACTGCAGCCAGCCCGGTGTCCCTGGCAAAGATATATGTCCAGCCGACATTGATCTCCGATCGGAAATGCGAGTCGTCACCACCAAAGCCCCAGAGCTTATGGCCTTTGGAAAGCATTTCGTCCCAGTAGTCGGTCGCAAGCCCACCGCCGTAGCTCACCGCGGAAGATGGCCGGCGCTCGAAAAACCCGTTGAAGACCTCGACGCCGGCGAGCCCACGAAGCGCTCGTGCCTGGTCTTGCGACAGGTGCAGCTGACGACCCGTCGCGTCGTACCTGGGAGCCTGGTTCGGATGACAGTGAATAGCAAAGCCCCCCTGCGCCCGGCAAGCGTCTACTGCAGTTTGTGGCTCGCCGGAGAAGAAGCTTGTCGAGCCGACCAGTAAAATCCCGTCGTAATCGATGTATTCCTGGCCGTTGACGGTCGCGACGCCCACCTCGGCGGAAGCCGTCGAGGTGTCATACCAGCCCTGCTGACCGGAATGCATCACGAGATCGTAGCCCGCCGCCTTGTATTCGATCAGGATGTCAGCGAACCCCTCTTCCTTTTCCTCGGTCGACGGCAGTCGCCAGTTGTGGCAATGGAACTGGGCTTTCAGCCATCTCCCATCGTCTCCCACATTGTTGTAGGGATTATAGTACTTGGCCGTCATGTGCGCAGCTCCGGCGAGATAGTCATCATCAGCGTCGGCCCTACGGATTTGTCCGATAGAAATCGATCGTGCGCAGTAGTCCTTCCTCTAGCGTCGTTTCCGGCGGAAGGCGAAGAAGCTCGTTCTCGTGCTGGTTTTTGACAGTCGAGATGCTCGGAAGCGAGGGACCGTCCGATACGATCTGTGCATCCGGGACGATTCGTCTGATGACCTCGATGATATGCTCGATGGTGACGGGGATCCCGCTCAGGTTCAGCACATGGACGCCGGAGTAGTCGACTTCCACTGCGGCCTCGTATGCCGCAGCCACATCCTCGACGTAGACGAGCGGCACCGTTCCAACGAGCTTGATCGTGAAGCGTTCGCTTTTTGCGACCGCCCTGCAGGCCTGCGTGATGGTGGCTGTGAGACCGGCGTCGCGACCCGGACCGTAAAGAACGAAGGGACGCATTCCGATGCTGGATATCCCATTCTCGTACCAGTAGGCGCGGGCTGAGCCCTCGTTCGCCAATTTAAAGGCACCGTAGTGGGTGTTCGGTTCGGGAACCACGTCGTCGACAAGACCGAAGACGCCCCCGCTGCTCGTATAGACGACACGCTTGATGCCATGCAGCTTGGCGGCCTCGAAAACGTTCAACGTCCCGAGGACGTTGATCCGGGCGCCCTGAATAGGATATTCCATGCAGAACGGCGTCTGCACGCCGGCCAGATGGAGGATGGTATCGCATCCTTCGGCTGCCGAGATGACCTGTTCCGTATTCACGATGTCGCCAACCAGCCACTCGACCCGCTTCCCATCGCTTCCGACGATCGCATCTAAAAAGCGTCGGCTGTCGCTGGCGTCAAAGACGCGAACGGAAATGCCCTTGTTGAGGAGGCGCTTGATGATCCAGGCACCGAGAAACCCGCCGCCACCCGTTAGAAGAACTTTCATTTCAACCTCTACAAATTTGCACTCTTGGGATTTCGGTGCGGCCGTTAGCCGCCGATCATTTTTGCCGGCCAAAGCACCAATTGCGGAAAGAGAACCATCAGGAAGAGCACGACAAGCTGGGCGATGAGGAATGGCCACACTCCCTTCATCAGATCTTCCATACTGATCCGGGAGACGCCGGCCACGACATTCAAGACCGTCCCCACCGGCGGCGTGATGAGGCCGATGGAGTTGTTCACGATGAACAGGACGCCGAAGTAAACCGGATCGATGCCGGCGGCTTTGATGATTGGCATCAGGATTGGCGTCAGGATCAGGATCGTTGGCGTCATGTCCATGGCGGTTCCGACGATGACCACGAGCATCATGATGGCAAACAGCAGCAGGGTGGGATTATCATGGAACGGCTCGAGAAGTTCGACGACAGAGGTCGATATCTCTGAGACGGTGATCAGCCAGGAGGACACGAGTGCCGCGGCGACAAGGAACATCACGACTGCCGTCGTCTTCGCAGAGGTGACAAGGACGCCGAAGACGTCCGCGAACTTGAGTTCGCGATAGACGAAGAGCGCCACGACCAGGGAGTAGACGGCAGCGACAACTGCAGCCTCGGTCGGCGTGAAGATGCCGAGTTTGAGGCCAAAGATGATGATCAGCGGAAGCACCAGCGCCCAGATGCCCTCTCGGAGAGCATGAAGGATCTCGCGCATCGATTTCTTCGGTGGGCTTGCAATCGTTTCCTTGCGAACATGCAGCCACCAGGCGACAGCCATTCCCAAACCGATCAAAATGCCAGGCACGATACCGGCCAGAAACAGCTTCGTGATGGAGACGCCGCCCACCACCCCAAAAATTACGAAACCGATGCTTGGCGGGATGATCGGCCCGATGACGCCCGCTGCGGCCACGAGTCCGCCGGAGGTCGCCTTGTTGTGCCCTGCCTTTACCATCAGCGGCACCAAGAGCGCCGACAGAGCGGCAGCATCGGCAACGGCCGATCCCGACAGAGCAGAAAGAATGCATCCAGCAAGGATCGCCACGTAGCCGAGACCGCCCTTGACATGGCCCACCAGTGCGAGTGCGAAGTCGACGATACGCTTGGACAGCCCGCCCGTGTTCATCACCTCGCCGGCAAGCATGAAGAAAGGAACTGCGAGCAACGGGAAGCTGTCAGCTCCGTTGATAACGTTCTGGGCGACGATCTGCGGATCAAGCATGCCCATCGTGAACATAAGCGCGATACCGCATATCAGGAGCGCGAATGCGATCGGCATGCCGATTGCCATCGCTCCAAGGAGCGAAAAAGTGAAGACTGCGATTGTCATGTCCTGCTTCCTTCAGCCGTCTTCAGTACGTCGCCCCGATCTCTGGCGGCGATCTCGGCTTGAAGCGCATCCCACTCCTCTTCCTCCTCCGACTCCTTCACGAGCACGAGGTCGCCGTCGGTTATGCGCCCGGTCAGGACTTTGAAGAGATCGCTGAGAAGGATCACCCCCGCTGAGGCACCGAACACCACGCCGACGCTGTAGAACCATGCGGTTGAAAGGCCGGACACCGGCGCAGGCACGTCGAGGGAGAGCATGGTCTGATCCCAGCTCCCTCTTAAAATCAGCCAAGTTGCATAGATCATCAGGACGTGGCTCGCGATGACGCAGGCTCGCTTGCCACTGGTTGGCAATCTCTTCACGAGCATGTTCACGCCGAGGTGGCCGTGCTCGTAGAGAGCCACGATCGCGCCCAGGAACACGATCCAGACAAAAAGCCACCGAGACAGTTCCTCAGAAACCGCAATTCCGCTATTAAAACCGTAGCGAAGCACAACGTTGCCAAACACCATGGCGACCATTGCGATCATGAACAACGCCATGATGAGCTTCAGCAGTTTCAGGTAGGCTTCGAATACTTTCTTCAAACACGCCTCCCCGCGCTTGAAGCAAAGTCGATCCAAGTCGACCTTGCCGTATGCATTATTCCGGAACAACGCTGCGGCCCCGCGGTCTGTGCGACCTATTCAAGCAGCAGCAGCAACGCTCCCGTCTATTCCGTCACAGGCGGAAGCCGCTCTACCCAGTGCCACATAGCTTCCTCGAAGCCGTCGACGCCCATCGCTTGGGACGTTCGCTCGGAAATGCGCCACCGACCGTCCGCGGAACGCTTGAGCTTGTCTCGATATCGCAGCTTGGCCTCTTGCTTGAGACCATCCCAGGTTTCGTGCCAGGCATGGACGTATGTCGTGGCGTCGGCTGTATCGCCGGAGATCTCCACGATCGATTGACCAAGGTGATGGTTGGTCCGGCGAAACCTCGCCTGTCTCGTCTTCATACCGGCGACGACAGCTTCTCGTCCGCGAATTGGCCCGCCTCTGCCCGGCCCCTGGTCCATCATGCAGTCATCGGTGAACCTTTCACCGACCGCATCGATGTCGTACTCGTCGAGGTAACGCGCGCATGCGGCGAGAACATCGGAAATAGCCAGCCGATCCGCGAGATATTGAAGTCTGTCTTCCTGCATTTCGAGGAACTCCTTCTAGGCGCCAAGCGCCGATCGCGCTTGGCCGGCATTCGCCGGCCAAGCATTCGAAGTTTACTTCTTGCGCGGACCGATGAGCTCGATGGTGATGCCGTTCGGATCCCGAGTGTACGCGCAGAACTTCCCTTTGTTGGGACCGCCACTGACCTCGATCGGATCGTAGACGCGCTTGAATTCATAGGTCTCGTTCACGCCAAGAGCAGCATCGATGTCGAACACATCAAAAGCCAAGTGTGCGAAGCCATGGTCGCACGGGCGGACATTGTGGCGCTTGCGATCGTCCGGGCTCAGATAGTTGATGAGTTCGATCTTGTGACCCGGTGCCTGAATGAAGGCGATCTCGATGTCAGCCCCTTCGACGCCGGTCGTCTTCTGAACGCCGTCGGCGTCCCGAGGGCCGCGCGAAAGAAGGCGAAACGCCAGTCCGTTGGTGAAAAACGAAATCAGTCGCTCGAAGTCCGGGCCACTGGCCGTAAAGCTCGTATGGTTTACAGCCTCTACAATATCACTCATCGTCGTGTCCTTGTTGGTAGTCGATGTTTAAGCGCCCCAGTTTTTGGGCGCTGACGTCTCCTGGGCGAGCTACTTCGCAGCTTCGATCGCCTCCAGGAGTTCTTTGCCGTTCTTTGCGGCAAAAGCTTCATCCACGGCGGGCTTCACGAGTTTCCGGAACGCCTCCATGTCGGGTTTCTCGTTCACCTCGACGCCTGCGTTCCGGACCGCCTCGAGTATCGACTTTTCCTGCTCCGCAAATGCCTGCCGCTGATAAGTGGCCGCCTCGGCCATAGAGTCGGATACGATCTTCTGCTGTTCGGGCGAAAGCTTTTCAAAACTCTTCTTGCTCATCACCACGACACCGGCCGTGAAGGCATGGTTCGTCAGTGTCAGATACTTCTGCACCTCCTCGAACTTCAGCGATACGTAGATCGGGAGCGGGTTTTCCTGGGCGTCGATCGCCCTGGATTCGAGTGCGGTATAAACTTCCGCGATGGCCATCGGAGTGGGGTTCGCGCCGAGCACTTCGAAGGTCTTGATGACGTAGGGGCTGTTATTGGTTCGAACCTTCAGGCCCTTTACGTCCTCGGGAGTATTGATCGGCTTCACGCTGTTCGAGAGCGCGCGCCAGCCGATGTCGCTGAAAGTCATGCCACGTAGCTGGTGGCCGTCAAATTGAGCCAGCAGCCCCTTGCCGATCTCACCGTCGAGGACATGGTGCGCATGCTCCGAGTTCTGGAAGCTGAAGGGAACTTCCAGAGCGTTCAGATCAGGTACCAGACCGGAAAAGCTTGCGGCGCCGGCCGCGGCAAAGTCGATGCTGCCCGCTTGGGCCAGATTGATAAGCTGCTGGTCGGTCCCGAGCGAGCTCGAAGGGAATACCTTTACGGCGATGTCACCATTCGACTTCTCCTTCACGATCTCAGCGAACTTCAAAGCAAGCTGATGGTTCGTGTTGTCAGGTGCGAAGACATGACCATATCGCAGCGTGACAGACTGTGCGTGAGCTGCGCCCGACAATCCAAGCAAGAGCGCGAGCGCGACGGATACCTTCAACTTCATCAGAACCTCCCCGTTTCTGGCAGTCGTGGATTTGCACGACGCCTCTCCAAATCTGATGTCCGCGGATGCCCCCTCCCCAGGGCTTCTCCAACGGCACGACGACAACTTAAGTCCCTATTGCCAAATGGATAAATGGCTACTTTCGGAAAATAGTTTCCCGCCTGCTGCAAGTATCTGAGGGCTTCGAACGGACGTGCGAAAGTATTCCCGGATGGCCGTCGCGACCGAGTGGTTTTCGAAGACGAAACCTTTTCTCCGCCTTTGGATATTTCAGCCCGCGGTTCGCGTTCGGGCTACCGGTCGAGACGAGATGCGACCGCTTCAGGATCAAACTGGAAATCATCACCGATCCGGACGACTCGGCCGATGCCAGGCCATGGGAAATGGTAGCCGACGTAGCGGCTGCCATCGTCCGCGATCGAATTCAGCAGCCGCCGCTTGCTGTCGACAGCCGCTGCTGGATCAAAGTCGCCCAGGAATTTCCACTTTGAATGCTTAAGCTCGATGAGATGATGATGTGCGGCGTCTCCTCCGACTATCATTCGATCGCCGTTCGACGTCAGAGATACGACGTGATGTCCTGGAGTGTGCCCCGCGCAGAGCAGAACGGAGATCCCCGGAAGGATTTCTGCGTCGCCGTCGAAGAACTTCAATCGATCCTCGTATCGCGCGAAAACCTTTCGGGCCGTTTCAGGCCAGTTTTCCTTCAGTACCTTTCCGCCCACCGCGCCGCCTCGCGCCCACGTGTACTCGACCGAGGAGACGAACACGTCGGCGTTTGGAAACACCTTCTCGCCGCGACTGTTGACGAGCCCGAAGCAGTGATCTGGGTCGGCATGGGTCAATATGATCGTGTCTATCGAACTCAGCTCGATACCTGCGCTAAGGAGCCGGCCTGGAAGTCGGCCTGTCTCCTCCCCGTACCAATCGAGCGGACCAAGACCGGCGTCGACCAGCACCTTGTTGGTTCCGGTATCTACAAAGACGACGTTCTCGTCCATCGGCCAATGGTCGACTCTCGCGAAATCCCGAAGATGAAGAGACTCGATATCCGCCTCGGGTCCGCCAATGAACCCGTGTAGTGGATGATTGAGCCAGCCGTCCAGGATGACCGCGCACCTCCAGTCGCCAAGGGCGAACCTGTAGACACCCGCTTCGCGGTCGGCGAGTGTTGTAACCTGCTCACGCATGCGCACGCCTCTCGCTGATGCCCGCCATTAGCAGAACTCCGATGATGATCGCGCCTTGGAGGATTTCCTGCCCTCCGCCGGGGACACCAATCAACCTGATTGCCGTCCCGAGGATCGTCAGGAACAGTGCGCCCAGGACGGTGCCCACAATGGTGACCCGCCCCCCGAAAATCGGAGTTCCGCCGACTACGACCGCGCCCACAGACAGGAGCAAGTAGGAGCTCCCCATGTCGAGAAACGCGCCACCGGCGTTTGCCGCGAGCAATACTCCGGTCACTCCGGCCAGGACACCGCTGACCATGAAGGCCCCTGCGATGATAAATGTTGTTGGAATGGAGGCCCGCATCGCGGCAAGCCGATTCTGGCCGGTCGCAAGCAGCATCCTTCCGTAGCCTGTTCGCTGGTAGATGAACGCGGCAAAGCCTGCGATGACCATTGCGAAGATGACGATGTTCGGCAGGAATGCAGTCCAGCCCTTTGTCAATGCGAGCAATGACGGTGCAACAAGGTTTGTCGCCAATCCGTGGTTTTGCAGCAGCGACAGCGAGTATACGACATAGCCTGAGGCAAGTGTTGCGATGATCGCTGGAATTTTGAGCCAGAGTATCAACATCGCGTTCGATATGCCCACACAGGCGCCGATAAGCACGCCGACGAGTATTCCCACCGCCACCATGCCGTCGGAGCCACCGATGAGGTTGATGGTGATGAATGCGCTGAGGGTAATCGTGCTGGATATGGAGAGGTCCACGTTGCCGGCGCCCGTCATCATGGCGAAGCTCTGCCCTACCGCGACGAGTACAAGGAAGGAGGCTGGCATCAAAGCCGCGGTGATCAGTTGCGGACCAAAGTTGCCCCTGGTCGCGGCCATGATAGCCCACAGAAGCGCAATCCCCAGCAGGGACCAGATCCAGGGCACTCGAAGATAGAGGTTCATGCGCGTTTCCCTCCCGTGGCGATCGAACGGATGAAGAGCACCAGCAACAACATTCCGCCTTGAACCATCGGGGTATAATCCGGCGGCAGCCGCAGTTGGCCGAGCAGCATGGCCACGAGGGTCAAGGTGATCGCGCCACAGACCGTCCCCACAGGACTGATGATGCCTCCGGTTAACGAGCAGCCGCCCATGACAAGCGCGGCTACGCTGAGAAGAGTGAGTGGCGCACCGGCGTTGATATCCGACGCCGTATAGATGCCGGTCAGGAACAGGCCGCCGATGGCTGCGAAGCACGCTGCCACAAGGAAGCGATAGAATTGATACCTAGGCGGAGACCAGCCGACATCTTTCATGGCATGTGGGTTGTTTCCAAACCCGCGCATGACGACGCCCAACCCAGACATGTTGATCACATACGCGCCCGCCGCGGCCGCTACCAGAATGATCACAGAAACCGGCACAAGAGGCGGCTGCCAGCCCACCAGGTTCGTCAGCCAGTCCGGGCTCATGCCACCAGGAGTATCCTGGACCACGTATCCGATCCCGAGCCATATGAACGAAAGTCCCAACGTCGCAATAATCGAAGGAACACGGCCCAGTTCCACCACGAATGCTGTCAGACCGTAGGACAGGATCAGCAGCAGCATCCCGATGGCGCCGCACAGTGGCATCTCCGCGAAGTACACGGCCACCAGCACGCTTGCGAGCGAGACAAAATTGCCGACGCCGAGATCGATCTGGCTCCCCCCGACCATGAACATCTGAGCGAGTGCCGCAAGGACCAGCGGAATTGCTCCCCCGAGAACGAGATCTATCCCGTTGTAGCTGGCGATATTTGGGTTCAACGATGCGGCCCAGACAAGCAGAGCCATCATGGAAGCCGGTGCGAGATAGGAAAGCAGGTAGGATCGATCTTTCCCGTGCAGCCCCGCTGCTTGTTGGCCGGAATTGCTTTCGAACGCGGCCGCCACCAGTTCGCTTTTGGTGGCGTCGGCGCCGGAAATGACCTTTTGGATCCGGCCGCCACTGAACACACACACCCGGTCGCACATCGCGAATTCGGTGTCCTCCGAACTGTTCCAGATGATCAGCCGGCAGCCTTGATCGGCGGACTGGCGAATAATTGCATAAAACTCCTGCTTCACGCCAATATCCACGCCACGGGTTGGATCGTCGAGCAGCGTAACGGGATTACCCGTCGCGAGCGCTCGAACCATGAGCGCCTTCTGTTGGTTCCCACCGCTCAGGGTGAGGATGTTATTGTCCGCCCGATCCCTGGGCAGTCTGAGACGGTCGAAATATTCAAGTACCGCGCTTTCATCTTGCGAGCGGCTCACGGTTCGGAACATGCCCCTGACGGCCGTTGCGGAGATTGTAGCGTTGTCCAGGACAGACGAAATTGGAAACACGCCGTCGGTCCGCCTGTCTCCCGAGACGTAAGACGCCTTGCCGTGCATCTTCTTGACACGCCAGAGCGCCTCGCGCTGCCCATTTCCTTCAAGGCCCGCGAACCCGATGACTTCCGAGTCGCGAAACGTTATCTCCGATCCTGTCGCATTGAGGGGATCGTCCCGACCGATCGTCAGGAGCACGGCCCTGTCCCGTGCGGCCCCCACTTTACTCGGTGTAGAAGGAGCTGTGACGGAGTCCTTGCCGCCCATGTGAGCGATGATGGACTGCGTCGTGATCTCCGAAGCCGGTCCGTTCCAGACGAGCTCCCCATTGCGCAGAACCAGCACGTGGGTCACAAGGGCGACGACTTCGGCCAGCTTGTGACTGATGTAAAAGCTGAGAATGCCCTGCTGCGCCAAACTTTGCAGGTAGGCCGAAAGCTGCGCGGAGCGGTCTCGGTCCAGCGACGAGGATGGCTCGTCGAGAATAAGCAGGCGAAGGTTGGGATCGCTGGCGGCACGAGCTATCTCGACCATTTGGCGTTCGGCGATGGTGAGCTTCTGAACCGAGCTGCGGCAATCTATTCCATGACCGGGAAAAATCTTGTCGAGAGCCTCTTTCGCCATCGGTACGTAGCGCTTGGCCAGCAACAGAGGATTTGATCCGAGCTGCGGAGATTCCAGGAAGAAGTTCTCATACACGGTGAGATTAGTGCAAAGAGAGAGCTCTTGATGAACGACCCGTATCCCCGCATTTCGCGCCGCCGACGGCCCCCAATGCGGGCCTGCGACCTCGTTGCCCTCGAACTGGATGGCACCCTCGTCAGGACGAACGATGCCGGACAAGATCTTGATCAGCGTGCTCTTTCCAGCGCCGTTAGCGCCTAAGAGGCCGACGATCTCACCGCTCGGAATCTCGACAGACACGTCTCGAGTCGCCTTGGTAGGCCCATAGGCTTTTGAAACATGCTGCAGTGAAAGCATCGGCGCCTCTTCAATTGCTTTTGCCGCGCCACGCGTTAGCGACACGATTGTATTCGCTGCTTCTCTCATTCGGTTCTGGGGCCTCCGGCGAATTGAGGAGCCGAGCGAGCGTGTTCACCCACTCGGCGCGAGGTCACTTCAGGAGGTTGTCCTTCGTCCAAGCTTCGTCCCAGTGGGCGCTGACGATCTTGTTCGGCTCCAAGTCCTTGAACGAGTCCACGTTGTCATTCGTGATGATGGTCTCAGGAACGGTGATCTCTTTCTTAGGCGAAGCGCCTTCAACTACGTTGAGCGCGAACCAGAAGGCGGCGCCCGCCTGACTAGGGTTGGTGGAAACGGAAACCGTATTGTACCCGTTCTTGGCCTTCTCGGCCTGCCACCAGGTGACGAAGTCAGTCTCGTTGCCGCCAATGATGACGGGCATCTTGTCCTTGTAGGCCGGCGTCTGCTGGAAGGCCTGAAGAACGCCGTAGCCGTCACCGCCACCTTGGGCGAGAACAACGTCAACGTGGGGAAGATTGGGAAGAGCGGCAGTCACAGCGGCCTGCGCCTCGGGCCCGGACCAGTTGCCATAGACCTCGCCCACGACCTTTCCATCTGGGAACTTCTTCAATCCTGCCATCTGGCCATCGTAGGCCTTCTTGTCGTTGCCATTGCCCTTGACGCCGCGGACGACAAGCACGTTACCTTTACCGCCTGCGGCCTGCATCGCCTGCTCTACCGTCTTCTCGCTATTGCCGACGAAGTCGATGTTGAGCTTATACGGGCAATCGGTCGTTGGCGGAACTTCGACCGTGACCACCTTGATGCCCGCCTTGCAGGCCTTGTTGATCGAACCATTCAAGGCGGCTTCCGACGCCAAGATCGTCACGATCGCGTCGACGTGGCGAAGAGTGAGATCGTTAAAGTGGGTCACCTGGGTGTTGACGCTCCCATCGCCGTTCAGAACCACATAGTCCGAGATGCGACCGGCTTTTTTCGCCTCTTCGGCGGCCGCCGTGAAAGCGTCCACCTGCTGATGACGATTGGTGTTACCGTAGTAGGAGTTGGCAAAGGCAATGACCGGCTTGTCCGCAGCGAGCGCTGCCGTACCGGCGCTTAACACCGCGGCAAGGCCGACGATCGATCGTTGAAGCATGATAATTTTCATGACGCATCCTCCTCCATTGTGCATCAGCGCCGCCTCCGCGGCTAACAGGTGCCCTCGCCTCCCAACGAGTGACTGCCTTCGTCGAAGGTCTAACTTCACGGTTAATCAAACAAGGCGCTTTGACGGGAATTACTTTTGCGAATACCGGGAAAATAGAGCCTGCTCGGCGCGAGCGAATAGCGATGCAAGCAAGTGAAGTAAACTAGCTGCCTCATTGAGCTATTTCGCGCCCGACGCGACTTGCTTCGGCAGACAATAACCTGAGGTCGGTGCCGCCCCAAATGGACAGATTTTGTCAGTCTTCGGGAAACTGATTCTTGGAGGCTGGCGGTTCACTTGGGAATAACCGCCGTCCATAGTCTCTGAGTATGGCCTCGTCTGAGTTCGCTGGCGGGTTGGCTCCGACTCGGGGCAATAGGTTGTATCGGCCATGAGCTCGTTGAAGAGGCTGGCCGTCGTGGCCACTCGGTCATCGCAGCTTGTGCAACTTTTCTAGTCGGCAGTTCGAAGTGGCGCGCGGCTTCGGTCGTTCACTCCTTCCGTAACTTTCCGCAGAAGAAGTAAGAACGCCTGTTGTTCCAGTTCATTCAAGGGAGCTAGAATCTGCTCCTGTACCCTTTGAACCCTCGGAACCAGCCGGGCGAGGTACTCTTCCCCTTCTTCCGTCAGGTAAAGCGCCTTCGACCGTCGGTCTGTCTTACTAATGCTTCGCCGCAGTAGTCCTTTCGACACTAGCCTCGAAACAACGTCGCCGATCGTGACTTTGTCATATGCAATCAGCCCGGCCAGCGTGACTTGATCGATGCCCGGATGGTGCTTAGCCATGGTGAGCGCCCCGAACTGTGGCGGCGTCAGATCGAGACCCACGGCTGCAGTCTCGGCCATGAAGATAGATACGGCAGCCTGCTGTAGCCGCCGGATTAGGTGCCCCGGCGTTTCGTATAAGTCGACGCCAAACTCGAATTCCTTCATGCGAATGATGCTTTCCTACGTCCAACGGTGCCCTTCTCCCGAGGACTAGACCGATAGGTTTCCATTTGACAACCCGTAAATGGTAAGTATACGTACTATTATATTTTGGAGATGCCTCCTTTGTGGGCAAGAAGGGAGAAAATCATGCAGCCCGCCGAATCGAAAGCGAGCGCGTACACGGCTGAAGAAGAGCAGCAGTTGGAGGAACTTTACGCCGCATTCGCAGCAAACCACTTGATGCCTCTCTGGACTCAGACGAATGAGCTGATGCCTTTCCACCCCAAGCCACGTGCCCAGCCTCACATCTGGAAGTGGTCCACTCTGTATCCGTTGGCGCAGCGCTCCGGCGATCTGGTGCCGGTGGGCCGCGGCGGCGAAAGACGGGCGATCGGCCTCGCAAATCCCGGCCTCGACGGTCGTGCCTATATCAGCCCGACGCTTTGGGCGGCGATTCAATATCTCGGCCCCAAGGAGACCGCGCCCGAGCATCGGCATTCTCAGAATGCCTTCCGCTTCGTGGTTGAAGGGGAAGGCGTCTGGACCGTCGTTAACGGTGATCCCGTCCGAATGAGCCGCGGAGACTTCCTCCTGACGCCCGGTTGGAACTTCCACGGTCACCACAATGATACCGATCAACCCATGGCGTGGATCGATGGCCTCGACATTCCCTTCTCGTTCCAGAACGATGTCGGATTCTTCGAATTCGGCTCAGAACGCGTGACCGATTATGCCACCCCAGTGTTCTCCCGCGGCGAGCGTCTCTGGTGCCACCCTGGTCTGCGCCCCCTTTCAGGTTTGCAGAACACGGTCTCCTCACCGATTGGGGCCTACCGATGGGAATTTACCGATCGCGCACTGACAGAGCAGCTTCTTCTCGAGGAAGAAGGACAGCCGGCCACTGTGGAGCAAGGACACGCCGCAGTCAGGTACGTTAACCCGACGACGGGTGGAGACGTCATGCCTACCATACGCGCGGAATTCCATCGATTGCGCGCAGGGACCGAAACTCCTGCGAGACGCGAAGTCGGTTCAAGCGTCTTCCAGGTGTTTGAGGGTCGTGGCGCGGTGGTGCTGAGCGGTGAAAGCCACAAACTCGAAAAGGGTGATCTGTTCGTCGTTCCTTCGTGGATCCAGTGGACGCTCCAGGCGGAAACGCAGTTCGATCTGTTCCGCTTTTCGGATGCGCCGATCATCGAGAGGCTGAACTTCGCTCGCACGGAAGTGGACGCGAGGGATCGATGACTTCGCTTGGCCAAGCGCGCGCGGCACTGCGGGAGCGACTGGGTCCCGGTGCGCGATATGACGATCCTGCCGCTCCGTCCAAGGAGCTTGCGCTGGCTAGACTAGGCACCGCCTACTTTGCTCGCAAGCTAAATGGAATCTCGGACGAGCAACTCACAGCGAACACCCCAGAGGCACGGCGAATTCGAGAAACCGTCTGCTATGTCGGTTACGATGCTCGTGCGTCGGCCCAGGTCGTCGAGTGGGCTCGGACGAACAACCTTCATCCAGAGAAAGATCCCTTCGCTGAGCTGCCGGAACTTGTGCGCCAGGCGCAAACCCTGCCTGCCGCAGCGATCCGACACCTGTTCAAGCATTCCGAGGTCCACTTGAATGTGGAATGGCGAGATCTGGACGCAAACCAATGGGATGAAACTGTCACGCTCCCCGACAGCGGAGCCATGCTCGTGCGGGAGATGGCCTGGGATCGTGCGAAAATGATCTGGCTCAGCGCGTTAGACATCGGTGGCTTCTTCCGGGAGTTACCACCGGAGTTTGTGGATCTTCTGATTTCGAAAGCCGCTGCCGCATGGACCCAAACACCGCCTTTCATCGCCCGGCTGAAGGACCGGAACATCACTTTGGCTTTCGGCACTGGCATTCCCGAGTCCAGCATCGAGATCACAACGAAAGATCTCACTCGCATGATCACCGGCCGGGAGACCGAACGTCTCGGGCTCGTCAGATCGTTCCATACATTATATGCCCGCCAAAGCCTCGCGGGTGCGCTTCGAAAAGGAGAAGAGATGTCTACGTCCGCAGCGTTGAAACAACGACTGTTTTCCTCCCCGGAATACCCTACTGTTCCAGTAAACGGTGAAGCCGGCGAGTATCCAATCCATCGTATCTTCTGCGTCGGCCGGAACTATGCCGACCATGCAAAGGAGATGGGCGTAGAAGTAGATCGCGAGGCTCCTTTCTACTTTCTCAAGGACGCTCAGGCGATCGTGCCAACCGGCTCGACGGTGCCCTACCCTGCTGGTACCTCGAACTACCATTACGAGATGGAACTGGTCATCGCCATCGGCTCGCCCGTTTTCCGCGCGACGCCCGAACAGGCGTCGCATGCGATCTTTGGATATGCCGCTGGTCTGGACATGACGCGGCGCGACATCCAGCTAGATGCAAGGGCAAAGCAACGCCCGTGGGATCTCGGAAAGAACTTCGAAAAGTCGGCAGTCATTGCGCCGATCACCCGCGCCGCGTCGATCGAAACTGGCCCGCAGCGTATCTGGCTTTCGGTTGGCGCCGAGGTGAAGCAGGACGCCCATCTGTCTGATCTTGTCTGGTCGCCGGTCGAGATCGTAACCCATCTGTCCGGCTTTTATCATCTCGTACCCGGCGACCTAATCTATACCGGGACGCCGGCAGGCGTCGGACCTGTCGTTCCCGGTGACGTGATCCGAGGAGAGATCACCGGGCTAGCGCCCATCGAACTTACGGTTGGAGAGCGCGAATGATCTTCCATGGATATTTTCGTAGTTCGTCTGCCTACCGGTGTCGCATCGCTTTCAACCTCAAGGGAGTGGCTCCGGATTTCACTTCCGTCCATCTTCGTCGCGACGGAGGACAGCAGAAAGCGCCGGCCTACAAGGCGCTTAACCCTCAGGGGCTCGTGCCAGCATTGGAGGTCGAAGGTACCGTCCTGACCCAGTCGCTGGCGATCATCGAATGGCTGGACGAAACCTATCCAACGCCTGCGTTGCTTCCCCAGAACAAGGTGGAACGCGCCAAGGTGCGCGCGTTCGCGCAGGCAATTGCCTGCGATATCCATCCATTGCAAAATTTGCGAATTCTGGACTACCTTAAAACGGAACTGCGATTGGATCAGGCAGGACTCGACAAGTGGTGCGTTCGCTGGATCGGTGACGGTCTGGCCGCCTGCGAGGCCTTATTGCAACAAGAACCGAAGCAGGGAGCGTTCTGCTTTGGCGACACGCCAAGTCTGGCTGACATCTGCCTTATACCCCAGATGTTTTCGGCGGAACGCTTTGGCGTTGAAACGACGGCGCTGACACGGCTCCGTGCGGTTTACGACGCATGCTCAAAGTTGACTGCGTTCTCGGACGCGCATCCGTCTAAGCAGCCCGATAGCGAATAAGCTTCGGGTTTGTGAAAGGGTCGAGACTAAAAAGCAGCCAGCGCGAGCCGACCGATCGTCGTCCTGCGCTGGTGAAGATACGGCGTTGGAGGGAGCCGACGTCGACACCATCTCTGGGACGTAGGGAGGATCTTATGTTTACGGAATTCGAAACAAGGAGAACGCCAGTAAGGGAAAAGCTTGACAGCTGGCGCGAAGCGGTCAGTGAAAAGCTGGTCTTTGTCAACTGCTCGGCCGGTGGATCGAGCGACTTTGACGGTGCCTTTTCGGTCGTCAGCGCTGGCGAATGCGGGCTGGCGTCCCTGCAGGGGTCTCGCCACCAGGCAATTCGCGATAGGGCAAGCATCCGCAAGACGGGCGATGACTTCTATATGCTGTTTCTGCAGCAGGTGGGATGGATGAACGTGGCGATCGACGATCAGGAGTTCGAGATCAGGCCGGGCGACTTCTTCTTCTACGACGCCAGCGTTCCTCATCGACTGAGCTTCGAGCAGTCCTTCAAACACATCGCGGTGCGGATTCCGAGAAATCTCGTAGATCGGAACTGGCGGGCTCTTGGCAAGCGTGGATGCTTTCAACTTACGCCGAAGGATCCGCTCGGGCGGATAGCATCCGCCGCTCTCGATGCCAGCGCTATGAGTATCGCCCGGATGTCGGATGACGATCTGGAGATTGCCGTTCACAACGTGGTTGATCTCTTTGCGGCCGGGGCGGGAAAGGGCCACACGCTGGAAACCCCGCATCATGGACGCGGCACGGATATTACATTTGCACGCGCTAGATCCATCATTCAGGCGCGTTTAAAAGATTGCGACCTCACTCCGGACACCATCGCAGCGGAACTCCGCATCTCTCGTCGAGCTCTCAACAAGCTGTTCGAGAAAGAAGGACTTGGACCAATGGAGTTTGTGATCCTGGAGCGGCTTGAACAGGCGGCTAGAGATCTATCAAGCCCCCTTCAGAGATCACTTAGCGTCTCCGAGATTGCCTTCCGATGGGGTTTTAAGAACACGTCGCATTTCGCCAAGCGCTTCCGTCAGCATTTTGGGATGATGCCGAGTGAGTTAAGACATCATTAGGTCAACCCACTCCCGGACAGCTCACACCAGATCGAATTGGCCCCGGTCTAACGAGGCATTGTCGCAAGAAACTCGTAGATCTTCCTGTCCAGATACTCGGTGGGATCGCTCTCCACCCATGCTGGAGACCCTGGCTCCGCCTCCAACTGGCGGTCGCGAGTATCCAACATCTGGCGCAGGTCGTCATCGTGTAGAATGATAAGGAGTTTTCCGGATTCCCTCATCGCCGCCTGCGCTGCCAGGACAGCATTTGGCTTAGGGGGCAATCGGGTGAGCATGAAGCATACCGATCGCAAAGCCTTGAGGCTCAGATACCGCTCGGTGGTGTAAACTTGTAGCGGCTCCATGCTTCCCGAATAGTTCTTGCACTCGAACACGATTACACGCGTACGAAAATCTCGCGCGATGTTCTTCCAGACTTCGTTGCGGCCATTGGGACTTATTCGGAATATGATATCCAGGACGCTAAGATCATCATCCAGGTAGGGATGATATTGAGGATCGACCAAAACGTCTCGGAAGAGATAGTTAGTGATCTTCAAACATAGTTGTTCGTAGTCTCCTGCAGCTTCCTTGCCGCGCTTCACTTGGTAAAGTTGGCCACCAAGTTTTTTTCCATACCGATACTCCTCGATTTTGCTGCCGACAACCTCAAGAAGCTCGCGTCGCGCAATACTATCCTGCTCAGTGGAGCCTACCTCCTTGTCGACGAGGTTGAAGTATTGCTTGAGCACGGGTTTGAAATTCCGCGGAGCTTGTTTAACCAGTTCCTTTCGGCCCCACAGTTTAACGCCAAACTCTTTTGCTGCCCAAATTATGTCGTCCTTTTCAACGGTGCCAGACACCATCAAGATCCGCGTGGCGTCTTCAGCCAAATGCAAGGCGCTTGTTGTCGGCACCCACTGATTGAGCAGCCGCTTGTAGACCATTGGGCGGTGTGTCCAGCGCACCTCAGCGACCAACCGGTCGGAGCCTTTGACTGCTTCTCTATCGAAGCCAGTATGGCTTTTGGCGTTGGTGGAAACAGCGTATCCCATTTCTTCGAGCAAAAGCCCACAAAGTGCATCGAATATCTGCGGTAGTGTCGTCATTGTGATCGTCCAGTGGGGTGTTAAGATGCGACTTCTACAAACTACAACTTAAGGAAGATTAATCGCCGCTTTGCGCTTGTGCCTTCTTGGGGCGTTCACACCTCTTTCATGCCCTATCAGCACAGTGAATGATCCCGTTCAGAAATGCACCCAGTTGGCGTGTTCCTTATTATCCGCCCGACTTAACGGGAGGAAAGCATGGGCAAATCTTTTGAAATTTCGCGACGCCAACTGCTCCAAACGGGCGTTGGCGCCGGACTGGTTGCGGCTGGCGGAGGATTGTTTGTACCCGCCATCGCTCAATCGCGCACTCTGAAGATCGGATATGTGACGCCGCAGTCCGGACCACTTACGCTTTTCGGAGAGGCGGACGGCTTCATCGTCGGCGGAATCCGCGAGGCGTTCAAGAACGGCCTAACGGTTGGCGGTAAGACCTATCCGCTCGAGATCGTCGTCAAGGATACACAGTCGAACGCGAACCGGGCGTCCGAAGTTACCAATGAACTCATCTCGAACGACAAAGTTGACATCGTGGTCGTGGCCTCGGCGCCGGAAACCGTCAACCCGGTTTCCGATCAGTGCGAACTGAACGGCGTGCCGTGCATCTCGTCGATCGCTCCCTGGCAGCCGTGGATCTTCGGCCGCGGAAGCACCCCTGATAAAGGATTCGCTTCCACCTTCCATTTCTTCTGGGGCTTCGAAGACATCATGGCTGTCTTCGCCAATATGTGGGACACGATCGATACCAACAAGCAGGTTGGCGGCATCTTCCCTAACGACGAGGACGGCCGGGCTTGGGGTGACACCGAGAAGGGCGCGCCGGGCCTCCTCTCCAAGCGGGGCTACAATGTCACCCCGTCCGGTTACTATCAGAACCTTAGCGATGACTTCACCGCTGTCATTTCCGCATTCAAGAAAGCGGACTGCCAGATGATCACCGGAGCACCGATCCCGCCGGACTTTACGACTTTCTGGACCCAGGCACGCCAACAGGGCTTCCGTCCGAAGGCCGCGACCGTTGCCAAGGCGATCCTGTTCCCGGCTGCCGTGGAGGCGCTCGGCGACGCCGGCCACAACCTGTCCTGCGAGATCTGGTGGTCGCCGAACCATCCGTTCGCTTCGTCGATCACCTGCGCGAAGGCTGGTCAGCTCGCCGAAGCCTACACCTCGGCAACGAAGCGTCAATGGACGCAGCCGATCGGCTTTATCCACGCTCTCTTCGAGGTCGCGAGCGACGCCCTGAAGCGGACCGCCGACGTTGACAGCCCGCAGGCTCTAGCTGAGGCGATTGGCAAGACCTCGCTGGATACTATCGTCGGCAAGGTCGACTTTGCGGCGTCCGGTATCAAGAACGTCGCAAAGACCCCGCTCGTAGGCGGTCAATGGCGACTGAAGGAGGGCAGCGGCAACAAATATGACCTCGTCATCACGTCCAATGCCACGTCTCCGAACATTCCTGCCAGCGGCGAGACCCAGCCGCTGAGCTGATCGTACCAAGGACATTGGCAAGTGGTGCTCAAACTCGATTCCATATCGAAGAAGTTCGGTGCGATTTCGGTCGCTGAGAACGTTTCGTTTAGTGTCGGCGCCAAGGAGGCGGTCGGCATCATCGGCCCGAATGGCGCAGGCAAGACCTCGCTTTTCAATCTGATCAGCGGAGACCTATCGCCGTCATCCGGGTCAATCATGTTTGCCGACCAGGACGTCACCGGTCTAGGCAGTCGGAGGCGGAGCCATCTGGGGATTGCGCGGACCTATCAGGTGCCACTCCCCTTCACCGGGCTGACCGTGTTCGAAAACGTTCTTGTGGGAGCGATGTTCTCGGCAGGACACTTCGACCTCTCGCCCGAGCAGCGTGCAGGCCGCGTGCTCAAGCAGACGGGCCTGGATCACCGCGCAAATGCGGTGGCGGGCTCGCTGTCGCTGCTCGATCGTAAACGGCTCGAACTTGCGCGCGCCCTCTCAACGAGGCCGCGGGTCATTCTGCTGGACGAGATAGCTGGCGGGCTCACGGAAGCGGAGTGCTTGGATCTGGTCTCGCTTATCCGGTCGATCCATGCCGCGGGCACTACAGTGATCTGGATCGAACATATCGTTCACGCACTTCTCAGCGTCGTTCAGCGCCTGATCGTTCTGGACCGTGGAAGAGTGGTGGCAGACGGCGAGCCGCATATGGTTATGCGGTCTCCGCAGGTCCGTGAGATCTATCTCGGCATGGAACCGGGAGAGGAGGATCTGCGTTGAGCGCCTCTCTCCTCAGCTTGTCTCACCTGAATGTCTTCTATGGCGAATTTCAAGCCATTTTTGACCTTGAATTGACAGTTCGCGAAGGGGAGTGCATCGCCCTCGTTGGCGCGAATGGGGCTGGCAAGTCCACCCTTTTGAAGGCCATGGCCGGTCTGCTACTTCCCGGATCGGGAGCCATCCGATTTCGAGATGAAGATGTCATTGCGCTCGGAGCAGAGTCGATCGTGCGGAAGGGAATCACCCTTGTGCCCGAAGGTCGTCGCCTGTTTCCTTCCCTTACGGTGGAGGAGAACCTCCTCATGGGCGCCGAGGCTTCCCGCAGGGGGCCATGGAACCTCCAGCGCGTTTACGACACCTTCCCGAACATCGCGGAGCGGCGACGAAACCTGGGATCGGCCCTCTCCGGCGGACAGCAGCAGATGGTGGCGATCGGCCGCGCGTTGATGACTAACCCTGAGATTCTCCTTTGCGACGAGATCAGTCTGGGATTGGCGCCCGTCGTGGTTCGTGACCTATATGCCAAGCTGGCGAGCCTGCGCTCGGAAGGCCTGTCGATGGTGATCGTCGAGCAGGATATCAGCCAGGCGGCCAAAGCGGCGGACAGGCTCTATTGCCTGCGGTCGGGCCGCGTGGTTCTGGAAGGCGATCCGCAAAGTCTGTCGAGGCAGGAAATCACCGACGCGTACTTCGGAATGGCGGGAGCAGAGCATGCCGATCATTGATATTCTCGTCCAAGCGGTAATGCTCGGCGGCCTCTACGCCTTGTTCGCGGCAGGGCTCGGACTGATCTTCGGCGTCATGCGGATCGTCAACTTGGCTCACGGCGATTTCATCGTAATGGCCGGCTTTATCGCTCTCGTCGTGACCTGGGCCTTGCCCGTGCACCCGTTCGTATCTGCGACGATCGTTGTCCCGATAATGGCCGTGATCGGCTATGTGCTGCAAAAGGGCGTGCTCAACCGAGTCGTGGGGAGCGATCCGATGGCGCCGCTTCTGGTGACGTTCGGCCTCTCGATCGTGATGCAAAACGGGCTGCTCCAGGTGTTCTCCGGCGACACCAGAAAGCTGCAGGCGGGCGCGGTCGAGACAGCGAGCCTGAAACTTGGCAGCACCTCAATCGGCATCTATCCGATTATCGTCCTATGCGCCGCAGCCGCCGTGATCTGGGGCCTTCAATACCTCTTCTACCGCACCCGGCTTGGCTACGTGCTTCGCGCCACATCCGATGACTCGCAGACTGCCCGCCTCATGGGAGTGGACTACCGGCACATCTACGGTCTCGCGGCTGCCCTTGCCTTCGCAGTCATAGGCGTCGCCGGCGTGCTGATGGCGGTCAAGACCAACTTCGATCCTACGCTGGGACCGGCACGTTTGCTGACAGCTTTCGAAGTTGTAATCATCGGCGGGCTTGGCAGCTTCTGGGGATCGCTAGCAGGAGGCGTCCTCCTTGGCCTCGCGCAGGCCGTTGGAGCCTGGATCGATCCAGGTCTCCAGATGCTGGTCGGCCACGCTGTCTTTCTTCTCGTCCTAATTGTTAAACCTAGCGGCCTATTTCCGAAGGTGAGCCATTGATGAACGTTGCAGCAACTACGGCGGGCACGCAGACGCCTGCGTCCTCCTACGGCGGACCGATCCTTGCGATCGCAGCAACCTTGGCACTTACCGTGGCCACAGGTCTGATCGACCTCCGCCTCGCAACCGACATGCTGATCTATCTGACGCTTGCGCAACTGTGGAACTTGCTTGCCGGCTATGCAGGCCTCGTGTCGGTAGGACAGCAGGCCTTCGTTGGGCTTGGTGGCTACGGCCTCTACTTCGCCGCGGCCGTGCTCGGCGTGCCGACCCTCCCTGCAATTCTATTGGGAGGGATCGCCAGCCTTGTCGCCAGCGCCGTCGCATCCGTCTTCATATTTCGCCTTAAGGGAGCTTATTTCGCCATTGGCACATGGGTAATCGCGGAGATTTGTCGTCTTTCTGTGGCCGTGACGCCGCAACTCGGCGGGGGCTCCGGTGCAAGCCTGCCGGCGAGCGTTGTTCGTGCGATCGGCGTAAGCCGCGATGTTCGAGAATTCGCGTTCCTAACCATGGCGTTGTTCATGGCGATCGTGACAATTCTCGCAGTCACATTGCTGCTACGATCACGCTTCGGGATTGCGCTGGTCGCCATCCGTGACTCCGAACGCGCCGCTGAAGCGCTGGGCGTTGATGCAATGAGGATTAAGAGGACGGTCTACATTGCGGTCGCATTCATGACTGGCGTCTTGGGCGCGCTGATCTTTCTGATGAAGCTGAGGTTCACCCCGGACGCCGCATTCAGCGTTCTGGATTGGACGGCCTATGTGTTGTTCATCGTGGTCATCGGCGGCAGCGGACGCCTCGAAGGTCCGTTTGTTGGCACCATCGTTTTCTTCGCACTTCGCGCAGCCTTCTCGAGCTTCGGCCCGATCTACCTGGTGGTGCTTGGCATGGCTGCAATCGCCGTCATGCTTTTCGCACCGTCTGGCCTCTGGGGATTGGTCGTCCGCTGGACCGGCTTTGAGCCCCTCCGCTATCGACGGAACAGTTCAATCAATTGAGACGCAAACTAGCTTAACTGGAGGAAACAATGGTCAACAGCGCTGAAGCCCGCCCAAATCTGATCACCGACGACATGGCCGGAAAGATTTACCTGGGCAAATTCGAGTCGCCGTCCGGCGAGATCGAGCAAGTAACGGACAAGGCGACCGGGGAGGTGCTCTTCAAGGGCGTCGCTGGAAACGCCGAAGACATCAATCGTGCGGCGCAGGTTGCCAAGGCAGCGCAGCCGGCGTGGGCAGCCCTCGCTCCGACAGAGCGGGGCGACGTTCTGCGGCGGTTTGCTGCTCTTTGCGAGGAGCACGTCGAGGAAATCGGAAAGTGGATCGTAAGGGAGACCGGTTCGATCCCGCCGAAGGCCCCCTTCGAGATAATGACGTCGGCGCGCGAGGCGATCGAAATCGCCGCCCTCACTGGTCAGCCAGTCGGTCACATCCTCTCCTCGTCACTGAAGCGTGCGAGTTATGCGAGGCGCGTGCCTCTCGGCGTAGTCGGTGTGATCACTCCATGGAACTCGCCGTTCATCCTCGCTGCGCGCGTGGTGCTCCCTGCGCTTGCCATGGGCAATGCTGTGGTGCTCAAGCCCGACATTCAGAGCCCCGTGTGTGGAGGCTACGCGCTTGCCAAGCTGTTCGATCTGGCCGGCCTGCCTAGCGGCGTTCTGACCGTGGTTCCAGGTGGGGCGGCCGCGGGCGAGGCACTGACTCTGAATCTCGACGTCAACATGATCTCGTTCACTGGTTCAACGCCCGCTGGCCGAAAGGTGGCAGAAAATGCGGGTAAGACGCTTAAGAAGGTTGCCCTGGAACTCGGCGGTAATAACGCGACGATCGTGTTCGACGACGCCGATCTGGACGCCGTCACCTCCGCCACCGCATTTGGCTCGTTCTTCCATCAAGGCCAGATCTGCTTCACGATCGGGCGTCACCTCGTGCACAAGTCTGTCGCCAAGGAATACGCTCAAAAGCTTGCCGCACGTGCTGCCAACCTCCATGTTGGCAACCCCAATGTTGAGATGGTCCATCTCGGTCCGATCATCAACGAGCGTCAGGCCGCGCGTGTGCAGGACCTGCTCGACCAGAGCGTCATGGCCGGGGCTACAGTTGCCGCCGGCGGAAATCGCGATGGCCTGCTGTTCAAGCCGACGGTTCTTGAGGGGGTTACCACCGACATGCCTATCTACAAGGAAGAGATCTTCGGCCCGATCGCGCCGATCGTCACATTCGAAACCGAGGAGGAGGCGATCGCCCTCGCCAATGACACCGCCTACGGACTTGCATCGTCGATCTTCACCGAGGATCAGGCGCGAGCGATGCGGATTTCCTCGCAACTGAAGACCGGCATCGTCCACATCAACGATCAAACCGTCATCCACGAAGTCTTCGGACCGATAGGAGGCATGGGCGCTTCCGGGAACGGCGCACGATCAGGAGGACCTTCGGTGATGGACGAATATAGCCAGTGGCAGTGGGTCACCGTGAATGAGACGGTCCCGCAATACCCCTTCTGACCGCAAGGTCGGGCGCTTCATTCGTGGCGCGCCCGGCGAGCCATCTACACGGGATCTTACCAATGGAAATCACGGCAGCCGTCGTCCACGAAAAGGGCGGCCCATTCATCGTCGAGCAGGCGCTGTTGTCGCCGCCCGTCAAGAACGAAATACTGATCAAGGTGGTGGCAAGCGGGATCTGCCACACAGATCTCATCATTCGAGACCAGTTCTATCCCATGCCTCTCCCTGCGGTCCTGGGACACGAGGGCGCGGGCGTGGTCGAGGCCGTGGGGCCAGATGTGCGCAACATCAAGCCTGGCGACCATGTCCTGATGTCGTTCGCATCCTGTGGCCGCTGCCCAAGCTGCGCGGACGGCCAAATATCCTACTGCTGGCATCACATGGAGATGAATTTCTCCGGACGTCGGTACTCCGGCAAGGATTGGGATGTCCCATCGCCAATATGCCTTCCAGTAGACAACGCTCCGCCGGAACCAATCAGCGGCGCGTTCTTTTCTCAGTCGTCGTTCGCCACCCACGCGATCTGCACCGAAGACAATGCGGTGGTGGTAGACCGAAGCCTTCCTCTCCATGTCGTGGCGCCTCTTGGCTGCGGTCTCCAGACCGGAGCGGGTGCCGTGCTCAATACTTTGAAGCCGAGGCCTGGTTCATCGATCGCCATCACCGGCGCAGGCACCGTGGGCATGGCAGCCATAATGGCTGCTCGTATCGCTGAATGCGGCACCATCATCGCCATCGATATCAACAATGAGAGGCTTCGTCTCGCAACCGAGCTCGGCGCCACCCATACCCTCAACTCCAGCGAAGGAGACATCGTCGAGCAGGTAAAGGAGATAGTTCCTGGTGGCGCTGAATTCTCGATCGAGACCACCGCTCATCCGAAGGTATTCCGCGCGGCAGTCGACATACTCCAACCGCGCGGGATCTGTGGTCTCATCGGTGGTGCAAAGCTTGGTACGGAAGCCTCATTCGAGATGACCCATATCCTCTTTGGGCGTACGATCCGTGGTATCCTTCAGGGTGACAGCGTGCCGAAGCGCTTCATTCCCGAGCTTCTTCGATTTTATCAGGAGGGAAGATTTCCGATCGAGCGCTTGCAGCGTCACTATCCGCTCGCTGAGATCAACGATGCCGTCAGAGACATGAAGGACGGAAGCACGGTCAAGCCTGTGCTCGTAATGACCGACCTCTGAGGGCTAACGTCAAGATATTTCATTTCAAAAAGGAGAAATGAATGATCGAACGACTCGAATCCTATCGCCCCTATGGATTGGCGGCTCTTCGCATTGCACTTGGCCTGGTCATTTTCTCGTTCGGAACAGCAAAAATCCTCCATTTCCATCCAGGACAATTCACGCCTCCCACCGGTTCGCTCATCTGGTTCGCCGGCCTGATCGAGCTGGTGCTCGGCTTTCTGTTTCTGATCGGGTTCCAAACGCGGATCATGGCCTTCGTCCTGAGGGGGAGATGGCGGCCGCCTATGTCACCGCGCACCTGCCTCTAAGCTTCTTCCCGACGGAAAACGGAGGATACGCCGCTGCAGTATATTCCTTCGTCTTCCTTTACTTCGTGTTCTCGGGGGGCGGGTCGCCAAGCGTCGATGCCAAGCTTCGCAAGGCGTGACGGCGAGATTTGCTGTATCGAACGTATCAACTTCCGTGACCACGGAGTCGCATGGAACCCATCGAAAATTCTTGTCGTCGGAGTGACGAAGGATATCGAAGGCTCCGTCCAGATGCCCCCGAGGTTCCCCAAGATGTCGATACACATGGGCGACGTCTTCTGGAAAAACTTCGATGGTTGTGTAACGGGGCCTAAGCGCCCATCGCAAAATCCGCGCCAACAAACGAGGAAGCAGCCGAACGTTGGCTCTATTCTGAAACTGATGAACCGAATGCGGACTACAAGGCTTCCCTGACGACTGGCAGTTTGTCGGCGGAATTCCGTCGGTGGCGGGTCAGATTGGAAACGCGTTGACGCCAGCGGTTGCGCAGGCGGGCGGGCTGGCAATGTTCTCCCTTTTGCGGAGAAGGGAGTTTGATCGGAAAGCGATGCTCTTCGGCGTCTGTGATAGCGCCGCCGTCACGCCTCCCCGCTGGATTCAGCGGATATGATTTTGCCATCGATGTCGGAGATCGTCGTCCTGATAGCCGTTGAGGGAGGACGGGCGGCCTTTCCTTTGAAGGCATATCCTCAAATCGTCGCGCTGTAGAACGCGGGACCGCTGCGATTGTCGGAAAACCGGTCAAGGCACTAGGCCGTAGCGACAAATTAACTATTTGAGCCAGAGCATGATGCTTGCCAGCTTGATGAAGCCGAGGAAATTGGCTGCGAGCTTGTCATAGCGTGTGGCGAGGCGCCGCCATTGTTTGAGCTTGGCGAAGAAACTCTCGATGCCCCAGCGCTGCTTGTAGGCGATACGATCGTAGGCATGCTGGTGCTTGCGATGGCGTCGCGGCGGAATGACTGGTTCACCGCCCTGATCAAGGATGATGTCATGCAGACGGTCGGCATCATAGGCGCGGTCCGCCAGCACCTGTCTGGCCGGCAGTCCCCGGACGAGGTCGCAAGCCGGAGCCATGTCGTTCTGCTGTCCTGGGCCGAGATGGAAACGAACCGGCAGCCCGAGGGCATCCACTACGGCATGGATTTTGCTGCCAAATCCACCGCGAGAGCGGCCGAGAGCCTGGGCTTGCGGTCCCCCCTTTTACGGCGTCCACCAGCCGCTTGCGCCTGTGCTCGGATCACCGTCGCATCGATGGACAGCCATTCCATATCCGGATCGGCAGCCACCGCTTCGAATATCCGATCGAATACGCCTTGATCGATCCAGCGGTAGTAACGCCGTTTGACCGTTTGATACGGGCCGAAGCGATCTTCGGGCAGGTCGCGCCAACGTGCACCGGAGCGGGCCAGCCACAAGATCGCATCGAAGAACCGCCGTCCGTCGCTGCGGGGACCCCGCCTGCCCTTGCGGCCGCCAGGCACGAACGGCTTCAACCGCTCCCACTGATCATCCCTGAGAACTTCACCTTCCATCGCTGACCTCCAAAAGTCAGCGTTGAATCTGATTTGCTCCTCAAACGGAATCCCAAATCGCTAATTTGTCACCACAGCCTAGGGCGGTCCCTTTCACTCTCCCATTCCTTAACTCTCACCGCAAGAAGATCGAAGAAAATTCCAAGCCGCCGACGTAGGACGACTGCTCCGACATGTCGCGGAGGTAGAGTAAAAGCTTTGCCTCCTTCCATTTTCCCGGCCGGTGGGAAATATCTTCCCATGAAAGAACCTTTCTCCCAATTTTGATAACGTTATGATGGATTTGAGGCACGCGGAAGGGCGTTTGCCAGCCTCATTTCAACTCTCGAACGAGATTAGATCGGTAAAGGTACATTATGATCAAACACATCGTGATGTGGAACGTTCGCTGCGAGAGCGAGGAGCAGCGAGAGGCTACTGCGCTCGACTTGAAGTCGCGGTTCGAGGGGCTCATCGGGAAAATTCCGGGGCTGATAACCCTTGAGGTGGGCATCGACTTCAGTCGCGTTTCCTATGCTTGCGACGTCGTCCTGTATTCAGAATTTCAGGACAAGGATTCGCTGGCTGCCTATGCCGAACATCCCGCGCACCTGCGGGTAAGAGAAGAACTCAAGGATGTCAGGACAGCACGTTATCAAGTCGACTACGCCATCTAAGCGCAAGATTGCAAACGGAGGAATCAAATGCACTACGTTGTTCACTGCATCGATCATTCTGACGGCCTCAGCCGCCGCCTCGAAAACTACGAAGCCCACAAGGCGCACCTCGCTACGGGCGCGGTAAAGACCGTTGTCTCTGGCCCTCTGGTTGCCGACGATGGCGAGACAATGATCGGCTCAATGTTCATCTTCGAGGCCAACAGCAAGGATGAGGTCATCGCGTTCAACGCAAACGATCCGTTCCGCAGGGCCAACGTTTGGGCCGAGGTGCGGATTCATCCTTTCCTCAAGCGTGTCGACAATCGCGCTTGATCGGCAACATATCGCAGGAAAGCTGAAAACATGGACGCCTTTACCTATAACGGTCAGCCCTCTCGGGTGATTTTTGGATCCGGCACTATTGCGCGAGTTGCCGAAGAGATCGACAGACTTGGCCTGAAGAAGGTCCTCGTGCTGTCGACGCCCCCGCAGGAGGGCGACGCCAAGAAGCTGGCGGCCGTTATTGGTGAAAAGGTTGGCGGGATTTTCTCAGGCGCTGTGATGCATACGCCCGTTACAGTGACCGAGCAGGCGCTTGAGGTCCTCAAGTCTTCGCAGATCGACGGGCTGATCGCGCTTGGAGGCGGATCGACGACCGGACTATCCAAGGCCCTGGCTCTGAGGACTGATCTCCCGCAGATCGTCATTCCCACGACCTACGCGGGTTCCGAGATGACGCCGATTCTTGGTGAGACCAAGGACGGCGTCAAAGTCACCCAGAGCAGTCCTAAGATCCTTCCCGAAGTCGTCATCTACGACGTCGACTTGACCATGTCCCTGCCCGCGGGACTTTCGGGTACGAGCGGCATCAACGCGATCGCCCACGCCGTCGAGGCCCTCTACGCGAAGGAACACAATCCGATCGTGTCCATGATGGCTCTCGAGGGTATCTCCGCTCTTCACAAGGCGCTGCCGTTGATCGCCAAAGACCCATCGGACCGCGATGCTCGTTCCGGCGCCCTCTACGGGGCCTGGCTATGTGGCGTTTGCCTAGGTTCCGTCGGCATGGCTTTGCATCACAAGCTGTGCCACACCATCGGCGGTTCTTTCGATCTTCCGCATGCAGAGACGCACACGATCATTCTTCCGCACGCGCTCGCCTACAATGCACCGGCGATCCCTGACGTCATAGCGAAGCTCAAGTCGACGCTCTGCACGGACGATCCGTCAAGGGCGCTATTCGATCTCGCAAAGAGCGTTGGCGCGGCCACCGCTCTCTCGGACATCGGCATGAAGGAGGCCGATATCGAGGTGGCAGTCGATCGTGCTTTTGCTAACCCATACTGGAACCCGCGCCCGCTTGAGAAGTCTTCCATTCATGGCCTCATCACCCGAGCCTTTGCGGGCGATCCGCCAGTCGTAGAAACTGCAAGCTGACAAGGGAGGAACCATGTCGGACCAATTTAAGCCGCGCAAGAAATACCCGTACTTCGCAGAGGAGACGTCGGTCGACGTTGTCAACGCTCGCATGGGAGGCGATATCAATCCCCGGTTGCGCGAAGTTATGACCGCTGTGGTGAAGCACCTGCACGCTGCGGTCAAGGAAATTGAGCCAACCCACGAGGAATGGCTTGCCGCCATCAAGTTTCTTACTGCGGTCGGACACAAATGCACCGACTGGCGGCAGGAGTTCATCCTGCTGTCTGACGTGCTAGGCGTCTCCATGCTGGTCGACTCGATCAACCACCGTCGTCCTAGCGGCGCGACGGAGAACACGATCCTCGGCCCGTTCTACGTACCGGAAGCGCCCCGTTATCCGCCTGGCCAGAATATCTGCCTAGACGGCAAGGGAGAGCCGATGGTCGTTCGAGGCCATGTGCTCGACACCAATGGAGCGCCAATCGCCGGTGCCCTGGTCGACGTCTGGCAGACCAACGACGACGGCTTCTACGACGTTCAACAGAAGGGGGTCCAGCCGGATTGGAACCTCCGAGGCGTTTTCACGACCGATGAAAAAGGCGAGTACTGGTTCAGGTCCAGCAAGCCGCGCTATTACCCAATCCCGGACGATGGCCCGGTGGGGCAGCTTCTTGGAGATCTCGGGCGACATCCGAACCGCGCTGCGCACATCCACTTTATCGTAAGTGCTGAGGGGTACGACCCGGTCATCACGCACATCTTCACGCCGGACTGCGAATATCTCGACCAGGACGCGGTCTTCGGTGTGAAGGATTCACTAATTGCCGCGTTCGACAAACGTACCGATCAGGCAGAGGCCGGACGCCTGGGCTTCCAGGCGCCCTACTGGTCGGTTGACTGGGACTTCGTGCTCGCCAACAAGAAGCAGGTTTCATAAGCCCGCGTACCGCAAAGGGTTGGGGCTAGGATTTCGAGGAGGTAACAATGGAATCAGGACTCTCAGGGAAGATCGTATTCATCACAGGCGCAGCAAACGGTATCGGTCGCGCGACCGCTCTCGGGTTCGCCAAGGAAGGCGCGCATGTCGGTCTGGTCGACATCAACGAGCAGGCGCTGCGTGAAGTCGTTGCGGAGGTCGAGAAGGTCGGTGGCAAGGCCACGGTCGCTATTGCAGATCTTTCTACCGGCTCGGGCGTATCGGCGGGCTTGAAGAGCCTGCTCGATCAGAATGACGGCGTGGTAGACGTGCTTGTGAACAACGTCGGTTCCGGAGCGATCCGCACGTTCGAACAGTTGACCGATGAGGAATGGGACCAGACGTTCCAACTCAACTTTATGAGCTACGTCCGCGCCACCCGGCAGCTTCTCCCCGTTTTGCGTGAGCGGAAGGGCGTCATCATCAACAATGGTTCCGACCTCGCAAGACAGCCGGAGCCGGTTCCGATCGACTACTCGGCCTCGAAGGCGGCGGTACTTGCACTCACCAAGGGCCTAGCCCGCGCCGAGGGTGCCAATGTGCGTGTCAACGCCGTAGCGCCCGGCCCGATCTGGACGCCATTCTGGACTAAACCGGGCGGCTTCGCCGAAACGATGGGCAAGCACTATAACATGGAGCCACAGAAGGCCGTCGAGCACGAGATGAAGCTTCGTCAGCTTCCCCTCGGGCGTCTCGGCACACCTGAAGAGGTCGCCAACGTCATCGTTTTCCTCGCATCGGATCTCGCGAGCTTCGTGACCTCCGCGGTCTGGGGCGTCGATGGCGGCAGCATTCGCAGCCTCTGACGCCAGTTGGATGGCCAACCGGTTCGGACGGCCGTCCTCACCCACGAAATGCCAAATCGCCTTGCCCGCGGATGCAAGCCATCGACGCAGGGCAAATTGACGTAAGGAAGAAGCATGCGCACTATCGCCCTTGAAGAACATTTCACGACGGAGGAGTTGGCAGCGAACTCGGCGGCAACGGCCTCGATTGCGCAGCCGGGCGTCTGGGCAGAGTGCATGCGCCTCCTTCTTGATATTACGGAAGAGCGCATCCCTGCGATGGATGCGGCCGGACTGGATGTCCAAGTGCTCTCCTTGAATTCACCTGGTATTCAGGCTGAGAAGGATCCCTCTGCGGCGGTCAGTCGGGCTCAGGCTGTAAACGATCTCCTTAAAGAGACGATCGCGATACGTCCTGACCGTTTTTCAGGCTTCGCAGCTCTTCCACTTCAAGATCCGAAAGCGGCCGCGAAGGAGCTCGAAAGGGCTGTCAAACAGCTTGGCTTGAAGGGTGGTCTCGTCAACGGACATTCGCAGGGCCGATATCTCGACCATCCAGATTTTCGCGTATTGTGGGAAAAGGTGGCCGAACTCGATGTGCCGCTCTACCTTCATCCAGCTAGCAGCGTTGATACGCCTGACGTCCTCGAGGGATATCCCGTCCTGGCTGGGCCAATGTGGAGCTGGGGCAACGACACGGCCTCGCACGTTCTCAGGATGGTTTTCGGGGGTGTCTTTGACGATTTCCCTGACGCCAAGCTCATGGTGGGGCACATGGGAGAGGGCCTTCCTTACATCCTTTGGCGCCTCGACTCCCGTTGGGGCTGGCATAACCACTACGGCGTCGAACTGAAGCGCGAAAAGCCGTCTGACTACATACGGCACAACCTGTACATCACGACGAGCGGCGTGTGCGACGAAACTCCCCTGAGGTGCGCGCTTGAGGCGATGGGTTCGGAGCACATACTCTTCGGCGCCGACTACCCGTTCGAGGATCTTCAGGCCGCCACCTCGTTTCTGCGGAAGGCCAACATCGATGAGACGCACCGAGCTCGCATTGCACACCGCAATGCAGAGCGGCTTCTACGCCTTTAATTTGTCGCCGAGACACCCTGTTGGAGACCAATATGAAATTGGACCTAGTTGGCAAGACTGCACTCATCACGGGCGGTTCCAAGGGAATTGGATTGGCGTGTGCGCGGCAGCTTCTGGAGGAAGGGGTGCGAGTGGCAATCTGCTCGCGATCCCAGTCGAGCATAGACGAAGCGAGACGCCTGCTTCCCGAGGCCACCGCATTCGTAGCGGATCTCACTTCCGCGGAGGAGGCAGCAGACGTGGTGCAAAAGGCAAAAGCTCAACTTGGCTCGATCGACATTCTCGTGAACAGCGCCGGCGCGGCGAAGCGGACTCCTCCGGCCGATCTCACGCCGGCAGCTTGGCGCGCCGCCATGGATGCGAAGTACTTCACCTACATCAATGTCATCGATCCAGTCATCAAGTTGATGGCGGAACATCGTGGCGGCGTTATCATTAATATTATAGGTGCAGGCGGCAAGACCGCATCGCCCGTCCATATTCCTGGTGGTGCCGCGAATGCAGCGCTGATGTTGGTGACAGCTGGCTTGGCGAATGCTTACGCGTCGAAAGGTGTGAGGGTGCTGGGGGTCAACCCAGGCCTGACCCAGACCGGACGTGTCGCCGAGGGACTGAAAGCCGAGGCGAAGCTATCTGGCGTCACCGAAGATGAAGCCCTCGCCAAGGCCGTCGAGAAAATTCCTCTGGGCCGGCTGGCCAGCCCAGAGGAAGTTGCCAATGTCGTGACTTTCCTTGCTTCGCCCGCTGCGAGTTACGTGACGGGCGTCAACATTGGCATGGACGGAGCTCAGACGACGGTCATTGTTTAGAACCCGCCCGATAATTGGAGTGCAGCGATCGGGCCGACGATGATTCCAAGCAGCTGTCTGAAGTTGCCTGAATGGAAGCACCATGCGGAACGCGACCACCGGACTACCTCATAGTTACAATCAGCCCCGATACGCCGATCTGACGGATGCTGGTGGGCGGTGCTATCACCCCTATTTCCGGTCCAAGCCCGAAGGGGATGCAAGCGGTCAGCCCACACACGAAATCACGAAATCGACAATGCGATCTTCTATGTTCTGCGCGGGCAATCCCATGGCGGCATATCCCGGAAACCTGGGTCCCAAGATCACAGGGTCACTTCTGCCGATGGTGCGATAGCGGGTTGTATACAAGGATCAATCGAGTTTCACCGAGTGTGCCGTCGCTCTCGACAGCCAGAGCGTCGAGACTACTGAAAAGCGGCGGTCCCCATGGTTATGAGGCCAGGAAGAAGATCAAAGGCCGCAAACGGCAGGCGATGGTGGACATGGATGGACGCGTCCTTGTCGGCGATCCTCAGCCCGCATGTCGCCGATAGCACGCAGACCAGACTAGATCACGACTGCTAATGTTATCAAAATGGCTTGTCGGCAACCTCGGCTTTGCGCCGGTAAAAACTCAAAGTGCTGCCGACTTCGGAGCAAAGTTCTGGAAGTCCCACCCCGGCGCTGGCGCAGCTGCAAGAAGCGTGCGTGTATACGGATGTTGCGGTGCAGTCAGGACGTCAAGGGCGCTACCAGCCTCCACGACTTCTCCGCGCTGCATCACCACGATCGTATTGCAGAGCTGCGCGGCTACTCGCAAGTCGTGAGTGATGAACAACACGGCGACGCCGGTGCGGTCCCGGACGTCCTCGATGAGCTTTAGAACCTGCGCTTGCACGGATACATCAAGAGCTGATACCGCCTCATCGGCGATCAGCAAGTCCGGCTCCATCACCAACGCGCGCGCAATCGCGATACGCTGGCGTTGGCCACCGGAGAACTGGTGTGGGTACCGCTGCATAGTCTCGCTCGGAAGACCAACCACATTGAGCATTTCGGACGCCTTTTTTTCGGCCGTTTCCGTTGGCATTCCATAATTGATCAAGCCTTCAATCATCGACTGCCTGATCGTCCGGCGCGGGTTCAGCGACCTATAAGGGTCTTGGAAGATATACTGCATCTTGCGCCGGAGCGGGTGCATGTCACGCTCTGCGACAATATCCTTGCCTGACAGGAAAACAGCTCCTTCCGACGGTTCCGTCAGACGGATGACACACCGGGCGACGGTTGATTTTCCGGACCCAGACTCGCCGATGATGCCAGTGATCTCACCTTGCCTTACAACGAAATCGACGCTCGAGGCGGCGTTCACAACGCGCGGCTTCGAAAATAGCCTACGCTCTTCATATCGCTTGGACAGTCCAATCACCTCTAGAACGGTGGGATTGGAATCAATCGGGGCTCGACGTGGAATAAGGCTGGGCACGGACGAGATCAATGATCTGGTGTACGGCTGGGTCGGACTGGCGAGGATCATATCGCGTGAACCGACTTCAACGATGTCACCACGGTTCATGACCACGATGCGGTCCGCGATCTCCGACACCACCCCGAAATCGTGCGTGACAAAAACGACAGCAGTTTTCTCTTCCGTCTGTAGCTCATGGATGAGCGCAAGGATTTCGCGCTGTGTCGTGACATCGAGTGCCGTCGTCGGCTCGTCCGCAAATAACAAACGGGGGCGCAAAATCAAGGCCATCGCTATGACGATGCGTTGCCGCTGTCCACCAGATAGCTGATGCGGAAAAGAGGTATATATCCGCTCTACGTCTGGTAATCTTACCCTCGTCAGCATCGCCAGGACCTTCTCCTTGCGTTCAACTGCGGGAAGCCTGGTGTGGAGCCGAAGCACTTCCTCAATCTGCTTTCCGACCCGTTGGACCGGGTTGAGGGCCGTCATAGGTTCTTGAAAGACCATGGCAACACGGGTCGCTCGGAGTTGTCTTATTCTCGCCGGCGTCGCCTTCAGAACGTCCTCACCGTCCAACAAAATTCTTCCTGCAGTTGGTACAAGCGCGCCTTTCGGCAGAAGACCCATACAAGCAAGGGAAGTCACGGACTTGCCTGAGCCGGACTCTCCGACGATGCACACTGTTTCTCCTTCGCAAACATCGAAGCTAATATTGCGAACGATCGATTTGCCATGTGACGCAGCAGTCGCAATGCACAATCCTTGTACAGAAAGAACGACATTAGGCTCGGCATTGTGGTCTGTCATATGATGTTCTCCTTTGAGGCGTTACAGACGCTTTGCCATGCGCGGATCGAGATTATCCCGGAAGACGTCACCGAGGATGTTGACGCTCAATACCGTGAGAGAAACCATCACGCCCGGAATCAACACGAGTTCTGGCTTGAGAAGGAAGTAAAGACGGCCGTCTGCCATCATGTTGCCCCAGGAGGGCGTTTCGGGCGGGATCCCCGCACCAAGGAAACTCAGAACGGCTTCTGTCATAATTGCAGATGCGAAGATGTACGTGGACTGAACCAGAAGGGGAGCCAACGTGTTCGGTAGCATATGGCGCCACACCATAAACGGCACAGATGTTCCCACGCACATTGCTGCTTCCACATATGGCTCGTTGCGCACGCCGATGATGACACTGCGGACCATCCGTACGACACGCGGAATTTCAGGGACCGCGATGGCGACGAGAACGGTTGTCAAGGTAGCACCTGAGATCGCGACCAGCGCGATCGCAAGGAGAATACCCGGAATAGCCATCAGACCATCCATGAGCCGCATGATGATCATGTCAGCCCAACGGAAATAACCGGCAATCACGCCGAAGACGATGCCAAGGACAGCACTAATTACCACCGTGCCGACACCAACGCTTAACGAGATGCGAGCGCCGTAAATCAATCGCGAGAACACATCCCGCCCAAAACTATCTGTGCCGAGCCAAAACTCCGGTGAGATCGGCTTCAGTCGAAATGCAGTGTTGAACGTTACAGGGTCATGTGTGGTTACGACGGGAGCGAAAATTGCCAGCATAACAGCGAACGCCAAGATCCCTCCCCAGATCTTTACAGGGGCAGCGAGGTAAAATGGCTTCGACTTCGGGAGACCTTCAGCTTCAGCACCAGCAGTTGTTTGCCCTGGAGGCATCTTGTTTTCCAGTCCAGATCGTACAGCCATGGGAGAAAGCGGACCTTTCATGTCACAGGAAAGAAAAGTACCGAATCTCGAGCAACTTCTCACAGTTCACTCGGTACTTTTGACGGATCATCCGGCGAAGCGCTCAGTACCGAATTCGCGGATCTACAAGGCCATACAGAAGATCAACGATCAGATTGATGAGAACATACGTTACCGAGAAAACCAGAATGAGGCCTTGGATCACCGTATAATCCCTGGCCAACACTGCCTCGAGTACCAGCCGACCAAGTCCCGGAATATTGAAGACAGATTCGGTAACGACAACGCCGCCGATCAGCATGGCGATCGACACTCCAATGATGGTGATGATCGGTACCGCGGCATTCCCAAGCGCGTGCCCGACCATGACGCCGCTCTCCGATAGACCTTTGGCCCGAGCTGTACGGATAAAGTCTTCTCCCATGACGTCGATGACGTTCGTGCGAACTATACGGGCAATAAGTGCGATGTATGGGAAGCTCAAAGCAGCCGTGGGCAAGATCATGCGAAGCGCAAATTCGGACAAGCCGTCCGAAAGCGGTTGATATCCCTGCACGGGCACCAGATTAAGCAAGCGAGCAAAAATCAGGATCAGGGTATATCCCACGATAAAGACCGGTACGGAAAATCCGAGTACCGAGATCGCCATGATCACGCGGTCAATCGTCCTTCCTTGCTGCCAGGCGGCAATGATGCCGACGGGAATTGCAATGACGACCGCGACAACAATCGTCGTGAAACTAAGCGCGATAGTCGGTCCCGCTCGATCCAGGATCATGTCCGAAACGGGCAGGCCGGATATCAGCGAGTTTCCAAAATCACCAACGACTATTCGCCCCAACCAGACGATAAGTTGTTCGAGAATGGGTTTGTTCATGCCCATCGCTTGGCGCAGCGCTTCAAGCTGTTCCTCGCTTGCGTTTCCACCAGCGATCATGACGGCAGGGTCGCCAGGAGACAGGCGAAGCATCAGAAAGACGATGATCGCGACCATCAGGACAACGGGGATCGCAGCCAGTAGCCGCCTGAACACAAATCTTACCATTCCGTCACTTCACCTTCTCAACATTCCAGAAGACAGGCGCTTCTGCAGAGATTTCTCCCTTCAACTTCGTGCTTCTTGACTCGACGTAGAAGATTTCACCCATTGGGATCATGACTGTGTTGTCGATCACGAGCTTGTGGATGTCTTTGCCGATTTTCTTCGCTTCTTCGAGATCGTCTGTGCGGGCGAGCTTCGCCCGCGCAGCCTCGATCTCGGGAACGTCGGGCCATCCAAACCAAGCCGCCGGGCCACCAGCCGCGACACCGATGAAGCCTAGCGGACTACCGACATCGGGCAATACATTGCCCGTCGAAAAGATGTTCCACCCTCCGTCCTTGGGGGCTGCCTTCGACGCACGCCTTGCTACGACGCTCGCCCAGTCCATCGAAACCATATCGACCTTGAAGCCGCCGTTGCGCAATTGCTGTGCCAGCACTGGACCCATTGCGTTCAGAGTTGCGATGTCGGTTGTGTGGAGGAGTGTGACCGGCTTGCCGTCGTAGCCGGCTTCCGCCAGGAGCTTCTTGGCTTCTTCTGGATGCGGTGAAATGATGTCGGCGGCGCCGTAATCACTTTCGTAGATGCTGCCGCAACCAAACACAGCGCCGCAGGTTTTGCCGTATGGTGAGCCGGGACCCACTTGCACATCGAGCAGTTCCTGCTGGCCAAGCGCGAGGGCCGCCGCTTTACGGATCTTCGGATTATCGAAAGGCGGTTGCGTAAAGTTCAACCGCACCAGATTCTGGGTAGCTTGCTTCTGGAATACATTGATCTCGAAATCTGGATTTCCCTCAAGCAAAGGCAGGAGATCGTGTGGCGTTTGCTCGATACTGTCGATTTCACCGCTCAGCAACGCATTGACCGCCGTCATCGGGTCCGGCATCGAGACCCATCTCACCTTGTCAACTTTGACGACCTTGCCGCCGGCAAGCCCACTTGCCGGTTCTGAACGAGGCACGTAATCCGTGTTCTTGACGAATACCGCCTGGACACCCGGCTTGTATTCGCCAGCAACGAATTTGAAAGGGCCTGAACCGATAGTCGACGTGATCGGTGTCCCGACCGGCGTTTCGGCGACCTTCTTTGGAAACATGAACGGTGGAACACCGCTCGGTTTGCTCAAAGCCATCAACACGATCTTCGACGGAACCGAAAGGGTGATAGTGAAGGACTTCTCGTCAACCGCCTTCATGTCGGTGACGAGGCTTGCCATGATCTGGCCAAGCTTATCGGCTTGTGACCAACGTTTGATGCTGGCGATGCAGTCATCTGCAGTGACAGCGGTTCCGTCATGCCATTTCAGGCCGTCGCGCAAGGTCAGCGTATAGATCTTACCATCATTGGAGACACTCCAGCTCGCCATTTGAGGCATAATGTTGGAATTTGCGTCTAAAGCCAGCAAGGTATCGTAGACCATGTAGCCGTAATCGCGCAGAATATAGGCCGTGCTTATGACCGGGTCGAGCGCGCGAAGAGGCGCGTTCCTAACCGACGTAATGGTCGATTCAGCGGCCGCCGGCGCGCTGAGCACTGAGGATCCTAACGATACCGCCAGTGCAGCGGTCGCAAGAAACCCGCGACGTCCGATCCTGAATGACTTCGCTTTGATTTCACGCATGAAGGAATATCCCCTTGTTTTGAGCCTGAATTGCCACTTCACGAGCGAGTTTGGTTTACGAATGCATGGGGTACGCGCCAAACGTCCAACGCTTTGCAAGCACACGCGGACGGTAGACGGATTTCGCCTGTGGTACGTTTTCGCTCGAGATTCCGATTGTTCAGTGTGTGGAGCGTTTTGCTCCAGTTCCCGCTTTTTGGTTGACGCTATCAAACATCAACTAGCTAAACCTGTCTAGCGAAAAGTTGAAAAAAAAATTGACATCTTTTCTCCCCTCGCTCAGGTTCAGCAAGCCAAAACGAGGGTGAACTGATGACTATCAACGCAAAAGCCGGCCAGAAGACTGTGCGTCGACCAAACAGCGCAGCTGATATGACAGCCGTGCAACTAATCGAGGCATACAAGGCCAAAACCTTATCGCCGGTGCAGGTGGTCGAAGACGTCCTTGCGCGAATGGAAGCGAGCGAACCGAAAGTCCACGCGATGTGGGCGCTTGACCCTGAGGCAGCCCTTGACGCGGCGCGTCAATCGGAACAACGGTGGAATAAAGGCATCCCGTCTGGCGTACTCGATGGCGTTCCGATCACCATCAAGGATAATATTGCGACCCGCGGCGTGGCCATCCCGCTTGGCACTGCAGCAACTAAGCTTGTACCAGCAACGGAAGACGGACCGTCTGCTGCGCGTAGTCGTGAAGCCGGTGCAGTCATTGTAGGCAAGACCACGATGCCGGATTATGGAATGATGTCCTCCGGTCTTTCGACTTTTCACGAGCTCGCCCGAAACCCGTGGAACCTTGCTACAAATCCTGGCGGCTCGAGTGCTGGCGCGGGGTCCGCGGCCGCCATCGGATATGGCCCGTTGCATATTGGGACAGATATCGGTGGGTCCATCCGATTGCCAGCAAGTTGGTGCGGCATTGTCGGTTTCAAACCGAGCTTTGGCCGTGTCCCGGTTGATCCTCCTTACATCGGCCGCGCTGTGGGCCCGATGACACGGACGGTAGCTGACTCGGCGTTGTTGATGTCGGTCATTTCGAAGCCCGATCGACGCGATACCACAAGCTTGCCCTACGAAAAACTGGATTGGCTTGATCTCGATATGAAGCAACGCAATGTCCGGATTGCGATGCTGCTCGAGGCCGGTGCGGGGATGGAGACCGATCCCGAGATCGTAGCCGCAGTCGAAGCTTCCGCCGAGATTTTCCGATCGGTCGGCTTTACTGTCGATATTATCAAGCCGTTTCTCACGAGCACGATGCTCTACGGACTGGATCGGTTCCTGCGAACCCGTTCATGGCTCACGATTTCGAAACTCAGCCCGGAAATTCAGGATAAGGTAGAGCCGTGGATTCGCGAATGGGTCGAACCTGCGGGATCGTACACCGGCGAAGATGTGTTCACAGGTTTCTCTCAGGTCGATGCGACACGCGAAGCGATGCTGGACGCAATGCGGGATTATGATTTTCTCATCTCACCTGTAACCCCGGTATCATCGTTTCCTGCCGAATGGGGATCACCCACGAATGATCCACAGCGGGCATTCGATCATGTCGCATACACGATTCCCGGAAACATGTCAGGACAGCCGGGTATCTCTATCAATTGCGGTTACGCAGGTGACGGAGCTCCCATTGGCCTTCAGATTATGGGGCAGCGCTTCGACGATCTTGGCGTTTTGAGGATGGCCCAGCTGTTCGAACGCCTTCGTCCCGAACAGCGGCCCTGGCCAACGGTCTAATCGATGGGGTCAGCTTGAAAATCTTCTACGACCCGGCAAACGCGATTTTTGATCGAGCATGCCGGGCGAGCTACTGTGGGCTTCGTCCAGCCTCGCGTCCGGCCTTCAACACATGAAATTTCACCAGCGGCATAGTGTTCTCTTGCGTTGGGTCCTGCTCCTGAGCCTGAAATGATGATAGTTGTTGGCTAAAAAGTGGGCCGGCGCGGAGCCCGAGCCGGATGAGGTCAAGCTTCGCGTTTTAGTGCATCGCCGATGGTGACCACAGGCCGCGGTCTGGTCTCAGAAATTTCGCGTGCGAGGCAACAGTACCGAAACAGGTTCCGGCGCTGACGATGATTCCTTCGTAATCTGCCAGTTCGCCCACGGTGGCGATCGGGCGGCTTGATCGAGCTGGAATTGCCAGGCATGGCAACTCCCTTCCATCACGAGATCTTAGCTGCGGGACATGCTGCCTTGTTGTGCTTCACGGACAAGATGACGATTCATTGCATCCAGCCCGAGAAGATAGCAGTCCGGGTTTCCGAACCCTTGAATAACGCCGAATGCAAGGTCGGCCAATGTGGAAACGATCGCTCGTTGATATTGATTGCGGATGTGCACTTCGACATACGGTTTGGCGAGCGCCATGATACAATAGCGCAGCGGCGCCGATCCGCTGTCGGACCAGCCGGCAGGGTTCATCACCAGCCCGTCCATGCTCTCTTCCTCCACGGCTTTGTAAAGCCGGTCGATAGCCGCACCTTCGTGGTTGGTATAGAAGATGGAGAGGTTGTAGCCTGTCTCTTCAGCGTGCAAACGGACGATATCATCGAGCTCTGCGGCGCTCAGATGGCCGTATTTGTCGGGCTCGCGC
Source organism: Agrobacterium leguminum (assembly GCF_005144435.2). Classification (NCBI taxonomy): domain Bacteria; kingdom Pseudomonadati; phylum Pseudomonadota; class Alphaproteobacteria; order Hyphomicrobiales; family Rhizobiaceae; genus Agrobacterium; species Agrobacterium leguminum. The sequence goes on from NZ_CP120216.1 coordinate 488,313, forward strand.
TTGCCCAAATAGTGAAGGTTCGGCCCTTGGATAAGGAGAATATTCGGCTTCTTGTCCGGCGTTGCAGTCATGTTGTGCTCCATAGCGGGTTTGGGGCGATCAGAGATAACGATCCATCAAGCGATCAGGCTGGCTACGTAGTCGAAGACGAGTTTGAGAGAGAGTACCAACAGTGAGACTTCGATCGTCCTGAAGAAGAACTTGTCAGGCATGACCTGCGTCATCTTCTTCCCAACAACAGTCCCGATCAGTGCCGCTGGCGCAAGCATTAGGAAGAGCCATCGATCGAACGGTGGAAATCTTCCCAGCTCCCAATAAGGAAAAATCTTCGCGGCATTGACGACCGCAAAAAGGATGGTCGACGTACCGGCGAAAGTCATCTTTGGTAGCCGCTGCGGTAGGACATACATCTGGAATGCGGGCCCGCCCGAATGAGATACGAAACTCGTGAGCCCCGCCATGCCGCCCCAAAAGACTCCCGCACCGCTACTGGCCTGGCGAACTGTCTGTCGATAGCGCGCTCCGAACCAGGCATTTAGGCAGAACAGAATCCCGATGATTCCAACTACCATTCCAAGGAATGCGCTTGAAAGCTGAGCGCTGAAGATCCACCCAACCACGACGCCGCCGAGCGCGGCAGGCGTCAGTATCATCAAGTTCGGAAGCGAGTATTCCCTGCGATAGAGGTAAAGCCCGACCATGTCGCTGACCACAAAGATCGGAAGGAGCAATGCGGCTCCTGTCAGCGGAGGCATCACAAGGGCTAGAAGGGGAACGGCAAGCGTGCCGACGCTGGGAAGTCCGCCTTTTGAAAGACCGACAAGGAAAGCGGCTATCAGCGAGACCGGAACGAGAAGATGGAACGGCTGCGCCACAGGCACATCTCCGAAAGCTGCTGTACGGGCGGGGTAGGATCGCACGAAAGTAACAGGCGGCGGATCGCCTTAGTGACTTATCCGCCGCCATGTTCGTAATTGGATCAGTTGGCCTCTTCGACCGTGAAGGGCACGCCTTCCACGCTCGTCGCGAGCTCGCCCATGTCAACGCCCGACCACTTCTTGTAGATCGCGGCGAGGGTGCCGTCGGCATATGCCTTGTCGATAAAGGCGTTGATGGACTCGTTCAGTGCCTTTTCGCCGTGGCGCATACCGGCACCGATCCAGAGCGTCGCGACGACGAATTTGCGCTCGGCCGATCCGGGCCGCACCTTGTTCATCGCGTCGATGAGCGGGCTGCTGCCGCCGGCTGCTTCGATCTGGCCGGACAAGAAAGCCTGAGCCGTCGAAGATTCGTCGTCGAACCGACGGATTGTAACGCTCTTGGGCGCCTGCGCAGAGATCAGCGTGTCCATCGTGGAACCCTTGGAAAACCCGATCGACTTGATCGAGGCAAGGTCAGGCATTTCTTTGCCCGGGGGGCCGATTACGACGTTGAAGTTCGGCTCATAAGGCTTCGAGTATTGGACAGCCTTTGCGCGCTCCTTGGTCATTGTGAGCGCACCGAAGATGACGTCCACCTTGCCGGTCTTCAGAGCCGCGATACGGCTGTCGTTCGTTGTCGGAATGAATTCGATTTCCACGCCAAGCGACTTCGCATAGGCCTCGGCGACATCGATGTCGCTGCCCTTGAACTTGCCGGCAGAATCCATGACGGCGAAGAACGGAGAGGCAGCCTGCGTGGCGACGATAATCTTGCCACGCCTCTTGATGTCTTCCAGCGTGTCGGCGTTTGCTACGCTGACAAGTCCGCACATAACCGCCGTTCCAGCGATCATGCAGGCGGTCAGCATTGAACGCATGTCGGTGAAATTGAGGTAACCCATCTACTCCTCCTAGATTGTTCCCAATGGCAGTGATACTGCCTTCTTCTTCGTTGTGGGCCTGTAAATCCCCCACCTCGACAATTGCATTCTATTCTTCTTATTTGCCGAAAAAAGATGCGATTGTCGGAAACAGTCTCCCGCATTCGGCAAAAATCACGACGTCAGTAGGTCGCGCGCCCGCCCGAGACGTCGAACGTAAAACCGGTGGTAAAGCTGCAGCGCTCGCTCGCCACCCATAGTGTCGTCGCCGCGATCTCATCGACGTGGACGAACCGATTCATCGGAATCTTTGCTCTGCCTGCAGCTATGTGCTCGGCGGTCATTTCGGCGAAAAGCTCCGTCTCCGTGATCGCGGGTGCCACGGCGTTGACGAGAATGTTCTCTCCCGCGAGTTCTCGGGCCACTGATTTCGTCAGGGCGATCACTCCAGCCTTCGCCGAGGCATAGGCAGCAATCCCGGGATTGCCGTCCTTGCCGGCCATTGAAGCGATATTGATGATTCTGCCATAGCCGTTCGCCTTCATCGTGGGGATAGCCGCTTTCGTGCAGTAGAACACCCCGGTGAGATCCACGCGCAGGACCCGGTCCCACTCCTCGATATCGTACTCCGCTAGGGGCGCGACGCAGCCATTGATCCCCGCGTTGTTCACGAGGATGTCGAGACCACCAGTCCGAGAGACGACTTCGTGAACGCCGGCAACAACCGCGTTGTAATCGGTGATGTCCACGACCCGCTGCATGGCATTGGCCCCTCCAACGGCCGGTCTCCCGCCCGCGCTAAAGGATACGTCCCAGACCGTCACATCCGCCCCTTCCTCCAGGAAGGCCTTGGCGATGCCCGCACCGATTCCTCGCGCACCGCCAGTTACAATGACGGAGCGCCCTTTTATTCCCAGATCCATGGTCTTCTCCGACGGTAGTCTGCACGCCCCTTCGCGGGCTCGCGCTCAATGGTGAGCCAGAATTTCGCCGAGGAAAGCCTTTGCGCGCGGGTGCTCGGGGCTCCTAAAGAAGTCGTCCGGAGTTCCCTGCTCAAGAACGGTCCCCTCCGCCATGAAGACCACGCGATCAGCAACCTGTCTTGCGAAGCCCATTTCGTGCGTGACGCAGATCATCGTCATGCCGTCACGCGCCAGGCCGATCATAGTATCCAGCACCTCCTTGACCATTTCGGGGTCGAGGGCGCTCGTCGGCTCGTCGAAAAGCATGATCTTCGGCTCCATGCAGAGAGCCCGCGCAATCGCCACGCGCTGCTGCTGCCCACCGGAGAGCTGCGCAGGAAACTTGTTTGCTTGTTCAAGGATTCGGACGCGCTCAAGAAAGCGCCTCGCTGTACCCTCGGCTTCCGCCTTTTTCACGCCCCTCACCCGCATCGGGGCAAGAGTGCAGTTCTGCAGGACCGTCATATGCGGAAACAGGTTGAAGCTCTGAAAAACCATTCCGACTTCCCGCCGGACGGCGTCCACCGCCTTCGAGCTGTCGTCCAGGCCGATCCCTTCGACTGAAAGAGTGCCCTTCTGAAAAGTCTCGAGGTGGTTGATGCAGCGGATGAGCGTCGACTTACCCGACCCGGAAGGTCCACAGATGACGATCTTCTCGCCCTTACCAACCGTAAGGTTCACGTCCTTCAGCGCGTGGAAGCTGCCATACCATTTGTTGAGATTCGAGATCTCGATGAGCTTCTCGGCAGTAGGGTTTGCTACATTCTGCACGTCTGTTCCTCCAAACTAAATCTTGCCGCGGTCGCACCGATCGGACCGCTGGCATTTTCCAATCAACGCGCCGTACCGACCGCGAGGCGCCGTTCGAGTCGCCGCCCTGCGAACGAAAGAGGCCAGCAGACTACGAAGAACATCGCCCCGACCACGCCGAACACCAGCAGGGGCTGGAAGGTCTGGTTGGACACAATTTGTCCAGCGCGAGCGAGCTCGATGAAGCCAACGATCGCAGCGAGCGAAGTTCCCTTCAGAAGCTGTACGGAGAACCCGATCGTCGCGGGGAGCGAGATCTTGAACGCCTGCGGAAGGATCACATCCTTCATCCGCGAGAAATAGTGGATTCCGAGAGCCTGGGCCGCTTCCGTCTGGCCCTTCGGGAGTGCCGAGATCGACCCACGCCAGATGTCGCCAAGGAATGCGCTCGCATGAGCGGTATAGGCGAGAGTGACTGCCAGCCACGGCTGGATGTTCAGGTTAAGCAGCGCGACGCCGTAGTACACGACGAACAATTGCATCAGCAGCGGCGTGCCTTGGAAGACTGCGATGTAACCTGAAGTGAAAACTCTCAGAGGCTTGGATTCGGAGGTCCGAGCAAGAGCGACCAACAGACCGATCACCCCGCCTCCGACGAAACTGATCGCCGTAAGAAGTATCGTCCATTTCAGACCCTGAAGAAGGAAGAGGAATTCCTGATATCCGAATGTTGTAGCTTCCATGATGATCGCCTCACTTGGTTGGATAGCTGAACGCCTGCCGGCTGATCACGACGAACAGCGACATCAGGAGCCACGAGATGAGCAGGTAAAGCATCGTGATCGTCAGATAGATTTCGAACGACCGAAAGGTATCGGAGTCGATCGCCTGACCCACGGATGTGAGTTCATACGCAGAAATCGACGAACAGACAGCGGACGTCAGCGTGAGGAGAATGAACTGGCTGGTTAGAGCGGGATAGATCGCGCGGACGGCCGGCTTCAGGATGATGAAGCGAAAAATTTGCCTGCGGTTCAAGCCTAGCGCGAGGCCGGCCTCCGACTGCCCCTGCGGGATCGACTCAACGCCCCCGCGGATGATCTCGATTGCATAGGCACCGCCGTTGATGCCGAGGGCGATGACTGCCGTCATCGTGGGCGACATCACCAGCCCGAAGTACGGAAGCGCGAAGAAAAGGAAGAAGATCTGCACGAGGAATGGCGTGTTGCGGATCACCTCGACAAATGTCGAAACGACAGCGTGTGCGATCATGTTGTGTGACTGGCGTAACCCGACGCCCCCAAGGCCGATGACGAGTGCGAGAGCCATGCCAGCGCAAGCCAGTCCAAGGGTTGCAAGGCAACCCACGAGCAGCTCGGGCCAGCGTTCAAGCACCACCGCAAAATCAAGTATGTACATTTTCCATCAACTCCTCCTCGCGAGTCCCGTTTCCCTATCAGGACGCCGACTTAGTAGAACTTCCGTGGGTGCGAAATCACGGAAAAAGCATTGCCGCGGTTGAGAGCGACCGGCCATTCCTTTTCTATACGCGAGAAGAGACTTGCGGCGGCCTCATCAGTATCGAGCCAGTACTCGACGACAACGTCGAAGTGCGGTGTCGGCCCTCGGCTCTCGATCGTATGATAATGGGTGCAAGATGCGGCCGAGCTACCATGCTTTCGAAGGAAAGCATCCTGCCACTTGGCCAAGGAAACTTTCCCCTGCTCCATACTGCCGCAATCTGCAAACGGAGCGAAAATCATGAGCTTTCGCGACTCCTTCGCCCCCTCTTTGTGGGGCACGACGTCGGTAAACAACGTTACTCCCTTTGCAGCGTCAAGAAAGTGCTCCTCGTCGGGTCTGACGACCGACATGTAGCGAGGATCCTGCTGGAAGCCTGATTGGATAACGGTCGGGTCTTTCTGCAGCATCTGAGGGCCGCCGTCGAAACGAAGGTTCGAAGTCTGCCTTCCCGGCAGCGCTTCAAAATGGTTCTGCGTATAGCTGTAGTTGTACTCGCGTAGACCAGCGCTGAGCAGCACTTCGACGTGCTTCGTGCTCCAATATTCAGAGAACTGTTCGTGCGTCAGATCACTTCTCCGCCTGAGAAGCACAAACCGTACAACGTCTTCCATTTCGATCCTCTGAACTTTCGTGCGGATTTCCTTGCCGCCGATGCGCTTACATGATGGGGGGACTCCTCGCGTTCGATCCCGCCGCTTCAAGCGCGAGAATGAAGCTGCCCGCTCCTCCCCGAAGAACAGCTTCGATACGAATAATACATGCACGAAATGGAGCTTCAACCGCACATAAGGGAATAACTTTTGCGCATACTGCAAATATCGAAGTGGCGTAGGATTGGAAAAAATCCTTATCGCGATCTGGATGCCGCACTGGAACGCTCGCGAAACGCTGTAAAAAGGCCAGCTGCAATCACGATCGCGGCGCCTGCGATCATGGACAGCGTGATTTGCTCATCGAAGAACGTGGCCCCCACGAGCAGGGCGGAGACCACCTGCAGGTACATGATCGGCTGGACCTCTGCCGCATTCAGCTTCTCGTAAGCGCGGATCAGACAGTAGTGGCCGGAGGTGCTCGTGCAGCATAACACCAGCATCAAGATGGCGTCCGTGCCCGAAAAGCTAGCCCAGTAAAACGGCCCCCAAAATGACATAACGATCGCTCCACCGACACCCGTGTAGAGAAAGCTGGTAGCCGAGTTATCGGTCCGGTTAGCCATGCGCGTCGCTATAACATACAGCGACAGCATGACGGTCGCCACCAAGGGCGGCATCGTACGGAGTCCGATATCCGTCTCGAATGGCCCAATAATCAGCAAAACGCCGCACAGCCCGGCACCTACGGCGAGCCAGCGCCTCCAGCCGACCTTTTCCCCGAGTATCGGGACCGAGAGAGCCGTCACCAGGATTGGACCTGCGGCGAACACGGACTGGGTGTAGGCGAGGCCTGCGATATCGAAGGAGTGTATCGCGATGACAATCTGAAGCGCTAAGAGTCCGCCGCGGAGTGCTTGCAGCCAAGGCCTTGTCGACACGGCCGCACGTGCAAGGCCTCCTCTGGTTCGAGCGACCAGCAGAAGCGCAAACACTGCGAAGGCCCAGAACCGCAGCATCGTGATGAAAGCCGGCGGATAGATTGCGACGAGGTGCTTCGAAATGCCGTCCTGTACCGCGAAGATCAGGCACGCGAGAACAGCGAAGAGATAACCTGATGAGCGGGGAATCATGAATTGCTCTACAAATGGCGAAGAACTCGCCGCTGCAGGTCGCGCCGGCGCTCGATTGGAATCCATGGGGCTGGAACGTCAGCATCAACGGCAGCGCCGCCACGGAACTTTGCCGCGGCGGCGCTTGATTCAGTCAGCCGCCGGAACGCTGGATGAAGCCGCCGTCGACCACGAGTTCGGTACCCGTGATGTACTGGGACTCGTCAGAGGCCAAGAACAGAGCCGCATTGGCAATATCCCAAGCCGTGCCGTACTTTCCGAGAGGAATGGTCGCCTCACGCCGTGCTCGGAGCGCTGCCATATCTACCTTAAACGTCTCGCCATAGCTTGCCGCCGTCGCGTTGTTCAACGGTGTGTCAATTACGCCCGGATGGATGCAGTTGGCGCGAATACCCGATCCAGCGAACTGCATAGCAATCGTACGGGTGAAAGAGGGTACGGCAGCCTTTGTTGTCGCGTATGCAAGCATCGGAGCACCGGTCCAGCGGAGCGCCGCCATCGATCCGACATTGATGATCACACCGCGCTTCTGCTGCTCCATGACCGGGATGACGTACTTGCATCCGAGGAACATCGACTTCAGATTTACGCTGACGATGCGGTCCCAGTCTTCCTCGGAGGTATCAAGTGCGCCACCCGTCTTCACGATGCCAATATTGTTGTGCAGCAAGTCGATCGTGCCGAAGGACTTGACTGCGAAATCCACCATCACCTGGACGTCCGACGAGTTGCTCATGTCCGCCGCGAAAGCGACGCACTCTCCGCCTTCGTCGATGATCATCTTGCGAGTCTCTTCCGCAGAGGCCTCGTTGAGATCGACGGCGACGACCTTGGCACCTTCGCGAGCATAGGTGATCGACGATGCTCGTCCGTTGCTCATGCCGGAGGCGATCGATCCCGCCCCTGCTACGACCGCAACTCTTCCTTCCAAACGCTTCGACATGTTCTTCCCTGGTTTGATTAGCTGGCCGGAGATCGGCCACGAAAATAGAGTGAGATCCCCGTGGGGGACCGGCGAGACCAGGAGGCTATAGGATTACTTTGTGCGAACCTCCGTCTTCGGCCGGGCCACTCCTCTGACTCCGGCGAAGATGACTGAGGTTACATTTTAAGCGGCTCGCGGCGTAATCGAAATCCTGCACAAGGGTCATGCACGAAATCGATCGGCGAAGCACCGATGGTTTATGGATTGTTCTTTTGCCGAGCCATTACGTCTGAGCCGATCGACGCCAAGAGGCTCCTCAGCCACTGATGGGCTAGGCTTTCGTGCATCCGTCGGCTCCATATCAGCCGGAAGTCCACGGGCGGGATATCGAGCGGCGGCTCGCATACGACAAAGTCCCCTACAGTCTCGAACAGGTCCGCCGCTCCCTTCGAAATCACAGCTATCATGTCAGAGCGAGCCAGAGCGAGAAGTGCGGAAAACGCATTTGGCACGCGGAAGGCGATGCGGCGATGCAGACCAAGGTCAGCTAGAGCCTCGTCTACGACGTCCGAGGTCGTGCCGCTCATACTTATAAAGATGTGCGCCGCCGAGATGAAGCCATCCAACGTGAGAGGGGCGCTTGCGAGCGGATGATCCGGTCGCATGATACAGACGAAGCGATCGCTCAAAAGCGATCTCGTCATGTAGCGCTCCGGCAGAGCTCGAAAGGCGCCGAAGGCCAGGTCTGCCCGGCCACTGTCGATCTCGTTGTAGATCGAGTCCTCGGATCCGGAGCGTATGATCATGTCGATGCCCGGCGCTTCCTTCCTCACTCTGTCCACTAGGGGTGTCAGGACGCCGAGGGTCTCGTACGTCTCCACAGCGACCGTGAATTCCTGGGTGGCCGTAAGCGGGTCGAAACGATCAGGCGTGAGCGTTGCCTCGATATCTTGCAGAGCAAGACGCAACGGGCCGGCCAACTCCAGAGCGCGCGGCGTCGGCTCCATCCCGGTGATGGTTCTAACGAACAGTTCATCTTGAAGGATGGCCCGCAGGCGCCCAAGCGCGTGGCTGGTTGCCGACTGGCTGAGGCCAATGCGAAGACTGGCCTTTCGCACGCTCCTTTCGGAAATGAGTGCATCGAAGATGACGAGCAGGTTTAGGTCGACTTTGCGAAGAGACATGTGCTTCCGGTCGCAGTTGGTCCTTCCATCTTCGATAACCACGCGCTTTCACGCGCGATGATCAGACCGAAGCACGATTGTCACTAGGCCACTCTCGAGCCGCCAATCCTTGCTATCAGGTGTTGCCGACATTGGATTTTCCCTCGAGCTGTCTCCACCATTATTCCCTGCTCTTGCCGGTAGCAAGGGCGACCCATCCACAACGACGTCGACCTGCTGAAAGCCAGGCGCATTTACTTCTATGGTAACGCGAGAAACAGCGAAGGATTCGAGCCCGAGTGCTGATAGCAGCCGTCCACCATTTCCTTGGTCAGCAACGGAGAATGCTAGTGGCGGGACGCGCCAGAAATCGAACCGGCCTTCAGGATTCGTCCGAAGCCGCACGCGGGCGACCTCGGCATACTCCCGAAGGTCATATTCGGGTTCGCTCGTGATCACATCGACGGTAGCTCCAGAAACTGCCGCTCCGTTCTCTGTCTCAACTCTTCCCCGGAATAGAAGCGGCTCACCAGGCTGTCCTATGGAAAGGTTCGCTCCCAGCGGCAAGGTGGGCACACTTGGACGGGCGGTTCGGGCACCATCCTCGGCCCCATCCATGGATCTTATGAGCGCGGAAATACCGAACAGGCTTTCGAGCAGCCCTGCGACTTCGTCGGCATCTGACGCTCCAAGGGAAAGCAGAAGGCTCCTCGCGTCGTCCCACTCATCGGCCGTCAGCTCTACGTCTCGGATGAAATTGTGGAGATGCTGTACGAGGCTGAGCAGCACCAACCGCATCCGAGGATCCGGCGTCAACTTCAACCCACGGGAGACGGCTTCGGTGATATCGACTTCTGTGAACTCAGGCATCTCTGATCAGAAGCTCTCGGGAGGAAATAGGGCTCATTTGAATTATACGATCAAGCAGTGATGCAGATGCTCCGACGCCGCAACAGACGACGTCGGAGCGTGCCTCATGCGAGACGCTATCGCATAAGGCACTTTTCTAGATATCGAGCTTAAACAGCTTGATAGCATTCTCGCGACCGATCTTGACGCGGTCACCTTCGGCGATCGAAGTCACGTCAAACCACTCAGCCGCGTGGTTCACGTTCTCGAACGGCCAGTCCGTCGAGAACAGGATGCGGTCTGAGCCGATTTCGAGCAACGCATCGATCAAGGTCTGGGTGCGGAAGTTCCCCGAGGTGGTCAGGTAGAAGTTCTCACGGAAGTACTCGCCGAGGCGACGCTTTGCAGGATAGCGCGGCGGGGTCTGCACCCAGGCATTGCGGTAGTCGCAGCGCCAAATGCTATAAGGAAGACCTTCGCCCAGGTGCCCGAGGATGATCTTGAGGCGCGGGAAGTCATCGAAGACGCCGGATGCCATCAGACGCAGGGCGTGGACCGCCGTCTCCTGTGCAAACGCCCACGTCGGGCCAAGCAGCCACGGGTGACCCTCATAGATCTGCGCGTGTTCGGGAAGCGGATTCCGAGGATGAAGATAGAAGGGAACGTCGAGGTCCTGCACCGTGCTCCAAAAGGAACGATACTGCGGGAGGTCGTAATATAGGGTCGTACCAGCCGTCTCGTTTTGAGAAAAGCCGTTTACAAGGGCCCCTTTGAAGCCAAGCTCCTTGACGGAACGCTCAAGCTCACGGCTTGCGTCGTCGGTGTCCTGAAGGGGAAGAGCCGCAAGTCCCTGGAAACGGTCCGGCCGGCGGGCCACCTGCTCTGCTAGATAATCATTCGAGCGCTTCGCAATCTCGAGCGCACGCTTGCGATCCGGGATCGCCTGCACCGCCGGGGCGTTGAGGGAGAGGATCATCATCTCCATCCCATTTTCGTCCATCTCGCGGACACGTCGTTCCTGGATGTCGAGAAGGCGGGCCTTCAACTCGACCCAATAGTTCTCCGGCACGAATCCCGCAGAATCCATGACCGTTTCCTCGATAGCAAAATGTTCTTCGAGGCCGATTTTTCCGAGCATGTGTTCCTCCATTCAAACTGATTTTGAGGAGCTGGTTACCGACATCAGTGACGCCGTGGAGTCCAGTTCCTCCCATCGAGAACCTGTCAGGCAGGGCTCATAAAGGCCAACTCATATGCTGCAGCATCGAAATGCACGACATCGAATGAACATGAAGGACAGCCTCCACCCCTACTTCGGCCAACTGGCGGGCATCGGCCGACATCGGTAGAAACTTCCTTGACACCAACTTCGATTACGAACGAGCATTCATCCATCCACGGGCGAAGCCGCCGACACTCACCGGGAGGAGATGCATATGTTCAAGAACCTTGACGTCGAGGAACTGAGCGTCGAAAGGACGATATCTTCTCCAAGCTCATCGAGCGGAAGTGGGCGTTCGATGCGGTAGGGGTTCTGCCGACGCATGACAAAGCCTTTTGTCTCCACATATGGCAACTCGAGGAGTTCGAGGCTGCCAACACGGTTCATGAGTGTCAGACGGGACCGCTTGCTGCGGCAGATTAGCGACCATGCAAAAGCCGGCCTGCGAGTTCCACAGGCCGGCTCGTATTGGTCCTGCAACGATCGATCAGCTAACGCGCGGGCCGATGTACTCGATCGTCATGCCGTTCTTGTCACGGGTGTAGACGCAGAAGTTGCCGACGTTCGGACCTGCGCTCACGGGAAGCGGCTCATGAACTTCCTTGAAGCCGTACTTGTTTGCGATACTCAGCGCTTTATCGATGTCGGTGACGTCGAAGGCCAGGTGCGTAAAGCCAGTATCGCACGGACGGATCTGATCCGTACGCTTGCGATTGTCCGGGCTCAGGTAGTTAATGATCTCGAGACGATGGTTGGGCGCCTGCACATAGGCGATGATAACATCTGCCCCTGGCACGCCGACGACGGTCTCCATGTTCTTCGGATCGCGAGGCCCCTTCGCGAGCAACGGGAAGCCGAGGCCGTCAGTAAAAAGGCCCATTACGCGATCGAAGTCGTCGTCGCTGATCGTATAGCTCGTGTGGTTGAAACCCTTGACGAGGGAATTTCCTTCCGCTGCAGACATTGATTTTTCACTCCCAATTAGAGGCTTAGCCTGTGGATCCCAACGGGCAGGCAATTCGGCTTCGGAGCTTGTCCGAGCGCCCTGGTTGCGGCTCATCGGCTACGTCAACCCGTAAATCTATCACGGGGACAAAGCCCAATGCTCCGTAGCACTGGTTTAAGAGACGCCAGCCTTCGGAAAAAGACATAAGGCAGGGAAACACTTTCCCGTCTTACGCAAAGATTTCGAGGACGAGCCTCAGTCTTTCCTAAAATTGGCAACAAGGGGAGCGATAGAAGTCATGCCGCAGGATAATCGCCGTCAGACCGGGTCCATTCGGACTCGTAGTCTCGTTCCTTGAAGTGCTTCACCAGAAACTCAATGAAGAGTCGCGTCCGAGCCGGCAGATGCGCTCTGGTCGGGAAGGCGATGTTCATCGTCAGTCTCGGCAGGTCCCAGTCGTCGAGTACCCTCACCAATTGGCCGGAACGAAGATACTCATCGATAATATAGGTGGGCTGGGCCAATATCCCCATTCCGTCAAGCGCAGCCTTCACAAGCACTTGACCGTCATTCGCACTGATCAGTCCCTTGACCTCAATTGCGGCACTGTCTTCTCCGCGATTGAAGGACAGAGTGTTCCAATTATCAGCAAGATTATAGAGTAGCATGTCGTGCTGCGAGAGTTCTTCGGGGTGTAATGGGGCACCCCGGCGAGCCAAATAGGCTGGCGATGCTGCAAGGAGTCGGCGGGTCTCGGCCAGGCGCCTGATTGTAATTGATGAATCGGCCTCCACACGGCGCGTCCGGATCGCAACGTCTACCCCGCTTTCGATGATATCGTAGTACCTGTTAGAAGCGAGCACCTCGAACTTCACATCTGGATAGATCTTCGAAAATGCGCTTATAGCCGGGTTCAGATGGAGTATGCAAAACGAGAGCGACGCGCTTACGCGAAGGAGCCCGGTTGGATTTACGGCGACGTCGCTTACGCTTTGCTCCGCCTCCTTCATGCCTAGGATGAAGTCCCGACTTTGACCGAAGAATCGTTCCCCTTCGACGGTGAGGTTGAGCCGACGGGTGGTTCTCTGAACCAATCGGACATTCAGCCTCTCTTCGAGAGCGAGGAGATGACGGCTCGTCGATGACACCGACATTCCGAGGGCATCGGCTGCCTTACTGAGGCTGCCGAACTCCGCCACGTGATTGAAGACTTCAAGTTCGGTCCACTTATCCACCGTGATCTCATTTTTGCTGTTTTCGAGAATTTGGAGATATTTATGTGCGAATTATTGCGGATAGCAAGCTGCATTTGTTTTTGTATCGCTTTGGACGTAGCGTTGTGTGGAGAAAACGCACTCCCTTCCTAGAGAAGTCAGGCCTGCAGCGAGAGAAGAAAGCTTCGACCTCACACAGATGATGACGGGAGCAACGTCGGAGCTGTCAAAGGCCGTTCGGCGTTCCCATGCAGCGATTTCAGTGGAGCTTGACCTGAGTCGGTCAAGGCATCGCTCATCGCAGTCGGGGAGCAGGCGTCTGACACTTGGTAAGCGCATTCATCTGCGCTGTTGACCCACGCGGTGGTCGTTTACGCCAAGTCTAGCACAGACAGGCGGTCGACAGATACCGGGTGGGGCGACGAAGGTTTATTCAAGAATGCAGAAGGCCGCGCACGAAAGTGTCGTCCGGATGCGCGACAAGGTGATCGCCCGCTTCAAGACCCGGAACGGTTGGCATGACGAGCAGGTGATCCTTATGCAAATACCGACAGATCTCGCATTCATACACGTCCATCGAAGGAGGAAGAATGAACCATTGCTCGTGGAGCAAATGCTCGATCCCGTGGATAGCCAAGGACGAGTATCCACACGCAACGAGCATCGAGGTGCTTGCGAAGTTGAATACGGTGAATAAGTGCTACGGTCACGGCAGGCAACGCGTCCGACGTCAACGACGGCTCCGCAGCCCTCGTCAATAAGAGGCGCTGGTGCGAACCAGCGCCTCTTCGTTATGCATTTCACAGCGGCCTAATCTAGCACGTACGCTCACCAGCACCGCAGTGCCATGGCTCTCCGTTCAGACGAAGCCATTCAAGAACGCTGCAAGAATGGTTCCATCGCCTCCCAGACCGCCGGAAAGTTCACGAGGAACACCGGATGCGGTGCATTGGGAATAATGCTGAGCTGGCTGTTCGGAATCATCTGATAAGCCGCGATAATGGTCGCCAGCGGAGCATTCATGTCGCGTTCCCCGGCCATTACGAGTACCGGGCACTTGATGCTGGCAAACAGTTCCTTGCTTGCGACCATGGTGTTGTAGAAAATCTCCAGGCTCTTCCAGTACTCGCCCAAGCGCTTCGGTTCCGGCATCAGAGCTTGTTGCTGCTCCCAATATGGCGGGTCCAGCTTGAAGGCTTCATCCGTGTTCAGAACCACCTTGCGAAGGCCGGGAACCTGCTCACCCGCACCGATCGCCACGAGCTTGACTACGCGATCAGGGAACATGCTGGCGACCTTGTATCCGGTGTAGGCGCCGTCGCTGAAACCCAGCAAGGTAAACTTATCTGAAGTCACTTGATTTACCACGGCCATGACGTCGTTGGCGCGCTGCTCGTACGTGACGGGCTTCGAACCGATTTCGGACTTACCATGACCACGAGTCGAAATCGCGATAATCTCGTAGTCCTTCGCGAGCCTGTTTATGAACTCGTGCATCTCGAACATCGAGCCGAAGACGCCTCCGTGGAGGATGACTAACGGAGAGCCTTTCCCATAGACTTCGTAGTAGATCTTGGCGTCACCGGCATCAGCGTAGTGACCAGCCGCCTTGTTGTCTCCATAACGGGGTTCATCTGCAGTCTCGGCCCCATCCTGCATGAAGTGTCTCAGAGGCTTGTCCCTTTGTGCATAGACCATATTCGCATCCATCACGATACCAACGACAGCCAATACGGCAAGCACACGAGTCACCAGCAAAAATAGGCTGCTCCATTCCATCAACCTGCACTTATTCAAACTTGAAGTACCCATACCGCGTCCTCCTCTGGCGGGTTGCAACAGTACCCCTCCTTCAACATTACGATCAGCAACTCAATCTGCGCGTCCCCCCTGCGCCCTCTCAGCAAAACAACCGTTCCTCCAGAATACAGTTCCATCCGAAGACTATGGCCGTAGGAGGCAGGAACACAGAGACCTTACTCCAAAAGGCTCGAGACCTATCCTCAACGTTGGCCGCCGATCACAAGACTATCAGGCTTCAGAAAGCGCGCCCTTAACGCGGCGAAGAATGCTGTGACCACAAAGAGGAGAAAGGGCCGATGATGCCGCTCCGATCAATTTCCGGTGACTCCCACCGCGAAATCCGCACGGTCTCACGCAAAGCAGCGCTATTTTCAGCGCTCACCAGGGTATCGCAGTCCAATCTGCAAGCGCAGGGCGTCCAACGTGGCCATGATTTCGACAGACTGCGAAGGCGGCATGATCTCGCTTTCGAGCACCTGGCTGGTGATCAGGCGCTCAGCCTCTTCAGCCTGAAACTGCATCCCGCGAGCTGCAACCGAACCGTCGAAGGTTTCAAGAACGTTGTCGTCATTGTCGTATAGGCGGAAGGTGGTTGGCGCATACCAGACGCGGTCAATCTCGATCCGCCCTTTCGTTCCAACCACGCTCGCCCGATTTGACCCCCTGCTGTCGCTGGAAGACAACGTCGTTGCAATCGCGCCCGATTGATAGCGAAAGACCGTCGCGACCTGCGCATCTGCCCCAGTGTCGCGGAATGTCGCTTCCGCCTTTATGGAGGCAGGCTTGCCCAGAATGTCCCAAGCGAAGGAGATAGGATAGATGCCCAGGTCCAGCAAAGCGCCACCACCCAGTTCCAACGCGTTTAACCGGTGCGTCGGATCGTCGGGAAGCTTCTGGCGATGATCGGCGGTGATGGAGCGGACCTCGCCGATAGCGCCGGTGGCGATGATCTCACGGATACGGCGCATGTGCGGAAGGAAACGTGTCCACATCGCCTCCAGGACAACCAGACCTTTGGCGCGAGCAAGGTTCACGATTTCAGAGGCCTGCTCGGCGTTGAGAGTGAAGGGCTTCTCGACAAGAATGTGCTTCCCGGCGTTAAGCGCGAGTTTCGCGGCGGAGACATGCTGAGGATGCGGTGTGGCAATGTAGACGATATCGACATTGGGATCGGACACCAGCCCTTCATAGCTCCCATGCGCGGTTGCGATACCAAAGGCCTTTGCGAAACGATCGGCACTTTCCTGCGCGCGGGAGCCGACCGCTGCTACCGCATGACCGGTCTGTATCAGGTCCTTGGTAAACAACTCGGCAATCCAACCCGTCGCCAAAATTCCCCATTTTACCATCATGACCAGATACTCCTTTTTGAGTCGTTTGAATTCCGTGCTGCTTCTTGCATCAAAGATTGAGAATTTCCGCGCGTCGACCGAAGCCGCTCAATGATCCAGCCCTAGCAACTCCCGCAGCGCATTGGTCACAAGCAGATGATCCTCGACATCGGGAAGTCCGCTGACACCCACGGTCCCGATCAGCGTGCCGCCCTTGAGCATCAGCGGGAACCCGCCGCCACTGGCTACGAAATCGGTTTCCGGCAGCCGGAAACGGCGATTGAAATCATATCCTCCTTGCTCGGCTTCCAATCGCATCGCGAGCGAGCTGCGATGAAATCGATGAGCGACGGCGCGTTTTCGGGCCGCCCAGTCCGTATTGTCGGGAGTCGCGCCAGGCATCAGCAGGGCGAACACCACGTCGGTTCCGTGAGCAACGGTGATTGCCGCCGGCAGCGAGCGGGCGGCCGCCTGCGCCTGCATGATGCAACCAAGCTTCCAGGCGAAATCATAATCGAACGTCAAAAGCTGCAGGTCGTTCAGCTCTTCGGCAAGCGTATCGAGCGTGTGGTTCATCGTGGGTGTCTTCCAGCTTGTTGTTCGAGAAGGTCGGGCCATGCTGCCAACATGCACGGCCCGACATGAGTTCAATCCATCGGATAGGCCACGAAAGCAAATCGGCGGCTGTCGGGCGACCAGCTGTTGACGTTGATCGTTCCTTGGCCCCCGAATATCCGCGCCACCGTGGTGGCGGCGGACCAATCGCCATCACGCACCAGTTTCAGCTCGACCCAGAGGTCGGCCGGATGTCCCTTGGTTCCAGGTGGATAGGCGAGATAGGCTGCAAGCTCACAATCAGGCGACAAGTGCGGGAACCAGTCGACAGTCGGTGCGTGGGTCAGCCTTTCGATCTCAGATCCATCAGGCCTCATGCGCGCGATCTGAGCATGACCCGAAAAAGCTTCGGTGTTGCAATAGATCCAGGCACCGTCGGGGCTATATTCCGGCCCATCAGCGGGTGCCCCGCCCGAGGTGATCTGACGAAATCCGCGTCCATCCGACCCGACAGTGCAGATCTCGGCCGACAGGAAGGTGAAGCTGTCGTCGGTAGCCCGCGCCTGGACGCCGACAAAGGCAAGTTGCCGCCCGTCAGGCGAAACGCCATGCAGGAAGTGCAAGAGTCCGTCAGGGCCTTCCTTGCCGGAGATCTGAACGGCCTTCCCACCCGAAAGCGATGCACGGTATAGCTGCCAGTTGTCGTAGGTCGAAACGAAGATATGCGCCCCGTCCGGGTCCAGCACATGGTCGTTATTCAACGGCGGTACCCCCTGCAGGTCGATCACCTTTAGGCGAGGTTCGTCAAGCGGCAGGCGCCAGAGCAGCCCTTTCCCGTTCAGGATCAACGCATCGTCCTGAAGCGTCCAGTTCGGCGCCTCCAGCAGGAGGTCCGTCGTCTCCAGGATCATGCGGTTTTCGCCGGTGATCGTGTCATGAATCCAAACTTGGCAGCGCTGGCCTCCAGCCAGTTCGCGGGGTGGAATCTTCACGGCAGGAGCCCTCCTCTGATCTGGATCACTGCTTGATCCAACAAGCGCATCACTCCCAGCGTCAAATCATGCGACACCAGAGTACTTTCACCCCGACCCGCCCGCAGGCAGCGTCCGGCCTCCTCGATTTCCCAGCGGTAGCGTTCCCTGTTGGAAGGCTCGCTGATCTCCTCCAACTCGCGGCCCCGGGCGCTGATCAGTGCCTGCCCTGGATTGAAGAGATTGTCGGTGACCGCAAGCCAGCCCTCGTCCCCGATCAGCTGGAAACCTGACGAACCGCTGCCTTTCGCGCCCAGCACGAAGCCCCCCGACATCGTGGCATAACCATCATCGTTCTTCAGCTGTATCATCGAACCGCTGTCAACGCCGCGCTCGGTGAGCAGGGCAGATGCGGCGACTTGCGCTCCCGTCATGAGGTTTGGAGCAAGTCCGGCGAGGATGTTCATCGGATAGACCATGCATTCCAATGTAAAGCTGCCACCCAGATCCGGATCCTCGATGCGATGCCCCCTGGTCGCGCCCATTGGTCCGATCGAGGCCGCAAAGGCACGCGGCACCCCGATGTCCCCTGCCGCGATGACACCTGCCAGCCTGCGAAACAGCGGGTTGCAGAGCGTCCACATGGCGTCCATCACGAAGAGGCCGCGCGTCCGGGCGAGCTGGATGATATCGGCTGCCTGCAATGCGTTCATCGCAAAGGGTTTTTCGACGAGCACCGGCTTGCCCCCTTCCAGCATCAGCCGGGCATGGGCATGATGATGGCTGTGCGGCGTCGCGATATAGACGATGTCGACCCGTGGATCAGCTGCGAGCGCGGCGTAATCAGCATAGGCCGTCGCGATGCCGTGGCGCTCGGCAAAAGCTTTGGCCCTTCCGAGATCGCGGGAAGCAACCGCGACGCAGCGCGCACCGGTGGTGCGGGCGAGATCTTCGGCAAACAGTTGGGCAATCCAGCCTGGGCCGATGATGCCCCAGCCGATGTCGGCGGTCTCTGGCATTGCTCAAAGCTCCTTGATGCGGATATTGCGCCAGCGGCAAGCGGCGGTGCGGCCCCAGCGTCCCTCGCCCAGCCTCTTGTCGTTGTCATGAACCTCGAAAGCGATATGTCCCTTGGGCCCAAGGAAATCGGCAACCGCATCGGCGTCGTAGTTCGGAAACTTGATCGTGGCGAGGTCGATGGAGGCAATCAGCAATCCATTGATCCACACTGAGGCCCTCGGCTTGCCCCCCACGATCCGAACGCGAAAGGCGTTCCAGTCGCCGAATTTCCAGGTCGAGAGAAAATCTTCGACGGAGCAGGACTCGGTCAGCAAATCACGCTTGGCCCGGGTGAAGGGCTCGATTGAGGTTTTCGGGTCGTCCTGGCAGAGGCCGATGGGTTTTCCAACGTCGTCGAGCACCACATCGAGCGCGAAGGGCACGGCGTGAAAGCCGCCGATACCATTGCCATAAAAGCCACCGATCGAGCCGGATTGCCGGTGGTCAAGCAGGACCTGGAGGCCGTGGAAGGTGTGAGGCTTCTTGCGCAGCATGATCCCGGTGTCGGCGGGCCAGTCAGGCTTGGCCTCGAAGATCAGTTCGAAGTCGCCATAGGTCTTCTCTGAGACAAGATAGCCGCCCCAGCCGCTGCCGGGACTGTCCTGCCGGCCGACAATCGCGCCATCCTCGACCGTCCAGACTGCTGGATGCAGGGCAGCCTGCTCGTTGTAGTCGGCCGGGAAGGCATCCGGATGAGCGTCCTGCACAGTCGGGCCGCCCGGCCACATCTGGCCATAGGTACGCGGCGTCGCGAACCAGCCGTTCAGCGTGCTGCCATCGAAAATTGGGACGAAACCATTCTCATCCGCATCAGTCATCGGCATTATCCTTTCGGGTGGAGGGTGAAGTGAACCGCGGGTGCTTAGAGCCGCTGCCCGCTTTGTGCGTCGAAGAGCGAAACCAGAGCTGGATCAATTTCAAAAGTGATGCGGGAAGCCTCATCGAAACCCCGCAGCGAGTCGACCCTGATCGAGAGCGCCTCGTCACCGAGGCGTCCCCAAAGGAGGGTCTCAGCGCCCATCGGCTCGACCGACAGGATCGGGCTGGTGATCTGAGACAGAGCTTGCCCGTTCGGCCGAGTACCGACATGTTCCGGGCGCAGTCCAAGGGTTGCTTTGCCAGGCCTTGGCGTTGAGGAGAAATCATAGCCAATTAAGGGCAATTCGAAGCCGCGCCCGGTGAAACGCGCTTCGGCTCCGTGCACATCGATCTCACCCTCGAAGAAGTTCATACCGGGCGATCCGATGAATCCCGCGACAAAGCGGTTTTCCGGCCGGCGATAGATGTCTTTCGGGGTACCGAACTGCCGGATCACTCCGCCTTCCATCACAGCAATTCGGTCCGCCAGCGTCAGGGCTTCGATCTGGTCATGGGTGACGAAGATCATAGTGGCGCCGAGCTGTTTATGGAGCCGCTTCAACTCGCCGCGCAGTTCGGTGCGCAGCTTGGCGTCAAGGTTGGACAAGGGTTCGTCGAAGAGGAAAACGCCGGCTTGGCGCACCAGAGCCCGCCCGATCGCCACCCTCTGCCGCTGCCCGCCGGACAGTTGCCGGGGTTTGCGATCGAGAAGGTTCGTCAGTTGAAGGATTTCGGCCGCCTCCCTGACACGTTCCTCGATGACAGACTTTTCAGCGCCTGCCATGCGCAGGCCGAACGAAAGATTTCCCCGCACCGTCATTTGCGGATAGAGCGCATAGGACTGGAAGACCATCCCGATGTCGCGGTCCTTGGGTTCGTGCCATGTTACGTTTTCGTCACCGATCCAGATCTGCCCGCCGCTCACTTCCCTCAATCCGGCAATGACGCTGAGCAGCGTTGACTTGCCGCAGCCGGACGCACCGAGAAGAACTACGAATTCGCCTGGCGCTATCTCGAAATCCAGCTCGCGGATCACGTGCAAGGCGCCGTAAGAGACGCGCACCTTTCGGACCGAAACCCCTTTGGCCTCGCCCTTTTCCATGCTCTTTTTCATGGGCTTATCCTTTCAAAGCGCCATCTGAGATGCCGCGGACGAACCAGCGGCCGGAGGCGAAATAAACGATGAGGGGAACAGCGGCCGAGAGCATCGTGGCCGCCATGTTCACATTGTATTCTTTCTCGCCATACTGACTGGTGACGATCGAGGTCAGCAGCACCGTCATCGGCTGGTTCTCGCGGCCGGCGAAAATCAACCCGAAGAGGTAATCGTTCCACGAGCCGGTGAATTGCAGGATCACGGCGACGATGACGATCGGCGTGGAAATCGGCAGGAGCACATAGGTGAAGATCGACCAGAACCCACCGCCATCGACCCGCGCCGCACTGAACATTTCTTCCGGCACTGCGGCGTAGAAGTTACGGAAGAGAAGTGTCATGATCGGCAGCGTGAAGCCTGTATGGATAAGGATAATGCCTTGCAGCGTTCCGAAGAGCCCGGCGGCCGTCATCATGCGGACCAGCGGGAAAATGAAGACGTGGATCGGGACGAAGGTGCTCACCAGGAGCAGCGTGAATACCAGATTGGCTCCGCGAAACCGCCAGAACGATAGCGCATAACCGTTCACCGCGCCGAGGATCACCGGAAAGAGCGTTCCGGGGATGGCGATCTTGAAGGAGTTGAGCATGCCGGGCCGGATGCCCTCGCAGACCCTTCCGGTGCAGGCGCCCGACCATGCCTTGGCCCAAGCCGCGAAAGTGGGATCTCTCGGTAAGGCAAAGAGGTTGCCGGTACGGATCTCGTCCATCGGCTTCAGCGATGTGACAATCATCACATAGACCGGCAGAAGAAAGACGATGACGGAGACGCTGAGGAAGAAATAGATCGCAAGGCGCTCGGGCGAAAGGCGACGAGGCTTTCGACCTTCGGGAATGACGCTGTTCATGCATGAGGTCCTTCTTCCGAGCGCTTCTGATGGAGACGAACGATCAGCCATGGCAGGCCGACCAGAAGCGAGGTCGCCAGAAGCATCATGGTCGCAGCGGCCGTCGCCTGTCCGAGGTTCGAGCGCTGAAACAACATGTCCATCACGTATTTCGCAGGCACTTCCGTGGAGATACCGGGCCCGCCGCCCGTCATGACGACGACAAGATCGTAAATCTTGATCGCCGTCAGCGACAGGAGCACGGCTGCGGTTGCGATCATCGGGCGGATCATCGCGGGGATGACGTAGACATAGACACGCCATTTGGATACGCCGTCGATGCGCGTGGCGTTCCAGATGTCCTGATCCACGCCGCGCAACCCGGCCAACATGATGACCATGCCAAGACCCGTGGCCTGCCAGATCCCCGCGCCGACAAGCGCATAGATTGCGGTCTGCTCGCGGGTCAGCCAGTCGAAGCGGAAGCCTGAAAACCCCCATTGCCGCACAGCCGCCTGTATCCCGTGGGTCGGGTCGAAGAGCCACTGCCAGACGATCCCGGTCACCACGAAGCTCAGCGAGGCTGACATCAGAAAGATCGTCCGGAACCCGTCTTCAAAACGGATACCCTGGTCGAGCAGTACGGCAAGCACGTAGCCGAGCAGCAGGCAGCCCCCGATAAAGAGAATCCCGAAGACGGCAACATTGACGATGGCAACCTGCCAGAGATCCGAAGCGAAGAGACGCGAGTATTGGGCAAGGCCGGCAAAATCGTTGCTGGGCAAGAGTTTGGACGTGGTAAACGACGTCCAGATCGTCCACATGAGGCCGAAGCAAAGCACGACGACGACAAAGAAGATTGTCGGCGTCATGGCAATCACGGCCGGTAATTTCCGTAGCGAAACAGGAAGAGCCATGGTGTGCTCCATCAGATCCAATGAGCTGTGAAAGAGATTGGCCGGCCGAGACCAAGCATGCGGCCCCGAACCGGTCTCGCACTAGTTCGTAGAGTGGAACGTCTCAAGCATCGCATTCACCAGGCTCTCCGGCGTCGCTCCTTCGTTACTCCAATATTGGGTGATCGCATTCTGCATCCCCTGCCGGCGATCGGCCGAGAGGATGTAGGAATTGGCGGGAACGCGCTTGGCCGGATTTTGAAGCACGGCCATCGCTTTCCGGGTGCATTCGTCCATCTGACTGACATCGGCGTCGAGAATGCTCGGCATCGAGCCCTTCGCCTTGTTGAACGCCACCTGAGTGGCTTGATCGAGCATCACGGACGCCAGCAGGAGCTGGCCCGGACGCTGCGCGTCGAGCTTCGGGAAGATGAAGGCGTCGCCTGACAGGATCACCGCATCATTCTGTGGGCCGAGCATACACCCGTAATCGACACCTGGCTTCTTCCCCGCCGCCGAGAACTCGCCCTTGACCCAATCACCCATCACCATCATGGCCGCTTGACCGGTGGCAACCATATTGGCGGCAACATTCCACTGGCGGCCTGGGCTGCCTTCATCGTCATAGGCGCGCAGGCGGCCGAATATCTCGGCGGCTTTCTTGAACCCGTCGGACTCGATCGCCGCCTCGAAATCCGCGGTCTGCATCCCGAGATACGCTTCGGGTGCAACGCCGACCAGGATCTTGTTGAAAAGGATATTCAGTTGCCAGGCTTGTCCGCCGACGGCAAAGGGAATGATTCCGGCTGCCTTGATCTTGTCCAACTCCGCAAAAAGCTCGTCGTAGGTCTTCGGTTCCTGGAGATCCAACTTCTGGAAAACCGGCTTGGAGTACCATAGCCAAACCTCCGACTGCGCATTGATCGGCACGGCATAGACATGACCGTCGCGAGTGATCGCATTCCAGACAAAGTCGGGAAGTCGCGCCTGCCACTTCTGATCCGCGGCCACTTGATCGACGTCTGACAGAAGCCCGGCCTTATAAAGCTCATCAAGATCGGTGCCGGTGTTGAACTTCGCCGCGCCCATGGGATTGCCGGCGACGATTCGCGTGATCGCCGGAGCGAGGGAATCGCCGGGGACAGCACTGTCGATCCATTTGCCGCCTTTCGCCTCAAAGGCGGCCGCGATAGCGTTGAGTGCGGCCGACTCTCCGCCTGACACCCAGTTGCTATAAACCTCGACGCTCAAATCCTCCGCACGCGCGGCTGTCGTAAGCAGCAAGACGGTCAGACCGTAAGCGGCGGCTTTCCTGATATGAAGCATCCCTAATCCTCCTCCCGGATTTCGAATCCTCCCGGCGCGCCGGATCTGCGGCGGCCAGCGCCTTCACGGCGAACCCTGGCCCGTCCCCTCCTCCAAGGGTCGCCTCCAAGGCGATAACGTAGTAAGGTTACGCCATAAATATGTAGTAGCGATACTACAGTGTCTTCGCAAGCGTAATTTTCTACGCTATGGACGATGACGTGGCCGGCAACAGGGAGATGATGTTGAAAGAGGACCGAAAACCGACCTTGGCGGACATTGCGGCGAAGACCGGTTACGGGGTAAACACGGTGTCGCTTGCGTTGAGGGGCAGCACGCGAATTTCACAGACAACCCGCGAGATCATTGTCAAAGCGGCCGAAGCTTTGGACTATGTCCCTAACAACTCGGCGAAATCACTTGTCCTGAAACGCACAAATACGGTCGGAATGCTGGTCGAATATCTGACCAATCCTCAGCCGACAGCCGTTGCTACCGCCTTACAACGCGAGATGTCGGAACGTGGTTACAGCGTGCTGTTCGCGACGAGCAGTACGCCGGAACAGGAAACCGCAGCGATTGAAATGTTCCGGCGGCATATGGTCGACGGCTTGCTGATCTACCCGGTCGATCATACCAGCCTTGACCATTTGCGCCGCCTGCGCGAGCGAAACTTTCCGATCGTGATGCTTGTCGGCGCTCGCGACACGGGGCTCGACGCGGTTGGTGTTGACGAGTTCCAGGCCTCCTATAACGCGACAACGCACCTCATCGCCCTTGGCCATACGAAGATCGGTGGCTTGGGGCCAATCAAGGATAAGCCCTTAAAGCTGGAGGGCTTCAGGCATGCCCATCGCGTCCATGGCCTGCCTCTGGACGATCGACAAATCTTCGAACCGGTCGGCTTCAGCATGGCAGCCGGCTTCGACGCCATGAGCGCACTGGCCGAGCGAAAGCTCGGACTGACAGCCATATTCGCCGCATCCGATATGTTCGCTCTTGGTGCGATGCGGTGGGCTAATGTGAACGGGATCTCAGTTCCCGAAGAACTTTCGATAGTGGGCTATGATAATATCGAATTCGGCGAGTTCTCGCATACGACCTTGACCAGCGTCAGGAACGATGGTGCAACACTGGCAAAAGCTGCGGTGGAGCGTCTGGTTGCTTTGATGGAAGCTGCCCCGCCTTTGCCGCCTCCCACGATCACTCTGTTGCCGGGGGAGTTGATCTTACGAGAGAGCTCCTCCCGCCCCGGAATGCGAGCGTGGGTCTCAAAGGAAAGGGTCGCCGGGGACAATAGCGAAGACTGAGTTCCAGCCTATCATGTTATTCTACGTGGATACGGAGCTTCAACGTTCCGCCAGTATAACCCGACCCTATCCTTCCACAGCCCATATCTTTCCGCAGCGTTCCGCGAGGGTGGTTGACACACCATGTGACTGCGACCGGGTTGCCAAGTCCTCGATTATCTCCGTTGCGAGCCTTTCCGGGGCGGGAACCGGAACGATCCGCTCATGATAGTTGTTAGCGTCTAACCCTTCGCCACCGATGACAATGGGATGGAGATCGATGGACTGAAGGCGAGCGCTGGCGTCGAAGCGGCATGTCGCCACAACACTCTTCCATACATCGGGCGCACTCCACACCACCTCGCCTTCATTGAGATGGAAGAGAAAATTGCCGAGCCCGAAGAAGATCGGTGCAGCGCGATAGATTTCTATGGGCTGCAGGATCGCAGGAGGAAGGTCAGGCCGAGATAGAGTACGCCGGCGGCAATGAAGATCTCGTAGGGTGCAAAGGTTTCCGAGACCAGTTTTCGCGAAAGGCCGGTTATCTCCAGCAAAGTCACAGTGCTGGCGAGCGACGTCGCTTTCACGAGGCTGATAACCTCGTTGGCATAGGAGGGAAGAACGCTTCTGAAGGCAATCGGGAAGATGATCCGGCGCTTGATCTGCAACGGGGACATGCCCACCGCCTGTGCTGCCTCGATCATCCCTGTGGCCACGGCCTGGATTCCGCCGCGAAAAATCTCCGTCGTGTAGGCGGCGCCGTTCAGGGAAAGAGCCAGCAGGCAGCACCAGAAGGGATTGCGCAGCAGGATCCAGAGGACGCTTGAGCGAATGGCGCCGATCTGGCCGAGGCCGTAATAGATAATGAAAAGCTGGACAAGCAACGGCGTGCCGCGAAACACATAGGTGTAGGCGAACACAGGCAGAGAAAACCACTTTCGGGACGACGCGCGCATGAAGGCCAGGGGCACGGCGAGGACAAAGCCCGCGAGAAGCGATGCGAATGTCAGGAGGAGCGTCAGCGGAATGCCGCCGGCAAGCGTGAGAGTGCTGGCGAGGAGGAGCGTGATATCCATGATGTGGCGCCTCATCGTCCAGGAACGGCGAAACGCCGTTCGAGGAGATTGAAGATCACCAGCGCGAGACTGGTCAATGTGAGATAGAGCGCCGATGCGGCGAGGTAGAACGTCAGCGGCGCCCGTAATGAGCCCGCGCCGATGGCGGCAACCCGCATGATATCCGTCAGCCCAACGATCGAGATCAGCGACGTTTCCTTGACGAGGGAGATCCACTGGTTCGCAAGTGCCGGGAGCGCGATGCGCAGCATTTGCGGAAGGATGACCAGCAGCCAGGTTTGCCAGGGATGCAGCCCGAGCGAGCGGGCGGCCTCGATCTGCCCCGTGGGTATGCTGAGTACCGCGCCCCGGAAAATTTCCGCCGTGTAGGCGCCGAAGACGACGGTAAGAGAAACGACCCCGGCGAGAAACGCGTTGACCTCGACATAGCGACCGAAGAAGGCGCTAATGGCGACCGTTCCGCCAAAATAGATCAACAGGATGATGATGAGCTCGGGCACCCCGCGAATAATCGTCGTGTAAAAACCGACTGCGAGGCTTACCGCCCTCCATCGCGACAATCGCCCTGCGGCGGCAAGCAATCCGAGCGCCATGCCAAGTGCGCCACTGACAAGCGCCAGCAGTACCGTCGTATTCAGTCCGTTGACGAACTGCACCACGAAACCATTCATGCGCGCAGCCTTTCTATCGATGTGAGGCGAGAAAGCCGCGAAGGCGGCTCGAGACGGGAGAGAAGAAGAATTCCGATGGCGGGCTTTCCTCTTCGATCAACCCGCGATGCATAAAGGCGGCCCGTGTCGAGATTTCGCGCGCGAAGGCCATTTCGTGGGTGACGATCACCATGGTGCGCCCCTCCCCCGCAAGCGCCCCCATGACGCGCAACACCTCCCCGACCAGCTCCGGGTCCAGCGCCGAGGTCGGCTCGTCGAAGAGCAGCACCCGCGGCTCCATCGCAAGCGCACGGGCGATCGCCACGCGCTGCTGCTGGCCGCCGGAAAGATGACGCGGATAGGCGGTAGCCCTGTCCGAGAGCCCGACCTTGGCGAGGTAGTGACGCCCGAGATCGGCAGCGGCACTGCGCCGAACTCCCTTTACGAGGATCGGACCTTCCACGACATTCTCAAGTGCCGTCTTGTGGGGCCAGAGATTGAAGTTCTGGAACACCATGCCCATGGAAGCCCGAACCCTTCGGACTTGCCGATGATCAAGGATGCCGGCCTGCCCGCCGTGGCGCGATGCGGCCCGGATCGCCAGCTTCTCGCCATGCACCCAGATGTCGCCACGATCGGGAACCGTCAGGAGATTGAGGCACCGGAGAAGCGTGCTCTTGCCAGAGCCGCTGCTGCCGAGGATCGAGAGGATCTCGCCGGGCCGGACGGTGAGGTCGACGCCCCGCAGAACATCGTTGCCGCCGATCCGCTTCTCGATGCGCTCGGCGCGAATGCCATATGCCGGAACCTGTTCCATCATCGCTTCACGCATCACTCCATATCTCCGCGGGAAACGGCCTGCCGCCTGCACAAGGCACGCCGAATGCGGGACACGACAACGCTATTGCTGCACGCATCGAGCGGCACCACCCTTTCGCTTTCGATTTTCGATGTCGCGGCGGCTCTATGGGCGTACAATTGCCTGCCGCGTTCACAGGGTCAATTTATAAGCGAGATTATTTTTCGATAAGCTCAGCTTATATGGCGAACGGCGCTCCGACTTTGAGGACGCCTATTGACGTAACAAGGTATAAGTAGAACTTTACGCATGCAGAGCGATATCTGCACGCTGCGGGGAAGCATCATCATGGTGGAAATCGCGAAAACGGGCGTCACGCTCCGCCAGCTTCAGATCCTGCGCGAGGTCGTCAGGACAGGCTCGGAGCGGGCGGCTGCGAAGGCGCTCGACATCACCCAGCCTGCCGTCAGCCAGCAGATCAAGCAGCTGGAGGCTCTGCTCAGCGTGCAACTGTTCGTGCGCGACAAGGGACGCCTCGCTCCAACAGCTCAGACGATGACCCTCTTTCGCGATGCCGATGCGACCTTCGTGCAAATGGAACGGATTGCGAAGACCGTCGTCTCTCTGAAAGGGATCGACAGCGACACGATCAGCATTGCGGCGCCGTATGTCTTCTCGCTCAAGTTCCTTCCCGACGCCATCCGCAAGCTGCGGTCACGACAACCGGTCGCGTCGGTTCATCTCAAGTCCGGCACCTACCGGGAGGTAACGGATCATGTCCTCGAAGGTCGAGCGGATCTCGGGCTTGCCCGCCTGCCGCTCGACGGAAACGTCTTCGACTGGTGCCCGGCAACGACCGCGACCAATGTGTACATATTCCCCCGTGGCCACCGGTTTACCCAAATGGATATCATCAGGCCTGAAGACCTCGTAGGAGAACCACTCGCGGATGTCGAACCCCAGATGCAATCCCATCTTATGAACGAGAACGCCCTGAGATATATGGGAGCGGAGCCGCATCTCGCGATACAGGTCGACGTCGTCGGCCAGGAGGTCAGTTTCGTCGCTGCAGGGCTTGGCATTTCGAGCAGCAACACATTCGCCGCCCGCCAGTTTGCGCCCTTCCCAGTAGACGTCCGCCCCTTTGAGCCGAGCGCCCTCTATCACTACGTGGTTTTCTGGCAAAAGGGCCGTCATCTGGCACCTATCTTGCGGGAAGCCGTCAATGTGTTCGTCGAGTGTGCGCAGTGTGAGTCAGAGCATCCCGGTTGATTAGGTGGCAATCATTTTAGGTCTTGATAGGAGCAGTATGTGGAACCCTGTCATTCCACCTCTGGATGCAGATCCCGCGTCTTTGCCCTGATCTGTCGAGATGCAGATACGATCGACGACGTCGCACGGCGCGGCCCCTTCGGCAGCCCGCCTTTCGCCGAGCCCGGCCGCTGGCGGACAAGAATGAGGCCCGGCGACCTTAAGCCATTTGCCATCGCGCACCTGTATCGCCTCGCGCAGGTGACGATGCGGCCGTTCGAAGATCGGCACGCAGGATTCAGATGGGATGGCTAGGCTCAGGACCTATTGATTAACAGGCTTCCGCTTTCGGTCGGATTCTGATTCAACATGGCAGGAGGTGCTGTCATGAGTGATTTGTATTTGCTGACGCCGTCGCAGTTCGGGCGGATCCGGCCTTATTTCCCTCTGTCCCACGGCGTCGAACGCGTTGATGACCTGAAGGTCGTCAGCGGGATCATTTACGTTATAAAGCATGGGCTTCAGTGGAAGGACGCACCGAAGGAATACGGTCCACACAAGACCCTCTACAATCGCTTCATTCGCTGGAGCCGCATGGGCGTGTTCAACCGCATCTTCGAGGCGCTCGCCGGCAAGGAGGGAAAGCCCGATCGACTGATGATCGATGCCACCCATCTTAAAGCCCATCGAACAGCGGCCAGCCTGCTTAAAAAGGGGCTCTTTCCCGCTGTATCGGACGCACCAAAGGCGGCCTGAATTCCAAGCTTCACGCCGTCACCGACGGGTTTGGCCGTCCTTTGCTGCTCCTGCTCACCGAAGGGCAGGTCAGCGATTTCAAGGGCGCGCGGGCGCTCATCGAGCGCCTGCCGAAGGCCAAGGAACTGCTGGCTGACCGCGGCTATGACGCCGATTGGTTCCGCACTGGACTGAAAGAAAAGGGAATTTCCCCTTGCATCCCGCCCAAACGAAACCGCCGCCAACCCATCGAGTACGACGCCGCCCTCTACAAACAGCGACACCGCATCGAAAACATGTTCGCCAGAATTAAGGATTGGAGACGCATCGCAACCCGGTATGACCGATGCGCCCATACCTTCTTCTCAGCTATCCTCATCGCCGCAACATGCTGCTTCTATCTCAATTAATGAGTCCTGAGCCTAGGTCAATCCAACATGCCCATTATCCTCGACCACCTCACCGCCTGAGGTTCTCGGCCGCTCCGACACAGCCGCCCGCTCGCGTTCGGAAGCCGTGGTGAAGAGATAACCCCCCCGTGCCGCGCCAATTAGCCACATCAACATTGGCGAGCCCCCTTGACCATGCGCAGCCAAGGCGAACTGCAAGTCGGCCGTCGTCTCCGTTGGCTCCAAGGTGCAATCTCAGCGGCTCGCGTTGACACAGACGGGCGGACCTCAACACCGTGATCGTGCACGATTTGGGCGAGTGCGTAAAACCCCGTCGGCTGGGCATTGAGGAGCGCAGCACAGAAGACCTCCCCTCTCTAAGAACGGATTTTTATCCCAGCGTGTGTCGAGGGTTCCCTGATCTTTTGACCGCCATTGCCAGCATGCTCCACAGGCAGAAGGTTACTAGCGGCAATCAGGCCGGGATCGGCAGTCTGCGAGCTATGTCCCAGATAAAGCCGGCGATCTCGCGGGCGATGGCGGTCAGGACGCGGGACTGCGGCTCTTTCAGAGCAGTTGACCGGAGTTCTGCAACACCAGCCCCACCGCACCAAGGGCGGTATCACGGTTGTTGCGGAAGTGCCCGGGAACGATCTGGGTCATAGAAGGCGTATCGATCTCATATGGCTTGATGAGTGCATGACGAGCGAAGCTTTCGCGAAGGGGCGCTAGCAGGATGTCTTCGGCTTGCAGCTGGCGGCCGCCCAAGACGATAAGAGGGGGATTGAGGACGGCACACACGCTGGCGAGGGCTCGACCCGCGACGAGGGCGACGTCCTCGATCAGACGGCGGCAACCAACATCGCCATTGATGGCGTGCTCGGCGATAGTGTGAAAGCGCACGTTGGGGCCGAAGCGGCCTTTTGCGGGCTCAATAACGGCGTTCCATCCCGCGTAAAGCTCAACGCAGCCCCGATTTCCGCAGCGGCACAAGGGGCCGTTTGGATCAAAGATCATGTGGCCGACTTCCCCTGCCGCTCCAGCGATGCCGCGCAAAATCTGATTGTTGACGATGAGGGCACCGCCGATACCAACATCCAGTTTGCAGTAGAGGAATTCGCTGTGGCCGCGAGCCGCGCCCCATGTCATCTCGGCGATTGCCGCGCAGTTTGATTCATTGTCGACAAAGACCGACGTCTGCAGAGCAGAGGCGAACAGAGCCCTTACATCCGTACCGGCCCACACAGGAACCATGCTCGAGCGGAGCACCCGACCTGTGTGAAAATCCACGGGTCCCGGCACCGCGACGCCTACTCCAAGGAGCCGGTCGCGCGCGAGGCCCGTTTCCTCGTAGGCGTTTTCCACCAGATCGACGACTGCGGCCAAGCCTTTTTCAACTGAATAGTCCTGCTCGATCTCGATGGTGCGTTCCAGAAGCACGGCATGCGAGACATCCGCGATGGTCAGATCGATGAATGTCGGTCCGAGCAGGAGTCCAACGCAGGTGCCGGTGGCCGGGTTCAAGGTCAGAATGGTACCCGGCCGCCCCCTCTTGCTGGCGCTTTCCCCATGACGGACGGTCTCAACAACAAGTCCGTTCTGGCGCAGCTGCTCCACGACGCGGGCGACAGTGGATTTCGATAGTCCGGTCAACCGGGAAATTTCGGCTGCGCTTAATCCCGACCGCTGGCTAAGCAACTTGATCACCCTTGCTTCCGCCTGGGTCGCTTCGTTGATATCGAAAATGCTACTTATTCCCATATGGTCCATAGTTTAAACACCATTCGCAATTGACAGGGATATTATTTCCCGAATAGAACTAATTCCTGCACGGCTTATGATGCACCGAAGCCGCATATGGGGAAAGCCCTCGCGGGCTAGGGAGGAAAAAGATGTTCAACATGCGTGGGGCTGCCCTGGTCGCTGCCGTCGTTTCCGCACTCATTTCGCAGCCGGTTCTGGCTGACTCAAAAGATCCTGTCATCATCATGGTGTCCGGCCCTCTGTTCGACCCGTTTTTCAGCGCGCTGAAGAAGGGTGCCGATGATGCTGCCCGGGATCTTGGCATTGAGTACCAATATTCGACCGTCCAGGATGCCAACAATATCCAGGCTGACCTCGCGCGCATTCTCGACCAGGCTATCGCATCCGGTCCGGACGTGATCGTCGCCGGCAACTATTTCCCTGACGCGACAAGCCCGATGATCAAGCGGGCAACGGAACAGGGACTTCCGATCATCATCCAGGACGGCGGCTACGTGACTTGGAAAGATGTCGGGGCACTCACCTACGTCGGTTACGACCCTGAGAAAATCGGGACTCAGTCGGGAGAAATTCAGGCGAAGGCCGGCGTGAAAAACGGCCTCTGCGTCAACCACGTACCGGGCAATCCGTCGCTGGAATCGCTCTGTAACGCCTACGTCAAGTCGATCACCGATGCCGGCGGCAAGGGCAAGGTGCTGACGATCGCCATGCAAGATGCGCAGAATCCGCAGGCAAACCTACAAGCCATCAAGGGTTCGCTGGAAGCCGACTCGTCGATTGACGGCATCATGACGCTGGGTGCGACCCAGACGACGCTCGCGGCCCAGGCCGCTGAGGAAGCCGGCCACGAAAAGGGCGCCATCAAGATTGGCGGTTCCGGTCTTTCAACCGCCGTCCTTGAGGGGATTCGCGATGGCAAGGTGCAGTTCGGCGTCGACCTGCAGGCCTACCTTGACGGCTACTATGGCATTCTGATCGCCTATCACAAGGTCAAGTATGACCTTGCGCCGGTCGAACCCACCTTCGTCGGCCCGCGCTTCATCTTCCAGGACGACGCCCAGAAGATCATCGACGTGAACAAAGAATACGTGGGTATCCGTGGCACCAACTAGCCACCCTCCCGGCAGGCCGGTGGCTAACCACCACCGAGCCTCGTCGCCCACCTGCTTCAATTCCTGTCTACAGCTAACTCCTGGGAGCACCCCGTCATGGGTACGCAAACTTCGCGGCCAACGGTCAGCCGCGTGGCTGAGCGCAGCGTTCGGTCGCCGATTAAACGGCTGATCATGCGGCCTGAGGCTGGCGCCTTCTTCGCCATAGTCATCGTTTACATCTTCTTCGCGATCGTGACCGCCGAAACTCGGTTCATGAGCTTCAACGGCACTGCCGCATGGCTCAACACCGCCGCAGAATTGGGGATAATTGCTCTGGCGGTGGGTCTACTTATGATCGCCGGTGAGCTGGATTTGTCGATCGGAGCGATCCTGGGCGCGAGTTCGATCCTGATGGCGATCGGCTGCAATCTCTACGGGGTCAATGTCTGGGTGATGATCCTTATCACCCTGGCCTTTGCGGCGGCGGTGGGCTTCTTCAACGGCTATGTCACGGACCGGACCGGTCTTCCCTCCTTCATTGTCACCCTGGCCACCAATTTCGGCGTTGCCGGCGCCGCACTCGGGCTCTCGCGTCTTTTCACCAACACCACATCGACCTCGATGGTCACGTCACCGACGGCGGACTTCGTATTCGCGGCCCGCTGGGGTCAGGCCAATATCGCCATCGTGTGGTGGATCCTGCTGACAATCACTGTCGCCGTGATGCTCAACCGCACCCGTTTCGGGAACTGGATCTACGCGACCGGCGGCAATCTCGTCGCTGCACGCGGTGCCGGCGTCCCCACCTCTCGGGTCAAAATCATCCTTTTCATTGGCACAGCCCTTGCCGCCTCGCTTGTCGGCATCATCCAGACGATCGAATTTCATTCCGGCAACGCGGCCAATGGACAGGGCTATGTGTTCCAGGCGCCGATTGTTGCGGTGATCGGCGGCGTCCTGCTGACCGGCGGCTATGGTTCTGCGATCGGCGTGGCCTTTGGTGCTGCCCTCTATGGCATCATCAGCGTGGGGATATTCTACACCGGCTGGAATACCGATTGGGTCCAGCTGTTCCTGGGTGGCCTGTTGCTCGGTGCGGTTCTCGCCAACAGCTACTTCCGCAAGCTAGCTCTAACGTCGCGCTAAGGAGATTAAGCAATGACTGCGTTGATTGAACTCCGCGAAGTTTCCAAGCGTTTCGGCGGTATCGTCGCCCTGACGAACGTCTCGATCAAAGTCGCTGCCGGCGAAATTCTTTGCCTGCTGGGCGACAACGGTGCGGGTAAGTCCACGCTTATCAAGGTGTTGTCGGGCTTTCATGCCCCGTCTACGGGTGAGATTCTGCTCGACGGTGCTCCGACGCATTTCGCAGATCCGCGCGAGGCGCGGTCCAACGGCATTGCAACGGTGCATCAGGACGTCGGCAGCATCCCGCTTATGTCCGTCGGTCGCAACTTCTTCCTGGGAGCTGAGCCCATCTTCGGATGGGGTCCGTTTAAGTTTATCGACATGGAGAAGTCAAACAGGATCGCTGTCGAGGAAATGCGCAGCTTCGGGATCACCCGGGTTACGAGCGGTGATCAGCTGGTCGGAACGCTTTCCGGTGGCGAACGTCAGGTCCTGGCCATTGCCCGCGCCATGTATTTCGGCGCCAGGGTCCTCATTCTCGACGAACCAACGTCGGCGCTGGGCGTCAAGGAAGCGGCCAAGGTCCTGGCCATGGTCAAGGTCGCCCGGAAGCGCGGCGTCGGCATCGTGTTCATCACCCACAATGCCCGGCACGCCATGCTCGTTGGCGACAGCTTTGTGGTCCTCGCTCACGGCACGGTCCTCGCTAAGTTCCGTCGCGGGGAGAAGACTCGCGACGAGGTGTTGAACCTCATGGCCGGCGGCGACGACACCGCTGCGATCGAAGCGGATCTGGCCAGCCTCGAAGACGACGCTGAATAACATTCCAGCAAAAGGCACATGACGATGACTGACGCTACAGGGGCCGATCTCGACTGGTTGATTGGAATGAAAAAGCTCCGCCAGGTTCCTTTTCCTCCCGCTGGTCCCTTCGTGTCAGCCGGGCAGCCCGAACCAGACGGCATGGTGAGCATCGGCTGGGACCAAAATAACGATTTCCCGGCCTATCGCGTGACAGAGCCGAATGGCGAAAGTGTTCTGGTGCCCTTTACGCCGATGGCTCAGTTTGCTCCGGAAGGGTATTCCGGCGACTTCTTCGTCGAGGAATTCACGGATGCGCGGATCAAGGAGCGCTATCGGCAAGCATCGGGCGATGCTGAGACTATGGCGTCGGTTCGTGCGGTGCGCGACAACATCATCGTTCCCCACGAGTTCCATGTAACCGGAAGCATGGATCCTCGCGGAAAGATTGACGCCAAGGGGGATGTTGACCTCCGCGATATCCGTCGCCCTGCTTTCTTCGAGCAATATCCGTGGAACGAGCCGATTGCAGCGGCCGAGGCTGTAACAACGATTGTTGAAGTCGAAGTTCCGCGCGAGCCGCACGAGGTCCTTCATATGGGTTTGACGGATCCAATCAAGATACGGGGTTGGCATCTGGCAGGGACCGGGGTCGATGACGGCAAGGGCGGTCGCCGTCGCATCCTGGTGATCTTGACTGGGGGACGTTCGATCGAGACCACCACTATCGACCAACCCGGTGATATCCCGTGTTACTGGGATGAAGTCTCGAGGGGCTGGATCCAGTCCGTCTACCCGGGTGGCAAGGGGAGCGAACAGTGGGGAACGGGGAGTTGGCGCAATAATTACATCTACCGGTTCAATCAAGCCGGATTTGACGTGTTGACGCTGGACAAACGCGGACATGGCATTTCCGGCGGCGACAATGACAGCAACACAAATGAGCAGGCTGAAGACCTGTTCCGGGTCCTGACGGCGATGGAAACCGGCAAAGGCCTGCGAATCCTAACGCCTGACGGTGTTGTCTCGCAGGGCGACCAAACGGCGGGAATGTTGTTGGCAGGGTATGCTACCGCCCGCGAGCTTCCGGTTTTCATTTCCGGGGCCTCTCAGGGCTGCATGGTGACGACTTGGGCCATGCACAAGAACTTCAGTGGCGGCTGCGACTTCGAGCGGGAAAACGGCTCAAGCTCGCCCACTTACGGCTTCAACGTGCTCGGTGCCCTCTTGTTGGCGCCGTTCCCCGGCGGACTTGGTTATCGTGCGCCCATCGAATCCCTGGTCGAGGCATCGCGTCGGCTCGATCTCAACGTGCAGATGTTCGCCACAAGCGAAATCCTCACGTCAATCCCGTCCTGGCCGTCGCTGTTCATTGGACGCGGCCTTTGGGATTTCTCGGAAAGCCTTGAAGGGTCATTTGAGGCCTATAAACGGGCGACCGGCCCCAAGGCGATACTCGCGATTCGGGGGCCACATGGGGAGAATGAGTGGGGTCAGGCGAACATCGACTACATGACGTCCCACATGATCCGTTTCGCGAGCCAAGTGGGCACCGGTCAAGCGCTGACCGGCTTCCCCGAACCGGCAAACATTCGCGATATTGTGGAGGCGTCTCCGCCACACTGGGCGCCCTTCGCCCGACCGAAGCAGTAGCCTGCAAGCCTCTCGCCGCTATTGATCCCTTGGTAACCGGCTTGGGTTGAGCAATAAAAAACCTTACGGGCAAGCGAGCAGTTGCTGCCCGAGATCGCAAGAGCGCGTGAGCTATGGATCAGGCGACGCAAGCGCTTCACCTGTTCGATCCACTTTGGAGGAGATGATGATTTTCAAACCAGGCTTAGTGACACTCACTGTCACAACCATCGTTGCTAGCTTCGGAGGGAGCAGCTCTGCGGACGACCGAACCGTGCAAGCAGGACGGGCGACCTGTGAAGCCTACGTCGGTAAGCAACTCCAGTCTGGCACAGTAACCACCGCTCAGTACGTGACCAAGGGATCGCTTCTCGGCACCCACGGCACCGTAGCGCCTAAAGACTTCTGCCAGGTTCGCGCCAAGGTAACTTCAACACCGACATCCAACATCGTTGCGGAAATGTGGCTGCCCAACGAATGGAATGAGAAGCTAATGGCCGCAGGTGGCAGTGGCTATTCCGGCGGATTAGGCAATGTCGTTCAGTCCTTGGCGCTACCCTTGTCACAGGGATATGCCGGTGTCGCCACCAACGCCGGCCACGACGAACCGGGAGCATCCTGGGCGCGGGGGCAAGCCCAGCAGGTTGCGGAATGGGGCCACCTTGCCAACCATCTGGTTGCCGTCTTTGCGAAAGAGGCGGTGGCGGATTACTACGGGAGTAGGGTAAGTCGCGCATACTTCCAAGGCTGCTCGAATGGAGGGCGTGATGCCTTGATGGAAGCGAGTCGCTATCCTGAGGACTACGACGGCATCATCGCCGGCGCACCTGCCGCAGATTGGACCGGGCTAATGTCATCTTTCGCCTGGGACTATCAGCAAGTGTTTCGGACCCCTGGCGCTTCTGGCATCACAAAGAAGCTTGACCTTGTCGCCAACGCAGTGCTCGCAAAGTGCGACATGCTGGACGGCGTTGCAGATGGCGTCCTCGAGAATCCGAGGTCGTGCAACTTCGATCCGACCGAATTGCAATGCTCTGCTGGCGACAATGCGAGTTGTCTGACCAGCGCAGAAGTGGTTGCCCTCAAGAACATTTACAGGGGGCCGCACCTGGCAGATGGAACATCGGTCTTCGTCGGCTTTGCAATGGGCGGCGAGAACATATCCGAAAACGTAAACGGACCTTTTGGCGGCACTGCATCGGGGATCGGAGAATTCGGCGGCGACACGTTCAGATACTTGGTCTACCAGGACGCGAACTGGACCCAGTCGCAATTCGACCTTGAACAAGATTACCCCATCGCCCTGCAGCGGATCGGAGCAATCGTCGACTCTCACCATCCTGATCTGACTGAGTTCACCCAGCACGGGGGAAAATTGCTCATGTATCACGGATGGATGGACGGACGTATACCAGCAGATAGCACAATCCAATACTTCGATTCGGTTCGAAATAAGGTTGGCTCGACCGCCGATCAAGTGAAGCTGTTCATGGTGCCTGGGATGGCCCACTGCCGCGGCGGACCCGGTCCGAACAGCTTCGATATGCTGACCGCTCTGGATAAGTGGGTTGAGAAGAACGCCCCCCCTGAAAGCATCTTGGCCACTAAGTACAGCAACGACTCTGCCTTGAATCTGCTTCTGCCGACCAAGACCGTTCGCACTCGCTCGTTGTGCGCATGGCCAAAGGTTGCGCACTACAACGGCTCCGGGTCCACCGACAGCGCGGAGAACTTTAGTTGTCGTTAGGCGCCATGACACGAAAGTGCTAGGATCCTGATTTCAGCGAGGCGTCCGTAAAACGTTGGTTTTCCGGGCTTTCGTAAATCTGTTCCGAATGGCGGATATTCAACGGGAATACGGAATATGTCCGCCATCGACGGGTTTACGGCAAATGGTCATCGTTTGCCCCCCAAAAAGTCGGACAGTTTACTTACTTTCGTATCGCGAGGCCAAAAAGGAGCCGACAATGATTGCAAAAAACCAATGGCTGGGTCTTCTGACAGTCTTGAATGCCATGGCGCTCGTGGGGACGTGGGGGTTCACACAATGGGCCAATCGATTGGCGACAAACTCCGTCCTTGCTGGCGCATGGATGGCAACCTGCGCCACGGCAGCGATTATTGGCTCCTTGGGCTTTGCGGTGCTTTTAACGTTGTCCCACAAGGTCAAGTGAGTTGGCGCCGCCCGCCCTTGCCGACGCGGCTGATGGCGGGGCTGGCCATCCTCAAGGCGACCTACAACCTGTCCGATGACGTGCTATGCGAGCGCTGGGTGGAGAACCTGTATTACCAGTTATTCTGCAGCGAGGAGTTCTTCCAACATCGCCTGCCTTTTGATCGCTCGTCGCTGGCGCGTTGGCGCCAGAGCATGGGTGAGGACAAACTCACAGCCTCGAGGCCCTGGAACGGCAAACTTGCCTCCGAAGAGTTGCTCAACGACGGCCACCAGGTGCACTACGAAGCTGATACCGAAGCGAGCGCAGTGAAGCGTTCGGCGAATTGCGAGAACGTCTTCGTGACGTGATGCACCACGGTGGCCGAACTGCGATATGGTCGATGATATGTTACGCCACTTTACGGTAGTGCTCCCTCTGTGATGATCCGTCGCGCCAAGGCCTCCTACCCTTGCTTTGTGCGGCGAGCGATGATGCGCTGGCCCTTCCGGTGGTTCATCCCGCGCCAGTCGTCGCGCACTCGGCGGGCTTCGTCCACTGTCTCTTGTGATATAAGGACGCAGTCAGGAACGTCGATTTGTGACAGCATTCGACGCCACTGAGAGGGCACCAGAGCAAGTCATCAATTGCATACAGGCGAAAGTCAAGTTCCGGCGCCAAGTCATCCGTAAAAGACAGAACGAGAAGGACAGAGCTGCGGGTGGCCACTATTTTTCCGGTCGCGCGAGGCGGAACACCGCAAGATGTGCGCCTTGCGCTGTCACCCCCAAGGAAGGGGCTACGCTCGCGCCGCTGAGACCGTAACTACTACCCGCGTCTGCTTAGAAAGTCGCCAGCCGCTGCGATCCCTTCCGCCGAGACGGAATGTGCTAGAGCACGTCCACTTTACTCGGGGTCATATCCGCACGACGTAAAATAGTTGGCGCACTCTTTGGGTTTGAAGAGCGGGACGATTTCGCCGACCGTGTCCCACAGAGCTTCGACGTTGCGCTTGGCTCGCGCACGCAGGAGCGCCTTGAGCTTGGAGAAGGCCTTTTCAATGGGGTTGAAGTCCGGGCTGTAGGGTGGAAGGTAGAGAAGCTGGCAACCAACGCTCTCAATAGCCTGCCGCACACCATCCGCTTTATGCGCAGGCAAATTATCCATCACAACGACATCGCCAACTGTCAGCGTTGGAAGCAGAACCTGTTCGACATATGCGCGGAAGGCCGTGCCGTTCATGGCACCATCGAGCACCATGGGCGCGGTCATGCCCGAGAGCTTGAGCGCACCGGTGAAAGTCGTCGTCTTCCAGTGCCCATGTGGAATCGCGGCTCGACAACGCTCGCCGCAAGGGGACCTGCCGCGCAGCCTGGACATCTTGGTAGACAGGCCAGTTTCATCGATGAACACGAGCCTTGCCGGATCGAGATCAAGCTGACCATCGAACCAGTCGCGACGACGTTTCAGCAGGTCGGGTCGTTCTTGCTCCAATGCATGTGCGGTCTTTTTTTGAAAGTCCAGCCGCGCTTGCGCAGCCATACATCGAGGGCACTGCGGCCGATGGAAACGGCCTTC
Organism: Agrobacterium leguminum; assembly: GCF_005144435.2. Lineage (NCBI taxonomy): Bacteria > Pseudomonadati > Pseudomonadota > Alphaproteobacteria > Hyphomicrobiales > Rhizobiaceae > Agrobacterium > Agrobacterium leguminum. The sequence goes on from NZ_CP120216.1 coordinate 528,491, forward strand.
TCTTCGGCGAGCCGCAGAACCATTTCGTTCAGCGTGATGTCCTTTTCTTCATCGATCAACCCAACGATAAAATCGCCATGGGCATCCAGACGAGAACCGCCGCGCCGTCCCTGCTTAGCAGGCTTCATCTGACCATGCCGTGCGCTGGCTATCCAGGCGATGGCCGTCGAGACTCCGATTCCGAACCGGGCGGCCGCCGAGCGTGCTGACATACCATCATAAGCCGCTGCCAGAACACGGCTGCGAAGATCATCGCTGAAAGCGCGGGTCATATTGCCTCCGACCAAATCACCAGTCGGATCATGGAATCAGAAATCGGACCGTAACGGAATCCTCAATCCGATTCCGAGTTCAGTGGACGTGCTCTAGGCCGGGGATCAGCAATTCCTGTGCTTCGATGCCTTTGGTCCTCAGCGCAGATACCGCCAAAGTCGTTTCGGCATACGGGATTACCGTATCGCTCGTTCCGTGCATCAGAAACACACGGGTCTCAGATGGAAGGATTGGATCGGATAACGCAAGCCGACCAGCAAAGCCTACGAGCATTCCTATTTTCCAACGTCCGGTCGCGATCGCGTCCAACGCCATGATCGTCCCTTGGGAGAACCCCAAAAAGCAGACCTGCTCCAACTTACCCTCGAACCCGTGCTTAGCGATCAACGACGAAACGATCGCGTCAAAGGATGGCCGAGCTGCAGCGACCCGGAGAGGTCTGTTCAATGTCGTCACTCCGCTTACGCTGAACCATTGTCGTCCCGACGCTCTGTCAAATGGTTCTGGACCATCCGGATATTCAAAAATCGCATCTGGATGACTGTCACGAAGAGCCTCAGCGATGGGCTGCATACTCTTGCCTGTTGAACCGACGCCGTGCAGCAATATGACGAGCATGTAATTGGCTCCAAGCGATTGAAGTGGCGGCCACGTTGAGCTTAGGCAGGAAGGCCGCCATCGATCATGAAGGTGGCAGAGGTAACATAAGAGGCTTCATCGGATGCCAACCACAGCATCGGATAGGCAAGTTCGGCTGGTTGCGCCCACCGTTTCAGAACACACGGAGGCACCAGATCGTCAACGGCGGCATGTCCGAGGCGCTTGAGGTGGAAAACGGTCCTTGTGAAACCGGGGCAAATCGCATTGACGCGAATATTGTGCTCGCCCTCCTCATACGCAAGGGTCCGGGTCAGTGAAAGGACTCCCGCCTTGGTCGCGTCATACGCTCCCATTCCTTTGCGTCCATAGACCGCATAGGTGGAGGAAACGTTGACGATGCTCCCGTCTTTAGCGTCACGCATGTGCGGGAGCACCGCTCGCGACATGGAAACAAAGCTTAGGAGGTTGACACGCACGATGTGATCCCAAGCTTCCCAGGGAGCATCGGCCACTGCTTCGTAGCGGCGAATGCCGACGTTGTTCACGAGGACGGTCGGCTTGCCAAGTTCAGAGACGACTTCTGCCACTACTCGAACAGCGTCAGATTCCTTACCAAGGTCGGCAACCAATCCAATCACGTTCGCGCCGGGAACTTGCTTGCGTACCTCCGTCGCAGCATTTTCAGATGCTTCCGCACTGACGTCGATGAGCGCTACCTTTGCGCCCTCTTCGCAGAAATCTTACCTGCTGCCGAACCGATGCCGCCGCCGCCCGTGATAATAGCTACCTTGTCTCTCAAGCGATTTGCCACCATTTCCTCCTTCCAAAAGTAATCGTTCCCAACGCCGTTTGACGTCGTTCATTCTGCTGCAACCCTTTGAACGCCGGTGAAAGCCGCCCCAGTTTCGATTGCCTCCTTGACCTGATCCGGAGCTAGGCCAAGCTCAGCCAACAGCTCTTCCGTGCTCCAACCAGGCGGTTGCGCAAAGCTTTGCGGCGGTAGATAGCTTCCATTGATTTGGATCGTTGAGCGAATGATCGCGGTCGCCCCTTCCGTCGGGTGTTCCTCCTGCGTGATCAAGCTAACTGCCTTGAGATGTGGGTCCTCGGACAGTGTCTCAAGGGTGTGACAGGGCATCGCGGCGATATCGGCAGCCTGGAAAATCCCAAGCCATTCTTTGGTCGTCTTATCCGAAAGGGCCGCGCCACGAACTTCGAACCAGGCCTCGACATTCTTGGCGCGGGCTCCGACGCTGGAAAAGCGCGGATCATCCAGAAGGTCGTCTTTTCCAACGGCCTTCAAAAACGACTTAACCTGAAGGTCGGTATTGATTGTAACGGAAATCCATCCGTCGGCCGTGCGAAGCGGCTTGTTATGAGCATTTAGCAAACGTTTATCGCCTGCGGTGCCAACCGGCGGGTTGAATGACTTCTGCGCCAGGTGTTCCTGGAGGACGAACGCGGCCATCGTCTCGAACATGGGGATCTCAATCGAACTCCCACCCGCGCCCGAGTTCCGCTGGATAACCGCGGCAAGGATTGCACCCGCCGCGATCTCACCCACCACATGGTCACAGATGACAAGGGGCACGTAGGCAGGCGCACCGTCGCGGGCGAGAAACAAGCCAGCAATTCCAGACACGCCTTGGACGACGCTGTCATAAGTCGGACGCCCGGCGTAAGGGCCATCAGTCCCATATCCCGTAATAAGGCAATGGATTTTGTCGGGATATTTCCCGCGGATCGTGTCCGCATCGAGTCCTAAACGTTCGAGCGCCTTGGGCCGCATGTTCGCGACGATAACGTCAGACGTTTCGATCAGGCGCTGCATAACTGCCGCTGCCGCTGGCTTCTTCAAGTCGAGCGAAATGTTGCGCTTGCCGCGATTGAGATGGAGATATGTGCCCGAGTGCTGACCAGTCGGGCTCAACCCTCCGAGGCCCCGCATCAAGTCGCCCTCCGGGGCTTCCACTTTTACGACCTCAGCACCGTATTGCGCCAGACGCCAGGTGCAAGTTGGGCCCACGACCACACTTGTAAGATCGAGTACCCGTAGTCCGTTCAACTGTGACTGGCTCATATGAAGCCCTCCCAAAAGCAATAACCCGGGCGGAGAGCGCCGGTCAGGTCGACCGCAAAACGAGATGACTTCGCCATCCAGCGGTCATCAAAATCTCGCTCTCACTCTGCTGGACCGAGAATTTCTGCCTCCAGACAGCGGTCTCCTCCGCAGCGCGGCGATACTGTGTAAATACAAATTTGAAGTCAACAGTTCATTGATGAAATCGCACTGCGCAATCGAAATTTCGTATCTGAACTCTTGACATCACATATGAAATAACAAATATCCGCCTCCAACATGCGTTTGGAGGAAGGCTGATGTTGATGAAGGACAAGGTGTGCGTCGTTACGGGCGCTGCCTCAGCTCACGGAATCGGGAGAGCTACAGCGAAACTTTTGGCCGAAAACGGCGCGAACGTTGTTGTCATGGATATCAGCGAGCGCATCGGTTCCACCGCCGAAGTATTAAGCGGTGAGTATCCCGACAATCGCTTTCACGCGATACGTTGCGACATTTCCTCGAAAAGCGAATGTGAAGCGGCGAGAGACATCGTCCTGAGAGAGTTCGGGCACGTTGATGCACTGATCCACTCTGCCGGGATCATGAGGCCTGCGAAGTTTGAAGCGATCTCCGAGGCGGATTTCTCTGAGATGATAGCAATCAACCTCACTGGCACGTTCAACATCATACAGGCATTTGCAGGTTCGATGATCGAGCGACGCGCCGGGTCGATTGTGAGCGTTGCATCGGTCGCGGCCCAACGAGGCGGTGGTCTCTTTGGTGGCGCTCACTATGCAGCATCGAAAGGCGGGGTCTTGAGTTTGGTGAAAACACTGGCCCGCGAATGCGGTCCGGCCAGAGTGCGCGTCAACGCAGTGTGCCCATCCTTGATCGAAACCGATTTTGTCGCAGGCGCAATGTCTGCCGAACGCCTGCAAGAGCTATCGACCTCGATACCGCTTGGTCGTCCGGGTCGTCCGGAAGAAGTCGCTGGAGCATGCATGTTCCTCGCTTCTGACCTGTCCGGGTACATGACCGGAACGACACTCGACGTCAACGGCGGCATTCACATCCACTGATCTGTCAAATCCACCCTTTTGGATTGAACCAGGGGGTGAAACACGGAGGAAGCCAATGGCTACGACATTCCATCACGTAAATTTCACGGCCAAGGACGTGACCGACCTTGAGAATTTCTACAAGGACGTCCTGGAACTTGAGCAGACCTACTACGGAGGTCACGGCGCTGACGATCAAATCAAGGATCGCGGCTACGGCGGTCACGTCACCTTCCTCACAGATGGCAAGACGGAAATGCACCTCGCGACCCGCGACCTCAACGTTGCTTACAAGACCGGCAAAGGCATCAACCCACTGGACCGAGGCCATATCGCTTTCCGAACCGACGACATCGAAGGCGTAAAGCGCCGCCTAACCGAGCGCGGCATCATGTTCTCCGACTACGGCCAGTGGGCGATCAAGGGCTGGCAGCAGATTTTCTTCCAAGATCCTGAGGGCAACGTGGTCGAAGTACACGAAGTCCAAGGTGACGCAGCCGAGTGACCGGCGGTGTCGCAGTTGCATCGTTGATCGATGTCTACTGCCAGCTCACGAAATGAGCATCGGCGCTACGCGGCGAGTGCCGACGCGGCCACAAGGAGTGGTCATATATGGGAAGGGAAAACCTTCAGCGAGTTGCAGCAGCAACGCACATGGACGGCCTGCTACTCACTGGGGAGGCAGAGGCAGGCCAGCGCATTCCACAGACAAACAGTTACCTTGGAGGAGAGGACCAATGTCGGCCACTACACCAGATATCACGAAACTACATACTGACTATGAGAGGGAAACGATTTCGCCCATGGCGAAACGCGCGACCATGAGCAGTGCATTCGGCTCTGCGCTTGAATGGCTTGACTTTACTGCCTACGGCGCGATTTCCGCCACGGTATTGCCCGCACTCTTCTTCCCGACCATGGATGAAAACAGTGCTTTGTTGGCATCATTTGCCACCTTCGGCGTCGGCTTCTTTGCACGTCCGGCCGGTGGGATTGTAATGGGCATTCTGGGTGACAAGATTGGACGCAAGAAAATCCTGCTGTTTACGTTCATCCTGATGGGCGTTGCCTCGTTCCTCATTGGACTGATGCCTACCTACGCCACAATTGGCGTTTGGGCTCCGGGCTTAATTGTCGTTCTGCGATTTATTCAGGGCTTCGCATTGGGTGGCGAATCCACTGGTGCGCAACTTTTTACGATGGAACATGCGCCATCGAGCAGACGAGGACTTTTTGCGGCGTTTACTCAAATGGCCGCACCTGCGAGCCAAGTCCTCTCTAACGCGCTGCTATACGTGATCTCGCTCTCAATGAACGCGGAACAGTTCCTGAGTTTTGGTTGGCGGATTCCATTCCTGATGAGCGTGCTCCTTGTTGCCCTTGGCGTATACATACGTTTCAAGGTTGAGGAGACACCGGCGTTTCAAGAACTCGTCGAACGCCGCGAGAGCGAAGAGAAAGTGACCAAAGCTCCTGTGAAACCGAAGCCGGTCTTCAAGTCACACCCTGGCACCATTCTACGACTCCTGCTGTTTTGGGGTGCACCGACTGCCTGCTATTACGTCGTGACGGTGTTTTCGATCTCATATCTGACCAAGACGATTGGACTTGAAAGCCAGACCGCCTTCGTCTGCCTAATGGCCGCCAACGTGGTCGCGATGGTGACGACATGCCTTGGCGGAGCTGCAAGCGACAGATTCGGCCGCAAGCCGCCTCTGATCGTTACGTCGATCACTATGATCGCCGTCGCCCTCGTCTATTTTCCGGTTATAAGTACGGGCAACACCCTGCTCATCTTCATCGCAATGGCCCTGTTTGCCGGATCGATTCAGGCACAGAGCGGTATTCTCCCGGCATTCTTTGCCGAGCACTTCCCTACGGCCGTTCGCTATGCCGGATCGGCAGCGTCCTACACCGGTGCAAACCTTGTATTCGCTGCTCCAACCCCTCTTGTGGCGGCATGGCTTATGCAAAAATCGGGCGGTCAGGTTTGGATTCTCACGGTCTGCTGCCTCGCACTTCTAGCGATATCGTTTACCGCGCTGCTTCTCAGCCCTGAGACACGCCATAACGACCTCTCAAGATAAACATCCATCGGAGCCGCGCTTGCAACTTATAGATGCGGCTTCTCGTAAGGAAAAGACGCATCCATGACCATTCAAATTCCCGACGAAATATATCTTACAGTCAGCCGCCAAGAGTCCTGTGCCGTTTCGAGCGTAAGGCGAGTGGCGGCGATGCTCGATCAGGACCCGGATGCATGGTCCAAGGGCGATGCTCTTCCGCGGGGATGGCAGTTTATTCTGATGGGAGCCGATACGCGTCGTTCCCGACTAAGAAATGATGGATTTCCAGGGTTAGGCGTTCCGCTTCCCGATTTTGGCTTGCCCCGGCTGATGCTGGCGGGCCGATCCGTCTCATTTGGAAACGACATCCCAATCGGTAGCGACGTTCGCAGAGAAAGCCGCGTCGAGGAGGTAAAACAGAAGGAAGGACGAAACGGTCCTATTGTCTTCGTAACCGTACTCCACGAACTCTACACTGATGACCGCTCTTCCGCTGCCGTCACAGAACGACAGACATACGTTTTGATGGGCGCTGGACAGGGCGAGAAAGTCAAGCCGAGCGAGCAGCGGACTCTGCCAGAGGATGCTAGACAACTCTCCATTCCGGACGATACGCTCATCTTCTCGTACTCGGCGCTCGGTTTCAATTCCCATCGCATTCATATAGATCGGGAATACGCCACAAAGGTCGAAGGCTTTCCAGACCTTGTTGTAAACGGCGGACTCTCCACGCTGCTTCTCACTGAAGACTTCCGACACTCGACCAGGCAACCAATCACGACGATTACCGCCCGGTATCTGCGTCCCCTCTTCTGTGCCAAGCCAATATACGTCAGCTATGAACGCACAAAGGACGTCTGGACGGTCAAGGCCTACGATGACCAGCATGAAGTCGCGGTTGAGCTGGTGTTGAACTCATATACGCCTTGACTCGATAAGAAGCGGCGGAATACCCAGATCGTCTGCAATGACGAGGTGTTCGCGAATGGAAACGATGAACAGCAAAGCTGCTACACGAAAACGGACTGTGGAGATCAAGATCGAGGCCGACGACTCGAAGCAGACGCTTTACGCGGCACCAGCACTCGAAAAGGGGCTCGATATCCTTGAGCTTCTCTCTGTGCAGGAGCATGGCCTCTCTCGGAAGGACATCGCAGATCGTCTGGGGCGCTCGGTCGGGGAAATTTTTCGAATGATCGAATGCCTAACGCGTCGATCATACCTCGTCCAAACTGACGATTCCTTTCAACTGGGTATGAAGCTCTTTGAATTGTCGCACACGTTTCCTCCGGTCAGTCGTTTGATAGCCGAAGCGCTTCCACGTATGCGCATGCTCGCCAAAACAGTGGAGCAATCGTGCCACCTAACGGTGATAAGCGGAACGAACCAACTGGTCGTCGCCCAAGTAGACGCGCCTGAAGGTATGGGGTTCAGCATCAAGGTCGGGGCGAAGCTTGAGATACTGAAGTCAGCTTCGGGACGGGTTCTATTGGCGTTCCAGGACGAGAAGGAGACGAATGACACTCTTTTATTGCTCGGCCCTAATAGGTCTGCTGAAGAGATCAACGCTATTCAGAGAACCCTAAACAAGGTCCGCAAAGATGGCTTTGCGTTTATGAAAAGCAACCAGTTTGCTGGTCTTCAGGCGATCAGTTTTCCGATCTTCGATCTCCGGGGTCATGCCATCGCCGCGCTGACGGTTCCGTACGTCGCACGGTTAGATGATAGCACCAGGATGGGTACCGCTGAGGCGCAACAAATGCTCGGCCAAGTCGCATCGGAACTGGTAGAAGCCGTGGGAGGCAAGCCGCCGAGCAAACTCGCTGCTCGGCCTTCCAAGCCGTACGCTGTCGGTTCTAGCTGATCAGTTGGCTCTACGCGGATGCGTGGCGTTCGAATTGCTAGCTAGATAGTCGCGAATATCATCGTACTGGAGATGAGTTATGCCCCCCGTCGATCCATAACGCGCGTAGAAATTGCCTGCTGTATCTGAGATGAGCCGAAATTGTTGGCAGAGTAAACCCCTGCGGCGGAGCTCGGTCGCAAACTGGCCTGTAACGTCATCGATTGGGTGAGTGGCTGGCGGATTTTGATGCAGAACGCCTGCTTCGATGAGCTTCGCCCTCAAGCGCTGGATCGAACGACGCTCTCCATGCCGCAAGGTGCGGCCGCCGCGCTGCCTTATGGTCGTGGCGCCCGGTCTCGAGAAAGGGAGCCGCGAAGGCGCCCTCGCCACGGTGGCGGTTCTCGTTGCGCGCGACTGCGCAATTTCCGTGTTCGACGCAACGATTAATCGCAAGATAGCATAAGCCTCGGGCCAATCCTCCGTCGCCGGCCGCAAGATCCCCGCAAAGTAGAATCGTCGCCATTGGCAGGCGAAAAGCTGAAGCCTGCAGCCGACGAGAGTGGGAAACGTCCGGCCTTCCAATCGAACGATTGTTGACAGCTTATCTATCAGCAGCATCAATCATATTTGCCATCCGTCTTGCCGAACCCAATGAAAGCGTCCATCCCAGCATGCCGTGGCCGGCGTTGATGTACACGCCGCGCAAGTGCCGAGATGCGGCGATGATCGGGCGTGACGACGGTGTCATGGGCCGCTCGCCGGACCACTGCATCAGATTCTCGGCGCCGCCGAAAACATTGGGCAAGACCGCTGTAGCGCTTTGCCGCAATGTATTGAACCTGTCGGCATCGAAGCCCGACCCCGGCGGGTCGATGTCAGCGAGGCCGGCCACGCGGAAGCGGTTCCCGATCGATGCGAAAGCAAGTTTTCGGCTGACGTCGGTCAGGCTGATCAGGGGCGCAGCAGATGACGCAGGCACCGTCAGGGAATAGCCCCGTACAGGCCGGATCGATCGCGCCTCCGCGAATTCGGGGGCAAGCAGGCGAAGCTGAGGTCCGGCCGCCACAACGACGCTGTCGACCTGCAACGGTTCCCGGTCGTCGAAATTCAACCCCACAAGCCGATCGCCTCTCAGGGCGAAGCCGGTCACCCTCCGACCGAACATAGTCGAAATCTGATAGCGCTTCACCATATGGTCCGTAAGCTGACAACAGAAAGCGGCAGCATCGCCCAACGCATCGCCCGGCGTATAGATCGCTCCGCCGATTTCGGCCTGATAGCGGCAAAGCGCCGGCTCAAGTTTCTCCGCTTCAGTGCGCGAAAGCATTCGCTGCTCAAGACCGAGAGCCGTCTTGCGCGCAATGCCGGCTTCTGCCGCAGCGACACTTGCTTTGTCCGGATAAAGATGCAGCTTGCCCGCGACGCGATAATCGAAAGCAATATCGACGTCAGTCAGCAGTGTGGCGAGCTCGCGGCGGGACTGTTCTGCCAGGGCGAGAATGTCCTGCGTATTGCTCCACCAGCGGCTAAAGGGTGTATTGGCCAGGAAGCGAAGGCCCCAGCGAAAGAAATCCGGGTCGAGTTGCCAGCGAAGCCGGAAGGCGGGATCGCGACCCATAGCAATGGCGGGCAAATGTCGCAGCAATGCCGGCGACGCCATCGCATCGCCGTAGGCCCAGGAGAGTTGAGCGGCATTGCCGGCGCTCGCTCCTCGGCCCGGCCCGGCGGATGCATCGATCAGCGTCACGTCATGCCCTGACTTGGCCAGAAGATAAGCCGACGCCACGCCCACGACGCCAGCTCCGATCACCGCAACGCGCGCCATCTCAGGCTTCATCCGTCACGATGGCACTCAGCTCGATTTCGACCGGCACGCCGCGTGGCAGCGACGCGACGCCGATCGCGACGCGCGCATGTGCCCACCGATCCGGGAAGAGCACGCGCAGCAGCTCGGACGCGCCGTCGATGACCGCACCGTGGCGCGTAAAATCCGGGCTCGCGGCGACATAGCCTGCGAGGCGGACGAAGCCGCGCACCTTGTCGAATCCACCTGCGGCACGCTCGAGTTGCGCGAGCGTGTTAAGAAGACATTGAGCCGCGTTCGCTCGCGCCTCCTCAATCGAAACGCCAGCTCCGACAATCCCGGCCCTCAAAACGTTGCCATCCACGAGCGGCACCTGACCCGAGACGTTGACGACATTGCCGTGCTTGACCGCGCCGACGAAGGCGCCCGGCGGTTCCGAAACCTCTGGCAGACTGAGACCAAGCTTGGAAAGTTGCTGGCGCACAGGATTGATCTCGTGGGGTAGGCACGTCTCAGGGCGATCCGCTGCGATTCCAGCGCTACGCTCGACGAAAGCCTTCAAAATTCGGGAATCCAGCGCGGTTAGGCGATATTCGGGATGCCATTGAACGCCGAGGCAGAATGTGTCGTTCTCGCCTTCGAAGGCCTCGATGATGCCGTCGGGCGCGCGCGCGGCGACGCGAAAGCGCCCTTCGCCCGCTAGAGCATGACGGTGCAGGCTGTTGACGGACTGTACCTCGTTCGCAGCCCAATCAGCCAGCGCACTCTCCGGTGCGATGATGATTTCATGCGCGGCAATATCGGGCACATCGCGGGGAAGGTGAGATATGTTCGACGCTGGCAGATCCGTCACGAATTCGCCACCCAGGCATTCCCCGATGAGCTGCATTCCGTGGCAAATTCCAAGCAGCGGCTTGCCTGCCTTGAGAGCTTGCTCGACCAGTTGCCGTTCAAATCGCTTCCGCGCTTCAGGAACTTCCGCACCGGGTCGGGCGCCGGTGATTATAATCCCATCAGCGGTAGCCATTACCCAATCGATGTTACCAGCCTCGTAGGGCAGAATCATCGGAATCCCACCGGCTTCGGCAATCGCCTCCGCATAGTTCGCCCGCAGGACATATTCGCTTTCCGTGGGTGCAACGGACATCTCCTTGAGATCGGGTGTCATCAGGATCAGGGGCCGTTGGTTGGGCCTTGGAGACCCGGCTTGGCCGGGAGCAGCGGTCGTTTCGATGGTCATGATCGGGCCTTGAAATGGTGATGGCGGGCAGATTCGGCGAGCCGGCGAGACAGCGCCGAGAAGGGCCAGGCGATTGCGAAGTAGCAGACACCAACCGCGACATAGATTTGCAGCGGCAGGAAATATTCGGTCGCCATGGCCCGCCCGGTTAAAGCTAACTCGTCGACCGTGATTAGCGAAGCGAGCGACGAGTCCTTCAAGAGCGAGACGAACGCGACGATGACAGGTGAGAGGACGACACGCGCGACCTGGGGCAGAATGATCAGTTGGAAGCTCTGGGTAGGGGTGAAGCCGACGGCAAGTGCCGCTTCTGCCTGACCCGCCGGTATGGCCTTGAGTCCCGCCCGGAAAAGTTCCGCGATCTGTGCGGCGAAGCATAAAGCGAGACCGACGACCGCGGCACCAAAGGCATTGAAGACAATACCAATGCCTGGCAGACCGAAATAGAGCAGGAAGAGCACGGCCAGCAGAGGGACCCCACGAACCACGGTCACGTAGGCGGCGGCGAATTGCCGGAGTACTGCGCATGCCGATCGCTGGCAAAGCGAAAGCAGCAGACCGAGCACAAGCGCCAGGGCGAAGGCCGTGACCGAGAGCGCTGCCGTGTTGAGCATAGCCTTGAGCAGCAGCGGCATCCACTCAGAGCCGTATTCGCCATATGGTTCGAAGAAACCGCTCATCCCTTCAATCTCCCGTAACGTCTTTCGAGAACCCGCGTCGCCTGCATCAACGGTAGGCTGAGCGCCAAGTAGAGCCCGGCGGCGGTGGCGTAGATCAAGGTCGTCTGAAACGACGAGGTGACCATCGAGCGGGCGAAGAACATGATCTCGGGCGCGGCGATGGCGGACACGACGGACGTATCCTTGAGAAGCTGCACCGCGTAGTTTCCAAGGCCCGGCAGAGCGATCCGCAAAGCCTGCGGCGTGAGAATATCGAATATCGTCTGGAGCGGCGTCAGCCCGGTCGCAAGCGCCGCCTCGGCCTGGCCGCGCGGCAGAGCCGCGAAGCCGGCGCGCAGGATGGCGCAAGTGATGGCCGCACCGATCAAGCCGAGCCCGACAATTGCCGCAGCAATCGATGTCAACCGGACGCCGATGCTCGCCAGCCCGAAATAGAGGATGAAGAGATGCGTTAGCACCGGCACATTGCACAGCACCTCGCAATAGGCATCGATCACCAGATCAACCAATCTTACGCTGGCGAATTGTCTGACCAGCGCAAGTATGAAGCCAAGCGTCACCGCCAACGAGAGCGAGGCAACCGTGACCAGCACGGTGACGCCTAGGCCGGCAAGCAGACCCTGCGCAATAGAGAGGAACAAGGAAAAGCCGCTCATGACCTCACCTAGTGCCGGATCATGTTCAGGAAGGCTCTGGTGCGCGGCTCACGCGGCGTGGTGATCACTTCCCGCGCAGGCCCTGCTTCTACGATCGTGCCGCCATCGAGAAAGAGAACCCGGTCGGCAATGTCGCGCGCAAAGGCGACCTCATGGGTGACAATCAGCATAGTGCGGCCTTCGGCGGCAAGCTCCTCCATTACCTTCAACACTTCATGCACCAGCTCCGGATCGAGCGCCGAGGTCGGCTCATCGAACAGCATCAGCTTCGGCTTCTGGGCGAGCGCACGGGCAATCGCCACGCGCTGCTGCTGACCGCCCGACAGTTCCAGCGGTGAAGCATCGGCCCGATGCGTCATATGCACCTTGGCCAGCATGTCGAGCGCTAGGTCGCGTGCCTCTCCGGCCGACAGGCCACGCACCTTGCGAGCAGCGATCGCGACGTTCTCGGTCACCGACAGATGCGGCCACAGATTAAAGAGCTGGAACACCATGCCCATTTCAGCCCGCTGCGGCGCAAGCTGCCAGTCGCTCATGGTCCGCCCCTCGCGAACGCCGATGCGCTCACCGTCCAGATGGATCTCGCCGGCGTTCGGCTTCTCGAGGAAGTTCATGCAGCGCAGACAGGTCGATTTGCCGGAGCCCGAAGGACCGATCAAGGCGATCTTCTCGCCCGGCGCAACATCGAAATCGATGCCTTTCAATACCTCTATGGGGCCATAGCTCTTACGCAGGCCCGCGACACTCAGAAGCGCAGTCATTGCTGTTCTCTGTTTCCGATGAAAGGTGAGGACGAGAATGACGTTGGCCAACTCTCGTCCCGGGTCTTGGCTAATCAGCCGCCGGCCGTGCAGGAGGGCAGTTTGTAGTCGGCCGGACGGTCGACGCCGGCGCGGAAATTCTCGCCGACCGGCTTGAACCAGACATCCGCCGACAGGCCGTAGCGATCGCCGATGGCTTTCATCTCGCAGGTCTTCCACATTTCATCGATAACGGCGTCCATCTTCTGGCGCAGATCATCGTTCTTCTGGTTCAGTCCGTAGACGACCTGGCCGAGACCGGTCAGCAGCGGGTAATCTGAGCTGCTGTCAGCGAAGGCGAGAAAGTGCATGTTCCAGTCGGGGTTCTGCTTGATCGCATAGGAGACGACGGGCGGATCGCCGATGACGGCATCGATACGGCCGGCAATCAGATCGCGCACTGCGGCATCGGACGTGTCGTAGAGCGACAACTCAAGGCCCTTGATCTTCTTCAGTTCCGGAACGAAGGAGAAGCCGGTGATGGTGCCGACCTTCTTGCCTTCCAGATCGGAAAGCTTGTCCCAGTTCGTCTTGTTAGGTTGCATGATGCCGTTCTTGAAATAATGGATCGGCTCGGACAGAGTCATGATTTTGGTACGCTTCTCGGTCCAGCCCATCGTGCCGAGCATGACATCGACGCGGCCCGATTGCACGGAGGCGATCGTGCCCGACCATTCCATCAGCGCCGGCTGCACCTTGAGGCCGAGCTTGTCGGCGATACGCTGCATGATTTCGCCGTCGTAGCCGATCAGCTTCCCATCCTGCCAGCCGGAGCCCGGCATGTCACCGGTGAAGGCGACAGTCAGTTTGCCCTGTTCGGCGAGCTCGAATGCGTTTGCGATAGATGCCGATGCCATGATGGAGCCTGCGAGCAGGGCGCGCGCAATCATCCTTCTCGAAAGAGAAAGTGCCATTGTTCTGATCCTTGATTGTTTTTGGTTCCCCGGTCCCGAGGATCCTGATCCCCGGGATGTCGCGTTCGACGAGAGTGAATTTGCCACCGAAACATGGCGCTGAATTTTAAAAATAAGACATTTTATTTGAAATATCGACATCGCTCATACATGGTACGCCCATGAGCGCGGATGACAGCCTTTCCGATACGAAGACGAGTGAGCCGGACTACGTGCGCTGGCTCGATGGCCTGTGGCAAGAGCGGCTGCTCGCGTCGCGCGATCGCAAGGCAGATCTCTCGATCGGCATCCTACTGTGGCCGACCTTTCCGATGATGTCGCTGACGGGGATCGTTGAACCCTTGAGACATGCGGCCGACTTTGCCGACAATTCCCGCCCGCTTCACTGCCGCTGGTCGATCATGGGAACGCCGGGTCAGGCGGCGGTCGCTAGCTGCGGGATCCGCGTTCAAACCGACGCGCCCTATATTAACCCAACGGATTTCGACTACATCGCGGTGATCGGCGGCTTGCTGCCGCATCTGCGCGCGGCACCAACCAAGCATCGCGACTATCTGCGGGTCGCGGTATCGGCCGGTGTTCCCGTGATCGGCGTCTGCACCGGCGCCTTTGTTCTCGCCCAAGAAGGACTGCTTGCCGGGCGCAAGGCATCTGTCCATCCCTTCCATGCCGAGGATTTCAGAATCGCCTTTCCGCGCCAGCCATTTTCGACTCGCGACGATTTCCTGATCGAGAACGGTCGCATAACAGTACCCGGCGGCGTATCAATCCTGTCACTGATGACCGAATTGATCCGTAGCCATTGCGGGCCGGACCGGGCGGCAAAGGCCGTACACCAGCTATCTCTCACCGAACACAGAGGATTGAGCGCGTTCGACCAGGGCCGCGTCTCGACATTTCGTCACGTGGACGATTCTCGCATTCAACGCGCCGTCGTGTTGATCGAAAGCCGCAAGGGCCGCGACGTCTTGCCGGAGCAGGCCGCAGCCATGGCTGGGCTCTCGCCGCGTCAATTCGGACGCCTCTTTCAGCAAGTCATCGGCATGACGCCGAAGCGCTTCATTATCGAGACCCGTCTGCGCTATGCGCGCTTCCTAGTGGAAAACAGCGCACTCTCGATGACCGAGATCGCGTTCGAGACGGGCTTCTCCGACGCCGCGCATTTCGCGACGGCTTTCCGTGCGAAATTCAACCAGTCTCCTCGTCAGATGAGGTGACCGCCCTGCACTTCGCCGGTAGAGCGGTATCCCTCAGCGTCCGGGCCGCATTGCCTTGCGCACTTGCAAACTCGCGCTCAACAGTTTGAGAAGAGCTAAAAGACTCGCTTCATCCGGCTGTCCCGCTGTCCTCAACTGTACGGCAATATAGTTTCGCCAACCCGCCAAGCGCCGTGATCTCGCGTGCTCCGGCAAGCGCATGCGCCTCGCTCAAGAAGCAGGAGACCTAGGGCCTGCTGGTCAGACCAAGTCTCCTTCTACGCATGTGGTGCGTCGCATCTGTTTAATCGTCAAACCACTTCGAACAATCCGGCCGCCCCCATTCCACCGCCGACGCACATGGCAACAACAACATATCTGGCGTTTCGACGTTTTCCTTCGATGAGCGCGTGCCCGATCATCCGGGATCCTGTCATTCCGTAAGGGTGCCCGATCGATATGCTTCCGCCGTTCACATTGTACAGATCCGGATCAATGCCAAGAAAATCCCGGCAGTACAGCGCTTGGCAAGCAAACGCTTCGTTGAGCTCCCAAAGACCAATGTCGTTCGTGTCCAGGCCATGCTGCTTAAGGAGCTTTGGAATTGCATAAATGGGTCCAATTCCCATTTCCTCGGGCGCGTTGCCGACAACCGCAATGCCCCTATAGATACCCAGAGGGGACAGGCCGCGCTGTTCGGCCAGTTTTCCTTCCATGAGTACGCATGCCGAAGCACCGTCCGAGAACTGGCTTGCGTTACCCGCAGTAACGCACCCACCATCAACGACGGGGCTTAGGCCCTGCAAAATATCCAGCGTAGTCGAAGGACGGTTACCCTCGTCACGAAACAACGTCACCTCCTCATAGGTGACCGCGCGGGTTTGCCGATCGACCACGCGCTTTGTCGCAGAAATTGGCACGATCTCATCGTCGAAGCGGCCGGCAAGTTGCGCCGCTGCAGTGCGTTGCTGCGACAGGAGAGAATATTCGTCCTGAGACTGCCGGCTTATACCATATTTTGTTGATACAAATTCCGCTGTCTGGAGAACGGGCATATAGGCCGCTTCGGCCTTCGCGATAACGGAACTATCCTGCTCCTGGAGAAGGAGGTCGAAATATGGTTTCTGCAAAGCGCTGATGTTTTCCTGCCCGCCGGCGACGACGATGCTCATGCCGTCGACGATGATCTGCTTGGCGGCAGTGGCCACCGCCATCAGTCCCGAAGCGCATTGACGGTCCATCGTCTGACCAGCCACTGTACTCGGCAGACCGGCGGCCAGCGCCGAAAGACGGCCAATGTTGCCACCCCCGGTCCCCATGGTCAAAACCGTTCCGATCACCACGTCTTCGACCTCGGCTCCGTCCACACCGGCCCGACTTACAGCATGTCGGATTGCGTGAGCCTGCAGGCTTGGTGACTTTATGTTGTTCAGTGAACCAGAGAACGCCCGACCAATGGGGCTCCGTGCTGTCGATACGATAACGGCTTCTTTCATTACCTGCTTCTCCTGCTGCAACTGAGATCGACGCACGCTCGGAACACCATTCACCTCAGCTGAAAAACACTCACCTGCCCTTGAATACAGGACGGCGCTTCTCGATGAATGACTGAAGGCCGATTTCGAAATCCTCGTCGAGCGAACATGCCGCAAAGCTCTCCTGCTCCGCGAGAAGCTGCTCTGTCAGTGTGCGGTCCAGCGATGCGTTCAGGAGGTGCTTTGTTCTGGCAAGCGCAAGGGTCGGCCCCTGCGCCAGAGAAAGGGCAACGGCTTGACTGACCGTCTGAAGCTCATCGACCGGTACGACGCGATTCACCAGTCCAAATTCGAGCGCCTTGACGGCGTCAAACCTCTCGCCAAGCAATGCGATTTCCATTGCGCGCTTCAACCCGACGATACGCGGAAGTCCGTAGGTGCCGCTTCCATCAGGACTGGCGCCGATGTTGCGGTATGCCATAGTAAAATAGCTGTTGTCCGCCGCGACGACCAGGTCACAGCTGTTCATCAACGACAGGCCGAAGCCGGCAACCGCGCCCCGCACGCTTGCGACCACCGGCTTATCCATCCGCCTAATCCGAATGATGGATTCGTGGACTTCGCCTATGAAACGTTCGAACAGCTGCTGCCTGTCCGTGGCGCCAAGCTTCAACGTCTCGGCAAACGTTCGGATGTCGCCGCCCGCCATGAAGTTGCCGCCAGCACCTTGCAGCACCACCGCGCGGACTGTGGGATCGAGTCCCACTGCCGCTAGGGCTTCACGAAGCGCATAGGTCAACGAGCGATCCAGGGCGTTTAGTACATCAGGACGATTCAAAGTCACCGTCCCAACCCCGGTCACCTTGTCTTTTGACACCGTTACTGCATTTGCTGACATGGTCTACGTGCCTCCACCCGACTTTCCGTCTCCGAGCTAAGCCGTCGCCGGCCCTGTCGCTGCGAAAATTCTGCTCGATCGATCTGCCTTGCGCATCAGCGAATGCGACACGGGCCTGTTGATCAATTCTCTCCGTGTGTTACTTGTGAGTAAGATACGTACTAACGGGTATCTATTGTGTCAAACGAAAAGCGGGAGGTTGCGGAAATGCAGACAAGGTTTACCGAGCTTGTGGGCGTCGACTACCCTATCATGCAAGGCGGAATGCATTTCGTCGGGCTCGCCGAACTGGCTGCAGCGGTTTCAAACGCCGGTGGTTTGGGGACAATCACGGCCCTGACGCAGAAGACACCTGCGGATCTGGCTGCGGAGATCAGACGCTGCCGCTCAATGACGGAAAAGCCGTTTGCGGTGAACCTGACATTTCTTCCGGCTGTCAACAGGCCTGACTACGGTGGCTACATTCGATCGATAATCGACGAAGGCGTCGAGGTGGTCGAGACCGCAGGAAGCAACCCCATTGAGTATCTGCCGGCTCTCAAAAAGGCTGGCGTCAAGATCATTCACAAATGCACCTCCGTTCGGCACGCCCTTAAGGCCCAGTCGATTGGTTGTGACGCGGTCAGCGTAGACGGCTTCGAATGCGGAGGACATCCAGGGGAAGATGACATTCCGAACTTTGTACTCCTGCCTCTCGCCGCCGAGGCTTTGACAATCCCGTTTCTGGCGTCCGGTGGGATGGGCAGCGGCAGTTCCCTCGTCGCCGCACTGGCGCTTGGGGCAGACGGAATCAACATGGGTACCCGCTTCGTCGCAACGAAAGACGCCCCCGTACACGACAATGTAAAGAACGCCATCGTCTCGGCAACCGAGGTCGATACTCGACTGGTCATGCGTCCCTTGCGAAATACCGAACGGGTGCTGCGCAACGCCGCGGTGGATCGTATCCTGAAGAAGGAAAACGACCTCGGCGAAGCAATAACTTTCCCGGATATCGCCGATGAAGTGGCCGGGGTATACCATCGGATCATGAAACTCGGCGAAGTCGACGCGGGAGTCTGGTCGTGCGGACTGGTCGCCGGATTGATCCACGATCTTCCGACAGTCGCCGAGCTGATGGAACGTATCATAGGGGAGGCGAAGGACATCGCGACCAACCGACTTGCCAAGATGGTGGTATGCTGACAAATAGCTCCAGATTTTGTCGAGAGTTGACGGCCGACTATGCCTGGCGGGCGGTTTGACTGCCATCGTATTTTCAACGGTCGACCGGGGTCCTGAGCCTGTCGGCATGATTGAGTAAATGAGGGCAGCTTCGCCTGGGAGGAGGACGGCCAGACCCTCAGCCCAGCAGTCAGGTGTCCCGCAAGGAGGAGTTTATGGGCCAGTGCGTGACAACCCCATATAAGTCTTCCGAAAACGGGTTCATCGCTATTTGACGAGGGCTCTCTTGAAAGAGGAAAGTTAAAAATGTCGGATTCCCCATGGTCGCCGCTTAAGGAAAGAAAGAAGGGACGAAATACAAAGCGAGATGCGATACTTCATACCGCAGCTCAACTATTTGTTCAGAAGGGTTTTCATTCCACCTCACTCGAAGAGGTTGCGGATCAGCTGAATATTACAAAGCCAACTCTTTATTATTACCTCGACAGCAAGGACGACATTCTCTTCGAGTGTGTTCAACTGGGATTGGAGCTTATAAAGAGCGCGATCATGCAGGCATCTGAAGGCAGCGGGACTGCCGCCGACAAGCTGCGCGCCGCTCTCGCGAGCTATGCCAATGCGGTGACGATGGATTTCGGGCAATGTCTTATCCAGGTCGGAGAGGATCCGTTGCCGCCTGAGAAAAAGAAAGCACTTCGACGCCTAAAAGCTGAAATCGACCGGGAATTTAGAACCCTTATCGAGGAAGGTATCGCAGACGGATCGATTGCACCCATGGATCCAAAGATCGCCGCGTTCACCGTGCTTGGAGCGCTCAGCTGGATCGGCCGATGGTTCAAGCCAAATGGAGATTTGAGCCCCGCGCAAGTCGCCGAGCAGTGCACGTCTATCCTCATGTCGGGACTTTGCCCACGCAGGTGACCGGCTGGGAAAGCAAGACATCCAGCCGATCTCCTAATCTCGAACTGCGACCCACATTCCAAAATATATCGGGGAGAAGGTCACAAAATCATGGCCAGAAGGGTGCGCCATCCAGGCCTGCAGTTTCCGGCAAGCCACAGATCAGGTTCGCGTTCTGCACCGCCTGACCAGCCGCTCCCTTGCCCAGGTTGTCGACCACGCCTATGGCGATCACTAGATTGCGTTCGGGATCGGCAGCATAGCTGACGAACGACAGGTTTGATCCGGTAGCCCATTTTGTCTGCGGGGGCCTGTCGGTCACGCGCACGAAGGCCCGGTCGGCATAGAAGCGTCGAGCCGCGTCGAGGCATTGCGCCGTAGTTGCTTGGCCCCTGCAGTAGATGGTGACGAGGATACCGCGCGTCATCGGGATCAGGTGAGGCGTGAACACCAAGCCATCCGCGCTGCCGCCGCTCAGCCGCTCGATGGTGCTGGCGATCTCGGGCATGTGGACGTGTTTGAGCAGGCCGTAAGGAATAAGGTTCTCGTTGCTCTCGGCATAGCCGAATTTGCTATCGCCGCCGCCCCGACCAGCGCCGGATATGCCCGTCTTGGCGTCGATCACTATGTTTCCGGGCTCGATCAGCCCATTGACCAGCAAGGGTGCCAATGCGTTTAGCGTCGCTGCAGGAAAACAACCGGGATTGGCTACGCGGTTCCGCCCCTTGATCTCGTCCGGCCAGATGTCGGCCAAGCCGTAGGCCCAGTTTTCGGCATAGCGGTGGTCACCGCCTATATCGATGATCTTCACGTCACCGGGTACACGCGCCAGCGCCTCGGCCGAAGTGCCCGTCGGCAATGATGCGAATAGCACGTCGAGTTTCGGTAGAGTCGCGGGGTCCCATTTATCGATCACCAGATCGGCCAGTCGGGCAGGCACTCCGGGGAAGCGTTCAACCAACATGCTGCCAGCACTGCCCTCGCCAGCCGCATATACGAGTTCGAAAGATGGGTGGCCCGCGATCAGGCGCATCGCTTCTCCGCCGCCAAAACCACTAATACCGACAATACCGGCGCGAATCTTCATTGTGCCGTCCTTCTGGAATTCGGATAAAATAAAACCCCCGAAGCCGAGGGCTGCGGGGGTTCAGGAAAGCGGGCCGGTGTCACTCCGGTGTGTGAAACCTATGTTGAGGCGGTCACCACACAGACGGACACTGATCGACGCGCAGCCCAAAAAGCCACCGCTTGGAGCAGCGTCGATCAAAAAGGTCCTGGTTCCTGAACATGACGTTCATCGGTGACGCGACACCCGGCAATAGTCAAGCTGAATATCGGCTGACCACCCAACGTGTTGTCGCGACAACACCAATAAAAATTACAATTTTGCCGACCTATGGGGCGGATGCCACGAGAGCTGCTCGCCTATCTCACCGTCACCGATCTCTGGCACTACCCAGAGACTTTTGCGTATCTGATACCAAATTCCCGCGACCTCTCAAGCAAATTCCACGCCTGTTCTATTACCAATTCCGCGCAGCCTCCTGATCATGCGACGCGTTTTTTCGCGCCGATGCTCAGGCGGCCTTTGCCAAGGTCTTTCCGGCTGTCCAGATCGAGGTCGAATTGGCCAAAGGGATTGACGTGAGCATAGGCCTGGAAGGCTCACCGTCCGCTCCTGCTGTTATCGATCGATGCGTGATCTTCTGGCTTTACTCAAAATTCCGTTGAAGCTGCCACAGTCGGACTTGAGTAAGCGAGCGTGCGGGAGGATCATCTCGCCGCCATCCGTAAAGCACCGTCGAGGCGGACGGTCTCGCCATTGATCATCCTGTTTTCAATGATGTGGATCGCAAGCGAGGCATATTCGCTGGAGTAACCCAGTCGCTGCGGGAACGGAACCGACATCCCGAGGCTGGCTTGCGCGGCCTCCGACAACGTCCGAAGCATCGGCGTCTCGAAAATCCCCGGGGCAATGGCGCACACGCGGATACCCAATGGAGCGAGTTCGCGCGCGGCCGGCAGTGTCAGTCCGACAACGCCCGCTTTCGAGGAGGCATATGAGGTCTGCCCGATCTGCCCCTCGTAGGCGGCAACGGAAGCCGTGTTGACAACAACTCCCCGTTCGTTGTCCTCCAGCGCCGCAAGGTGCTGGACAGCGTCGGCAAACAGGCTCAGCATGTTGAAGCTGCCAACCAGGTTGATTTCGATCCCGCGTCGATAGTCATCAAGCGGCATCCTGCCCTGCTTTGATAGAATTTTCCGGATCGGCGCAACGCCAGCACAATTGACAAGAATTCTTGCCGTCCCGTGCGATTGCGCCGCCATCGCGAATGCCGTCTCGCCCTCCGTAGCATCGGAGACGTTTACCCCAATACCAATACCGCCGATCTCGGCGGCAACGGCCCTGGCCGCCGCCTCGTTCACGTCGAAAATGGCGACCTTCGCGCCTTCGGCCGCGAGCGCCCTCGCCGTCGCCTCGCCCAGTCCGGAGCCACCCCCGGTCACAATTGCAGCCATGCCACTTATCTTCATCGTCCCGTCTCCTGCTGCGCTACGGACTGGAATTCGCGCGCGATGATTTCCTTCATGATCTCGTTGGCGCCAGCATAAATCCGCTGGACGCGGCAGTCGGCAAACATCCGGGCGATCCGGTATTCCTCCATATACCCGTAGCCGCCATGAAGCTGAATGCATGTGTCGAGCACGCGGTTTTGCATTTCGGTCGCATGCAACTTGGCCATAGATGCGTCAGCGGCTGAGAGGTCGCCCTTGACGTGGCGCATCACACAGTCGTCCACAAAGGCCCGTCCGACGCGGACCTCACGCAGGCAGTCGACCATCATGTGACGTGGCACCTGGAGTTCGGACAACGATTTTCCAAACACCTGTCGTTCTGACGTGTATTTCAGCGTCAGCTCCACCCCGTGCTCGCTCATTGCCTGAGCGCCAATTGCGACGCCAAGGCGCTCTTGCGGCAACTGCTCCATCATCTGGAAGAAGCCACGCCCTTCGACACCCCCCAGCAGATTATCGTCCGGAACATGCAGATCGGAAAAGAAAAGCTCCGCCGTGTCCGAACCATGCATCCCGATCTTGCGCAGGTTGCGCCCGCGCGTAAAACCTTCAGCCCCCGCGGTTTCGAGGACAAGCAATGAGACACCAGCGGCACCTCTCGATCTGTCGGTCGAGCAGACGAGGACAATCAAATCCGCCAACATGCCGTTGGTGATGAAAATCTTCGAACCGTTTACGACGTAGTCGCCGCCGTCCTTCCTTGCCGTTGTCTTTATTGCCTTGAGATCGCTACCTGCACCAGGCTCGGTCATGGCGATCGCCCCAACCCATTCACCCGATGCAAGCTTTGGCAGCCAGCGAAGCTTCTGCTCAGCAGTTGCATATTTCAGGATATAGTGAGCGACAATCGTGCCGTGGATGAGTTGCTGGAACGAGGTCAACCCGCAATAACCGAGTTCCTCATTCACAACAGCCTCAAAACTGAAGTCGGCGCCCGATCCACCATATTGTTCAGGAATCGAGGGAAGAAGCGCGCCAATGTCCCCCGTCATTCGCCAGAATTCGCGATCAACAAAATGCTGTTTGCGCCATGTTTCTTCACGCGGAACCGCTTCATCCTCCAGAAACCTGCGAAACTCCTTTCTGAACTGGACAGCTTCGTCACTCTCCCACGCGCGGCGCGGCCTCAGATCAATCATAGGGCACCTCCGTCAGGCATAGAGCGCTTCGATCTGAGCGCTGTATTTCTGTTGAATGTTGGCGCGACGGATTTTCATCGTGGCGGTTACTTCGTCGTCATCATGGTCAAGCTCCTTGACAAGCAGATGGAACTTTCGCACCTGCGCCACATTCGCAAGCGACGCGTTATGGCGACGAACTTCCCCGTCGATCAGTGCGGCGACACGCGGGTTTTCGACCAGTGATCGATATGTCGTGTAGGGGATCTTCTGTTCTTCCGCCCATTTACCGACGAC
Organism: Agrobacterium leguminum; assembly: GCF_005144435.2. NCBI lineage: Bacteria > Pseudomonadati > Pseudomonadota > Alphaproteobacteria > Hyphomicrobiales > Rhizobiaceae > Agrobacterium > Agrobacterium leguminum. The sequence goes on from NZ_CP120216.1 coordinate 552,115, forward strand.
TTCGCCGTCTATCTGTATCAGGGCTGCCACGTAATTGCGCCTTTCAGCAACGACGACGCATTCCTTGATGTAGGGACTGGCCTTGATCGTATTCTCTATTTCGGAAGGGGAGAGGTTCTTTCCGCCGGCGGTTATCATGATATCCTTCAGGCGGTCGATAATTCGAAACTGGCCGTCGATCTGCTCGACTACATCGCCTGTGTGAAGCCATCCGGCACGAATGGCCTGCCGCGTCGCCTGGTCGTCACGATAATATCCACAGAAGACTGTCTCACCACGAACCAGAAGTTCGCCATTCTCGCCGATCGTCACCTCCGCGTTGGGAGCAGCTTCTCCGACTGACCCTGGAATGAGATGGTCGAGGCTTTGCCCAAGCACGATGCCGGTCGTCTCGGTGGCACCATAAAGCTCGACCAGCGGCACGCCGATTGTCCGGAAGTAGTGGACGATCGACGGAGAGATAGGCGCGGCTCCGGTATACGCGAGGCGCGATTTTCTCAAACCGATAAAGTTCTGGAGTGCTCGGAAAACCAACCAATAGTAAAATTGGAGCGTCAGTCGCTGGGCAAATGTGCGGCGATTCCTTGGAATGTTGGCGAACTTCCCGCACGCCATTACCCCACGATCGTGGATCTTCCGGCGCAGGCCGCCGGCTTCGATCAAGCCAATCTGAATCGACGAATGCAGTTTTTCCCAGATGCGCGGCACGCCCAGGAATGTCGTGGGAGCCACTTCCCTCAGATCCTGTTGCACGGTCCGCAGGCTCTCGCCGAAATCGACACGGGAGCCCAGGTAGATCGGGCCCATCGTTGTAAACATCTGTTCCGCTACATGGCACAGCGGCAGATAGGACAGATGGCAATCTCGTTCGGAAATGGCGAGCATTTCCTGAATCGCGAAGGCTTCTGCCCGCAAGTTCCGCCAGCTGAGCATGGCCCCTTTGGGTTTTCCCGTCGAACCGGAGGTGTAGATCATCATCGCCACGTCATCGAGGTCCTGCACAGCCAAGCTGCTTTCGACATGGCCGGGTTCGGATTTGCGCTGTGCGGAACCGATCGCCTCGAGTTTTTCAAACGTTTTGACGATGTCGCCTGGGTAAGCCCTTATTCCTTTGGTTTCGATGACAACTATATGTCGCAGCGACGGAAGATCGCTCAGTATCTCCACCACCTTGTCGAGCTGTTCCTCATCCTCGCAGATCACGATTTCTGCACGAGAGTGCTCAAGCACATAACGGACTTCGTTGACGGGGGACGTCGGATAGACCCCGACCGTTACCGCGCCATTGATGCCGGCTCCCATCTGCGCCAGTACCCATTCAATGCGATTTTCGGACAGCACCGCAATATGGCTGCCCTTTCTGATGCCGAATGCGCGAAGTCCATGAGCGATGTCACAGGAGCGACCAAAGTATGTCTTCCAGGAGGTCGCGGTCCAGATTCCATATTCCTTTTGGCGGATGGCCGTATTGTCCCCAATTCGCTCGGCATTCTGTGCCAGCATCTGCGGCATGGTCTTTTGCGGTAAAGTATTATGTTTCATGTTTTGGTCTCACGACAACCAGCGTTTACGACGTTTGTAGCTCTTGATTTCGCGGAACGATTTTTCGCGGCCACCATGTGAGTGACCGAGATAAAATTCGCGGACATCTTGATCCTTGATCAGTTTCTCGGTTGGGCCGTCGATCTGGATCTTGCCTGATTCAACGATATATCCGTAATGCGCGACCGCCAGAGCAACGTTGGCGTTCTGCTCCACCAGAAGCATTGAAACCCCGGTTTGCCGATTGATACGGCTGATAATTGTGAAGATCTCCTCGACGAGAATTGGTGAGAGACCGAGCGACGGCTCATCGAGAAGGATCAACCTTGGCCGTGCGATAAGCGCGCGGCCAATTGCCAGCATCTGCTGCTCTCCGCCGGACAGATAACCTGCACGTCGATGTCGCCGCTCATAGAGGCGCGGAAAATAGTCGTATACGAGTTGAAAAGGGGTAACAGGCAGACCCCTTCCCACCAGCGCGAAAGTGGCGGCCGTGAGGTTCTCCTCCACCGTCAGATCCTCGAATATGCGGCGACCCTCCATGATATGGAAAAGACCTTTCCGCACCAGTTCATGAGGCTGCATCCGACTGATATCCCGTCCATCGAACAGGATACGCCCCGAGACGACTTTTCCGTCCTCCAGACCGAGGAGGCCAGATATTGCTTTGAGAGCGGTCGATTTCCCCGCACCATTGGAACCGAGCAGAGCGGAAATCTGGCCTTCGCGGACAGCCAGGGAAAGACCCCGGACGGCTTGCACCGATCTGCCATAGACAACTTCGATGTTTTCAACTCGAAGGATGAAATCACCTTCTGACTCTGGTGACATCATCACTTGCTCGCTACATCGATCCAGTCGGAAACCGGCAACATCTTCCGCTCGGCGGCACTGTATTGATAGATGCGACCGATCGGGACTGAATTGCCATATATGGAAGCTGGCACCCCGATAAGTCCGCCCGTATCGAAATCCTGAATCGTGTTCAACGCAGATTTGAGGTTGCGGCCGTTCAATTCTTTTCCGGATTCCAGAACACGCTTTGCTGCCTCAAGCATGAACATCGCGGACACCATGCCTTGCATATAGCCGGTCGCTTGATATTCGGGGCGCATCTTGCGGATTTTTTCAAGCATGGGCGCCGGTTCGGAATCGTAGTAATAACGATACGGCATGATCCCCATGAAACCATCGGCAACCTCCCCGACGCCGTCCCAGAGGGAACTGTCCATCGACCAGAACGTGCCCATGAATTTCGCCTTCAGCCCCAGCTGCTTGGCTTGACTGATAAATTCCGGCAATGGCGCCAGCACATAACCGTGGAACAGCACGTAATCGGGACGGACCTGCCGCAGCCGCAGCACCTCGGTGGAGATATCGGCGGCAGTCGGCTGCGTGATGATTTCGGCGACGATCTTCAATCCAAGTTCGGCAGCTTTAGACCGCGAAAACGCGATCGGATCACGACCGAACTCAGTGTCCGAGTTCACGAGCACTATCTTGGATCCGGGATCTTTCGTCGCGATATACTTCATGAGAATTCCAATCATGTTGGAATAATCTGGTCCCGCCATGAAAATATTCGGGAACTTCTCGGGGTTGTTCAATTCGGAGGCGAAGGACGCGCCGCCCATCAGGATTTTATTGGTGCGCCCAAGTTCTGGTGAAATGGCTTTCGCAAAGCCCGTCGAATCTCCGTAGTAGAGATTTATCTGGTTCTGGCTCGTCAGCTTGTTGTAGACCGCGACCGATGCGTCGGGCTTGTAACCCGTGTCCTCGAAGGCAAGACGCACTTTTCTACCGGCAATACCACCACTTTCATTGACGATGGCCAGATAGTCCTGAATGCCCCGCTCAATTGCAATGCCGGCGAATGCAAACCCTCCGGTCAGCGGTAGCGATGCTCCGATTACAAGCTCTCCAGCCTGAGCGCGGGATATGCCGGCCGTCATCGAAAACGCCCCTGCCGTCAAGGCAGTGGCACCGAATTTCTGGATCAGCGCACGTCGCGTAATTTCTGTCATGGTATCCTCCTCCTGATTCATGCAGATAGGTCAAATTCGGGATGCGGGGGTAAATTCACTCAGGTGCGAAATGGCCAGAGCCTGAAAAAGCGTCGAACTCGGCGCACGACCTCCGCCAGCCCCTGAGGCTCGAAGATCAGGAAGCCAACAATCAGGGCACCAAATGAAATCGTCCGGATTGGCGAGAGCGTAATTGCGGCATTCGGAAACCAGGGGCCGAACAGCTCCATGACAAAACGAAGGAGCTCGGGAACCAATGTCATGAAAATGGCTCCAAGCACACCACCGAGAATGGAGCCCATCCCCCCGACGATTATGGCCGCGAGCATGAAAATCGAAGTTGCGAATGGAAAGCTGTCCGGCGTGACGACGCGGAAGAAATAGGCCCAAAGCCCTCCTGCTATCCCTGCGTAGAATGACGCCAGCGCGAAGCTCATGAGCTTGTATCGAAGTGTCGCTATTCCAAGCACCTCGGCCGAGATATCACGGTCGCGAATGGCTATCAGCGCCCGCCCGATACGGTTGCGGAAAAGGTTTGCCGCACCGGTCACCATTATCAGGCAGATCGGCAGGATCAGCCAGTATAGCTGGCGATATTCGACAAGTTCTGTTCCCAACAGGATGGCCGGGGCGATGGTGATGCCCGCGCTTCCGCCTGTAACCGACTCCCAGGCGACAAATACGAAGTGGAAAATGAAGGAAGCAGAGATGGTAGCAATGGCGAGATAAAGGCCTTTGACCCGAAGGCTCGGCAACCCGACCACAACCCCTGCTCCGGCAGCCATGCATCCGCCTGCGAGAACATTGAGCAGTACCGGGAAGTCGAACTGACGAGCGAGAAATGCGACGGTATATGCGCCAACTGCCATGAATGCGGCATGGCCAAGACTGACCAGCCCGGTGAACCCCGTCAGGATATTCAAGCCTGTGGCTGCAATAATGTTGATCAGCACGAGACAGGCAAGGTAAGTCCAGTAGGAATTGAATGTGACCGGCAGGATGAGCAGGGTCAAAATCAGGATCCCCATCCAGAACTTCTGTGTTCGTGTCGTAAGAAGCGCCTCGTCTTCGCGATAGCTCTCTTTGGCAGTTCCTATGATCATTACAATCTCTCTATTTCGTGAGTTCCAAAGAGACCATAGGGACGCACAACCAGCGTCAGGAGCAGAAGCGAGAACGTGACGAGACCTTGATATTCACCTCCAAGGTATGCGCCGATCCAGGCCTGAAGCAGTCCCAAGGCAAGTCCGCCGACCAGAGCCCCCGATACAGAATCCAGCCCCCCTATGATGATGACGACCAAGGCGGACAGTCCAAACGCACCCATCGTCGGTGAGATTCCGCTTATCGATCCCAGAAGGATCCCGCCACCTGCCGCGGTCGCACAACTGATCATCCAAGTGATAGCGTAGACGCGCGGCACATTGATTCCACAGGAGTAGGCCGCAGTCTGGTCGGAAGCCGTCGCGCGCAACGCGACTCCGCCTCGCCAGAAGCGGAAGAATAGCAGGAATGCGGTCACTGCTATCGTCGCCGAAACGAACGCGATAACGATCTTTCTCGAGACGTAAGCCTCGCCCAGAAAGACCGGAGCACTTCCAATGAAGGCCGGAAGGGTACGGGGATCCGTGCCCCAGATCATCTCGATGGTGCCGACCAGGATGGAGCCCAGTCCGACGGTCACCATGAACATGGAGATCGGACTTTCGCCAAGCATTGGCCGAATGAGACCTCGCTCGACGACCGCACCGACCAATCCGCCTCCTGCCACCGCCATGGGAAGCGCAAGCCACGTCGGCAGCCCGTATCCACCTGCGAGTGCAAGGAACAGATAACCGCCAAGGATCAATACTTCGCCGATTGCAAGATTTATGACGCGAGTTGATTTGTATATCAGGACAAACGCCAGCGCGGTCAGAGCGAGCAGCGACCCCGAGCCAATACCTGCCAGGGAAACTTCGATGAAGTATAGCATCTCACCGGACATGTTCATGCCCCGCCGGCGTTGCTGCGTTAAGCCGCGCCATCAGCGCTACGGGATCCCCGCTACCCAGATAGGCTTCCGCCACCTGCGGATGGCCTTGCACAGTTCGTGGCTCACCATCTACAATTTTCTGACCGAAGTTCAGGACTGCGACATGGTCAGAAATGTCCATTACCAAACCCATGTCGTGTTCGACCATGATGATGGTGACCCCCCATTCCATCTTCACCTCCAGAATGAAGCGCGCCATATCCTCGGTTTCCTCGCGGTTCATTCCGGCAACCGGCTCATCGAGCAGAAGAACACTCGGACGCATCGCCAGAGCGCGCGCAAGCTCGACGCGTTTTTGCAGTCCGTAGGAAAGCGTTGAAACGGGCATGTTCCGGATGTGATCTATCTCGAGGAAGTCGATGATCTTGCGCTCGACTTCCTCTCTCAGATGCTCTTCCTCGCGCGCAGCGGCGCCCCAATGAACCAGCCCCTGCAAAAGGTTGGTTTTCAGATGCGCGTGACGACCCAGCTTGATGTTGTCCTTGACGGTCATTCCTCGGAACAACGCGATGTTCTGAAATGTCCTTGCAAGACCAAGTGCGGCACGTCTTGCCGGCGCCAGACGCGATATGTCCTGATCTCCGAGAAGGATCTGACCAGAGGTAGGGCGATAGAAGCCCGAAATGCAGTTGAAAAGTGAGGTTTTCCCAGCACCATTTGGGCCGATAATGGCCGTGATCGAACCGGCACCGGCGCAGAACGAAACATCGCGCAGGGCTGCGATGCCGCCGAATGACAAAGTGACATCTCGTACTTCGAGCGAAACCGCCGGGTGAGCCGAAACAGCCTGCGGCATGTCATCCGGCGGATCACCAAGTTCCACATATGCCGAACCGATAGCAGGCAACGTTTCTCCTCCCAAGAAAATCGACCCTGAGTATATAACTTACTCACTGGTAGATTTTTGGCAACTCTTTTATTATATCGATCGTGAGGTCGAAGCGCGGAAGGCGACACCGCGCAGAGATCACGGTCCAAGGTACCCCGCCAACAATGGCCACATTCGCAGATCGCCCCAAAAGAAGGCTTGAACCCGACATGACCATCAATCTATCCCGAGACGAAAACATTGCTCTCCTGGAAATCAGCCGCCCGGAAGCATTGAATGCGTTGAATCTGGAAACAATTCAGACCTTTACCAATGCACTCGACACAATCGAGACCTGGACCAACCTGAAAGCGCTCATCATCACCGGTGCCGGGGAAAAGTCATTCTGCGCAGGCGCTGACGTCAAGGAACTGTCCGGGCGTACGTTGGCCAACCATCGCGAGGGCGTGATTCAAGGACAGAGAGCTTTTGCAAGGCTAGACAGTTTCAGACTGCCATCCATCGCTGCCATCAACGGCTTTGCCTTCGGAGGAGGCCTGGAGATCGCGCTGGCATGCACGTTCCGGGTCGCGAAATCGAATGCGAAGCTGGGTCTCCCGGAAATCAGGCTCGGATTGATTCCTGGCTACGGTGGTACACAACGGCTCGCCCGATTGATCGGTACAGGCAGGGCGCTCGAATTGATTTTGACGGGGAAGAACCTTACCGGTTCCGAAGCACGCGATTGGGGCCTTGTGAATGCCGTTACCGATCAAAACGTGGTGGACGCGGCAAAACAGTTCGCCTCTGGATTTACAGCACATAGCCTGCCCATCCTGGGTTATGCGCGCGACGCAATCAATCGCGGTGTCGAGACGACTTTAGCCAACGGGCTGGTCATCGAGGCGGACGCCTGCTGCCTGGCCTACAGCACTCAAGATGCTGCAGAAGGAATTGCAGCGTTTACGGAAAAGCGTTCACCCAGCTTTTTGGATCGGTAGTGGCCAGCTCCGGATCCCCGACGATGCCGCCTGCGCCTTGATGAAGGCACAAGCGCGTTATTAAACCCATCTGAAACAGGTAAGTTTCGTCGCCAACATGGCGAAGCCGATTGCGGCCAGGTTTGCGTCGCAGACAGTCACTGCGTTCATCCCACTTTGCTGGCCGTAATGATCCATGAGCGTGAATCGAAAAGGACGCCTTGAGCAGTCAGATGCCCCTCGAGGAGATCGCGAAGCCGTTGCAGGCGTTCCCTTTGCGATACATCCGTCGTCGCAGGCCCGTTCTTCCCAAGATAGAGGTCAGCGAGCGAGGCAAGGGCGCTGTCAACGTCTGGCCCGTAGAATACCGGTTCTCGTATATCAACAAACTCGATCGACGCAAAGCCCGCCGGGCGCAGAAGCTTCTCGGCAACGGTCGGATCGCCAAGTGAGAACGGATCGAGCATCGTTGGTGAAACAAGGCTGTCGCGTGCCAGGGCTCGCCTGATGGCGGTGGACCATTCATTGTACTCCTGACGCTGCCAGACCATCCACGCAAGGCGTCCACCCGGTCGCATGGCGCGCGCAATGTTGGCAAACGCGGCTGCCGGATCAGCAAAGAACATGACGCCAAATCGGCTGAGACAAAGATCGAAGCTTTCTATTGGAAATGCATGATGCTGGGCATCACCTTGCTCAAACGCGATGTTTCGCAATCCTGCTTGATCCGAGCGTCCGCGGGCGATCTCGAGCATTTCCATCGACACATCCACGCCAGCAGCAAAACCTTGCGGAGCAGCGCGCGCCGCCTCTCGTGTCGTCTGCCCTGTCCCACAACCGATATCGAGCACGCGATCATCCACCCCAACACGTGCGGCGGTCTGCAAATGCCCATTGTATCTGTGCAATTCAGCGTCATAGAAGTCTGCACGGTCCACCATCTCTGCCCCCTGGCTCGTTTCAGTCACATGACAGACGTTGATTTTTCGACATGCGCGTGGATTGCGGAAATAATTTCTTCCCAGTCACCAGGATGGATTTCGTGCCCGCCACCGTCAACCACCACAAACTCTGCATCCGCTACTGCTTCTGCGAGTGCCCTGCCGTGGCCTACCGGAAAAACTGGATCAGCCGATCCGTGAATGACCAGAAGCGGCACGTCCATATCGTTCAGCCCGTCCCGCCAGGTTTCGCCAACCTCAAACAGGACGCTGTGGTTGGTTGCGTTGAGATAGCCGCCGGAGCGATCGATATCCTTCCGGAGAAACGATCGGGTTCCCGCCTCGTCAAACGGATGTGTCACTCCTGCTGTCAGGCGCGCATCCTCGATCAGATACGCGACCGCGCTTTCTCGATCTGACCAGTCTGCTTCCACCGACATGTGTTCCATCCAGGCTTCACCGCTCGCAGGCAGATGCGATCTGTCCATCCCGAGCGGCGAGCTGCTGATTGCCGTTAGGGAAAGTACACGTTCAGGATTTTTTAGTGCAGCACCTTGCCCGACCATGCCGCCGAGAGAGAAGCCGACGATATGGGCGCTCGAAATCTTATAACCGTCGATGACGCGGAAAACGTCATCGACGGCGTCCTCGTAGGTGTAACCTGGTCGCCCTGGCGGGTATTTCGTCGAAAGTCCGGTATCGCGCTGATCGAAACGGATGACAAAGCGACCGCGTTCTGCCAGACTCGCACAAAAGTTTTCGTGCCACCACAGCATCGACGCCATCCCACCCATGATCAGAACGATGGGCGGATGCGCCGGATCGCCAAATGCTTCGGTGGCGATCTCCAGTCCATTGCTACGCAATATTCGCTGATTTTCTTGCATTCTTTCCTCCCGTTGATTCGAACGTTTCCATGCTGACAACTGCTGTCTCGGCAGGAGAAGCGAGCGGTGAGAAAAGCCGGCTCGTAGCTGAGCTCACCGAAGGGCGGCTGCATCGAGCAACAGGAAGCGGCCTTACCTGCCCGAACAAAATCGACACTATCGTCGCCCGATAAAGCGAAGTGATTCTTCCCGTTGATGAAGATCGAACCTTTGGCCCACCTATTTGTCAATCGATGCTGTGATAAAATCAACGATCAGCGCGCCCGTAGATATCCATGCAGCCCCTTCAACATCGGTGTCCCGCATAGGTTTCTTGCTTGCGGGTGAGGTCGATGCAAAGTCGCGATCTGCGTTGGAAACCGTTTCTGGCATTCCAAACGTTGTCGAGTGCTATCTGGCAAAGGACCTTCCGACCCGAGTAGAATTTGGAGACCCAAGGGATCGCGTCGGCTACGTCGGTGTGTCGGCTCCGAGTGCATCAGATTGTGAAACTGCACTCAGATCAGCTTTGAAAGCTCTCACTCTCAAAGACGAGTTCTTCGCCCTTCCCCATAACAAGGCAAAAGCAGCATGACCAACGAAATCGCGGACTTCGAAGCCGCATCGCTCATAGGCTCCCTCATCCCCCACACAGACCTGATCTCCACCGATGGTGTCCCTGTCAACCTGAGACACCTGCACAATCGGTTTCTTGTTGTCTATGCCTATCCTCGTACCAGCGCCCCTGGTGTGGCTCCGCTGAAGGATTGGGATGTGATTCCAGGAGCAAAAGGATGCACGCCTCAATCGTGTTCCTTCCGCAATCACCACGATGACCTGAGTAGCCTGGGTGCCGCGGTGTTTGGGGTGAGCACACAAGAAACCGATTATCAGCGAGAGGCTGTAGGAAGGCTTCACCTCCCCTTTCCGCTTCTGAGCGACAGTGGCTTGACCTTTGCAAAATCCTTGGGGCTGCCAACGTTTGAAGTCGAGGGCCTGGTTCTGCTTCGCCGGCTAACCCTGATCTCGGAGAATGGATATATTCGGCAGGTTATGTACCCTATCACAAAGCCCGAAGAAAATGCGTCGGACGTTATCTCTATCCTCCGGAACTGGAACAAATGAGGTCACGCTACAACCTGACCATCGTCGAACGGACATGGCAGCTAGCCGAACTTGCAGATAGGGGCTCCTGGTTGATCTCGACGCACATGCCCTTCCGGCCCGTGGGCCGCGTTGCGGCGTCCGGCAACCTCTTCCGCTGGGTACCAGCATGGTGGGACTATTGAACATTGCTCGGTGAAATCGACCAGTATTTGGAAACGGATAACCGGCGCATCGTTTGATGCGCCGCTTCTTGGTGACGAGTTTGAAGCTGCATTGAGAGAACTGCGGTAAATGAAAAGATAGTTCTAGGCGACAGACTGAGGCTGTTCAGCCGGTGTGTTGCCGCGATCAATGCGCGACGCCTGCTCGCGAACGGGTGACACCCTAGCATCCTAGAACGTCTATGCGAGCGTTCGAAACCGGAGCGCAATCTTTGCTCATACGGCCCCGCTGAGACGACGATTGCTCTTGAACGGAACGAACTAGCGACCCGAAGATTTTTGAAAGGTATCATGCTGAAAATACGTGTAATTCTTCTTCTATTGAGCCTATCTCGTCTCTAAGACCAGATCTGTCAATGTCGGTAGCGATAAGATTTTGCACGCAAGGTGTGGTGCGTTTCGCCGGAGAGGTTTCTAATTATTGTTGGCGCCATGATGTGATGTCATCAACAGATCGCACTTCAGGCTATTTGCTGCGAGGATCAAGCGCATTTCGAAATTAGTCCCTACTCGCCCCCATTCGATCCTTCAACTTGTTGAAGCAAAAAATAATAAGCGAGGAAGCCAAGGAGTCAGTGTCAATCCTACAACCGGCATAGAAATGTGGCGAGCCCCCAAAGATATTTTATTTAATAAATTAACTATTGACTGGAGAGACGTTTTTTGATTTTTTCCAGCCGCGTCAGCAATTGGGAGTCTGGCGGGAGGACATCGGATGAATTCTAAGCTGCAATTTCTGCGGACGTCTCGGCGTCGGTTTCTTCAAGGCGCCGGCATAGCCGTGGCTTCAGCCACGCTTACCACGCCAGCCATTGCGCAAAGCAAACAACTCACCATCATTTCAAACCGTGGCAATGCGGATCAGCGCAAGGCGCTGGAAACGATCGCCAAGGCGTTTGGTGATGCCAATGGTGTTACCGTGACAGTCAACAACATGGATCACGAGGCGCACAAGACCGCCATTCGCAATTATCTCGTGGCCAGCCCGCCGGATGTATGCTTCTGGTTTTCCGGCAGCCGCATGCGCAGCTTCGTGGAAAAAGATCTTTTCGAAGATATCTCCGATTTGGTCCAGCGCGAAAAATATGCCGATGTTCTCGGCGCAACGCTCGGCTCCGTCACCGTTGATGGCAAGCAATATGGCCTGCCAACCGGTGGCATTCTCTGGGGTCTGTTCTATCGTCAGGATACGTTCGACCAGTTTGGTCTCAGCGTCCCCAAGACATTCGATGACTTCTTCACGCTGGCCGAACAGTCCAAGAAGGCTGGCATTATTCCCATGAGCATGGGCACGAAGGACCAGTGGCCGTGCGGCGGATGGTTCGACCATATGAACCTGCGCATTAATGGCCTGCAACACCACATGGACCTGATGGCAGGTAAGGTGAAATACACCGATCCATCGCTGACCGAAGTGTTCGACAAGTGGGAACAGCTGATCAAGGCCGATTTCTTCACTCCGAACGGTACCTCCTTCGCCTGGGATCCGGCAGCAGCCTCGCTGGTCCAGAAGAAAGCCGCGATGATGGATCTCGGCAATTTCATCAAATATGCCTTCCCGCCGGAAGACCTTCAGCATGTGCGCTTCGCGCCCTTCCCGACCATCAAGGCAGGCGTTGAGCAGGTCGAGGATTTCTCGGTGGATTCGATCCACATGCCATCCGGTTCGAAGAACAAGGAATTGGCGCGCGAATTCCTCGCCTTCTTCTACAGGCCGGAAAATCTGAGCGCCTATCTCTCCCCGGAAGGCAATGTGCCTGCTCGCAGCGACTGCGCAATCGGTGATGATCCAATCCTGAAAATGGCGGTCGATGAGATGAAGAACGTCAAGGGCACGGCGCAATATTACGACCGTGACAGCGATCCTGACCTCGCGCTTGCAGGCTTGAAGGGTTTCCAGGAATTCATGGTCAAGCCGGAACGCCGTGATCAGATTCTCACGCAGATCGAGCGGACGCGCCAGCGCATCCACGGCTAAGCTCTGCCTGAACACCACACGGGAGGCGTTGCCGCCTCCCCTCCTCATCGACAGGATGGTCTCATGTCTATCTGGTGGCGCCGCCATCGCAATTGGCTGACGCCTGCGCTTCTTCTTGCGCCGGGTCTTATCCTTTTTCTGGTCGTCATCATCGCATCATCGATCGAGACGTTCTGGATTTCCTTTCACGAATGGGACGGCATGGGGGTGAAGACCTGGGTTGGCCTGGCCAACTATGCCGAGCTGTTCGATGATCCGCAGTTTTATGTCTCGTTAAAAAACAATGCCATCTGGCTGGTCATGTTCCTGCTGGCACCGCCGATGGGGTTGGCGATTGCGCTTCTGGTGAACCAGAAGATTGCCGGCATGCGCATCGTCAAGTCGCTGTTCTTCATGCCGCTGGTGCTGGCGGCAGTGACTGTGGGCGTCATTTTCGGCTGGTTCTACGATCCGACATTTGGTTTGCTTGCCATCATCTACCAAGCTTTCGGAGCCACGGCACCGGCGCTTTTGTCAGACGAAAACCTCGTGACCTTTGCCGTCGTCATCGCGGCACTGTGGCCGCAGGTGGCCTTCTGCATGGTGCTGTTTCTGGCTGGCCTCAACAATCTCGATGAGGAAATGATTGGCGCGGGGCGGGTCGATGGCGCGCGCGGCTGGCCAATGTTGCGGCATATCGTTTTGCCACAGTTGACACAGGTCGCTTTCATCGCGGTCGCCATTACGGTTGTCGGCGCGTTGCGTTCCTTCGATGCTATTTCCGTCATGACCGCAGGTGGTCCATTCGGCTCATCCACTGTGTTGGCCTACCAGATGTACGAGCAGTCGATCTTCTCCTACCGCTTCGGCTATGGCGCGGCGATTGCGACCGTTCTTTTCCTCATCATGTCCATATTCATCGCATGGTATCTGCGCGGCCTCGTCAAGGCCGAGAAGGGAGCGTGATCTGATGTATCCACGTCCTATTGCCGAAAACAAACCGGCAGCCCGCATTGCCTATATGACCATGGTCTGTGTGATCCTCGCGCTGTGGCTCCTGCCACTGTTCGCAGTCATCATGACATCCTTCCGGTCCTTCGATGATGTGATGGCAGGCAACTACTGGGGCTGGCCGACAAAGTTCAGCCTCACCGACAACTATGTCGCCGTGTTCCAGCAGACGAAGATGCTGCGCTACTTCGCCAACAGCATGATCATCACCATTCCCTCCGTCATCATGGTGCTGATCTTCTCGACGCTCACCGGTTATGTGCTGTCGCGCTACCGCTTCCGCGGTTCGATGGTGCTGTTCACACTATTCGTCGGCGGCAACTTTCTGCCGCAGCAGGTCATGATGATCTCGATCCGCGATCTGATGGTATGGGCGGGGCTCTATGACACCTACTGGGCGCTGATCGTGTTCCACATCGCCTTCCAGACCGGCTTTGCGACACTCTTCATGCGCAACTTCATCGCTGCCCTCCCCGACGAGCTGTTTCAGGCGGCCCGCGCCGAGGGTGCATCGCCCTGGCAGACGCTGATCCACATCGTCGTGCCCCTGGTGCGTCCGGCGCTCGCGGCACTCGCCATCCTCACCTTCACCTTCGTCTGGAATGATTACTTCTGGGCGCTGGTGCTGACGCAGAGCGATGCCGTCAAGCCGGTCACAGCAGGCCTTTCCAACCTCAAGGGCGAATGGGTCTCTGCCTGGAATATCGTGTCAGCTGCAACGATCTTCGTCGCAGTCCCGCCTGTCGTGATGTTCTTCCTGATGCAGAAGCACTTCGTTTCCGGCCTGACCATGGGAGCCGTCAAAGGATGATCGCTTCCGCACGCCGTACCAACCCACTCTCACCGAGCAGCAAGGATACGACTGACATGAGCAGCGTCGAAATCCTCAACGTCCAGAAGCATTACACCAGCTTCCACGCCTTGAAGAACATCAACCTGACCATCGAAAAAGGCGAGTTCATCGTCATGGTCGGCCCCTCCGGCTGCGGCAAGTCCACGCTGCTGAAAACCATTGCCGGTCTGGAAACGATCTCCTCCGGTAAATTGGTGATCAATGGCCGGGATGTGACGAAAGAAGAGCCGGGCGATCGCGGCATCGCCATGGTGTTCCAGTCCTACGCCCTTTATCCGCACATGACCGTTGCCGAAAACATGGGCTTTGGCCTGCGCATGGCAAAGCGCCCAAAAGCGGAAATCGATGCGGCAGTCAAACGCGCCGCAGGCATTTTGCGCATCACCGAACAGCTCGACAAGCTGCCGAAACAATTGTCCGGCGGCCAGCGCCAGCGGGTGGCCATCGGCCGGGCGATCACCCGCTCGCCAGAGGTGTTCCTCTTCGATGAACCGCTGTCGAACCTCGACGCTGCCCTGCGCACCCAGATGCGCGTCGAGTTATCGACGCTGCACGCTGAACTCGGCTCCACGATGATCTATGTGACGCACGATCAGGTGGAAGCCATGACCATGGCCAGCCGCATCGTCGTTCTCAACAAGGGTGAGATCGAACAGGTCGGCTCTCCGTTGGAACTCTACGCCAATCCGAAGAACCATTTCGTCGCGGGCTTCCTTGGCGCGCCTCGTATGAACTTCTTCGAAGGCAAGGTTATCAGAGCCGAGCAAGGCGTTGCAGCCGTCTCCTTTGCCGGCCTTGAAGAACTGCGTATTCCGCTGACCGGTGACGCATCTGTCAAGACTGGCGACACGGTAACGCTGGGCGTGCGGCCAGAGCGGCTGCAAACGCAGAGTGCCGAGGCTTCGCTCGTGGGCTTTGACGCGAAGGTGCGACTTGTCGAGTATCTGGGCCGCGAAACAATTGTTCACGCCGATGCCTCGCCCTTGATGGCTGTCGGCTCCGACACTGGGACGCACAATGTCACGATCCAGCTCGGAAAGGTCGTGCCCTTCGCTGTCGGCTCATCCATCCGCGTCGGTTTCGTCCTCGATGACTGCTACCTCTTCGGCCCCGATGGCAAAACGCTCACACCTCCCAAGCCTGTGACCCAAAAGTAAAAACTGGAGTTTCCACGATGAAACGGACGAACCCTGCGCCGCTATCGGCCTGGCGCACCCTTAACCTTGACGATTTTTTGCTCGGTGTGCCGCATTATCCAGAGCATGTGGACGAAAGCTACTGGCAGCGCGATGCCGACCGGATGAAGGAAGCGGGCTTCAATGCGGTACGCATGGGCGAGTTCGCATGGCACATCTGGGAGCCCTATGAGGGCAAATTCGATTTCGATTTGTTCGACCGCGCCATCGAAGGCCTCGGCAAGACCGGCATCAATACCATTTTGTGCACCCCAACGGCGACGCCACCGCGCTGGATGAGCATGAATTACCCCGAAATCCTGCGTGTCGACCGCAAGGGACGCCGGGCAAGCCACGGTTCGCGCCAGCATGGCGACACCACAAGCCCGGTGCTGCGCCATCATAGCCGCCGCATTACCAAAGCGATGGCTGAGCATTACAAGAACAATCCTTACGTCATCGGCTGGCAGACGGACAATGAGCTTAATACCACCGAGTCGGAATCCTTCTCCGATTCCGCAACGCTCGCGTTCCGCAACTTCCTGCGCCGCAAGTATGACAGCATCGACGCGCTGAATTTCGCATGGGGCGGACATTTCTGGGCGACATCCTACGACAATTTCGATCAGGTCGTGCTGCCCTACCCGATGGCCCCATCCTATCTCAGCCCCGGCCATGTGCAGGATTACCATCGTTTTCTGGCCACGGCGACTGCGGCGTTCCAGCACGATCAGGTGGAAATCCTGCGCGCGACGAACCCGGACTGGTTCATCTTCCACAATCTCGGCAATCTGACCGACATCGATTTCCGTGGTGAATTCGGCCAGGACCTCGATTTCATCGGCTTCGATATATACCCCATGCTTTATGACGAATTCCGTCGCAACGGCGGACATGGTGCAACGCAGGCACTGAAGCTCGATCTCTGCCGCAGCTATACCGGCAATTTCATCGTGCCGGAGCAGGCTTCGGGCATGGGTAGCCAGCCAGCCTTCACCACCATGACGCCGGAGCCGGGCGAAATGCGGCGCATGGCGCTGTCCTCCGTCTCGCGTGGGGCCGATGGCCTGATGTTCTTCCGCTGGCGTCCTGCGCATTTCGGTGCCGAGATTTACTGGATGGGTCTGATCGACCATGACGACATCGGTCGCCGCCGTTTCGAAGAAGCAAAGCAGTTCGGCCGCGATATCTCCAGGATCAAGGACAAGCTGCTCGGCACATCCGTGCATATGGACCTCGGCATCGCCGGTGCCGATTTCGACAATGAAGAAGCCCACAAGACCTACCCAATCGGTCTGCCGTCTCCGCAGGACGACGCGACGCTCCTGCATCGCCATTGCTATGAACGCGGCATTTCCTGCGGCTTCATTCATCCCGAAGACGATCTTTCCCGTCTGAAAGCGCTCTACGTTCCCCATTGGGTCATGTGGAACCAGGAATGGACCGCCAATGTCGAGGCCTTTGTCGAGGCTGGCGGCACGCTGATCGTCGGCGCCATGACCGGCACGCGCGATATCAACAACCATATTATCCGTGAGCTTGCCCCGGGCGGTGCACTCGCCAAACTCTGCGGTGTTCGGGTTAAAGAATTCGGTCGCATCACGGCAAAGGATGGCGATGGTCTCTTCCAGAAGAAGGGCGTGGAAGATGGTCATTACGCGCCTCCCCATGTCCTCCCCTCCTCTTCGGCGTTCCGCAAATACGCCATCGACATTGGTGGCCGCACCATCGAGGCGGAACATCTCTACGAGTTGCTGGAACTCGACAGTGATGTCGAAACCATCGCCACATGGTCCAACCGCTTTGCCAAGGGTCGTGCAGCAGTCACGCTACGCAAGGTCGGCAAGGGTCAGGTCATCTACCTCGCAACCTACCTCACCGATGATCTGGTAGATGCGCTGGATGAGGTCGTGCTGGCAAAGGCCGGTATCGAACCGATGATCGCGGATTTGCCGGAGGGTGTCGAGGTGGTGATGCGCACAGCAGAGGATCGCAAGCTGCTTTTTGTTCTCAACACGCTTGAGATTGAGAAAAAGCTGACAAACCTCGCATCCGGTAAGGACTTGCTGACAGGAACCGAAATTTCCGGTGAGCACACGCTCGAAGGCTATGGCTGCCTTGTCATCGATCTTGGCTAATCCAAGCCCATAAGGTTCTCCCAGAGGGGGGCTAATCCCCCGAAACGAGCAGCGAAGGTGTCTCAAGCACCTTCGCTGCTTTGTTATGCGGGAAAGGCAGGCGTGGTCATCTCGAAGTTGAACAGGCCCTGCGTTGCCAATGCCGCCGCACCGCTGCTCCAGAAATTATCCCTCTCGTCCGGCACCAGTGCAGGCGGCGGCGTAAAGCAATTATGCTCAAGCGCCTTTCGCATCGGAACGAACAGCAAGTCGCCGAAACTCACCGCTTCACCACCGACAATGATGACTTCGGGATCGACAATATCGACCATGCGCGCCAGATGCAGGCCGATGGCAGCACCTGCCTCCTGTAGAATGTCTCTGGCAACAGGATCCCCCTGTAGCGCGGCTTCTTTCATCGCGTAACGATCCACGCGACCGTCTTTACCCCTTGCCTGACGCCAACGCTCAATGATGGCGGGCTCGGAGTAAAACGCCTGAAGACAGCCATGACGGCCACATTCGCACAGGGGCCCGTCAGGGTTATACATCGAATGCCCGATCTTGCCCGCATGCCCATGCGCGCCACGCTGCACCTTGCCATCCACCACCGTTGCGCAGCCAATACCGACACCGATGGCCACCGCCGTGAAAACCTTATGCTGCCGACCAAGACCGAAAAGATGCTGCGCCAGCGCAAACGCCAGCGTATCATCCTCCATCCATACGGGAACATTGACCCGCTCCTGCAACATGCTCGCAAACGGCACATTTTCCCAGAAGAAGCGATGGCTCTTGATACAGATACCTCTCTCCGCATCGATCGTGCCCGGCATGGAAAATCCTACTCCGGTCAGCAAGCCGGCGTTATCCGGAGCAAGCCGTTGCAACCGTGTGACCGCTTTCTCGGCCGCAGCCAGAACGGACTGTGGTGACGGATCATCAAACTCTATCGTTAAGGAAGAAAGCGTCGCGGTGGAAAGATCGGTCAGCACGCATTCTAGACTACCAACATTCATCTTGATGCCAATCGCAAGATGTCCTGCGTAGTTTATTTCGAGCGGAATTGGCCGACGTCCGCCCCCACCTGGTATTGTCTGGCCCTCAATCAGATAACCTTCGGAAATCAGATCAGTGACCACAAACGTCACCGCAGCCGGGCTTAACCCTGTCGCAGCCGCAATATCCGCTCGGCTTAGCTGCTCCTCACGCCTAATAAGATTGAGGATCAGACGACGGTTCATCGCCCGTGTCGTTTGTTGATCAATTTTCAAGAGAGGGGTTACCTTAGATCATTGATGGAGCACGCACTTTTTGCGCCGAATATAGAGGGATTCCCCCCCTGAGAAAAGCATGCCGAAAGGGGGCTCTCTTGATCGCTCATTGTGGAAGTGCGCGCGAATAATGATAAAAGGGCTCACGACCATAAAACTATTCAATTGCTCTTGAAGGGAATCGAACCGTTGGGGCGTAGCTATTTTTCTAAGGGGTTGATTTATAATTTATGTTATCAACTGCCGCATTCGCAAGACAGGCGATCGGAAGCACCGAAACCCCGCGACTTGACATTTCGTTAGAACGCCGCCCGCGGACCCTGGGGACAACAGCACACGTTCCGTTGTCGGGTCAGCGGCGTCCAATTTGGTGGATGACACGTCAGGGCTGTGGAACAGACCGCCACTCGCTCGTCTTTAAATAATAATTCACATGTTTTCCACATTATTGTTTTATGAATGGAGCACAAGGTAATATATCTTTAGGTATTTCCGAATTCGTCGCGCGCTGGTCAGATCGAGAAGGCGGGCAAGAGCGAGCAAACTATTCCCTTTTCCTGACAGAGCTTTGTGATGTCCTAGGGGTCGCTCACCCCGACCCCGCCAGCGCCTCTCATGAAATGAACGACTATGTCTTTGAACGCCGCGTCGAACGACGCATGGCAGACGGGAGGTCGGAAGTTGGACGGATCGACCTTTATAAACGTGGGCATTTCATCCTGGAGGCGAAACAGAGCCGCCAGCGCTCAGGGCTTGAACCGACGGCGAGCATCTCGCAGGGAGATTTGTTTAATTCCCATACGCGACGCACGCACGCAGTAGAATTAAACGCCATCGATCATTTGATGATTCAGGTGCAGCCTTGCCAGCGGATCATCCCTATCCGCCATTTCTCATCGTATGTGATGTCGGCCGCGTTCTCGAACTCTATGCGGATTTTTCGGGCAACGGACGGCACTATGCACAGTTTCCTGACGCCAAGACGTTTCGAATTCAGCTTGCTGATCTCGAGGATCCAGTAAAGCGAAATCTTCTCCGAACTGTTTGGGAGGCCCCTTTTACTCTCGATCCAGCACAACAAACTGCAAAAGTTACACGGGAAATTGCCGGACGCCTCGCCACGATATCAAAAGCGCTCGAAGGCCGCGGGTTCGAGCCTCGAAACGTAGCTATTTTCCTTATGCGCTGCCTGTTTACAATGTTCGTCGAAGACGTCGGACTGTTGCGAAAGAAAGGATTCACCGAACTCCTCGATCGCTGTCTCGATGATCCCCGGCGCTTTACCTTTGAGATCGATGACCTCTGGAAACACATGGACCAAGGCGGCTACTCTCCCGGAATCGGCGAACGTTTGTTGCGATTCAACGGGAAGCTTTTCAAGAATGCCGCAGCCTTGCCCCTGACGGTCGACGAGATTCGCCTGCTACGTGATGCCTCGGACGCGGATTGGTGCGACCTCGAGCCTGCAATCTTCGGAACGTTGTTTGAACAGGCGCTGGACGCAAACGAGCGCAGGCGCCTCGGGGCGCATTATACTCCTCGGGCGTATGTCGAACGTGTAGTCAACGCGACTATTATCGAACCCCTGATGCAAGACTGGATTGGATATCAGTCAGCAGCTGAGCGCGCATTGCGATCCGGTATGAAAACCGCCGCCATTCGCGAGATGGAAGACTTCCTTAAGGAACTTTCGTCGGTTCGCGTGCTCGATCCTGCCTGCGGCACAGGCAATTTTCTCTATGTCGCATTGCGACGGATGAAGCAGCTTGAGGGCGAGGTCCTGAAGCAACTTCACGACATCGGTGGCGACGAAGCTATTGCTGAGGTTGATAATCTATCAGTGAAGCCAGAACAGTTTTTTGGAATGGAGCTGAACGGACGTGCGGTGGAAATCGCCGAACTTGTTCTGTGGATCGGCTATATTCAGTGGCACCTGAGAACACGAACAACGGTTCCACCGGAACCCGTCATTGGCAGTGCCGACCATGTGCAGGAAAAAGATGCACTTCTAATCTGGGCCGATTATCCAAATCGACATTTGAAGCGGGACAGGATGGGCCGCCCAATGTCCGACCAGCAGGGCCATGAAATCTACGCGTTTCCGAATGTGTCACGACCCGATTGGCCCATGGCGGATTTCATCGTCGGGAATCCGCCATTCATCGGCGGCAAAGACATTCGTAGCCGTCTTCCTACCGGGTACGCTGAGGCCCTATGGGAGGCAAATCCGCGTATCAACCCTTCAGCAGACTTCGTTATGTATTGGTGGGATCGTGCCGCTGAGCTGCTGACTCAGAAGGGAACACGGCTTCGGCGCTTCGGTTTCGTAACTACCAACTCGATCACGCAGGTGTTTCAGCGCCGGGTGCTAGAACGGCACCTGACTGCAACACCACCCATATCCATATTGCTCGCCATTCCAGATCATCCTTGGACCAAGGCGACCAAGGATGCAGCTGCAGTCCGCATCGCCATCACTGTTGCTGCGGCGGGGGAACTCCAAGGTACGTTGCGACAGGTTGTCGGTGAGGGAGATCTCGACACTGACGAACCGAAAATTATCTTCCATGAAAGAAGCGGGGTGATCAATGCTGATCTTACGATCGGCGCGGATGTCACGAAAGCAGTGTCTCTATCAGCCAACGCAGGCCTGTGCTCTCCGGGCGTCAAGCTTCACGGTGACGGTTTCATCGTTACGCGGGCCAAAGCCCGAGAACTTGGCTTAGGCCTTCGACCCGGTCTTGAACTGCACATCAGAGAATACAGAAACGGTCGAGATCTGACCGCACGGTCTAGAGATGTCATGGTGATTGATCTCTTCGGACTTGACGCAGCTTTCGTGCGACAGGCTTACCCAGAAATCCACCAACATCTGTATGAGACCGTCAGGGAACAGCGCGCTTTGACATTCCGAAAGTCAGCGACTCGGGATGCACGTGAATACCTGGAACGATGGTGGCTGTTCGGAAAACCCAGGACTGAACTGCGGCCGGCGCTGGACTACATCAACCGATACATTGCAACAGTTGAGACTGCGAAGCACCGAGTCTTCCAATTTCTCGACGCCGAGGTGATGCCGGATAACATGTTGGTGGCAATCGCTTCAGATGACGCCTTTCATCTTGGTGTCCTATCTTCTCGCCCACACGTGCTCTGGGCGCTTCGTGCCGGCGGGCGCCAAGGCGCAGGGAATGATCCTCGTTACTCGAAATCCCGCTGCTTCGATCCATTCCCATTCCCTGATGCAACAATGATCTCCAGGTCGAATATCGCTGCCTTGGCAGAAGAGCTCGATGCGACGCGCAAGTTAGTGTTGACGAAAAATCCCGATCTAACGCTCACCGGGCTCTACAACATGCTGGATACCGCTCGTTCGGGCGGTCCTCTTACCACCACAGAGCGCGAGCTCCATAGACGAGCCCGCGTCCTCATTCTCAGAGATTTACACGAGCAGATCGACCACGCAGTGATGCAAGCCTACGGGTGGGACACCGCGCTCGCTGAGGATGAAATCCTTCAACAACTCGTTCAGTTGAATCTTCAACGCGCAACGGAGGAGCGCCGTGGACTCATTCGTTGGCTGCGCCCAGAATATCAGATCGAAAAGATGGGGCCTTTGGCTCATCGTGCTGACCGGATCCAATCGCTTGCGACGGCGAGACCATCCAAACCAAAGCCGCGGTTCTCGGACAAAAGAAAAGTACAGGCGGCCCAGATCCTTGCTTTGCTCAATCGCAACCGGTCACCGCTGACGGCAAACGAGATCGCCCAAGAATTCAGTGAATCCAGCCAGATCGGTCCTGAGGTACAAGACGTTCTGGCATCGCTGAATCGCCTCGGCGATGTAGAGACTTTTGACAACGGCCGAAGCTATATTATGGCTTCCGGCTAAGCCAATTTCTTTCGCAATGCCGACGGAAGAAATTCTCGATCAGCCAAAACATTTGCACGGAGAATTGGCTCTGTCTCGGGGTTGCTGCTGTTGGGGGGCGAGGTTTTGGCTATTCATAGGGCATTCGGCGGGCATCTCCTCAGCTCCTACCCTTCTACGGTTCTAACCAGCATCCGCAATAGCGCGTCACCGCACGGGTGACGCTGGATCACGCGGGCCGTTCCTTTTGTAGGGTGCGAGGTCAACTGGAAAGGCTGCGCCCTCCCGCAATCATCGGACCTCCTGATCTCATACAAACATACGCGCTTCAGGTTGACGTCTGGCAACAAGTTCACCTTTTTGAATGGTGTCGCGAATCCTGTCAAATTCTGCATCAATAAGATTCCAGCAATTTAATCGAAAAGCGGGAAAAAAACCTGGTCGATTTCGCCAGTAGTTCTCGCCTTCATCCAGAAAGGCCGTGATGTGGTCAAGCTGGACGTTCAGCGTCTCATCAAATTTCCCGCGGGGAGAAACGAAAAGGGAAATCGAGTTGCATTTCATTACGATGTCCTTTCGGGCCTCTCCTTGAATAGGCCCCGGCGATAAGCGATTTAGGTCGAGCAGAGTGAGAAGCGAACATACATCGTTTCGAAGTGCTTCGTGCCTCTTCAGCAAAGTGTCGGACGCTCTAAAAGCTGCTGCTGCTCTGAGCTCGCTTTCCTTAAGATCAGTCTGTTTGGCCGCTATGTCGGCAGTCTGTTTCGCAATTGCCGCAGTCGAACGTTTCAGATCAAGATCGATAAGCTGCAAGCGGCGATTGATAAATAAGGTGGCGGTCGCGGTTAGAATTGCGGCGAAAGCAGCGATCGATGCCGCGAACACGGCAGGGGTAGAAATTAGAAAGTCCAACAAAATTCTTCTCGTCCTGACTGCGGTTTGAACAACGTTTCAAAGGTGTGCATGCATATTTTTGCTCAGCAGAGCACACGCTGGCCCACCTGGTTAACCTCTATATCCACTTTTAGCTTCTTATGGCAGGTTGGGGAGCGGCTGACGTGACGTGCAAGTTGCCGTCAGCGTAAGGCGCAAATGACAGTAGCTTGCTCGTGAAAGGACGCCAACCCGCAGCGACAGTGCCCGTATATGAAGCGTAGCCATCCTCAATAGACGCCAAGACGCGCACCTATGCAGTCGGAAAAATAATACGAGCCTGCGTTCCAATTTCCTGAAGGAGGTAGAGAAGTCCGCCGCCATCTACCAACTCAATAGGCTTATCGGACGCGAAATTAAACGCGTCGGGTCCATACCCGCTCGTTGTGACCAAAATGCCTTTGTTAGCGCCTTCGTTCATCATCGTGCCATAGAGGTCTCTCACCGCTGATACGCCGACGGTGTGCCGATAACGCTTGGCCTGGATCACAACCTTGCCGCCCAATATCGGTCTCTTGTCATAGGCGATGCAGTCCACGCCACCATCTTTGGACGAGCGTGTGAGCTTCGATTCGAGTCCCATCTGGCCGAACAAGTTTGCGACCAGAAGTTCGAACTCCCCCGGGGTTAGGTCCATCAGGTTTGGTGCAGAGCTCAAGCCGGAAACAAGGTCTGTCTGGTCGATAAACCGGGCATCCGTCATGTCAAACTCGACAATGGGTTTTACAGGTTGGGCCTCCGTGGCATGCCTTGACACCGCCGCACCAAGATTCCTAAGGCAAGTCGCCTTGTCGACGCGAGCCAGATTGATCTCGGAGAAGACTTCCTTGGTCGTCCTTACGGAAATGAGATGAGGCTGCACATCGCGGCCGGTCGCGGGATCAACTGTGTGGATGAAGCCGTTGAAGCAGCATGTGTCGACCGCCTGCCCCTGATCTGCCTCAAAGACCTCGTGCAACGTTCTAAGCGCGATGCTTGCAATTACATCCTGGTATATTGACTTAATGTCGGCCGGTTTCCGCAGCTTTCCTTCGATCACATCACGCGCCTTCACGAACCGGTACTCAGTGCACTGGGGTACGATTTCTGATGTCGGCAGCTCATACTCGATCACCAACTGTTTTGATGAAGCTGAGTAGCCGATTGAAAAAGCCCTTGGGAAACAATCCGGGTAATTTGAACGCTCGAGAACCATTGTATTGTAGGCAATCACTGCATCGGGATCGAGAGCGAAATAGAGATCCTTGAATGCGTCGACCTCGGCATTTCGTTGAGACACTTTCAGATTGAACGCATTTAACTCGCTATCATGCTGGCTCGTTAAAGAACGCACCTGATTCAAGCGTTCTGCTTCCTTTTCATGCCAAGCCGCGAGATCAGCCGCATACCGATCTTTTGCCTCATCGACTGCTCTCTGATAGCGCTTCTTGGCGCCGGGCACGAGCAATGCTAGTTTTGACGGCTGCCGCGCCACCGCGAGGTAACCCTCTAACTGCGGCTGTTGTGCTGCCGTCTCCAGGGCTTTATTCAGTTTTAGTACAGGTGCTGATTGGCTTACCCGGAGACTGTCAAAGTCCAATGTATCGTCAATCGCCAGGGTGTCGTTTAGAATATCTTCCAGCTCTTGCACTCGATCAGCGATCTCGGAAGTCCGATAATCTGCTTCCTGTTGTCGGTCTTCGACCTTGCGAAGAGCCGCTGCTTTCTGAGCCTCCCGTTGAGAGACGACCTGCTGCCGCTGATATAGGCTGTCATCCCGAAGCCTTTGCCGCTCTTGTTTTTCGGCCTCTCTGACCTGTCGTTTGCGGTTTGCTGCACTGACACGTTGCTGCCGTGCTGCCTCCCGGGCCATCGCCATAACAAACTTTTCCAACCCACCCCGTCGCGCCATATTCCAATTCCTCCTGAAACGATAAGCCTAGACAAAAATCACCAGCCTCAGCTGGCTAACACTCGTTACAATTTCCGGACTGGCATCGATCGTATCAAGGTCTGGAAGCTTTGACCGGCACCAGACCACGCCGCCTGAGAGCCGACCACGTAAAGGTTCTGCTTTGCCCGGGAAATCGCGACGTTGAGAATATTGGGCGGGTTGCCTGCCCAAACACGCGCCCTGTGCTGGCCGGGTTTTGGAGCACCGAGCAACAGGATAACGGTTTCCGCCTCACGGCCCTGGAATGTGTGGATCGTCCCGACGCGATCTCTGACCCATGTGGCGGCATCTTCGCCGATCGCGTTGAACAAATCCTTCTCGCGCTCCAGCCGCCGGCGCATTTCCATTTCGATGATCTTGAAAGGCGATATTACAAATACGTCCGGAGAAACGATGCCAAGCATCGCAATCCTGCGCATCATACGGACTACTATCTCCCCTTCTCCAGAAGACCACTTGGTGTCTGCGTCGGCGTCGATATCGAACCAGCATGAAGGCCCAAACGCTGCACCAATCTCTCCGGGATCGGGCTTTGCAACGGCATGCACCATTTGTCCGTCATAGGCGATTGCGTTTGACACCGAAAACATCGGATCCTGGCATCGCCGATGTACAAGAAGGGGAAATCCAACCTGTCGCAGACCCGCATCTGCGTTGAACGTCGACTGAAATGATGAACCGTGATCTGCCAAAGTCTGAACTGATGCAGTTGGGGCAGACCACCGATCTGGATCAACGTTGAAGAATTTGCAAATCTCGAGGTTCAGCTTCTCGGGTAGCGAAACCACCGGTGGGATCTGGAGCGGGTCCCCGACCACAATACAACGTTTTGCCCTCATGATTGCGCCCACTGCGGCTTGCGGCACCGCCTGACCAGCCTCATCGACCAGAAGCCAACCAATGGCTTCCGAACCCAGATCGCCAAACATCGTATTGACGGATGCAAAAGTGGTCGACACAGCAGGAATAACCATGAAGAGGGTTGACCAGAGATCACCCAGAAGTGCTTTGTGTGCCAGGTTCGCCAAGGCCCCGGCGGTAAAGGCGCTCATCAAGATGTTAAGGTTATGAAGAACCTTCTGCGCAGAAGCGTCGACGAACGCTTTCTGGACAGCCAACGCAGCCGCAAACAAGTCCTCGCGTTTGCGGTGCAGGCTATCCGGAAGCCAGGGAGCTGTCAGGTTGATCACCTCGTGGGATTGAGCGAAGAACCTGTCGTCAATGAGGCGGCCGCCAAGCACCTCTCTCGCAGATTCGATAGTTTCCAGGTGATCAGCGATACTCGATCGGAGCGCGCTGAGTTCCTCGTCAATCCGATCGAGTTGCTCTTGCCGCCGGTAAAATTCCGCCTTGGCGGCTTCAAGTCCTTTGGATGCGTCCGTCCATCTCGCTCGCACACTATCGCAAAGGTTCTCAATGTCGATCTTGCGGGCCTGCCAGCTTCGCCAGGAAGACGTCCCGAACAAACGGGCAAAAAATCCCGGACGTGCAAGAATATGAGCGTGCGAATCTCGCTGCGCCCGATCAAACTCCGCCTGTGCCGCAGCAAGCGCCGTCTCTGCATCCCGCTTCTGATCGCCGGCCTGCTTAGCAAACGAAACCAACTGCTCTCGTTTGGCCGATATCGCGACAACAGCGTTTTGCGCAACAGGCAATAGTCTGCAGGATTTCCGAACCTGCTCGATACCTGCAAGGTCTTGATCGATCTCCTTGCGCAGGGTCCGAAACCGATTGCGCGCCTTTCGCCAATTCGTAAGGGCAGTTGCTTCACTGACAGGCGGCGTCTCATTCGTCACGACCGACGGGATTTCGCGGCGGATTACTTTTCCGTCTTGATCCTTGATTTCACGCAGGACGTCATCACCCTTGGCCGCTTTCAGA
Source organism: Agrobacterium leguminum (assembly GCF_005144435.2). Classification (NCBI taxonomy): domain Bacteria; kingdom Pseudomonadati; phylum Pseudomonadota; class Alphaproteobacteria; order Hyphomicrobiales; family Rhizobiaceae; genus Agrobacterium; species Agrobacterium leguminum. Next base: position 579,644 of record NZ_CP120216.1, read on the forward strand.
TAGATGCGGAAACCACCATCCTCATGCCACCAAAAAGTCTGCTGAAACGCAGAGCGTTTTCCTCCGTTACCCAGGACGGCCGCGATCAGTCCCCAGGTTTGCTTCTGTGTGACGTTCGAATCCTCGTCATCCTCAACACCGAACCGTCGTGGGTTTACGACAAGGTCGCTGATTGAGCGCAGATAGGAAATCTCATCGGCTCGCCCATTGTTCTTATGAAGCGGCAATTCTTCGCTGACGTTCTGGACGGCTTTGTTGTTGCTTGAGGCAATGACAATCTCATGCCCTCGCAACGTTGGATCTACCCGGTAGAAATGGAAAAAGGCATTGCCGCCCACGCCGATCTTCTGGCCTGTCGTCGAAAATGCGTCCGCCGGCTTTTCAAACCGCACCATGGCCGTTGCACGATCGAGTACACATCCAACGACAACATCACGCAGCAGCGTTGTCTTGCCGGTTCCCGGCGGCCCATTCACGCCAATCAGGCCGGCTTTATCGCCCAATTCAGCTCTGGCAACATTCACCGCAGCTTGTTGCAGCAGGACGAGTGGATGGTGACCGCTGGAAGGCCAGCGGGCTTGAGGTGTCTTGGCAGGTGCGACGTATGGCTCGATCGTCGCCGGCGGCGCCAACACATCAACTGCTTCCTTAACGTTCGAAATCCCAAGAAATCGGCTGAGCCCCTCCCCTTGCTTGCGGGATGACACGAGCTGCGATGCAAGGCCGATATCATCGAGAAAGAAGGAATTGAGAAGTGAAGGCTCAGGTGGCGTCTTTGCCTTAAAATGATGGAAAACCTTGAGCGTGAAGGATGGTGCCTCAACAAGATCACGAGGAATCTCAAACTCCTCCACCAGCCACTCGTGGGCTGCAGTGATCGTGGCAGCATCCAAAGGCAATGGATTGCCGTCCTTGTCTTTTCGCCGGACCAGCTTTTCCAGTTTCTCCAATACCGATGCCTGAACAACTGGCCAGTTGCCAAGCTGGCCGAGATTAAGGGCCAACGCCTGCCGCAGAGCCCAGGCAAAGCTCGATACCGCGATGGCGTTCTCATCCAGAAGATAGCCTTCCTTATCGACAAGGACAGCCGCGATGACCGCCTTACGTCCATCTGGTCTTGAACGCTCTTCATCCTCACCAAAAGCTTCCACCAAAAGGTCTGTCGCACGGTCGAGGGCGATGCAGCCGAGAACAACCTGAAAATACAACCGATGTTTGGGCTTTGCCTTGAGGCCGCGTTCCCACGGAAGCCCCGACCCGACCAGGGGCACTATTCGGCTTCGTTCTCCAGACGCTAGGTCTTCCGGCCGTTTGTAACTTTGAGGCGATAGTGCCTCCAGGGCAGTCCAGGCAGCCAGTATCGAGGAAGGATCGTCTTTTCGCTCGGCCGGCTTGAACTCTTCCAAATCTGGCAGTTTCAAAACTGATTGGGGTACCGAAATTTGCGATGGTTGTTGTATTGGTGGACTGGAATTTCGCTTCACCATAGCCGGGTCCGAAGCACCGACTGGGAGGTTTCCGCCACGCTTTGAACTTGCCAGCTGTCTGAGAGCAATATCAACCTCTTGACCGAGAGTCGCAGCCTTCTGGACAGTTCGTTTTGAGAGCTCGAAGGCCAAGCTCTTCAGTTCCGTTTCATCGTCCCTGAATTGTTCGAATAAGGCTCTGAGCTCGACAATGGATTTCTGTAAATAGGGCCGCTGCTGCATGTGAATTTCCGTGACAACTCCAAAAGCAATCGCTTATTTAGAGTTGTATGTCGAGAGCGTTCGTTAAAGTCCGCGAGCCCTGAACAAGGTCCCCTCAAAGGCCCCCCATCACGGTTGCGGCAAATGCATGATTTTAGGGGACTACATATCTAGCACCAGCGATTGGCCAGTTTAGGGGCCGAAAACGGTAATCTACATCGGCCGATCATGCCAGCATATCTAAGGCGATTTCCTCGATATTCGCATTGTGCAGGTGCTTTGCGTGGCTTAATTCGGACGGCAGGTGCTCGCCCACGAAATAACTTCGGGAGGCGAGATTGAGCATAGGGATATCTCCGTGCGAATCCCCCGCCGCCGCGACGGCATCCCTGTCGATACCCAATTCGACAATCAGGGAGTTCAAATAGCTGGCTTTATCTTCCGGCCAAAAATGAACGATGGTCCCTTTCTCTTCCCAGCCGGTACCGATGGCGTAATCTGCACCAAGTCCTGAGGCGAGCCAGCCGACAGCGAATTCCCAAGTGATGGACACAAGGGCGATCTTGACTCCGGCCTCTTTGAGGCGAGCAAATCCTTCTTTGACACCCGGAGCTAAACGAAGCTCAGACAGATGTCCGATCAGGGCAGCCCGGTCAAAGGAGGAATACCACTCCAACATTGTTTCGCGTCCGGCGGCAATTTCATCTCGGGAGCGGAGAAGCTCGAAAGCCTCCATTTCAACCGTACGGCCTAGTTTTCGGGCAATACAGCCGCAGATATTTTCGCCCCGCAGAATGGTTCCGTCTACGTCAAACGCAGCTAGTTTGATGGCGCTGATCTTCTGTCCCCTTCATGCTCGCTGGTGCCCACAGACCGTAGTAAAAGAAGCCGCCTGCCGCAACGTTTCCGGTTGGCGCTAACCCGACATCCGCCCCTTTGCCAGACGAGCCCCTTTTATTTCGCCTTGAAGAGACTCGAACCTCTAACCAATTTGATATTCAGACCAACGCTTTACCCATTGATTCGATCAAAAGGTGCCCTTTTCAGGCTCGTGGAAACGTTAGTCTCCCTAGGCGCGCTACATTCGCAACTCATGCCGTAGCCCGCTATCGTCGCGTAACCACCAATGGTCGAGACGTCATATTCGACTCCCACCGGGACTGTGACCCAATCGCCAGTTCCGTACTCAACGCCATTCGGTGCCAAATCACCGGAGATGACATATCGGAACCGAGGCTCATCATCATGCTTGTGGAGCTTGACGGGCACCCTGGAGCTACCTCACTAATGACCGCAATTGAGAACGTCGACATGTCAATTGGAAGAACATGCTTAACGATGCCGTTTTGAAACTCGCTGAGCTGCGTTTTATCCCACCGGTTTCCTTCTAAGAAGGTCTTGCTGACAATTCAGTGATTTCGAACGGGTCAATGAAGTCTTCAAACTGCAGTTCCGAGTGCATCTTTCTTTCATCAAACGTGCCTCCCGGATGCTTGTTCAAGACGTGTGCAGCTTGACGTGCTACTCTGGGTTGTCAATTCGGACGTGGAAAAAAGCGCTTCATCTGTATTGAACGATGCTAGATGTCTTTTGCCTCCTCATTGGCTTCGTCGGCACTGATCGCTTCCAGCTCCTCGTCAGGTTCATCGTAGTATTCGTTTCGGAAGTCAGGTTCGATCTCCCCGAAATCGATTTCAGAGGGGGCCCTGGTGATTTCCACATCCCAGATTTCGACGGCCTCATCGTCCCTTGAAACCTTGATCAACAGTTGGACATCAATATCGGTCGTTTTCGCGACTTCAGTTGTCCCCATCGGGAGGTAGTCCCGGTCAATGCCATCATAGAGCGAGATATAGAAGCTCGCGCTCGCTTCCACGGTCAGTTGTGCCTCAACGGCGATAGTTAACTCCGTGACTGCGTCATTCGCGTCCAGCAGTTCGAAGCCATCGATATTCTGCAGAGCGAAGCTCACGAATTCAAGACCGACATATTCGGTCTCAAAGCGATGATAGCTTCGGGCATCAGCGGAGACCGATAATCTTGATACCGCCGTTTCGAGTTGCTTTTCCAACATTCTGAACAGCTCAACGTCATTTTGGGCAATTCGGCTGAGCACTTCACCCGCGACGACTCTAGCTTTGTCTGACTGACCTTTCAATAAATCTAGGGCGATGGAGATGTCCGGCACTACATCGATCCAGCCAGAAACCTCACCAAAGCGTTTCCAATCACCGTCACCACTTATCGCCAACACCCGAAAACCAGCCTTCTTCGCCCAAGCTTCAATGGACAGCAGAGCTGCGGCATCTGGAAACTCGACTTTCTTTTCGCCTTTTGACGCGAATGGAGGAAGGCCGGCGAAGTACTGCTTCATAAGATCCGAAGCAGATATTTCGTCGACCAGTACGACGAGTGCACCTAGCGAAACAAAGTACTTGCGGAGTTGCGATGTAGCGACATGACGCGGGTCGACCTTTTGCGGCTTGTTGATCGACGCTATACCAAGCTCGTTAGCCTTTTTGATAGCTGTGTCCAGCTGACTCGTTACTTGTTGTGTGTGTTCGGAGAGCTGCTTCAGTATCTCTGATCGAATTATGTCTGAAATAATTACCTGAAACCTATCATACCTTAGCTTCTTCAGCTCGTTCAGAAGACCGCTGTTGAAGTTGAAGCTGTTGGTTCGTACCGTCTGCGTATCGAATGTTACTGCGTCGTATTCCATCAGGGCTCTCAATGTTATCTATCACTAACCTGAAGGCCTTTTTGGAAAAAGAAAACCCTCTTTGCGCCTGGTTCAATCATATTCCAAATCTGAGATAATGGACTTCGCCGCCGGCGCGGATGTCGATCTGGAACGGCATCGCCCTTCCTCAGCTTTGCGAATTTCATTAGGTTGGCGCGGTTCGACGAGCCGGTCGCCAGCATGAACTGCCGTAGTGGGTGTGCACCTCAACCATCACGGTCACGACCTCACGGTTCAAATAGCCGCCGATGCTGACCTTTCCAAGTTTTGAACTCGCTCCAGCGGTTTTGTAGTGGGCGCCTAGCGCTCCACATAACGGGCCCGGGGTCGGATCAGCTTGTCATCCAGCTTCTGCTCCAGTGCATGGGCGACCCAGCCGACAGTTCGTGCGACGGCAAAAAGTGCGAGTGCCGCACCGCGCGGCAGCTTCAGGCTTCGCCGGAGGCTGACGAGCGCCACATCGCAGGTCGGCAGTTGCCCGGCAGTGTCGTTCATCATCTGCAGAAGCTCGTCGCGTTGCGCATCCGGCGGGAGATAGGGTAGCAGGCCAGTCGCTCGTGGGTCACCGTCCGGATAGAGCGGATGATAAAAGCCGGGAATGGCTTCACCCCGACGCAGGCGTTCGTCGATGACTCGCTCGACATCCCCATATCGCTCCAGCTCGTCGAATAAAAGTTCGACAAGGCTTGTCATACCGCCATGCAGGGGGCCGCTCAGCGCGGAAAGCCCCGCATTCAGGCACGCCCCCAGCGATGCCCCCGTCGAAGCGACGACGCGCACCGCAAATGCCGAGGCATTGAGTTCGTGATCGGCCTGCAGCACCAGGGCCCGGCGAATGAGATCCGCGCCTGCCGCGTCCGTCTGCCATGCGTCCGCGAGGAACAGGTGAACCGCCTGCGTCTTCGGTTGGCCTGAGGTGCAGGCACCGGCGATACCCCGCAACATGGCTGCGGCCCCGGGCCAGAGACGCCGGTTGTCACGCCGCCAGGCGGTCACACGGCCGGCTTCCACAAGCGGAAGAAGCGCCTGGCACCGCTCTGTCAGTGGCAGATTTCTGACATGATGGAGTACCGGCTGTGGCCACGGCGTCGGAACAGCTTTTACATCATCAAATGGATCAGCTTCGCCGCAATCCCATAGTAGCCGGGCAACATCCTCAAGGCTCGCCGCCTGCGAAAGAGCAAGAGCGTCCTGACCGCGATAGCGTAACCGGCCCTCCGCAATTTCGGTAATGGCGGACTCGAGCACGGGCAGCCCCCAGTCAAGCGCAGCGGCAGCCACCTGCCGGGGACGCCGTCCAACGTTTTTCCTCTTCTTCAGCGCCTCAATGTCGTGCGCGCTGTAGAGCCTGCGGCGCGGATCGTCGGCTGCGTCACTCGTGTGGATCAATCCACGGCTTACATAGGCGTAAAGCGTTGCACGACTGATGCCCAACTCGGCCGCAGCCCGATCGGCGGTCATGAACTTGTCGGAATGCCGCATGATGATCTCGTATTGATTATATGAATCAAGATTGACCATATATGTGCACCGCAGCATCCTCAAGCATGTTTCACATTGAATGAGGAGAATGACCATGTCCGCCACCCCTGCTCTTGTCGGCAAAAGCCCGGCTCCCGGTCTCGATGATGTCGTTGCCGCCGAAACCATGCTCAGTCATGTGGACGGGCAGGCGGGCGAGCTTGTCGTTCGAGGCCATCACCTGGCGGAACTGGCTGACTGGTCTTTCGAACAGGTGCTGGAACTCCTGTGGTCCGGGCAGACGGCGGTGAAGATCACAGCCCAGGACATTCGTTCGCAACTGGGCAAGGCGCGGCTGCGCACATTCGAACGCATGCAGCTTCTGCTTCCGGGCCTGTCCGCCCTCACCTCCGTCGAGGCCTTGCGTCTTCTGTTGTCTTCGTTGCCGGATGATGAAACCACCCCGCATCACATAATGGCTGTCGCAGCCGTGCCGGTCTTTGCCGCAGCCATCATCCGCAACAGGCAGGAACTTGCGCCGATAGCACCCGATGCGTCGCTTGCCCATTCTGCGGATTTCCTGCGAATGCTGTCCGGTACATTGCCTTCGACGGAAAAGGTGCGAGCCCTTGATACATATCTGACCACCGTTGCCGATCACGGGCTGAATGCTTCCACCTTCACCGCCCGGGTAATCGCCTCGACCGGGGCCGGGCTGTTTTCATCGGTCGTTGGTGCGCTTTGCGCCTTGAAGGGACCTCTTCACGGCGGTGCACCGGGCCCGGTACTGGATATGCTGGACGCCATTGGCACCGAGGCGGAAATCGAACCATGGCTGCTGAATGCGCTGGGGCGCGGAGAACGTCTTATGGGATTCGGCCACCGGATCTACCGCGTGCGTGACCCGCGCGCCGACGTGCTGAAACATACCGTTTCCAGCCTGAAGGAGGGCTCCGACCGCATTGCCTTTGCGGGTAAAGTGGAGGAAGCGGCACTGGCGCTTCTGAAGGAAAAGAAGCCTCTGCGTCCTCTACAGACCAATGTCGAATTCTATACCGCACTCGTGCTGGAAGCGGTGGGTTTTCCGCGCGGCAGCTTTACCAATGTCTTTGCGGCCGGGCGTATGGCGGGCTGGACCGCCCATGTATTGGAACAGGAGCGCACAGGGCGCCTTATTCGCCCACAATCCCGCTATATCGGTCCGCATCCAAGGTGAGATTTTGCGCAGCAGTGGAGAGCACGAAATCTCACCTGCCTCCTCTCGATCGGGAAAGACATTCCATCTCTCAAGCGCCAAATAATAAGCAATCCCAATTGTAGCGGTGGTCGGCGGCCACTTTGGTCCAACTGCCGGCCTCAAGACCACCTTTGCAGTTGATAAGAGTCGAACCGTCGGCCCCACGGGAAAGAATCGATTTAGCTTATCGGCACAGACTCTGGCCATTCCTGCGCGCCATGCAGGACACGAAGAATTCGAACTGTCGTGTCGGTAACCGCATAAGCGGCTACGTAGGGCGTGCCGTTGATGACGAGTTCGCGTGTACCGGCAATTCTACCTACACGACCGCTGGCGGGAAAATCGAGCAAGCGACGCGAGGCTGCGACTATCCGTTCGTCGACCAGAACGGCGGCCGCAGGATTATCTGCCTCAATGTATGTGAAGATGGCGTCGCGATCCGATAACGCGAACGCAGACCAGGTAAGTTTCACGATTTGAGCGCACCAGCTTTAAGACGGGCAGCCGCTCGACGTTCGGCAAAATGCGCCTCAACCTCGTCGTCGGATACGTCCGGGCGAGTATCGTTTAACGCTTCGAGCACCTTGTTGCGAAACCAAGCGTCATGAGCCTCGCTGCCTGAAAGGAGCTCAAGGGGGAGCGCCCCTTCGTTGGCAGTCCGTGTAAGCAATATACGGACCGCATCGGATACTGTAAGGCCCATGCTCTCAAGAACGGCAGAGGCACGATCCCGAACTTCGGCATCAATACGTGTTTGGACAAGTGCGTTTGCGGCCATGGCTATCTCCATATCTGACAAGATAGTAATGCAATTGAATGACAAATTCTACACAAAGTTTCAGGCTGTTATTGTCCAAGCACGTCTTTCTTAGGTCTGATAAGGATACGGATCACCGAACCCACCATTCCGCAACCGCATTCGCAGTTGAAAGGACCCGAACCAGCGACCCCTCCCTCTCGATTGTCTAAGCCGTATTCAGCTATTGAATCCTTTGGATATTTACCGGTGACGCAACCATTGCGGATAGCGTCAAAACTAGACGGTAGATTCCCAAAGCCGGAAAGTACCGTCAGCTAAACCACGGCAACGTCCCGCGCACAGATGCCATGTGACTTCAAACGACCCGCTCGCAGCGCTTTAAAGCTGACCTGAAATCGACGGGAGGGATGCACCTAGGGTACCGGTGGTCTAACCAATAAATTTTGTCGGAAGGCCCGCCAACACTTTTCTTCTGCAGGTTTTTGACAATCAGTACCCATCTCATCCAGTCTCTCTTCGTTTTGACTTTGTTGCAAAGGTTGAAATAATCGGTATAGTTCTTATACTGATCTGACAGCGTTTGGAGAATATGGTGGAAGCTGAAGGTAGCGGTTTGCGGTGGGGGACGGAACAGCGATTGGAGTTCATTGAGTTTCGGTGTTTTTGGGAGGGCGGCATACGTCGCGGCGACATAACCGACACATTTGGTGTATCGGTTCCTCAAGCTTCGAACGACTTATCGCTATATCAGAAAATGGAACCAGAGAATTTGCGTTATGACACGCGGGAGAAGCGATACGTCCCGACTGCGTCATTCAAACCTCGATTTCTAAATCCAAGCGCGAATCGATATCTTGCCCAGCTCAAATCGGTTGCTGATGATGTAATAGGGATCGAAGAAACGTGGATATCTCACGCTCCGCCGGCAGATTCCTTGCCGATACCGTTCCGCTCTATCAAGCCCTCGGTTCTAAAGGCCATGGTTGGCTTGATCAGAAGCCGGCAATCGGCCGAGATCTATTACCAATCGATGAGTTCTCATCGGACCGGTAGCATCTGGCGCCGCATCACGCCGCACGCTTTTGGGAGTGACGGCCTTCGCTGGCATGTCCGGGCTTTTTGTCATTTGGATGGTAACTACAAAGATTTCATCCTTTCCCGGTGTGAGGACATCCGAAACGAGGGACCGGCAGGTGGGCTCGATATTGATGACAAAGACTGGAACAATTTTTTCGAGGTAATCCTCTGCCCAAACCCCGATTTGTCGGAACCGCAACGGCGCACAGTAGCCCTAGATTACGCCATGAGCGAAGGCAAAGTATGCATGCCCGTCCGATACGCAATGCTATACTATTTTCAAAAACGGCTCCGACTTGATGTCAGTTCCGCAGCAGATCGGCCTGCTGAGAGACCCGTAGTCGTGGAAAACTGGGAAGAATTCAAGTCCGCTCTGCCGCGTGTCGGGATCTGATCTGGCCATACACCTAAAAATGGATTTATCGTAAGCCGGTTTCTAGGGGAGGTAGGGCGTGGGCGTTAGCGTTAAAATTGATTCCGTTGTCGATCGCGAAATTTTGCGCAGCCCAATACTGACGCTGCCCCCACGGATCGATGCCGCATGGTTCCAAAATTGGATACCGATTTCCAATCGCCAAATTCGACTGTTCCACGAAAAATGGGGGCCACGGGTTGAAACCGTAACAGGCTTCGCCTGGCCGGTCGAACGGCCCGAAGTGGATGAAGTTTTCGACCTCCTCCCTGAAGCAACGCGATACCCCTATTTTCTTCGTCTATTTCTGCGAGAGATCGAGCCTGCCAACGAACGGAAACGCCCCTTGGTCAAACGGCTTTTTACGCGGTATGTCGAAGCATGCCGAAGCATTGGCGTAAAACCGGCTGCTTCTTCGAACCAAGAAGCAACGCGCCAGCAACTGGCCGACCTCGCCGTGAAGGGCCGCGGCGAGATTGCGACCGCTGTGGTCATTCTTGAATGGTCCGCTCTTGCTAGTCCCGACAAGCCACTGTCGATGTACAACGTCGCAGAAGCTCTTCCGGATCTCCGGGAATACATTCTAACGCTGATGTCCTGTTCGTCTTCGGAATTTGCACACCTCAGTGTTTCTTTCTCACAAGAGTCCAAATCTGGCGACGACGCATTTTCTCGCGAAATGGAACCATCGGTGTCGCAGGGTGAAGCGACGACTCAGCCCGACGAAAATACCATTGAACTGGTCGAAGATGATCCGAGTCGCGTGATGAACGCGTGGGCCAGCGATCTTGAAGCGATCTCTAATCTGGCGTCGTCTGCCAAGGCGGCCGAGCCGGATTCAGATTTGGTTGAAAAACTCCGTTCCCTCATCGGCTCACTTGAGAGCCACGTCAGCCATTACAGCCAGTTTAGGGGACAAGGTCCGACTGAAGAGTTCACCGCTCGGATGCAAGTGGCTCTCCAGGAGGTGAGAAGCGTCCTGGTGGAACTCGAACTATTGGCGGATGATCTTGCGCTTTTGGTTGAGCGCGTGTTCGATGCAGCTGCTTTGATCCCAATCAAAGCGCCTCTTGAAAACGTGCTTGAAGCAGAACGTTTGTTCGAAACCGCCCAGCTGGCGGCGCAGCATGTACGCGAGACATACGCGCAGTATCAGGCGCCGTCGACGCTTCCACCAAAGCAATATCTCCTCCATGCCCAGTCTCTCCTCGAGACCATCGAGCACTCGGCCCGTCTTGCCTTCGAACGTTGCGAAGATGTAGTCGTTTTGTTACGATTAGGCGGCGTCGTCGGGCAAGACCATAGCGATCGCCCTGGCGAGGTCAAGAATAGCTCAATCGAGAGCAATGCCCTTGCGGACCGGTCTGAGTTCCCCGACGGGGCTACATTTCTTCACGAGGACGACAACCCTTTCGAGATACCTTCACCCGAGATTGCCGAGGCGTTGGAAGAGGCCGCAATCGATCCGTTCGTGGCCGACATCAAGTCCAAGGCCTCCGATCTCTTCGCACACCATGAATGGGGCCTTGGGTATCATTTTGCCCGTGCGTGCGAAAAAATCATGCCGGCAGCGGATATTGCATTCAGCGCGGACGAGTTGAAGATCATCGCTCTCGGTAAGGAAATGATCGGCTCAAAGTACGAACCTGAGGGCTTTAAAGACTCGCTGGAAGCATGTGCGATTATCGCCTCCGAAATCGCTGCGTCTGAGACGAGTAGGGACAAAGCACGGCAGATCGCGCTCTACGCTGCCGTGATCCCAACCGCCTTGTTCAACGTGTCGGAAAGCACCAATGCGTTCGTCATTATCGACCTTCTTCAAGCGAATAGCAATTGTGCCGACTTTTTTCGGATTCGCGAAGTCTTGGAGGAAAACCGAAAATCCAATTTTCCGCTGACCTTTCAAAACATCGCAGCGGCTGGGGATGCGAAGGCTGATCGGTCCTATCTGGAAGAACGCCGGCAGCGAATATTGGAGAAAATAAAGGCCTTCCAATCGTCGAACTTCCGGTTCGCGTTAGGGCAAAAGGTCAAGAAGGAATTGTTCTCCTCGCAGGGCGAACTCAATATACTCATGATGGCCATGCAGACGCCGCGAGCAAGTGCTGGCGCCGCAAGGTTCGCAGCCGAATTCGGCGACCGCGCTCGGATCATGCAATCACTGGAAAGACTTGCCGAGACTGTGGGCCATGGCCAGGTTATCGATGGTGCCGCACGAGAACGCTTGGTCGCATTTCTCTCCGATCTCGCTTCTATGTGCCAGGACTTTACCGATGCGACACGGCAGGCAGACGAATTTCAGGCGACAGCAGGGCGCAAGGTTCTTGTCCGGCGTCTAATAGACGGTCTCGTGGCAGGAATCGATCATTTTACGGCTCACCTACCGAAGGACGAAAACGATCCTCTTATCCGCAGCGCCAATCAATATGCCAGCGACGTTCTGTCAAGCCTAGCCAGTGTCCTGCGCGGCAGTCAGACGCCGGATTTCGATCGGTCGGCGGTCAACCTTGCGCTCCATGTCCCGCTGTTTTGGCTGCCGAAAATGACATGGAGTCACGCCTGGCTCCCCTCCCCTGCAGATAGTCCGAAGCTCATCAAAGCAATTACGGACTGTGACCTCCCCCGGCTCCGCCATGCCAAAGACATGGAGTTCAGGCACACGGTGGAGCAGCGATGCCAGGAGGACGCGTTCTTGGCGGCGAACGCACTTTTGCAGTTCTGGAAATACTTCGATGTGAGTGAACCTGAGTTCGAGGCTCTTGAAGCGCGCGTTGCAACGGCCGAGAGCGTCCGCCGCGGCCAGCTCAACACGCGGTATGAAAGCGTCGCCGCCTTGCTGCAGAAGGTTCGCCGCATGGCACTCGGCAGTTTGAAGGGCGCCACCGATCTCGAGGAGAGCCTTCGTTCGGTGATAACAAACAAACCGGTTGACGAGCTTGCGTGGGATTTCATGCCCGAGGAGGTGGAAGGCGCACGAGTAACCGACGTCAATGCGGCTTTCGCCCGCCTGATCGACCTGGAAGAACAGGCGCGTAAACTCTTGGATGAAGGTAAGGCCGCACTCGCAAACCGGATAGCCGAACTCTTTGCGTCGGGCGACATCAACGACGGGGAACGCCAAACCCTGCAAAAGCTCTTGGAGTCTGACGATCTCGCGACCCTTTCTGATTGGGTTGCGATGTTCGCGCCGGGTGAAACAAGACGACCAATTTTAGAGGCTGGCGTTGCGAATAAGGACCTCGCGCGTTTCCGCTCTATCCTCGGCAGTATCAAGGGAGCCGATCTCGTTCAGCTCGGCCAAAGTCTTGCAGCGGGGACCGACGATGGTGTCTTCGGCATTTCAAGGCTTGGCTACGAGCAGCGGGACGAAGCAAATGAAATTCTTAAATCGTGGCAGCACCTCAAACGCCAGATGAAATCTGGGCTTGGTAGCCCTCAACTGTCGGCGAATCTTTTGGCGCTCCTTAGCCAAATTGCATATGACTGCCAGCTCGTAGAGATCAATAAAACCAAGAGCGACGACCGGCAACTTCTCGTCATCGACGCGACGATGAACCTGCCGTTTGACGTCTCATCGCTCATCTTGCCAGATTTCGGTAGCATGACGTCAGGCTCGTGGCAGATTGCGGCAGCCCACAACTCCGTTTCGATCAGCGACTTACTTGCTCTATCTGAAGGCGCAGAAAACCGAGGAACTCTGGTTCTGTACTTTGGATCCCTATCAGCGGACCGCCGCGACAGCCTGAAACTCGAGTGCCTTCGCCGCCGTCGCAAACTTCTTGTCGTCGATGAGATCCTCCTCGTAACTGTGTTGACGATGCCGGAGCAGCGGCGTCTAGCGATGTTCGAAATTGCTCAAGCTTCGACCGTTGCGAAACCCTATCAGGACTACGGGCGCTCGCAAGTTCCGCCGGAAATGTTCAAAGGGCGCGCGAAAGAATTGGCAAGCATCATGGATCCCTTTGGATCTTACATTGTGTATGGCGGGCGTCGACTCGGCAAAACCGCACTCCTCCGGCACCTTGCACGTCGAGCTCCGCCAAACGCTCAATTTGGCTACATCGACTTGGCGGATTCGTCTTCCAAATCTCTGTGGGAGAAAGCGTCTACCGTCCTCGGCGGCATCTTTGCCGGAAAGGCTGTTTTCACCCCCGAAGCATTCGAACAAGGCATCAAGGACTATCTGCAGGCTGATGGTCGTCGAAGAGTTCTGCTCATGCTCGATGAGGCAGACAACTTTGTCCGCCAGGAAGCAAAAGAGGCGCAGCATCACCACGTCTTGCGACTCATTTCTCTGATGAACGACACCAATCACCGGTTCAAGTTCATCCTCTCGGGGCTGCACAACGTCTCGCGCATCACCAAGGCCGAGAATTCGCCGCTTGCGCAAATTTCGAACGATCCTGTTCGGATCGGCCCTCTCGTCAATGGAGACGCCGGCGATGCCGAGGCACTCGTACGTGTGCCGTTAGCGGCGCTTGGCTATGAATTTGCCAATCGAGAAGATGTCTGGCGCATCTTGAGCTTTGCCAACTACTACCCAATCCTTCTGCAGGTCTTCTGCCAAGGTCTGCTCGACATCATTGAGGACCATCAAAAATCCACAGGCAAGCTGGTCTGGAACATCACGCCGGCGATGGTGGACCGTGCGCTGAAAGATCAGCGCATACGGGCGCAGCTCTACGAAAGCTTTGAAAAAACCATCAAACACATCGAGCAACGATATGAACTTCTAACCTATATCATCGCGGAGCGCGCGCTGATTGATGTTGGGGAAGGCATAGATGGTGATGGCATGACGACCAGCGAGGTGGCCGAACGTGCGATCAAATACTGGCCCGAGGCATTCCCAAAGGGAAGTGACCCGGCAGAGATAGATTATCTCCTCGATGAGATGGAAGGTTTCGGCATCCTTCGCCGGATACCGGCAGGCAAATGGGGACTCCGCTCAAGGATGCTGCTCGATCTCATGGTCACCGATGAAGAAGACCTTCTTGCGCGCATTTATAGTTTCCACGGACGCACACCGGAAGATCATTTCGATCCCAAGAATGCGCGTTCGCGGCTCACCGTTGGCGGCCGCTCTGACAGCGAAGCACGGATTTCTCCGCTAACCGACGGCCAGGAAGCAGCGATACTAGATGCAAAAATCGATCCTTCCGCCACTTTCGTCATTTTCGGGCCGCAAGTCGCGAATGTCGAGCATGTTTATCTCGCCTTAAAGCGAACCAATAATCCGCGCTTGGTTGTCGAGGCAAGAGGCTGGCGCGATCGTGCGGATCTGATAAGCGATATCAAGCGAGCTCGGCAGGATGACCAGGTACTTGTCCTCATCATCTCACACCTGACAGATTGGAAGCCCGATTGGGTTCGGGACGCGGCCAAACAACCGAATGTTATTCGAGGGCGCGTTCGACTTGTGTTTGTAGGTGGAGCTCGGCATGCCGAAACATGGTCGCAAGCATTTCCTTACGGGATGAAGCTGCCACCGCGGGTTCAGGTCGAAACATTGAAGCCATGGTCGCGATCTTACATCGCTGCGAAGCTGGACACGATCAATAGCCTGAAACCGCAAACTATAGACAGGATACTCGAAGTGACAGGTGGTTGGAACGATCTTTGCCAAATGCTTTTCGCTTCCGCGTCCTCGAGTACGATGGTCTCAAAATCACTTCAGGACCTGTCGGCTTCTCTGACCCTGGAAGACGTTGTGACTCGTTTTGGCGTCCCGGCAGAATACATCAAAACATTCCAGACAGTCGCGGAATTGGATGGCGAAACGCCAGAAATGGTGTTGTCGTTACTCGATGATCAGTCTGCGGCATCGTCGGTCGTGCGCTTTGGTCTGTTGATGGGGATATTGACGATAACGGCTGCCGATCCCAACAGCGGATCCGCCCAAATTATTTCGATGAATAGCATCGCTAAGGTGATGTTGACGTCAAAGCGTTAGACGGTCCTATCATGGAGTGGTGGAATCTCCCCGGGCCTGCACGTTTCATCTCCGATTTGCTGGCTAGCCTCCTGCAACGGGGAATCGCGCTGGCAGAATGTCCGCGGCCGTTCCCAGAGGGACTGCTGGACGCGATCGGCTTTGCCGCCGATCACGATTTCGCTCTTTCCGCCACACGCATCCGAGCGACAGACTTTGCTAAGGATGCTTCAATCGTTCATTCGCTAGCCCGCGGGCACGGGTCCAGCGGCATTTCGATCGGTTCGATCGCCGAATTCTTGGCCTATCCCGAATTCTCAAATTCGATTTTTGTTGTGGAGGGGTTCGACTCTAGCGCTATCAGCCAATGGAGCGCATTGATTAGAGCCGTGCTTTACGAGCGAGTGAGGATCGGTCACGATGGCGGGCCTTATCTGCTGGTCCTGCCACCTCCAGGACTGAACGATGACGATAAGCTACGGCTGTCCGCCGATCTTCCACGACAACAACTGATCGGGGCCGTAACCGCGGTTGATACCTATGCCTGGGCCGGAACTATAGGTCTGTTGCATTCAGATACCCTCATCGAAACTGTAGCTGTTGGTACTGTTCTTGAGATTGCTGCTTGGTCGCGTGACATTCTTGAGGCATCCAAAGCTTGGAGTGAAAACGACAAGCTTCTTCCACATGACCGCATTGCGGACATTGCTCGATCGCAAACATGGCCCTTCCCATCATGGGAGAACGGCCTTGTCGATCTTTGGGGCGCAGTCCCTGTTCCGCAAATCGCTGCCGCTTTTGCGCATGGATATCATCGGGAAGTGCCGCGACGCATTTGGGCGGCGCAAATGAAGTCGATACTGCCCTGCCTTGACATCGTAAGGCGTGGCGTCATTGCGAAGCATCAACAAAGCCTCTCACGTCTTGTCAGTATTGAGCACCCCTACCGAAGAATGTTCGGCTCCTCTGTAAGAGAGATCGTTGATCCCTGGGAGCTGGAATTCTATGACCTCGAGACATTGCTGCAAGGCCATCTATCAGAAAGTGATCGGGCAGGGTTGAAAGCGCTCAGAGGCGCTCGCAATAATTTGGCTCATGGACATCTCCTCGATCCGTCTAGGCTGCGGGACATCGACATTTGGTGGCAGCAACTGTCAGAGCGCTTCCCGCCGGTTGTTCCGGGTTGGCGTTGGCCCCGGACCGGGCAAAAACTGGTCTTGACCATCGGTCCGTCGCTTGGCGGCAAAACCACCTGGGCAACCGCACAGGGGCTTCCCATCGTTTCTTCCTCGACAATGGGAACTAGTGCCCCTCAGCGAGTTCGCCAAGAGCTGGAAATGAAGGTTCAGCAACTACTTGAGTCGGGAGCCAGTGTGATTTTCGATGATAGCCATTTGAACTCACTTCACAGGCAGGTGACCGTCGCACTGGTACCGCCCGATATTCAAGTCGAGTATGTGATCCTAGATCGGACGATCGACGAAAAAACTCTCGGACTTGACCCCCAAAAGGAAGCTGTCGTGCGTAAGCATCACGACAAATTCCAATCTGCGCTTGAACGGCACCTGTCAGGCGATGGGCTCGCCAACGTTATAGTGCGCGACCTTCGCACGACGCGATGACCTCCTAATATTCCTTTCACTGAATTCCCGTTCAAGGCGGATGCGCCCGGCATCACAAAAATTGCGTCGCATGAGAATATATACTTGACGGATACAATTAGTATCCTCTATATAAAAACTATTCCCAGAAACCCTTAATGACGGCGAGCCCGAGGCTTTCGCCGAACGGAGACCCTTTATGCCTGCCTATATGACTTTTTTTCCTCTCGGCAATGCGGACACAACCCTTCTTCGGCTTGCCAATGATGATCTTATCTTGCTCGATTACGCCAACATGCGTGGTAGCGACCCTACCGACAAACGTATCGATCTCCCGAAGGCTTTGCGGGACGAGCTCGACGACGCAGGACGCGATTCTTTCCGAGTCGTCGCGTTTACCCATCTCGATGACGATCACATCTGCGGCGCCTCGGAATTCTTCTGGTTCGATTACGCCCGGATTCATCAGGGTCCAGATCGCATTAAGATCGATGAACTCTGGGTGCCAGCCACGGCTATCACCGAGCCTGATTTGGAGGGCGACGCCTGGAGTATCCGTCAGGAGGCCCGCCATCGGCTGAAGGAAGGCTATGGCATCAAGGTTTTTTCGCGTCCGGAGAGGCTTGCAAAATATCTGGCCGAATGGGACTTGACCATCGAGCAGCGTCAACACTGCATCGTCGATGCTGGCGAGCTTGTCCCAGGCTTCTCGAAATACGATGCCGGCCAGTGCGAATTTTTTGTGCACAGCCCCTTCGCCTGGCGTACAAATACGGGACTTGAGGATCGGAACGAAGGTTCGATCGTGGTCCAGATGACCGCTCGTGAAGGCAACAGCGAGAGCTATGCTCTTCTCGGTGCAGACATCAATCACGAAACGCTGTCGCAAATCGTTCAGACCACGCGTAAGCACGGTAACGAACATCGACTGCATTGGGATGTGCTGAAGCTCTTCCATCATTGCTCGTATAAGTCTCTCTCGTCCGTCAAAGGGGAAGATATCACCGAGCCGGTCGAAGATGTCCGATGGCTGTTCGAGGAACTCGCCCGCGAGAAGGAAATTATCGTCTCGCCGAGCTGGCCAATCCCGGAGAAGAGCACCCAGGAAGACCTGGATGCGCAGCCGCCCCATCGTCAGGCGGCCAACTACTACAAAAAAATCATCAAGGATTCGAATGGTCAGTTCAAAGTGACGATGGAGACTCCGACACGTTCGAACCCGAAGCCGATCAAGCTCAAGATCACCGCGGCCGGTGTCGCAGTGGTCTTTACCGCAGCCGCGTCCGTCTCGAGTGCAGCAGCCGCTGTTCCTACGCGGGCTGGATAATACTATGTGGCAGCCCGAGAATAGCATCGAAATAGAGCGGAGCGCGCTGAAATCTCCACTCGCCCGTTCGTTGGCCGCCCACATCTTCGGCGCGTCCTCGGAATTCGCCACGTTGCGCGAGTGTCGGTTAATGGATAAAATGGGGGTTGAGATCGTCTCGTTCGAGATCCAAGTAGACTTGCCGCAACGGCCGGTCTACCCCATCAACCCTGTCGAAACGATATCAGTCTGTTTTTTCCGCGAAAGCGATCACGCGCCAGCCGTCCTCGTGGCGCGTCCCGACTTTCCCGACACGCCGCATCAAAACCTGGTGCCGAGTGGACACCCGTGCGCGCTTTGTATCGACGATCGCCCGTGGGTCGACATCCGCAGCGGCTACACGGCGTCAGAATTAATGTTACGGATTCAAACCTGGTTTGCAAAAGCCAGCCAGGGCGAGCTGCATGGCGATGATCAGCCCTTTGACCCGTTCTTTGCGTATGCGGGCGGTCACCAGATCATCGTCTCAGCCGATGGCGAAAGGGCGATGAATGACCGCACGCCGCTGAACGTCATAGCAAGCGACTCGCGCCTCCGGTTCCTGATCGTGGGGGCTGCCAACCAGGCACGTCAAAGATCAGTGCAGCTCCAGGTCCACATTCTGCATGTTGATGTTGAGCCGCAAGCAATGCGGCGCATTCGGTTCGCGCCGAGGACGTTGCTGGAGCTTTCGGAAATGCTGGTTGAAAGAGGCGTCGATTTCTCGACGCTACTTCAGACATCGATCCTCGATTGGCACGCAGTTGGTAAGAATGATAGCGAGGACCGTTGGATTTTCTGCATCCTGTTGCGGATGCCGCAGGTTCACCCGCACACCGGCGCTGTGGGGGCGACAATGCCCATGGCGTTCATTTGCGAAGCCAGCCCTGGTGAAATCGGCGTTCGTATGGGCGTCCTCGATAGAAATACGTCCGGGTCTGCAAGGGGCATCCAATTTGTGCGTCGATTGTCGACTACTCTGAATCTAATGGGATTGGATCTGCCTGTATACTACGCTCCGGTTCACTACGAGTTGGATGCTCAGCGCGGAACCACAATTGCGGGCAAGACCACTGTAGACAAACGCCATATGGTTATGATCGGAGCAGGCTCGCTTGGCTCGTCGGTGTCAGAGACACTCGCGCGAGAGGGTCTATTCTCATGGACTATTGTCGATGACGACGACTTCTTGCCCCACAACGTCGCCCGGCACACGCTAACCAGCGCCGATCTTGGACACGGCAAGGCGGAGAAACTCGCCAAACGCTTGCGACTAATTCGACCCGACACGGATTCTGCCTTCATTCAGGAGAATGTCCTCCGCGTTCCGCGGTGCGGTGAACTCGAACAGGCTCTCGCCCATGGAGAACTCCTCTTTGATGCTTCTGCATCGGTGCCGGTATCCCGGTTTCTTGCTGATCACCCTTCCCCGGCGAGACGAGTTTGTGCCTTCTTCACACCGAACGGCAAGTCTGCGGTGCTGATGATCGAGTCCAGCGACCGGTCGACAAACCTCCGAGACTTGGAGGCATGTTACCTTCATGCCATCGCAGGCAATCCCGTCTTCACCGACCATCTGGGCGCCCCCCGCCAATTGCGATACACCGGTGCTTGCAGGGCGCTGACCAACAGAATCCCAGCGAGCTCCCTCGCCATCCTGACCGGGCTGATCGCGCATGGCATCTCGACCAACATCATGGCTTCCGAACCTGTCGTGAAGATCTGGACGATTGATGATCGTGGCAGTGTAAGCTGTGTCGACCCCGAAGCTCAAGTCGAATGCCATTCAGTCGACAGCTGGACGATCCTCCTTCCACGGTTGCTGAGCCTCGAGCTAAGACAGCGGCGCGCCTTGGCGTTACCGAACGAAACGGGCGGGCCGCTAACGGGGATCATTGACTACAATGCCAAGACGATCGCGATCACGCACGCGCTGCCCGCGCCAGTCGATAGCGTTGGGCTGCCAACCAGTTTCGTTCGCGGAACGCGACGATTGCGCCAAGCGATCGAACAGGCCCAAGCGCGAACAGGCGGCCAAACGCGCTACATCGGAGAGTGGCACTCGCATCCGCTTGGCGCTTCGGCTAGCCCAAGCGGGACCGATCTTAAACAGATAGCCGATCTCTCAATGATCTTGAACCTGGACGGAATGCCGGCCCTTTCGCTCATTCTTGCGGAAAATGAGACCAGCATATTGATCGGAGAGATGCGATGACCTCAGGCGACCTGCGTGTCGGACTGGCCCTGTCCGGCGGAGGCGTTCGAGCGGCCGTATTCCACCTCGGCGTGATGAAATATCTCGCCGAGTTCAATCTGCTTGAGCAGATCTCACAAATATCGACGGTATCTGGTGGAAGCCTCATTGCCGGAGCGGTTTTTTCAGAAGCGGCGGGGCAATGGCCGTCCTCAACGCAGTACCTTACAACCATCTACCCAGTGCTTCGAACGCGCTTGGTTTCAGGCGATCTGTTCAGTTTTCGCGCACTCGGTTTCTGGGGGGTATTCACGGAGAACATTCGCATACTGTCTGCCCGTGCACAAATTTTGTCGCGCCTCTTGCAGCAACGTTGGAATATCCGAATGTTGCTCTCAGATCTCCCGGTGGCGCCAATCTGGCACATAAACACGACATGCTTCGAGACCGGGAAGAATTGGCGCTTTACACGCGATTCGATGGGCGACTGGCAGTTTGGAACACACTATTCACCGTTGGTCCAACTATCGGACGCGATTGCGGCTTCCGCCGCCGTTCCGTATGTCATCGGCGCACTGAAGCTTCCATTGCCAGCGCATGGTTGGTGGCAGACTGACCCGGCCACCAAGCGACCCATTCGAAAGATCGAACCTAATTCGCCGACCGTGCGACTATGGGATGGCGGCGCTTATGAAAACATGGCCCTTGAACCACTCTTCAAACCGATGGGCGGATTGAAGGGATGTGATCTTCTCATTTGTAGTGACGCCTCCGGCCCCTTGGGTAGGCCAACGGGTTTGGTGCGTAGCTTGGCCGCGGGTCGGCTCGCCTCTCCCCGGCTTTTCGATATTGCGTCCGATCAGATTCGGGCGCTTCGCTCGCGCATGCTCGTCAACGCGATCCGGCGAGATGAGATCAAGGGGTTTTTGTTTCGAATGGGTACGACCGCTAGGCAATTAGGCCTATCTGCTGAGGCCGTTCGCGGATATCTCAGTGATGAGGACTGCCTAAGTTGCCTGAACTACCCCACGAACCTAACGCGCGTAACGGAGGCAAATTTCGACCGCATAGCGCGGCATGGAGCGGAAGTTGCACAACTAACGATGGCCGCCTACTCTGACCCTAAAAAAACCCCGGGGAACCCGATTGTGGCCGTGAATCGCAACTGAACCTCACGAGCTGACCGTTTTACGGACGACACGAAATGGAATTTTAACCTCGCAAGCTTACAGTACACCCCACGCCCGAAACCTCCCCCTCCCCGTCATCTCTCTCAGACCCAGTTCCAAAACGATCCGCCGCGCCGCCTGCGGCGTCACATCCAGCGTTTTCGCGACCATCCCGGCCGACACCAGCGGCTTCGCCATCACCAGCTCGACCAGCTCCGGCAGTTTCGAAGATGTCCGGCGCCCCTCCAGTTTTCGCTCGAACATAGTTTTCGCCAAAACTAGCCGGTCATGTTCTTTCATGCCGATATCGGCGGCTGCCAACATACCATAAGCGATGGCAAGCAGCCGGGCTTCCCGGTCGCGATGCCGGCGCCGATCGACGAGAATCGTTTTGAGGCCACGGTTGATGGCGGCGAGATGGGCACCGGTGGTAATACCTGCCTCCCGAAGGATCGACGCGGACGACAGCCGGCCGAGCCAGGGCGCGTGCTGCAACACGGAAAGCTCGTTCCAGGCATCGAGGGCGACGATGGCCTGCAGCACCGTCGGCAGATGTTCAGCTTGCCGGAGCACGCCGCGCCACTCTTCCAGCCGCGCGTCCTCGTCCCAATCGAGATCATAGACCAGCGGATCGGCCGGAGCCCGGCCGGGCTTTTTGGCTCGTTCGATCGCGGCGTCAGAGCGCGCGAGCAGCGCATCGATAGCTGCATAGTCGACGCCGGGGAGATCTTGTGCGTCGTCGGCGTCATCCCCTCCCCTTCCCGTTCGTTTGGGACCGCGGCCCGCATGACGACGATTGGCTCCGCAGGCTCGGCGCCGACCGGATTGATGTCCGATGTTTGTCGCAGGGTTCGGATACCATCCCCGGACAGTACCCACCCCGGTGACTGCGCGGAAATCCGTCGGCGGGTGCGTAGCACGTCGCGGGCGATGGTGAGTTCGTGTGTTGGGGTGCGGGTGTCGCGAAACGCGTCGTGGAGGACGAGGTCTTCGAGACGGACGAGCTCGCCGTCAATCCACAGCGAAGCGCAGGCGTCTGCAAAATTCTGGCGTTCTAGCCAGCCGGGGCCGACGGGTGAACGGGCGATGCGCTCGTCGAGGCGTGTCAACGCGACACTGGTGTGGCTTTTACTTTGCCGTTTCAAAAGGAAAAATGTCATAAGCCTGATAGGCTTAGACGCAGAATGTGGGTCGATGTTTCACTAACGATTTCAATGAAGGTCTGTCGACGGCGGCTGCACAAGAGATGGCGGGCATATTTTCAGCCCGTGAGTTGCTGTTTGCATAATCGAACACAAGCTTGTTGCATCCTGCCCAGTCGGGATCGCTGAGACATCAGTCAAACGCGCAGTCTTGGCGGCTGGCGTCCGCCGCGATGAGCGAGGTCGAGTGCGCCTTGAAGCTCTCGGGCGAGCCGTTTTGTACCGGACTCGCTTCGGCAACGGAGGCGAACCGCAGCCGGGCCATCTGACCAAAGCGGCAGGCTTTAAGCGTTGGCCATCGAGCTACATTTCGCTAACGTGTTGCAAAAATCAGATTTCCGCGACGTCGCAGAAGTCAAACGCAAAACCGGAAATAAACTAGGGATTTTCGCGACAAACGGAGGTGATCCATATGGAGCATTTGCCAGAAATCAGTTTGGCCTTTGGTGCCTTTGTGCTCGGGATGTTTAGCCCCGGTCCGAATATTCTTTCTGTCGTCGGAACGTCGATGACCGTGAGCCGTAAAGCGGGCATCGCATTGGCGCTCGGTATTTCTGCGGGATCGTTTCTCTGGGCGTCCATGACCGCGATCGGTCTGACGGCATTGATTGCCGCCTACGCTTCGGTGCTGACAGCAATCAAGATCGTCGGTGGCTTTTATCTTCTTTGGCTGGCGTTCAAAGCCTTCCGCTCGGCCGCCTCGACGAAACCGATCATGGACCCTGCCGGATTGGCGGAAGGGAAACTCCGCACATATTTCCTGCGTGGCCTGACAGTCCAGATGACCAACCCGAAGGCGGCGTTGACGTGGATCGCAATCATGTCGCTCGGCCTCGCGCACTCCGCGCCCGTATCGACTGCGCTCGTTATCGTCGTCGGAACCACGATCCTCTCGGTTGTCGGGCACATCGCCTATGCCTTCGCCTTCTCCACCAGGCGCGTTGTCATGGCGTATGACCGTGCTCGCAGATGGATCGACGCGGGATTAGGGGTGTTCTTCACCTTTGCCGGGATCAAGTTGCTTACAAGCAAGACCTAGAAGGTAGATTGTCATGGTGAGACTGGCGACCTGTGTTTGTGGTGACCTTCGCGTAACCTGCGCTGGCGAGCCGAGAAAAGTATCATTGTGCCACTGCTTGGCCTGTCAGAAGCGCACCGGCAGCAGCTACGGCGTCGCCGCGTTTTTTGTCCGTCCGGATGTTCAGATAGAAGGCCCGAGTAAGTGCTATTCACGCCAGTCCGATAAAGGCTTTCCGGTGGAGTTTCACTTTTGCCCTGAATGCGGATCGACGGTTTATTGGGAGCCTCAACGAATGCCCGACCTCGTTGCCGTTGGCATTGGGTCTTTTGCTGATCCGAGCTTCCCCGCCCCCACGCAGTCCGTCTATGATGAGTATCGGCATTCCTGGGTCAATAAGCTTCCACCTGTCGCGTAATTCCTAAAGCCTGTTACGTCACAGGTTTTCGTCACGTAATGTGTCGCACGTTTCGGGCAGACCGTCCAAAAACTCTGGGTGGATTTTGTCGTGCCGAACCGGGTTCTCCCAGTTATCCTATTTCGACGCAATGCTGACGAACGAGTTCTCCTCAGCGCTTGCGATTGGTAGCGCAATTTGATGGGGGATCCGGTGTCGATAGCGATTGAGGTCGAGGACGCTCCAGATGCCGCCACGCGGCAGATTATCGACCA
This sequence comes from Agrobacterium leguminum, assembly GCF_005144435.2. Classification (NCBI taxonomy): domain Bacteria; kingdom Pseudomonadati; phylum Pseudomonadota; class Alphaproteobacteria; order Hyphomicrobiales; family Rhizobiaceae; genus Agrobacterium; species Agrobacterium leguminum. Next base: position 604,155 of record NZ_CP120216.1, read on the forward strand.
AGGTTTGGATGAGTACAACTTCAGCAAAGCCGGTCCGGACAATGCGGAAGACCTGTGGGTCATCGCACGCGACGGCGAGGGTGTGGTAACAGGCGGAGTGAAGGCAAGGTCCTTCTATGCCTGGATGTTCATTGATTGGCTTTGGGTGTCGAACTCTGTTCGAGGCGCTGGCGTCGGCAGTTTGCTCATGGATAGGGCCGAAGCAGTTGCGCGCGAGCGCGGATGCATTGGGGCATACGTCGATACCTTTAGTTTTCAAGCCCCGGAGTTCTACCGATCTCGCGGTTATGAAGAGTTCGGGCGGATCGAGGGATTGCCTGCAGGACATGCCTGCATTTGGCTGCGTAAGAGGTTTGTCGATGTCGAAGAGTAAAGGACTTCCTTGAGATTCCAGAGGTTTGCAAGGTGTGGTAGATTCCGCCATACCACATCTTTCAGGAACGGATCGTTCGCAACTGCTGCTTTTGCCCGAGGCGGTTGACGACTTCGAGCCCCAGGCGGCAATTTCGAACGTGATCCCCCTCCCCTACTCCGGCGTGAAGCCGTTAGGTCAAAATCGAGGGCCGAGTTTTCAGCTTATCGCTTCAATTGAAATCGGGAAGTAAAAGCCAACGGTTACGCCCCAAACCCGACCTCGGCTGTCGTTGTGAGCGCTTTGCCAAGACAGCAACCCATTGAATTTACGACTATCCGGCCCTTAAAAGAAAGCTAATATGGACTTTAGTTTCATCACCGGGCAGTTAACCATGTTGTACTGCTAACCATCGATAAGTACTCCCTTGCGGTGGCAGATCGACAAGCCCTCAATTCACCCTATTTGTAGGCCAACCTCTTGCCAATAATGACCTTCGGTATACATGATCTTTTCTTGCAGCGGCGAAGACGTATGTCAGCTGAAGATAGTTGAAATGATCCTTTCATACCCGCTATGGACGTTGACTTCCCATCCCGGGCGCCCTGAAAAGGCTTCCGCTCTAGGCTTGTGCTGCTCCGATAGCAGCTTTCTTTCGGTCTCATTCCGAGGCGTCGCAATAGCGTGATATACATGAAATTCCCCGTTTTTTAAGTTAGCGGGAAATCAGCACATCTCAGAACCGGGCGGCATTCGCATTTTGACGAGCCGCGCGTTTTCAAACTCTCTATGGCGCGCTGAGCGCGCTTTCTAAAATCTTTGCCCGTGCAATCGACCCTAGAACAAAGTGGGATTCCCGCGTCGAGGAATATTATTAACTGTTTGAAAAATAACATTAAATATTAATTTCTGTTCAAGCATTCCGTTCCCTGGAGATTGGTCCGTTAGGGCTTTGTTAACTCTAAACGGCTGGACGCAAGGCTAGAATC